>JBOEGL010000038.1:0-1457 GCA_050633405.1 Cognatishimia sp. | reverse complement strand
AAGGTCCCAATCGTAGAGGTCGTGTGTGGATGCTCCCGGTTTCGCAAGGTGATTTTCAGACGGTTCTGGCTTGCGTGATCGGTACCGGTCGTGTGTCAGGCCTGTGCATGTGGCTTAGGTCTGCCACCGGCCGTTATGGTGTTCGTGAGCTCGGGGTCCAAATCGATCTTTCGGACTTTTATGTCCTTGACCTCTATATGGTTTTCCCAAAGCTGAACGTGATCATTGCGCCCATAATCGTCTGTTGGTCTCCTCACTTCACCGGTTCAGTCTGTTGCTGTTATGCAGGCCGAAACGGATCTTTGTTCTCGGTTACATCTTGGCGTATTGCACCAGACTGCCCGAGTAATCCTGCCCTTTCGTCATCATGGCCCAAAGGGCGCGCGCCATTTTGTTTGCCATCGCGACCGCCACCATCTTGGCGGGTTTGCGGGCCAACAGCCGACCCAACCAGCTTTGAGGGTCGATGCCTTTTGCAACAGCCCACCTGAGGCAGACGGTTGCACCTGTGATCAGGAGCCTTCGCATATCGGACTGTCCCATCTTACTGACACGGCCCAATCTGGTCTTGCCTCCGGTCGAATGCTGTCGCGGAACTAAGCCGAGCCAGGCAGCAAAATCACGACCCCGTTTGAAGCTCTCCATTGGCGGCGCAAACGCCAAGAATGCGGCGGCGTTGATTGGCCCGATGCCCGGCATGGTCTGAAGCCTGCGCGCCGTATCATTGCGCTTCGCTGTGTCTTTCATCTGCCGCTCGAAGGCGGCGATGGAATTGTTGAGTTGGGCAATTTGATGGAAATAAAGCCGCGCTGCTTCCAACACCAGATCGGGAACAAGGTCAGGCTCTGCCTCAAGAACCTTTTCGTAGGCGATTAGGGCCGCATTGCCCTTTGCAACGATGATCCCGTGTTCGGCCAAATGACCGCGCAGGGTGATCAGCAATTGTGACCGCTGGCGTGTGAAAGTTTGATGGGTTCGAAACAGCATGGCCTGCGCTTGTTGATCCGGGCTCTTGACCGCAACGAACCGCATGTCTGGCTGCCGCACAGCCACTGCAATCGCCGCCGCGTCATTGGCGTCATTCTTGCTGCGTTTGACAAATGGCTTCACGTAGATCGGAGGGATCAACCTGACGTCATGCCCGTGGCCCTGCGCCTCGCGGCCCCAATAGTGGCTGGTGGCACATGCCTCCATCGCTACCAGACATTGAGGATGATTGGCCAAAAGCTCGCTCAGCTTGCCGCGCGTATACTTACGATTGAACACGATGACGCCCTCGGCGGTCGTCGCACAAACCTGAAAACTGTGCTTTGCAAGGTCGATGGCTAAAATGCTAACGTCGGTCATGGATGCTTCCTTTCATTCTCACTGACTTCCAACAAAGCCAGTCTGGCACATTGCGATGCCGTTGTGGGAGGGAGCATCCACCCCATCAATCTTGAACCAAATGGTCTTTG
>JBOEGL010000037.1:0-1303 GCA_050633405.1 Cognatishimia sp. | reverse complement strand
TCGATCACCGCCCGGTTAACCAAACAATACCTGGAGCGAGCCAGACTTTCGAAAGCTGAAGGTTAACTCGGCGGACTTCGGTGTCGTCGGAGAGTTCTTCAACGTCTTCTTTAGGATCGCGCAAGATCGAGAGCAGGTCATTAACTGGATTTCTTGGTGTCTTCAAAATGAAGGCGATAAACCAGCATGGTCGCCCTTCTTCTATTCACGAGGGAAAGGCACCGGCAAAAGTACGACCTGCCGTGTGCTGACCGAGCTATTCGGTGTTGGAAACTCGGTAACCCAAAACAACGTCAGTAAGCTAACCCAACAATTCAATGCTACCGTGCTCACCAGCAAGCTCGTGATCTGCGAGGAAACTCAAATCAAACCGGGTTCAGCGCAAGGTAACGCCATCAAGACGTTTATCACCGACAGCCATGTTCTGATTGAGCGCAAGGGAGTTGAAGCTGAAAGAGCCAAGCAGTGCTGTTGTTTTGTTTTTACCTCCAATTACGCCCCTACCTGGATGGACGAGGGAGAGCGGCGATATTTGGTCGTGGATGTGGACCATGATGGCCGTTCCGGTGGACCCCTAGCCAATGAATTCTCTGAGTTGGTTGGGCGAGTGCACCAGTTCCTGGATGATCCAGCTAGTGTTGGAAGTCTCTATAATGCCCTAATGCAGCGACAGTTGCCTGAAGGTTTTAACGCGAAGAGCCTAAATATCGCTGACCATCAAACCCCGATCATGCGCCGACTGCAGCAGGCAAGCAGGCAGACTATAGTCGATCAGCGGCAAGAGTTGCTCAATGAACGCGGGCTAGTGGTGCTGCCCGAGGCCAACGTTGTCGACTTCGTCCGAAAGAACCTCGATGCCAACATGAACCAAACCAAGCATCTCATGGACGAACTTGAGTGGGAGAAATTCAAGGTGAAGTGGGGAGGCAAGGACTTCAGTCGCGCTATCTGGCTAAAGCCGGGCCACTGGATAGAACGTGGGAAGATCCATGGTCCTGACGTTGAGGCCGTTAGCGTGAGTGACTATCTCGAACTGCTGATCCAACGGCAGAGATCGAGGTGATCTCATGAGCGACAAACACTTTGTCTTCGAGGACGATAGTGAACTCGCGCTAAGGTCGACCATTGCGAACCACCACGAGGAGGCCCTTTCGAGGGTCACCTCTCTCCTAGCGCAGACAACCGAGGATAAAAACGGGTGCTGGGTGACGGCCACGGTCGACCGGTCAAAGATACGCTTCCGGGGGCGGCAGGTGTCGGCGGCGCGGTTCGTCTATTGTGTGGTTAACCGGGCGGTGATCGA
>JBOEGL010000036.1:0-1542 GCA_050633405.1 Cognatishimia sp. | reverse complement strand
AGATGTGTATAAGAGACAGTGGTTTTCCAGGCCCTGCATCACAGGAAGAATGGTTTCCACCTTTATTTTACTGAGCGGTGCTGACCAGAATTGGGTTTGGAGCTAGTTTAGCCAACTTTTTGAGGTTCTGGGCGGTAGCGGCGAGTATAAATTCGTCATGAGCGCCACATGGTCCACGCAATCGAAGCCGCCCCAATCCGTGAATGCGTTTCAGATGGGCGAACGACATTTCGACCTTTTTGCGTAGCTTTCGGGAGATGGCATATTGCTGTGTTTGCGACAAGGCTCGGGCAACATCACGGGAGGGTTCATAGATTGAACGCGTAACTTTTCGTTGTGGCTCTTTGGGTGTGCAGCGCTGTTTAAGCGGGCATACCCCGCAATCAGATTTCCGGGCGCGGTAGCGGATGGTGGCATCTTTATTGGGGCCAGACCTTGGTTTGGTGAATGCGCGTCTATATTGCTTCAGCTCTTTGCCGCCGGGGCAAATATAAAAATCGTTCTCAGCGTCATATGTAAAGTCAGCCCGCTCAAACGTCCCATCCTTTCGACCAGACTTGTCGATCACTGGAATATGTGGCGCGATCCCGCGCTTTTGAACCAACCAATCCAGCATGGGGCCAGAACCGTAAGCCGTATCTGCGATCAGACGTTCGGGCGTTAAGTCATGTACTTCATGCACGCGGTCAATCATGGTTTTGACGGCATCAACTTCTGCCTGGCGGATGGACCGTGTTGGCTCCACATCAAGGATGACAGCGTTGTCCGTATCAATCAAATAGTTCGTGGAATAGGCAAAATAAGCAGGGCCACCTCGTGCGCCAGTCCATTGTGAAGCAGGATCTGAATGCGAGATAAACTTGGGAACCACAGGGCTTGCCGCCCCAAATGCGGCATCATCCAAAGTATCCAGATATTCCCGAACTGCACGTGGGGCTTCATCCAGGTTTATCGCTTCGGGGTTCCAATCAGCCTTCGGCGTGGATTGCTGGCGGTTGGCATCCGCTGCAATGATACTCGCATCCGCCGCGTACCTCTGGCCACTTGCAAGGCCAGCTTCAATGCACTGCGCCACAACGCTTTCAAACACGTGCCGCAGTAAACCGCTGTCGCGGAACCGAACATGTCTGTTTTTGGAAAAGGTCGAGTGATCTGGAATGGCATCATTCAGGTCCAGCTTGCAAAACCAGCGATAGGCCAAATTGAGATGCACCTCTTCGCAAAGCCGCCGCTCCGAACGGATCCCCATAATATAGCCAACAAGCAGCATCCGCATCATCAATTCAGGATCAACAGAGGGGCGACCGGTTGCGCTATAGAACCGGGCCAAATGCGCACGCACTCCAGATAAATCGATGATACCGTCGATTGTCCGCAAGACATGATCTGCAGGAACATGATCCTCGATAGAGAAGTCATAAAACAGGGCGCGTTGCGCTT
Source organism: Cognatishimia sp. (assembly GCA_050633405.1). Classification (GTDB taxonomy): domain Bacteria; phylum Pseudomonadota; class Alphaproteobacteria; order Rhodobacterales; family Rhodobacteraceae; genus Cognatishimia. Next base: position 102 of record JBOEGL010000036.1, on the reverse strand, counting down.
CTTGCCTGGGTCCTAACATCTCAACAATCTCCCATCACAATGAGGAAATTGAATCAGCCAGGCGAGCCAAAATCAACAGAAGTTTTTCAACAGAATAGGCCC
>JBOEGL010000035.1:0-900 GCA_050633405.1 Cognatishimia sp. | reverse complement strand
TTGGGCAATCAATTGGATTTCCTAATCAGAAGCTGCATGCACAATCAGACCAATGGGATTCCGCAGGGTTCAAACTCCATGAACCTTATCGCGGAAATTATCTTGGGCTACGCCGACACACAGCTATCCAAGGCGATTTCTCAGGTAGGGGTTTCTGACTTTAAAATTCTGCGATACCGCGACGATTACCGGATATTCACCAACAGCTCGTCCGATGCCGAGACCATCGCCCGGTTGCTCACGGATGTTCTGCGAGACCTTGGCATGAAGTTAAGTGTTGATAAGACCTCGGCTTCCAGCGAGATCATCCAATCTTCGGTCAAGGAAGACAAATTGTTCTGGATTGGTAAGGAAAAGAAAAAGAAGAGCCTAGTGAAGCACATGTTGCTTATCCATGAGCTTGCCAAGGCCTACCCAAATTCCGGCAGTATCGCTGTTGCGCTATCCAAATTCCAAAAGCGCATACACAAGCTAAAGGAAACCGACGAGTCCATTCACTCGATCGTGGCAGCGCTCACAGACGTTGCCCTTGAAAACCCTCGGATCTATCCACTTTATGCAGCAATCTTGAGCAAGCTTCTTTCCCTGACTTCAGTTGCCGAGAGCGAGGAGTTGCTTGGTCGTATCCTGAAGAAATTCGAAAGGGTGCCGTACTCGGGCCACCTGCATATTTGGCTTAATAGGTTTGTTGCTCCAATGGGATTGAGTGATGATTTTAACGAGCCACTTTGCTTGGCTTTGCATGACCGAGAGCTTCAGATCTGGAATTCCGACTGGTTGCCCTCCGACTTCCAGCCATTGCTTGAAGCGCACCAGTTCGTTGATCGGGACGCATTTGATAATTTGAACTCTGTAATCAAGCCGAAGGAAGTCCAGCTATTCGGGTATCAAGGGTAGGGG
>JBOEGL010000034.1:0-505 GCA_050633405.1 Cognatishimia sp. | reverse complement strand
AAGGCCCCAGCCACTGCCCCAGTTTGGCGGTCGGCTCGGGAAAGGCCATGGACTTCATCGGGGCGCAAGGATTCCTACCACCCCAGCCATTTTTCCTAGATCAGCAAAACAAGACCCGGATCGCCAGAGACCGCTCGCTTTGCCCCCAATCGCCCCCAGGTGATGCCCCAGTTGGTCAGGCCTTCAGTGAACCGCAGGGGGGTGGCCAGCTGAGACCTTTAGCACGTCCGATGCGTACCAGCCGACACCCGTCCCACCCGTTTGCCCAGTCGAGGGTGTCTAGGGTGGAGCGGGAGGTTGTTCTCAGGTCGGGAATGGCCGTTGCCACAGGCTAGAGCAAGTCGAAGTCTACCCCGTTAGCCCAGTAATCCCAGTCGTCGCGCTTGTTATCCGCCGCCGACCCTTCCACCAGATGCTCCGGACGACAGCACCGCCGATTATGGCAGCGATGGCGCACCACCGTCCTTTCATCGATCACCGCCCGGTCTGTCTCTTATACACATCT
>JBOEGL010000033.1:0-557 GCA_050633405.1 Cognatishimia sp. | reverse complement strand
CCTACCACCCCAGCCATTTTTCCTTCGTCAGCAAAACAAGACCCGGATCGCCAGAGACCGCTCGCTTTGCCCCCAATCGCCCCCAAGTGATGCCCCAGTTGGTCGGGCCTTCAGTGAACCGCAGGGGGGTGGCCAGCTGAGACCTTTAGCACGTCCGATGCGTACCAGCCGACACCCGTCCCACCCGTTTGCCCGGTCGAGGGTGTCTAGGGTGGAGCGGGAGGTTGTTCTCAGGTCGGGAATGGCCGTTGCCACAGGCTAGAGCAAGTCAAAGTCAACACCGTTAGCCCAGTACTCCCAGTCGTCGCGCTTGTTATCCGCCGCCGACCCTTCCACCAGATGCTCCGGACGACAGCACCGCCGATTATGGCAGCGATGCCGGACCACCGTCCTCTCATCGATCGCTGCCCAATAGACGTCCACCGCTGGTCAGGCCATCCCGAGGACGCGGGACTGTGTGATCGGACCTAGCAAACGGCATCTACTCCAGCCCCTTTTCTCGAGACAATTGAAGCAAACACAATCTCCGATTTCTAAAGGCTTTTTGTTCAAGGCTT
>JBOEGL010000032.1:0-1927 GCA_050633405.1 Cognatishimia sp. | reverse complement strand
CCCAGCCTGCAGCGCACGATAGCTTTGGCCAAGCCGTTGGGGCGTCCAGAGACGAGCGCGATTGAAGCGGTTTCACGGATCGTGCGCGAGGTGGTGCTGGATCAGGTGCATCGTGGCCTGTGGCGCGGCGATCTTGGGCATCCCTAAATATGTATGTCTGATATGAAATTTTAAAATTTCGCGGCCTGCAAAAATATAGGTACTGTTTGTTCTGAGCCAATGGTCTTGGATATTGTTTAAGGCGTCGCCACCGAAATGCGCATTTTGAATGTGACGTCGGGCACAGCAGGTGCATGCCCCACAGGGCAAATGGCGCAGCCTCCTGACGGTAACAAGTGGACCAGCTGGATCCGATCCCGTTTGTTCGGTGATCCCAACATAAAACCAGTTTGCGGAGCCTACGCATGTCAGAAAAGTCTAAACGCCCGAATATTCTGTTTATCACCTCTGATCAGCAAAGAGGTGATAACTATGGATTTCGCAATGGGCAGGTTTACACCCCTCACCTTGATCTCTTAGCAAGTGAAGGCACCAGCCTGGAAAATGTGATCACCCCATGCGTGGTCTGCCAACCGGCTCGTGCTTCGATTTTGACAGGTCTTTTGCCGCGGACCCATGGGGTGCATGACAACGGTATGGATCTGAACCCCGAGATTGGGGAAAAGGGATTTGCCGGGTCGATTTCTGCCTCTGGCTACACCACCGCAAAGATCGGCAAAGCCCATTTTGCCACCTACCATGTCTTTGAAGACACCGGACAATACGAGAGCATCCCAGGATCTGCAAATGCGCCGGAAGGCTGGCGCGGCCCCTATATGGGCTTTGATCATGCAGAGCTTGTTCAGATTGGCCACAATTGGTGGTTGCCCGAAAAACCCCCGCGCGGTCTGGCCTATGAAGAATGGTACTATGGCGATGGTCGCGGCGAGTGGAAGAATAAATTGCAATGGGAAAGCCATCGCGACCACAAGGATGCGCCGCAGGTTTGGTCCTCAAAATTGCCCGTCGCCTATCATAACTCGACCTGGATTGCGGATCGCGCGGTCGACTTTTTGAAACAAGATCGCGAAGAGCCCTTTTGCCTTTGGGTCTCCTTCCCAGACCCGCATCACCCGTTTGACTGCCCCGAACCCTGGGCCAGCATGCACCGCCCCGAAGACATTGACCTGCCCGAACATCGCCGCCGCAATTACGAAGGCCGCCCATGGTGGCACAAGGCGGCACTGGAAACGGAAATTCCGGGCGAGCATAAATCCATGCGCGAAAAATACTCTCGCATGGCGGAAGTGTCTGACGAGCATCTGCGCGAGATCATTGCCAATACCTATGGTCAGCTGTCGCTGATCGACCATTCTGTCGGGCGGATCTTGGCAGAACTCGAAGCACAGGGCCTCGCCGATAACACCTATATTGTCTACACCTCTGATCACGGCGATTGGCTGGGCGACCACGGTCTGGTTCTGAAAGGGCCGATGCCATTTGAGGGCCTGCTGAACGTGCGCGCCATCGTCAAAGGACCGGACGTGCCGGTCGGCAAGGTCAGCCATGAACCGGTGTCCACCCTTGATATGGGCGCAACCTTTATGGATTGGGCCGGGGCCGACAGCCTGATGGAAACACACGGTACATCCATTCGTGACGTGATTTCTGGCGACGGCACCCGCGATTTCGCCCTAAGCGAATGGGAGCTGCTGCCCGGGCGCGTGGGCGTTGGTCTCAGCCTGAGAACCGTGCGCAGCAAATCGGCAAAAATGACGATGGATTTCCACTCTGGCGCTGGCGAACTCTATGATCTTGAAAAAGATCCTCATGAGCTGACCAACGTCTTTAACAACCCTGACTATGCCGAATTGCAGGCGCAACTGTACGACTATCTGCAGTCACGCCCCGACGACATGCTGCCAAACCAAACCCAAGTCGGCATGGC
>JBOEGL010000031.1:0-10053 GCA_050633405.1 Cognatishimia sp. | reverse complement strand
CTATCGTGCGCTGCAGGCTGGGCAGGGGAAACGATCCGTGAGAGACCCACTCCTGTGAAAAACGATCAGGGTAATCGTGGCATACAATGCTTGGCAGAAATAGCGCGCAGATATTTTGGAAAGGTTCCGCAGGATATTGAAAAGCAATAAAAATCAGAAAGCGACGTGAGGTTCTTGGCGATTTCGCACCAAATTGATCGAGACGCCAGCCGGATTCACTTTGACCCTTGAATGTATTGTTTTATGGATAGGTATAGCTTTTAGGGTAGATCTGCGATGACACCACTCCTTCTCAAACAATTTCTTACCGTGTGTCGTCGTCGTTCGATTTCGGGTGCAGCGGAAGAATTGAATATTGCGCAACCCGCGCTCAGCAAACGGATGGCCCAAATTGAGCGAGAGCTAAAGGCGACACTCTTTGTTCGACATTCTCGGGGGGTTGATCTGACCTTGTCCGGCGAAAAACTGAGGCAAGAAGCTGCTGAAATCGTGCACCGCTTGGAAAGCCTTACATCACGCATTGAAGACGAAAAGGAATTGGTGAGTGGTAAGGTTACGGTTGTTGTTATTTCATCCCTAGCTTCGGCGCTGGCCCTGCAGCTTTACCCTATGGTGGAACAGCTTTATCCAAAAGTCCAATTGCGCATTATAGACGGTTTTTCAGACCAGGCTGTGAAAGCCATGCATGACCGTACCGCAGAATTGGGCATTATTCCCAATGCCGCCGCTGACCTGCCAATTGCCGCGAGCATTCCCTTGTTTGAAGAGCCTTTTGTTTTTGTTCAGAAAAAGGGCCAAAACAACATCGGGCGTACGATCACCTTGCAAGAAGCGATAGAATATCCATTGGTCTTGCCATTTCATGGGCATGACCTGCGTCGCCGTGTCGACGAAGCCGCCAGAAATGCTGGTATCACAGTTGACCCAAAGTTCGAGAGTGGCAGCATTCAGGTAATTGGGGATCTGGTGGAAAATGGCTTGGCTTGCAGCATCATGCCCAAGTGTTTTTGGCTGGCGATGTCGCGCACGCGTGAAATTCAGACTCATTTGATTCACAAGCCATCCTTTTCACGGATGCATTCACTCTGTTGGATGCCCGATCAGAACTCGGTCCCGGCTGTGATCGCTGTGCGTAAAGTTATCCAGCAAGAAATCAAATCCATGGTCGAAAGCGGCCGCCTGAGCGGCACGCTTGCAAGTCATATGCTGTTATCGTGACCCGCCATTCCAAATATCTGAAGGCACATAGACCTGGCCGTCCGCGATCTTTCGCGCTGTTCTAAGGGTGCCGCCGGAAATCAGCTTGAACTGTTCACCCTGCTCGAATTCGACGGCGACATCCATCTGTCCCGATGGATGCTCTAATGTCACAATTGCCGGGCTTGCCATCGGTTTCTCAAGCAAGTTATTTGCGACTGTTCCCGGTGTCAGCAAGCAGGTCGCCAAACACTGCGCGCCTGTCACTGCCATGCTTGGGTGCGTATTCCAGGGCATGAAATATCGGGTATTCAGAGACCCTCCGCGTCGCGGGGCAGAGACCAAGCCAAATTTAGGTGTCACCGACTTGCTTACATCGCCCATTCCCATCAGGCGACCTGCCTCGCAGCGAACCTGTTCCATTTTTGCAAAAAAAGTTTTATTTGCATCCAGCTCTGTCGCGCTTTCATAACCGGATAGTCCAAAATCTTCTGCACGCGCGATCGCCATAGGCATGGCAACGTCCATGCAGGTCACCTCGATGCCATCAATGACATCAACGAGTTTCCCAGTCGGTAGGAATTCGCCGGTTGCGGCGCCCACAATCTCCATAAATTTAAGTTGGATCGGAGCCGCAGTCCCATTCACCCCTGCGATTGTCGCATCGCCTTCATAAGTCACTTGCGCATTTGGCGTTATCAGGGATGCGACGATCCTCGCGCCCGTGTTCACGGCACGAATCCGAATATCGCTGGTGTCACTGGTCGGTTGATAAAGCCCCATTTCAATGGCGGCCGGGCCGACGCCAGATAACATGTTTCCACAGCTAGGTTTGAAATCAACCAATTGATCATCCACGCTGACCTGCGCAAAGAAATAGTCGATATCTGCCCAGTCATCGTTGGATTTGGAAAGGATAGCCACCTTTGTGGTGACTGCGGTTCCTCCGCCCATTCCGTCAATATTATTGGGTTGCCCAGACCCTAATACAGAGACCAACACATTGGCCAATGTTTCGCGGTCTGCAGGCAGGTCCTTTGCGTTGAAATAGGGGCCACGGGATGTGCCGCCCCGCATAAAGACATAGGGGATCGAGGTCTGCGTCATGGTACGCTCCTTATCGAATGCGTTCTTTGAATTAAGATGAGCGCGCGCCGGAAATTAGGTCGGAACGGAGATGACTCCCCGGCCGTCCGAGATAGAAATCTCGGTTCCAAATTCTTGGGAATAGCGGCGCATGTTCTCTAGGATTTCAGTGCCTTTTTCAGCGTCAGCAACCCGTGGTAGGCCGCGCTGCGATCGCTTGTCGTGGTGGGTCCATAGCGGTGTCAGACGGATTTCAGACAGGCGGTCGCCATCAAAGTCCACCTCTGCCAGCATGGTTTCGAACCAGCGCATATAGCTGTCACCCGTGCGCCCTGCGACGGTGTTGTCGACCACTTTTTTGCCCGAGCGGATGGCGTCTCGTTCGTCTAACGCATCTTGTGGGGTGGCCTCTGGCCCAAGACCGTTGCGTTCATAGAAGTCAGCCGGGAATAGTTTGATCGTTTCGCTTTGATAAAAGAAATTCCCGAGACTGTAGAAGATCGGTGCGCCTTTGTAGATCTCGATGCCCTGCAGCAAGTGGGGGCCATCCCCGACAATGATGGATGCGCCGCCATCAATCAACGCGTGGCTCAGCTCTTGAATGTGATCGGCGGGGCGATGTTTCGTGCGTGTCGCCTGATGCAAATGCACCATCACATAGTCAGCGGCGCGTTTGGCCTCGCGAATTTGGCGCAGGTTACGGTCCAGATCGCTTTGGCGCGGAGTGTAGGTCACTTCGGTTGTGTCATCCGCATGAAACACCTCGCCAAAGGCATTCAGTTTTGTCTCGCGGATCGCTCTGGGCAGTTCAAATTGCTCGATCATGCCCCGCATATGGGCGAAATCGTCAGAACTGAGCGTAAAGCGTTTATCGATATGTAAGGTGTTCACACCGGGGCGGCCGCCGATATCGTGGCGCTGCTCTCCGGCGGGGCAATGAGGCGGGAAATCCGTGGTCACAGAAATCAGCGCGACCCGGCCCATAGGTGTTTCAAAATAGGCGGGCTGGGTGGCCTCTGACATGGTCATGCCAGCGCCTGCGTGCACAAAACCCGCTGCGTCCAAATGCTCGGCTTCTTCCTTCAACATGGCTGGCCCATAGTCCATGCCGTGATTATTGGAGCGGGCAATCATATCAAAGCCCATCCATTTCAACTCTTGCGCTACGAAGGGATCGGCCTGTTGATAGGATTGCGCAGACCCCATGGTATCCACCGGCATGGGATAGCCCTTGAAGGTATGAATGCGTGTTTCTAGGTTGGTCTGTGCGCAATCCGCCTCACGGATGCGCGCGACGAGATCCATAAAGGCCTTATCCGTAAAGCGAGAGTGACGACGCGTGCATAGGGTTTCTCCTGTCACGGCCAACGTCATTTTCTGAGATTCTTGGTTTGGCATGTTCAAGTCTTTCGATGTCTTTGTCGACGCGACACCAGCGGGTGAACCCGCTGGTGTAATTTTCAAAGGGTCAAAGATTTAGTTCAGTGGCCATGGCATCGCCACGAAGTGCTGAAGCAAACCTGTTGGGTAATGCAGCCCCATGAAGGTTGAAAAGATTGTTAGGAACCCGACAAAAGCCAACGCTGACAGTAGAGATACCAGAACACTCAAGTGCGCGCGGATCCGCATGAAGGTGAAGATGAAACCCGCAATCGCGATCACGAAGCCAAACACTGCGGTCCCCGCCAGAATACCAAACATCCAAACAATGAACTGGGCAAAGCCAAAGGGAGGAACACCGGGATCGGGGGCGATCGCAGCCGTGTCAAAAAACGCGGTACCCGCTTCTTTTGAGAACAGCATTTGCGCGCCATAGATGGTCATAAAGAACAGGCCAACCAAGGAGGCAAAGATTGGGAACGTGTTTGTCAAAGAAGACCCGTTCCATGTGTCGATGATCAAACCGAACGGCAAAATGAACAACACGGCCAAAAAGATGATCTGCGGCCGTTTGTGTTCCGGCTGGAACTGCGGCTTGGACCAATCTTTATTGCGCGCCCGAACTTTGACAGAGGCAATGATCGACACAATGATCAGCACAAATAGGAACGCAGACAACGGACGCAGGAAGACGTCAAAACCATAGATCTCAATCGTGCGATAGACTGATGCCTCAACCTGGCCAGACAGGATGAATCCCATCAGAACCGCAGGACGGGACCAGCCAAAGCGTTTCATAAAGATACCCATGGTGCCCAAAGCTGTCAGCAACAGCAGATCACCCCAGCGATGCGTCGCCTGAAACGATGCAAAATAGATGACCGCGATCATCAAAGGCGCAATAATGGTGTATTTGATCCGCGTCAGACCAGTGATCGGACGGGCAAACCCGATACAGATGGCTGTGCCGACGATATTGGCCAGCGCAAGCGACCAGATCATGACGTAAACCAGATCCAGCTGTTCGGTAACAATTTGGATGCCCGGTGTGATCCCAATCAGGTAGAACCCACCAAGCAGGATCGCCATGCCGCCGGAGCCCGGAATACCGAATAGGATCGTCGGGATAAGGGCACCGCCCTCTTTGGCGTTATTGGCGGATTCGGGCGCGATCACCCCACGTACATCACCCGTACCGTATTTTTCACGGTCCTTGGTGGTTTGCACCGCATGGCCATAAGCAACCCAGTCAACAACAGTGCCGCCAAGACCTGGTAATGCACCAACCAGTGCACCGATACCGCTGCAACGCATAGACAGCCACCAGTTGCTGAAAACGTCGCCGATGCCTTGTTTCATTTGTCCAGGCTTCAATTCGGCCTCTGAAATTCGGGTCTTGCTGCGCAAAAGGTCGATAATTTCAGGGAGCGCAAACAGTGCCAGAGCGACCACGATGATTTTCAAAGGTTCGATCAGGTATTCTGTGCCAAAGCCAAAACGCACGACGCCGGTTGACGGAGCTGCACCAATAGCACCCAACATCAGCCCCACGCCGACCGAGGCCAAACCACGCATCGGGTTTACGCCGGTCATCATTCCGACCATTGTAAACGCAAGCAGGATCAGCATCAGCTGCTCCCCAAAGCCGACGGCCAGGATGATCGGCTTTGCAACAAAGATCGCCCCGGTCAGGACAACAGCGCCAAAAACGCCGCCCATCATTGAAGATGTAAAGGCTGCGGCCAGCGCGCGCGCGCCTTCGCCGCGTTTGGACATTTCAAATCCATCTAAGACCGTGGCCTGCGATCCGGCTGTCCCGGGTATCCCCATTAAGATGGCAGGAAAGGTGTCAGACGTTGTTGTCACCGCCATAAGGCCCAGCAACATCGCCAAAGCTGGCTCTGGTTGCATACCAAAGATGAAGGGCAAAGTCAGGGCCAAACCTGACATACCACCGAGCCCGGGTAAGATGCCCAAAACCAACCCAAGGCAGACGCCCAGGGTCAGGAAGGCAAAGTTAGTTGGAGAAGCGAGCGTCGCAAGCGCACTCAGCATTTCTTCGAAAAACATGCTATTGACCTAAGTTAAAGATTGCATGGAAAGCTGCACAATTTGGTAAGGGCCACGCGTGGCCCTTACCTTCGGCAGACTGTCTAATTGACAGGTTTAGTTGATACCGAAATCGTCGCTCAGCATTTGCTTGATCCAAGCCTGAGCTTCTTCGGAAATCACAGTCGACGCCGCCACCGCTTCGTTCGCAGCTTCACCGATTGAAACGGCACCTGCGAGTTCGACTTTCGCCAGTTCACGGAACTCTGGATCAGCAATGGTTTTCTCGATCGCATCTGTGAAAACCGCGATGATATCGTCAGATGTCCCAGCTGGCAGGTTCAGCGATTTTGCCGCACGGCCGTTCAGCTGAATGATCGCGCTGGTTGCATCCCACCACGTGCCTTCCGGCATCGCGCCGCCATGCAGGGATTTGTATGCATCAAGCAGAGTCGGCATACCTGGCAGCATTGGATCTGGCGTCATGTCAGAGCCAACGCCATAGGTGAACAACGGCGCAAGTGTACCATCATCAAAGTATGGTTTGTGCTTTTGATAGACCACAACCGTGTCAGAACTCACGTCGATTTCGCCGCGAATAATGCCCTGAATCTGTTCGCTGTTTTTCAGACCCAGAATTGGGCGAATGTCGTATCCCAATGCGCGTAGCGCCAGATAGTTCCGAATATCAGCGGACTGTGGTTTTTGCATACCAAAGACGATTGGACGGGATTTAAGCGCTTGTAGATCAGCGTCAAAATCTTCGCCCTTCACGCCCGTCGCGCGTTTGTTGGCATAGAACCCGGCATTTGCAGAAATCGCGATAATCGAATTCCACTCGCTTGGGTTATACTTAACCTCTTTCACGCCCAAAACGTAGTTCGCCAAAGTCGAAACCGACGCAGCCATGAAAACAGTACCATCAGCTGGGGCTTTTGCGGCAAACTCGTTTGATCCAGTGACCGAAGCGCCACCCGGTTTGTTTAGAACAGCAATGTCCGGATTTCCTGGCAGATACTTTGTCAAGAATGGCTGGAACATTCGCGCAAACCGATCGGTGCCTCCACCCGTGCCAAACGGCACCCAAAACTCTAGTGTCTTGCCTTCAAAAGACACATCACTTGCTTGGGCATTTGGTGCTGAGATAGCTCCGAACGCCAGCGCCGCAGAAAGTACGACACCAAGGCCTTTAAATGTTTTCTTCATTATTTCCTCCCTAATCGTTTGCGTTTGACAATCGGCGAGCTACCGAAAATCGCTTCGCAACAGTCAGAAAAGTACGCCTTCTGCTTTGGTAGAGGAAATATCTATTAGAGATGCCTTGCATACATTTAAATGCATGTCATTCCGTTGTGCTGGGGCTAAGCCTGGGCTCAGAAGTGATTTTACATTGAAACCGCACTTGAGACAGAGGTGAAATTTTCAATGTCTTCCATAGACATAATCAAAGATGATGCATGATCTAATCTGTCGTTGGACAGTGTTCTGGAAGCGCAGAGTTTGAACTTGTCAAACAGCTCATTGTCCGAGATGGGGTTCTTTTGTGCCATCCCCTTGGGTTCTGTCACCAAATTAGAAACCACACGTCCAGAGGTTAGAGTGAGGGTGACGCGGGTTTTGCCCTCGTCGTCAACATGGCCTGCAGGCACATGATTGATCTTGTCTAAAATCGACCGCACTTTTGGGCTTGTGATGCGATCTGGCGCGTATTGCGCAAAGGTCAATTCCCGATCAATCAGCGCCATCGCCAGACCATATCCGATGCTGTATTTCGCCTCATAGTCGTTTTGAGGCAAGAAGTAACGGCAGGTCGATTTGTCTGGCTGCAAATCGCAGTCAATCCGCACGACATCTTCTGGCTGGATATCTTCTTTGGTCACCATGGCGAGCATGGCCTGGTAATACTTATGGTGTCCCCAGCAATTCGGCAGGGTTTTGATATTGATTCCCGGTTTGTGCACTGCAAAGCTTTCGCCAAGCCCATCAACCAATGGAGATGTGTCGTAATTGCCCTTACCAAGCAGCGCGTTTAGTAGCCCGAAGTCGCCGGTGATTGCATTTGGATCTGAGGTAAATCCTTGCTGCGCCAGCATTGCGGCAGCGACCCCATTGCGGGAGGCGTTTCCCGCATGCAATGCCATTGTCATCGTGCCGATGTTGCAGGACAGGCCCGCCCCCATGGATGCGACGATGCCAAAGGCTTGAATCGTTTGATCATGTGTTAGTTTTAAGAGCCGACTGGCGATGGCGGCCGAGGTTAGCGCGCCCATAAACCCGGTTGGGTGCCACCCTGCGTCTCGCATCTGTCGCGCCTTGTTGGTGACCCGATTAAGGCGTTGAAAGAGCTCATATCCCAGTGCCTGCGCGGCGATGATATCTTGGCCCGAAAGGTCTTGTGTGTCACCCAGCGCATAAAGTGCGGGGACAACCGTCACCGAAGGATGCGAGGGACCGGAATCATCAAAAGATATAGCATGGGCCAAGATGCCATTGCCAAAGGCGGCATGTTCGGCAGAGGTCACTTGACCGGTTCCGATCACGCGCGCCGTCCCACCTGCGTTTTGCGCGCCAACATAAGTTGCAACGATCTTTCCGACAGGCTCTGGCACCGCCGCCAGGGCAGACGCCGTGCAATCCAGAAAATGGCGTTTACAGTGATGCACGACAGGATTAGACAGATCTGCAAATTGCGTGTCGTGTAGAAAGTCTACGAAAGTATTGATAGCGCTGGCCACAAGCGGATCCTTTTGAATCGCTGGCGGCCAGGCGTTGGTGTCACGCAGACAGGGTGCGCCAGCTTATTAGAAATATGTGTTAGGCGATGGGTTGCAAAATCTTGCTGATTTGCACAAGCGATCCCGAAGCGTCGATATTGCGTGCGAGTTCAAACAACCGAGCTGCCTTTTCCGTGCCGATCTTATCGACAACTAAGGAATTGAATTTTCCTTCAATTTCGCTCCAGTCCAATGGGTTATCTGGATGGCCGCGCATCACGATCGTTGATGCGTTCAAGGTTTCGCCATTCTTAAGCGTGATTTCGATATGTGCCTCGCCCGGCGTTTGGTTGGAAACTGGTTCAACGTGAACGCGTTGTGCCAAAGCATTTAGTGGGGCGTTTTCAAGCAGTTCATTGGTGAAATCACTTGGCAAAAGCTGATAGCCAAACAGTGCCATGGCCACGCAAAAGGCCACGCTAAACTTGCAGTCCAGACCTGTGTTGAACTCTGTCTTTCCGGCCGTCACAAGCGCTTGGCGACCGGCTTTGACATGCACCTTAGCAATATTTGAATAGTCGCCATTAACCAGTTCACGTGCTTTCAATGCGGTTTCCACGGCCGGATGGGTCGCGCGGCAACTTGCAAATAATTTGAAGCCGTTGCGCAGAATTTCCCAGTTCTGGCCAAGCTCTGCCGTTTTTGGAATGTCTGTGGCTTCGTCGCGTGCAAAGGCGGAAATAATACCCCCTTCTAATTCATATAACCCTTTGGCGGCCTCGAAACTGTTTTTGGCCAATTGCGCGGCTTGGATACCATCCATTGCCGCGACGCCCGAATGAAAGGGTTTCGAATGAGAACCAAACGAGCCGATCAATCCGCCAGCGGTTGTTGCGGCCACGCCAAGCGCAGAGGCGATTTGATCTTTGTCTAGTTTGTACAACACGGCCGCTGCCGCTGCTGCTCCGGCACGCCCTCCAATCGAGGTGGGGTGAAACCCTTTGCGTTGCATGGTTCTGCCAATGCCGCTTGGTCCGCCACCGCAGAGTTTGGCCATAACTTCATAGCCCGTGATATAGGCGCTGAAAACTTCTTCCTCTGAACGATCCAGATGCTCGCCCAAAGCGATGGCCGTTGACCAAACCGGTCCGCTCGGATGCCCGGCACCGCCCGCATGGGTGTCATCGTAGTCTTGAGAATGTGCTGCTGTTCCATTGACCAGAGCAGCCAGGGCAGGGGTCGTTTGATATTTAGTGAAGACCGTTGCGTATCCTTCAGCATTCCAAGAGGATGCCATGGCCGCAACGGCCTTCGTGGGAGTGTCGTCAATCGCGCCGATTGCCACTGCGATGTAATCTGCAAAAGCCTGTCTTGCTGCCTCGCGAACGGGTTCAGGGTAAGTGCGGCCCGCTGCTCCTGCGATAAATTCCACGAGTTCTGAGCCACGGGGATATTTACGCCCATCGAGCACGGTTTTGGTGTTTTCTAATTGCATCGGTATTCCTTGCCCTCGGCGGGGTGGTTTGTCTTAGATCAATGAATTCAGCCATACGTGAGCATGGCTGAATCTTTCCCTGAAACGGGTTTTGGGACAGTTGGTTTTAGGCCATGCCGACTTGGGTTTGGT
>JBOEGL010000030.1:0-5533 GCA_050633405.1 Cognatishimia sp. | reverse complement strand
GGAAATCCAATTGATTGCCCAACAGCGACTTATTGTTGCGTCCTTCCTTGCTCTTTGCCAACTCTTTGCTGTGCAGCGCCCAAGCGATGGAGTGGGTGTAAATTGAGCCATAACAGTCGGCGACGTCTGTGTTCAGCACAAAGGAGTAGTCGAGGCTTAAATCAATAGACCGCTGCTCCATGGCCTGCCACCACGAGAACACCTGAGCGGCCTTATCCTTTTGCTCATTGTTTGACTCAACGGGAAGGCTAACACACTCTATCCGAGGGTCTTGCGCAAACTCGCTGAACTTCGACCGGACTAGGTCCCACCCTTCAGGGTCAGTGATCGCATTGACTAGCGCGACGTAGATTACCGGATGAATAATCTGTTGTGGTCGCCATGCGTACTTACCATCTTTGTTGTGCAAAATAACGTGGTTTAAGCCCTCAAGATCGCCCGGTTCCTGCGTCCAAATACCGTTGATGTGCTTTCCGTCGAGCTTCCAATCGATCGCTGTGAGCATGGCATCGAAATTGTAGTAATTGGGCAGATCGAAGTCGAAATAGTTTTCGGACTTCAGGAGGAAGCTTCGCGCCTGACTACAAGTCATTTCAGTCAACTGTTTCGGTTTAGCGCTGCCCATAGTTTCAATCCAATTTTTGTTAATCCAGAGCTATATAGGACTGGCCAGGGCAGTTATCACCCTCGAGGCTGAATGTTTTGCTCCAAAGCGCCAAGACAGCGAAGCCAATCGGGCTCTAAGCCATCACCCGAAAACCGAGGCCCTCGACGTATCTAAAGCGGAAACTAGAAGGAGTTCCGTTATGATTACGTCAAGCAATCTTGGGAGGTTTCTCTCCCGCACGCCGCCTAAGTCCGTCCTCACCACGCTGCTCTGGGTCGGCTCTCGCAGCCACCCCGCCGTCGCTGCTCTCGTCACCGCCATCGTGCTTGTTTCCTGGATCCGGGGAGCGCGTGATGACTGAAGTCAAACCCGGCGACATCGTCGTCCTCGCTGCTTCAGAGGACTGGCCCGAGCATCGTTTCAGGGTCGACTACGTCTTTGATGACTGCCTTGGAGGCTACTCGCTGACCGGCCCCTTCGCGGGCGAATACGGCGAGCCAGAGGTCGCTCTTGTGATCCGAGTTGAGAGGGCAGCCCCATGAAGGTCCAGATACGTTACGCCTACCTAAAGGGGCACACTTGGCTTTACCGCCGGAACTACCCTCGAGACGTCGCGGTTGTTCTTGGCGTGCAGGCGCTGAAGCAATCACTGAAGACCGGTGACGCAGCGGTGGCCCGCGTGCGCGCAGCTGAGGTCAACAGTCTCTGGGAGCACCGTGTCGCCGAGGTTCGCAGCCTCGCAGAGCAGTCGCTGAGGGACGCTGACGGACCCGCATGGGCAGACGATCCGAAATCTGCCCTGGACCACCTGCGGGCCACTCTGGAGGACTCTGGAGCGGCGCGGTCAGCAGCGGTCTTCTCAGCAACGCTGGAGGCTGAAAAGGTCTCCGTCAGCGAAAGTAGCCGTGTGTATCTTGGACGGCGCAGCAACGAGTTACGCCCCGGTGGGTTTAAGTCAGTGCGCTATTCCGTTGGACTGTTTGTCTCTCGCTATGGCGACGTCTCGGTCAGCGAGTTGGCCCGCGCCCAGGGTCAGGAGTTCCTGAGTTGTGTTGCTCAGCTATCACCGGTCATCGGCAAGTCAGAGACGACGCGAGGGCTGTCGCTTGATCAACTGGTTCGGTTCTCATCGCACGGGTCGGCGCGGATCACGGCACGGACGCAGAAGCGCATCTGGTCTCAGGTCAATCACTGGCTGGACTGGGCGGTCTACGAGGGGCAGCTGGAGGTCAACCCCTTCAAGTCAGTGCGCTTTGAGCCAAGGGTGCGTCCTCAGCCCTACGCTGTGCCAACCGATGAGGAGGTCGCCTGCCTGTTGCGGACCGAGGATCAGACGTTGCGCCCCGTGCTGCTGGCCTGTCTGCTGTCAGGCATGCGGGCTGGAGAGGCTGTCGGCTTGTTGCGGGACGACCTAGTGGCCAAGGGCAACCTAGGGACCTTTGTGCACGTCCGACCAAATCAACTGCGGCTGCTAAAGACCGATGCTGCCGAGCGGTTGGTGCCGGTCCATCCTCGACTGGTGGACGTGTTTTGCGACCTGCCGTCGACGGGTCCACTGTTTCCTGACGTGACGGTGGACCACGTCACCAAGGCGTTCACTCGGTTGCGATCGCGTCAAGGGCTCAAGCGTCCGGGGCTGGTGTTTCACTCAACAAGAAAGTGGTTTGTCACCCAGTGCGAGCGCACCGGCGTCCCGGAACACTGGACAGCGTCTCTGGTGGGCCACAAGTCGGCGCGGTCAGAGAACGGGATGACCTACGGGATCTACAGCGCTGGCATCTCGGATGAGCAAAAGCGTGGCATCGTTGATCAGGTTCGGTTGCCGGTGGGCGTCTAGCATAACATACAAACCCCGGCTGGCGTCATGCTGGCCGGGGGTTACTTTGCTTTTTTTTATCAGCAAGAAGGGCCGCATTGAGCCCAATCTACCGAATTGCTGCACCGAGGCGAATTTCTGCCATCAGGAAGCTGCGGCAAAGCTGGTTTGACTGGAAGTCGTGATGTTAGAAGTTGTGGAGCACGATAGGAAATCTAGATTTATGAAAACATGTCGAAAACAGCTTGAAAACCATGCCTTCGTTGTAGGCCCAATATGCATCTCATTCGAGCCAACGAGTGCCACTCTCCGAATGAAGCAATCGGTTTGAAAAACACCTTTTCTGGAACCTCTTTCCAATCAATAAAATGATAACGCCGACCATAGTCGGCCGACGCTCCTATCTTGGAGACCAGCTGCGCTGACTCAAGGCTTGTTTTCACCTCACCAAGAATTCCAACATTCAGAGTGGGATACTCGAGGCCCAGAGCGTCGAATTCGATATACTCAATCTGATCAGGCTTCAAATCTAGCTCACGATCCAATCCACGTAGAACCGCGGCCACTGCATCAATCTCGCCACTTTCAGAATAATATTGCCAACTCAAGCCTTCTTCAATTGAGGCTGTCCAACGCCGCCCGCTCATGGCCATCACGCTGAGACCAGGGTTCTTTTCTACAATAACCAATTTGTTGTCTGCTGTTGTAAGCGTGGCTTCAACATAAAGAGCAGACGGAAACCGGAAGCTTAGTGAGCCATCGTTTCGAAGCAGATTCAGAACTGCTTGCCGCTTCATTTGATTTATTTGATGCAAATGTTTGCCGTCACCCATAGCCCTATTGAACTTCCTCAACGTCCAGAATGACAAGGGACTTATAGTCATCTGCAAGTTTGCGCCAAATGCGAGTGCTGGGAGTGTAAATTGCTTAATAGCTACTTTTGTTTGGTAGGTGTCTTGAATTTCGTCAGCCTCATCTTGATCAGCTGCTGCTTTCAAAAAATTCGCGATCTGAGGGTCAAAGTAGTCCGAAGGGAACTCGTTTAACTCAGAAGCTTTAGGGTTTACGAGATCAAGGAAGGGTGCGGCACCTGACCTTCTGATGGGAATACGATTTAAGTCTAGCTTCGGAGTTGACGGTAAAAGCAGAAGCCCATCGTCAACCGCAGTACAGTCCAAACGGCCCGCTTCCTTCATCAACTCTCGCACTTGTTGTGATGCAAAAGTACCCGTGACAGGGTGCTCCCATCCCGCAGTTGCGTTTTTCTGATCCAGCCTTTGAAGCGCATCAAGTGTCAGATAGCAAAGGGGCACATCGCTTTCGTCTATTCTTAGTTCACGGATGTAGTTTATCACTACTGCAGGGCTAAAGACCCGTGATCCGGTCTCTATCGCAGAGACTTCGCTTTTGCTGCTTTTTCCAAGGGCGGCAGCTAAGCTTTCTCCTGTAAGACCTCGTGCCTTTCGGTGACGGCGAATGAGCTTTCCAAGCTTATCAGCATCATTTGAAACTGCTGGTTTCGGTGGTTTTTTATCAGCCATATTCTCCCCCTCTGATTCAAAGTTCGGTCGCAGCCGAACTTTTGTAGAACGACACTGTTCCTGTGCCGATGCAATACAGTTGTTGAGTTTGCGCGAACTCGTTTCTTCCAAAACGAGGTACTAAGATGAAAAAAATAGAGAAAATTCAGTGTCTTTTGGGCTGTGATGTCGCATCGAGGCTCAGCTATGGGGTGCTGTCTGCGTGTCACTCGGCAGCCTGCTTCTTGACAGAAAAACCTGAATTGTACGGCCCTATTGCTTTAGTATACTTCATTCGTGCTGTTGCAAAACATGAATGAACGTCGCGGCACCTAGAAGTTTGCATTGGCTGAAAAACTTTTGGAGGGATGTCGGCTTTTTCGATGCCCCTTCTTTCTCATTGTGTCAGACGACGCTGAGTGAATCTTACGGGTGTTTTCACAAAAGCAGCCGCAGCGAAAAGCAACTAAGTCCCGCTAACCTAACCTTTGCCAATAGTTTTTCTGTCCCCGAGTAGCAGCTAGGTTTAAAACTCGAGGACGGTTGAGATCGTCCAATCACTCGTCGTCCAGCGCGCGTCCGAGCTTCAAGAGCAACGCTAGTTTTTCGTCATCCAGTTGACCCACCATTGTGTTCAGCACCAACAACAGCTCCTGCCTTGCCGGACCAACCTCAGCGTCACCAAAGTCAAAGAAGTCCTTGAGCGGTAACTCCAACGCTTCAGCAATGTCCGCTAGCGTCGAAAAGCTTGGAGCTGTCTTTCCTCGTTCAATGTTCGAAATTGTTTCAAAAGCCTTGTCTATGGCATCAGCGAGGTCTGCCTGCGTGAGGCCTCTCTGAAGCCTGGCTGACTTTACGCGCTGCCCGATGTTTCGTTTCAATTGGTCTTTCATAACTTGATCTATAAAGCCGTACAAACTCCTTTCCCATGACGTATAATTTCGTTATTCCTCATTCGACTCGAACTAACAAGACGAGTTGCAGGACCCGCTTCGAAATTACGCGGCGCGGTTGGTGTCAAAGCTGGTCACAATGGTGGCCTAGTTGAAATTCAAGGAGGACCCCATGAGGAAACCTTTCGTAGTATTAGTGAGCGCTGCGGTGCTGGGCGTCGTTGCGTTTTCAGTCATAAAGCAAAACACGGAGGCCAAGACTAGGGCAACAGCTGAGGGTCACTGCCAGAAGTTCATCAACAAGGAACTCAATCCACGAAGGAAATCAGATCCGGCCTACGTCATCGGGACCTGGCGCAAGGGCGAGAGGGTCGTCGTGGAGGTCGCCTGGAAGACATCAAGTATTGGAACCTCGTTCAGGTCCCGGCTATGCGTCTACGATCCGAACTCGGGCCGCATGAGTGCCCCCAGCGAGTTTGGTCGGGCGGTCTGGGAGAACACCTAGAGGCTCCAGAAGGCCCCAGCCACTGCCCCAGTTTGGTGGTCGGCTCGGGAAAGGCCATGGGCTTCATCGGGGCGCAAGGATTCCTACGACCCCGGCCATTTTTCCTAGGTCAGCAAAACAAGACCCGGATCGCCAGAGACCGCTCGCTTTGCCCCCAATCGCCCCCAGGTGATGCCCCAGTTGGTCGGGCCT
>JBOEGL010000029.1:0-7131 GCA_050633405.1 Cognatishimia sp. | reverse complement strand
GGAAATCCAATTGATTGCCCAATAAGTCCGTCCTCACCACGCTGCTCTGGGTCGGGTCTCGCAGCCACCCCGCCGTCGCTGCTCTCGTCACCGCCATCGTGCTTATTTCTTGGATCCAGGGAGCGCGTGATGACTGAAGTCAAACCCGGCGACATCGTCGTCCTCGCTGCTTCAGAGGACTGGCCCGGGCATCGTTTCAGGGTCGACTACGTTTTTGATGACTGCCTTGGTGGCTACTCGCTGACCGGCCCCTTCGCGGGCGAATACGGCGAGCCAGAGATCGCTCTTGTGATCCGAGTTGAGAGGGCAACCCCATGAAGGTCCAGATACGTTACGCCTACCTCAAGGGGCACACTTGGCTTTACCGCCGTAACTACCCTCGGGACGTCGCGGTTGTTCTTGGCGTGCAGGCGTTGAAGCAATCACTGAAGACCGGTGACGCAGCGGTGGCCCGCGTGCGCGCAGCTGAGGTCAACAGTCTCTGGGAGCACCGTGTTGCGAAGGTTCGTAGCCTCGCAGAGCAGTCGCTGAGGGACGCTGACCGACCCGCATGGGCAGACGATCCGAAATCTGCCCTGGACCACCTGCGGGCCACTCTGGAGGACTCTGGCGCGGCTCGGTCAGCAGCGGTCTTCTCAGCAACGCTGGAGGCTGAAAAAGTCTCCGTCAGCGAAAGTAGCCGTGTGTATCTTGGACGGCGCAGCAACGAGTTACGCCCCGGTGGGTTTAAGTCAGTGCGCTATTCCGTTGGGCTGTTTGTCTCTCGCTATGGCGACGTCTCGGTCAGCGAGCTAACCCGCGCCCACGGTCAGGAGTTCCTGAGTTGTGTTGCTCAGCTATCACCGGTCATCGGCAAGTCAGAGACGACGCGAGGGCTGTCGCTTGATCAACTGGTTCGGTTCTCATCGCACGGGTCGGCGCGGATCACGGCACGGACGCAGAAGCGCATCTGGTCTCAGGTCAATCACTGGCTGGACTGGGCGGTCTACGAGGGGCAGCTGGAGGTCAACCCCTTCAAGTCAGTGCGCTTTGAGCCAAGGGTGCGTCCTCAGCCCTACGCTGTGCCAACCGATGAGGAGGTCGCCTGCCTGTTGCGGACCGAGGATCAGACGTTGCGACCTGTGCTGCTGACCTGTCTGCTGTCAGGCATGCGGGCTGGAGAGGCTGTCGGCCTGTTGCGGGACGACCTAGTGGCCAAGGGCAACCTAGGGACCTTTGTGCACGTCAGACCAAATCAACTGCGGCTGCTAAAGACCGATGCTGCCGAGAGGTTGGTGCCGGTCCATCCTCGACTGGTGGACGTGTTTTGCGACCTGCCGTCGACGGGTCCGCTGTTTCCTGACGTGACGGTGGACCATGTCACCAAGGCGTTCACTCGGTTGCGATCGCGTCAAGGGCTCAAGCGTCCCGGGCTGGTGTTTCACTCGACAAGAAAGTGGTTTGTCACCCAGTGCGAGCGAACCGGCGTCCCGGAACACTGGACAGCGTCTCTGGTGGGCCACAAGTCGGCGCGGTCAGAGAACGGGATGACCTACGGGATCTACAGCGCTGGCATCTCGAATGAGCAAAAGCGTGGCATCGTTGATCAGGTTCGGTTGCCCGTGGGCGTCTAGGATAACATACAAACCCCGGCTGGCGTCATGCTGGCCGGGAGTTACTTTGCTTTTTTTATCAGCAAGGATGGCCGCATTGAGCCCAATGCAACCGATGCTGCGGCAGGTACGAACGGCCGCTTGAAGCGTTTCGGGCTGGTAGTGATCACCTAAACGTCTGCTTAAATAAGTCCGACAAAAATACTTGGATTCTCTATTTAACTGAGATAGTGCAAACCGTGTAATCAACCCTATCGGAGACCGCTATGTCTATCACGACACGTTTCAGCGGCTTCTTTGGTGCTATTGCAGCCAGCGCGTTTTTCATCACGCCAGCAACCGATGCTCAAGCAGAAGCCATCACCCTAACCGACATCGCTGGACGCGAAGTCACGCTGCCGGAAATGCCGGATAAGATCATTTTGGGCGAAAGCCGAATGATGTATGCGATTGCGCCGATGATCAACGGTAACCCACTGGAAAAGATCGTCGGTTGGAAAAACGATCTGGAACAATATGACCCAGATACTTTCCGAAAGTACCAAGCGGCCTTCCCAGAAGATACCAAGCGTCAAATCAACTTCGGTAACCCTTACGCCGGAGATTTCAGCGTTGAAGCCGTTCTTGAGGCTGAAACCGACGTTGTTCTTTTGGATGTCGGAAACCTCTTCAAAGCCGAAGAAACCGGCTTGATCGAAAAGCTGGAAAAAGCGGGCGTTCAGGTTGTTTTCATCGACTATCGTCGGAACGCGACTGAAAACACCGTACCGTCCATCTTGATCCTTGGGCGTATCTTTGGCGAAGAAAAACGGGCAGCAGAATTTATTGACTTCTATATTGCCCAGATGCGCAAGGTCACTAACATTGTTGACGGGATTCCTGCGGATGAGCGCCCGCTGGTTGTTGTGGAAAACGCAGCAGGTTGGCAACAAGATCACTGCTGCTGGTCCTTTGGCCCTTACAACTATGGCCGTTTCGTTGAGTTGGCAGGCGGTGTGAACTTTGCGTCTACTTTGGCCAACGCCTACTCTGTAACACTGTCACTGGAAGGCATTGTCGAAGCTGATCCTGATTTCATTATTGGTACCGGCGCGAACTGGTTAGAAGCGCGCCCAGAGGTGACTTCGGTGCTGTTGGGATACGAAGCAGACGAAACGGTGAATGCGCAACGTTTGGCAGCGCTGTCTCAACGTGACGGCTTTAAAGACCTGCGTGCAGTGAAAGAGGGGAATTTCCACTCTATCTACCACCAGTTCTACAATTCCCCGTATCACTTCGTTGCGATCCAACAAATTGCCAAGTGGCTTTATCCTGATGACTTTGAGGACCTCGATCCCAAAGCCACATTGGACGAGCTGCACACGAAGTTCCTCCCATTTGAGAATTCTGGTCAGTTCTGGGCATCTTTGCCGGTAACAAACTGATTTTTCACTGTGGCCCTGCGGGGCCACAGCATCTCATTGAAGAGTTATCTTATGTCTGACCAAACTTCCCAGACCTCGGCCATTGAAGCCTTGGTCTCAGGCTATCGCAAGCGAAATTTGAAACGCTTCGCGCTAGTTTGCATTGCCGCTGTCATCTGTTTTACCACCGTCATTTTTGACGTCATTACCGGCCCCGCTGATCTGAGCTTTCTTCGGACGACGCAGGTCGTGCTGGATCCCTCTGTCGCCTCAACAAAAGAGAGCGTGATTATCTGGGATCTGCGCATGCCCGTTGCAATTTTAGCCATCGTTGTTGGTGCCATGCTTGGCGTTGCTGGGGCGGAAATGCAGACGATCCTGAATAACCCATTGGCCGACCCATTTACCTTGGGCCTTTCTTCAGCGGCGAGCTTTGGCGCCGCATTGGCGATTGTCTTGGGTTGGTCTGTCGTGCCGGGTGTTGGGTCGCTGTTTGTGACCGTGAACGCATTTGTTGTTGCCATGGCGACATCAATGGCGCTTTTCGCTTTTACCCGCCTGCGCGGCGTAACCCCTGAGGCAATGATCCTTGTTGGGATCGCAATGATGTTTACGTTCAACGCGTTGCTGTCGTTTCTACAATATGGCGCGTCGGAGATTCAGCTCGCCCAACTGGTTTTCTGGCAAATGGGCTCGCTGGCTCGGGCAACGTGGCCCAAAGTTGGCATTTGCTTGGTCGTATTGCTGATCGTTCTCCCCTATTTCATCCACAAATCATGGGCGCTGACGGCCCTGCGAATGGGCGAGGAGAAGGCGGCAGCGCTTGGTGTAAATGTGTCGGCCTTGCGTTTGACAGTCCTTGCAGGCGTATCAATGCTCGCAGCAGTGGCCGTTTCGTTTGTCGGGGCAATCGCCTTTGTCGGTTTGGTTGGCCCGCATATCGCCCGCATGATTGTTGGCGAAGATCAACGCGGCTTCCTTCCTCTTTCAGCTCTTGCAGGCGCATTGATCATGGCAGGTACGTCAATTGCATCCAAGGCGATCACACCTGGCATCGTTTACCCCATTGGTATGATCACGTCCTTGATCGGTATTCCCTTTTTCATCGTGCTGATCCTTGGCCAACGTAAAAGGCATTGGCAATGAGTGGACTACATGTAACCGACCTAAGTTTTTCCTACGGCCCGCGTCGGATCCTTCGAAATGTCGAACTGAAGACACTCCAGAAAGGACAGCTGACGGCCCTAATCGGGCCAAATGCAGCAGGTAAATCAACGCTATTTAAGTGCATTGCCGGATTGAACAAACCTAGCCAAGGAACTGTCACCCTGAACGGCACCGACCTATCCAGCCTTTCTGGGCAAGAACGCTTGAAACGCGTCTGTTTCATGCCGCAGTTTTTTGCAGCCAATGCCGCCCTCACGGTCTTTGATGTGGTGATGATGGCCCAGAAACAACTGCGGGGCTGGCGTGTGAAAGCAGCAGATACCAACGCTGTTGCCCGTGCACTCGACGCAGGCGGTATTGCTCATTTGGCAGAAGCCTATGTGGGCGAGCTTTCAGGTGGGCAGGCACAAATGGTGTCTGTGGTGCAATCACTGGTGCGTCAGTCAGAGGCTTACCTATTTGATGAACCCACGTCTGCGCTTGATCTGCGTCACCAATTGCAGGTGCTTGAACGTATCCGAGTGGCCATCAAAAACCGAAATGCGGTCGGCATGGTCGCCCTGCATGATCTAAATCTTGCCGCGCGTTTTGCGGATCACCTGATCCTGATCGGTAAAGGTGAAATTCTCGCACAAGGTGCACCAAAGGATGTTCTGCGTGATCCTAAAATTGCAGAGATTTATGGGGTCTATATCGAACTGGGTACGGGCCCAAGAAAGGATTTACTTGTTCATGCTTACGCGTCGTAATTTTTTCCTATCAATGAGCGCGCTTGCCGGAGTCTCAGGGACTGCAGTGTGGGCGTGCTCAAAACCAGTCTCCAACGACGGCCAGCACAGCATTCTGATGCTGAACACTGGCTGCGGAGACCACAAAGCGCCAAACGTTTTTGAACCATCGATTTTGCGCGTGAATGCTGGGGACACTGTGACGTTTCTGGCAACGGATTCTGGGCACAACTCAGCTTCAAAACGCGGTATGATTCCCGAAGGGGCAGAACCGTGGAATGGGGCTATCGATGAGGAGCTCAAAGTCGAGTTCACCGTGCCGGGTATCTATGGTCATATCTGCGTGCCGCATTACGAATGGGGCATGGTTGGATTGATTGTCGTAGGCGATGATCTTTCCAATCTAAAACAAGTGAAGAAGGTAAGGCACCCAGGTGAAGCGAGTGGGAACTTCCGTACACTTCTGAGGCAATTGGAAGTCTAAGTGCGTTATACGCTTTACAATCGACTTGGTTCGGGCGGATTCATAGCTGAAGCCGCGTTAACTTTGGGCAACATTGCTTTTAACTATAAACCTACCGATACTTTGCCAAATACGTGTGCGAAAGACATTGTAAAAGGTCTCAATGCCTGGGGGTAATTCCCGATTCTAGTCACACCCGGTGGCAAAACACTGACCGAAACCGCAGCTATTGCGTTTTTTCTCGCCGATACGCATGAAAGCCTCAGATCCGGACCCAACCTGTTTGTGGAAGATAAAATAGCCTTCTACCGGTGGACTGTTTTTATGGTGACAAACATTTACGAGGGAATATTACGCCGATGTTATCCTCATCATTTCCTTTCTAATGAGAATGCTCATCCCCAGTTAATTGCCTCTGCAAACCAGCGCGTGCATCAAGCGTTTCAGGTTTTAGAGGCTGAATTGAAGGACCGGTTAGCAATCTGTGGGGATGAACTCTCGATAGCCGACCTGATGTTTGCGATGCTCTACGCATGGCACAACGCAAAACCTGAATTGCCGCGCTGTACAAAGTTAACGGAACGTGTGGCTACACACCCACTGATAATGCCCATTTGGCATCGAAACTTCAACCAACGGCTCGATCATGATTGGACCGCGACACGATGAAAATCACACAGGTTCCAAACGATGAAGTCGCACTTGCCCCAAATAAATTAGAAGAAGCGATTGCTGCGTATGATAGACGAAAGGAAGCTAAGCGGGGGATTTGAAATCAATGCTAAGCAGACTTTGGCGCAGCCGCAGCGAAAGAGGGCTTTGTCCGCTAACCTTACCTTTGCCAATAGTTTTGCTGTCCCCGAGTAGCAGCTAGGTTTAAAACTCGAGGACTGTTGCGATCGTCCAATCACTTGTCACCCAGCGCGCGCCCGAGCTTCAAGAGCAACGCTAGTTTTTCGTCATCCAGTTGACCCACCATTGTATTCAGCACCAACAACAGCTCCTGCCTTGCCGGACCAACCTCAGCGTCACCAAAGTCAAAGAAGTCCTTGAGCGGTAACTCCAACGCTTCAGCGATGTCCGCTAGCGTCGAAAAGCTTGGAGCTGTCTTTCCTCGTTCAATGTTCGAAATTGTTTCAAAAGCCTTGTCTATGGCATCAGCGAGGTCTGCCTGCGTGAGGCCTCTCTGAAGCCTGGCTGACTTTACGCGCTGCCCGATGTTTCGTTTCAATTGGTCTTTCATAACTTGATCTATAAAGCCGTACAAACTCCTTTCCCATGACGTATGATTTCGTTATCCATCGTACGACTCGAACTGACAAGACGAGTTTCGGGACCCGCTTCGAAATTACGCGGCGCGGTTGGTGTCAAAGCTGGTCACATTGGTGGCCTAGTTGAAATTCAAGGAGGACCCCATGAGGAAACCTTTCGTTGTATTAGTGAGCGCTGCGGTGCTGGGCGTCGTTGCGTTTTCAGTCATAAAGCAAAACGCGGAGGCCAAGACTAGGGCAACAGCTGAGGGTCACTGCCAGAAGTTCATCAACGAGGAACTCAATCCACGAAGGAAATCAGATCCGGCCTACGTCATCGGAACCTGGCGCAAGGGCGAGAGGGTCGTCGTGGAGGTCGCCTGGAAGACATCAAGTATTGGAACCTCGTTCAGGTCCCGGCTATGCGTCTACGATCCGAACTCGGGCCGCATGAGTGCCCCTGGAGAGCTTGGTCGGACGGTCTGGGAGAACACCTAGAGGCTCCCAAAGGCCCCAGCCACTGCCCCA
>JBOEGL010000028.1:0-10189 GCA_050633405.1 Cognatishimia sp. | reverse complement strand
CAAATCTAGGGGCACCTCAATTCAGCATTTCGTCTCACCGAGCATGCGAAGGTCGCGTTGTTTTTACGAATTATCAGATTTTATGCTGGATGCGCATTTGTTATACGTGCATTGCGGATTCACGTTCAATTTCAAGTTGCCTGTCATGGGGCGGCGAGCTAGAGTTTTTCCATTATTGGCGCGCAACCGCACCTTACGACCGGTGCCCAGAAGTAGCCCCAAACCTGTTGACCCTTGGGGGCTAAATTTTGAGTCAAGCTAGTTATGATTTGAATGACAGATTGGCAGCACTGCGAGGCCGCGCACAATCTTATCGAATTGCACAGCGCAGCCACATACCCAGAGAAATGAGCTACTTGATCCTGGTGCCAACACTTAGATGCAATTTGGCCTGCTCCTACTGTCAGGTGTCGCGTGTTGCTGAAAGAGCTAGTGGCTTCGATTGGAGTGAGGAAACGCTCAACTCGGTTCTTGATTTCATTCAAAACTTAGAAGGGCCCAGGCTGAAGGTGGAGTTTCAGGGGGGCGAACCGCTTCTGGCACTTTCTTTTCTGAAGCGCGTTAGGAAATTCTGCCGAACCAAATTCGCGGACGTCGAGTTCGTTATCTGTACGAACCTGCAGTCGATTTCTCAGGAAGCTTTCGAGTTCCTGAGCCATGCGGACGTGACTATAAGCACTTCCTTCGATGGCACGCAGGACCTCCACAGAAAGCAGCGCATGAGTTCTGACGAGGAAATGCAAGGTTTTCTTAGCAACGTTCGTAAGTTTTTAGCTAGGTTCGGGCCAAATAAGCTTTCTGCATTGCCAACGCTTGACCCAGAATGCCTTCCCAGTGCTGATGAGTTGCTCGGCGGTTATTTTGAATGGGGGATGAACTCTATCTTCCTGCGACCTGTGGCGAACTATGGATTTGCTAGGAAAGCGCATGATGCCCAAGTTATCTCGGACAACTGGTATCAGTTTCACCAGGAAGTTGTGGCCGAGATGATCCAACGCAATTTCCAAAGTGGCACACACTTCGAGGACTATTATCTTTCACTTTGCCTCCGTCGGATGCTTCGTTCTGACGTCAACGGGCATGTTGACCTGAGGAATCCGAACCTTCTGGGCAAGGACTACATCGTGATAGATTATGATGGTACATTTTATCCGACAGATGAGGCCCGAATGCTTACCCGAACAGGGCAAATTGACCTATCTGTTGGCCATGTAAGCGGGAGCGTTGACCAAAGCAAACTGGACACCTTGAACGCGTACTCCTCGAATTTTGGCGATCCGGATTGCGACAGCTGTAGGCACCAAGTGTATTGCGGTCGTGATGTGATTGATGACTTGAGTAGGTATGGTCGAATTGACCTACCAAGATCTGAAACTGAGTTCTGTAAACGCCATCTGTACATGTTTGGGCTGATAGAAGACCTACTTCAGAGTCCTGACCCCGCTGTCCGCCACTCTTTAGCTCACTGGGCTGGGATCCCAGGTTGGGATCCCACTTTGTCGAAGGTCGCCCAATGATCGCGCTTCGACTTGCAGCAAAAGGACACCTGAAGGGTGAAACCTTGGTTGCTCGCCTCGTTACGACGCATAAAGACGACCGCACTTCCTTTCTGGGGCGTGATTACCAATTGACGTCCCAGGAAGGTGCATGGGCGTATTATTCTCGTGACGATCACGCCATAGCATTAAGGGGAAAAGCCGAGGATCTTGACGGTGACGTGATTATGCTACCGCCGAACGCGTCAAGCGCACACCGGCTAATCCGAGCCAACTCGCAGCACAATTCCCTTTTGATCACTGAACAGTGCGACCAGCTTTGCGTAATGTGCAGTCAGCCACCTAAGACCAAGCACACAGATATGTTCGCCGCATTTATGCTGGCATGCGTAATGGCTCCCCAAGATGCTGTCATTGGTATTACGGGAGGTGAGCCGATGCTTTTTAAGGAACAGCTTTTTGCCCTATTGATGCAAGTCCATGCTGAGCGTCCAGATCTTACTTTCCATGTTTTGACAAACGGTCAGCATTTCGAGCCTAAAGACGTCGAGATACTCAACTCGCCAGCCTTCAACAATGTGCTTTGGGCCATTCCTGTTTTTGCTGCTGCACCGGAGGTTCATGATAGGATTGTTGGTAAGGCTGGGGCTTTCGAACAGCTTATTAAGACCTTTGAGCTGCTGTCTCACACGTCTGCCCCGATTGAGGTTAGAACTGTGGTTATGCAAAGCAATCAGGCTCATCTAGCTGCGTTGGCTAACTTCATGACTACCTACATCCCGTTCGCCTCCCAATGGTCAATCATGCAGATGGAAAAGATTGGCTTTGGGAGGATGAACTGGCGGAAAGAGTTTTTCGACACGTCCACTGATTTTGAGATGATAGCCCGGGCTTTGTGTATCGCACATGGCCGAGGACTCGATGCACGACTTTTCAATTTTCCGCTTTGTACGGTGCCCAGTGCATACCAAAAGTATGCGGTTGCATCGATTTCAGATTGGAAGTGCAAGTTTGAAGCCTTTTGCGAAGGCTGCGGCATTCGTGATCAATGTGGAGGCTTTTTCGAATGGTACGACGTGGAATCCGGTTTCGAGGCGATAGGCTATTATGAAAAAGCGTAGATATCTGATCCCAACGCTTGCTGCAGCAGGCTTTTTGCCGACGAATTCGGTGGACGCGGCCATCGCGGCCAGTCCGCCGTCAAATCCTTTCGATACCGACAGCGAATTCAATCAGAGGCTTGAACTGGAGCACAAATACACGCTCGCTGGCCATAGAAGCCACAGCAGTCATAGTAGCCATAGAAGCCACCGATCATCTTCCTCAGGTGGTTACACAACCACCCGGCCAGCAGCACCGGCGCTGCCTCGGTCCAACAGCACCAGCCCCAGATCGGTGTTGCCCTCTCTTCCGAATACTCAGAAGGTCGCCCCTTTGCCCGGGAACTCAGAAAAGTTCAAACAAATAGCCATGCGTGTGCAACTCGCCCTGATTTCCTATGGGTACTACAATGGCGCAGTAGACGGGGTAATCGGAAAGCAATCGAAAGCTGCCCTTTCCAGGTTTCAAAGCGACTATAGTCTGAAAGTCACTGGAACTATAACTCCAGAGGTGTTGAATGCTCTTGGAATTTCTGCGCAATAAGCGCTTCCTATCGGGATTTGTCGCGGGTTGCGTTCTAGCTATCCCTGCAGCATGGCTGGCAGAGCCGTTCTACAAAGGCGCTTTAATCTCGATCTATGCGGATGAGTTCGCGACGCTCACCTTTCAATGCGACCAAGCCATGCGAGAGCATTGGATAGGGAAAATGACCGTAGCGGACGATCCGTCTTCTAGCGCGATCTCCACGCTTAAGGCCGCTGAAATTGCTCTTCTGGATTGCCAGGACTATGACTTGCTCCAAAAGAAGCTCCTCCGCTTGGGCCTCAGCGATTCCGAAATTGGCGAACTTGTACTGCACGCCGCTGAGCAAACCCCGGAAGGTCTGAGAACAGTGATTGGAATTCATGAAATTCGTTATTAGTTCGTTCATTATCGCCTGCGCGACTAGCGCCCCTGTCACTGCTGACGACTTGCGTTCAAATGTCCTTAGGGATGCTGCAATCGAAGCTGGGTTGGTACCGCCTTCAGCCACACGCCCAAAGACCGATCCTGATCTCGTTTCATTGGGTAAACTAGCGTTTGAAGCCACGGAGCTATCCGCAGGTCAAGATATTGCTTGTGCGACATGTCACCGGGACCGTTTTGGATCCGCTGATGGGATCCCGAATGCAGTAGGAATCGGTGGTGATGGAGCTGGAGACATCCGGGTTGCTTCTGGCGGTCGCACTGTCCCCAGAAACACTCTTCCGTTTTGGGGAGTTGGTGGCATCGGCTACGACACCTTCTTTTGGGACGGCAAGGTTTCCGGGCGGGGGGAAGACCTCGTTAGCCAGTTCGGCGCCCATGCGCTCTCAAGTGATCCGTTGGTTGTTGCCGCAATGATTCCCCCTGTAGAAGTCGATGAAATGGTGGGAGACATTGGTCACCTGACCACTGAGACTGTGGGATCCGCCACTGTTATCTATAACCAGATCGTTGAGCAGCTGGCTGCTGATCCCGATATCACAGGCGCGGCCTTTAGAGCATTCAACATTCCTGCCAACGATCTCAAATTTGAAAATTATGCCGAAGCCATCGCTGAATTTATTCGCTTTAACTTTGCGGTCCAGGATACCCGATTTCATTTGTTCGTATATGGGAACGGGAAGCTCACCGAAGATGAGCTGAATGGCGGATTGATTTTTTATGGGAAGGGGCGTTGTTCGATGTGTCACAACGGCCCATATTTCAGTGATTTGAATTTCCATTCAATCCCCTCACCCAGCGCGGGCTTTGGAAAAAATGGCTTCGGCGTCGACTACGGCCGCTTTAACGTAACTAACGATCCAAATGATCGCGGGAAATTTCGGACGCCTCCGCTTTTTAACGTCTTGAGGACAGCCCCTTATGGCCACTCCGGAGCATATTCTGAGGTATCCGATATCATCCTGGCTCACAGTGACCCACTAGCCGTTTTGAACTTCCAAGAGCTCTCCAGCCCCCAGAGGCAGGACGTATATCAACAGTTACGTCAATGGCTTAAAGAGCCCGTCAGCCAAAGCGCGTTTACATCAAGAGAATTGGATCAGTTGATATCGTTTTTGGCAACGCTAGAGTTCGATTCCAAACGGGAAGTTAGAAGTCCGTGATCAGAACCCAACGCCCATAGTAGGCATTGATTTTTTTTACATCGGGCGGATTGCGGACCTTCGCTGCGCGAGCAATATGAACCAAACTTCGAAGTCAGAGCTGACATTCGTGATGGTAGTTTGTGGGCGAGAAACCCCAAAGCATAGCTGCGTAGTTTTCTCTACTGACCAGTTTTAAAGCGACCGTTGGAGTTGAACTGATCAAAGCTATCCCATTCATGTGGATATTCACTGGAAGACGAGAGATGTGTTCTCTGAAATTGCAGAATAGAAATAGATATGTCCAAAAATTCTGATCGAAGGGTTAATTCTAGCACCGGTTCTGACACACTATTGAAAAACCAGACACCCTGCGGTCGTTCAATCGGGGTGTCGGTCAGGAACCCTCGGCTCGAATTCTCAATTTCGGCAGAGACCAACTCCGGCAAAGCCATGCCGGATCGCACAAATATCCCGTTCTCGTAGGCAGATTTACTGGCGCGTCCCCAAAGTGCAAATCCGTCACGTGACACCACTATAGCGGCTCGCTTTTCAGTAAACTCGATCCATTTAAGTACTGCAGCAGTGAGGGACACACCGTACCTATTTGTCACATGAGCCAGCAACTCTGCTGACATGCTTTGACCAGATGTTTGGGTGCGATAATCATCGATTGGCATTAAAAGAAACGAAGCGAAGGTATCTGCTTCTTGCTCTCTTTCTTGATCCGCTTCATTCCATGTATTGCTCTGCAGTGGTTTGCATTGGAATAGCGCGTCGGTATCTAAATTCCCCGTTTTGTAATACCTTTCTGAGAGAACTGGTCGATGCAGCTGATAGTGTGCAAGTTCGTGAGTCATCGTAAAGCGGTTGCGCCCTTCGTACTTTGGATTGTCGTTGTACACGATGTGCCACGCTGGCCGTTTTGAGTGCGGCCGAAGCATTCCTTCACATCCTGGGAGATCGCCTCCGATCACTTTGTCTATTGGGTCGGGGTTATTCCTGGAAATTTCCTTAGCCAACAAGGCGACATCGACAGGAAATCGGTCTTCGCCCAATCCTAGTTCTAGCAATCTGGAAAGCCGAATAGCCTCTTTTCGCGGTGTTTTTTTCATCAACTGTTAGTCAATCTTCATCTAGCGCGTCCAAAAATTTCTGCATCTGCCGCCTCTTGGCGGGCTGTTGCATCATGTATTTCCGGTAGAATGCCTGGTCGCGTGCCTCTTCAGCATCAGTTATATTTGAGCCTTGCAGTAGGTAATCGACAGTCGTTTCCAAAGCGTTTGCGATGAGCGCCAACTTTTCGGCAGACGGCCTCGCAACGTCCTTGTTCTCTATTTCCCAAACATAGCTTTTGCTTGAGTCAATTTTTTGTGCGAGCCCTTCCAAAGTCATGGGAGCGTCTTTGCGTAGCTGACGAATACGATCTCCAAGGGGGGTTGGCATAGATAGTCTCCACAATCCAGATAGTTCGGACTTACCATACTTTTTGGCATTGGCTCACACCACCCCCTAAATTATCCAATGGATGTTCGTTATTACGAACTATGATTCTTGTTATGACGTTAATGAAGGAAAACACGATGACCAAAAAAAGTGGGCCAGACAGCCATCACGTCGTTCCCAATCCAAATGGAGGCTGGGATGTCAAAAGGGGTGGGGGAAGCCGTGCCACAAGTCACCATGATACCAAACAGGCCGCAGTCGATAGTGGTCGGCAAGTCAGTCGAAATCAAGGAACCGAGTTTCGGATTCACAATAAAGACGGTCGGATCGCACAATGCGACAGTCATGGGAATGATCCGCATCCGCCTAAAGGATAATTCAAACGGTCTGGAAGGGAGGAACCAGACTCTGTATTGTTGGGAGGCAGTAGATGTCTTTTCGAAAAATTCACTTACGTAAGTTGTTGGCCGCCTTTGGTTCACCAGAAGCAAAGCAGATCAGTATGTTACGTGCTGACATCCGTGCGGAGATTGCCAAAGAAAGCGGGAAGAACGGTGGTGGAGGTGACTTTCATGTCCCATTCTGGTCGGACGCCAAGAGCTATGTACTAGAAGGAATTGACTTCGAGGCCCGCACCCAAACGCGCGTCGCATCAAATGATCGGCGCAAGCGTCTTTACCCCGATCTACATGCTGGCTTCATGGATTGGTGGCTGAACAAAAAGCGCTTCAATAACGAAGAGCTAATTCCGTATCCTACTGAGATAAAATCGCATTTTACAATTGGAGGTCTACACGCCACGGTGAAAGTCGAAAATTTTCTAGGGCTTTCGATAGGCGCAGATGACAAACGCATTATTTATCCTTACTTCGCCGAGACCCCCATATTGACCGCAGAATATGCGCGCCTGGGCCTCTGGCTGATATCAAAAGCTTTTCCAGAACTTCAGATCGATGACTTCAGGGTTCTCGACGTGCTACGTGGGACATCATACTCGCCACAAGATTGCACCTGGTTAGGAAATGAAGAGCAGACTTTCGAGTGGTTGTATGAAAATCTGCTAAGCCGGTGGGACGAACTCAAGACAGAATATTGATGCACTGCGACGGCGCATATGGGCCGCGCAGGAGTTCTTGAAAGCGGACGCAACTAGACACGCCAATTAGGTGGAACCGAAGACAGCACCAATAAAGTCGGCTACTGTGATAAAAGCCATTGGTTGAAAGGGAGTTATGCGATTTGGACTTTGCTTTGGCACAGCTTGCGCTTGTTTTTATGCCCGGGATTATTTGGGCAAACATTGACGCAAAGTATGGAGCGGGCCTTAAGCCGCAACAGACTACTCTGATAATTCGTGCTTTTCTCTTCGGGATGGCAACCTACACCTCACTTTATTTGATCTATTCACTCTGCGAAAAAGAATTTGGCTATGCTGGACTTGCAAGTGATCTTGAGAAAGTAAATTTTTTCGAGCTTAAGGACGAGATTGCGTGGTCGATTCCGCTTTCGTTCGCACTTTCTGTCGCTTGGCTGTTCGCGGTTCGCTTCCGTCTCTTGATGAAATTTCTTCACTGGATCGGAGCAACACGCCGCTACGGTGACGAAGACGTTTGGAGTTATACTCTGAACTCGGACCGACCTCATGTAGAGTATGCCCATTTCAGGGATTTAGAGAACGGATACATTTTTGCGGGGTGGATCAACACTTACTCTGAGAGCGAAGAGCACCGGGAAATACTGTTGAGAGACGTTATCGTTTACGACGAAGACGGCACCAAAATATCTGAGCCGCCTCATCTTTATATATCACGCCCAAAGAACAACATATGGTTAGAATTTCCATACAGCCAGGAAGGATATGACAATGTCGGAGAATAAGCCGACCAGGCGAGTGGTGATCAATGAAGGAAGTGTTCAAAAAGGGGGGCAAAACACGACGTCCCAGGTAACCACGCGTCCTCCCGCACCCACGCCGACGAAACCGAAGAAGTAGGACCTAGTCAAATCTGCGTACCCTTTCTGCGACAAACGTCATTGCTGCGAGAGTGGTTTCGCACCCTTATCGAAGCTATCGACTTTTGACTGATCTGAGATGCTGCACAACTTGCGAAGAGCTGGTTTGGGGCAGCTGCGGTGCGGCATCATAGACCGCGTTGAAGGGCAGCTTTGGGCCGTCCTCAACCAAGCTTGGTCGCTGGAGTGTCCACATGCTGCACTTGCTCCAAGGTCGGTAGTGAGCCCTTAGATTGCGTGAATTCGGGTGCGGCGAATGTGGGAAATGAGCCCAAACCTACCAAGTTGATGCAGGGTGGCGAATGTCCGGTCATGGGATGGTGATCAAAAACGTGACACAAACAAACCGGGTTTCGCCAAGGGATTGTGGCACAAGATTTTCAATGGTTCTGGCTATAACGCTGCCAGTGCCAAAAACGACTGTTTTTGGCCGGGTTCTTTTGACCATAGGTTTATGGCCAGAATGTGGACAAATGGGTGTTGGGGGTTCCTGTTCGTTTGGCATCAAAGGGCACTAAGCAGTTTCTTCACGGCGTCTATCACCGCTTCGAGTTTCTCTGGGTTGAGCGCGAGGTAGCCCGTCCCGCCGGCGGGGATTGCCCACTTAATCGCGGTATCGACAATCAGATCGCCTTTCTTCAGACACCAAGCGAAGCCTTTTTTTAATGCCCTGACTAGCGCCTCGATGATCTTTTGTAGACGTGTTGGGTCAGGATCGTCTTTGGCGACTTCGTCTTTGAGGTGTTCCAATGGCTGCCAAACGATAACCAGTCCCTGAGCGATGGGCGCATCGTGGAGCGGTTCGGGTGGCATGTTTCCACCAATACCATGCCGGTTGGCAGCGGCGCGCCGCAGTTCGGCCTCAAGCTCTTCTACGCGCTTTTCGAGGTCAAACTTGGCACGGATCTTCTCGATTTCGTCGGCTACGGCTTCGAGCCCGGCTTTCCAGATTGCCTCGTCGATTAGAGCCACGCGACGCTGAAACTCCCAATGCATCGGTTTCCCGTTCAACATTCCAGCGTACCACTCGAGAAAGAAATTAGGGAAATCTCCCCACAGCTGGTTTTGACTCGAACAGTACTCTGCCAATTTGTCGTAGCTGGTTGCCAATGTTGCTGGCATAGACCCGCTCAGCCAAAGCGGTTGCTGAAACAACTGTGTGGTACGATTATTTTCAAGGTATTTGGCATCCCAGTCTGCTTGGTGGTACGCGAGTTCGCTCCATTCCACCGTTTCTTTGTCCACCTCGTCGTCGTCATCGTAGCCCGCAGATCGCAACAACACAGATGTACTCAACACACCCGCAGCGTTTTCCGGGTTGCTTTCTCCAAGAGCGGAGTAATGTGCAGAGAACACGGCATCAGCGAGGGCTGACCACGTATCCGCCGCCGTTGAGTAGAAGGCGGAATTCAGGAACTCTTCTTCTCCATCCAAAATCTCCGCCGCTGCGACGGTGGAGAGTATTGAAGAGCGGAAAACACGCCACAAAAGCTTGGAAATCCCATTCTTGCTTTCGTCACCCAACCTTGGAAGAGCCCGCAACACTGCACGTGCCGAAAATGCAACCAATGCCGAGTGCGATTGGGTCTCTAGCCACGCTCGTGCGCTGGCCTCATCTGATATTGCCAACTTCGCGTTCCTCCAAAGAACAACACTCTGCCGTCATGGGGTTACGCGATCTGGGCCGCGAACGCTAGACCGCATGGGTGCGCAAACCTTGCCTTGCGGGGATAACAAGCAATCAATAACTGGTGACGTCGGCTTCTTCCAGCATGCCGATGTCACCTAAAAAGAAACAAAACTCATACGTTTCTGTCATGGGAAAAAACGACTGTTTGTGACACAGCAGAAACCTCCAAAGCCGTCATTGGCGCGACAGCAGCGAATTGGCGCTTTGTTCGCAAACCGTGAGTTCGACCACCGCAGGACTTTGCTCTTGCAGCGAATGTCCGGAAAGCGGGTTGCGACTGCAGCAATTTGATCGCTCTGTGAATGGCAGGTTCGGGCCTATTCTGTTGAAAAACT
>JBOEGL010000027.1:0-1298 GCA_050633405.1 Cognatishimia sp. | reverse complement strand
ATGGCTAAGGAAAAGTTTGAACGTTCCAAACCGCACTGCAACATCGGCACAATCGGCCACGTTGACCACGGTAAAACAACACTGACAGCAGCGATCACCAAGCAATATGGTGACTTCAAAGCCTATGACGAAATCGACGGCGCACCTGAAGAAAAAGCCCGCGGCATCACCATCTCGACAGCCCACGTTGAGTACGAAACAGACGCGCGTCACTATGCGCACGTTGACTGCCCAGGTCACGCGGACTACGTGAAAAACATGATCACCGGTGCGGCGCAAATGGACGGCGCGATCCTGGTTGTGAACGCAGCGGACGGCCCAATGCCACAGACCCGCGAGCACATCCTGCTGGGCCGCCAGGTTGGCATCCCTGCGATGGTTGTTTTCATGAACAAAGTGGACCAGGTAGACGACGAAGAGCTGCTTGAGCTGGTTGAAATGGAAATCCGCGAGTTGCTGTCTGACTATGATTACCCAGGCGACGATATTCCTATCATCGCGGGTTCTGCGCTGGCCGCTTTGGAAGACCGTGACGACAACATCGGCAAAGAGAAAATTGCTGAGTTGATGGCCGCAGTTGACGAATACATCCCACAGCCACCACGTGCGGTTGACGAGCCGTTCCTGATGCCAATCGAAGACGTGTTCTCGATTTCTGGCCGTGGTACCGTTGTGACTGGCCGTGTCGAGCGTGGCGTGATCAATGTTGGCGACAGCATCGAAATCGTTGGCATCAAAGACACCACAACCACCACATGTACTGGTGTTGAAATGTTCCGCAAACTGCTGGACCGCGGTGAAGCAGGCGACAACATCGGCGCATTGCTGCGTGGCGTTGACCGTGACGGCGTAGAGCGCGGTCAGGTTCTGTGTAAGCCAGGTTCTGTGAACCCACACACCAAGTTCGAAGCAGAAGCCTATATTCTGACTAAGGACGAGGGTGGCCGTCACACACCATTCTTCGCCAACTACCGTCCACAGTTCTACTTCCGTACAACTGACGTCACCGGTACTGTTGTTCTGCCAGAAGGCACAGAAATGGTTATGCCAGGCGACAACCTGAAATTCGACGTCGAGCTGATCGCGCCTATCGCGATGGAGCAAGGCCTGCGCTTCGCGATCCGCGAAGGTGGCCGCACAGTCGGTTCCGGCGTTGTGTCCAAAATCACTGAGTAAGATCGTGGCTTGGGCCCACAAGGGCCCAAACATGATCCGGCGATAGGGGTTTTTACCAAAGTAAAAACCTCGAAAGCCATCAGATGAAATAAAAGGGCCGCTCAACCGAGCGGCCCTTTTGC
>JBOEGL010000026.1:0-842 GCA_050633405.1 Cognatishimia sp. | reverse complement strand
GACACCACGCCGGAGATCGTCTTGAACTCGCGGATCTTGATATCGTTGTAGGTCGTCCGCGTGCGGGCGGTGACGAGGAGCTTTTCCACCCCGTCATCAGAGACAACGCGCATGATCCAGACCCCGTAATAGCTGGGGCCTTTCTTATGTGCCGACTCTTGGCACAGGATTTCTGCGCTATAGCCGCTTTCCACGAGTTCGCGGAACCTGGCTTCCGTAACCACATTTGGTGCTTCGATGTCCCAGTTCATGGCCCGGCTCACGCTTTCTCCAATGGCGCGACCCCAGGCATTCCTACTTGAAGCCCAGAGTTACGATAGTATATTATCAACCGCAAGATGTAATATCGTGCTTTGGCTGTAGTTTGGTTACGCAAACACTAGTCACGGCCAGTGTCCGCGATCAAGGAGATAACAGGTTTGAGAAACCCAAGGTTGACAGGCCTGCTCCCATTACAAGCTATGGCCCTCCTGATCTGCCTCTCTGGGCCGGGTTTCGCGGAATCCTGCCTCGCGCCGTCCCGTCCCTTCCTGCCAAGCGATTCGCAGGCAGCGCGGGACTATGCGGACATCATCCGTGGCGATTTCGAAGACTACATTCAGGATATCCAGCGCTATTTCCGTTGCCTCGACGGCGAACGGGCCCGTGCCTTCGAGGAAGCGAGGGAGGTTAGTGAGGACTACGGCCAATTTCTGCAATTGGTAGGGGATTGATGGGCAGCTTCGGGAGCATCAGACTTGCAGCCCATGGAAACCAGACGCCGATAACACCCTCAAATATCTACTTTTTAGATAACAGATTTCATCCGCTAGCGACGTCACAAAAGGTATGTGACGCGTGGC
>JBOEGL010000025.1:0-1270 GCA_050633405.1 Cognatishimia sp. | reverse complement strand
TTTGAGGTGCCCCTAGTTTCCTAGACACCTGCCTTTCTCAGTTTGCGCTGTCTGTTTTCGAAGTCAACGGGCGACAGCATGCCGTTGTTCGTGTGCTTGCGTTTCGGGTTGTAGAAGAGCTCGATGTATTCGAACACGTCGTGCCGGGCAGCCTCCCGTGTCCGATAGGTTCTACGTCTGATCTTCTCCCGTTTCAGAAGCTGAAAGAAGCTTTCTGCCACGGCGTTATCATGGCAATTGCCACGCCGGCTCATTGAATGCTCCAACTTGTGTTCGCGCAGAAACGCTGCCCATTCCCGGCTGGTATACTGGGTGCCCTGATCGGAATGGATCAACAGGCCCGGCTCTGGTTTGCGCCGCCAGATCGCCATTAGCAGAGCTTGGGCCGCCAGTTCTGTCGTTGGCCTAGACCGGACGGCCCAGCCGACTACACGGCGCGAGAACAGGTCGATCACAACGCAAAGATATGCGAACCCTTCGTGCGTGCGCAGATAGGTGATATCCGTGACCCAGGCCCGATCTGGCACCTCGACCGCGAATTGGCGATCCAGTGAGTTGTCCACCACGACAGACGGCTTGCCACCATATTGGCCGGGCTTCTTCTTGTATCCGATCTGCGCCTGAATGCCTGCGAGACCGGCCAGGCGTGCAACGCGGTTCTCGGACACGGTCTCGCCCATCTCGATCAGGTCGTCATGGATTTTGCGATACCCATAGACCTTGCCGCTGTCCTTCCAAGCCTGCTTGATCAGTTCAATCTGCCGCTCGTCTTCCTGCGCACGTTGGCTTAACGGTTCCTTAACCCATGCGTAGAATCCGCTGGGATGAACGCTCAGCATTCGGCAGAGAACCCGGACTGGATGCTGACTGCGATGCGCGTCAATGAACGCGTACCTCACTTTGCATCCTTGGCGAAGTACGCGGTGGCCTTTTTTAAGATGTCACGCTCCTCAGTGACCCGCGCCAGTTCCTTCTTTAGACGCAGGACTTCGGCTTCCTGATCTGTCTGGCGTTGTGGCTTCGAAAACTTGGCCATCCACGTGTACAGCGACTTGGTGCTGATCCCGAGCCGCTCAGCCACCTCTTTGACCGAATAGCCCCGTTCCGTGACTTGCGCTACGGCATCAATCTTGAACTCATCTGAGTAACGAATTTGCCCTGACATTTGCGTCGTCCTTTGCTTCCAAAATTACCAAGCAAAGCGTCTACAAATCTAGGGGCACCTCAAACGCTGTCTCTTATACACATCTCCGAGCCCACGAGACGCTCA
>JBOEGL010000024.1:0-784 GCA_050633405.1 Cognatishimia sp. | reverse complement strand
TGGTTGCGGGAGTAGGATTTGAACCTACGACCTTCAGGTTATGAGCCT
Source organism: Cognatishimia sp. (assembly GCA_050633405.1). Lineage (GTDB taxonomy): Bacteria > Pseudomonadota > Alphaproteobacteria > Rhodobacterales > Rhodobacteraceae > Cognatishimia. The sequence goes on along the minus strand of JBOEGL010000024.1, from coordinate 736 downwards.
GACGAGCTACCGGGCTGCTCCATCCCGCGTCATTTAGGGTGCAATCGTTAAGAGAGAATGTATCAGAAGTCGATTATTAGGTTTGGCGATGCCCTACTCTCCCACAGCTTAAGCTGCAGTACCATCGGCGCAACGGTGCTTAACGGCCGGGTTCGGGATGGGACCGGGTGTTTCACTCGTGCTATGATCACCAAACCGAATAATCGGCTTCTGATGTTGATATTGGCGAAGCCAATTCACCGCGTGTGATGCAGCGATTTGTATTCAAATCGCGTTCACACCCGCATGGTGGTGTTGTCCAAGTCAGCGGTATGCTGTGTTTTGTTATATTGTGTATGACTTATTTGGTCCCAGGTAATGGATTTTGATATGTGCTGTTGCCTTTCAGCTTACGCACGTATGTCTGTCTATTACTGGATCAAATCAAGCCTATCGAGCCATTAGTACCAGTCAACTGAATGCGTTACCGCACTTACATCTCTGGCCTATCGACGAGGTGGTCTACCTCGGCTCTCAGGGATACCTTGTTTTGAGGGGGGCTTCCCGCTTAGATGCCTTCAGCGGTTATCCTGTCCGATCATAGCTACCCAGCACTGCTCCTGGCGGAACAACTGGTACACCAGTGGATCGTTCACCCCAGTCCTCTCGTACTAGGGGCAACTCCTCTCAAGTATCCTACACCCACGGCAGATAGGGACCGAACTGTCTCACGACGTTCTAAACCCAGCTCACGTAC
>JBOEGL010000023.1:0-15951 GCA_050633405.1 Cognatishimia sp. | reverse complement strand
ATTCGGGTATCAAGGGTAGGGGTTGAGCGGCATAGAGGCGGCGGGTGCCAGCCCCTAAGCGGTCTCTCACATGGCGTGCTTCGTGCTCAACGCTGCATCTGCGAGATTTGAAGGTCGGTATCCCCGAAAGCAGACACTCAGCGGCTTCAGGCTGCCCGATCTGATGCTGTGTCCCGCCCCAATGGCAGCGAAGCGCAGATAGTGAACTTTGCAAAGTCTGAGGATCTGCCACCCAGGCGGCGGTCCAATGCTGCACGAGCAATGGAAAGAACAGACCTTCGCCGCATGTGCAGCCGTCAAACATCATTTAACGGTAGAGATGCCGGACAGAGCTGCCTTTCGCTGCAATTTCCTCAAAGTCTGCTCCTAGAAAACGGACACAGTCAAAAAAAGGGGTTCGCGCGCGTGTCAGAACTCAGTCCGAAACCTACCGACAGGTCGAGCAAGAATATTACATTCTCAAACGCTTCGATTGTGAGAGAACCTCGATAACTGCTGCGGCTCCTGCCGCTGCAACAAATACAGCAAACTGTGCTCCACTCTTTCCTGTCAGAAATTGAGCAACGCTCGCACCTGCAAAGCCACCGACAAGATGTAGACTGCCAATGATACTAACTGGGGCGGCGGTTATGCCTGCGGAATGCAAGAACAGACTCAAACTTAGCGGCATTATGGCTCCAATTGAAAACGATACAGCGGCCAAGCCAAGAGTAGGAAATACAAAAAATAATAACGAACTTCCAAACGCCATAAAAGTAAATGTCGAATACAGCGTTGACTGTAGATCAGAAAATCGCCAAACCATAATGCTCCCCAAAATAGACATTGTGAGAACGAGTACCAGCATAAGTACACGCTCGTTGCTGGAGACGTTGGGTAGGTTGGCGATCCATATTAGAGCTCCATAAGAGATCGAGTAGACGATACTACTACTTGCCGCGATATTCCAGCTGAGGCCGGAAACTCGGAGCATTTGCGGTGAATTCATTCTCCAGCCTATCTGGGGTGAATTGCAAAAGGATAGTGTGATGGCTAACATCGTAGCTAGAAGCGCCGGTATGGCAAAAAGCGTCTGTACACTCGACAGATTTACGATTGGAACAGCGAAGAGCGTAGCAATAACCGGAAGAGAACTAAATGCCATCTGCGAAAGAGAAAACCCACGGCTTCGCCAGGTTGCCAATGCCAGTCTTGAGATAAAGAACCGCGCACCGACTACAGTAATGCCAAAAGCCAAGCCTAGTGCAGCCCGCATGATGACGAATGCAACTCCAGATGGATGCATGATGAGATACGCTGCTGTTATCAGCGTTGAAAAAAGAAGGGAATAGACGATCATAGCGCGAACACGAGCCATTCTGACAAAAAATCCAGAAAGGAGCTGTGAAACTGCAAACGCTAGTAAAAAGAAGGATATTCCAAGATTGAGATATCTAGGTGCCAAGCCATCAGCGGATAAGAAAGTAAATGCAGGGAGCAATAGGTTTGTAGAAACCAACCCTAGCACTGGTGCGATGCACAATGCAGTTAGGAAAAATGTCTCAGTTATCCTCATACCGCGAGTGACCTCTGTGATGAAGTTCAGACCGCGCGGGAACAATACGCAAAACTACCCAAAGGGAATAAAATGAAAGAGCAATGTACAGTGTAAAGAAGCCATACAAGAAATATTGACGTTCTATTCCCGATAGCACTACCTCAGCTACGAAGCTAGGATCGGATCGCAAGAAGTAGTGTTCTACAAGGATATAAAGAGCCCCTATATTTGTCGCACCATATAGGATCGCAAGCGCTACCGAGCGCCGCCCAAAAACAATAGGCGAAAAAAAGTGCTTGGAGATGTCGGATGCATCCCAATGAGGAAGCTCTTTGTGAAAAGTGCGCCTTAGGGCAGATGTGTATTCAGTTTTCAACCAGAGGCAAAGAACGCCTATTGTCATCTCAGCCTGAACATACAATACGGCAGAAACCGCGCTTACCACGGAAACCGTGAAGAGTATCCTGATGTGATCCTCATTGGAAAGAGCGAACGAGAATATGAGCGCTATGCTTGTAACGGCGTAGTAGACATACTGGTCACGGGCACGGACGAAGAACATTATGTTCTCTCGAGTCTGTTCGTAGTGTGCTAACAGTACGCTCACTTCGGTCTCATGTTGCTCGTTTTTGGACTCGTGTTCGGTTGCTTCCTTCATTGTAGCTCAGACGTTCTCCATTGGCATTCGCCTAGTTTAAACCACAAAGGTTTAGAGCGCTAGATCAAAGGTCGCGCATTCTACTAGCAGCACCGACGTGAGGAGGTTGTGCAAAGCGTTTTCCACGTTGCACGAAGAACGATCGTTTTGTTGCTTACGCGATGGTTGCGAATATCGTCAAAAACTCCGCTGCCATATTCCCGTAGCGAATGTCGAGTTTGGGCTGCGACCGGTAATAAGTCTGTGGCAACGGCTCAGCGAACGAAATGGAGCTTAACAGTTTGTATTCTAATGCGCGTGCAGGTACCCATGAAAAGGCCGTGGCTATCGACCACGCACTTAGATGAAAAAGGTAATTTTCAAAGAATGCTGCAAATTTTCGTTTATTCACTATTTGCCGCGTTAATTATTGCGCTGACAACACACCTGCAAGCCGATGCTAGATGGTGGAAAGGACCGTTGGCGTCCATTTTACTTTTTATTGGCGGCTTCTTGGTCGCAATTCTGCTTCTTCCTGACACCGACAATCCAGCTCTAATCCTCGCATCCGGCGCTTGGATCAGTTCAATTCTTGTCGGTATCGGATCCGCAATTGCTTTGATTTTTCGTCGTTTTGTAAAGCATGGAAAACTCGTAAAGCGTACATTCGGTGCTATTTGGATTTGCAGTTTCCTTGGCCTCTCAACATCAAGCCTAATGCAAATCACTGTTTAATTCCATTTTTAGAGTGCGTTGCGGCATCTGAAATTATGGGCGCATTCAAGACTTTAGCCGCTCTAAAGTCTAATGTCCGCAAATGGGGTTTAGCCGATCACCGACCGACTGCTGATGGGATCTCTCGGCTGATCAATGACCGGCTGCTTAGGGGCTGGCACCGGTCAACCGACCAAAAGTGTCAGATGACCGCACGGAGCCCTAAGTGCAGGATGCTGCGCTTAGTGCGAATGGTGAAGAATTCTACAACTTGCGTGAAGCTCAGATCCTGATCGAGGAATGGAGAAAACACTACAACACAAAAAGACCCCACAGTGCTTTGGGCTATCGCCCACCGGCTCCAGAAACCATCATCCCGATGGATCAAAGGCCAACGATGCACTAACAATCAAACTAGACCAGTCAGATAAGGCGCCTCAATTGTCGAACGAACCTGAAAATGATGCGGGCAACATCTTTGCCAAATCTCTAAGTCTTCGGCCTATAGGCATCGAGACAAGTATCACCCTTAGAAATCTATTTGCACACACGGTTACATTCATTGCCCTGATAATAGGGTGGAGCACCGCTTACACGCTAGGGATCGTACTACGGTTACCTTGGTCTATTGCCTCCCTGATTAATCATTCATCAATTGTGCACTTGACCAGTCAATTGACGTTATTCGCTTTCTTGTTTTGGGCGCTGTTTAAGATTTCTTTTTTGCCGCTGCACGCTTTGATTGGATTCTTCAATTTTCTGTATTGCCATTATTACCTAGGTATCAGGCGACCGCATGGTTTGAGAGACCCTGTAATTTCCAGAGTATTTGGCCGTAGAACTAAAGCAATCGTTGAAGGTAGGTGGGGCAAATGGGCTTTGATCGTTCTACGATGTTTTCTTGTAGCGGCATTTTTCTATTTAGCATTTTTCCGAACTGAGGTTGATGTTGTTTCAGTAGATCAGCAAAGGGTGAACATAACAAATTGGGTGTTTATGTTCGGTGTGTTTGGCTTTGTATGCACAATGGCCGCCTATAATGTTGCGGGCAGGCAATCCCATTTTGATTTCTTCGGAACTGTTGTAGGTAGGCAAACCCTTCTCTTAGCGTCCCTGTTTTTTTGCACATACCTTGGAATGATGCGGGTAACTACAATGCTCATGGGACCAACCATGGCCTACTCAACAGATTATGGGGTTTGCCACCTAGCGCCTATGATGCCCGTGTATGGCGGTAAAATGTACTTTGATCGTGAGACTTTGAACTTTCTCGTGTTTTCGGCGGATAGCCACATATTCGCTATTCCGTATCCACCATCATTGCTTTCACCAAAATGCCTTCCTGTTCCCTGAAAACTGCTATCAGCAGCCTCCCATCAAATTCGATACCAAGGTCAGTAACCCACTTTTGGACTGGCGCTCTGGCGGTGTTTTTACCCACCTGAAAACATTAAAGTCATATCGCGGACAAAATAGCCGATAGTTATCGTCCCTGAGATCAAAGTTACCCAAATTGCAACGGTTTCCAAAGGAGAGCGTCGCGATACAGTACGCTTATGTTCCACATCCTCCGAGGCATCAGAGAGCAATTCCTCTGTCGCTGATGGTTCCGGCAGATTAGGTCTATCGTGATCGTCTTTGAATACGACGGGAAGAAAGCAAGAGAAGATTGCTGCAATGCCCGTAAGATAAGGCAACACAGGGTAACTCCAAAAGTACCAAGATGCGAATAAGAACGCTATCGCTAGAAGGTGGTTTAGAATTGCCCGGAAGAAACTGTACCTCTCCCCGTCGCCCGGCTCGTCGTGATGGCCACTGATCATCAAAGCAGAACCAGCCACAAAATGGATTAACAGCTTAAAAATAGGTAATTGATCCATTCGACCCAAGCGTCCTTTCTGCTCTTAAAGTTTATTGGCAGAGAATTTTGAAAGCTGCACGCAGGTCAATATCCAACCTTCAAACTTGCACTCTGACCATGCTTCTGCGCAGTGTGATTGTATCCCTCAGTGGCGCAAACTGATGCTGCGCTAGCGAAGCGCGAAAATCCAAGGTCGGCTCTGTCCGCACAGCCGCCGGCTACCCCTTCTGATCAATGTCCGGTTCGAGCTGCCTGCCGTCATCTATGGTGGCGTCAGCTCAGCTTAAGCGTCAAAATCGGGCGCTGCACTGCCGCAAGGCGGCTCCGAGCCCATATTGACCGATGCTGCGGTGTGCACAATGGGGATCTAAGCGCCGAAAGCAGAACTTAGAATTAGCAAGATTGGCCCTAAACAGCGCTGGCCGACGGTTAAACTTGCAAGAGTTTTGCCTATGGAGCATCTTCCCAAAGATGAGCATTGAAAACACCCCACAAGATATTCGTACTGCCGATTTCTTTCATCATATCGACATGGGTTTTCTCAATCGCAGGTTAGCGATCACCGCGCTTGGTTCTTTGCGAGACCAATACTTGCAGCGCGTACAATCAGGCTCGGATCACATGACTGTCCTGCGGAATGACCATTTGTTGGTCACCATATTGATCGATGCCTTCAACAATGTCGAAGTTCCGACGTTGGCCGAGGCACTTACTAGTGGGCGTCCCAAGTCAAGCTTCATGAGTATTGAAAGGTTGGAGAGTTGCCCGGAAATTTACACAGAGAAGAGAGTCTCTCACGAAGTGCACTTGGAAATTGATGTCGGGAAACCGGTCTCCCTCTCCTATCATACGAAGCACATGGTTGCTGATACAGGGACGATGACTCTCTCGGAGGGTTATCAGAAAGGGTATTATCAAGCGGTCATTGGGGTTCTACATGACAAAGTAGATCGGTTCGAGATTGAGCCAATCGTCATCGGAGCGCCTTGGCTCGATCACCCGAGAAACTACGAGAATGGCGTCAAAGATGTCATGTGGTACGGGCAGTCGTTCGGTGAACTCTTGCCGGAGGACATCGAAGAATTCTCCAAACTGCGTGAGACTAAAGTGGAAAGTGCATCCGAGTGGATGTCTGTAATGCAGAAAACGCCAGAAGAGTATGTGAAGCAATCCATCGCGAAATTGCTGACAGAACCGACAAAAGCAGACTGGGGTGGAGAAGAGAATGATCACTTTTCTGCCAACACGACGGTAGCAGGACGTCGGCGAACTGCCGCTTTCTTGCTCAAGGGACCGACGAAATTCAAAGAAATGACGCCCGCGATGTGCGGCAAGAATGGGGATCAGATTTACAGATTGGTGAGAGTTGGGGCGGATATCTCGGTTGTCCAGCACTCGCACTTGATCGGCACAGCCGTGCGTGAAACTCTCAAGTCTATGGTTGTCCAACCCGGAAACTCTGGCAAGTTCTGCTTAATGGACGGTCAAGCAACCTATCGACTTTTGAAAGCATATGACTTGCTACCTGCCTAATTTCAGAGAAAGACTCGCGTCAGGCTTTTTGATTGTTTTGCCGATGTCGCCAAGCGCCCAAAGCGGTCATTTGAAAATTGAATACCAACGACAGCTTCGTCCGCAGAGCCGCCATCTAGGCCTAAGACCGGCTCGCCACAGCGCCGCAAGTCCGGTTTGAGCCCTCTTTACCAATTTTTAGCGACGCGGCGAAAGTCAGCTCCTGGGCTGGCGAACCAAAAAAGAGATGGCTGGGGAATGATATTCAAATGCACAGGGTGGAGGCTTGCCAACCTTGACCAACTTAAGGGCACTGGCAGTCTGGAGTTTGGAGTCGGAGTCACCAACGTTGCATTTCATAGGCTAAGAGACTATGTGAGTGATACGAAAGTTGCGGTTCTCTGCAGCGTAGGCGCATCAGCCTGCCAGAGCGAACCACAACCTCCATCATGAAAATTCAGCTGTCACGTCCTGTAGCAGGGATCTGATGTTTGGGAAGGTTGCCGATGTCATCGCGCACGACCACGTCATTTGTGACATTTCTTCATCCGTTCGTGGTCGCGGGATAAACGGATGAACTGCCCGCAGGCTAATACGAAGTGTCGGCAAACGATGAAGTCATGCTGAACTGCAGCTTGCGGCATATCGACAGACAGCGACGTTTCTATTGATCAATTGGCACGCAGGAAAGTCACAGCTGCGCGCAGTGGGTCCCGAGACCTGGAGTTGGCTCTGGCGCGGAATCAGGCCAACGCAACGACTAACGTAATCAAAAATAGTGCGGCGGCGCTTTCTCCGCCAGAGGATCAAAAATGACATTTCCCGAATGGACGAAACCCGGTATTTACGGAGCGTTGGTTGGCGCAGTTGCTGCCTCTATCATTGGTTTCAGCTGGGGCGGTTGGATAACTGCTGGCGGTGCCCAGGAGATGGCTGATGATTTTGCCGCAGAGCAAGTCACTTTGGCCATGGTGCCGGTCTGTTTGGGCCTTTCAGAAGCCGATGCAGAACGCGCCTCAATACTGGCAACACTTCAAGAAGCTTCCAGCTTTCAGCGCCGCACCGCGATGATGGAAACAGGCTGGGCCACAATGCCGGGTACTGATGCCCCGAGCCGAGATCTCGCAAGCGCGTGTCTTGCGGAGCTTGAATTAGATGGATCATGAATCAGCATCAACAGAGCTTCGCGGTCCGCATTCCATCACTTCCCAGATCCATGCGGGAACACCAACTACAGGGATCCTAATAATAGGTTTGATTGTCACTGTCCTTTTGCTTGCACTCCCTGCATTTGGACAAACCGCCGGTCAGCCAATGCCTGAGAACGCCAGTGCCAAAAGTTACGGTGATGGATGGGAATGCGATATTGGATTCCGGTTGAACGAAGATACCTGCGTTGCTGTGATTGTACCGCAAAACGCATATGACACGAACCGATCCTACGGATCTGGATGGGAATGTCTGCATGGGTTTCGCAAAACCGATGACGCTGTATGTGTTGCAGTCGAGGTGCCTGAGGGTGGGTTTTTGGACCCGTCGGGCGAACGGTGGCGGTGTTTGCGTGGCTACATCAAAGTCGATGACACATGTCAGGAGATCGTGCTGCCAGCGAACGCATACTTGGTGAGTACCACTTATGGCTCCGCCTGGAGTTGCGAACGTGGGTTTGAAGCAACGGGCGACCAATGTACTGCCATTGCGGTTCCGGACAACGCATATCTGAATGGATCAGGATACGGTCAGCCTTGGACTTGTGAGCGCGGCTTCTTTGAGCAGGCCGGTCTGTGCGAAGCCGTCGTAATCCCCGAAAATGCATATTTTGACGACGCAAGCTACGGCCCAGGGTGGAAGTGTGACCGTGGATACGCCGCTACAGGCGAGTCCTGCGAGCTGATTGATGTTCCTAAAAACGCGCATCTGAACAGATCGGGCAACCGCTGGGAATGCGACAAGAATTTTCAACAATCCAAGGGGCAATGCGTGCTGAACAACTAGACGCAAGCCACGGCACCTACCCATTTCAAATAGCGCAGGTGAGGACGATTCTGTCCTCCGTGCCAACCTTTCAAAGGAAATCAAAATGGAAATCAAATCTGACACTGTCGATACGATCCGCCCCCCCATCAGGGGGGCCCAAGCGCCACCAATAACACAAATCAAACCCACAGGCTTGACCTCTGGCAGGCAGATCACAGCCTCACCAACGGCAGTCGTCTATTGCGAGGGGAATTTCGCGCAAATCGATGGCAAGACAGCAAATGGCCTTGTTCGCCATTCACAAGCGTATCGCATCCTTTCTGTCATCGACAGCACCTATAGAGGCCAAGATAGCGGAACCATTCTCGACGAAGCAGTCAACCACATACCGATTTTTGGCGATCTGAATGCCGCAGTTGCCCATGAATCCGCCCTTCCCAATACACTGATCTATGGGATGGCACCTTCAACAGGGCGTCTCTCGACGGCGGACCGAGACGTTGTTGTGCAAGCGATTGAACTTGGCATGAACATCGTGAGCGGGCTGCATGAGTACCTGAGCGATGACGAAGAAATAGCTAAGGCCGCTTCGGAATGGAATGTCACGATCCGCGACATCCGCAAGCCGAAGCCCAGCAAGGATATGCGCCTGCTGGATGGCAGTGTCGCTGGTGTCAAAGCGCTACGCATTGCAGTTCTTGGCACCGATTGCGCCATTGGAAAGCGGACAACGGCGACTGTTTTGGCGCGCGCCCTGAATGCGAAGGGCGTCAAGACAGTGCTTGTCGGCACGGGCCAGACCGGCCTGATGCAGGGCGCGAAATACGGTATCGCAATGGATGCCGTGCCGCCGCAGTTCTGCTGTGGCGAGCTTGAAGGCGCGATTGTTGCGGCGTCTGAAGCGGAACAACCCGATGTAATATTGATCGAAGGCCAAGGCGCACTCAGCCATCCCGCTTTTTGCACATCTGCCTTTATTCTTCGTGGTAGCCAGCCGGATGCTGTCATCCTTCAGCATGCGCCCAAACGCGCTCATCGCTGTGACTTTCCCAATATGCCGATGCCATCTGTGGCAAGTGAGATTGCTTTGATCGAAGCCTTTGCCGATACAAAGGTCATCGGTGTCACACTCAATCACGAGGGGATGTCTGAGGCCGAAATCACTGACACCATCGCGGCGCAATCACACAAACTCGGGCTACCCGTCACCGATGCATTGGCCAGACCGGCTGCACATTTGCTTGGGATGGTGGTCGCCGCTTACCCTGGCCTGTCACAAAGGCCATCTATGGCCGCAATATGAGTTGCCCGCGCATCGAAGTAGATCTGGGCAAGATACGTTGCAACACGCAGACACTTGTCGAGCGTTTGAGCCCGCGTGGGATCGGCGTCACAGGCGTGACCAAAGCGATCTGCGGGCATCCTGCGATCGCTCAGGCCATGCTCGATGGTGGCGCTGCAGGGCTTGCAGATGCACGTATCAGCAATGTGCGAAGGCTACGTGCAGCAGGCATGACTGGTCCCATCACGCTGATCCGGACGCCGATGTTGAACCAGGTTGATCAAGTCGTTCAATCCTGCGAAGCGAGTTATAATACCGAGCCTTTGATCATTTCGGCACTTGCCGCCGCCGCGATCCGCAAGGATTCTGTGCACGGTATCGTCCTAATGGTCGAAATGGGCGATCAGCGGGACGGAATACTGCCCGAGAACTTAGCGGATATCGTGCAGTTGGTCATGAACATGTCTGGGGTCGCGTTGAAAGGGATTGGTGCGAACTTTGCGTGCTTGAACGGGGGGGCTCCTACGGCCTTTCAAATGGCGGCGCTGAGTGCCCTGTCCAACAGGATTGAGGGGGTTTGTGGCCCATTCCTAAGCATCGTATCTGGCGGCAACTCGGCCAACTTGCCTTGGGCACTTGGCGAACACTCTACCGGTCGCATCAACGACATACGCCTGGGTGAGGCGATCCTTCTGGGTGTTGAGCCAGTCTCAGGGGACCAGATCGACGGGATGCACACCGACGCCTTCACGCTTGTGGCTGAAGTTATTGAAACGGATGCAAGACCTCTGCCTTTCCCTATCGCCCCGATCGATCCTACTGCAGAACGATTACGCATTGTGACAACCAGTGCTGCCTCTGTGCGCATGATCTTCGCGATCGGACATCAGGATACCGATATTCCGGGGCTTTCAATGCCTGTTGGATACACATTGATCGGTGCAACCAGCGATCATCTTGTCGTTGGAATGCCGCACCCCCTACCAAAGGTGGGTTCCGAGGTGGGGTTCCAAATGAATTACAACGCGTTGATGCGTGCCATGGCCGCGCCGGACATTGAAGTGACACTGTTGGGCGATCAATCCATGCGCTCATCACGAAACACCCAATGCAAGGCCGAAGGCTTGGCGCTGATTTGAAAGAATTCACTTGATCAAGCCGACCTTCAACAACAAAGGAAACTGAAAATTGACGAAACTCACAAAAAGCAATCTATTCAAAGTGTATGATTCCAAACCTGAAACCCCGATGGATAAGACGGCGCGTGTCGTCAGGCAAATGGTCGACGAAGAAGCAGAACAACGACAAGCCAAGATTTCCCGACTGCGCAATGCGCGCCTTGAAAGAGAAGCGAACACGCCGCCCGTAACCAAAGCATCAGCGGCATCCAAATCGCGCCGCACGAAAGCCGCTTCAACGCGGTAATTGAACTTCGGCGGCGTTTTTTTGCGTTAGATACTCTGCCAGGTGACAGGCAATTCAATCAGTTTCAAATCACCCGGAGTCGCCCTCAGCTTGCCCAATTATCCCGGCCGAATCCAAGGATCCATCCATGACAAACGCAGAGCATTCCCCAGAAAAAATCCACTATATCTGCCAGACTTATGTTGAAACGAAGGCTGGGCGCAATGGGCAGACTGGCCTAAAAATTGCCAAGCAATTTGAATATTCCACAGCTTCGGAAGCACAAAACAGAGCCGAACGAGAGGCTCTATCCGAGGATTGCGCAGGTGCGGATGCCTACATGGTGACTGAAGATCCGGCCAGTGGAGAAGTCGGTGACCCAAGCTTCCTTGTAAGGCTAGGCAATGTCCCCGAATTGGACGATTTTTAAAATCCCCAAAATAGACGCGACCTGCCCAGAGTTCGCGACCCGCTTACGCAACAATACACTGGTTAATGGGAGCGTAGGGGCGAAGCTCTTCCTCGATCCGAACCATGCAAACGAAAAAAGCAGTCATTGGTGCGAGCGCAGCGAACTCACACTTTGTCCGCGTTGTGTGAATTCGGCCAGCTCCGGAGTTAGCACTTGCAGCGAACGACGGCTTTTCCAGTGCGTGTGCAGCATAGGCCTTTCATTATTCCGACAGATCCCGTGACTTTGCAAAGTACGCTATCTGCGCTTTGTTGACTTTGGCAAACGACGCAGCGAAGACCCGCTTCTCGAACTTGGGTCAGTCAAAGGGGCTGGCCTAACTTTTGACTGCGCGTCTACGATCCGAACTCGGGCCGCATGAGTGCCCCCAGCGAGTTTAGTCGGGCGGTCTGGGAGAACACCTAGAGGCTCCAAAAGGCCCCAGCCACTGCCCCAGTTTGGCGGTCGGCTCGGGAAAGGCCATGGACTTCATCGGGGCGCAAGGATTCCTACCACCCCAGCCATTTTTCCTTGATCAGCAAAACAAGACCCGGATCGCCGGAGACCGCTCGCTTTGCCCCCAATCGCCCCGAGGTGATGCCCCAGTTGTGAGCGGGTGTGACGGGTGCGACGTGAGGCCCGCAGAGCGCCGCTGAAAGCCTTCGCCACAGGTCAGAGCAGGTTGAAGTCAACACCGTTAGCCCAGTAGTCGCAGTCGTCGCGCTTGTTATCCGCCGCCGACCCCTCGATCAGATGCTCTGACCGACAGCAGCGTTCGTTATGGCAACGATGCCGGACCACCGTTGACCGGCTCAGCACCGCCTTGTTCGTGATACAGTAAACGAACCTCGCCGCCGAAACCTGCCTCCCCCTAATACGTATCTTTGGCCGCCGTTTCGTCCCTAGTACCCAGCCCCCATTCTCATCCTGCTCTGTTTGGGATAGGAGGGTGTAAGATTGGTTAGTGGAGTTAATATCGCATGGAACCCTTGGAATTAGCAAAGCATTGCGACGACTGGCTGGTTAAAAATGATATCCCGTCGGAAGTTGCGCCAATGGGCGTAAAAGTGGCGATTGGCTATTTCATCATGATCTGGGGAGTGTTTGAATACCGCCACCTCGGCTCATCGGCTTCAACACACACCCTAGACAAATACTTCAAAGCAACCAAGCCGCAAGAGCTGTTAGGAGACCGACTTGAGCCAAACTATGAGTACTTCAAGGACAGATATTTGGACGACCTCACATCTAACTTTCGTTTGCAATTGCTGGTTCACGAGGACTACAATTCCGGGAAGGCGCTAAGGGAAATCCTGCCCTCGGTGGACCCATCTACTGACCAAATCCTTCGAGCAATCGTTCTCATTTGCTACCGTCTCCGATGCAATTTGACCCACGGAAATAAGTGGCAACATGGGCTTGGAGATCAGTACAAAAACTTTTGCCACGCTGCCCAATCTTTGATGAAAATCATGGATTTCACGAAAACACAGTGAATCCATAAAAGATCATTAAATATCAGTGTCTTGACTGGGTTTTTGAGAGTAAGCTTCTTCCAGGGCACTGTAAAGAAGGAAGCAACAAGATTATGCACCTGGAAATTGGCGACTAAATCGGTCTAATCAGCCGCCTTCAAATAACGCCAAATTATCAGCCAGGCTCATCGGCAGGAGATTCATTTCTTATGACCGATACACCAACCAATCAGGATAATACTAATACCAACGAGCTAGTCCAAAAGCTCGCCAAGGCCTACGGCAATCAATACCTTCGCCGCGACAACAAGTTCTACGACATCAACCATCTCGGGACGCCACTCTCGCGCACTGATGTCGAGCAAATGGTACTTAACCGCATCCACACGGAACACCCGGAAACCCAGCTCACCAATGACGTCTACAAGGGGCTAAACCCCTAGCCAAAACCCCCTGGTCAAAAACGGTCGTTTTTGTCACTTCGCGGGGGCTTGCCGAAATCGTTGAAAAATCTTCTGCCACAAACTCTTGGCAAAACTCAGTTTGATTTTGTCACGTTTTTGGCCGTTGCTCGACAGACCGGCCATTCGTGCGCAGTGCTGCATTTTGTACTTTGGGCTCGATGCCGTCATTCGACGGTTTTGGTCGATTGACGGGTAAGCGTCAAAATCGGGCGCTGCACTGCCGCAAGGCGGCTCCGAGCCCACTTAGACGTATGCTGCATGGCGAACTAATGGCCGCTGTTCTAAGCTTTGGCCCCGAATGCAGTTCGGATAACTGCTTTCATCGCTTCTTGTGGCGTAGCCTCCTGTGACCCACTCGCCGCCATCACCAACTTTGAGGCAGGCGTATTCCCGAGGCCAAGAATATTGCTCATGACCGACAGGCCGGAGTGCAACGACGAACGCCCCAGCAGGCCGACTGCGATCCCGGCCTCAACAGCTGCAATCACGCCAGAGACGCTTTGGCTGGAATAGACGATGCGGTAAGGCTTTCCACGCGTTTTCAGCGAAACGATCGCGACGTCGCGCCACCAGCAGGCGTGATCAAACAAGGCCACTGGAAGGCTATCATTGCTTGGGAAATTTCGATGCGCAGAAGAAACCCAGCAAGTCGGGTCTTCAAATAACACTTCTTCATGCTTCCGTGGGCGTTCCACCTCGTAGATGGCGAGGTCGAGCGTCCCTTTTTCGAGTGCTTCGGGAAATCCTGTACTCAAAGCACAAGTCACATCCAGCTCGACCTGCGGATGGTGACGCGCGAAGCTGGCAATAATTTCTGCCAACTTCGTCCGACCGTGATCATCAGGAATGCCCACACGCAGTTTACCGGACACTTCGCGCCGTGAAATGTCGCTCAGCGCAGCGTCCAGTCGCGCCGTCACATCTTGGGCCACTGGGAGCAGCCGCCGTCCTGCCTCACTGAGCACGACGCCACGCCCATGACGTTCAAAAACGGGCTGCCCGAGTATCGCCTCAAGCCGTTTGACCTGAAGGCTGGTGGCGGATTGTGACCTGTGGATACGCGCAGCACCGTCCGTGACGCTCCCCGCCTTAGCGACGGCAAGGAAGGTGCGAAGCAGATCACTGTCAAGGTTTCCCATTCGTGAATCCGATGTCAGATATTTAAGTTATTCGTTTCACATATGCTTTGTCGGTCACTATTTCACAAGTTTAAAGGAGCATTCCATGGACGATCAAACCGTTACTTTGAACAGAACAATCAAGAAGCGCATAGTTTGGGCGCTGTGTCTTACCTTGCTTGCAGGGATAGCTTTGGCATGGCCCGAACACACCGTGAATGCCGCTGTGTTTGTTGGATGGGGCTTGATCGTCGTAGCTCCCATCGTTATTCCGGGCATCCTTCTCGCCGCGTGGATCATCGCCAGTGGCGCTGATGCATATATTGCAAGCGCGTTTGAAGGACGAACGCTGCGCACGGTGGTCGCTGCATCATTGATCGGAGCCATCACGCCGGTCTGCGGCGTTACAGTTCTACCGCTGATGGCCGGGCTATTGGCGGCTGGTGTACCGCTGGCACCGATAATGGCATTCTGGCTATCGTCCCCGATCACTGACCCGGCCATGCTCGCCACCACAGCTGCAACGCTCGGCCTGAGCTTTGCTATCGGCAAGACGCTGGCGGCGTTCGGGTTGGGCGTGTTTGGTGGCGCGATCACCGCATTGTTCGCCAAAGTGCCGTGGTCAATAAATGCGCTCCGCGACAATGGTGTGGCGCGGCAACTGAGTGCTGCCAGATGCGGGGCCGCTCAAACCTTCGAAGCGAAGGTCTGGCGCAACGAGGAACGGCGGCGGTCCTTTGCTACGCAGATTTGGGCAACCACGCGGCTTATCCTGATCTGCCTTATCCCTGCTTTTGCCGCTGAATATGCATTGAATGCGGCGCTTACACCTGGAGCGTTAGCCGCCTATGTCGGCGAGGATCAGTGGTGGGCCATCCCTGCCGCCGTCTTTGTTGGTGCACCAGCCTATATCGACGGTTATGCAGCCTTGCCGCTAACGCGCGGCCTGATTGAAAATGGCATGTCCGAAGGCGCTGCGATGGCCTTTCTGATCTCGGGTGGTGTGGTCAGCATTTGGGGCGCGATGGCCATTGCACCGGTTCTGAAACTGAAACCCTTTTTGCTATATCTCACCCTGGCGGTTCTGGGTTCGCTGGCAGCGGGATATGTATTTGAGTGGGTAGTTTGAAGGACTACAGCCTCCCGACTGCAGCCATTGGCGCAACCGCAGCGAAATCACGCTCTGTCCCGCGTTGTGTGAATTCGACTGCGATGAACCTTCGCAACCGCAGCTAAAGGCTGCTTTGGTGAGCTGCGCCGCAGCATCGAAGATAGAATTCAAGGTCTATAAGGCGTCTGTTAGACGACTTTGCAAA
Source organism: Cognatishimia sp. (assembly GCA_050633405.1). Classification (GTDB taxonomy): domain Bacteria; phylum Pseudomonadota; class Alphaproteobacteria; order Rhodobacterales; family Rhodobacteraceae; genus Cognatishimia. The sequence continues at coordinate 203 of JBOEGL010000023.1, read as the reverse complement.
GTTCGCTTCCTGCGCATTGTTGACTTTGGAAAACGACGCAGCGAAGGCCCGCTTCTCGAACTTGGGTCATTCAATGGGGCTGGCCTAACTTTTGACTGCGCGTCTACGATCCGAACTCGGGCCGCATGAGTGCCCCCAGCGAGCTTGGCCGGGCGGTCTGGGAGAACACCTAGAGGCTCCAAAAGGCCCCAGCCACTGCCCCA
>JBOEGL010000022.1:0-26566 GCA_050633405.1 Cognatishimia sp. | reverse complement strand
CTCAACCGAGCGGCCCTTTTGCGTTGATCGGCGCACCTGTTTTAGCTGCGCCTATAAAGCCATTATCGTCGTTGTTTTAACCGATGCCCAACCTGGACGATCGCGTCTAAGGCGGGCAATAGTTCGGTGCCAAGCGGCGTAAGTTCGTATTCCGTCGAAGGCGGCGAGGTGCGGCGCACATGGCGCAGTAAAACGCCTTTTGTTTCCAGCTCTGAAAGGCGCGCAGACAAGACCTTGGCGGAAATCGGCGGAATATCAGATCGAAGTTCGCTGAAACGGCGCGGTCCGGCGCGGAGGGACCAAATAACATTTGGGGCCCAAGCGCCGGAAATCACCGCCATGCATTCGGTTAACATGCAGGGCTCTGGTGGTGCGGGGCTTTTGTTTTTGGTCATTTTTAAGGACATATTGGGTGACTAAGTTTCCCTGTGGTAACGCGTTTTTATAGGTAACCAAGGGAAACCTAATTGTAAATGGAAACCATGGGCATCATTTGGGGTTTGTAATTCTTACAAATCAGAAAGCACCCAAATGAAACTGTATTACAAACCCGGCGCATGTTCACTGGCCAGCCATATTGCGCTGCAAGAGATTGGTCATCCCTTTGAAATAGAAAAGGTGGATACCGACACTGGAATGACCGAGGCAGGGGCGCGTTACCAAAGCGTTAACGCAAAAGGCTATGTCCCTGCCTTGGCGATGAACGATGGAAGTGTCTTGACCGAAGGTCCCGCGATTTTGCAATTTCTTGCGGATTCTGCGCCTGATGCAAAGCTGGCACCCGCTGTCGGCACCATCGAACGCGCAAGACTGTTAGAGCAGCTGACCTTTGTCTCGTCTGAATTGCACAAGGCGTTTTCACCGCTGTTTAATGCGGGCACGTCTGTAGAGGGGCAGCAGAATGCCAAAGCGCAAGTGGCAAAGAAGTTTACCGTCGTCGAGAAACTCTTGTCAGATCAACGCGATACATTGGTGCCGGGTCAATTTGGCATCGCTGATATCTATTTATTTGTTGTTGCAAACTGGGCGAACTTTACCGGTATTCCCTTAGCGGATTGGCCAAATCTGCAATCCTTTGTAGCACGCGTGTCGAACCGCCCAAGTGTGCAGCGCGCGATGCAGGCAGAGGGGCTGGTATAATGACCCCAACGACGTTGACTGCAATAACGCAGCAGGTCGAAATCTATTTTGATGCGCTTTATCATGCAGATAGCACCAGATTGCGCGCAATCTTTCATCCAAATTTGACCTATTTCTGCGCCACTACGGGCGATGAACTGGCGCTGAATTTGGACGATTATCTTGCCCGTGTTGATAAGCGGGTGCCGCCCGCGCAAACCGGTGACGCCAGAGATGACCGTATTCTAGAGATTTCGATGGGTGGGAATATCGCGCATGTCAAAGCAAGCATGACGCTGATGCAGCGTGATTATTTAGATTACCTGACCTTTGTAAAACACGATGCCGCATGGCGCATTGTTGCAAAGGTTTTTGAATACGTCCCAAGGGAGGATTGAACATGCCCTATGTGAATATCAAAGTCACGGGCGAAGGTGGCCCAGACGGCACCGGACCAAGCGCCGAACAACGTGCCGAACTGATTTCTGGTGTCAGCGCGTTATTGCAAGATGTATTGGGCAAAGATCCAAAAACCACCTTTGTCGTGATCGACGAAGTGCCGCTGGAAAACTGGGGCATAGGGGGTTTGCCCGTGTTGGAGTACCGGGCAAAGGTCTAGGACAAATCGCTAAAACCATTGTTTCTGGGGTGGTGCGCCCACCCCGGAATATCGAATTGATTGGTCGCGCAGGAACGCCTATTTCACGTTCTTGGCTTCTTTTTCTTCTTTGGTCAGCTTGTTGTTCCAGGTGTTTTTGCTGATGCCCATGTCATAGGGCATGGGTTTGGTCTTGCCGACTTTCACGCTGCCGCCTTTGTCTAGGAATTCTTTGATCAGGGCGTCGTCGGTGGTTTCTTTGGGTACATGTTTCATCAAACTGTCTTCCCGCTGTGCGCTGGTTGCCCGTTTGGGTCAGGATGGGCCTACCTTAGCGTGATCCTGAGGTTTGCACATCAGTTTCTGGCGCTCGGGTGCAGATTTGATGCGCCGGGCGCTGAGCGCACGCAGAATTGATGCAACTATCGCCTGCATTTGTTGGTTTTCTGAAGCGATTGCGTTTTGAGGCTTGCTATGTTGCTCAGGTCGTTTATCCGGGGCAGGACAAAATTTACAGGCAGGTTAATGGCAGATCTTCATCACTCGGCACCGAAAGAGGTTGGCCAAACACTGGCACGCGACTGGGTCAAAGTCTTGGCAAAGTATCGCGAACCCAACCATCTGCGCAGTGTGTTTGAGCTGGTGATAAGTTTGGTGCCGTTTGTGGCGCTTTGGGCTTTGGCCTGGTGGGCCCTGTCGGTCAGCTATGTGCTGGCGTTTGGGCTGTCTGCAATGAATGCGCTGTTTTTGCTGCGCCTTTTTGCCATTCAACACGATTGTGGCCACGGGGCCTTGTTCAAGAACCGTCATGTCAGCGACTGGATCGGCCGCGCCATCGGGGTTTTGACCTTGACCCCCTATGATGTGTGGCGGCGCACCCATGCCGTGCATCATGGGGCCTCTGGCAACCTCAGCAAACGCGGTATGGGTGATATTCACACCATGACCGTTGATGAATATCAGGCCCTGTCGACTTGGGGACGGCTAAATTACCGTCTGTATCGCAACCCGATTGTCCTGTTTGGCTTTGGCCCCAGCTATTTGTTTCTGCTGCAACAACGCCTGCCCGTGGGCCTTATGAACCAAACCAAATATTGGGTAAGCGCCATGGGCACAAATATCCTCATCCTGTTGGCTTTGGCCACGGTTTGGTATTTCGGCGGATTTGCCCCGCTTTTGTTGATTTTCTTGCCAACCACCTTGATGGCGGCCACAGCTGGCATGTGGCTGTTTTACGTGCAGCATCAATTTGAATACACCAGTTGGGACCATGATGAGAACTGGCAGTTGCACGATGCGGCGCTGCACGGCAGTTCGTATTATGTTTTGCCACGTGTTTTGCAGTGGTTCACCGCTAATATCGGTATTCACCATGTGCATCACGTCTATAGCCGCATTCCCTTTTATCGCCTGACCGAAGTGTTGCGCGACCAAAAAGAGCTGACCCAAATCAACCGCATGACCATTGGCGAAAGCTTTGCCAGTGCCAAATTGCACCTGTGGGATGAAAAGCGCGGCAGGTTGCTCTCCTTTGCCCAAAGCCATGCAATGAATGGCTAAGCAATAGCGGGCCTGCACTGCACCCAGTTTCCTTTGCCTGCGAAATGCAATGAAAGCGCGCCAAATTTGGTGCGCTTTTTTAGTTAGTTTCCCAAAAAAACAACCCGTTACAAATTCGTCATGAAATCCGATTGTGATTGTTACGTTTCAATGTTTGAACAAGTGATCAAAAAATGTTCGGGGTATTCCACATGACACAACATCTCTCTCGTCGCGGGTTTCTGGGCGCTACCGCCGGGGCCAGCTTTATTGCGCTACATCCGTTTTCTGCGCACGCCTCTGCAGCTCAGGCGCATTTGCGCATTATGGAAACAACAGATTTGCATGTGCATGTCTTCCCCTACGACTATTACGCCGACAAAGAGCGCGACACCGTTGGGCTTGCGCGTACAGCGGCCATCGTCAAAGACATCCGCGCCGAGGCCACCAATTCGCTGCTTGTGGACAATGGGGACTTTTTACAAGGCAACCCAATGGGCGATTACATTGCCTATGAACGCGGCATGAAAGAAGGGGATATGCACCCGGTAATCGCGGCGATGAACGCGGTTGGCTTTGAGGCCTCGACCTTGGGCAACCACGAATTCAACTATGGCCTCGACTTTCTGATGAAATCATTGGCCGGCGCTGATTTTCCGGTGATTTCCGCAAATGTTGTCAAGGAAATGGGCTCGGACCCAACCAAAGACACCACCTTGATCAAGCCCTATGTGATCGTTGAAAAAGAGATCATGGACGGTGCGGGACAAAAGCACAAAATCAAAGTCGGAATGATCGGCTTTGTGCCTCCGCAAATCATGAACTGGGATCGTCGTCATCTGGAAGGCAAAGTGCAAGCACGCGATATTTTGCAGACCGCCAAAGCCTATGTGCCAATGATGAAGGAAGAGGGCGCTGATATTATCATCGCATTGTCGCACTCTGGGATCGGTGGTGCAGAAGCCGTGGACGGCATGGAAAATGCCTCGGTGCCCCTGGCGCGTATTCCGGGCATTGATGCGATTGTCACCGGGCACCATCACCGGGTTTTCCCTTCCAAAGACTATGCTGATGTGGCCGGCGTTGACGTGGCCAAGGGGACCATCGAAGGTGTGCCGGCTGCCATGGGCGGTTTCTGGGGCTCACATCTGGGTTTGATTGATCTGATGCTAGAGCGGTCGGGCAACGAATGGAAAGTTGTCGGCCACACCGCCGAGGCGCGGCCAATTTCTCAGCGCAATGAAGACCGTTCGATTACGTCTCTGGTCGAAAGCGAGCAATATGTGTTGGACTCGGTTCAACAAGAGCATGATGCGACTTTGGCCTATGTGCGCCGCGCGGTTGGCAAGACCGACGCGCCTTTGCACAGCTATTTTGCCTTGGTTGCTGATGATCCATCGGTGCAAATCGTTTCGATTGCCCAAAGTTGGTACATCAAAGAGATGATGAAAGGCACCGAATACGAAGGCTTGCCTATTTTGTCAGCTGCAGCGCCGTTCAAAGCCGGTGGTCGGGGTGGTCCTGAGTATTATACAGATGTTGCCAAGGGTGATGTTGCCATCAAAAACGTCTCGGACCTATATCTATACCCTAACACTGCGCGGGCAGTTCTGGCGACCGGTCAAGAGGTGAAGAACTGGCTTGAACGCTCTGCGGGTATCTTCAACCAAGTGGAAGCCGGCAAAGCAGATCAGGTTCTGCTGAACCCAAGCTTCCCGTCCTACAACTTTGATGTCATGGACGGCGTGACTTATGAAATTGATCTGTCCCAGCCGTCGATGTTTGACACCAAAGGCAACCTCACCAATCCAGATGCAAATCGCATCGTGAATCTAAGCTACAATGGGCAGCCCTTGGATCTGACCCAAAAGTTTGTCATCGCAACCAACAACTACCGCGCTTCTGGCGGTGGTAAGTTCCCGGGCGCATTGGGTGATTCAATCATCTTTGAAGGCCCAGACACCAACCGCGACGTGATTGTGCGCTATATTGTAGAGCAGGGCACTATTTCTCCGGCTGCCGATGCCAATTGGAAGTTCGCGCCATTGCCAGGCACAACGGTTCTGTTTGACACAGGCCCAAAGGCGACAGGCTATGCGGCGGATGTGAAGGGCGTGGAAATCGCCCCAGCTAGTTCTGGTCCGGACGGCTTTGCAAGGTTCCGCATCAATCTATGAGCGCAATGGCCTTGCCTGAAAATACAAAAGGCGGCCCTTGGGCCGCCTGTTTCTTTGGACCCGCGCAGTTCTAGGAGGAGAGAATGCGCGGGTTAAGGTTTGATCATTATTTCAGGTTGTTCAGCAAAGAACGGACTTGGGCTTGTTTTTGAACAAAGCTGTCGTCGTCGTTGCTGTTGATTTCGCCAACGATGTGGCCAATCGCTGCTTCGGAGTAAGCGGAAAGGTCGGCATCAGGTGCGAATTTTTTGACGGTGTCTTCGTATGCAGATGCAAAGCTTCCGGCAGAAGCGGCACCGGTCAAAAGAACAAGAGCGGCTGCGGAGGTTGTGATGATGCGGTTCATTTTTAGTATTCCTTAAGTCAGTGTGTCTCGGGGAGAGATCGAATTATTTCAGGTTGTTCAGCAAAGAACGGACTTGGGCTTGTTTTTGAACAAAGCTGTCGTCGTCGTTGCTGTTGATTTCGCCAACGATGTGGCCAATCGCTGCTTCGGAGTAAGCGGAAAGGTCGGCATCAGGTGCGAATTTTTTGACGGTGTCTTCGTATGCAGATGCAAAGCTTCCGGCAGAAGCAGCACCGGTCAAAAGAACAAGAGCGGCTGCGGAGGTTGTGATGATGCGGTTCATTTTAGATTTCCTTGTTATGGTGCCCAATGGGATGGGCGGCTGTTAGAGGGCTCAATCGAGTGAGCGGCGATATTTAAACTTCGTTGCCAACTGTCCTGCTGACACCAATCAAACTAGGGTCGGCGTTCGGAAGATTAAATTCACGAAAACGCACACAACAAATCACGCTTTTCTGCCTTGAAGTGGGCTTTTAGCGACCAGTGTGCTGTGCATTCATGCAGGGGTTTGGTGCGCCTCAATAAACCAAGGAAATCTGAGACAATAACGGCGTGTGAGCACGTGAGCTTTTCGCGAGAAATTTGGAATTAAAAAGTATTGTCATGGCCTTGTCACAAAAAGGTGCATCGTTTTTTTGTGCCTTTGTTTCAATATCTTCACGAAAATGAGAGTTTCTTGCGTCTGCAGGTGCGCGCCAAGTCAACGGATTGGGCGCATTCTTTCAGCAGCCGAGTCGTTTTTATCTTGCAGTCTGGCTGAGTCTCTCGTAATTCATGCCGCATCGTAGGGGTATAGCTCAGCTGGTAGAGCGACGGTCTCCAAAACCGTAGGTCCCGGGTTCGAACCCTGGTGCCCCTGCCATTTTAACACCGGAGCTAGGAACATGATTAAAGCGCGCGCCTGATTTCTTTCAATTTCAGCTTGGAGCTTTGTTATGCCCTTTCCGCATCCAAACACATCTCACCCAATTCGGCTTCCAGATGGCACGTCACACCGTGGCACTGTCTTTTTAAATGCGGTCTTAGAACATCCGCGCATCGTTGCAGGTGACTACACCTATATGTCGGCGCATCAGCCCCTCGAAAGCGCCGCCGACGTTGCTTTTAGATTGGCACCATATCTTTATGACTTTTCGCCCGAAAAACTGGTGATCGGCAAGTTTTGCCAAATCGCCCATGGGGTGCAATTTATCACGGCCTCGGCCAATCACCGCTCTGATGGGTTGTCGAGCTTTCCGTTTCTTGTTTTTGGTGGCGGTTGGGAAGGGCGGCCCAGCTTGCCAGCCCCGGGCCCTGATACAACGGTTGGCCATGATGTGTGGATTGGCACCGGTGCAATCATTATGCCAGGCGCGCAGATCGGCGATGGGGCGATCATCGGGGCAGGGGCCGTCGTGAATGGCGTGGTGCCGGCCTATACTATAATGGCTGGCAATCCGGCGCAGCGTGTGCGCCGGCGCATTCCAGAAGCAGACGCTTTGCGCATGCAGCGTCTGGCATGGTGGGATTGGCCCATTGACCATATTCTGGCGCATGAGGCCGAAATCTGTGGCGCTGATTTGGACGCACTAGAGGCCGTGTCACCCTGATTCCGGTCGGACGAGTACCTAAGTAATTGTACTGTCACGTTAATAAGATGCGGCAAAGATAATGGTTTTATTTTGCGGCCTTTGTTTCCACCTCATGAACAGTGACCCAATTCTGCCATGAATGGGCCGGCATTAAGTCAAATAAGCCGCTCTGATTTGCCATATTGCCGTATCCGCGCCACAATTTCTGGGTTCGGAGGTACTTGCCATGTCAAAGAGTGAAAACCGCCCCGCCGCATCAGATGCAAAGCCTGACTATATGTTAAGCCCTGAAACGCTTCAGATGATCCGGGAAATCGTCAGAGAAGATGCCACGGCCCATATGCTGGCCGAAGAGAGTATGTTGCGCAAGATCACCGCCCGGCGTCCCAAAGGGCCCATGGTGACGCCGCGCCGATTGGCCATTGTTGTTATCATCGCAGCGATACTTCTGGAGCCTTGGTTCCTGCCCACGGTTGTCGCCTATATTGCATTGGCGCTTATGCTGGCTTGGCTGGTCGCCGGGCGTGCCAGACTTGCAGGTGCTGGCCAAGCGCTGTGGCAATGGCGGGCGCGGCGCAATCCGAAGGCCGCCGAATCCATGCGCCTCAAGTGTTTGCTGGTCACTGAACGGCTGCAGCGTTGGCTGGATCGTCTGCCAAGGGGAGTTGGTGACAAAATCCATTTGCCGGTCTGGCAAAGCCAAGCCGTGGTGGCCGATGCGGAAAACGCCTATAACATTCGCATGGCGCAATTGGCCGCCGAAGCGCGCGCATATCCCTATGTTTCGTCGCGCTCTGTGCAATCGCCCACTTGAATTCAGCGGATTTGCCGCGTATGTCAGCCATTGATCTCATCAAAGAAGTTGCATCATGGCCCGCACCAACCCAGCTCAGTTTATTCAACAGACCCGTGCCGAAGTCTCCAAAGTCGTTTGGCCAACCCGTCGCGAGGTACTTTTGACCACCGTGATGGTGTTCATCATGGCCGCGCTGACCGCTGTATTTTTTGCCTTGGTTGACGTGATCATCCGCAGCGGCCTAGAGGGCGTGCTGTCGATGTTTGGCTAAGCCATCCGACGACAAAGCGCTTGAATTTTCCCGGCTTCCCCGGTAGGTGACGACCTACTTTCAAACATGGCGCGCTTCGATTCGAGTGGCGCGCCGATTTTGTTGCGAGAGCAGGGGTTAAACCCCAAAACATTCAGAATTATCGGCATCGCGCCGAACGGACGAGAAAGAACGGTCATATGGCAAAGCGTTGGTACTCTGTAAGCGTCCTCTCTAACTTTGAGAAGAAGATCGCCGAGCAGATCCGCCAGTCCGCCGAAGAGAGCGGCCTGGACGATCAGATCGAAGAAGTGCTGGTGCCGACAGAAGAAGTCATCGAAGTGCGCCGCGGCAAAAAAGTCACCGCAGAGCGTCGCTTTATGCCGGGCTATGTTTTGGTGCGCATGGAAATGAGCGACCAGGGCTATCACTTGATCAGCTCGATCAACCGCGTCACAGGTTTCTTGGGCCCACAAGGTCGCCCAATGCCGATGCGTGATGCCGAGGTTGCCGCCATTCTGGGCCGCGTGGCCGAGGGTGAAGAAGCCCCCCGCACACTTATTTCCTTTGAGGTTGGCGAGAAAGTTCAGGTCAACGATGGGCCGTTCGAAGGCTTTGACGGCATGGTCGATAGCGTCGATGATGACAACCAGCGCCTAAAAGTGACCGTGTCGATCTTTGGTCGTGAAACCCCGGTCGAGCTGGAATTCACTCAGGTTACCAAGCAAGGCTAAGGCCAAGCTTTAAGAGTTCCCTAGATTTCGAAAGAGCCGCCTTTTGGGCGGCTTTTTGTTGGGGTGGTAAAGGTTAATGGCAGCAATGCGGACAAAGCTGCCGTTGCGCGGAGGTGAGGCTGAAGCTATTCGGCTAAGTGTGTTCAACACTTTTCCAAAGGAAGACGAGATGTCCGAAGGAAGTTCCGGTCAAGGCCTCCCATCTGAACAATTTGCTCGAACTGTTGTTTTCGGCAACACCGCGTCCGGCAAGAGCTGGCTTTCGAGGCAATTAGGCGCAAAGATATCTTCCGGCGTCGTGGATCTTGATCAAATACGCTGGATCGATGGAGACTACAGCCGCAGAGAAACCAAGCAGGTCGCCGTGGCGAAGACGGTCGAGAAGGCCAAACGGGATCAATGGATTATCGAAGGTGTCTATGGCTGGCTGGTCAGCCCGATCTTGGATCGAGCCACCTGTCTGATCTGGACCGATATTCCTTGGTCTGAAAGCCGCACAAACCTGCTCGCCAGAGAAATGGCGCGCGGGTCATCTGGCAACTTTGAAGAATTAGAAACGTGGTCCGCAGACTATTGGAACCGAAAATCAGCGTCCTCGTACGGCGCTCACCTCACGATATACAAGGACTTCAGCGGCCCAAAGTACCGTCTTCTTAACATGAAAGAGACTTCAGGCTTCATTGATAGGATAGAGAGTGCCTGACTGATGCTAGGTTGGTAACTCTGGGCTCGTTCCAGCCATTCGTCCAAACCCATCCCACCACGCTTGCAAAACACCCGGTCCCATTGTATGCCGCGCGTCTAAGCCGATTTTTCGGTGATTCCATGTGGGAGGTACGGTCATCGCGATGATCAAACCCAACCACACAACTCGTTGCCCCAAAGACGCGTCTGCGGGGTGTTGCAATAGGAGAAGCCTCTCATGGCTAAGAAGCTCGCTGGCACAATGAAGCTGCAGATCCCTGCAGGTGCAGCCAACCCATCCCCCCCCGTCGGTCCAGCATTGGGTCAACGCGGTATTAACATCATGGAATTCTGTAAAGCGTTCAACGCCAAGACTCAGGAACTTGAGTCCGGCGCGCCTTGCCCAACCGTGATCACTTACTACCAGGACAAGTCCTTCACCATGGACATCAAGACGCCACCTGCGTCTTATTACCTGAAGAAAGCCGCTGGCCTGAAGCCTGTTGGCAAGCGTAACCGTCCACGCGGCGCGGAAACACCTGGTCGTGAGACTGTTGGTACCGTGTCTGTGAAGCAGGTTCGCGAAATCGCCGAAGCTAAAATGAAAGATTTGACTGCCAACGACGTTGAAGCAGCAATGCAAATCATCATTGGCTCTGCACGTTCTATGGGCATTGAGGTGAAGTAAGATGGCAAATCTTGGTAAACGTACACGCGCAGCGCGTGAAGCATTCGCAGGTCAAACAAACCTGACCGTTGAAGAAGCCGTCGCATTGGTGAAATCCAACGCTGGCGCGAAATTCGACGAAACCGTAGAAATCGCAGTCTGCTTGGGTGTTGACCCACGTCACGCCGACCAAATGGTCCGCGGCGTTGTTGGTCTGCCAAACGGCACCGGCAAAAACGTACGCGTTGCAGTTTTTGCGCGCGGCCCGAAAGCTGAAGAAGCTCAGGCAGCTGGCGCAGACATCGTGGGTGCAGAAGACCTGATGGAAACCGTTCAGGGCGGCAAGATCGACTTTGATCGTTGCATCGCGACACCTGACATGATGCCTGTTGTGGGTCGTCTGGGTAAAGTACTTGGCCCACGCAACCTGATGCCAAACCCAAAAGTTGGCACTGTGACAATGGACGTGAAAGCGGCCGTCGAAGCAGCAAAAGGTGGCGAAGTTCAGTTCAAAGCTGAAAAAGCTGGTGTTGTACACGCTGGCGTCGGCAAGGCCTCTTTTGACGAAGCAAAGCTGGTTGAAAACGTGCGTGCCTTCATGGCCGCTCTGCAAAAAGCCCGCCCATCTGGTGCAAAAGGCGCATATGTTAAGAAAGTTTCCCTCAGCTCTACAATGGGCCCAGGCGTGACTATCAGCGTAGATAACGCAGCAGCCGAGTAAATCGCGCACATTTAGAATTTAAAAGGCACTCACTTCGGTGGGTGCCTTTTTCTTTGGGCGGTTTGGCGGTTGCGGGGTGTTTGTGGTCTACCAATGGAAGCGCTTAAAATTTCTGATTTTGAGCTTCTCCGTGAAATATGTTATGCTCGTCTGTAGATGATAAGCGGAATTAAGAGCGCGCGGCAAAAGTCGCGGCTTCCCTCTTGCGCTATGCGTTAATCCAAACTAAATGATCCTGTACGAACCAGCGTGCGATTCTTCGTGCGCTGTTTTGTATTTCGTCCAAGACGGTGAGTGAAGGTTTCCTTCTTAATTTCTTGCCTGAGACGGGAAAGACCAGATTAACCGGGATTTTCCTCGGGTGGTTTTGGTTCAGCCCCGTAATTCGGACCTGAACGCTGGGTTTTACCCAGCAAATATGAGCCGGAGGGCGCAAGCCTTCCAAATTTGGAGAAAAACTGTGGATAGAGCACAAAAAGAGAAATTGGTCGACGAACTCGGCCAGATCTTTGAAAGCTCTGGCGTTGTAGTGGTTTCCCACTACGCGGGTCTTACAGTTGCTGACATGCAGTCCCTTCGTGCCACCGCGCGCGACCAAGGTGCTGCCGTTCGCGTTGCCAAAAACAGGCTCGCCAAAATCGCCCTCGACGGAAAGCCTTGCGCAAGTATCGGCGAATTCCTGACGGGTATGACCGTTCTAACCTATTCTGAAGACCCTGTGGCTGCGGCCAAAGTGGCGGAAGACTTCGCCAAGGATAACTCGAACTTCGAGATCCTTGGTGGTGCAATGGGTGAGAACGCTCTTGATCGTGCTGGCGTTACAGCAGTGTCCAAAATGCCATCCCGCGAAGAGCTTATTGCTACTATCGCTGGTATGCTTGGCGCACCTGCTTCCAATATCGCTGGCGCAATTGGCGCACCTGCTTCGAACATCGCGGGCATTCTGTCTACCATCGAGGACAAGGCAGAAGCTGCGTAAGCAACTTGTTGAGAACCGCGTTTGGTTGATTACTGAGCGTTGGAACACACATCTAATAACGGAAAGAGTCTAAAATGGCTGATCTGAAAGCACTTGCCGAAAGCATCGTGGGTCTGACCCTGCTGGAAGCACAAGAACTGAAAACAATCCTCAAAGACGAGTATGGCATCGAGCCAGCTGCTGGCGGCGCCGTAATGGTTGCTGGTGGCGCAGACGCCGGTGGCGAAGCTGCTGAGGAAAAAACTGAATTTGACGTAATTCTGAAAGCCGCTGGCCCTAAGAAAATCAACGTCATCAAAGAAGTCCGCGGCATCACTGGCCTGGGCCTCAAAGAAGCAAAAGAGCTTGTTGAAGCTGGCGGCAAAGCTGTCAAAGAAGGCGTCGACAAAGCAGAAGCAGAAGACATCAAAGCCAAGCTGGAAGCAGCTGGCGCAGAAGTCGAGCTTAAGTAATCTTTTCCGGGTTCTGCCCGGAGTGATTAGTGAGCAGGGTACGGATTTCCGTACCCTGCTTAACCTGTCTTAGAAAGGCCCTTTGTACTAAGAGCTTTTCTAAGACGAGGTTACGGATCGGGAGGCCTCTGGTGGGACAGGGCCGGGAATTGATCCATCGTCTGTCTCGAAAGGGCGAGGTGCCGGGGCCCGACGGCATACTCATCCGTTGAGAAATTGAAAGGTGTCATTGCACATGGCTCAGACCTTCCTAGGCCAAAAACGCTTGCGCAAGTACTTCGGTAAAATCCGCGAAGTCCTGGAAATGCCGAACCTCATTGAGGTTCAAAAATCCTCGTACGATCTTTTCCTCCGCTCCGGAGATTCGCCTCAGCCGCTGGACGGCGAAGGCATCAAAGGTGTGTTTCAATCGGTGTTCCCGATTAAAGATTTCAACGAAACTTCAATCTTGGAGTTTGTTGGATACGAGCTTGAAAAGCCGAAATACGACGTAGAAGAATGTATGCAACGCGACATGACTTACAGCGCACCGCTGAAGGTTACATTGCGTTTGATCGTGTTTGATATCGACGAAGATACAGGCGCGAAATCCGTTAAGGACATCAAAGAACAAGACGTGTTCATGGGCGATATGCCTTTGATGACACCAAACGGCACATTTGTAGTCAACGGCACCGAGCGGGTGATCGTTTCACAGATGCACCGTTCGCCAGGCGTGTTTTTTGACCACGATAAAGGCAAAACCCACTCTTCTGGTAAATTGCTGTTTGCGTGCCGGATCATTCCATATCGCGGGTCTTGGTTGGATTTCGAATTCGACGCCAAAGACATCGTGTTTGCCCGTATCGACCGCCGTCGTAAATTGCCTGTCACCACGCTGCTTTATGCACTGGGTCTGGACCAAGAAGGCATTTGTAACGCCTATTACGACACCGTGAACTATCGTCTCGAGAAGGGCAAAGGTTGGGTCACCAAGTTCTTCCCAGAGCGGGTTCGTGGCACACGTCCTGCCTTTGATCTGGTCGATGCCGCCACTGGCGAAGTGATTGCCGAAGCAGGCAAGAAAGTCACGCCGCGCGCGGTTAAGAAACTGATCGAAGAAGGTCAGGTCACAGAGCTTTTGGTGCCACACGACCAGATCTACGGCAAGTTCGTTTCTTGTGATATTATCAATGAAGAAACCGGCGCGATCTATGTCGAGGCAGGTGACGAGCTGACTGTCGAATATGACAAAGACGGCGACATCATCGGCGGTACCGTTGCTGAACTGCTGGAAGCGGGCATCACCGATCTGCCGGTTCTGGACATCGACAACATCAATGTTGGCCCCTACATCCGCAACACTATGGCGGCAGATAAAAACATGGGTCGCGACACCGCGCTTATGGATATCTACCGCGTCATGCGTCCGGGCGAGCCACCCACCGTTGAAGCTGCGTCAAACCTGTTTGACACTTTGTTCTTTGATTCCGAGCGTTATGACCTTTCCGCGGTTGGCCGTGTGAAAATGAACATGCGTTTGGCTTTGGACGCTGAAGATACCCAGCGGACTTTGCGCAAAGAAGACATCATTTCCTGCATCAAAGCTCTGGTAGAGCTGCGTGATGGCAAGGGCGACATCGACGATATTGACCACTTGGGCAACCGTCGTGTGCGTTCTGTTGGTGAATTGATGGAGAACCAATACCGTGTTGGTCTGTTGCGCATGGAGCGCGCGATCAAAGAGCGTATGTCCTCTGTCGAAATCGACACTGTGATGCCACAGGATCTGATCAACGCAAAACCAGCAGCGGCGGCTGTTCGTGAATTCTTTGGCTCTTCGCAGCTGTCGCAATTCATGGACCAAACCAACCCGCTGTCTGAAGTGACGCACAAACGTCGCTTGTCTGCGCTTGGGCCAGGTGGTCTGACACGCGAACGCGCGGGCTTTGAAGTCCGTGACGTTCACCCGACCCACTATGGTCGGATGTGTCCAATTGAAACGCCAGAAGGTCCAAACATTGGTCTGATCAACTCGCTGGCGACGTTTGCCCGCGTGAACAAATATGGCTTTATCGAAACACCCTATCGTAAGGTTGTTGACGGCCAGGTCACTGACGACGTTCAGTATATGTCCGCCACCGAAGAAATGCGCCACACCGTGGCGCAGGCCAACGCGACTTTGGACAACGATGGCAAGTTCATCAACGAAATGGTCAACACCCGTCAGGCGGGTGACTATACAATGGCATCCGTTGCCAATGTTGACCTGATCGACGTTAGCCCAAAACAGTTGGTCTCTGTTGCGGCCTCTTTGATCCCGTTCCTGGAAAACGACGATGCGAACCGGGCCCTGATGGGTTCGAACATGATGCGTCAGGCGGTTCCACTGCTGCGCGCCGAAGCACCGCTTGTTGGCACAGGTATCGAAGAAGTTGTGGCACGCGACTCTGGCGCGGCCATCATGGCGAAACGCGCAGGCATCATCGACCAAGTTGATGCGCAGCGTATCGTTGTGCGGGCGACCCACGATCTGGAACTCGGCGATGCCGGCGTTGACATCTACCGTCTGCGTAAATTCCAACGCTCCAACCAAAACACCTGTATCAACCAGCGTCCGCTGGTGAAAGTGGGCGACACGGTTGGCAAAGGCGAAGTTCTGGCCGACGGTCCATCCACTGATATCGGTGAACTGGCTCTGGGTAAAAACGTGATCGTCGCGTTTATGCCTTGGAACGGCTACAACTACGAAGACTCCATTCTGATCTCCGAGCGCATCGCGCGTGATGACGTCTTTACTTCGGTGCACATCGAAGAATTCGAAGTCGCCGCACGTGATACAAAGCTTGGGCCAGAGGAAATCACTCGCGACATTCCAAACGTCGGTGAAGAAGCGCTGCGTAACCTCGACGAGGCTGGCATCGTTTACATCGGTGCGGATGTTGAACCGGGTGACATTCTGGTGGGTAAGATCACACCAAAAGGCGAAAGCCCGATGACGCCAGAAGAAAAGCTTCTGCGCGCTATCTTTGGTGAGAAAGCCTCTGACGTTCGCGACACATCCCTGCGCGTGAAGCCAGGCGATTTCGGGACTGTTGTTGAAGTTCGTGTTTTCAACCGCCACGGCGTTGAAAAAGACGAACGTGCGCTGCAGATCGAACGTGAAGAAGTCGAAGCATTGGCACGTGACCGTGACGACGAGTTGGCGATCTTGGATCGTAACATCTATGCGCGTCTGCGCGACATGGTCATCGGTAAAACGGCTGTCAAAGGCCCGAAAGGCGTACGTCCGAACTCTGAAATCACCGAAGATCTGCTGTCAATGTTGACACGCGGTCAATGGTGGCAGCTGGCTCTGGAAGACGAGCAAGATGCGCAGATCGTAGAAGCCCTGCACGAACAGTACGAAATCCAGAAACGCGCGCTTGATGCCCGCTTTGAGGATAAAGTCGAGAAAGTCCGTCGCGGCGATGATCTGCCACCGGGCGTTATGAAGATGGTCAAAGTCTTTATCGCGGTGAAGCGTAAGCTGCAGCCGGGTGATAAGATGGCGGGTCGTCACGGGAACAAAGGTGTTATTTCCAAGGTTGTACCGATGGAAGACATGCCATTCCTGCAAGACGGTACACCGGTTGACTTCTGTCTGAACCCACTGGGCGTTCCATCTCGTATGAACGTCGGTCAGATTCTTGAAACCCACATGGGTTGGGCCGCACGCGGTCTGGGCATCAAAATTGATGATGCGCTGCAAGATTACCGCCGCACAGGCGATCTGACACCCGTGCGTGAGGCCATGGAAACGGCTTACGGCCCAGAGGTTTACGCCGAGGGCATCGCAGGCATGGAAGAAAAGCAGCTGGTTGAAGCAGCGGGCAACGTGACACGCGGTGTGCCAATTGCGACACCGGTCTTTGACGGCGCGAAAGAACTCGACGTCAACGAAGCTTTGACACGTGCTGGCTTTGATACAAGCGGTCAGTCCATCTTGTTTGATGGCCGCACAGGCGAGCAATTCGCGCGCCCTGTGACCGTTGGTGTCAAATACCTGCTGAAACTGCACCACCTTGTGGATGACAAAATCCACGCGCGTTCTACGGGTCCATACTCGCTGGTTACTCAGCAGCCATTGGGCGGTAAAGCACAGTTTGGTGGTCAGCGCTTTGGGGAAATGGAAGTCTGGGCTTTGGAAGCCTATGGCGCAGCCTATACCCTGCAGGAAATGCTGACTGTGAAATCCGATGACGTGGCTGGCCGGACGAAAGTCTATGAAAGCATCGTTAAAGGCGAAGACAACTACGAGGCAGGCATCCCAGAATCGTTCAACGTTCTGGTGAAAGAAGTCCGTGGTCTTGGCCTGAATATGGAACTCCTGGATGCGGAGGTTGAGGAATAAGGGCCTCGGCCCTTCTTCCCCTCCACCCTTCCGCACGAATTTGAGGTATCAAAATGAACCAGGAACTGACCAACAACCCGTTTAACCCGCTGACACCGACAAAGGTCTTTGATGAAATCAAAGTGTCCTTGGCGTCTCCGGAACGGATCCTTTCATGGTCCTATGGCGAAATCAAAAAGCCAGAAACCATCAACTACCGTACGTTCAAACCAGAACGCGACGGCCTGTTCTGCGCGCGTATCTTTGGCCCGATCAAAGATTACGAATGCCTATGCGGCAAATATAAGCGCATGAAATATCGCGGCGTTGTCTGCGAAAAATGTGGTGTCGAAGTGACGCTGCAAAAAGTACGCCGCGAGCGTATGGGCCACATCGAACTGGCCGCGCCTGTTGCGCACATCTGGTTCCTGAAATCGCTGCCAAGCCGCATCGGCCTGATGCTGGACATGACATTGCGTGATCTGGAACGTGTTCTGTACTTTGAAAACTACGTTGTCATCGAACCGGGTCTGACCGACCTGCAGTTCGGCCAAATGATGACCGAAGAAGAGTTCATGGACGCGCAAGATGCCTATGGCATGGACGCCTTCACCGCCAATATCGGTGCCGAAGCGATCCGTGACATGCTGTCGATGATCGACCTGGAATCCGAAGCCGAAACGCTGCGCGCCGAACTGGCCGAAGCGACAGGTGAGCTGAAACCAAAGAAAATCATCAAGCGTTTGAAAGTTGTGGAATCCTTCTTGGAATCCGGCAACCGTCCAGAGTGGATGGTTCTGACCGTGATCCCTGTGATCCCACCAGAACTGCGCCCATTGGTGCCTCTGGATGGCGGCCGTTTCGCGACCTCTGATCTGAACGACCTTTATCGTCGTGTGATCAACCGGAACAACCGTCTGAAGCGTCTGATCGAACTGCGCGCGCCTGACATCATCGTACGTAACGAAAAGCGTATGTTGCAGGAATCCGTGGATGCATTGTTTGACAACGGCCGTCGTGGCCGCGTGATCACGGGTGCCAACAAGCGTCCGTTGAAATCGCTGTCTGACATGCTGAAAGGTAAACAGGGTCGTTTCCGTCAAAACCTTTTGGGTAAACGCGTCGACTTCTCTGGTCGTTCGGTCATTGTGACGGGGCCTGAACTTAAGCTGCACCAATGTGGCCTGCCTAAGAAGATGGCGCTCGAACTGTTCAAACCGTTCATCTATTCCCGCCTCGAAGCCAAAGGCCTGTCTTCCACTGTGAAGCAAGCCAAAAAGCTGGTGGAAAAAGAACGTCCCGAGGTTTGGGATATCTTGGATGAAGTGATCCGCGAACATCCGGTCATGCTGAACCGTGCGCCAACATTGCACCGTTTGGGCATTCAGGCGTTTGAACCCACCCTGATCGAAGGTAAAGCCATTCAGCTGCACCCGCTGGTCTGTTCTGCGTTTAACGCGGACTTTGACGGTGACCAAATGGCGGTGCACGTGCCTCTGAGCCTTGAAGCTCAGTTGGAAGCGCGTGTTCTGATGATGTCCACCAACAACGTCCTGTCCCCTGCAAACGGTGCGCCGATTATCGTTCCGTCTCAGGATATGATTTTGGGTCTCTACTACCTCACCATCGCCCGTGATGGCATGAAGGGCGAAGGCATGGTCTTCTCGTCCATCGAGGAAGTTGAGCACGCTTTGGATGCTGGTGTTGTCCACCTGCACACCAAGATTCAAGCGCGTATCCCACAGATCGACGAAAATGGCCTAGAGGTCATGAAGCGCTTTGAAACCACACCGGGTCGCGTCAAGCTGGGTGCATTGCTGCCTCAGAACAACAAAGCGCCATTCGAGCTGGTGAATACGCTGCTGCGGAAGAAAGACGTGCAGAACGTCATCGACACCGTCTACCGCTATTGCGGTCAGAAAGAGTCGGTTATTTTCTGTGACCAAATCATGTCCATCGGCTTCAAAGAAGCGTTCCGGGCAGGCATCTCGTTTGGTAAAGACGACATGGTTATCCCCGATGACAAATGGGGCATCGTTGATCACACCCGTGGCTTGGTCAAAGACTTTGAACAACAGTATATGGACGGCCTGATCACTCAGGGTGAAAAGTACAACAAAGTTGTCGACGCTTGGTCAAAATGTAACGACAAAGTCACCGATGCGATGATGAACACCATCTCGGCCGCGAAAACGGACGAGGCGGGCGCTGAAATGGAGCCAAACTCGGTTTACATGATGGCCCACTCTGGTGCGCGTGGTTCGGTTACGCAGATGAAACAGCTGGGCGGTATGCGTGGTCTGATGGCCAAGCCGAACGGCGACATCATCGAGACACCGATCATCTCGAACTTTAAAGAAGGTCTGACCGTTCTTGAGTACTTCAACTCTACCCACGGTGCCCGTAAGGGTCTGTCGGATACGGCGTTGAAAACTGCGAACTCTGGTTACCTGACACGTCGTCTGGTGGACGTTGCACAAGATTGCATCGTGCGCGTAGATGATTGTGGCACAGAGCGCGCCATCACAGCGGAAGCTGCGGTGAATGACGGTGAAGTTGTGGCCACTTTGGCAGAGCGTATTCTGGGCCGTGTGGCTGCAGAAGACATCATGCGCCCTGGCACAGACGAAGTTCTGATCGCCGAAGGTCAGTTGATTGACGAACTTATGTCTGACGCGGTGCACGCTGCAGGCGTTGCCTCTGCCCGTATCCGCAGCCCACTGACATGTGAAGCTGAAGAAGGCGTTTGTGCCCAGTGCTATGGTCGTGACCTTGCACGCGGTACAAAAGTTAACGAAGGCGAAGCGGTTGGTATTATTGCGGCGCAGTCGATTGGTGAGCCGGGTACACAGCTAACCATGCGTACATTCCACATTGGTGGTGTTGCGCAGGGTGGTCAGCAGTCCTTCCAGGAAGCCGGCCAAGAGGGTGTGATCCACTTTGAAAACACCAATGTTTTGGAAAATGAACTGGGTGAAACCCTGGTCATGGGCCGGAACATGAAGTTGTCGATCATTGACAGCAACGGCGACGTGCGTGCTACGCACAAGCTGAGCTATGGTTCCAAACTGTTTGTGAAAGACGCTGGCAAAGTCGGTCGTGGCGACAAATTGTTTGAATGGGATCCGTTCACGCTGCCAATCATCGCGGAAAAAGCTGGTAAAGCGAAATTCGTTGACCTTGTGTCCGGCCTTGCCGTGCGCGACGTCACGGATGAAGCAACCGGTATGACGCAGAAGATCGTTATTGATTGGCGCTCTGCACCAAAAGGCAACGAACTGAAGCCAGAAATCATTCTGGTGGGTGACGATGGTGAACCTGTGCGCAATGCGGCAGGCAATCCTGTGCATTACCCAATGTCGGTTGACGCCATTCTGTCTGTCGAAGACGGTCAAGAGCTGAAAGCCGGTGACGTTGTTGCGCGTATCCCGCGTGAAGGTGCGAAAACCAAAGACATTACCGGTGGTCTGCCACGGGTTGCGGAATTGTTTGAAGCACGTCGTCCAAAAGATCACGCGATCATCGCAGAAGCCGATGGTTATGTGCGCTTTGGTCGTGACTATAAAAACAAGCGCCGCATCGCGGTTGAACCAGCGGATGATACACTGGAAACCATCGAATACATGGTGCCAAAGGGCAAACACATTCCTGTACAAGAAGGCGACTTCGTACAGAAAGGTGATTACCTGATGGATGGTAACCCAGCGCCGCACGACATTCTGTCCATTATGGGTGTCGAGGCTCTGGCCAACTACATGATCGACGAAGTCCAAGACGTTTACCGTCTGCAGGGTGTTAAGATTAACGATAAACACATCGAAGTTATCGTGCGTCAAATGCTGCAGAAGTGGGAAATCTCTGACTCTGGCGAGACAACCCTGCTGAAGGGTGAACATGTTGATAAGCAGGAATTTGATGCCGCAAACGAGAAAGCGCTTTCTCGTGGCAAGCGTCCTGCACAGGGTGCGCCGATCCTTCTGGGGATCACCAAAGCGTCCTTGCAGACACGTTCCTTCATCTCAGCGGCGTCCTTCCAGGAAACCACACGTGTTCTCACCGAGGCTTCTGTCCAAGGTAAGAAAGACAAACTGGTTGGCTTGAAAGAAAACGTCATTGTTGGTCGTCTGATCCCAGCCGGTACGGGTGGGGCCACTCAAGCGATGCGCCGGGTGGCCACAGATCGCGACAATGTTGTGATCGAAGCCCGTCGCGAAGAAGCAGAACAAGCCGCCGCCTTGGCAGCGCCAAGTGCTGACTTCGGGGCTGAAGACATCTTTGACAGCGGTCTGGTGGAGACACCAGAAAGCCGCGAAGAGTAAACGGTCTTTAGTTATGTCATAAAAATCCCCGGCCTCGGTCGGGGATTTTCTTTTTGGGGACACTCAAAACCTAAAACAGGATTGTTTAACTTCAGGCCAGAACAGCGCGCGTGGCTGGCTGACACCAATTTTTGGAACTGTCTATGGCTTTGTCGGGAAAAACCAACTTTCAGGGTGCGCTGCTTATGGTGGCCGCGATGGCGTGTTATACTTTCAACGATGCGTTGATCAAACTTTTGGGCGGAGACATGTCTTTGTCCCAGCTCTTTGTTTTACGCGGTATCCCAACGATCTTGCTGGTGGGGATTTTGGCACACCGCGCTGATGCCATGACGCCTCAGCTCAATAGAAAAGACTGGATTTTGGTCAGCGTGCGGTCGCTATGCGAGCTGGTCGCGGCCTACCTGTTTGTTTCGGCGCTGCGGCGTATGGAAATTGCAAATGCCACCGCCGTTTTGCAAGTCTTGCCACTGTCTGTGGCCCTTGCGGCAGCTGTCTTTCTGCGGGAACCCTTGGGTTGGCGGCGCTTGCTGGCCATTTTGATAGGTTTTTCGGGCATGTTGCTGATCGTCAGGCCAGGCCCCGAAGGCTTTAACCCGGCGACATTCTATGCGCTGGCTGCGGTCGCCTGTATTACACTTCGGGATATCACTGCGCGGCGTTTGTCCGCTCAGGTGCCCTCGCTGTTTGTGGCTTTGCACGCGGCCATTGCCGTCACGGTGCTGGCCTCGGGTGTCCTCTGGTTCGAGGGCAGTTGGCAACCGGTTGACGCCCGCGACGCGCTTTTAATTGTCGGAATGGGTATTTTCATCGGTGGCGGATACCTGTTTGCCACCATGGTGATGCGGGTTGGCGACATCGGTTTTGTGGCCCCATTCCGCTATACAAGCCTGCTTTGGGCGCTTTTGATCGGGTTGGTGCTATTTGGCGAATGGCCAGACCCTTTAACCCTGTTGGGGGCGGCGATTGTGGTTGGCACGGGCATGTTCACGCTCTACCGGGAAACCCGCGCCAGCCGGCGTCAGGCAAAGGCCTTACGCACCTGATCCGCGTCAATCGCAAAGGTCTTTTTGAAATGTGCTTCGCCCTCTGCATCCAGAGGGTCCAGCTCTACCTTTGAGACATTGGCCTTTTGCCGTGAATCATTAAAATCATTGTGGCCCCGCACGAACATGTCGTCGTCCGTGTGGGTGACTGTGGGCATGACCCGATGTACCTTGTTGTGGCCAAAGTTCATTATGGATTGCTTGACGCCCGGGGCCACGGCCATGCCAAAGGCCACACCATAATAAGGCAGCACCGTCGGCTGCGCCTCAATCCCCCGGGCAGAGGGGCGCGCTGAAAATCCGCGATTGAAATCTATGGCCACCAACCGATTGCGCGCCACCAGACCTTGGCAATCCTGTGTCACCTCGCGCAGCCGTTCTACAAAATTCACCGCCACGGCATCATCGTCGTCATGGCGAAATTGCAGCGTATGCTGCCCGGTATCACGGCGAAAATCATTCAGCACACGTTGCATGGCTGGTCTGTGGCGTTCCGGTGGACGCGGCACAATCACTGCCTGCGGAACATCCTGGGTCAGCGCCGCCAACCGCTCTAGATAGGGCGCGGGCATGCAATCACCCACCACAATCAAAAATTCGAAATTTTGATCCGTCTGTGCCTTAAGGCCGGGCAGGGCAATGGTCTCAAAGGTGCGAAACCGCTCTTCCATCCGCGCCGGCGCATATAGATAAGCGCGGCGTTCTTCTATGGTCTCATGTTCCACCTGAAACCCACCAAGCGCCGGATAGGAAAACCGGCACAGACCCACCACTTGCATATCCTGACTGCTCATTGGTAAACCCCTTTTAGGCCTTATTGTCTTTTGCTCTGACCATGTCAGGACCGAGGGCGCGACGCAACCATGCGCCCCTGTTGACATGCCCCCCGACTCCCCCTATACGCGCGACTATCCGGCTCTATGGGGGTGACCCTTGTGCCGTTATCAAAATTCTAGTGGCTAAGGTCCAAAGCAGTTTTGTTGCTTCGACCCTCTGGAAACAAACCGCGACGTTCACCTCGGAATGGGAACGTATGCGGCATTTTCGCTATGTGGAAACATGTAACGAAACGAAGACAAGCGTATGGGGAGACCCATGCAGATATGAGTTAGGAAACGGGAAGCACCATGCCAACGATCCAACAGCTGATCCGCAAACCGCGTCAGCCAAAAATTAAACGCTCTAAGTCGCAGCACCTAGAGCAGTGCCCACAGAAACGTGGCGTTTGTACGCGCGTTTACACAACAACTCCTAAGAAACCAAACTCCGCGATGCGTAAAGTTGCGAAGGTTCGTTTGACGAATGGTTTCGAAGTTATCTCTTACATCCCAGGTGAAAGCCACAACCTTCAGGAACACTCAGTGGTTCTGATCCGTGGCGGCCGTGTAAAAGACCTTCCGGGTGTCCGTTACCACATCCTGCGTGGTGTTTTGGATACCCAAGGCGTTAAAGACCGTAAACAACGTCGTTCCAAGTACGGCGCGAAGCGTCCTAAGTAAGAGGAATATTAGATGTCTCGTCGTCACGCCGCAGAAAAACGTGAAATTTTGCCCGACGCCAAATTTGGCGATCGTGTGCTTTCAAAATTCATGAACAACCTGATGATCGATGGTAAAAAATCGGTTGCAGAAAAAATCGTTTACAACGCGCTAGACCGTGTTGAAAACAAAATCAAACGCGCCCCAGTGGAAGTGTTCCACGAAGCGCTCGACAACATCAAACCGTCCGTCGAAGTTCGTTCGCGTCGTGTTGGTGGTGCAACCTACCAGGTTCCTGTCGAAGTTCGTCCAGAACGTCGCGAAGCATTGGCCATCCGCTGGTTGATCAACGCGTCTCGTGGTCGCAACGAAAACACCATGGAAGAACGCCTTGCAGGTGAACTTCTGGATGCCGTGAACTCTCGCGGTAATGCTGTTAAGAAGCGCGAAGATACTCACAAAATGGCCGATGCGAACAAAGCATTCAGCCATTATCGCTGGTAATCCATAGGGGCTTTTGACCAATGGCACGTGAATATACACTGAACCATTACCGTAACTTCGGTATTATGGCGCACATCGATGCAGGTAAAACCACCTGCTCCGAGCGCATCCTGTATTATACAGGTAAGTCCCACAACATCGGTGAGGTGCACGATGGTGCAGCCACCATGGACTGGATGGAGCAAGAGCAAGAACGCGGTATCACCATTACTTCCGCTGCGACGACCACATTCTGGGAACGCACCGAAGATGGCCAAACTGCTGACTCTGCCAAGCACCGCTTGAACATCATCGACACCCCTGGCCACGTTGACTTCACCATTGAAGTTGAGCGTTCGCTGGCGGTTCTCGATGGCGCGGTTTGTGTTCTTGACGCAAACGCGGGTGTTGAGCCTCAGACTGAAACCGTGTGGCGTCAGGCTGACCGCTACAAGGTTCCACGTATGGTTTTTGTCAACAAAATGGACAAAATCGGCGCGGACTTCTTTAACTGCGTCAACATGATCGAAGAGCGCACCGGTGCGGTTGCGATCCCGGTTGGTGTTCCAATTGGTGCCGAAACCGAGCTGG
Source organism: Cognatishimia sp. (assembly GCA_050633405.1). GTDB lineage: Bacteria > Pseudomonadota > Alphaproteobacteria > Rhodobacterales > Rhodobacteraceae > Cognatishimia. The sequence goes on along the minus strand of JBOEGL010000022.1, from coordinate 1,665 downwards.
AAGGCCTGGTTGACCTGGTCACCATGGAAGAATGGCTGTGGCAAGGCGAAGACCTTGGCGCGTCTTGGGTCAAAGCACCTATTCGTGAAAGCCTGCAAGACATGGCAGACGAGTGGCGCTCCAAGCTGGTTGAAGCGGCCGTCGAGCAAGACGACGACGCCATGGAAGCCTATCTGGAAGGCGAAGAGCCTGATGTTGCCACTCTGCGCAAACTGCTGCGCAAAGGTACTCTGGACATGGCGTTTGTGCCTGTTCTGGGTGGCTCCGCGTTCAAAAACAAAGGTGTTCAACCTTTGCTGAACGCCGTGATCGACTATCTGCCGTCCCCACTGGACGTTGTCGATTACATGGGCTTCAAACCTGGTGACGAAGAAGAAGTTCGTGACATTGCCCGCCGTGCGGACGATGAGATGGCCTTCTCTGGTCTGGCGTTCAAAATCATGAATGACCCGTTTGTTGGTTCTTTGACCTTCACACGGATCTATTCTGGTACTTTGAGCAAAGGCGATACTCTGCTGAACTCCACCAAAGGTCGTAAAGAGCGCATCGGTCGTATGATGATGATGCACTCTAACAACCGGGAAGAGATCACCGAAGCATTCGCGGGTGACATCATCGCGTTGGCGGGTCTGAAAGACACAACAACTGGTGATACGCTTTGCGCAACAGGCGAGCCTGTGGTTCTGGAAACAATGACTTTCCCAGATCCGGTTATCGAGATCGCTGTTGAGCCAAAGACAAAAGCTGACCAAGAGAAAATGTCTCAGGGTCTGCAGCGTCTGGCCGCCGAAGATCCATCCTTCCGTGTTGAGACTGACCTGGAATCAGGCCAGACCATCATGAAGGGCATGGGCGAACTTCACCTGGACATCCTTGTTGACCGTCTGAAGCGTGAATTCAAAGTCGAAGCGAACATTGGTGCACCACAAGTTGCGTACCGTGAGACCATCGGCCACGAAGTCGAGCATTCTTACACCCACAAGAAACAGTCTGGTGGTTCTGGTCAGTTTGGCGAAGTCAAAATGGTCATCTCGCCGACAGAGCCGGGCGAAGGTTATTCGTTTGAGTCTAAGATCGTTGGTGGTTCTATTCCAAAAGAATACATCCCTGGCGTTGAAAAAGGCATCAAGTCTGTCATGGACTCCGGCCCTCTGGCTGGCTTCCCAGTGATCGACTTCAAAGTGGCGCTGCTTGACGGTAAGTTCCACGATGTTGACTCCAGCGTACTCGCATTCGAAATCGCAGCACGTATGTGTATGCGTGAAGGTATGCGTAAAGCTGGCGCGAAAATGCTCGAGCCAATGATGAAGGTCGAAGTGATCACACCTGAAGAATATACAGGTGGTATCATCGGCGATTTGACATCACGTCGTGGTCAGGTTCAGGGCCAAGAGCCTCGCGGTAACGCGATTGCGATTGACTGCTTTGTGCCTCTGGCGAACATGTTTGGTTACATCAACACATTGCGTTCCATGTCCTCTGGCCGTGCGAACTTCTCAATGCAGTTTGATCACTACGAAGCTGTTCCGCAGAACATCTCTGACGAAATTCAGGCGAAATTTGCTTAACGGGGGCGGCGGGCTTTGGTCCGCCCTACCCATCACTGTAGGCCGGGCTTCAGCCCGGCATCCCCAAATAGGAGGCCATCATGGCTAAGGAAAAGTT
>JBOEGL010000021.1:0-4673 GCA_050633405.1 Cognatishimia sp. | reverse complement strand
CAAGCGCCGATTTCGGCAACAAGTTCTTCGAATGCGTAGGCTGTGCGGTCATTAAATTTCTTGATCCGGTCCAGCCGCTTCTCGCCGCCGCTCCAATGGGCGTTATGCCGACATCGGCATAAAATCCGTAATGCCGAGTTTCGGATTATGCCGCGCCGATCCTTACAACCTTTTGCGTTGCGGTCAGACCGGCGCGGCGTGTCGGCATAATTCAGATCGCTTCCAGGAAAGCCAGCAGTTCATCTCCGGGTCGATAACGCCCGACCGTTTCCCCAACTGGCTTCGTCAGCGCCATCGCTCTTTCCTTCAGTTCGATATCGGCATGGATGTAGACCTGTGTCGTTTCAATCGATTCATGGCCCAGCCAAAGGGCGATAATCGTTCGATCCACACCGTTCTGGAGAAGCTGCATTGCAGCGGTGTGACGCAAGACATGCGGTGTGACGCGTTTCAACCTGAACGTCGAACTGGTCGCAGCCGCAGTGGCCGCGTGTTTCCGAACAATTCGTTCAACGGCATCTCTGCTGAACGGCCTGCCACGGATGGTTGCGAACAGAGGATCTTTGGGTTTAGCGCTGGACTGCGCAATCCAGGCTTTCAATGCATCTCGACTGTCCGCGCGAAGAGGCGTCGCGCGTTCCTTTCGACCTTTGCCCATGCATCTAAGGTGTGCTCCGGTGCCGAGCTCGACATCGGCAATGCGAAGACCTATCACCTCCGACACCCGCAAACCTGTTTGAAGCATCGTAAGGAGCAGAACTCGATCCCGCCGACCGAACCAGGTCGATTGGTCAGGTGCTTCCAGCAACGCCTCCATCTCAACACGGGTCAGGAAGTCAACGACCCGTTTTTCATGCCTCTTGGAGGGCATCGCCAACACCTTCTGGCAATGATGCAACAATTGGGGTTCACAACCTGAGACGTATTTGAAGAACGACCTAATTGCGGCAAGGCGGGTGTTTCGACTTCGAGCGCTGTTACCCCGCTCTTCCTCGTAGAAGGTCAGGAACCGCCCAATAATATCGGCATCGATATGGGCCACATGCAGTTCGGTCGGCGGCAACCCGGTCTCTGCCGTCGCGTATTTAAGTAAGAGCCGGAACGTGTCGCGATAGCTGGCAATCGTGTTCGGGCTGGCCTGCATCTGGGTCAACAGCCGCTCAGTGAAGAATCGCTGCACGTAGACGGGCAAGGGATAGGTCGCGATCATGATGCACCCTCCAGAACCCGCTGCTCAGCACGCGTTGCGGCCAGCTGCATCAGCTCGGGCACGGCCTCGATGTACCAGAACGTATGCTTGGGCTCGGAATGGCCGAGATAGGTGCTGAGTTTGTACATTTCGGCTTCGATGTCCCGGCCATCGCGGAACCAGTCCAAAATGGTATGAACGGCAAATGTGTGCCGCAAGTCATGGATACGAGGCCCATGGCCGTGCCTTTTGAAGGCTTGCGGCGACCGAATGCCAAGTTTTTTGCTCACTTGCGCGAAGTTGTACCGAGCTGCGCAGTCCTTCGCATGTTGGCCATCTTCCTGGATGAAGAACCGCGATGAGTCTCGCATAACCACCCGATCCCGTTTCCTGGCATATTCGGCCAGCCGATGGGCAGTGTCGTTGTTTATGGGAAGCTGCCGTTCTCTACCATTCTTCGTGTTTCTAAGTGTGAGAAGGGCACGATCAAGATCGACGTCACGCTGATCCAAGGACAAAGCTTCGTTCACGCGCATGCCCGTCACCGCGATCAGACCAAACAGGGTTTGCCACAAAGCTGAGCGAAGGCCATAGGGTGACGGCAGCCGACCGGCCTCTGCAACAATTTCCGCAATCTGGATGGGCGCGTAAATGTACGGTGCCCGTCTTCGACAGCGCCCAGTGACAAGCTGGCTGGATGGGACCTCGGTCTGATCGTCGTACTCCGAAAGCCAGAAGGCAAACCTGCGCACCATACCAAGGCGATGAGACCATGTGTTGTTATCCGCGCTGCCATAGTTTGCCTTCCAATCAAGAAACAAGGGTGTCGAGATATAAAGGAACCCGTTCTCATCGCCAAAAGTCGTGAACTTGCGCAGCACCCGCTCATCAAACGAGAGATCAAATCCCATCGAACGTCGAAGGGCCAGGTATTCGTCCAGTCGTTGAGTGAGCGTTTTCATTGTAAGCCTCCCAAAGCTGGCCACGGCCGCGAGATTGAACGCAAGGCATCCACATCATGTTGCGCGTATATCGTCGTTGTCATCGCAGATCGGTGACGTAGAACGTCACCGATCTCGGCCAGTGATGCGCCCTTTCGCAGCATGTCAGTGGCGAGGCTGTGCCGGAGAATGTGCGTGCCGATATATGCTTGTGGCGGACTGATCCCGGTCGCATCATAAGCATCGCGCAGTATCCAGCGAAGGATTTGAGCGTCCTTGAACCGCTTGAACGGCGGTTTGACTGAGACAAACAGCGCACGGTCCGGACCACGGCGTTCATTCTTGATGTAATCGACAATCGCCTCTCCAACCTCAGCCGACATTGGCATCCGATCATGCAACTGCCTCTTGCCACGGATCAGGATTTCACCGGCGCGCCAGTCGATGTCGTCCAGCTCTATCGCCGTCACTTCCGGTGCTCGCAAACCGAGCCGGGCGATCAGCATCAGCATCGCATAGTTCCGCCGTCCTGTTTTCTTGTGATCACGCACCACCTCGATCAGACGGTCGACCTCTTCGGGCTGCAGATATCGCGGAATACCGGTTGGCTTCGGATGCCGCGCCTTTGGGACGGCATTGCTCAGGTTTCGCTCTGTCTTCCCGCTCCAGAACAGGAACTGGAACAGGTTGCGAAGATGAGACGGGCCGGTCTTGTCACGGGGCGCATTTTGCGCTTCCCGCAAGCGAAGTATGAAGCCTGAGATGTCATCGGGCTTGATGCTATTCAGATCACCCAGACCAGCGCCAAACTTGGCAGTCAGGAACCGGTCATAGAACCGCAAGCAGTGATAGATAGTGTCCTCGGACAGACCGCGCTGGACGCGGAGGTAGGTTTCGTATTCCCGCTTCAGCGCAGCCCTGGGAGACATGTCGAGCGGCGGCTCGGACCGTGGCGGCGCGCCAGCAATTTCGATCAAGTGATCTCTGAACCGATTCAGCCGGTACAGGCAGTGCTTCTTGTCCTTCGCCGACGTAGCCTCGACGATCGGGGCTGCAAGCTTGTCCATGATTTTATCTGTAAGGTCATCAGGGCTGAACTTCGCAGACAACAGGGCTTCCCAGAACGCCAGCGCGTTTGACCTATATTTGGCGATTGAGCCCTTGCTATATCCCTCGTCTTGGATGCGTTCGACGAAGAGCTCCGCATGGTTGATCAGGCTTGGCAGAGTGTGGTCTGCGTGAGTTGGCTGCGTTTTCATAAGCATTTCCTTCAGTTGGTTGAAGGTTGTGCTTATGCCAGATCACCGAAGGGGAGGCTCTGAGGGCCATGGCCAATCGACACAATGCTGCCGCTACGATCCAAATGGGCTAGGTCCGTTTTCGTTCGAACTCTTGTTCAATGACCTCCGTACCCCACTGCTTGCCCCGGTTTTCACGGACTAATTCAAACCCATGCTTTTCATAGAGATGGCGCGCTGCGTCGAGCCCTTTGAACGTCCAGAGGCGGGTTCGATCAAAAGCTGCCGCATCAACAAATGATGTTGCCCTTTCAAGAAGTAGGTTTCCAATACCCGTGCCTTGGGCTTCGGGACTGACAATGAACCACCTGAGATGGCTGACTCCTTCTTCAAGGTCCTCTCCATCAATCGATACCGAGCCGAGTAGTGTTTCGCCAATAAAAGCAGAGAATGCCGTGTTTGCTGCGCTCTCTATGCGCCCCATGAACTCTGACATTTCGGTCGCAACTTTTCTCTCAAAAAGGGAACCAAACCCATAATGGCTCGCGTAGTACGAGGCGTGCAGGCCCACCACGGACGCAATCATACCGGGGCAATAGCCTTGGCGAAGCTCCACGGAACTAGGGTCAAAGGCGCTGCGCTTTTCTCCTCGCAGCGCCTCGGCGAAGAGCGTCAAACCCGTTTCGACCTTCGTGAGATCATCCTTCGTAAGATGCTCAAAGGCCGACCTCATTTGTTGGCGTCCGAATTCTTCAAGTGATTTCAGCAGAGCTTTGCCTTCCTTCGTGAGACCGATTTGCCGAGATCGCCGGTCGATGGTGTTTGACGTTGTCTCGACCAATCCGTCTTCAGCGAGTTTTTGAACGAGGCGACTGACCGACGACTTCTCCAGATGGAGGATGTCGCTTAAGTCACTTGCGTTTGTGACGGTGCCGTAACCCAGCTCTATAATCGTATGCACGCCTGACGGAGAGAGCTCTGTTCCGGCTAACCCCTTCTGCATGAATCCAAGCTCCCGCACGATGTCACGTGAAGCTGCGCGCAGTTTATCGATACGATGTGTAGATTTTAAATGACTCATAGTTGTAGTATACAACCATTCTGGCATCCCGTCTATAGATACCCGACATTCGCTTCGATGCAGCAACACGCGAGATGGGCACAAAGCCCGAATTCGCCGCGTTCAGTTCGAACGGCTGCTGTTTACCGCCAAAGTCTTATGCCGACACGCCGCGCCGGTCTAACCTCAACGCAAAAGGTTGTAAGGACCCGCGCGGCATAATCCGAAACTCGGCATTATGGATT
>JBOEGL010000020.1:0-30158 GCA_050633405.1 Cognatishimia sp. | reverse complement strand
AAATCTAGGGGCACCTCAGTTGCAAGAACTGGCTGCTGAGATTGGAACCAGTCGAGAAGCTCTTTACCGGGAACTTTCCAGGCGCAAAAAAGCGGCTGGAAAGTTGAGAAATTAACATAACAACCATTATGCGACTATATACTTAGTGTTGCGATAATATATTATCGTATGTATGCTGAACTCCTGTCACGGAGGTTTCTCAGCATGCGCCATTCAGTCAAGAAGCTCCTCCCCTCGGTCGCAGTTGCTTTGACCCTGACAGGTCTTTCGCTGCCGGCACCTGCCCGCGCGCAGACATACCCGATCGACTGCGCGATCCTCTTGTGTCTGTCTGGCGGCTGGCCGGCTTCAGTGCCATGCGCCCGGGCTCGCGCCGAATTCATCAGGCGTATCACGCCTTGGCCCGTGGAACCGCCGCTGCAAATCTGGCGCTGTCCAATGGGCGCCAACTATGAGGGCGATCGACCGTCAAATAACGCTGGCCGCATCCTTGAAGCCTTGTACCAGACGGACAGCCCTCGACCGCTTCAATCCTTGCCAGTCGACGATCTCGCTCCCACCGACCAGGCACTCCAGCTCGTTCAGGATCGCGCGGACATCGATATCAGCGGACCTGAGTTCAACTTCGTGCGGTCCATCCGGGTCTTTGATGTTCGCTATGCACGGCAGCATGAATCTGGTCGTGACGGTGACTGCAATCGCAGCGCGACCGTGGTCCTCGGCACTTACGGGACCCAAGGCGATTTCTCATGGCAGCGATCTTCCATAACAGCCCTGCCCGAGACCCATGTGGGACTTGAACGTTGGGGCCAGAATTGCCCGGGTATCTACCACCGATCTGTCTTCGTCGATTGGCGTGACTATGAGGGCAACTACGGCTTCGAACAGGTGAACTACTAGCGCTGACAAAGACAGCGGTGTCATCAAACTGCAGAAATTTGAACGTGCTGAGTACTCAATCACCAGCCGTTCGCTGCTGTCGGTGGCAAGGTCCGAAGAGCGGGACACACCCGCCTTTTGCCAACGCAGCTATTGCTTGTGCAGAAATCCTTCGCAACTGCCGCAGCAGTTTTTCGTTCGTGCAGCAAATTTCACAGAACCAGACATTCAACGGTGATAGATTCGATAAGCTTCAAACTACCCTTTCGCCGCAATCGACTTGGACAATCGAGGGTCGGGACATAGTTGCCATTTGCAGCTACTCAAAAAAGCTAGGTTTTCTAACTTTTTCTGTCTTTGCGGATACGGCCATTTCTGAGTCCGCTGATGATCGGCAGGCATCAATCCGCCAGGAATTCAAACTAACAAGCGATGCGACAGCAACTTTCCACGCCTCTTGCATTCGCTATCTGAAATTACGCTCCCGATTGCTCCGGGCCGATCAAACATGAGCGCTCAGTCGAACCAGGTTGGCCGGCTACTTGGTCAATCGGTTTGTTAGGCGGTGACGCGAACCGTCCGTCAGAATCGAATGACCATTTTTCCCTGGGGCGGGCCGTGATCTCAATGCGCCTGGACGTAGCTTCCCGGTGCGGGTTCGATGGACTTGTACCTCCCACGTTTGGCTGGCTTTCGGGGCGCGACGGTTTTTCCATCTTTGACTTCAAGCCAGCCGGCCCAGTAGGGCCACCACGAGCCAGGTGTTTCATTGGCCGCTTTTAGAAAACCTGCCGGCTCCGGCGGATAGCCGTCGCTTTTTCTGAAACCGTATTTCGCGCGCTCGGCAGGCGGATTGATCACGCCGGCAATATGGCCGGATCCCCCGAGGACAAATTCAACTTCGCCGCCAAGGATCTGTGTCGCGGGGTAAATCGACGTCCAAGGGGCGATGTGATCCTCGGACGTGGCAAGTACGAAAACCGGCGTTTCTATTTTGCTCAGGTCGATCTTGATGCCGTTCATTTCCAATCCGCCGGGCTGGCGAAGCCGGTTCTCGAGATAGACCTCTTTGAGATACCAAAGCAGCATCGCCGCCGGTAAACGGGTGGAATCCGAGTTCCAATACAGAAGGTCGAAAGCGCGAGGTTTCCTGCCGCGCAGGTAATTCGCCTCGAAGAACGACCAGATCAGGTCGTTCTCGCGCAGCATCGAAAACATGTCCTGCAGGTGATAGGCTTCAAGATAACCTTTCTCTTCCATATGCGCGCGCAGAACTTCCAGCCGGTTCTCATCAATGAAGACGCCGATTTCTCCCACGTCCTTGAAGTCGAGCATAGTGGCCAGTGTTGTGGCGCTATTGACCCGGTCATCACCAATGCCTGCGAGGTAAGCCAGCGTCGCCGTCACCAGGATGCCGCCGATGCAGAAGCCGAGGATATTGGCCTTTTCTTCTCCGGTGATGTCGCGAATGGCATCAAGAGCGGCCAGCGGGCCGAGGGTCATGTAGTCGGCAAAATCTTTGTCCGCGTGTTCGCTGGTTGGATTAACCCAGGATATCACGAACACGGAATGTCCTCGATCCAGCATGTAGCGCACCAGGCTGTTCTTTGGCTGCATGTCCAGAATGTAGAACTTGTTGATCCAGGCTGGGACAAACAGGATTGGCACGCTATGCTGTTCCGGAGTGCGCGGATGGTACTGGATCAGTTGCATCAGGTCGTTCTGGAATACGACCTCACCTTCGGTCGTACCAAGGTTTTCGCCCACCTGGAAAGCCGTTGAATCGTTGGTAGCGATGTCCAGACGCCCCTCGCCGCGCTCGAGATCGTCGAGCATGTTGGACAGCCCCTTTCGGAAACTCGTGCCGTCGGTTTCGATGAACATCTTGCGCGCCGGAGCGCTTGTCAGCAGGTAGTTGCTGGGCGACAGAGCACTCAGCATCTGCCGGGTGTAGAAACTGACGCGCATATGATCCCTGAAGTCTTTTGGAAGCTTTTCCAACAGGTCATTGGTCGCGTCTTCGACCGCCAGGAACATGTCGCGATAGATGCGCGATACCGGGTCCTTGTCCCAATTGGGGTCACTGAAACGGCGGTCCTGCACGCTGCCCTCTTCCCCGGTGCCGCGCAACATCGCCTGCCAGGAGGACAAGATTGCCGTGCCCGCTTTCATCTGTGCATCAAACAACTTTCCCGGGTTCTGCAGCATGTCGCCCCAGAAAGTTCCATAGGCTTTGGCAAGCGTTTGGGTGTCCATCAGGGAATACTCCGACCCGCTGGCTTTCTTGAGGGCGCGCTCGTGGAGCTGTGACAAAACTGCCATCGTGCGCAGCGTCAGATCCTGCATTTCCGTTGCGGCCTCTGCCATGTCAGCGCTGTCTGTCGAATTTGTCTGTTGCGTCATCATCCGCGTCCCATCATGTAGAATTCGTCATTCGGGCGCATCGAGGTGACATTCGCCATCCTGTTGGACAACCCGACGAACGCCGTGATGCCTCGATGTCCCAGATATCCTCATCGTTGAAACCGTGCCCATGTAGGGTTTCGAAATCGAACTCATCGATCGCAACTGCATTATCGAACACTTTTAACGCGAAATCGAGCATTGCCACCTGCCGGGGTGTAACATTCGCTTTGCGACAATTCGTGGCGACCTGGTCTGCAATCATCGGGTTCCTGACGCGGATCCGGAGAATCGCCCCGTGAGCAATCACGCAATACAGGCGGCTATTGTCATTGGAGGTTGCCACAACGATCATTTCGCGGTCGGCCTGAGACAATCCGCTTTCTTTCTCGATCAATGCATCATGATAGGCCATGAACGCGCGCAGTCCGCGGGTCGGTGCGCAAAGGCCAGAAACACATTCGGAATAACCCCCGCCCTTTTTCTGAATGCCGAGGATCATGGATTTCGGATCCTCGGGAAGCGCATTCACGTCGGGAACCGAATAGCGGCTGATGGGACGTTCGGTCACAGGTGTCTCCGTCTGGGTGACTGAATCAGGAAACGTCGGCACTACCGGCACCGCGTTAAGCGGCCTTGGCGGCCCGTTTGGCGCTGGACGTCAATTTGACCGTTGCCTCGCCATCCACGACGACCTGGTCCCGTACGCGGCAGGTCGTTTGCAGGACGGCGCGGCAGCGCCCTCGCATGATTTCCTTGACAACCACTTCAGCATGAACCGTGTCACCCGGACGCACAGGCGCCACGAAATTCATCGCCTGCGAAATATAGATTGTTCCTGGCCCAGGCAGTTTGTTGGCAATCGCTGCTGAAATGGTGCTGGCGGTCAGAAATCCATGCGCGATACGGCCATTGAACGGGGGGTCTTAGCGAATTCATCGTTGATGTGAATCGCGTTGTTGTCGCCGGACGCACCCGCAAAAAGAATGATGTCGGCATCGGTAATGGTTTTCGAAAACGTGGCGATCATGCCCGGTTCGAGATCCTCGATGTCATATCCGTTCAGCTCGTTCATAGTCCGGTTCTCCTGATATTGCGTTACATGTTGGGATAGTTCGGCCCGTCGCCCCCCTGCGGCGTGACCCAGTTAATGTTCTGGCTGGGGTCCTTGATGTCGCAGGTCTTGCAGTGCACACAGTTCTGGAAGTTGATGACAAATTTGTCATCAACCACCTCGTACACGCCCGCAGGACAGTACCGCTGTGCCGGTTCGGCATATTTCGGCATGTTCACGGACATCGGCACGTTGGGGTCTTTCAGCTGCAGATGCGCAGGCTGGCTTTCCTCGTGATTGGTCATCGAGAAGCTGACATTGGTCAGCCGGTCAAAGCTGAGCGTGCCATCGGGCTTGGGGTACTCGATGGGCTTGTGCGTGCTGGCCTGCTCGGTCGCGGCGGCGTCGGTCTTGCCGTGTTTGAGCGTACCAAACAGGCTGAAGCCCAGCGTGTTGGTCCACATGTCGAACCCGCCCAGCGTCAGGCTGGCCAGCAGGCCATACTTGGACCAGAGCGGCTTGACATTACGCACTTTCTTGAGGTCCTTGCCGATGGGGCCGGTGCGGACTTCGGTCTCGTAGTCGCTCAATTCATCGCTGGAACGTCCGCCTTCAATGGCGGCATGCGCGGCCTCGGCGGCGGCCTTGCCGCTCAGCATCGCATTATGGTTGCCCTTGATCCGCGGCACGTTGACCATGCCCACCGAACAGCCCAGCAGCGCCACACCCGGCGCCACCATCTTGGGCATCGACTGGAACCCGCCCTCAGAGATCGCCCGCGCGCCGTAAGCCACGCGCTTGCCGCCCTTCAGCAGCTCGACCACCATCGGATGATGCTTGAAACGCTGGAATTCCATATAGGGGAACAGGTGCGGATTGCGGTAATTCAGATGTACCACGAATCCGACGTAAACCTGATTGTTCTCAAGGTGGTAGATGAAGGATCCACCCCCGGCGTTCTTGCCCAGGGGCCAGCCCATCGTATGCGTGACCGAGCCCTCCTTGTGCTTGGCCGGGTCGATCTCCCAGATCTCTTTCATGCCGAGCCCGAATTTCTGCGGCTCTTTCCCCTGCGAGAGGTCGTATTTCGCGATCACTTCCTTGGCCAGACTGCCACGCACGCCTTCGCTGAGGAAAATATATTTTCCGTGCAGTTCCATGCCGGGCTCGTAATTGGCGCCTTTGCTGCCATCAGCCTCTTTGCCGAACTCACCGGCGACCACGCCCTTGACGCTTCCATCTTCGCCGTAAACGATTTCCGAACACGCCATACCGGGGAAGATTTCGACCCCCAGTTCTTCGGCCTGCTCGGCCATCCAGCGGCAGACATTGCCCATGCTGACAATGTAATTGCCGTGGTTGTTCATCAGGGGCGGCATCGGAAAGTTGGGGATACTGACCTTGCCCGCCTCACCCAGCATATAGAAATTGTCGTCCTTGACCGGGGTATTGAGCGGCGCGCCCTTTCCCTTCCAGTCCGGGATCAGCGCATCCAGCCCGCAAGGGTCCAGCACAGCGCCCGACAGGATATGCGCGCCCACTTCGCTGCCCTTTTCCAGCACCACGACCTCGCGGCTGGGATCAAGCTGTTTCAGGCGAATCGCCGCGCTCAGACCCGCCGGGCCCGCGCCCACGATCACAACATCATATTCCATCGTTTCGCGTTGCATTAGACCACCTCACGCAGCGGGCACCAAGTCATCGTCAAGGCCCAGACCGGCAAGATCTTCGGTTCGACAGAGCGGCGATAGCACCTGACCGGCATATTGGCGGCACCTTCGAGAATTGCGTCCACCATGTCTGGTGTCGTGTTATCGAGGCCAGGCAACTGGCCAACCGCGTCGAGATCACACAGGTTGTGCAGAACGAAACGCATGTCCTGAAGCGGGGCGGCATAGGTCATTTTCTGTCTCCTGTTCAGCTCAGCTCAGCTTTTCAGTTAATTCAGGCACAGCGTCGAACAGGTCGGCCACAAGGCCGTAATCTGCAACCTGGAAGATCGGCGCCTCTTCGTCCTTGTTGATGGCGACGATGATTTTCGAATCCTTCATGCCCGCAAGGTGCTGAATCGCCCCCGAGATGCCTATGGCGACATAAAGATCGGGGGCGACGACCTTACCGGTCTGACCCACCTGCCAGTCGTTCGGGGCAAAGCCTGAATCCACCGCGGCACGCGAGGCACCGACAGCGGCACCCAGTTTGTCGGCCAGGGCTTCGATGATCTTGAAATCCTCTTCCGAGCCGACACCACGGCCGCCGGACACAACCACACCAGCCGAGGTCAGCTCGGGGCGGTCGCTTTCGGCAACCTTGTCTTCGACCCACTCGGAGAGGCCCGGATTGTCGGCGGCCGACACGGTTTCGACCGAAGCTGATCCACCCTCGCCGGCCGCATCAAAGGTCGAGGTCCGGATGGTTACAACCTTTTTCGCGTCCGAAGATTTGACCGTCTGGATTGCGTTGCCTGCGTAGATCGGGCGCTCGAAGGTGTTGGCGTCAACCACGCCCGAGACATCCGAAATCACCATCGCGTCAAGCAGCGCGGCAACGCGGGGCATGACGTTCTTGGCGTCGGTGGTGGCGGGGGCGACGATATGCTCGTAATCGCCGGCCAGCGACACGATCAGCGCGGCGGTGGATTCCGCCAGGCGGTGACCCAGCGAGGCATCCTCGGCGACCAGCACCTTGGAGATGCCGTTGATCTTGGCGGCGGCCTCACCGGCGGCGGCGGCAGAGCCACCACAGCACAGCGCGGTTACATCACCCAGTTTGGTTGCGGCAGAGACGGCCTTTGCGGTCGCGTCCAGCGCCAGTTCGCCATCGGTTACTTCGGCGAGAAGAAGAACAGCCATTATACAGCCCCCGCTTCTTTGAGTTTCGCAACGAGCTCGTCGACCGAGCCCACGATTTCACCGGCCTTGCGGGCCTCGGGTTCGTCGGTCTTGACGATTTCGAGGCGCGGGGTGACATCAACGCCGTAATCGGCCGCGGTTTTCTCATCCAGCGGCTTTTTCTTGGCTTTCATGATGTTGGGCAGCGACGCGTAGCGCGGCTCGTTCAGGCGCAGATCGACGGTGATGATCGACGGCATTGCAACCTTGATGGTCTGCAGACCGCCATCCACTTCGCGGGTGACCAGCGCGTGGTCGCCCTCGATGTCCAGGCCCGAGGCAAAGGTGCCCTGCGACCAGCCCAGCAGGGCCGACAGCATTTGACCGGTGGCGTTCATGTCGTTGTCGATCGCCTGTTTGCCCGCCAGAACGATGCCCGGCTGCTCTTCGTCGACAATGGCCTTGAGGATCTTGGCCACGGCCAGCGGCTCGATATCGGTGTGCACGTCATCGGCGGCTATAACCAGAATGGCGCGATCCGCGCCCATCGCCAGCGCGGTGCGCAGCGTTTCCTGTGCCTGTTTGACGCCGATGGATACGGCGATGACTTCTTCGGCCTTGCCGGCTTCCTTCAGGCGGATCGCCTCTTCGACGGCAATCTCGTCAAAGGGATTCATCGACATCTTGACGTTGGCTAGATCGACACCCGATCCATCCGCTTTCACGCGGACTTTCACGTTATAGTCGATCACACGTTTGACAGGTACAAGCACCTTCATTGGCATGGTCCTCTTTGTTAGCAAACTGATTGGTTAGCGACTGGACCTAGAAAAAGGCCTGCAGGCCGGTGATCGCACGGCCAAGGATCAGTGCGTGCACATCATGCGTGCCCTCGTAGGTGTTCACCGTTTCAAGGTTGACCATGTGGCGCATGACATGGAATTCGTCGGAAATACCGTTGCCGCCGTGCATGTCGCGGGCATTTCGGGCAATGTCGAGTGCCTTGCCGCAATTGTTGCGCTTGATGAGAGAAATCATTTCGGGCGCGGCTTGACCTTCGTCCAGCAGGCGACCGACCCGCAGCGCCGCCTGTAAGCCAATGGAAATTTCGGTCTCCATATCCGCCAGTTTCTTTTGGAATAGCTGGGTCTGAGCGAGTGGTTTTCTGAACTGCTTGCGATCAAGGCCATACTGCCGCGCGGCATAGAAGCAGAATTCCGCCGCGCCCAACACCCCCCATGCAATGCCGAACCGCGCTCGGTTCAGGCAGCCGAATGGACCTTTGAGGCCTTCGACACCTGGTAGCAGAGCATCCTCGCCGACTGCGACATCCTTCATCACGATTTCACCTGTGGTGGAGGCTCGCAGCGACAGTTTTCCACCGATTTTCGGGGCGGACAGGCCAGCCAGGCCCTTTTCCAGTACGAAGCCGCGGATCTTGCCGTCATGGGCTTCGGATTTGGCCCAGACCACAAACACGTCCGCAAACGGCGAGTTCGAGATCCACATCTTGGAGCCGTTCAGAACATAGCCGTCGGCCGTCTTTTTCGCGATGGTCTTCATTCCCGCAGGATCGGACCCCGCGTCGGGTTCGGTTAGACCGAAACAACCGATGAATTCACCGGACACCAGCTTTGGTAGATACTTCCTGCGTTGTTCCTCGGACCCGTAGGCGTGGATTGGATACATGACCAGCGAGGACTGGACGCTCATCATGGAGCGGTAACCACTGTCAACACGCTCGACTTCGCGCGCGATCAGTCCGTAGGTTACGTAGGACGCGCCGAGCCCGCCGTATTCCTCGGGGATCGTGACACCCAGCAGGCCAGCGTCGCCCATTTCGCGAAATATACCTGGGTCCGCTTTTTCATCGCGGTAGGCTTGAAGGACCCGGGGTTGCAATTGGTCCTGTGCAAACACTTGTGCCGCATCCCGCAGCATGCGCTCGTCTTCGCTAAGTTGGCCGGTCAGCCGGAAAGCGTCTGTCCAGTCAAATGGGCCTAGGTCGGGGCCTTTTCCCTTCATGTCTTTTGCCATCGGAGACTATTCCTTTGTTTGGGGTTGGGCGAGCAGATCAGCGAAAGTAGACAGAAGATTCTGCTTCAGAACTTTGCCGGTCGCGGCAGCGGGCAGTTCGGCGATGGGGATGATCCGCGACGGGCGCTTGTAGCTGACCAGACGCTCTTTGACGAACGTTGCCAGCGCGTCCACATCCAGTGCGGCGGGGTCCGCGCACTGGACAAACGCGAGAATCTCCTCGTTCCCGCCGTCAACCGAACGGCCAATCACCGCCGACTGGACAACGTCCGGGTGGTCGTTCAGCGCGGCCTCCACCTCTGGCGGGTAGACGTTGAAACCGCCACGAATGATGAGTTCCTTGCACGGACCGACGACATGGAGGTTGCCTTCCGCATCGATCCGGCCAAGGTCCCCGGTGCGAAGCCAGCCGTCGGCGTCAATCGCTTTCGCGGTTTCGTGCGGGTTCTTGAAGTAGCCCTTCATCACATGCGGGCCGCGCGTCAGGATCTCGCCGGTGCCTGCTTCCGAGGAAGCACCGACAGTGGTATCCAGCTTGATTTCGATGCCGGGCAGCGGCGGGCCGACGCTGGTATCCGGTGTGCCGATCGGGTTGCGCGTACCGCAAACGCCCGCCGTGCTCTCGGTCATGCCGTAGCCGTTTTGCAGAGCCAGACCATAGAAGGCTTCGGCCTTGCGTTTCCAAGCGGGGTCAAGCGGCGCAGCGCCGGAAGATACATAGCGCAGCTTGCTGTTTTCAAGCCGCTCGAACCCCTGTTCGTTGGTGTACTGCATCAGCAAGGCGTGCATCTGCGGAACGCCGGGGAACACCGTCACACCGTCCATCAGCGCGGCATAGACCCGGTCGGGCCGAAAGCGCGCCTCAAGCTGGACCGAGGCGCCCACGTGGCACGACGCCATCAGCATCGACGCAAGCCCGAACACATGGGTCAGCGGCAGCACGCCATAGACGCGATCACTTGGCCTCATTCCCCGCAGCTCCGCCGAAGTCCGACCCGCAAATCGCAGGTTCGCGTGAGTCAGCATCACACCCTTGGGGGCGCCAGTGGTTCCTGTGGTGTAAAGGATCACCGCAGTCTCGTCCGAACCGGCCTGTGAAGGAGCCGGGTTGGTGGGTGCGGTTACGGCAATCGCAAAGTCCCCGAAGCTGGCGTTCTGGTCTGTCGCATTTGCAGCGACTGCATGGGCGGCGGCCTCTTTCGAAACGCCGGTCGTGTAGACCGTGGCGCGCGGTGTGGCGTGGTCCAGAACCCTGGTGATTTCCGCCTGGGTCATGCGCGCGTTGATTGGAACGGCATAGGCCCCGACGGTGCTTGCGGCGAAGATGAAGACAGCCGCAGCAAGGCAGTTTTCCGCGACTAGCGTGACTCGGTCGCCTGGTTCAACACCATGTTCACGCAAGATCGCCGCTGCGGCACCGATCGCGGCCAGGTAGTCCGAATATGTGTGGAGGCTGCCGTCAGAGTCGATAATCGCAACGGCATCGGGCATCTGTGCGGCCTGTTGGGCAACGATGTCGTGGATACGGGGATTGTGTTCTGAAGTCATGATAAAGTCACCTCTTCCGGTAAGTTCACGGTGGCCCGGGGACGCAGTCGAGCGAGGGCAACGGAGGCTTCGGCTTCCAATTGAGCTACAATCTCAACAAGCGGCTCGATACGGCCGATCAAGCCAAGTGACTGACCCGCCGACAACATGCCACGCGAAACGTCACCGGTCTCATAGGCCTTGCGCCCGATTGCGCCCGATACATAGGGCATTAGCGCCGCTATGCCGATATTTGGATCGTTGGATTCAAGCTCCTGCACTAAGTCGGTCGTTGCATTGCGCAGCGTGCGAATCGTGTTGCGCACACTGCGCATCGTCAGGGCTGTGTCACGTTCGGTAGCAGCCACGAGCGCTTGTTTATATCGGTCATGCGCATTGATTTCTTCCGCCACTAGAAAGCGAGTGCCTACAACAACGCCCGACGCACCAGATGCCAATGCAGCGATAATTTGGCTACCCGCACCAATGCCGCCGCCAATCAGGAAGGGAATGTCCAATTGGCGTTCGGCCAAGGCTTGATTGACCATACTGCCAACCAGGTCGAGCCCAGGATGCCCGCCACATTCGGCTCCAACAATGGACACCATATCGACGCCAACTGACTGTGCCTTGATCGCGTAACGCACGCTGGGAACCTTGTGCAGAACAATGATGCCGGCGTCTTTCAGGAACGGCATGAACGCCTGAGGATTGCGGCCAGATGTTTCAACGAATTTGACCCCCTCGTCGGCAATCAAGCGGAAGGTGTCAGCAATGCGTTCACCTTCTACAAGCTTGGGCAACATCGAAACGTTGACGCCAAAGGGAAGATCGCCGCATATCGCCCGGCAAGCTGCGATTTCGCTGCGCAGGTCATCGGGTTCTGGAAAACTGGCGGCGGTGATAAAGGACATGATCCCGGCCTTGGTGCCTGCGGCCACATATGAGGCATTTGACAACCACATCAGCCCGCCGGCAACGATCGGTAGGCGACAGCCGTAGGTGCGAGTGACCGGGGTATCATAGACAGAACTGGAGGCGGAATTCGTCATGCGTGGCCTCGCAAACTCTTAAAATCCGGGGCACGCTTCGCGAGAAAAGCGCTGATACCCTCAGCAGCCTCAGGCGCTCCGACCGCATCGGCCATCGCGTCACGTTCCGCATCCATCTGATCAGTGAGCGTGTTGGTGCGCGCCGAGTTGATCAGAGCCTTGATGACGCCGTGGGCTGCGGAAGGGCCGCAAGCCAATGCGTTTGCGAGCTGCTCTGCTGCCGCGATAACTTCGCCGGGCCCCACAATCTGGGAGATTGCTCCCGACGTATGAAGATGCCGGGCCGAAACCGGTTCTCCCAGCAATGCCATTCGCATCAGCATTGCGCGCGGCAGTTGGGCCGAAAGCGTGCTGGTCAGTCCGCCATCCGGAACCAGCCCGGCCTTGACATAGGCGACGGTAAATTTTGCATCGGCGTCCGCCACCATCAGATCGCAGGCAAACGCAAGCGAGACTCCGGCTCCCGCGGCCCCGCCTTCGATGGCAGCGATGACCGGCTTCGGGCACGCCATTATCGAGCGGATCAGGTCATGCAGGCCTTCGATCTTGCCGAGCCGCTCGGCGCGTGGCAATTCTCGTCGGGTGGCCAGCATTCGCAGATCGCCGCCCGCACAGAAAAAGCCGCCATCGCCGCGAAGGAGCACGGATGTGATCCGCGATTCCCTTGTCGCCAAGTCTAGCGCATCGCCGAGCACGCGGTAATATTCGGGTGTCAGCGTGTTGCGCTTGGCCGTGTTCGCGTTCACTACGACCAGGCGGTCGCCGCGGTCTTCACAATAGGCGAGCGGTTCCATCAGCCTTCCTTCCCGGGCTCTGCGCCTTTCGACCCGTGCTGAGGCGCCCGTTTGAAAACACCGTTGGCGGTGGCGACCAAAGTGCCGTCCGCGCCCTTCAATTCGCCTTCGGCAAACACCAAGGCACGGCCGCCGCCGGTGATCCGACCGGTCGCCGTCAGCTTCGCGCCTTCGACGGCCGGAGCGATGAAATTCACGGTGAGCGCGATCGTCAGAAACGGCGCGCGCCCCAGCGGATCGACCGTAAGGCTGGCAGTGGCACCAAGGGCATTGTCCAAGAGAGCCGTCGTTATCCCGCCGTGCAGGACGCCGTGGCGGTTAAGATGCGCGTCGGTCAGTGTCAGGTGACACCTGGCGCGCCCGTCCGGCCGACCGACATCCAGCACATAGCCGATCAATCGCTGGGTGCCGGTCTCATTTTCTATGATGCCCGTTTCGGTCATCCTCATGCGACCGCAAGCTCGATGAAGCGTTCAAGGTGGTACGTCGCATCTCCAAAGCGGTGATCGACCATGATCAGACGCTTCGCCAGATGGCCAAGTTCGTATTCCTCGGTCATGCCGATGCCGCCGTGCATCTGGATACTTTCTTCGGCCACCAGTTTGGCGGAGTTTCCGATAAGGTTCTTCGCGGCACTCACATGCTTGTCTCGGATGTCGATCGGGCCATCGACATGACCGGCCAGGTTGATCACTGCGGACCGCGCCTGTTCAATTTCGACCGCAACATCCGACATGCGATGCTGCAACGCCTGGAACTTGCCAATCGGTCTGCCGAACTGCTTGCGAGTCTTCAGGTAATCGACAGTCAGCGTCTTGATCGCCTCCATCAATCCAAGAGCCTCGGCAGAGATGGCGACAACCGCGCGGGCGTTGGCCGTTGCGATGGCATCATATGCGCCGCCTTTGGGCCCGATCAGGGCAGCGGGATCGACCGTCACATTGTCCAGCGTGATTTCAGCCGCCTGCCCGCCGCCAACCAGGGGATAGCTGCGCAAGCTCACGCCGTCTGTGCCGGCGGGAACCAGGAAAAGACTGATGCCGTCGCGGTCGGCCGCTTTGCCCGCAGTTCGGGCGCTGACGACAAGATGATCGGCGGCAAGCGCATTCACGACAACCGCCTTGCGCCCGGTCAGGACGAAATTGTCACCCGCCCGGGCGGCGCTGGTCTCGACCCGAGAAATATCGTACCGGCTCGCGGGTTCGGTATGCGCAAGGGCGACCTGCACCACGCCGCCGATGATATCGTCAATCAGTTGCTTTTGCTCGTCATTCCCAAGAGCCGCGATCAGGCCACCGCCCAGGATCGCGGTATCGATCAGCGGATCGACGGCACCGACCCGCCCGATCTCTTCGAACACAAGCGCCAGGTCGAACCCCGCCCCGGCAAAGCCGCCGTCGTTTTCGGTAAACAGCGCCCCAATTACCCCCATTTCGGCAAGGCTGTTCCAGACATCCGATGAAAAGCCGGTCTTGGATTGCACTATCTCGGCGCGGAGTGCGGGTGTGTAGCTGCCTTGCAGCAGGCGGCGCAGCCCGTCCTGAAGCATCTGGCGTTCGTCGGTCAGTTCAAAATTCATGCTCGGTCCTCACAGTTCCAGAATGGCCTTGGTGATGATGGTGCGCTGGATCTCGTTGGATCCGCCGTAGATCGACAGTTTGCGGTTGTTGAGGTACTGCGCAGTGGCGGATGTCGCGTAGTCCGGGCCAACGGGTTCGGCGTTGCTGCCTTCCTCCAGCATTTCCCCGGCAAACGGCATCGCATAGGGGCCGACGGCCGCGCGCGTTAGCGCGTTGATTTCCTGACGGATTGCTGTGCCCTTGATCTTGAGCATTGAGCTTTCGGCGCCGGGGGCCTGACCTGCCGCAGCTTGCGAAATTACCCGCAGATTGGTGGTGGACATCGCCAACAGGTCAATTTCCAATCTTGCGATACGTGCCGCGAAATGCGGGTTCTCGATCAGTGGCCGACCGCCCGCCTGTTCGGCCCGCGCGATCCGCTTCAGATTCTCAAGACCGGCGCTGGCAAAGCCTACGCCCGCGATGTTCGTACGTTCATGGGTCAGCAGATATTTCGCGTAGGTCCAGCCCTTGTTTTCCTCACCAACCAGATTGGCAACGGGCACTTTCACATTGTCGAAGAAGACTTCGTTCACCTCCGGTTCGCCGTCGATCAGGATGATTGGGCGGACCTCGATACCGGGGTTGTCCATATCCACCAAGAGAAAGGAAATGCCTTCCTGCGGTTTGCCCTCTTTAGATGTCCGCACGAGGCAGAATATCATGTTCGCGTGCTGGCCCAGGGTCGTCCAGGTCTTTTGACCGTTGACGATGTAATGGTCGCCATCGCGCTCGGCAGTGGTGCGGACCGACGCAAGATCGGACCCGGCACCGGGTTCGGAATATCCCTGACACCACCAGTCGTCACCGTTCAGGATGCGCGGTAGAAAGTGGTCCTGCTGCACTTTCGAGCCGAATTTCTGCAGCACCGGACCCAGCATCGCCAGACCGAATGGCACGATGCGAGGCGCGCTTGCCCGTGTCATCTCGTCCTCGAAGATATGCCGCTGCACAGCGTTCCAGCCCGCTCCACCGAATTCGCGCGGCCAGTTTCCAGCCAACCAGCCCCGCTTGTTCAAGATCGCATGCCATTCCTCGTGATCCGCCTTGGTCAGGGTCTGGCCCCGCTTGACTTTGTCAGATAGCCGCGCGGGAAGGTTCGCTTTCAGAAAGCCGTAGACCTCATCGCGAAACGCAAGCTCTTCTTCTGTGTAATTCAGATCCATTGTGGCGTGCCTTCCTAGTAGATTTCAAACAGGCCGGCAGCGCCCTGACCGCCAGCGATACACATCGTGACGACGCCAAGCTTGGCGCCGCGTCGGCGGCCTTCGGTCAAGAGATGGCCGGTCATACGTGCACCGGTCATGCCAAAGGGATGGCCCATGGCAATCGAGCCGCCGTTGACGTTGCAGATATCGTTGTCGATGCCCAGAGTGTCGCGGCAGTAAAGCGCCTGGCTTGCGAAGGCCTCGTTGACCTCCCATAGATCGATGTCATTCACGGTCAGCCCGTTGCGCTCAAGCAGGCGCGGAACGGCAAGGACCGGGCCGATCCCCATTTCGTCCGGCTCGCACCCGGCAACGGCAAATCCGCGGAACGCCCCCAGCGGGTCTAGACCCTGACGTTCGGCTTCGCTGGCATCCATGATCACCAGCGCCGCCGCACCATCGCTGAGCTGCGAGGCGTTGCCGGCGGTCACAAACTGGTCGGCACCGCGCACCGGTTCCAGCTTTTTCAGCGCCTCCAGCGTGGTCGAGGGACGGTTGCATTCATCCTTTGCAAAATGGCGCTCGACTTCCGTCACTTCGCCGGTCGCCTTGTCTTTCTGCGCCATCGTGACAGTGATCGGGGCGATTTCCTGATCAAATCGGCCGGCTTCTTGCGCGGCGGCCATGCGCTGCTGACTCTGAAGGCCCAACTCATCCTGCGCATCGCGGCTCACGTTGTAGCGGCTGGCGACGATGTCGGCGGTTTCGATCATCGGCATGTAGAGGTCGGGTTTATGCGCTTCGAGCCATGCCTCGCGCGAATTGCGGGCAGGAGGCTGGACCATCGAAATGCTTTCGACCCCGCCAACCAGCACTGCCTTTGCCCCTTCGGCCTCAATCAAATGCGCCCCTGCAGCAACCGCCTGCAGACCACTGGCGCAGAACCGGCTGACGGTTGACCCAGCGATGCTGATGGGCAGACCCGCACGGATCACGATCTGGCGCGAGATATTCCCGCCGGTGACATATTCCGGATAGCCGCAGCCCCATATGCTGTCTTCGATCAAAGCCGGGTCGATCCCGGCGCGTTTTACTGCCTCGGCAGCAACGTGCCCGCCCATGGTCGCGCCATGGGTGATGTTCAGCGATCCCCGCCCGGCCTTGCTGACGGGCGTGCGCGCGATGGAAACGATGACGGCATTGGACATGGTGGCGTTCCTTTCAGTCCTTGTTCAGGCTGGCAAAATTACGGCCCTCTGCGACCAACTGTTCCAATAGTGGCGCGGGGGTCCAGAAGTGATCATCTTGTTTTGCGAAGCTGCGGATATCGGCCAGGACCGCTTCAAGGCCTTGCGCATCCGCGTAATGCATCGGCCCGCCACGCCAGCGCGGAAAGCCGTAGCCATAGAGAAACACGACATCCACATCGAGCGGTCGTTGAGCAATGCCCTCGGCGATCACGCGCGCGCCTTCGTTGATCATAGCGGCCATGTAGCGGCGTACGATCTCGTCGTCGGAAAATGCACGCGGGTTCGTGCCCCCCTCGTCGCGAGCTCGCGCTACGATCTGATCCACTTCCGCGTCGGGGCGGCCCTTATGGCTGCCTTCATCGTAGATGTAATAGCCGCGCCCGGTCTTTTGACCCAGCCATCCCTTGTGATAGAGCGCGTCGGCAAATGTCGGCGCACGGTCGCGCGGATGGGCGTCTGCCAGTTTGCGCTGGCGCGTGGCATAGCCGATGTCGAGCCCGGCAAGATCCGAAACCTGATACGGACCCATCGCAAATCCGAAATCGGTCAGGGCCTTGTCGATCTGATACGGGCTCGCGCCATCCAGCACCATGTGATCCGCAGCAGTGCGATAATGCGAAAGGATGCGGTTGCCGATGAAGCCGTCGCACACGCCCGCGCGCACGGCCGTCTTGCCAAGGATCTTGGCGAGCGCGAAAGCGGTGGCAACGACGTCGGCTGCGGTTTTGTCGGCAACGACGACTTCCAGCAGTTTCATGATGTGGGCGGGCGAAAAGAAGTGCAGCCCGATCACATCGGCGGGGCGCGATGTCGATGCTGCGATTTTGTTGATGTCAAGATAGGAGGTGTTGGTCGCAAGGATCGCGCCTGGTGCCAGCGCGCTGTCAAGTTCTGCGAACACCTCTTTCTTCACATCCATGCTTTCAAACACGGCCTCGATCACCAGGTTGGCGTCGGAGAGACTGTCATAACCGGTGACAGTGTTCAGCTTGTCGTTTAATATCACGTCACGTTTCGCTGGGTCCAATTTGCCGCGCTTGATGGCAGCGTCGAGATTCCGGGTGATCGTCCCGCGAGCCTTGTCGGCGGCGTCCTGATCACGCTCAACCAGAGTTACCGTCAGGCCGTTCAACACTGCGGACGTGGCGATGCCGGCACCCATAGTGCCACCGCCGACAACGCCGATATGGGCGATGTCGCGCGGGGCAATGCTGGTAACTTCGGGCAATTTGGCAACCGCTCTTTCGGAAAAGAACGCATGGATCAGCCCCGCGCGTTGCGGCGTGTCCATCAGGTGCATAAACAGGCGGCGCTCCTCAGCCAGACCGTCAGCATATGACATACGCGTCGACGCCTCTACTGCATCAATTGCAATCAGGGGTGCGACTTCACCGCTGGTAGATTTCGTCAGCTTGACGCGCCAGTCCATCAATGCGTCTGATGCGTCTGGTGCTGCAATTTCACCGACCGGACGGGCCGGAGCGTTTTCTGCGAGCATGGTCCGGGCGTAGCCCAACGCAGCCGTACGGATGTCAGTGTCGCTTCCAATGTGATCAATCAGGCCGGAATCTTTTGCGGCGTTCGCTGAGACCGGCCTGCCGCTGGTGATCATGCCAAGGGCGATTTCAACACCTACAAGACGCGGTAGACGTTGGGTGCCGCCAGCGCCGGGCATGATCCCGAGCTTTACTTCGGGCAAGCCGAGATTCGTGCCGGGAAGCGCCATGCGATAATGAGCGCCAAGCGCAACCTCAAGCCCGCCGCCCAATGCCATGCCATGAACGGCGGCTATCACAGGTTTTGCGCAGGCTTCGATCTGGTTGATGACCTCTGGCAAGCCAGGGCTCTGGGGCGGTTTGCCAAACTCGGAAATATCGGCCCCGCCGATGAACATTTTGCCTGCACCCATTATCACAGCGATGTCGGCGGCGTCATCAGTCTGAAACCGACCGATCGCTGCGGACAAACCGCTACGGACAGCATGCGAGAGGGCGTTTACCGGCGGGTTGTCCACCGTGATAGTCGCCACCCTTTCTTCAACTTCGTAGGACACAGATGTCATCAGGACATGCCTTTCACTTGTTTCAGCAGTGTATCTGTTTCTCTTTCTAATTTCAACATGCAATATTGAATTCTACAATGCGGAATTTAACAAATAATCATAACTCCTGAATTGCCGGCGAAGGGCCCTGTCCCATGATGCGCTCCAACTCATTCACGGCAGAACGCAGCCTGGGGCCGACCTCCGATCGCATACGGGAGACAGACAATATCTCTGGCAAAGCGCCGCAGGTGAAAATCACCGGCTCGCTCAGATCACGCGATTGGAACGGAACAGCCACAGCATGTATGTTGGCTACGAAATACTCGTCCGGGTCAGTAACAACAAACCCAGACGTCACCAGTTGGTTGTGTGCGTTGCGGCGTACTTCAACAGCACGCTTCGCCGTCAATTCGCGGTCCCCGCCTGAATCAGCCACCGCCTGGGCAAAGCCTTCCTCAGACAGCGACGCAAGCAAAGCGTGTCCAGAAGATGATCCATGGAACGGCAACCGATGCCCGACTTCAAGCCACAATGAGGCAACTCCTCGAGGGCGCCATGTCTTCACAATCAGCAATTTATCATGGTCACGCACAAGAAGCAGCGCCAACGTTCCGGTCTCATCCGCAAGTCGTTGCATCAACGGTGCCGACAGATCGACAAAAGAAATTGATGCACTGGCCATGTTCCCGAGCGCCAACAAAGTTGTGCCGGGCCGATAGCGATCATGGCGGCGGGCGTGGTTCAGATAGCCAAGTTTCTGCAACGTAAAGGTCAGCCGCGATACCGTTGATTTCGGAATGCCGGTGCGTTCCGAAATTTCTGCATTTCCCAGCCCGTCATCCGACGGCCTGAAGGCTCGCAAGACACTGAGCCCCCGCGCCAGGGTTGTGGCAAATCTCCGGTCAGTCTCGATTTTGTCAGCCATGCTGTTTCTTTCACTTAAATATTGACGCAGTTCACATCGAACTCGGGATCAGCAGTGAAATAATCGGAAACGACATGATCAAGATCAGTACAATCACATCAATCACAAGAAACCGCATAATTCCGGAGAATATCTTATCAATTGAAACCTCTTTGCCAACGACATTTGCGATGACAAACACATTGAGGCCCACTGGTGGCGTAATCAACCCGATCTCCAGCAGCTTGATGACAACGACGCCAAACCAGATCAGATCAAAACCGTATGTTTCGATGAGCGGCACCATCAGTGGAAGTGTCAATACCATAATACCGATAGGATCAAGAAACATACCCAGTAGCAGATAGATCACCGCAATGGCCGTCAGCAGCAGGAACGGTGAAAGCTGCGCCTCTGTCACCGCGCTTACGATGGCCGGAGCGACGCCCGTTAGTGCAACAAATGCCACGAATATCTTGGCTGCCGCCGCGATCAGAAAAATACTGGCAGTCTGAACGCAGGTTTCGCGTAGAGAATCGATGAGGCCCCGCAAATCCAGCTTGCCCTGAGCAAAGCCAATCATCACAGCTGCAGACACGCAAATCGCCGCCGCTTCCGTCGCTGTGAAGAACCCACCATAGATCCCGCCAACGATGATAACGAACAGGGATATCGCAGGCCAGGAATCCAGCGCTGCCTGCCCCCGTTCGCGCATCGTAATCTGGCCTTCGAACGCGGGCGCAGAAGATGGATCGCGTTTCACCCAGATTAATATCACCAGAATGAACCCAAGCAGCGAAATGATACCGGGGAGGATTCCGGCAAGAAACAGCGTGCTTATCGAGGTTTCGGTAAAGATGCCGTAGATGATGAACAAAACCGACGGCGGGATTAACGAGCCAAGCGTGCCACCAGCAGCGACACTAGCTGTTGCCAGACGCTTGTCATAGCCCATGCGCAGCATTTCGGGCGAGCAGATACGCCCCATGGTCGACGCGCAAGCGACGGACGATCCGGTGATCGCGGAAAACCCACCGCACCCAACGACAGACGCCATCGCGACTCCGCCCGGAACGCGAGCAAGCCAAACGCGAGCGGCGCCATAGATCTTGGTTGTTATGTCTGCGTGATAGGCGATATGACCAAGCGCGATGAACAGCGGGATCATTGAGAGATTGTAGGAGTGGATCAGATCAAATGAGTTGGAGAAGACCAGTGAGGTCGTTGGCTTTAATGCACGTTCGGGCGTGAACGCTCCGGTGCGGAATGCGAAAACGACGAACGTGCCAACCGTCGCCACGCCCGCAAGGGCAAAGGCGATCGGAACGCGCATGGCCAGAAGGCCGATAACGGCTGCAAAGGCGCAGATACCGATCAGTGTGCCATCCATTACACGCCCTCCTCATGTTCATGTTCCGGGGAAAGCACATGCCCACCTGCGCGGATCGTTCGAATATCGCCCACCACCATCAGCAACAGACGTAACCAGCAAAATGATATCCCGATCAGGAAAATGACGCGGCCGGGCCACTTCGGAAGGTTGAGCTGGCCAAAGAAGAAGGCGCCATTTTCGAAAGTATGTACGGTTTCGTGCCAACCGGCATAGATCAGCGGCGACAGGGCCAGCAAACCAAAGCCACCGCCAAAGACCACCAGCCAATTCTGCGCACGCTGCGGCATCTTGTTGCTGAGAAACTCAACCACGATGTGCGCACGTTCGGTCGTGGCGATGGCAAGCGGCAGCACGATGGCAACCACCATCAGTTCTCGTACCATCACGATGGTATCGGGAATGCCTGAGTTCACTGTCACTCTTAGCAGAACGCTGGCCGTGATCAGAACTCCCAAGCCGATTACCGCAAATACAGCAAGATCAAGAAGCAGTCTTTCTATACGATGCAACATGTTTCCTCCTCCCAGAAAATGTCAGTCTCAAAGGGTCGCGGCGCGGAATTGTGCGCCGCGACCGGCGTCTTGCAGTGTGTTAGCCCCGCGTCCAGGGGTAGCCCTGGTTGTCACGCTCTTCGGCGTATTTGGTCAGAAGGGCGCGGTACTCTTCAAGCAGTGCCGCTCCGTCGAGGCCGACGGCATTGGCGCGCTCGACCCATTCGCCCACGTATTGCTTGCCCTGTTCGACCAGCTTGTCGCGTTCCTCCGCCGGAAGTTCGATAACTTCGACGCCGGCGTCTCTCATGGTCTGGACGGCGGTTTCGTTGTCGGCGGTGATGAGTTCGCCAAGCTTGTCGGCCATGGCGACGCCCGCTTCGACCATTGCGGTTCTTGTTTCGGCGTCGAGCGCGTCATAGGCGTCCTTGTTCATGAAGATGCCAAGTGCGCCGACCTGACCCCAATCAAGCAGGGTGTAGCTGGTAATGACTTCCTGCTGTTTCAGCGCTGCGACAGCATAAGAATAGCCCTGCGAGCAATCCAGTAGCCCGGTGTCGAGGCCCTGATAGGCGTCATAGATCGACATGGCGACCATATTGGCACCGAAATCGCCGAACGTGTCGCCATAGGCACCGACACCACGCACTTTCAAACCACTAATATCCTCAACAGTTCGGATCGCAGTGTCCTTGCAGGCGATGTTGACTGCGGAAGTCGTGAAGGTGCCGATATAAACCAGATTCTGATCCGCGAGATTGGCGGTGATTGCGTCAGAGGTGCGCATCAGTTCGTCTGTCGCCCGCATTCCGACCCACGCATCTGCGTTCAACAGTGGCAAGTCAGCGATGCCATAGCCCAGCATTTCCTGCGGGAAATAGACGGCGATGACGGTGCCAAGATCTGCGACGCCATCAGCGATCGACTGTGCTGCAGCGTTGGATTTGAACAGGGCGCCGCCCCAATGAACGTTGATTTTGATTTCACCGTTGGTGCGGGCTGTCACGTCGTCCGCGAAGGACTGCAGCGCTGCTGCACGAGCCCCGCGGTTCGGGCCCGCCTCACCCAGAATCAGTGTTGTTTCGGCGGCAGCTGTGTTGGCAGCGCCAATGCAAGCGACGGTCGCTACAGTTGCGAAAAGACGGTTCATTTAGCTTTCTCCCTATAATTCTACTATGCAGAATGTATTTCTACTATTTGGAACGCTACTAACGATTCCGCCTTAAATCAAGTCATTTGATCCACAATTGGGTAAGCCCCTCTCACGGTTGAAGAAAAGGCTCAAAAAATCGCGGAGCAGAGCCCTAAAGTGATGAAACCTGAATAGATCAGTGTGACACCCACACCATAAATCCCGTTCCAACCCCAGGTAACCGTCAGCACGTTCTTGCCAACCAGCCGGCCAACGAAAACGGCTGTGGTTGCCATCGGGGCCAGAACGACCGCCCCGGCCCAACCAGCAAGCAACGCAAGCGAGGTGGCGACATCCGAAAGGACGCCGCTGCCGGTTGAAAGCTCTCCAAGCACAAGAACGGAGATAATAGGATGAATGCCGATCAGACTTACCGCTAATGTGGTCCATGTTAGGAACAGGGCCATGACAACCGGTGTACTGCCCATGATACCAAGCACATAGTCAAGCGATGCGACGGGGATCAATGCGATCACCAGTGGACCAATCAGGCCAGCAAGCGAGAAGACGCCGATTTCATCGACAAATGTTGGGGCCCGCGCAAAAAAGTCCGTGGCGAGCTTGACTGGTCCCAAATGACCTAGACGCGCCGTTATCCAGATCAGCCCGTAGAGCGGCACGATCATGATAAGTACGATCTGAAACGAAAGTGGCAGTATGAAATCAAGACAAACGATTGCGCTACCAAGCGCAACAACATGTACCAGCACGATCAATGCAGACCTACCATTCGAAGCGCTCGGCGTACTGATTGCCGGTCTTGGGAAGAGCGGCCATACCCGCCGCTCGATCGCGTCAAGGGACCACCCAAACGCCAATGAAATTACGGCAAGACCGATACCTAAAGGGGCGATTTCGCTCCAGTGCATATCGGAAAAAATGAGTAATAGGGTGTTCAGGGCCACGCCGAAAGGCGTCCAGAATGCGATAGTTGAAAAACCACGCATAATGGAGGAAACGATTCGCCGCTCGCGCGCATTGTAGACTGCTTCGGATATCTCGTTGCGACTCCGGTGAAGACCGGACATGATCGTTTCAATCAGCAGCCCAAGCCCACCCATATTCAACAAGGTCGTAAAAAGGTGTCCCCCCATATTGAGCGAGACGTAACGCCGACCGGGAGGTTGCGCCGACAAATATTTGCCGGCGTCGACGAAATTTCGGTCGCGGGCTGCAACAACGCGCAGAAGCCCAAGCGCTGTCAACAAGCTGCCCAGAAACGCCATCTGCTCAAGACCGTCACGTATGTCAGAAAATGTTTCGCCAACAAACGCAGCAATCACGCCCAACACGACGGCAACCAAAAAAAATATCCGCACGACAACCGAGCATGTGTTCAGGTTAAGGCCAATGAAGCACGCAAGAAACGCGCTTCCAACAAGCCCACCGTTCTGAATTCCAAGTGCACCGCGGGCTAAAACGGCAATCAGACACGCCAAAAGACAAAGTGCGCTAGCTCCCGCCTTCGACACGTGAAATAAACCAGTGCGCGGCCCCATCAGCAATGCCCAGTGAAAAAGATCTTCACAAACTCGCTGTGTGTCGTTTGCTTTGTCACGGAATCATCTGCCAAATCGAAAGATCGTGTGTACACTCTGCTCACCAGGGCTTTCTCTGAGGATGTCTCGCCATAGTCCTCCAAGCGCCACGTCTTCAATTGCGAGCTCGTCACACCCAGTTCCTTGGCCACGCCGGTTTGTGTGGCACCAGGCTCATAAAGCCGACCAACAGCTGCGGCTTTGAATTCATCTGTGAACGTTCGTCTCGATTGTCCCATTCCATGCTCCTTTCTTGGACAGGGGTACTTTACCCCGGTGTCCGGGAACAGGAACGAAGTTCACTCGCTAACAACGGTCGAATACCTGCCAAAACTGCTCTGATTTTGCCGGGGAGTTTTGTCACAGCTAAGTTCCTGATTCCACGTGAGCGCGAACGGAGTGACCAAATGGACCGTTTGTGCCGCAGAGGTTCTGGCAAGTGGTTTATGTCCGACAACGGCCTCTCTTGAATCAGGAGGCGAAAGCTGACTCCGAGTCCAAACTGTTAATTTTGCGCCTTCTACCAATGATTGGAATTCAATGCAATATAGCATTAGCATGGATAATTGAGAGCGAAGTTATCTGCACACGCCGTACATTTGCAACGTGAGAAATATTTGGGAGAGGATTTACTCATGCGCATAGTCAATACTACAGCTTTCAACCGGGTCAGCAGTGCAATTCGCTTACTATGTGTCAGCGCTTTTGCCGTACCAGTTTTGGCTGCCGCTTTTTCGTTCGGAACCACCTCCGAAGCGCAGGCCCAATCTGGCCCAGATTATTGGCAAATCACCGGGGTAGCATCAGACGACAATCTCAATATCAGATCGGGTCCAGGCACGAAGTATCGCGTCACGTCTATGGCACCGAACGGGTTTGTCTTTCGTAATCTGGGATGCCGTGGCACAGGCAACAGCCGTTGGTGTCATGTCGAAACGCCGAGAGGCGACGTGTCTGGCTGGGTCTCGGGCCGTTTCCTGCAGGAATCCGGTGCGCCTGGGTCTGCCAACGCGTCGGCACCACCTGAGTTGCACGTACGTAGTACGGGCGAAATCGAAGTGCGCTATGACAGCGGTTGTACCATTCTTTACAATCCTTCCGGCCGCCGGATCGCTGCGGGTAGTTCTTGTTCGGCTGGACAACTAGGGCGAGCGCATGATGCGGTTGAAAGCTTCTTTGCGGAAAGCGGGTCATCCTCAACGCATCACTCTTTCGCGGATAGCGTAGGGACCAGTCAGGCGGATATCAATATGGCTGGTAGCGGGTCCATTTATGGTGGAGGCGTCGCGAATGGCCGCATTTTTGGACACAAGGAGGGGGCCTATGCGGTCACAGTCAGCAGCACTCAGGATGGATTGACCTGCACAGGTTTGTTCCGCCATCCGCCGGAACGGGTCAGAAGTGAATCTGCGCAATTGCATTGTACCAACAGGGCGTCAGGAACAGCTGTGATCAGCAAGAATCGACGGGGTGGCGGCCACACGATGAGTTTCACGCTGAGCGATGGTTCGGGCGGATTTGTGATCTTCCGATGAGGCATGAACGGAAGGTCGTCGATGTTGAAGGCCCCTGTCCCAAAGACGAAAGGATAGCGTCATGACCAACTCAGTGAGTAGCCAATCTCCCCCTGAGTTGATCTCTTGGCTGGAACGCAAAGACGACGACTTTCCGTACTACCGCGAAGGTATAAACGTCATTCGCGGCAGCGGTTGGTGGTTCGTCATGCTTGGTGTCGCCGTAGGTTTCTTCGCGCTCATCTATACGCAACCGATCTTTCCTTCCGGGCTTGCCGGGTTCATTCCAGCAATCCTCTACTCACTCATTCCACTTGCGGTCGTCGCCGCTCTGACCAGTGTCCAGGCTGTTGGCGAACTCTTTCGCCCGATGCGTAGGATCGATTGGGTTTTGATCGTCCTATTCGTTGTTCTAAACTATGTGGTCACCATTGCAGTCGCTACGTTGGTCATTTCGCTCTTTGATTTTTCGCCGAACCCTGCCGGAGATATCCTCGCTTCGAGCAGCGGGTCTGAACGGGTGTTGTTCTTTGCCAAGTCGGCAGTGCAGTTGTTGGGCGAAGAACTCTTCACGATCCTGCCGTTCCTCGCGGTGCTCTATTGGCTGCATACATCACGGGGCGTGTCTCGCACGCTGGCCGTCGTACTGGCTGCGTTGGTCGCGTCAGTGATTTTCGCGCTTGTGCATTTGCCTACATACCAGTGGCGTTTCGCGCAAGCACTCGTCGGGTTGGTGCCGGTCCGCATTGTACTTCTCCTGCCCTACATTATTACCAAGAATATCTGGGTTTCGACTGGGGTTCATGTCTTGAACGATTTCGCGATCTTTGGGTTGCCGTTGCTGGTGGGGGCGGCTGAACCAGCATGATCGCCAGATAAAACTCTAAACTTAGATCATACCGATTGGAGACCCCAATGGAATTTGAAAAAATCATGGCCGTTATCGCCGCGTTAAGCGGTGAACCCATTGATCCTGTTGCTGAGTTTGGCGCTATCGCCACTGGCGGCCATGACCCATCCGCTCCGGTGACGATCCGTCCGTGTCCGCAGCCAATTGCTCCATACGAGATCGAAGGCAAAACGATTATCTGCGGAACGGTCTCAGTGCCCGAAAATCATGATGCGCCAGACGGCAACCGCATCGAGCTTCTTTTTTCGCTGATGAAGGCAGAAACGACCGCGCCCGAGGACGATCCCGTTGTGTATCTGCACGGCGGCCCCGGTGCGGGGAATATGAATGGTTTGAAAGGGCTGGCGCGTGTATTTGGAGAGTTTCGCCGGACACGTGACGTTGTGACTTTTGATCAACGTGCGGCAGGACTTTCCAACCAAAGTGTAACATGCGCCGAGTTCCAGGCCCGTGAAATCGCCGATGTCGTAGCAGAGCGCAATGAATCCGCACTTCTCGAAGGATGTATAGCGGAGTTGAACGACGCGGGCATTGCGCTTGAAAACTACAACACGTTGCAGAACGCGCTTGATGTGCCAATGGTCGTGCGGATGCTGGGATATGACGACTACAACATCTACGGCATTTCCTACGGCACCAAGCTAACGCTGGAAATTCTGCGCACAGCACCCGAGGGTGTAAACGCGGTCGTCATAGATGGCGTCGCGCCGCCTTGGATCAAACTCTATGACACGCTTGCCGAACCTTTGAACGACGCGATGGTCTGGGTCATCGAGGATTGTGCAAGCGATCTAAAATGCAACGAGGCGTATCCCAATCTTGGTCAGGTTCTGGGCGACACATTGGACAGCGCGATTGCGGGCATTTTGCTTGATGAGGAAGGTGAACCCGTTTCAGCCGAGACAATTCTGGCAATGTTCGAGTTGCGGAATGGCAAACAAACAAGTCAGTCGATTACGCCTTACCTTCCTGCGATGATCTACGAGTTCTCTCGCCCCGACCAGCCGACGCCAACGCTTGACCGCATATACGGCGCGGGGTTGGTTAGCACGCCTGACGTCGAGATGGATACACGAGGGGCGGCCATCGTTAGAACGCCCGAAAGCCAAACTCTCTTTGATCTTGCGATTTCCGAGGCGCTCCGCGCCGACGCGCTGGCAGAAGACATCACGACGACGTTGCCCGCCTTGCGTCGCGCCTTAAACCGGGAACGCACCACGAGTGGATTGGCCCAACTGCTTGACCGGGAAATGTCGGTCGTAGGCAGTTCAATCCTGTCGGATGGCGGGCGCGCAGAAGCGGCTGCACAAGATTTCGCGGCTCTTCCGCTGACACCGACGCGCGAGGCCTTGTCGGGTTATGTGCGCAAACATTTCGACACTGCGGGCGAGGAACGGTTGCTCGCCTTGATCGCCGCGATGTCCGATGCAGAGATCGGCGAATTCTTTGATGCCGCTGCTAAGTCGGTGCAAACGACCACTTTCAAGTTCGCGCATGGACCCGATCTGGCAATCTACACCTGCCAGGAGGAGCTGCCTTACAATTCCCTGGAAGGCTACCGCTCGCTTACTGCGGCTCTTGAATTTCCGCAATTATCAGCGCTCTGGGACGAAACAGCCGAGGGGTTCTTTAAGGATTGCGGATTGTTCACACCATCACCGCGAGAAGGCTTTCATGACGTGGTGCAAAGTGACATTCCAACCCTTGCTATCGGCAGCACTTGGGACATTCAAACGTCCTTCGCATGGGTGGACGATGCAACAGAAGGGCTGACAAACAGCCAAACCCAAATCATTCCCGAGGTAGGTCATGGTGCACTAATCTACGTGCCCTGCGTGCGGGATATGACAGCCGCGTTCTTCACAGATCCGACCCGGCAATTCGACACGAGTTGCGCTGACAGCCAGCGAAAGCCGTACTACATTGCGCCGTGGGTTCAGGCAGCATTACAGGAGAAGGCAGACAGGACAGAGATCGCCGCTGCCATGCCCAAGCCCTCGTTTGACTGTGCGGCTGCAGTGTCTTCAGCGGAAAAAGCTATCTGCGAAAATCCAGCCTTGGCAGAATTGGACCTCCGAATTGCCGATTGGTTTGCGCAGGCCGAAGAGCGTGCCCAATCCCTAGACGCTGGTGCCGAGGACGCGACCAATCTTCTGCGTGCCTATCAGCGCGGCTGGATC
Organism: Cognatishimia sp.; assembly: GCA_050633405.1. Classification (GTDB taxonomy): domain Bacteria; phylum Pseudomonadota; class Alphaproteobacteria; order Rhodobacterales; family Rhodobacteraceae; genus Cognatishimia. The sequence continues at coordinate 1,398 of JBOEGL010000020.1, read as the reverse complement.
AAGGGACGCGATGAGTGCTGGAAGGAAAGCGATCTCGAGACGTGTATCCGCGATGCTTATCTGTTGCGCGAAGGGCAGTTGGTCGCTGAATGGCAATTGATCGAGCCGGTGCGCACTGCCGAGTTCATGTGCGCAGGAAACCCGGCGAATGTCGTCACGGTTTCCTACTTTGAGACTGAGCGCCCGGCTGTTCGGCTAGAATATGGCGATGGGATTGAGACTGGAGTGCAATCCACAGATCGCGCCGACAAATACGATGGCAGCTTTGGAAAGGGATTTATCGATTTCGGGGAAGCCGCCGAACTAGTCTGGACACAAGGCGAGCCATTGGCTTGTGAGTTGATCAAGTAGGTTTTTTTGGGGGAGAGAACCTGCGCTAGTTTCGAAGCACTCCTTGCCGCAAACGCAGGCCCATGTAGCTGCCATGGCCGCCTTTGATTTGACCAGTGCGGGCGTTCCGCGAGGAGTCATGAATGGCAGCAAAGGGCGCGCGATGTGAAAATTCGCCGCTGGATTCATGCTGCAGGCTGTACCAATGACCGTATCTTTCGCCGCGCGACGGCATGACGATTCTCGCTCATGCCGCATGTTTCACGCTGCGAGCGCACGCAGCACAAAATATCAATTCACAGAATGGGCTCCTTCGAGACCTTCGCTGCCATCTGCTCCAATGGCCAATACGCTCGCAGACCCTTTCCATCAATATGAACTGGCGGCTGCCTGAGAGTCCTATCCACTGTCACTTTTTCGAATCCGCAAGAGCGCATCGAAGTCGATTTCTTGCTTCTGTTCGTCACTTATATCCGGCCGGGTTTCCGATACCGGCTGGGGCCCTTGGACGTCCCACATCACCGCATGCGCGCCTATACTCCAGCGATACACCCAACCAACAACACTGCACCCATCGGTCCCGATCAGATTGGCGATCGCGACGCCCTCACCCTTATCTTCGTTCACTGTTTAATGACTTCCTGCACTGCGGCGCTGCGAATCGCGGCGTGGGGTTGCAGAGCGTTCACTACGACCGCGCGCCGGACTTCGTTGATTTTGGCTACCTGGTCCTCGATGAGGGAATGATCATCAGACCGGGAAAATGGGTTCCCGTGTTCTCAACAATTCATTGGCTTCAAATCCTGTGGTCGGGCTCCGTGGCGGCTTCGACAATCGACAGGACTTCATCTTTGTCAAAACCAATGACCCTCGCCAGAACTGTAAACTCCACGACGTCGATACGACGCTCGCCACTTTCGAGACGTGCCACAAATGACTGGTGGCGTTTGAGCTTCGCCGCCAACTGCTGCTGGCTAAGACCCGCATTTTGACGTGCATCAACCAACGCACGGACGAGCGCCAACTGGCCATTTGTTCTGATTGTTTTTGCCACGCGTCACATACCTT
>JBOEGL010000019.1:0-747 GCA_050633405.1 Cognatishimia sp. | reverse complement strand
AAACCGCTTGCGGGTTTGTTGAGTAGACCTTAGAACCCACTTCACCGGCGGCGCTGAGGCGCACAACGGCGGGTCAGACGGGAAACGGAGCGGTGCTCTGGAGACGGTTTGAGAGAAAATTTTGAGGTACTAGGATGCGGGTTGCGCCAGTAAGATTGGCGCTACTTGTTGATTTTTGTCTCTGGGTCTTTCGGGATCCGCGCTTTTTGACATTGTGATGACACTGAAGAGATATGTGGGCGGTTTGGTCGTTTTTCGACGATTGAATGTTTGCATATCTGGTCTCTAGAGTTTCGGCTCGATGATGAGATTAACAGCTTCACTGTTTGGACGGCTTCGTTAACTTTGTTAACTAAGCACAACAAACAGTTTATTCCAGTATCCTAGCCAGGATATTGGATTGATGTTTTATAACATCAGTGATGTGCAGAGGTTCAACGTCAAGGATAAGCATGTAAGTGCTTTTCAACTTGAGAGTTTGATCCTGGCTCAGAACGAACGCTGGCGGCAGGCCTAACACATGCAAGTCGAGCGCAGTCCTTCGGGACCGAGCGGCGGACGGGTTAGTAACGCGTGGGAACGTACCCTTTTCTAAGGAATAGCCTCGGGAAACTGAGAGTAATACCTTATACGCCCTTAGGGGGAAAGATTTATCGGAGAAGGATCGGCCCGCGTTAGATTAGATAGTTGGTGGGGTAACGGCCTACCAAGTCTACGATCTATAGCTGGTTTTAGAGGATGATCAGC
>JBOEGL010000018.1:0-35242 GCA_050633405.1 Cognatishimia sp. | reverse complement strand
AGTTTTTCAACAGAATAGGCCCCAAGCGGTCATTCGGTGTTCTGTCAAAACCTTCCGCGCACCTGTACCCGATGACACCCCTACTCCGATCCCTCGCGCTTTTCGCGCAGTTTGGCAAAGTAGTCGACACGTTTCTTCAGGTCGCGCTCAAAGCCACGCTCCACTGGGTCGTAAAACTTGGGGCGCTTCATGCCTTCTGGGAAATAATTTTGCCCTGAAAATCCATCTTCGGCGCTGTGGTCGTAATCATAGCCCTTGCCATAGCCCTGATCTTCCATCATCGCGGTAGGCGCATTCAGGATATGTTTGGGCGGCATCAGGGATCCGGTCTTTTTGGCCGCCACCCGCGCAGCCTTATAGGCCATGTAACCTGCGTTGGTTTTTGGGGCGAGTGCCAGATAGATCACCGCCTGTGCCAGCGCCAATTCGCCTTCGGGGGATCCCAGCCGTTCAAAGGTTTCCCAGGCGTGCAGACACACGGTCTGGGCATTGGGATCGGCCAAGGCGATGTCTTCAACCGCCATGCGCACAAAACGCCGCGCCAGATACCGCGGGTCTTCGCCACCCTCCAACATACGCGCATACCAATACAACGCCGCATCCGGGTCAGAGCCGCGCACCGATTTATGCAGCGCTGAAATCAGGTTGTAATGCTCGTCGCCGTTTTTGTCGTATTTTGCCGCCCGCTTCATCAGGCGCTTGCCCAGGGCTTCAGATCCCAGATCACCATCAACCTTCCAAGCGTTGATTTGCTCGATCAGGTTCAACAGCGCCCGCCCATCACCATCTGCCATAGAATGCAACGTGGCGCGGGCGCTTGTGGTCAGGGGCAAAGCCTTGTCCAGTTCCGCCTCGGCCCGTTGCGTCAGGGCCTCCAGCTCATCATCACTCAGACGTTCCAGCACCATGACCTGCGCGCGCGACAGTACCGCGGCATTTAATTCAAAGCTGGGATTTTCGGTGGTGGCGCCCACCAGCAATATGGTGCCATCCTCCATATAGGGCAGAAACCCATCTTGCTGGGCTTTGTTAAACCGGTGAATCTCATCGACAAACAACAAAGTCCCACGGCCATTGGCTCGGCGAATTTTGGCGGCCTCAAACACTTTGCGCAGATCCGGCACCCCGGTGAAGATCGCGCTGATCTGCACAAAATGCAGGTCGGTTTCCTGCGCCAAAAGCCGGGCAATGGTGGTTTTGCCCACCCCGGGTGGCCCCCAGAATATCAAAGAGCTGAGGGTGCCTGACCCCAGCATGATCCCCAGCGGGGCCTCTGGGCCAAGCACCTGGGTCTGGCCGATCACTTCTGACAGGGTCTGCGGTCGCAGCCGATCCGCCAGCGGGCGTGGGGCGGACTTGGCTGCCCCCTCAGATCCAGCCTCTGGCCCAGCACCGTCTTGAAAAAGGTCCGCCATCCTACAGCCTAAACCGCATGACAACCCGGCGTGACCCGCGTTGCACCTCTATAACAAGCCGATCTTTGGCGGCCTTTAGGGCCGCGATCACACCCGCCACATCCGGCGTAGCGCGCCCATCCACATCAAGCAAAATATCCCCGACGCGCAGCCCTGCACGGGCCCCGATGTCGCCGGGATCTTCGACCACAACGCCCTGCGCCGTCAACGGCAGGCCAAATTGCACACTCACCGCCGGGTTGATATTGGACAGCACCATGCCGGGGATGGCCGATCTGCGCCCCGTGGTCTCTTGCTGGCGTGCCGGGCTGTCCGGCGGCGCAATCAGATCCACCTCTACCACCTGATGCTTGCCATCTATCAAGCCGCCCACCTTGGCCACAGAGCCGATCCCGGCAACGGCCATGCGAAATACCATTTCAGCCCCATTGGTCACCGGCTGGCCATCCACCGACAGAATAACGTCCCCCACGCGAATGCCTGCCGCACGATAAGGGCTGGCCGCATGCAGGGCTGAAATCACAATACCACCGGGGCGATCCAGCCCCAGACTTTCAGCAATATCTGCGTCAACAGACTGTCCAACCGCCCCGGCCCAGGGTTTTTCAAACTGGTTATTGCCAGCCCGCGCCTGATGCACAAACTCTGTCACCAAATTGGCAGGAATGGCAAAGCCAATGCCGTTGCTGCCGCCGGACCGGGTTAAAATACGGGTGTTGATGCCAATCAGCTCTCCATTCACATCAATCAACGCCCCGCCAGAGTTGCCAGGATTGATCGGCGCGTCGGTCTGGATGAAATAGCCCTGCCCGGCACCGGCTGCCGTGCCGCTGCGCGCCAATCCAGAGACAATGCCGCTGGACACCGTCTGGCCCACCCCAAAGGGGTTGCCAATCGCCAAAACCAGCTCGCCCACGGAGACGTTATCGCTGTCGCGCAGCGGCAAAAACGGCATCTCTTCATCGCTGTTCAATTGCAGGATCGCCAGATCATTTGCCTCATCAGACAAGAGAACCTGGGCGGTAAATTCACGACGGTCATTGAGCACCACCCGGATATCGGTGGCCATGCCGACAACATGGTAATTTGACACAATAATCCCATCCGCTGACAGGATCACGCCCGACCCTAACGAATTCTGCACCTTGGGGCGCGTGGTGCCAAATTCGCGAAACAGATTTTGGAAAAACGGATCGCCCTGAAACGGGCTTTCCCGCACGGCCACCACACGTTTGGCATAGATATTGACCACCGCCGGGGCAGCCTGTTTGACAAGCGGGGCAAACCCCAGGGATATCTCGGCCTGAGATTTCGGGACCTGCGTTTCAGCGCTGGCGATGCTGGCAAGGCTGAGGCAGAGCGCGATGGCAATGGCGCGGATCATGATGGCTCCTGAAATGACCTATTCTGGATATGCGACGCGGCAAATCAGATTGCAAGGTTCAGATCATTTTGGCCCTTTATCTTGGCCATATCTGGGCCAAATCTGCGCCGTCTTAAATGGCGTGGGCGCAACACAAGCCCCGCGTTGCGCCCCCATCAAGCAATCCGTAACCCGCTCAGACAAGATTTTTTTTGAAATGACTTATGGTGCGTTGCCAAGACAGATTTGCCATCTCTTCATCATATCGCGGCGTACTGTCATTGTGGAACCCGTGGTTGGCCCCTTCATAGATATAGGCTTCGTAAGCCTTGCCGTTTGCCTTTAGCGCGGCTTCGTAGTCAGGCCAGCCCGCATTGACCCGCTGATCCAGTGCGCCATAGTGCAACAGCAGCGGCGCCTGGATCTTTGGAACGTCCGCGGCGCTTGCCTGACGGCCATAATAGGGCACAGCGGCTTTCAGCTCTGGATAGGCCACCGCCGCGGCATTGGCGACACCGCCCCCATAGCAAAAGCCGGTGATTCCGACATTTCCGGTCGTGTCTGGATGATCCATCAGGAATTCAACCGCCGCAAAGAAATCATTCAGCAATTTTTCGCGATCCACGGTGCGCTGCAAGTCGCGCCCCTCGGGATCGTTGCCGGGATAGCCGCCCACCGAAGACAGCCCATCCGGGGCCAGGGCCAAGAAACCTTCCTTGGCAAGCCGCCGCGCAACATCTTCGATATAGGGGTTGAGACCACGATTTTCATGCACAACCACAACGGCTGGCAATTTCCCCGCCGTGCCCGCCGGGCGCACCATATAGCCACGTACATCGCCATGGCCGTTTGGCGAGGGATACCGGATGTATTCTGGCACAATGTCTGGGTCATTAAACGACACTTGTTCCGCCAAAGCATAATTTGGCGACATCAGCCCCAATACCGTTGCCGCGGTCATGCCCGCAACTGTGAATTTGCCGGCCTGTTGCAGAAACTCGCGCTTGGTGATCATCCCATGCGCGTAGAAGTCATAAAGCTGTAGTAATTTCGGATCAAAATCTTTTGCTGTCAGTCGGGTCATTGTCAAATCTCCCTTTGGTGGCCACAAAACCAATCGTCCATGCCTGCATGATGTCGCAGCTGTCGCAAACATCAAGTCAACTTCCTGAGAGTGGATTGGTATATGACCCGTGCTGTGGGGCCGTTATAGGCCATGGGTCGCAAAAGCCGCCGCTGTTTTCAAGGGCTTGCAAAGCGAGAAGGGGGGGGCTTTGCCCCCAACGTCGAAACGCTGTTTCGACGCCTCCCCCAGAGTATTTTTAGAAAGATGAAACGGTAGCTGGATTACAGATCGCCGCGGGATTTGAATTGATTGGGCAGTTTCACCCGGTCAAACAACAGGCGCGCCAGTTTTTTGAGGCCAATACCCGTGCGGATTTCAAATTCTTCATAGCGAAAATTGCGCTGCGCCAACCCATTGCGGCGAAAGCCTTCGCACAGGGATTTGCGCATGGCCTTGGGACCACAAAAGGCCACGGTCAGATCGCGGGTTTGCAAGCCGGTCACCTGCAAAATGCTGTCGGCGGTGGCGCGGGTATGGGAGGCCGAACTGTGCAGATAGAGATTGAGGTTGTCCTTTTCGGCCGCCAGCAGTTGCAATTCGGCCAAATGCGCCGCGTGTTGTTCAGATTTCACGCAATAGAGCAGATGCACCGGCCCATTGTCAGGGCTGAGCGATTGGGCCCAGGCCATAAAGGGGGTGATGCCAATACCTGCTGCAATCCACAATTCTGGCGCGCTGCGAGTTTTGCGTTCGAACCGGCCATAGGCACCTTCGATGCGCAGCTCTGCCTGATTGAGGGTTTGGCGATGCATACGCGCGGTGAAATCACCCAATTTGGCCACGGTCATGCGCAGCGTGCCATCTGCGCTTGGGGCTTTGCTGATGGTAAAGGGGTGCGGTTCAGATCCATCAATGCTGAGAAAGGCAAATTGGCCGGGCCGGTATTTCAATGCGCCGTTGTGCGGCGTCATGGTTAAGGCCAAGGCCCCGCCGGTCTTTTCGATCTGGCTGATCTGATAGCGCCGTGACGGGCGCAATGCAGCAGGCAGCAAACGATAGGAAAACGCCAGGATGCCCAACACACACATGGCGCTGACATAAAGCCCAATTGGATCGCCGTTTTTAAACGGTTTTAGGATAAAGAGGTAATGCGCCGCCCCTGCCACAAAAAACATGCCCATAAAGCGGTGGGTCCAGCGCCACAGGTGATAGGGGATAAAGGTGGTGATGGTGATCATCACCAGGATCAACAGCCCATAGAGGCTGAGTTCGCCAAGGGTTTCCGCCAATTCTTCCAGCCAGTTTTGCCCGCCTAGGTGACGCATGTCGGCATCAATGGTGTCATGCAACAGAATAAAGACCATGGCCATTATACCCAGCCATTTGTGCAGAACATAGCCCTGATCCAGCCCGCCAAACAGCATTTCGACGACCTTAAAGCGCGTGGCGATCAGTTGGGAAATCGCCATGGCAATCAAGGCAGCCATGCCCATGTACTGGCTGAACAGCGCCAGGGTATCGCGTCCGTGATCCAATGCGGGCAGCCAAATGATGGGTGTCAGAATGGCGGCGGCGGTCACGATAAGACCTAAGGGCTTGAGGCGCATTGATGATCCTTTTTGGCTGGGCCGCAATGGGCTTGGCGTGTTGGTGCATAGGTCTGGGGATTTGGGCGTTTTAAGTCAACAGGAGATCTATTTGTCTCTGCGATTTTGCAAGCACTGAGGCCAAGCAGTTTCATCCACGAAAAAACCCCGCCTGTTGCCAGACGGGGTTTTCTAGGTCTTCAGAGAGAGGCGCTTATTCTGCGTCTTCGATCTCTACCAAGCGGGCTTTGTCGCCAGCGCCTTTGGCATCCACATCGCGATCAACGAATTCGATGATCGCCATTGGGGCCATGTCGCCATACCGGAAACCAGCTTTCATGATGCGGATGTAACCGCCATTACGCTCTGCCATACGTGGGCCCAGAACGTCGAACAGTTTCGCGACGTATTTGTCTTGCTTCAGACGAGACGCTGCGTTGCGGCGAGAGTGCAGGTCACCCTTTTTCGCCAAAGTGATCAGTTTTTCAACGATCGGGCGCAGTTCTTTTGCTTTTGGCAAAGTTGTTTTGATCTGCTCGTGCTCGATCAAAGAGCCAGCCATGTTTGCAAACATCGCTTTGCGGTGTTCGTGTGTCCGGTTCAGGCGGCGGTAACCACGTGCGTGACGCATTTTAATAGTCCTTTTTCAGTGCCCTTGTGTGGGCGATGCTTTGTCTGGCGTCCCATGCGGGTGGGCCGCTCTCCTTGGGGCAGGATGCCCTTGTTTTCCCCAGTATTCTGGGCATTTAAGCGGGCCGTATAAAAGGCCCGCCCGAATTGTGCAAGACGCGCTTAGAATGCGTCTTCGAATTTCTTAGCCAGATCTTCGATGTTGTCCGGTGGCCAGTCCTCGACGTCCATGCCAAGGTGCAGACCCATGCCTGACAGTACTTCTTTGATTTCATTCAAAGATTTACGGCCAAAGTTCGGTGTGCGCAGCATTTCTGCTTCGGTTTTCTGGATCAGATCACCAATGTAAACGATGTTGTCGTTCTTCAGGCAGTTCGCAGAACGTACAGACAGTTCCAGCTCGTCCACTTTCTTCAAGAGAAGTGGGTTGAACTCGAGACCATCGTCTTCGTCCTGACGGCCAGCCGCTTCTGGTTCGTCAAAGTTCACAAAGATAGACAGCTGGTCTTGCAGAATGCGCGCGGCATAGGCCACGGCGTCTTCTGGCGTGATAGAGCCATCTGTTTCGATCTTCATGGTCAGCTTATCATAGTCCAAAACCTGACCTTCGCGGGTCGGCTGAACATCATAAGAGACGCGTTTAACAGGCGAGTAGATCGCATCAATTGGCATCAGGCCAATCGGCGCGTCTTCTGGCTTGTTCTTGTCCGCAGACACATAGCCTTTGCCGGTGTTGACAGTCAGTTCCACAAACAGATCTGCGCCATCGTCAAGGTGACAGATAACCAGATCTTTGTTCAGAACTTCGATGCCCGCAGAGTCAGAAATATCCGCTGCAGTGACCACACCAGGGCCTTTGGCATTGATCGAAAGGCGCTTAGGGCCTTCGACTTCCATGCGCAGGGCAACCTGTTTCAGGTTCAGAATAACGTCAGTCACGTCTTCGCGGACGCCCGCAACCGAGGAAAACTCGTGCAGCACGTTGTCGATTTGAACGCTTGTGATGGCAGCACCCTGCAGCGAGCTCATCAGAACGCGGCGCAATGCGTTGCCCAAAGTCAGACCAAAACCACGTTCCAGCGGCTCTGCAACAACCGTTGCCTGGCGCGCTGGGTCATTGCCCGGCTTAACTTCTAGCTGTGTTGGCTTGATCAATTCAGCCCAGTTCTTATGGATCATGCGTCCCTCCATTCTTGTCTTACCCCCATGTTCCGAAAGGGTCAGACTCCCGAGGTTTCAAAACGACGAACTGGGGCCGTGCGAATGTCGCGGCCCCAGTTACTAATTCTGGATTAAACGCGGCGGCGCTTTGGTGGGCGGCAGCCGTTGTGCGCCATTGGGGTCACGTCACGGATAGATGTGATGTTAAAGCCAATAGCAGCCAATGCGCGCAAAGCGGATTCACGACCAGAACCTGGTCCTTGAACTTCCACTTCCAATGTCTTCACACCGTGATCTTGCGCTTTTTTGCCCGCATCTTCTGCCGCCATCTGAGCCGCATAAGGGGTAGACTTACGAGAGCCTTTAAAACCCATTGTGCCTGCAGAGGACCAAGAGATTGCGTTGCCTTGAACGTCAGAGATCAAGATTTTGGTGTTGTTGAACGAAGAATTCACGTGGGCAACGCCCGCTGCGATATTCTTGCGCTCTTTTTTCTTAGTACGAGTCTTTTCGCGTGCCATGGATCAAACCCTCCCCTTACTTCTTCTTACCAGCAATGGCCTTTGCAGGACCTTTGCGAGTACGAGCGTTAGTGTGAGTACGCTGACCACGAACTGGCAGGTTACGACGGTGGCGCAGACCACGGTAGCAACCCAAGTCCATCAGACGCTTGATGTTCATTGTCACTTCACGACGCAGATCACCTTCAACGGTGTAGTTTGCGTCGATGTGCTCGCGAACGGCCAGAACTTCTGCGTCAGACAATTCGTTCACACGACGGGTTGCGTCGATGTTCACGGCTTCGCAGATGGATTTCGCGGAGGTATGACCAATACCTGTGATATAAGTCAGGGCAATCGGGACCCGTTTATGGGTCGGGATGTTAACGCCGGCGATACGTGCCAAGTGTCATTTCCTTTTCGTTGCGGTTCCGTAGCTCCAGAACCTTTTTTCACAACATAAGCCCGAGGCATTCAAACCATCGGGCTACAGCTGATCAGGTGATCGGTATTCCGGGGGCGACCCAGAAAACCAGAATTTGATTCTCTAATAGAGATAGTGTCGTTTAGGGGGGAATTGGGGGGCGGTCAAGGCAAACTTTATTTGCACCCAATATACGGAGCTAACGAAATCAAACTCTACATTTGGTCACGATCAGTCAATCGCTGAGAGGCAGCCAACTTCCAGTTGAATAACCAGGGTCGGGCTCGATAAGTACCCAAATTTCTCCAGTTTTAGAGCACTGAAAGTATCGTTCAGCAATTGGTAGCTTGAGGTTATCGTACTCGCGTAACTCTGTGCATATTTCTTTTTCTGCTTGTCGTGTCAACCAAACAACAAACTTCTCATATTCCCCTAAAGATACGAAGCCTTGGATCTTTTCCCAGTTACAACTATTCATTTATTTCACTATCCAATTTGGATTAAGTGGATTGATATGTCGAACAAATACAATTTGGTTATCACCTAACCACCCAAACATTATTCTCCACGATCAAGGTGAAAGAAAGGGTACCCTAAATTGGCGCCAAAACGAGTCATCGTTTCGAAACTAAATAAGAACAACAGTCCGGCGATTACCGAGATGACAAGTCTTAGTAAAATGCGGACCCGAAGTCCCCAATATGCTATGATAGCAAACGCTAAAGGTAAGACCCAAACCCCAATCAAAAACTCAACGAGAGGTGCATCGCCGACTTTGGACGCAAAATAAGCGCTGTAAGCAATCCATGCTAAAACAATAATCGCCAAGATACTCAATGCGATCACAATCCGGTTCCTATCGATCAAAGCTGAACCCTCCATTGAGCAAACTTTGGAAACTTGTGTGAACCGCCGTCGATAACTGCGACGAGTTACCTGCCCCAGCATGCGGTATTCGATCTGCGCCTACAATGCTTACATTTGAATAACCATCGGTAAATGATTTAACGGACCCATACTCTTTGTTGATTTTGTCAATCAATCCTTCATAGCTTCGGTCGCCAAAGAATCTACCTGCAACAGCGCTGGCAACACTACCATCATTAGCCAATTTTTTGTCGCCCTTGATAGATACTACAACAACCATATTTGAATTGCGCGCGGAGGCGGCGAGAGAATTTAGGAAGTCACCGTCAACACGAGCCCCAGTAACAACTTTTGCATCCCATTTTGTACCCCCCTGGGGCTTGCCCGATTGGTTGGCAGCATCTCCGCCAATGCTGTACCCAACCAAGACAACAAAGTCCTTATTAGAATGTATATGGCTTTCAGCCAAACTAGATCCTGGTTCTGGGTCGTTGTTTAGAATGCCACCATAGTTAATGGATGGGTTACAACCGGAACATCGTCGTCTGCATCGTCGTCATTGTTTCCACTTATTAGATCATTGACCACACTGACTAATTCAGAAATCCCGCTAGGACCGCCAGGTCCACCACCATGCAGACCAACAGCATCATTTCCGCTCGGATCCAATAAGTTAACCGGATCATTAAACGAATACGAATACCTATTCGCCCCCACGCCCGGCTCGGTCGGATCAAGCCAATCTGGTTGAATGAACAGCGCACTCGCCGACGACGCAAAAACGCTTAGCGTCATGGTCAAAATCAATTGCTATAAAATGCGGAGCATAAAACTCTCCTGATAAATTCAATAAGTCGCGCGCAGGTTAAGATATCTTTGCAACGGCCGCGAACCTAATTTTTCGGCCTGTGTAAATGTGCTTTGGTTGATACGCTGCAAATTAGCAAGATAACCACGTTGATCGGTCGGTACGCCCTGCACATTTAGATAATTTTGTCAAAAATCGTGCCCCAGAAAACGGTAGGCTGTAATGCCTGTTTCGACAAATAGCCTGAAGCATTCAAACGATCGGCTACAACTGATCAGGTAATCAGTATTCCGGGGGTGACCCAGAAAACCAGAATTTGATTCTCTAATAGAGATCGTGTCGATTGGGGGGAAATGGGGGGGCGGTCAAGGGGTTTCGGTGATCCCTACAATTCCACAGTCTGAACTGAATTCAGAACACGCTTAATCACCGCCGGCCAATAGATCAGATAGGCCAAACCAAAAGTTACCACAGTCAACAAAAGCCACACCAATGCATGCCCCAGAATATCTACAAACACGACATTGGTCTCCAGCCGTGCAAGTTTTGCCCCTTCATGATCCACGATATACGTTCGGTTGATCGGGGCTTTCACAAAGTAATAGGGCAGCACAAACAAGGCCAACCCCAATGTGACGATCGACAAGATAATCCATATGACAAGCTGACCAATCGCTTCGCCAACGCTAAATTCACATTTCAAGTTTTTTCCAAGCATCTCAAATTCCATATTTCGGTAAATAAGACGCCTGATAAGCGAGACGGGTCAATCAGGCAATGACTCGCTACCGCGCCTTCTCTTCTGCCATGATCGCGGCCATACGCGCTCCCAGCGTGGTTTCCCAATCCGCTTGCCGATCCCGGATCGCCCCCAGATAGGCTTCGTTTTCCGTGGCTGGAATAGCCGGGTCATAATGTTCGGCGACGGTCAGCATGCTGCTGCTGTCCATCTCGCTAAAGGCCTCTGACATGCGGCTGGCCTGGTCGCGCGAATAGCCCAGCGATTCAAAGGCCGACCGGCCCATGCGCAACGAGCTGTCATAGGTGTCACGCACGATATCCCGGCACCCGGCCGCCCACAGATCATACACATGGTTGCGATCCACCGCCCGCGCCACAACGTGTACCTTGGGATAATGCGCCAATACATATTTCACCAATTCAGTGATTTGATCCCGGCCATCAATGGCAATGACAAACAGTTTGGCCTCGGCAATGCCCGCGGCGTGCAACAAATCCGGGCGCGTGGCATCGCCATAATAGGCGTGCACGTTAAAGCTTTTTAACATCTCAAGCTGCTTTGAGCTGAAATCCATCACTGTTGGGTTCATCCCTGCCCCGCGCAGCATGCGACTGACAATACCGCCAACCCGGCCATGCCCGGCGATAACAATATCGCTGTGGTCGGCAATCTCATCCATTTCCCGCTCTTCCTGGGCAGAAAAGCGCGGCGCAATCACCCGGTCATACAGAATGAACAATGCAGGCGTCAGCAGCATCGACAGCGCCACAACCAAAAGCAACCGGTCCGCCAGCGCCGCCGGGATCACCGCATTGGCCACAGTGAACGACAGCAGCACAAAGCCAAATTCCCCGGCCTGCGCCAGACCAAGGCTGAACAGCCAGCGATCCGACCCCTGGATCTTAAAGATCACCGCCAGCGCAAACAAAACCGCAGATTTCAGGGCCATCAAGCCGATTGTCAGCCCAACAATCAGCGCAGAATTATCCAACAACAGACCAAAGTTGATGCCCGCGCCAACCGTCATGAAAAACAGCCCCAAAAGCAGCCCCTTAAAGGGATCAATATCGCTTTCCAGCTCGTGACGATATTCGCTGTTGGCCAACACAACCCCCGCCAAAAACGTGCCAAGCGCCGGGGACAGCCCCACCAGGCTCATCAACAACGCAATGCCCACCACCATCATCAGCGCGGTGGCCACAAACAACTCGCGCAATTGCGCCTGCGCGATAAAGCGAAAGATCGGGCTGGTCAGAAACGCCCCGCCCACAATCACCGCCGCAATTGCGCCCAGTGTCACCAAGGCCACGCCCCACCCTGGCAAGCCTTCCACCAAGCTCAACGAACTGCCATGATCGCCCTCGCCGCCATGGTCCGCCGCATGTGACATCGCCTCGATCAGCTCTGGCATCGCCAACAGGGGCACCAAAGCCAGCATTGGGATCACCGCAATGTCTTGAAACAGCAGCACAGAAAAACTCGACTGGCCGCCGTCGCTTTTCATCAAGCCCTTTTCACCCAGGGTTTGCAGCACAATGGCCGTGGACGACAGCGCAAAGACCAGGCCAATCGCCAAGGCTACGGTCCAGACCTGCCCAAAGGCCATAGCCACCAGCATCACCGCGCCTGCCGTTATCCCAACCTGACCACCGCCCAGCCCCAACAGCTTGGCGCGCATCGACCACAGCAGTTTTGGCTCCAGCTCTAACCCGACGAGAAACAGCATCATCACCACGCCAAATTCCGCGAAATGCTGGATCGACACCACATCCACATGCAAAATCGCCAGCACCGGGCTGATCACAATACCCGCAATCAAATAGCCCAACACCGACCCAAGCCCCAAACGGGACGCAATCGGCACCGCCACAACACCTGCAATCAGAAAAATAAAGGCCAGTAATAGAAAATCAGTCATTTCGCGCGTCCCCTGTTCACCTTGCCAATAGCACCACAGTCAGGCCGCAAACGCAAAGCGCTTTGTCAAAGCGCAGCTGCGCGGGAGTAAGTGCCAGAAAGCTTAGTTTGGGGATGTCTGGGAAGCGGACTTAGCGCCGTTCGTTTGAGATGTTTCAATGACTGCTTTCAGTTTGCGATAAGCGATTTTTAGTTTTGGGCTTTGTGAGTTTCGACAGCCGACGCGCAGCGTCCCGGCAATGCGGTTACCACACTAAACTGATAGTGTATGACCTGCTCGCGCTCATGACTTGGTTCAGGCAGTATTTGACGCGTGGCGTTGGAAATTGTTGGTTGGCTTGAGAGCACCAAGCCATTCTCCAAGGAATTGCATCGCGCGACCACATAACCTGGTTGAGAATGGTCAGTAAGGTCGACGCTGCCCGGAGTTTCCAAAGAGTTGTTGAACCAAATCTCGGAGGCGGTTGCGGCCTCCTCCCATTCAACCCAGTCTAGCCAATGGTCTTGAAACTCAACCGCGAAATCTGGTTGCCTACCCCATAGTAAGCACGCTGACACTTGTCGGGTAGGCGGCAGGAACATGGCCAAGACCGTACCATCTGGCGTATCTACACGTATTCTTGAGCCTCGCTCAGTTTCGTCAATAAACGTTCCAATCTCCTGAAGGGGACTATCGGAACCATCCATAACGCTCGCTTCGCATGCAGAAAAAACATCCAAAAGCGGCGTTTGAGCTGCCAACGGGCTGGCGACAAAAAACAACACTAGCATTGCTGGTTGAGTAGCTGCAGTTCGTCTCAATATGCGATAAGCTTTTTTCATTAGCTTGAATATACTAATGCCTACGCGGATCACAAGGATCGTGTTTCGTCGAATTGGGAAATCCAGACATTCATTTAAAGTGCAGCATCCGTGCCTTTGCGCTCGTTTCTGCCATTGGATCATCTACTCAATACAAAAGCTTGGTCACACACCAAACCAGCCCCGCGTTCTCAACCGAATCGTACAATTCAGGCTCTGAAACGTACAAATTGTACAAATAACCCTAAATAAAGGCCCCGTACGCCACCTCGGCAACCGTTTCGCAGCGAAACCCAATTGGGCAGATGCAATCAAAAACGCCCCCGGAAAACCGGAGGCGTGAAATCTTCAACCAACAATGTCGCTAAAACTCAATTGCCATAGACGTGCTGATAGGCAACATCCGCGATGTCGTAGCGAGAGAAACCAAGATCAGACAGGTCACGGTCTGACAGGTTGGACAACTCATTGAAAGTCCGACGGTAATTCGCGCGTTTCGCCTGTGTGGCTTTGAATTCTGTGATTAGGCCACGCATGCGGTCAGCGATGCCGGTGCCAAGGTATACTGTGTTTACTGCGGTTGCCATGATGCAACTCCTATAGAGAATGCTGAGACGTATTTCCCAGCGGGTTAAAATGTGTTCTCCTCGTGACTCTGAGATAGGGCTGAAGGTTAGCGCGAACAACTTACAATTTGGGAAAGCCGTTATGCAGGTGCAGCATAGCTAACTATCTGAAACGCGTATTAGATCAGCCTGTCATGCATGGGCGATGTGACGCCAGCCCCTCGTTCAGAAATCAGGCTAAAACTGATTAGGGTTTTGCGAGATGCCAGACACCCTGAACGCCATCGCCTATTGTATCGTCTGGCTTTTCATCTTGCGCCCAAAGGTTTTCACAATGGCCGCGTGCCCCCCTAAGCGGAACAGGCGATCAAAGTGGCGGCGGCGAATATCAAAATATGCGGGTCATTGTTAACGGCTAGATGTCATGCCTTTTTCAGGGGCTGGTAATAGACATCCGAAGCGCATCGTGGGTTTATTTCACGAAACCCAAATTAAACTCAAAAAAAAACGCCCCCGGAAATCCGAGGGCGCTTTTAAGTCTTCAGAAAGAGGCGCTTAGCCTTTTTCTTCGATGATCTCTACCATGTGTGGGATCTTGTTGATCATGCCACGTACGGAAGGTGTATCTTCCAGTTCACGGGTTTTGTTCATCTTGTTCAGACCCAGACCGATCAGCGTTGCACGCTGGTCTGCTGGACGACGGATCGGGGAACCGACCTGTTTTACAACGATAGTTTTAGCCATTGGTCAGTCTCCTTACGCGTCTGCTGCTGCAGGTGCTTCATCCTTGCGCAGGATATCAGCAACTTTTTTGCCACGACGTGCTGCAACTTGACGTGGGCTAGACTCTTTGGTCAGGCCGTCAAGTGTTGCGCGGATCATGTTGTATGGGTTCTGAGAACCAATAGACTTAGATACAACGTCTTTTACGCCCAGCATTTCGAATACGGCACGCATCGGACCACCGGCAATAATACCAGTACCTTCAGGCGCTGTCCGCATAACGACTTTACCAGCGCCGTGACGACCATTGACGTCATGGTGCAAAGTACGGCCTTCACGCAATGGAACGCGCACCATTTGACGTTTGGCTTGCTCCGTCGCTTTACGGATCGCCTCAGGTACTTCTTTCGCTTTACCTTTGCCGAAGCCGACACGACCTTTTTGGTCACCAACAACAACAAGTGCTGCGAAACCAAAGCGCTTACCACCTTTTACGGTTTTAGAAACGCGGTTGATGGCAACCAAGCGATCCTGAAATTCAGGTGTTTCTTCTTCGCGTTTGCGACCGCGGCCGCGACGATTTTCACGTTCTGCCATTTGGCATTCCTTTATTTTCTGGCACGCGCTTTAACACAGCGCGCCTTTGTCCAACCCTAGTGAGCGCTAGCGCTCCCGGATCATCGGGGCCTCCAATTGGAAACCCACAAATAGAAAAACGCCCCCCTTGCGAGGGGCGCCATAATCAGACTTTCAAGCCACCTTCACGCGCAGCGTCGGCCAAGGCCTTCACTTTGCCGTGGAACAGGCGACCGCCGCGATCGAAATACGCTTCGGTGTGACCCGCTTTGACAGCGCGCTCGGCAATTGCCGCGCCCACTTTTGTCGCTGCGTCGATGTTGTTCTTGCCAACAACGCCCAGATCTTTTTCCAAAGAGGAAGCCGATACCAGGGTTACACCGTTTACGTCGTCGATCAGCTGAGCGCTGATGTTCTTGTTCGAGCGGTTCACAGACAAGCGCAGCTTGCCAGTGTTTACCTTGCGAAGTTTGTTCCGGACGCGCAGGCGGCGCTTGAGGAACAGTTCCCGTGTGCTGTTTGCCATTACTCTGGTCCTTACTTCTTCTTACCTTCCTTGCGGAAGATATACTCGTCTTTGTACTTGATACCCTTGCCTTTATAAGGCTCAGGCTTACGCCATTCGCGGATGTTCGCCGCGACTTGACCTACAAGCTGTGAATCGCTGCCTTCAATGATGATCTCAGTCGGCTTAGGTGCTGTAACAGTCACGCCTTCTGGAACTTCAAAGTTAACATCGTGTGACAGGCCCAATGCCAGTTTCAGGACTTTGCCCTGCATCTGAGCACGGTAACCAACACCAACGATCTCAAGCTCTTTTTTGAAGCCTGTGGTCACGCCGGTGACGAGGTTTTGTACAACAGTACGGGACATGCCCCACTGCTGACGCGCGCGCTTGGACTTACCGCGAGGAGTAACCTTAACGGCGTTCTCTTCGACAGTCAGTGTCACATCGTCGGTTGCGGTGAAGCTATGGGTCGCTTTTGGACCTTTAACTTCGATGGTCTGGCCGGAGACAGTGGCAGTTACGCCGCTGGGCAGCTCGACCGGTTTTTTACCAATACGAGACATTCTAAGCTCCTTAGAAGACCGTGCAAAGTACTTCGCCACCAACATTGTTGGCACGAGCATTTGCATCCGACATCACACCTTTAGGGGTGGAGACAATCGACACACCCAAGCCCTGACGGACAACGGGGATGTCATTGACGCTCATGTAAACGCGACGGCCAGGTTTAGAAACCCGCTTCACTTCGCGAATGACAGGAGTGCCTTCGTAATATTTCAGGCTGATTTCGATAGCCGGGTGGCCGTCGTTACCAGTCGTTTTTTCATAGCCGCGGATGTAGCCTTCGTCAGCCAGTACATCCAGGACCCACGCACGCAGCTTAGACGCTGGCGAAGACACAGTGGACTTGCCGCGCAATTGGCCGTTGCGGATGCGGGTCAGCATATCGCCGATAGGATCGTTCATTTTCTAACCCTCCTTACCAGCTTGACTTAACCATGCCCGGGATTTGGCCATTCGAGCCAAGTTCCCGTAGCGCGATCCGGCTGACCTTTAGCTTACGGTAGTAAGCGTGAGGACGACCAGTCAGCTGACAACGGTTGTGCAGACGTGTAGCCGAGCTGTTGCGCGGCAGTTTTGCAAGCTTCAGACGCGCTGTGAAACGCTCTTCCATTGTCTTGCTTTCATCGTTTGCGATTTCTTTAAGCTCGGCACGTTTGGCGGCATATTTTGCAACCAGACGTTCGCGCTTTTTCTCGCGTGCGATCATAGATTTTTTAGCCATGATATCCTCTCCCGCGCTTAAGCGTTGAACGGCATGTTGAAAGCTTTCAACAGGCTCTTGGCTTCAGCGTCGTTATCGGCGGTGGTCGTAATCACGATGTCCATACCCCAGTTTTCGTCAACTTTATCAAAGTCGATTTCTGGGAATACGATGTGCTCTTTCAAACCGGTGGCAAAGTTGCCGCGGCCATCAAAGCTTGGCTTCACGCCGCGGAAGTCACGAATACGTGGCATCGCTACGGTGATCAGACGATCGAGGAATTCGAACATACGGTCGCCACGAAGAGTAACTTTTGCGCCCATCGGCATGCCTTCGCGAACGCGGAAGCCAGCGATAGAGTTTTTCGCAACAGTTGTCAGGGCTTTTTGACCTGCGATCAAAGTCAGGTCTGCTTGCGCGGACTTGGCTTTTTTGCTGTCTTTGACAGCTGCACGACCACAACCGATGTTCAGAACGATTTTTTCAAGTGCAGGAACCTGCATGTCGTTCTTGTAACCAAACTCTTCTTTCAGAGCGGCACGGATTGTGTCTTGGTACAGTGTCTTCAGACGTGGAGTGTAGTCAGCATTATCAAGCATCGATCACATCTCCTGTTGTCTTAGCAAAACGCACTTTTTTGTCGCCTTCAATTTTGAAGCCAACGCGTGTTGCTTTACCGTTTGCATCCAAGAATGCCAGGTTGCTGAGCTGGATCGGCATTGCCTTGGGCACGCGACCACCTTGGTCAGTCTGGGATTGCTTGGTGTGACGGATGGCCATGTTAACGCCTTCCACCACTGCTTTGCCGGCTTTCGGATCAACAGAGGCGATAACGCCCTCTTGGCCCTTGTCTTTGCCAGCAAGTACGACGACTTTGTCGCCTTTTTTAAGCTTAGCAGCCATCTTACAGCACCTCCGGCGCGAGTGAGATGATTTTCATGAAGTTTTTGGCGCGCAATTCGCGAACAACCGGCCCGAAGATACGGGTACCAACTGGTTCACCTGCATTGTTCAGGATAACAGCGGCGTTACGGTCAAAGCGGATTGCTGTGCCGTCTTCACGACGAACTTCTTTAGCGGTGCGAACAACAACGGCCTTACGGACGTCGCCTTTTTTAACGCGACCACGTGGGATAGCTTCTTTAACCGAGACAACAATAATGTCGCCAACGGATGCGTACTTACGCTTAGAGCCACCCAGAACCTTGATGCACTGAACTCGGCGAGCGCCAGAGTTGTCAGCAACATCCAGGTTTGTTTGCATCTGGATCATTTGGTTTCTCCCGACCTTTGGGAACTGACGATGCGTGTCAGCTGTGTCCCCAGGGTTTCGACTTTGTTAAGTCGTCCGGGAAGCTTGAATTAAGCTTCCAGAACTTCCCAACGTTTCGTTTTCGACTTTGGTGCGCACTCAATGATTTTGACTTTGTCACCAACGTTGAAAGCATTCTGCTCATCGTGAGCCCGGTATTTTTTGGACTTACGGATGGTTTTCTTCAGAACTGGGTGCGTAAAGCGACGCTCTACGGACACGGTTACTGTCTGTTCGTTTGCGTTGCTGGTTACAACACCGCGAAGGATTCGTTTAGGCATGTCTCAAAGCTCCCTTATTCTGCAGCTTGTGCGGCTTTTTCGTTCAGGATGGTTTTCACGCGGGCAGCGTTGCGGCGTGCCGCTTTGATGCCTGAAGTGTTTTCCATCTGACCGGTTGCCTGTTGAAAGCGCAGATTGAAGCTTTCTTTTTTCAGGTTTGCGAGCTCTTCACGCAGTTGATCTGCGGACTTCTCGCGAAGTTCATTGGCGTTCATGTCGCCTCTTCCTTTCCTACACCAGAGGGCGCCTGACAGTATGTTCAGGGTGACCCGTTGATCTGGTGGACCAAAACAAAACACACGAATCCCCGTGACGGGAATCCGTGAGATACGCGTCTATAGGGGGGTTAGAGGGTTAGGGCAAGGGAAAGAATCTGAATTTGTATTGGAGTAAACTAACTAGTCCGCGTATGATCGCCACATATTTAGATCATCTAAGCCAACAGAATTCTTATGAGCATCTTCACAACAATCGCCGGAATCGACCTAACAGAGCTTACCGCTGAAATAATACGTCAAAATAGAGCCGAGCGAGCCGACGCGCGAGCTGAAAAGAAAGAGTATTTACAGAAGCTGGAGCAGGCATCAGGCGAGGATGTATTCAAGCTGATGAATTTGATTTCATTTGCCAGTATGGACGAGTTTATAGCGGAAGCGAGACTTCATGCACAGCAGAGCTTTAGAATATGCATGATCAGCGCATCAGTTGGTTTTTTGATCATCTGTGTTTCCGTAGGGTTTGGAATATATTTTCAACTAGCTGGAATCGAAGGACTTTCCGCAGCATACTTGGGTTCGGTTGTCGGCCTGATAACAGAGGCGATATCTGCAATTTTTTTCTCGCTGTATTCACGCACAACCAACCAAGTGAACCGACTTTACGACAGGCTTCTAGCAAGCCAGTCCGCGTTTTCTTCTATATTGGGAACAACTTTACTCGAAGATCAAAAAGTTCGGGCAGAGCATATCGCTCAGCTTTCTTCACGACTAATGGACAGATCCGAAAACCTCGAGAAACGCAGCGGCTAGCTCATGACAAGCCGCTCCTGAAACCAGATCAAACTGGGATAGGCGCAGAGCCATATCCAGAAAAACCGGTTGAGGCCAAACAAACATGCATTGGCCAAATGAAAGGTCGCCGCCACAGCCATGCCCGACAATAAGGCGAGCGGGTGAAACAATGTCAGCGGGAACACCACCTCAAACCCCATAACGCACCAGCTCATGGCCCACAGCAGCTTTGGGCACTGCGCAAAGCGGCGCAGATCTTCGGCGACAGGATAGGCTGAAAATCGGTAGACATCGACCAACGCCTGCCCAGATCGCCATTCTGGGTTCACAATTTTCACATAACCAGAAACGAAATACGACAGCACCAATTGCACTGCCAAGTAAGATATCGCCAGCTCAGCCCAACGCGGCTCTGGCGCAAAATGCGCGGCCAGCAAACAGGTAGAGATCAACAACCCCATTTTATCAGCGCCGCCATTATAGGGCCCGTTGAACCGGTGCAGCACAACAAGATGGCTGAGCCAGAGCACGGCCATTGCGGCACCAGCTTGCCAACCGGTCAAAAGCCACAGGCAACACAGCAGACGCGCCGCAAATAGCGCGCGATCCCTGCCTAACGACAAATGTTCCAGCGCCTGCTGGCCAAGCGCCAAGGCCAACATCACCTCGGTCAAACGCAGGGTTAAGGCGAATGATATTTCAATTGTCATGGCTGCATCTCTGACAGGGCAACTGGCGTGCTTTCAAACAGAACGTGCCCAACAATCTGGCTGCCTTCGGGCACCAGAAACACCAAACGGAATTGCAGCTTTCCCCGCGCAGCGTGCAACGATTCAGCAATCAAACGGTTCAACTCTTGTTCAGAGTGATCCCTGACACCCGAAACCAACCGTTCCGCCACTGCCACCATATAAAGCTGTGTGTTGCGGTTTGGGTTCCAAAACAAGCGCTTGCACATCTGCACCGGCCCGAGTGTGTCTGGAATAGGGTGGCTGGCTTGCCAATCGGCTTTTGCGCCCCCCGTTATCAGCCGAAATTCAATGCGTGGTGATGGCCCAACGGTCTTGAAAAACCGCCAACTGGGAAAGAGCGCAGGCAACAAAAGGGATATGGTTTTGCGTATCATCAGTCCTATCTACGGGCCTTAGTTTTCAAAAAGTTTAAATACAATTATTTGACCAGCCTTTGTTGTCGTGACCACAATTAGACCCAAAGACCAAAAAAGTGAGGAAAAACAATACAAAATGCGCTATAGTGGCAAGTGGCAGGGGAAAAAGATGACAGGAAACCTATTCAATTAAATTCTTTCGCCGGGGCGAAGGAACCAAAAATAGGGGACTAAAAATGATTAACTTTAAGCTTTGCCGCAATACAGTTTCTGCTGTTTCGATTAGTGCTTTGATTGCGGTCACCGCTTGCGCACCATTTTCCAGCCCATCTAGCGGCCCGTCCAGCAACTATTGTGTGGGCAATCGTGGCACATGTGTTCTGGCTGCGGTCATTATTGTGGCAGGCGTGATGCTGGCACAGGGCGTTGGAATGAGTCACTATTACCTCTCATCCGATGAACGCCTTAAAACCGATATCAAAAAACTGGAAGTCTTAGACAATGGCATCACCGTTTATGCCTTCCGCTATGTCGGGGATGACCGATATTTTGCGGGCGTGCTTGCGCAAGACCTGCTCAAGGACCCGCGCTATGCACATGCGGTCAAAACCGGCCCCAAAGGCTATCTGATGGTCAATTATGGGGCTCTGCCATTGAAGGGCATGGATATGGACGTGATGAAAGACGCAGGCGACGCCGCGCTTCAACGCTCTTAGTTTCCGCCCCACAATGCGAAAGCCGGCACCTGTCGGCTTTCCATGCATATGCAATGTGAAATCTGCGTTTCAGGCGCGGTTTATGAATTCAGATAGCCCGCCATCAAAGAAATAAACGCACCAACATGCACAACCATGATGGCCCGATCTTTCCACATCACCCCAACTGCAAACCACAAGAGAATCCCTGCCAAAAAGAAAAACACATTCCACGGCACGACATTCAGGCCCGTCAGCCCGTATCCAACCAGTTGAATCGCTGTCGCGACCCACTTCACAAAATCAACAGTTTTCATGTTTGTTCCACTTCGACTATCTTTCTCATATACAGAGAAATGCGAAAGCGTCGCGTTATTTCGCCAAACTTTTTGCAATTTGCGTCCGGGCTCTCGCACTTTGGGTGCGGCTCGGCTAACACTGCGTCATGTCACAAATTGAATCGCTCTTTGTCACCCGCCTGTATCGTGCAGCCCTGTCAGAATTTGGCCCTTCTATTGACGGGGCCGAGTTGGAAAACTCTTGCATCACCATTGCCGAAGATGATGACGCTGGCCATGAATGGTGTGAAGCCAACGCATACCCCGGCTATACCAGCTATGCCTCGCTGACAGATTTGCCCTGGCGATTTCCGATCTTTGCAGATCTGGTCAAGGCACTGGACGCCCATGTCGCCGCCTTTGCCAAAGATCTAGAATTTGATCTGGGCGACGGGAAACTGGTGCTGGAGGATCTGTGGATCAATGTTTTGCCCGAAAGCGGTTCACATGGATCCCATATTCATCCGCACTCAGTGATTTCCGGCACCACCTATGTTTCGATGCCCGAGGGCACCAGCGCACTAAAGCTTGAAGACCCGCGCCATGCAATGATGATGGGGGCCCCTGCCCGCCTGAAAACGGCCCGGCGCGAGATGAAAAACTTCATCTATATGGAGCCGAAAGTTGGCGACGTGTTGCTGTGGGAAAGCTGGCTGCGCCATGAGGTCCCGATGAACATGGCCGAAGACGAGCGGATTTCGGTGAGCTTTAACTATAAATGGGAATAAAGCGCAGCGCGCTTTCCCCCCTACTTTGCTTGGCTCTTCACAAGCGCCTCTTCTATCCGGGCCAAACGATCCATGACCTCATGGCGATAGCTATCTGTGGCGGCATTGTCTTCTTCGGCATGCGCGTCTTGCATTGTGCTGACAATCAGACCCACAACCAGGTTCACCACCGCAAAGGCGGTGATTAGGATGAAGGGCACAAAGAACAGCCAAGCCTGCGGGTGCACTTCCATCACCGGACGCACGATGCCCATCGACCAGCTTTCCAACGTCATCACCTGAAACAACGAATACAGCGACTCGCCCAGGCTCCCGAACCATTGCGGAAAGGTATCTCCATAGAGTTTGGTCGCGATAACGGCCCCGATGTAATAGATCACCCCTGTCAGCAAAAACACCGAGGCCATGCCCGGCAGCGCCATAATAAAGGCCTCGACCACGCGGCGCAGCGACGGCACCACAGAGACAACACGCAGCAACCGCAAGATCCGTAAGGCGCGCAAGACCGAAAGCCCTTCGCCCACGGGCGACAGAGAAATGCCAACAATCGCCAGGTCAAACAGGCTCCAGCCATTCCGAAAAAACGCCCATCCGCGCGCATAAAACTTGACCAACAGCTCGACCACAAAGATCGACAGACAGATAGTGTCCAAAGTGGTGATCAGTGTGCCAACCTGCGCCATGATGGCGCTTGAGGTTTCAAGCCCCAAGATCACCGCGTTGAACAGGATCACCGCCATGATGATATTGCGCGTGATGGCGCGTTCTAGAATATCTGAAAGGTGCTGCCGCATTATGCCCGCCCGTTAACTTTTGGTGCTGATATGTCACGATCGGGTTAAGGTGCAAGGGCCGTTTAAGGGAAGTTCAGCTGCGGCGCAGGGCCGCTGTGATCGCCTCGCCCAAGATCAACGTACCCGCCCCGCCAATGGCCGTCGCCGCGATGCGGTTCAATCGGCGCAAGGCCTTGGGTTGGGTCATCAACGACCGAGCTTTTGTTGCTAAGACCGCATAGGGGGCAAGCGCGACAAAGATCACCAGTACAGTCAGAACAGCCAGCATCGCCCACTCAAACAAATGCACCTTGTTCAAATCCATCACCGTTGGCAAAAGCGCCAAATAGAAAACGATGGTTTTGGGATTGCCCAGAGTTACAAAATACCCAGCCATAAAAGACCCAGAACTTGATTTAGGACGTTCCGCGCGCAGTTTGCTCAGCCCAGCCTCGGTGGTCAAAAAGCCCCAGGCCAAATACATCAGATAAAGACCACCCAAGACTTTGATCACTAGAAACGCACTGGCGAATGTCTTGGCAATCGCGGCGAGGCCAATGACCGCAATGGTTAGATAGGTCACATCCCCCAAAGCAATACCTGCCAAGAAGAACGCTGACGCGCGCTGGTTGCCGCCAAGCGCCTGCCCCACCAGCGCAGCAATCCCGGGACCGGGAATGACAGCTGCGATCCCAAGCGCGGCAACATAGGCGATAAAGGGGGTTAGGGTTTCCATGTGTCGTGTCCTTCAAATCGAAGCGCACAGAACCACGGCTCAGAATGAAACTCAATCCCTCTCGATCTATCCAGCGCCCGAACCGAGGGGTGGAAGCAAAGCGCCCGCCCCGTGGGGGCGGTTCGGGCGCTGCCAAATCAAAGATTTGGCATTTTACCCAAAAGGGTCGTCGGTCATGCCTTCTGCTTCATAATCCTGGCCGTGGAAAAGCCCGTAATAGCAATCACTGCCGACAACACGGTTATTTCCCTTGACTGTCGCAAGCGTCACTTCGCACACAAATCCCGCTTCCCGCGCAGACCAAAATTGCTTCAGTGCTCCATCTCTTGCGGCAATGAACGGCAAACTGGTCGCCTCGATCTTTGCCATGCAGTTTTTGACTTCCAAGCGGTGTTGAGTTGCAACACTAAGTGGGTTTCGTGACGCGGAGCACCATCGGGCAGGCCCTTTTATTCTGTGCAAAATACGCGCCATTTCATCTATGCGCTTTTCCCCGCTTTCGGGCCAATTGAAGCGATCGGTCGGCCAAAGCAATGTCGCCATGAAACTGAAAACCGACAGCAAGAATAAAAAATAGACAGTTTTCACCTTCATAATGATCACGGATAGCACGCCTAAGAAACACCTCAACCAAAAAGCCCCCGCCGCTTGCGCGACGGGGGCTTTAATGTCTTCAGATTGGTAAGTTCTTACCAGTCTTCGCGAACCACAACGCGGGTTTTGACCGGAAGTTTCATCGCTGCGAGGCGCAGGGCTTCGCGGGCAACAACTTCGTCAACGCCGTCGATTTCAAACATCACGCGGCCAGGTTTTACCTTGCACGCCCAATAATCAACGGAACCTTTACCTTTACCCATACGAACTTCGACAGGCTTAGAGGTAACTGGCAGGTCTGGAAAAATACGGATCCAAACACGGCCTTGACGTTTCATGTGGCGGGTCATCGCACGACGTGCTGCTTCGATTTGACGAGCAGTTACACGCTCCGGCTGCAATGCTTTCAGGCCAAAGGAACCGAAGTTAAGAGTGGAACCACCCTTGGCTTCGCCTTTGATGCGGCCTTTGAACATCTTGCGGAATTTTGTACGCTTTGGTTGAAGCATCTTTCAGTTCTCCCTTAGCGACGACCGCCTGCACCGCGAGGTGCTGGGCCGTCTTGTACTTCTTGTGACTTGCGATCACGCGCCTGTGGATCGTGTTCCATGATCTCGCCTTTGAAGATCCAGGTTTTGATCCCGATGATGCCATAGGCAGTCATCGCTTCGGTGTGTGCGTAATCGATGTCAGCACGCAGAGTGTGCAACGGCACGCGACCTTCGCGGTACCATTCTGTACGCGCGATTTCTGCACCACCCAAACGGCCCGCAACATTCACACGGATGCCCAGGGCACCCATACGCATGGCGTTTTGTACGGCACGTTTCATTGCGCGGCGGAAAGACACACGACGTTCCAGCTGCTGAGCGATGGACTCGCCAACCAATGCTGCGTCGAGTTCTGGCTTGCGCACTTCAACGATGTTCAGGTGCAGTTCGCTGTCTGTCATCGCGGCAATTTTCTTGCGCAGAACTTCAATGTCTGCACCTTTTTTGCCAATGATAACACCTGGACGTGCTGTGTGGATCGTGACGCGGCACTTTTTGTGCGGACGTTCGATGATCACACGAGCGATGCCAGCTTGCTTACACTCGGTTTTGATAAAATCACGGATCTTGATGTCTTCAAGCAGAAGATCACCGTAGTCCTTGGTATCCGCATACCAGCGGCTGTCCCAAGTACGGTTGATCTGCAGGCGCATGCCGACTGGATTGACCTTATGTCCCATTACGCTTGCTCCTCAACTTGACGCACTTTGATTGTGAGTTCAGAGAACGGCTTGATGATCTTGCCGAAACGACCACGGGCCCGAGGACGACCGCGTTTCATTGTCAGGTTCTTACCAACGTAAGCCTCTGCAACGACCAGCTCGTCAACGTCCAGATTGTGATTGTTTTCAGCATTGGCAATTGCAGACTGAAGACATTTCTTCACGTCTTGCGCGATACGCTTGTTAGAGAAAGTCAAATCGGTCAGTGCCTTTTCAACTTTCTTGCCGCGGATCATGCCAGCAACCAGGTTCAGTTTTTGCGGGGAAGTACGGAGCATGCGCAGTTTTGCCATTGCTTCGTTATCTGCCACGCGGCGGGGATTCTTTGCCTTGCCCATGACTTACTTCCGTTTCGCTTTTTTGTCAGCAGCGTGGCCATAATAGGTCCGAGTCGGGGAGTATTCACCGAACTTCTGACCGATCATGTCTTCTGTGACGTTGACAGGAATATGTTTGCGACCGTTGTACACACCAAAAGTCAGCCCAACGAATTGAGGCAGGATGGTGGAACGACGAGACCAAATCTTGATCACTTCATTGCGACCCGATTCACGAGTAGCTTCTGCCTTCTTGAGGACATAAGAGTCGACAAAAGGGCCTTTCCATACAGAGCGAGACATGAATTAACGTCCCTTCTTCTTGGCGTGACGCGAGCGGATAATAAGCTTTTGCGACGCTTTGTTCTTGTTGCGGGTACGCTTACCTTTGGTAGGTTTACCCCAAGGTGTAACCGGGTGACGACCACCAGATGTACGACCCTCACCACCACCGTGTGGGTGATCGACCGGGTTCATAACAACACCACGAACCGACGGGCGCACGCCTTTGTGGCGCATACGACCGGCTTTACCGTAGTTCTGGTTAGAGTTGTCTGGGTTAGACACGGCACCAACGGTGGCCATGCATTCCTGACGTACCAAGCGCAGTTCGCCTGAAGACAGACGGATCTGAGCGTAGCCACCATCACGACCAACAAACTGAGCATAGGTACCAGCCGCACGTGCGATTTGACCGCCTTTGCCTGGTTTCAGTTCGATGTTGTGAATGATGGTACCGATTGGCATGCCAGAGAAAGGCATTGCGTTGCCTGGCTTGATATCGGCTTTGGCAGAAGCAACAACCTTGTCACCAACAGCCAAACGCTGAGGGGCCAGGATGTAGGCTTGCTCGCCATCTTCATATTTGATCAGAGCGATGAACGCGGTACGGTTCGGGTCATATTCGATCCGCTCTACGGTTGCCGCGACATCAAATTTGTTACGTTTGAAATCAACGATCCGGTACAGACGCTTTGCGCCACCGCCACGACGACGTGATGTGATCCGTCCGGTGTTGTTCCGGCCGCCCGATTTAGTCAAACCCTCAGTGAGAGACTTGACTGGACGTCCTTTCCAAAGCTCCGAACGGTCGATCAGAACCAGCCCGCGCTGGCCCGGCGTCGTCGGTTTATACGACTTTAATGCCATGTTTACTGTCTTCCGTTTTTGCAGTGCGAGAGGGCCTTATAAGCTGCCGTTCCCGCGATGTTAGCCCCCTGACTTGGATGGTCAGGTGACCGTATTAAGGGCCCCGAAGGTCCCGGTAGAAAATAACAAACAGCCCCAGAACGAATCTGAGGCCGATTACCACTCGCGCGGAGTAACAGGGATTGGGGGGGGAGGCAATGGGGAGGAGGCAAAAGAAAGGGCTTAAGCATTTCATGCTTGGTCCATGAGCAAGATACGTCTGAACTGAGCTGCACAATTCTTAGGTGAATTTTACGATTGCGGCTCACCCTGCCCCCATGCAAACTGCCGAAAATTCGTACACCCAAGGAATTCAAATGAAAAAGCTGCTGTCAATCTGCGCTCTCGCGCTCTTATGCGCGTGTGGCGACACCTTAAACACCACACTCACAACATTTGTCGTTCCCGAAGATCGCGCTAAAATTGACGCGTTGCTGGCTGACCCAACAAAGTTACGGAATTTCTTGGCGAACACGACACGCAAAACTTGGAATTCACGGCATGGCACCCAGGTCGAATACATGAGCGCAGATGGACATACATGGCTTGTTTACCCCGGAAACATCGCTTCTGTAGATGGCGAATGGCAGGTCCAAGGCGCTAACGGACAGTCCAAAGTTTGCTTTAGATACGGAGCAAATACTTACAACCCAGTGACACGCAAACCGGGCGGCCGCTGGAATTGCGTACCCTCCATCACTGTTTTGATGAACCCAAGCAGTCAAATAGTTGATGGCGACGTGTTAAAGCTACGAGGTCGAGGCGCGTTCCCGCAAACAATGCCGTACCGTACCAATATTTCGCTAAACACTATCAAGAAAGCCGTCGGTCTTGGCCCACTTACCCAACCGAACAAGATCGCTTGGCGCGAAACACGCTAGAGCCAGCAATCGTTAACCGACAAAAAAGGCCCCCGCAGATGCGAGGGCCTTTTTCAATTCTCAAAAGCGATCGACTTACAGTCCGGTGGACACGTCGATTGTGTTGCCTTCTTCAAGCGTCACATATGCTTTTTTGACATCCTTGCGGCGGCCGATTGTGCCTTTGAACCGCTTGGTTTTGCCTTTGGTGATTGTCGTGTTAACCGCTTTAACCTTTACACCAAACAGCGCTTCAACAGCTTGTTTGATCTGTGGTTTGTTGCTGTCGATTGCCACTTCAAACACAACCGCACCGTTTTCAGATGCCATGGTTGCTTTTTCAGTGATGATCGGCTTGCGGATCACGTCGTAGAATTCAGCCTTCGCGCTCATTTCAGTCGAGCCTCCAGTGCTTCGATACCTGCTTTTGTGATCACGAGTGTGTCACGCTTCAGGATATCATAGACGTTTGCGCCCATTGTTGGCAGGATATCCAAACCTTCAATGTTGCGGGATGCTTTCAGGAAGTCCTGATTGGCCTCGGCACCGTCGATGACAAGCGCACGTTTCCAGCCCAGGTTTGCAACCTGTTTGGCCAGAGCAGCGGTTTTGCCTTCGGCAGCTGCGTCTTCGATCACAACCAGTTCGCCGGCTTTCGCTTTGGCGGACAGAGCGTGACGCAGACCCAGTTTACGAAACTTCTTGGACAGGTCGTGGCCGTGCGAACGCACAACTGGACCTTTGTAGATACCACCACCGCGGAAGATCGGCGCGTTACGGTCACCGTGACGTGCGCCACCGGTGCCTTTTTGGCGATAGATCTTTTTGGTAGAGTAAGAGGTTTCGGAACGTGTCTTAACCTTGTGCGTACCCGCTTGCGCGTTGTTACGCTGCCAGCGCACCACACGGTGCAGAATGTCTGCACGTGGCTCAAGACCGAACAGGTCCTCAGACAGATCTACGGAACCGGCTTTGCCGCCGTCGAGTTTGATCACGTCAAGTTTCATGCTTCACCACCTTCCGCAGGTGCTTCTGTCGCAGGAGCTTCAGTTGCAGCGGATTTCAGAGCAGCTGGGAACGGTACGTTCTCAGGCAGTTTCTTTTTCACGGCGTCCTTAACAGTCACCCAACCACCTTTGGAGCCAGGTACGGCGCCTTTGATGAAAACCAGGCCACGATCGGCGTCTGTTTTCACAACTTCAAGGTTTTGAGTTGTCACACGAACGGCACCCATATGGCCCGCCATACGCTTGCCTTTAAAGACACGACCAGGGTTTTGACACTGACCTGTAGAACCGTGAGAACGGTGAGAGATCGAAACACCGTGTGACGCACGCAGACCGCCAAAGTTGTGGCGCTTCATCGCACCGGCAAAACCTTTACCGATTGATGTGCCCGCAACGTCAACTTTCTGACCTTCAACAAAGTGCTCGGCAGAGATTTCTGCACCGACTTCGATCAGGTTGGCTTCTTCGACGCGGAATTCCGCAACCTTGCGCTTCGGCGCAACGTTTGCTGTCGCAAAGTGACCGCGCATCGCTTTGGATGTGCGCTTTGCTTTCGCAGAACCGGCACCCAGCTGAACCGCTGTGTAACCGTCTTTGTCTGTTGTACGCTGAGCAACAACTTGCAGCTCATCGAGGTGAAGTACGGTCACAGGGATCTGCTTGCCGTCTTCCATGAACAAGCGGGTCATGCCCACTTTTTTCGCGATAATACCAGAACGCATATCAGAACCCCTTAAACTGAGATCTGAACGTCAACGCCAGCAGCCAGGTCGAGCTTCATCAGCGCGTCCACGGTCTGTGGTGTTGGGTTTACGATGTCGAGCAGACGCTTGTGCGTGCGGATCTCGAACTGATCACGAGATTTTTTGTCAACGTGTGGACCACGCAGAACAGTGAATTTCTCGATTTTATTTGGCAGAGGGATCGGGCCACGTACGTCAGCGCCGGTGCGCTTTGCAGTGTTCACGATTTCCTGTGTGCTGGCGTCCAGTACACGGAAGTCGAATGCCTTCAGCCGAATGCGAATATTTTGGCTTTGCATTAGTCAATTGCCCCAAATAGGACCAAGAGTTGAGAGGTCGAGGTCACATCATTGCGCCCCCACTTCGAACCCCAAATGGGCCAAGACGAATCTCAGCCCACCATTCACAAGATGTGAATTGCTGCGCAGTACACCTGAAACGCCTATGTGGCAAGGGATTTTTGGGGTTTTTGATCCGTGCCATGCACCAGACACCAGACCTGGTGAACATCAGCCCGGCAATGGGCGATTTAGGATGCGCCCCGGTACCCCCCCCGCCGGTAATCCCCCCAGCACAAAGCCAGCGCAAGGCCAGCGCGGTCACCGCCCCAAAGACGCAACAGGTTTCGCGGCGAAACGGTTGCCTATGCTGCGCACGCAAAGTGAATTTTTCATTATTTGTACAATTTGTACGTTTCAAGCCCTGAAACGTACGATTCGTGGGGGGCAAGAGGCCAAAGGAGCCCAGAGTCTTGGCCACCGTGTTAGCCTGCTTTGCGCAGATAGTGGAGTTTGCAAAGTTGTAGGATGCTCGAGAGTATAACCCGCATAAATTGGACTTTTGGCGTAAGGAGAAAAGTGGTTCGTCAGCCCGATCACAGATTTACCCAACAACACCCGAACTTACTACGCTGAGGTTCGCCTGCTCAAGAACGGAAGAATTTCTGCGAATGAGTTCTCAAGTACTAAGTCCGGTACGGTGCTGGTTGCCGCAGCTTTTACAGAACTCTCCCTTTCAACGTCCTCAGCTGTCCAGTGCGAGACCGCAACAAGAGCTTTGTATTTTTCTGTGTCAACGTTGTTTCCATATTTAGCCCAAGCAGAGAAAACTCCGGCGGTTTCGGCCATGTAAATGTCTTTACCCATGCTGTCACCAACATAGATTGCATCACTTGAGCGAAACCCCTCAAGGTCGCAAATATCTAACAACACTTGAGCATTTGGCTTTCTGTCCTCCGGTGGTAGCTCTTTGACATTGACCTCTGGAAATCTTTTTAGCCATTCCTCGCTTTCGGCTGCAGTCTTAATGCCACCCTGCGATCTTTCTCTGCAATATATAGAATTGAACTTATCAAGGATATTGAGCTGCCGAAGCCGACCCAGAACTGAATACAGTTTGCCCTCAGTATGCGCGACAAGAGTAACGTTCTCGGATTGGAGTGCGTTCAGTGTTTCTAAGACGCCATCATAAAGTCGAAGATGCGTTTTCCGCACTGAGTTGAAGGAATGAAATGCCGTATCTAAGCGCGCCGCTTTTTGTTCAAATGACAGATCGGGAAAATGATTTGAGACAATTTCAGTTTCCAGAAGCGCAAACGGGTGCTCGGTATCATGATGTTTCTGGTGAACCCTACGAAGGTCTTCTAAGAGCTCCTCCTTATCGCAACCCAAGATCTCGGTCGCTCGATCTACCATCGCATAAAATGCTGGGACGAAATAATCCACCCAATCGTAGAGCGTGTTATCGAGGTCGCAAACCAAGAGTTTTGTTGGCAATTTAGTTCGACCCACTTGTGGCTTCTTCTGTGGGGTTTTCGGATGGTAGTGAAGCGGTGGCATCTGTGTTTTCTTCTTGTTCATTCAAATCGGAGGCTCGCTCCGCCGGTGAGGTTGCCTCTATAGTTGACGGTGTTGAAGCAGCCAACTTTTGCGTGTCAGCACCGCTACCAAACGAAGAATTATTTGTAAAAATCAGTAGAGCGAGAGCAGCGAAGAACAAAAACCCTTGCGTTACTCGATAGAACCACCTGATTTTGTCATGAGCTGAAACCTTACTATTTCCACAGTACTGATTTTTTCCTGTCTCATCTTCCTGAGCGCTCGCATCCGTGTAGCGGCTGAAGTGTGAGATAGAGCAAGTCATCCCTTTTCGCAAACCGACCATGGGGATCAAGCAGTTTCGCTCAAAGTCTTCACCAAACGTAACCGCACCTCTGAGCATGCGGTGATAAACCTTAAGGTCGAGTGTCTTTACCGCTTGCAGGGCAAGCATGGCTCCAACGATAAGGAGAACCGATACGTGGAGAGTTAAATCGTAGCCAGCGACCGAAAAAGGGAAGGAGAAGTCGTCGCCATCACTCAAGAGCACGATCCCTACGCCGAGCGCTGCCGTAACGAAGGTGAGACCCAGCTGGCGTGATTTGACTTGCATTTCATTGAAGTGCATTTGCGTTTCCACTGACTTGGCCCAAATCTCAATGATTTGCTGCCCTTTATCAGTGCCAAGTTCTTTCGGATCCATAGGCTAACCCCTCCTTCGTTTTTAGCTTCTCGTGTTCTAAATTTGGCGGATGCTTTGAAAATAGGATCCTCATGTTAATCATCTCGCAAAGAACCGCGCGTATTTGTCCGAAATATCTGGTCTTATTGCAAGGCAGACTTCAGACGGGCAGCGCTTAGACCAGTATTTACCTGCGCTCCGCTTTAAAATGAGCGAAGTGCAGCATTCACTTAGCCAGTTGGGCAGAATTGAAGGGCCGCACTTGGGAAGTCTTTCGCTGCTCGACGTAGAGACTTCGCCGCGCCCAGAATGAATGTCGTGTTTAGGGCTGCAAACAGCCCTCTTTGACCTATATCGCGCGCGGTGTTCCTTCGTAATATAGGTCACGCGGATAAGAAACCGCCCCCCCCCCCAGCCCATGGTTTTGATTGTGAGCGCGGACGGTCTGGGATAGGTGGAGACGCGGCCCTGTGGCTGCAGCTTGCCTCTGATTTAGAAAGCCCATTGATGCCTGACCCGCAACTCAAGATCGTTTTGGTAACGCCGGAAATTCCGTGGAACACCGGGGCCATTGGGCGCACCTGTGTGGCGCTTAATCTGGAACTGATCCTGATCAAGCCCTTGGGGTTTTCGCTGGATGAAAAATCGGTGCGACGGGCGGGCACGGATTATTGGAAACATGTGAAGCTTAGCCAGTACGACAACTGGGCGCATTTTTTAGAGGCCCGGAAGCCGGCGCGCGACAAGATGTATTTCTTTGAGGAACACGGCCACCAAAGCGTTTATGCGCCGGATTATGCGCAGGATGGCTATTTGGTGTTTGGCTGTGAATCTAAGGGGCTGTCACCCGAGCTGTTGGAAGGTTTGGATGACCGCATTTTCCACCTGCCCATGCTGGGCACACATGTGCGGTCGCTGAACCTGGCCAATACCGCCACGGCAGTGATCTATCAAGCGCTGCGGCCGCATTTGGGGGGCTAAGCGGCCAGGCCTTAGGATTGCTGGACAAGCCGGAAAAACCCATCAAGTGCCCTTTGGCTGCGGGTTTCGATCTCGGGGTCGGAGAGTGGTTTTAGGGCCCCAATCGCCCGCCTCATTTGAAGATCGCCGATCAAGAGACCCAGAAACCATTCGGTGTGTTCAAGGTGCAAATCACCTTGGTCATTTTGCGCTTTTTGTTTGGCGCATATCGCCTGAATGACATTGGCGATCAGCGGTTGGATCGTATCGCGCCCGCCGCGCGCAATTGCTGCGCCCAACTCACCCGAAGGATCAGCGGCGGCGACCCTGTTCAGCAATATCGCCCGGTCCCCCAAAAGCATTTTCAGCAGGAGAGGTGCAGCGCATTTGAGGGTTTCAGCGGGATTTTCACCGCTTTGAAGGGCCTTTTCCAGCACCGCGCGAATGCTGTCTGCATTGTCGCGCACCATGGCGTCAAATAGGCCGCGCTTGTCGCCATACCAGCGGTACAATGTCTCGTTAGAGGCTTTGGCAGCTTTGGCAATGCTGAGCATCGACGTCCCGTCATAGCCCTTTGCCGCAAGCAACTGATAGGCGGCCTGTGTAATCGCCTCGTGTCGCATTTTTCTTTGCTCGTCGCGCATTTTAGTATCCTGAATCATCTTGCAGAGTACCGTACACCTTGTTACGGATAGGTAAAGCCGTAATGATGTGTACGCCTCTTAAGGAGAAAATGATGCGCCCCCTCACTGTCTTGCTTATCTTGTCTTCCATGCTGCTAAGCGCAGCTATTTTTGGGTTCTTTTATGCCTGGGTGTGTTCAACCATGTGGGGGCTGGACAAGGCTGATCCGCGTATTGCGATTCAGGCGATGCAAGCCATGAACGCTTCGGTGCGCAATGCCACTTTTGCCCCGGCCTTTTTTGGAACGCCCTTTGTCTTGGGCCTTACCGGTTTCGTATTGTGGCGTCAGGGGGTTGGCAAAAGCGCTGTTTTCTTTGGCAGCGGCGCACTGGTCTATTTCTTTGGGGGCATGGTGCTGACGATGGTGGTGAATGTGCCGATGAACGAAGCATTGGCTGTGGTTGTGCTGTCAGACGATCCGGCAACTGCACAGCAAATCTGGCAAGATTACTCGCCAACCTGGCAATTCTGGAACCAAGTGCGCACGGTGAATTCGGGCCTGTCGTTTCTTTTGGCCACGCTTGGGGCGCTGTATGTGCCCTTTTTCAAAACCGCCTGAAGACAGCCTTGCACCCTATCATTCCGGGCCGCAGCCCATTAGGGAAGCAGAACCCTAAGGAGTATGATGATGGGCGATTTACAAAGCGTGCCTGAGCTGGTGGCGGCGGCACAGGCCAAAGCGAATGCCTCTGGCGCGCGCATTTCAGAAATACGGGCGCAAATGGGCGAACACGCGCCAACCGGCGATTTGGCCGATGAATTGGGCCGCCAGACGCTTGCGATTGAAGCTGCTGCAATTGATGTTTTCTCTGCTTTTGAGAAACGGATGCAGCATCATTTTCGTCGCGGGCCCTTTTCGCGCAAGTTGAAAGCCTTGTTGCTAGAGCATAAACAAGCAGATCTGGCGGGGCGGTTCCACCAATATTACCTGGCAGTGAACGTGCTGAAACACGGCAAGGGGGCAAGCCATCGCGAGTTGCTGAAAACGCCTGGCGCGTTTCACGTGCTGACCTCTGTTGACGCGCCTGCAGATGATACGCAGCCCCCTACCAGCCTGGTAGATGTCACGGTTGATGGGTTCTTTGACGAGCTGTGCACGACATTGCTAGAGGCGCATCAGTTTTTGGAGAAATAGGCACGTTGGTTGGGCTAAAGCCCGGCCTAGGGTCAGCGCTGCGGGCAAGCGCCACCGCACAAGCAAAAGGGCCGCTCGGTTGAG
>JBOEGL010000017.1:0-73287 GCA_050633405.1 Cognatishimia sp. | reverse complement strand
CTTTGGTTTAAATCGCAGCGCATTGACCGTCTTGAACGCCTTGCTCAGCTTTCACCAAGGTGATGTGTTGGCAGATGCAAAAGCGCTGGTGGTCTTTCCATCCAACCGCACACTTGCGGGCAGGGCGCATGCCATGCCTGAAAGCACCCTGCGCCGGAACCTTGGGCTATTGATCAAAGCAGGTCTGATTACCCGGCACGACAGCCCAAATGGCAAACGATATGCTGTGCACGGGCAGGGGGGCGAAATAGCACGGGCATTCGGATTTGATCTGCGACCTCTGCTGGTGCGTGCTGAAGACATTCGCGATGCCGCCGCTTTGGTTCTTAGATCCGAAGAAGACATCAAGCGCGCCCGAGAAAAAGTCATGCTACTTAAACGTGACTGCTGGAAGATCCTAGACTATGCACGTCAAGGCGGGCTCTGCGGCGACTGGGAGGCGCTAGAGGCCATGTTGGGCACCCTCGCCAAGCAACTGCGCCGTCAGCTTAAATTGAGCCAGCTCGACGCACTCTGCCAGCTGTTGACAAAAACACTTCAAGACATCGACGGTTCCATCACTGCTAAACCGCAAAACACAGATAAATTGAACGCCTGTGACAGCCAAATTGAGCGGCGCATACAGAGTTCAAATAAAGATAAACTTGATTCTGAAACAGCCCATGAAACACAGAAAGAGCCAAAACTTAGCGATATCAAAACTGTACCTATGGGCCTGGTGATGCAAGCATGCCCAGATATAGCAACCTATGCCACAGAACCCATTCGCCATCAGCACGAATTGATCGAAACCGCACATTTCCTGCACCGAATGATGGGGATTTCTCCGGAACTTTGGCAACAAGCCATGGCTTCTATGGGACAAGAGGCCGCTTCTGTGGCTTTGGCTTGCATATTGCAACGTGTCGATAGCATTAAGAATCCGGGTGGCTACCTGCGGGCTTTAACCCAAAAAGCCGAGACAGGCAGCTTTAGCGTATGGCCAATGGTGCGGGCATTACTTGGTAGAACGTCGATGTGCTGATCCGTATCGAATACATCTAAGCAGTTGATATTAAAACAAAAGGTATGATCGCGATAGATTTTTGGAAAAAAAGTCACTTTTGTGAAAAAGGCATCTTGCGTCAACCCGCTGCTTGGTCTAAATCACCGCCCAGTGCCCCTATAGCTCAGCTGGTAGAGCAACTGATTTGTAATCAGTAGGTCCGCGGTTCGAGTCCGTGTGGGGGCACCATTTTCCAATGTCATGAAATCCAAAGACGTCCGAAAGCCCTTGTGTTATAAGGGATTTTACGATGTCCTTTGTCCGACGGTGTTTTTTACCGTTCGAGGAAAGCCCCCAGTATAGGGGGGCTTTTTGGGGGCTTCGTGATTTTGATAAAATGACGAGGCCCCCAGATGCCATTGACTGACACTCAGATTCGAAACCTCAAACCGAAAGTAAAACCATATAAAATTGCAGATTTCGAAGGTCTATTTCTTTTGGTCACCCCGGTAGGGTCTAAACTTTGGAATCTGAAATACAGGCTGTTCGGAAAAGAGAAGAAGCTTTCCTTGGGCGCATATCCCGCAATCTCATTGGTACAGGCGCGACAGCTTAAAGAGGATGCCCGTGCTCTAATCGCACAAGAGATAGATCCCAGTGAGGCCAAGCAGGAAGCCAAACGAGCAAAGCGGGAACTGCAGGGCAACACCTTTGCCAAGGTCGGAGCGGCATTTCTTGAGAATCAACGCAAGGAAGGTAAGTCCAAAGCCACTTTGGACAAGACCACTTATCACCTCAAGCTCGCCAACATTGACTTTGGCCGCAAGCCAATCACGGAAATAACCGCGCCGATTATCTTGCGGACGCTACGCAAACAAGAGGCCAAAGGAAATCATGAGACCGCGCATCGCTTGCGTGCAAGAATTGGGTCGGTGTTTCGCTATGCCGTCGCCAGTGGGCTTGCGGAAACGGATCCGACCTATGCGCTTAAAGATGCTCTTATTCGTCCAACACGCGTGCACCGTGCCGCAATCACGGACGCAAAAGCGCTTGGGGCGCTCTTACGTGAGATCGACGCATTTGAAGGGCAGGCGACCACGCGCATTGGTTTGCAGTTGTTGGCGCTTGTTGCGCAAAGGCCGGGTGAAATCCGTCATGCAAAGTGGGAAGAGTTTGATTTCGCAGAAAAGGTTTGGTCTCTGCCCGCCACCAAAATGAAAATGCGCCGCGACCACAACGTACCATTGCCAGATCAAGTAATTACGCTTTTGGATGAACTGCGGATGATTACAGGCGATGGCGTCTATCTGTTCCCCTCACTGCGCTCATGGCAACGGCCAATGTCCGAAAACACCCTAAACGCCGCTCTACGCCGCATGGGCTATTCCGGCGGTGAAATGACTGCCCACGGATTTAGAGCGAGCTTTTCGACGCTCGCGAATGAAAGCGGTCTTTGGAATCCAGATGCAATAGAAGCCGCCTTGGCTCATGTGGAACGCAATGAGGTGCGCAAGGCCTATAATAGGGGCCTTTACTGGGATGAGCGTGTTAGGCTTGCAGATTGGTGGGCGACGGTATTGGATGACCTCAGACAACTATAGAGGTGTGTGAGTGTCCGGAATCGATCGGGAAGATTTAGTACGTGCAGCCGTGCAGCGGCACTTTGCAGAGTGGGCCTATAGTAACGAAATAGAAAATGGGCTTTGTTTGGGAAACAGCTTTAAAGAAAGCCTTAAACAATTCGTTCAATCCAAAATGGTTGCGGTTAATACAATCTCTGGTTTGTTAAATTCATTTCCATCGCATGAGCTGGAACATGCAGCTGGGTTGAATGGTGCGATACTTGAGCCAAGTCATGAGGAAATGTTGGCGGCCACCTGCAAAACCGCAAGAGCATCGCTGTCAAAATATTCACGATATGAGCTAATATGCTTGGGTGTGTATCCAGAGGAACTTGCCGACTTTAGCTACTGGGCAAACCGGGATCGGATAGAGCTTGAAGACTTTGTTTGGCTTTCCATCGGGTTGGAACCAAGCGATGATTTAGCTCAGTACTTTCGATTGACAAACCCAAAATTTCGAAAACAAAACCCGTTTGTTAAGAAAGAGGCGCGCAGGCGACGTGAGTTGTTTAGAACTGCGCAAAAGCTCGTTTCGTCTGGGAAAACGATAACAACGGCCAACGCTCATGAATGGCTGCAAACAGTTGACCTCGATGTACCAGAAAGCTTTCGCAATGCGCTTGAAGTCGGCTGGATGCGGTTAAATCCAAATTTCTCTGTAGGTGACAAACGGCGAGAAGGTGATGAAACAGTAACTGAAAACGTAGGGCCACGCGAAATGCGAACCCTGGCGAAAATCATCACCGCTATTGCAATTGAAGAGTATGGCTATGAGCCAAATGCCCCCCGAAGTCCTATTCCCAAAGAAATCCAAGATATTTGCGACAAACAGGGCTTACCGCTCTCCAAAGAAACTGTTCTCAAGTATTTGAGAATTGGTGCAAAACTGATCGAGGAAAACTAATCGTATAACGGTTAGATTATTAAATCCATTTTAAAATAGACACTTAACCTAGTCGTTCTAGCGCTTTAGCTATTCGCCCAATTTTCAAAAGAACCGTGTCAGCCTTAGTCAATCTTAAACAAATGGGTTGATACAATGTCTGAAAAAAATAGCTTTCCTGAAACCGGATTAGTGCGGCTTTCCCATATTTTGTCTCCGGCAGGTCCAATCCCCGTCTCCAAATCAACTTGGTGGCAGGGTGTAAAAGACTGTCGATTTCCCAAACCCCAAAAACTTGGTCCGCGCACCACAGTTTGGAAGGTCGAAGACATCCGCGCCTTGTTTGAGGGCACAGGTCGAGACGATGACTAAGCGCATCAACACCCGATCTATTCGCGCCAATCGCAGTTATACCGTCACCGAGGCCGCCAAGACTTGCAACATAACGAAATGGACCGTGCGCAATTGGATCAAGCAAGGGTTGCCCTGCATCGATGATGTGAGGCCCTATTTGATAACGGGCGAAGCGCTTCGAAGCTTTCTTAGGGAGCGAAAGGCCAAGACGCAATGCAGTCTGAAAGCGGATGAGATTTACTGCACAAGCTGTAAATCCGCAGTCGCGCCTTTGGGGGGGGGAATTGAAGTCAAAACCTACGGAAAAAGGCTTGCAGTCCGAGGTATTTGCCCCCGGTGTGAGGCAATCTGTTCGCGCTTTGTCAGTGCGGCACAAATCATTGAATTCGCGCCGACTACTAACGGGCAAACGCTAACCCCTAACACGCCTAAACGAACCTCAAAACCGATACTCAAAACCATACAAGGAGGGCGTCGGGGATGATGCAGAAACAGAACCCTGAAAACGAGCGTATTAAACGCAAGTTTTTCAGTCATCTAGAAGGTCCACTTGGGCGCGATCAAAAGACCATACAAAAGCATGCCGACGCAATCGCTTGGTTTGAGAAAACCACAGGGCACAAGAGCTTTAAAAAGTTTCACATCGATCAAGCGATGAAATTTCGAAAACACTTACAAGAGACGCTGAATGCCCGCACTGGTCGCCCCTTGAGTGCTGGAACAATGGACGGCCAAATCCGCATGCTGAAAGCGTTCTTCCTTTGGCTGTCAGCGCAACAGGGTTACAAAAGCCGGGTCAACTATACCGATATCGATTATTTCAATCTGAGCCGAGCAGAACGCCGGGTTGCTCATACGCCGAAACGCAAACAAATCGCTACGCTCCAGCAATGCAAGCGCGCATTTGATTTGATGCCAAACGCATCTGTCGTGGAGCGACGTGACAAAGCCATATTCGCTTGTTTTATGCTAACGGGTATTCGCGATGGGGCACTTGCCTCATTGCCTTTGTCATGTGTCGATGTGGATGCAGAACTGATCTACCAAGACGCTAGAGTTATGCAGACCAAGGCGGCAAAAACAATCACCAGCTACTTTTTGCCAATCGAACAAGACTATCAGGATTGTTTTGTCGGCTGGATTAACGAACTGCAAAACGGATTGTTGTTTGGCCACGACGATCCTGTTTTTCCAAAACCAAAAATGTCAGTTGGTGACTATG
The DNA here is from genome assembly GCA_050633405.1 of Cognatishimia sp. GTDB lineage: Bacteria > Pseudomonadota > Alphaproteobacteria > Rhodobacterales > Rhodobacteraceae > Cognatishimia. Next base: position 68,221 of record JBOEGL010000017.1, on the reverse strand, counting down.
GCTTTTCAGTCATTGGCCTAAGTCGCGACTTCTATGCAAATGCCACCAAAATCCGCGATGTCGTTAAAACTGCGTTCACAAATGCAGGTTTCCCAGCTTATCCGCCGCATTCCTTGCGGGCGACGCTCACCAAATGGGCCGACAAGCATTATCAATCTCGCGAGGCCTTCAAAGCCTTTTCGCAGAACCTAGGCCACGAAAGCGTTGTTACCACGGTTGGCAGCTATTGCCCTGTTGATGAAGAGCGGCAAGGAGAGCTGATTAGGGGAGGGTAACTGGACTTTATATTGTGCTATGGAAACCATCCAATATTATAGTAACAAGGCAGCGCGGCACCGCCAATTTGAGGGTGATTGTAGGTGAATAAATTCGACCGCATAATCCCGTCAGGAAGAACTAAGAACGCATGTTTGAGCAAACATTTAAGAATATCGATGACGTCCTTTGGAAAGAGGCGGGTTGCACCACCGAACTGGACTACACCGAGCAATCCTCTTGGATGCTGTTTCTCAAATACCTCGATGACCTCGAACATGAACGCTCACTCGAAGCGGAACTGGTTGGCAAGGACTATACCTTTATCATCGACCCTGCGCACCATTGGTCCAAATGGGCCGCGCCCAAGAAATCCGATGGCACCTTTGACCATGACAATGCTCTGACCGGCGATGACTTGATACAATACGTCAACACCGATCTTTTTCCCTACCTGCAAGGCTTCAAACAGCGCGCCTCTGGGCCCGATACCATCGAATATAAAATCGGTGAAATCTTTGGCGAGATTAAAAACAAATTCCAAAGCGGCTATTCCCTACGCGATGCGCTGGAATTGATGGATAGCCTGCGGTTCCGCTCGCAAAAGGAAAAGCACGAGCTGTCCCACCTCTATGAGGCCAAGATCAAAAACATGGGCAACGCGGGGCGCAATGGTGGCGAATATTACACCCCGCGCCCGCTAATCCGCGCCATGATCCAAGTCGTGAAACCGCAGATCGGCGAAACTGTTTATGATGGCGCAGTGGGCTCTGCGGGCTTTCTGTGTGAGGCGCATGACTATATGCGCCACCAGTTAGGTGATCTGACCACCACGCAGCTCAAAACCTTGCAAACCAGCACCTTTTATGGCCGTGAAAAGAAATCGCTCGCCTATGTGATTGCAATCATGAACATGATTTTGCACGGCATCGAAACCCCCAACATCATCCACACCAACACCCTGTCAGAAAACATCCGCGATGTGCAGGAAAAGGACCGCCACGATGTGATCCTGGCCAACCCGCCCTTTGGCGGCAAGGAACGCGCCGAGGTGCAGCAGAATTTCCCGATCAAAACCGGTGAAACCGCGTTTTTGTTCCTGCAGCACTTTATCAAACGCCTGCGTGCAGGCGGGCGCGCGGCGATTGTTATCAAGAACACCTTCCTCAGCAATTCTGACAACGCCTCCAAAGTCCTGCGCAAGGAACTGCTGGCATCGTGCAACCTGCATACTGTGCTGGATTGCCCCTCTGGCACATTCTTGGGCGCGGGGGTGAAAACCGTTGTGCTGTTCTTTGAAAAAGGCGCGCCGACCCATAACACGTGGTTTTATCAACTAGAGCCCAAAACCGCCGACGGCAAACCGCGCAACATGGGCAAGACCAATCCGCTGAATGACAATGACCTGAAAGAATTTGTCGATCTGCAGGCCAGTTTTGCCGAGAGCGAACAATCATGGTCGCTAGATATCTCCACGCTGGATGACGCCTATGACCTCTCGGTGAAAAACCCGAATACGCCAGAAGAAGCCCCCCTGCGCGACCCCGTCGAGATCATGGATGAAATCGCCGCACTGGATAAAGAGAGCGCCGATCTGCTGGCCACCATTCGGGGGCTGCTATGAAGGCGGGATGGGAGCGCGAACATTTAGGCGCGCTATGTAAATTCGTTCGTGGCCCTTTTGGCGGAAGTCTGAAAAAGTCGATGTTTGTTGGCGAAGGCTATGCTGTTTATGAGCAACAACATGCCATCAACAATCAGTTTGAATATGTTAGATACTTCGTGAACGAAGAAAAGTTCAACGAGATGAAACGTTTCGAACTGAATTCCGGTGACCTCATTATGAGTTGTTCGGGGACGATGGGAAAAGTTGCGAAAGTTCCCGTTGGGATAGCGAGAGGTATAATTAATCAGGCGCTACTAAAGCTCACAATTAGTGCAGAGCTTAACTCTGATTATTTGTTATTCTGGATGAATAGCCCTGATTTCCAACAGCAGCTTTCTGCTGAAACCACAGGTGTCGCGATCAAGAATGTCGCATCAGTGAAAGTCTTGAAGGAAATCTCTATCCCCCTCCCACCCCTTGCGGAGCAAAAACAGATTGTCTCTGTGTTGGATCAAGCCTTTGCGGGGATAGAGCAGGCGGCGGAGGCCGCGCGCAAAAACCGCGACAACGCCCGCGAACTTTTTGAAACCACCCTAAACGCCACCTTCACCCAAAAAGGCGAAGGCTGGGTGGAAACGACTTTGGGGGAGGTTTGTGAGAGATTTGAGTATGGTACGTCCGAAAAGTCCGGTGTAACTGGATCCGTTGCAGTTCTACGAATGGGAAACATTCAATCTCGTGTATTAGATTGGGCAAAGCTTGTTTACACTGACAACGAGCTTGAAATCGAAAAATATGCACTGAAGGATGGGGATGTTCTATTTAACCGAACTAATAGCCCAGAATTAGTGGGTAAAACGGCTATTTATCGGAATGAACAACCTGCAATTTTTGCAGGATACTTAATACGCGTTCATCCGCTAAAAGATGCAATCACTCCCGAGTTTTTAAATTATTTCCTAAATAGCAGCAGTGCGAGAGACTACGGCAAGACCGTCATGAGTGGCAGCGTCAATCAGGCGAATATTAGTGGAAGTAAGCTCAAGCTATATCCGATAATATTGCCGAAATGTATGATTGAACAGGCTGCTATAACTGAAAACCTTGATAGGTTGTCCGAAGAAACCCAACGCCTCGAAGCCCTCTACCAACAAAAGCTCGACGCCTTGGAGGAATTGAAACAATCTCTTTTACAAAAGGCCTTTGCTGGAGAACTTACAAGCGAACTGACCGCTGATTTTGTGGCGGATAAGGCAGAGGACGCATTAGCGACTTAGGATATTTTATGAACGAAGCCGAAACCCGCGCAGAATTAATTGATCCCGCCCTTGCCGTCGCTGGATGGGGCGTGGTCGATGGATCACGGGTGCGGCGCGAGGTGATTACGCTTGGCCGTCTGCAAGGCGCGGGTAAACGCAGCAGTCAAGATATTGCTGATTACGTGCTGTTTTATCGCGGTCAAAAGCTCGCCGTGATCGAGGCCAAGCGCCGTAATCTGCCCGACACAGAAGGCGTGGGACAGGCCAAGACATACGCCGCTTCGCTGCAGTGCCGTTTTGCCTATTCCACCAATGGCGCGGGCATCTACCGCATCGATATGGAAACGGGGCACGAGACCTATGTAGATCGCTACCCCACGCCAGACGAGCTGTGGGAGGCCACCTATGCCGTGCCCAACCTGTGGCGCAATCGTTTCGGCGCGGTTCCTTTCGAGGACAAGGGCGGCCAATGGCAGGCGCGCTATTACCAGCACAACGCCATCAACCAAACGCTGGAAGCCATCGCAGAGGGGCAGGACCGCATTTTGCTCACGCTGGCGACAGGCACAGGCAAAACTGCCGTGGCGTTCCAGTTGGCGTGGAAGCTGTTTCACTCGCGCTGGAATCTAAGCGATTGGAAGGGCGAAGGCGAACCCACCCGCCGCCCGCGCATCCTGTTTCTGGCGGATCGCAATATTCTGGCCAATCAGGCGTATAATTCATTCTCGGCCTTCCCCGAGGATGCGCTGGTGCGGATCAGTCCCAAAGAAATCAGTAAAAAGGGCCGCGTGCCCAAGAACGGCAATATCTTTTTCACGATCTTTCAAACGTTCATGACCGGCGATGAAGGGGCCGAGAATTACGGCGATTACCCGCGCGATTTTTTTGATTTCATCATCATCGACGAATGCCATCGTGGTGGCGCGAATGACGAGGGCAATTGGCACGGAATTCTGGAGTATTTCGCCCCCGCTGTGCAGCTTGGCCTAACCGCCACGCCCAAGCGCAAAGACAACGTGGACACCTACGGTTATTTTGGCGAACCGGTGTATACCTATTCCCTGAAAGAAGGCATCAACGACGGCTATCTGACGCCCTTCAAGGTGAACCAAATCGCCACCACGCTGGATGATTATGTTTATACCTCTGATGACGCAGTGATCGAAGGCGAGGTCGAGGAAGGGAAGCGGTACTCTGAGGGCGAGTTCAACCGCGTGATCGAAATCACAGCACGTGAGAAATACCGTGTGAGTTTGGTGATGCAGGCGATTGATCAGGGGCAAAAGACCATCGTGTTTTGCGCCACTCAGGAACATGCCTTGGCCGTGCGTGACCTGATCAATCAGATGAAGTCCAGCACCGACCCGAATTATTGCGTGCGCGTGACCGCTGAAGATGGTGCGTTGGGCGAGCAATGGTTGGAAGAATTCCAAGACAACGAAAAAACCATTCCGACGGTGCTGACGACATCGCAAAAGCTTTCAACCGGTGTGGATGCCCGCAACGTGCGCAACATCGTTTTGATGCGTCCTGTGAATTCAATGATCGAGTTTAAGCAGATCATCGGGCGCGGAACGCGGCTGTTTGATGGCAAAGATTATTTCACCGTTTATGACTTCGTGAAGGCTTATGAGCACTTCAATGATCCTGAGTGGGATGGCGAACCGGCTGAGCCTGTTGAAACCACGTCGATGGGTGGTTCTGGCGATGGTGAAAAGGATGATACGCCTGGTGAGCCGAGCGACACTGACGAGGATAAACCCAAACGCGAGAAGGTGAAAATCAAGCTGGCAGATGGCAAAGAGCGAACATTGCAACATATGAGCGCCACCACGTTTTGGAGCCCTGAAGGCAAGCCGATGTCAGCAGCAGAATTTATTGAGCGGATGTTTGGCGAACTGCCGGAACTGTTCAAAGATGAGGATGAGTTGCGGAAAATTTGGAGTAAGCCGGATACGCGTAAGGCGTTGCTCGATGCGCTTTCTGAAAAAGGCTATGGGCAAGAACAGCTTGATGAGATCAAAGTGCTGATCAACGCCGAGAAAAGTGACCTCTTTGATGTACTTGCCTACATCGCTTTCGCGCTTTCGCCAATCTCGCGCAAGAAAAGGGCGGAACGAGGCGAACAAAATATTGCCGCTGAGTATGATGAAAAGCTGCGCTTGTTCTTGAGCTTTGTATTGTCGCAATACGTTCGCGAGGGCGTCTGTGAGCTTGATCAAGCTAAACTGCCTGAACTGCTGGAATTGAAATATCAGGCCGTTTCCGATGCCGCTGCGGAACTTGGCGGGGTCGCACGCATTCGAGATGCCTTCATAGGATTTCAAAAACATCTATATCGAGGTAATCAAATCTAGCTCGATCTAATACTCATGGGGGTGTTATTGGGGGTTCTTTAATTCAGTCGAACTTAAATTCATGATGATATCAAAGGTTTGTTTGCTAATTGTGAGTCCGTGTGGGTTTACGCCGAAATGGGAAGGTTGGGTTAGTAGCTCAAAATTGTAAACCGTTATAAACATTGGATAACTGACTATTAAGAATTTAACCGTCATCTTATTCAAAAGATGCGCCGTCCCCATTTCGGCGGGTTGAAATGGGGACGGTGTCAGATCAATTCAAGACTAGTTCAATGGACGGCTAAACTTGCCGGTGCTCTGCCCAGCCGACAAGCTCTGGCGTTTTAGGTCTTTGACTAGACTTGACTGCGCAGCCATTTCAAACCTGAGCACAAATCGTATCAGGAGTTTGGCCGCACGACCTATTATTTTTGCTGCGCAACCGAAGCGAAATAGGAGTCCCAGCTTTGGTGTGGACGTCCCGCAGCCGCTTCGAAATCGCTGGGTTCGTTAAGCGCGCCATCGTGGATTCCTTGATAGATGCCCGCAATGATTGAACCAAGGAACTCTCCCAGTTCTGAAACCCTTTCCGCCTTGTATTCTTGCACGGTCATAGGGCGGTAAGTCAGTTCCGTTCCGAAGGCAGTGCTTAGGTATCTGGTCAGTTCGCTTTGTGTGATTGGCACGCCATGCAATAGATAGGTTTGGCCATTATGTGCCGTGTCCATCAACATTTGGGCATAGGCATAGGCCAACTCTGAACGGGTGGTATATCCACAACGGCCTTCACCAGCGGAATTGCAGATTTCGCCGGTTTTAATATAGGTGTCGATATATTCAATATCGGGTTCAATATAGATGCCGTTGCGGCCAATTACCCATTCAAGACCACTGGCTCGAATGTCAGCTTCTGTCTGGCGATTGCTTTGGATGACAGGTGAAAAGGCAGTGCCTTCCTCGGCACCTTGAACGCTGGTGTAGACGATCTTTTTTACCCCGGCGGCCTTGGCTGCCTTGATCACATTGCGATGTTGTCCGATCCGATCTTGCGGTGCGGTATTGCCCGACACGAGCAAGAGCGTGTCCACATCCTGTAGCGACGCTTCTAGCGCAACCGGATCTGTATAATCTCCAGGACGAACTTCGATGCCAAGCCCCTGAGCTTTTTCAGGGCTGCGCGCAAGGCCTATGATTGTTTCGTCGGTGTTCAATGCAACAAGTGTTTTGGCGATTTCTGCGCCTAAAGCGCCAGAAACGGCGGTAACAGCTATGGTCATAATGGGTTCTCCTGGGTGTTATAAAGTGACTATGGCGCTGCGTTTTTCGTGTGAACGCGATCTAAAAAGACCTTGCTGGTGATGCCAAAGCGATGGTTGCGTATGTTTTCGGGAGGGCTGAATTTCTAAAGCTTTTTACGGTTCTTCGGTCAGGGGTTGCTTGGTTTCAAATTGATTGGCCCATTTTCTGACGTCTGCAACATCGAAATAGATTGCCAGCAGCGATGGGAAAACAAGGACCACCAAGACCAAGGATGCCATAAGGCCAAAGGCGACGGCGACAACGAGCGGAACCATCGTTTGAACCTGAGGGCTGGTTTCAAATATAATCGGAACCAAACCTACGATGGTTGTGGATGTCGACAGTAGAATTGGTCGGAACCGTTGACCAACAGCTGAAAGCGAGGCTTTCAGATAGTCGTTGCCGTCGAGGTGGGTTTGGAAGAAAGTCAAAAACAAGATTGAGTTGTTGACGACAATCCCAGCAAGCGATGCAAATCCGATGAAGCTGGGCATCGACATGTCCATTCCCAATGCCCAGTGTCCCAAAATCGTTCCAATCAGCGCAAATGGAATTGAAACCATAACCACGATTGGCAGAGCGTAGGATCGGAATTGGAAGGCCAAGACGACATAGACGCCAATCAAACCCAGCATAAAGGCGGAAAGGATTGATGATTGACTGTCTTGTTGTTCTTGGGTGGCACCGCCGATGCGCAGTTCGATGCCAGGAAAGTCGCGGGTGATTTCAGGCTCTAGTTCTGTCAGAACAACATTGCTGATCGCCGTGGATGTAGTGCTATTGCGGTCGATTTTGCCTTGGACCCGCGCAACGATTTTGCCGTTTTTTCTGGTGATCGTGGGATAGCTTGCCGTTAGTTTTAAATTGGCCACACGCGACAGTGTGGTTTGCGCGCCGTTGGGCAATAAAAGTGGAAAGTTTTCCAGTTCAGTTAGGCTGGCAACTGAATCTGCCAATTGTACGCGCACGCTGACACTGCTGGCCCCATCGCGAAAACTGTCAGTTTCAGAGCCGGCGAAGGCATTGCGTAGTTGGCCAGACATTTGTTGGGGGGTCAGACCAAGTGTGTAGCCATAGGGTTTTAGCTCGATCTGAAGCTCTTGGCGCCCGCCATAGAGATCTTGAAAAGCCTCTGTGACGTCAGGGCGACGGAGCAGTTTTGAGAGCAGGGCATTGGCTGCGGCCTCGACTTGAGCCAGATCGCGACCCCGGACTTCGACATCTAAATCTAATCCTCCAGGACCGGCTTCGGATTGCGAAAAGCTGGACTGTACGAGGTCGGGTATAGGGCCGGTTGACTCGCGCCAAGCGTCAAGAACACGATCCGCTTGTACATTGCGCAATGCGCTTTCAAGTATATCCACTGTGATTGTTGCGGTGTTTGAACCGTTGTCGCGCACTTCGGAATTTGTAGCATATTGTACCAACACACGCTCAACCAGGGGCTGACCACCCTGGGTATCCGGTGTCAGATCGGCATCCACTTTGGCAAGACCAAGCAAGAGCTGATCTACGGTGGCTTCAGTCCGTTCTCGGGCGATACCCGAGGTCAACGCGATACGCGCGGTCAATGTGTCTCCTTCGGAAGCAGGAAAACCAATGACTTTCACTGTTCCAGAGGCAATCAGACCGATGGAAAGGATCAACATGGCGACGGTCGCACCAAGTGTGAAATAGCGTATTTTGATCAGGCGAGCGACGAAGGGCAGAACCCAATTTTCTTTGAACCATTCAAGCGCCCGCGCCGCAGGGCGATTGCGTTTTTCTGAGCCGCGGGCCGCAACATGGCTGAGGTGGTTCGGCAGCAGCAAAAATCCCTCGACGAGCGATAGCGACAGCGTAATCAGCAAAACCATAGGGATAAATTTTAATATCTGCCCAAATTCACCTGACAGGAACAACAGCGGGCCAAATACGCAAGCTGTGGTGATGAACGAAGACAAGACACCTGGCAAAACCTCCAATGTGCCTTTGGTTGCAGCTTCCAGAGGGCCTACAGGATTGCGCCATTTTTCAATGTTTTCCGCAATGACGATACTGTCGTCCATGATCAGACCCACGGACATCAATAGGGCGACCATTGTGATCATATTGATGGTAATGCCCAATATAGCCATCACGAAAATGCCACCCAAAAACGATACAGGCAGTGCAATCGAAATCCAAAGCGCCTCGCGCAGCGAAAAGAACAGCCACATAGTGCCAAACACTAAGACAAGCCCAATGGCTATGTTTTCGAGGATCAATGACAGACGCACGTCGACGTTTTCAGAAACGTTGTTGATGACGGTAATGTCAAAAGGCTCTGGCAGACGTGACTTCTCGTCAGCGACGACCGCAGCGACAGAGTCAAATATTCGAATGATGTCACTATCTGCAGCCTTTGAGATGGTGATGATCGCGGCTTGTTCCCCATCGATGAAACTTTGCAGGTTTTCATCGCTATCCACCATATGCACCTGACCGACATCTGAGACCCGCACGAGGGCCCCTTCGACGGTTTCCAAGATGATTAGATCTTCGAGCTCTGAGATGGTGCGACGGGCGCCGGAATATCGCAGGACAAGCGCGCCTTGTTCGAGTTCTGCATTGCCCAGCGGTTGCTGAAAGCTTCTTTGGTTTATTGCGTCGATTACATCGCCACTGGATAGGCCAAAGCGTCTTAGGGCTTCTTGATCAAAGGTTGCCTGTAATTCCCGATCTGTGATCCCGGAAACTGTGGCTTTGGACACGCCGCTTAATTCAAGCAACTGGTCCGCTAGCGTGTTCGCATAGGCGATCAAACCGTCTTTGCCGTGAATTCCTGATACGGCGATAAGGGCAACCAGATCTTCGCGTGCGTTTACTTCGACAGTTGGAGATTCGGCGTCTTCAGGAAAATCATTGATCCCAGAAACAGCTGAAAACACATCGTTGAAAAACTGAATGATATCGCCGCCGTCCGCCAATTCTGCTGTGGCGGTGGCGCGTCCTTCCAATGACAAACACTCTAAGTCGCTTAAACCGCTGACACCCGTGAGTGAATCTTCGATTGGAACACAGATTTCTTCGTCCACGTCCTGTGCTGATGCACCCGCGTATGTCACGGAAACCGTTACGCTGTCTGAAGTGAAGGTCGGGAAGGTTTCGCGTTCGATAGACGATGCTACCATGATCCCCATGACGCAAATTACAGCCATCAAAAGATTGGCTGCGACCGGGTGACGGACGAAATAGGATATCATTTAGTTGTCCTCGTTCACGGAAATATTGGTGAGCGGGAGGCCATCTATTGGGACACGCGGCGTAGAAACGACGACTTTGTCACCTTCGTTCAACCCGCTGAGAACAACCACGCGGCTGCCGATGACAGGCCCCAATTCAACCGGTTTGAAGCGCAGCTTTTCGTCGGCGTCGGATAGAAACAGGAAAGGTTGGCCATCATCTGAAAGGCCCACGACCGACCTAGGCACAGTCAATGTGTTTTGCAGCTCTGGTGTAATAAGGTCGACGGAGACAAATGAACCTACGTTCAAAGGAGCACGATTTGTAATGTCGTCTGCGACCAAAGGATCATCAACTTGAACCACAATTCCTAAGGTACCGGTTTGGCCGTCAATGGTTCCGCGAACACGTGCGATGCGTGCATCATATTCCGATATGTACCCACCCGCATCCAGGCGCACCTTGGCGGTGATGCCCGCATTGTCGAAAAATTTGGTGACTTGTGTTACATCCAGCGCAATGGGTTCAGTTGGATCAAAAGCGTTTGACCCGATGACTAGCGGACGTAGCGCGCTTGGCTGAAAGGCCGCGACCACTTCAAACGTTTCGATGCCTTCAATTTCAACAAGCTGTTCCCCGGTGCGAATGAACTGCCCGCTTTCGATAGATGTAGAGGAAACACGTCCTCTGAAAGGCGCAACAACGGTGGTTTCCGCCAGCGCGCGCTTTGCCTCTTCAAGCTCTGCCAAACGTACCGCTAGTGTCGCCTGAGCAGAGGCGGATTGGGCAGGAAACAGATCCAATGTGTTCTGCAGGTTAATTACCGAGGATTCTTGCGCAAGCAGTGCTTTTTGTGACGTATCCAAGCTGGCTTGGGTGCTGGCTCCGCGATCCACCAGGTCTTTTACGCGTGCAAATTCTGAACTGGCGACTTCCAGAACGCGTGTTTCAAGTTCAAGCAGGCGCTGGGTATTCTTTTGTTGTCGCGCAAGTTCGTTCAGCGTCGCCTCGGCAGCGGAAATATTGGCTTCGGTTTTTTGAATGGCTATTTCAAAGTCGGTTTGATCAACCTGGGTAATCAAATCACCTTTTTGAACGATTGTGCCCTCTGCAAGACCCTCGAGGGTTGAAGTAATTCGACCGTCTATTTGTGAAACAGCAGTCCAAGTGCTTTCAGCTTTGATCAGGCCATATCCTGTTGCCGTGATGACGACAGCCTCGGGTGTTGCTGTCATCACACGGACAGCAAGGGGTTCAGCCTTGATATCTGCTTGAACGTTTTCATCGGGTTGAGTCATCCAAAAAAAGCCTAAAAGCCCGATTGCGATTGGCGGCACTATCAATAGTGGTCTTAAATTCATGGGGGCTCCTAGGCTCGGCCGATAAGGTGAATGACTTATACGTGTATCGAAACAAAAACCGTCGCAATTATTCAAATTTTTTTGTGCCACACGTCTAATGGATGGGCCCAGAGCGAACCACTTAGTGATGATGCCAGATAATTCCAAGGTGATGTAAAGGCTGTGATCGAACAACGGCTTTTGTTAGCAGCTGTTTTAGTTCAAAAATTTCAATATTCGATATATCCAGAACTGGCTTTTCGATGCGCCTCGAAGACCTTGATCCGTTCGATTTCATAGTCGCTGCCTTCCGCCACGACCTTGGCCAAAAGGGTCTCGATTAGAATGACCATTACCGCCACCGAAGGGTAATAGTGTGGGCCTTGGGTTTCAGCATATAGGATGAAGTCAGCAAATTCGACGAGCGGCGAACTGGGACGGTCCGTCATGGCGATGGTGCAGGCACCATGTTCTCTGGCAAAGTGAATGGCTTCGACGGTACGCAGGGCGCAGGGATTCAACCCAAAACAAAGCACAACGTCATCTGGACAAAGCTCTGCCAGATCTTCGGCAGCGACGGCGTATTCCGCGCCAACTACACGCAGATTTGGCAAGATCATAGACCCGGTGGATTTCATGATCGAAGCAAGCCAGAACCCCGCACCAGAGCCAATCAGATAAATCGTAGGTGCATTGCGGAGCAGGGTGGCGACCTTTGAAATGTCGCGCAGATTGCCAGGAGAGAACGTCGAGAGCAGGTTTTGTTGGTTTGCAGCTAATATTTTGTCTTCTAATGTTTGCCCTGCGCCAGTTTTATCGCCAGAGAATAGCGCTCCTGCACGGGCTCCAAAACCGGTTTCAACCAATTGCGCTTGAAAGCCGGTGCGGAAGTCCTCGTAGTTCCCAAACTCTAATTGGCGCGCAAGACGCAACATTGTGGTTGATGTGACCCCGGCTGCTGTCGCCGAACTTCTCATGGAATCCAATGCAATGCGATCTGGGTGATCAAGGGCATAGCGTGCGGCCAAAGCGAGCTTTTTAGGCAAGTTTGGTATTTCACGCCGTAACTCTTCAAGTATGTCCAAGGTGGCTTGCTCCTCTGGAATGCAGCAAACGATACATTTCTGGTCAATTCAAGGGATTTGATCAATTTTTTTAAGATCAAATGATATTTTTCTTTCTTAGAAATATCATTTGATGCATCATGAATTCGAATCAGAGAAAATGGTCCGAAAATGTCACGCTACTCCGCCATGTCCCTACTTCGTCACGCCCTCGGGGGAAATAAATCCTGGGAACGAGCGTGGCGCGACCCTGAACCGAAATCGTCCTATGATGTTGTGATCGTCGGGGGGGGCGGCCATGGTCTTGCCACGGCCTATTATCTTGCCAAAGAGCATGGCATTACGAATGTGGCCGTTGTTGAAAAGGGCTGGTTGGGCGGTGGTAACACTGGTCGTAATACAACCATTGTTCGATCCAACTATATGATGCCTGGCAACACGATGTTCTATGAGCGGTCGATGAAGCTTTGGGAAAACTTAAGCCAAGACCTCAATTACAATGTGATGATCTCGCAGCGTGGGCAGTACAACCTTTGTCATTCACCCGGGCAGATGGATGCGGCGCGGCGACGTGGTAACGTGATGCGCGCCAATGGCATTGATGCAGAACTGTTTGACCGCGCTGAAGTCCAGCGCCGTCTGCCATATCTTGATTATTCGCAAAGCGCGCGTTTTCCAATTCATGGTGCGATTTATCAAGGTCGCGCGGGCACGGCCCGTCATGATGCGGTGGCTTGGGGCTATGCCCGTGCTGCCGACCAGCGCGGCGTTGACATATTGCAGCAGCGCGAGGTGACCGGCTATTTGCAGGACAAAGGCAAGATTGTCGGTGTTCAGACAAACAGAGGCGAAATTCGCGCCAAGAAGGTCGCCCTTTGTGTGGCGGGTCATTCTGGGCATTTGGCGAAAATGGCTGGGCTGCGCCTGCCAATCGAAACCCACAGCCTGCAGGCCTTTGTCACCGAGCCTTACAAGCCGCTTGTGAATACGGTGATCAGCTTTGGGGCCGCGCATTTTTATATCAGCCAATCTGACAAGGGTGGCCTGGTGTTGGGCGGTGATTTGGACATGTATAATTCTTATGCACAGCGCGGTGGTTTGCCGGTTGTCGAGCAAACTTTGGCAAGTGCCAAGGCGCTGATGCCGAGCATTTCGCGGCTAAAGCTGTTGCGGCATTGGGCTGGTGTGATGGACATGTCGATGGATGGCTCTCCGTTTATCACCAAGACCCCGGTTGATGGGCTCTATCTGAATGGCGGCTGGTGCTACGGTGGGTTTAAGGCAACCCCGGCGTCTGGCTGGTGCTTTGCGCATACCATCGCCAAGGACGAACCGCATGAGGACAACGCAGAGTTTTCGCTCGACCGGTTCAACCGTGGCTATCAGATTGATGAAAAGGGCGTTGGCCCAAAACCAAATGCGCATTGAGGCAAGACTGTGATCCGAATTAATTGCCCTATTTGTGGGCCAAGGAATGAAACTGAGTTTACCTATGGGGCAGATGCAAATGTCTCGCGTCCGGCGATGGACGAGACGGAAGTGCAGCCGTGGGTCGACTATGTCTTTAACCGCGAAAACCCGCGTGGGTGGCACAAGGAATACTGGCACCATGTTCAAGGGTGCCGTCAATGGCTGGTGCTGGAACGTAATACTTTGACCCATGAAATTGCGGGCTGCAGCTTGGCACGGGAGGACGCAGAATGAAACGGCTTTCCACTGGTGGGCGTATCGACCGCAGCAAGCCACTGTCGCTAAAGTTTGACGGGGCCGGGCTGCTTGGATTTCAGGGAGACACGCTGGCGTCGGCTATGCTGGCAAATGGTGTTTCGATTGCTGGGCGCAGTTTCAAATATCACCGTCCGCGTGGTGTCTATGCTGCAGGCGTTGAAGAGCCGGGTGCCATGGTGCATCTGCGCGATGGCAATTGCCATGAACCCAATGCGCGCGCCACTGTCACCGAGGCGTTTGACGGGCTGGTCTCTAGCAGCCAGAACGCTTGGCCTTCTGTGCAATTTGATATCAGCGAAGTAAACGACCTGCTGTCTCCATTTCTAAGCGCAGGCTTTTATTACAAGACCTTCATCGGCCCCTTCAAGAACACAACCAAGTTCTGGATGATGTGCGAAACAGTCATCCGAAAGGCGGCTGGTATGGGCCGCGGGACTCATCTGGATGACCCCGACAGCTATGAAAAGATAAACGCCTTTTGCGATGTTTTGGTTATCGGTGGTGGCGTTGCTGGCCTGTCCGCAGCTTTGGCCGCCGGTCGCAGCGGTGCCTCTGTCATCTTGGTGGAGCAAGATTTCGAACTGGGTGGCGCGATCTTGTCTGAACAAGTGGGCGGCGAGGGCGATGCCTGGTTGGCGGAAGCCAAAGCAGAATTGCAGGCCTTGGATACGGTGCGCATCCTAACCCGCACCACAGCATTTGGGGCTTATGATGGCGATGTCTATGGCCTGGTTGAACGTGTTTCAGACCATCTGAAAGCACCAGAACAGCACCAACCGCGTCAAAGGTATTGGCAGGTCAACGCTAAGCGTGCAATTCAAGCAACCGGTGCGATCGAACGGCCTTTGGTCTTTGGTGGGAATGACCGCCCTGGGGTGATGTTGGCAGGGGCCGCGCGGACCTATCTGAACCGCTATGCGGTGCTGCCGGGTCAGAATGTCGTTGTCAGCACAAACAATGACAGCGCCTATGCGGCAGCCGTCGATCTGGCCACTGCGGGGGCCTCTGTCACTTTGGCCGATATGCGCGCTGATGTGCCAATGGCCCTGCGGGATGCTTTGAAAACGGCGGGCGTGACGCTTTTGTTGGGCCATGGCGTCATCGAGGCCAAAGGGCGCAAACGCGTTAGTTCTGCGAAAATTGTGCCAATTGGGGCAGGTGGTCGGGCCACTGGGACGGCCAAATCCATCGCTTGTGATCTGGTCGCTGTTTCTGGGGGTTGGTCCCCAGCGTTGCACCTTTGGAGCCAACTGTACAAAAAGGCGAAATTCGAGCCCGAAATGGGATGTTTTGTGCCAAACCAATTGCCAACCCACAGCATACAATCTGCTGGGACGGTAATGGCGGCTGGTTCTGTGGAAGACGTTATCGGTCAGGGGTTTGAGCAAGGCCAAAGCGCTGCGAAGTTTGCCGGTGCTGAGCAAGGGGCAGGGGCTGCGCCAAGTGCCTTTAGGACGAGTGATTTTTGGGGCCGCGATCTGCATCCGGCTTGGGCCATCGTCGGCCAGAATGGCAAGACACAGGGCAAAGCGTTTGTTGATTTCCAGCACGATGTAAAGCTGTCTGATATCGACCAAGCACATCAAGAAGGCTATGTGTCTGTTGAGCATCTTAAGCGTTATACGACGTTGGGCATGGCCACCGACCAAGGCAAGTTGGCGAATATAAACGCCTTGTCGCGCATGGCAGATCTGGCGGGTAAAACGATCCCCGAAGTTGGCACAACCACCTTCCGCCCCCCGTTCACCCCGATCACGGTTGGGGCGCTTGTGGGGCACGATCATGGCCGCCATTTCCGCCCAACACGGCTTACTCCGATCCATGATATTCACTTGGAAAACGGCGCACAGTTGACGGAAGCCGGGGCGTGGATGCGCCCATGGTATTATCCGAATGGCGACGAAGATCTAAGCGGGGCCTACCGGCGTGAGGCAGCGCACGTACGGGCCCATGTCGGAATGATTGACGTGTCAACGCTTGGTAAGATTGCCGTGCAAGGGCCGGACGCAGCAGAGTTCCTGAACCGGATCTATGTGAATGGCTGGAAAACCCTTGCTGTGGGCAGATTGCGCTATGGTGTCATGTTGCGCGAAGATGGGTTTGTCATGGATGACGGCGCAACTGCGCGGTTGGGCGAACATGATTACTTTATGTCGACCACCACGACAAATGCGGCCAGAGTTTTGGCTTTTGCAGAGCATCTGTTGCAAACGGCCTGGAAGGATTTGCGCGTTCATGTCACCAGTTTGACGGATCAGTGGGCCGCGATCGCCGTGGCCGGGCCAAATGCCCGCAAGTTGCTGACAGCTGTGTCAGATGCGGATCTGAGCCGGGAAGCAATGCCGAACAATCACTTTACCGAGGCAAATATCGGTGGCGTGCCAATTCGTATCCATCGCATGTCGTATTCCGGTGAATTGGCTTATGAGGTTTATATTCCGGCTGGTTTTGGCCAGCATGTCTGGACAACCATCGCTGACGCGGGGGCTGAATTTAATCTTAAGCCTTATGGCACCGAAGCTATGGGGGCATTGCGGATTGAAAAAGGCCATGTGGCCGGACCAGAACTGGAGGGGCGCACGACCTTGAAAGACCTTGGTTTGGCTGGTTTTGCGTCGTCCAAGAAACCTTTTGTTGGGTCGGTATTGCGCAATCGGCCGGTATTGGACGATTCAGAACGTCCGACCTTGGTTGGTCTTGAAATCGAAGGTAAAGTTGGGGCAAAAGCGGGCGCTTTGATTTTCCCTGAACACGGGGAGCCCGCTGGGCACGGAGAAGGGTGGGTTTCCTCCACGACCTATTCTCCGGCCTTGCAAAAATACATTGCGTTAGCGCTGTTGAAGAATGGCAAGCAACGCAAAGGTGAGACTGTACGCTTGGTGAATTTTGTGGCCAACGAAACCATGACAGCCAAAGTTGTATCCCCTCATTTCTATGATCCTGAAGGAGTGCGCCAAAATGCTTGAGCCAAAGTCTCCTCTCTCAAAATACCTTGTACCAACAATGGTGGGTGCACAGGGTGACGACTCGCTTTGCCTGTCGGAGAGACCAATTTCCTCGTTGTGGCAAATAGCTGGTTGGGCGGATTTTGACGCTGCTGCAAAATCGGTGCTGACCAAGTTGGGTGTGCAAAGTGGGGATTATCGCCACAAGGGGGCGCAGGGTGATGTGTCGTGCTATCGCGTGGCACCTGACCGGATCTTGATCGAAGGCTGTCAGAATCTAGATGAATTCGCTGCCGAAAATCTGGTGGTGCTAGACCTAAGTCATGCCCGCACGGTGATTTGTATTTCTGGTGCGCAGGCACGTACGGCCCTTGCAAAACTTTGCGCGGTTGATACCTCTGCGGAAGCTTTTCAGCCTGGTCAGTTTATTCAAACCGGAATGCACCACATTGCGGTGTTGATGCAGTGCCTTTCTGACGAAGAGTTCGAAATTCAACTACCTGGAACATGGGCGGTTTCCTTGTGGGAAGCCATATGTTTCAATGCCGAACCATTTGGGTATGAAGTAAAAGTGAATCGCGTATGAGTACACCGCTGATCAGCCGTCAATTTGCGCAATTTGCGTGCCACATGACACCCGCGCCAAGCGATGTCATCGCGGCGGCTGACCGAGCGATCTTTGATACATTGGGCGCTATCCTTGCAGGTGGCGCGCATGATATGGTCAAAGCGATAGCGCGCCTGAAAGAGGATGCAAACGGTCCTTGTTTGTTGGCAACGCGGGGCCGGTCTGATGCGTTGGGTGCGGCGCTGGTCAATGGAATGGCGGCCCATGTCTGGGATATTGACGACACCTCATATACCGGAATCATGCACGCCTCTGCGGTTATTCTTCCGGCGTTACTTGCGGTGGCCCAGCAACAAGACACTGACCCAGAGACTTTGCGGGATGCCTTTATTGCAGGGTCTGAAATCACCTATGTTCTGGCAGATATCTGCACCCATGATCATTATTTTCATGGTTGGTGGAGCACTGTCACCTTTGGATTGATTGGGACGACCGCCGCAGTGGGGGTTCTGCTGCAACTTGACGAAGCAGAAATGACCAGTGCCATTGGTCTGGCCGCTGCCTCGGCTGGGGGTGGCAAGGTGGTGTTTGGTACGGATGCCAAACCGCTGCTTGTGGGCGAGGCAGCGCAACGCGCCATTCAATTCGCCGAGGTTGCCAAAGCTGGTGTGCGCGGCCCGGAAAATGCGTTTGAAGACAGCCGAGGCTATTTCAAGCTGCTTAATAATGGCAAGAGCGATGGTGCGGCGCTTGAAACGCTTGGACAACGCTGGCGTCTAATTGAACCCGGTTTGCTGTTTAAATCCAGCCCGGTGTGTTCAGCGGGCCACGCGGCGATTGAACAGATGGCTGCGCTGATGGAAACGGCGCAGGCCAAGCCAGAGGACGTCAAACACATTTTGGCGGAGGTGCCTGAGCTGGTGCACATCAGCCTGGTTTATCCCAATCCGAAAACCCCCCAAGAGGCGCAATTTAGTTTGCCCTATGCGGTGGCCTGTGCTGCGATTCATGGCCGTGTGCGGTTTGAAGATTTGCATCCTGATGCAATTGGAAGCTTGGACAAGGTTTCGTTGATCGAAAAACTGACAGTCGGCGTGAGCGCGGAACTGTCTACAGAAGAAATGCGCGATATTTATCCCGAAAGCGCGCGATTGACGCTAGAGTTAAAGGATGGCCGTTCATTCTCGGGCTTTTGTGGCAGTGCCTATGGCATGCCAGATCGCCCGCTGAGTGATCAAGATCTGGAACAAAAATTTACAAGATCGTTAGCCTTTGCCGGTTTGGCAGAGGTCGAAGCGACGCCACGCGGAATAAATCCGCTTACCGTCTTTGCAAAATCCATAACAATGGATGTGAAGAATCATCAACAGAGGAGTGAACTATGAAGAAATTGCTAACAACGACCGCGGTGATGTCTATGGCATTGGCACCAATTGCTGCATCTGCGGCAGATTGCACCAATGACACTTGGAACCGTGTTATGTCGAGCGGCAAACTCACCGTAGGTGTGAAGGCCGACTACAAACCTTGGGGTTTCCGCAATACTGACGGTGACCTGGTTGGCATGGAAATCGACATGGCCAAAAACGTCGCTGACACCATGGGTGTCGAGCTAGAGCTGGTTTCGGTACAGTCCTCTAACAGAATGCAGTTTCTGGAGCAGGGCAAAATTGACCTGATGATCGCGACGATGTCTGATCGCGCGGACCGTCGTGAAATCGTCGGCATTGTTGGGCCAAATTATTATACATCTGGGACTAACATTCTGGCACCTGATGCCTTGAACTTCTCCGATTGGGAACAGCTGCGCGGCAAGCCTGTATGTGGTAAGCAAGGCGCGTTCTATAACCAAATCACCGAAGCAAAATACGGTGCGGATATCATTGCTTTCACCGGCAATGCCGAAGCAAAACAAGCGCTGCGTGATAAGAAATGTGTAGCCTTCGTTTACGACGATAGCTCGATCATGGCTGATCTCGCGTCTGGTGATTGGGAAGGTTTCGGCATGCCGATGCCAACCGAAGACGACAACCCATGGGCTTTGGCTGTTCCTAAGGCTGAAGAAAGCTGTGTATTTGGCCGTTTCATGTCAGGCATGCAATATTCTTGGCATAAAGATGGAACGCTGATCGAGCTTGAAGAAAAGTGGGGCATCCAACCCACAGCTTTTGTTGCGCGGGAAAACGCGCGCTTCCAAGACTGGCTTTCCGAGTAATTCCTCTTGCCTAGTTTAAGCGACCTGTCCCGGGGTTATTCCGGGGCAGGACAACATGGAAAGGGGGAATACCATGCTAGAAGCATTTCAGGAATTCTTTCGCAATCTAGCAGCTGACCACCCTACTTGGAACTTCGTTTTCTTTTACGAAGAGCGCCAGTGGGGGAAAGTGGTCAGCGGATTGTGGATGACAATCAAACTGTCAGTTGTTTGTGTTATTTTTAGTGTCATAATCGGCATTGTTGGTGCTGCAATGCAGGGCTCTAAGAGTCGCGTTATCCGTGCGATTGTTGGGGGCTATATTCAGTTCTTCAGGAATACACCGCCATTTGTGCAGTTGCTGTTCTTTTACTTTGCACTTGGGGCCTTTACGCCCACCTACAGCCCAGATGGATGGCTGGAAATTCCAATTATCTCTAATGTTGGCTGGGCGATCATATCGCTTTCATTCTTTGCCGGAGCCTTCAATGTTGAGATCTTCCGTGCCGGTATTGAAGCGGTGCCGGATTCGACGCAGGAAGCGAGCGAAGCTTTGGGCTTCACAAGAATGCAGACCTATTCATATATTGTTCTGCCGCTTGCTTTGCGCGTGTCTATTCCCGCGCTCAACAACAACTTGGTCAATTTGGTAAAGACGACCACGCAGGCGTTTGTGATTGCGGTTCCAGAGCTTTTGTATGAATCGATCACCATTTGGAATGATTTCCCCTCGGCACAGAATCCGATGATGCTGGTTTTGTTCGTGTCATATCTGACTTTGGTTGGAATGCTGGTCTTGGGCATGAATTCTTGGGAACGCTCGATGCGCATTCCCGGATATGGAGCGTAAACCATGAGAAAACCTATTCCTGGCTTAGCAGCTCCCGCGTCCACTGATCTTCCGGTGCTTTATGCGCCACCACCCCAACGGCACACAGCATCGGCTTTGAACTTCAGCCATTGGCTGGCGTCGATTCCGCCTTGGTTGCCATTCCTTCTTGTCGCTCTTGCGATGCTTTGGCCAACATTCCTGATGGCTCAGGACACCGGGGATGCCAAAGAAAATGTGTTCAGCGTTTTGTTTCGTTGGATGCCATTCCTGATCACCAAGGGCTTCTTTTTTACCATTCTGATTTCGGTTCTGACGATGCTGTTTGGCACCATCGCGGGGATCTTTCTGGGTCTTGGCCAGATCAGTCCCAATCGGTTTATTCGAAGCTTTAGTTACTGGGTGACCCAAACCTTCCGGAACTCTCCTTGGCTGGTTCTGCTTTTCATTGTGATGCTGAGCTTTCCGTTTCAGATCAGTATCTTTGGAGTGAGCATTCCAATTCCAGATTGGAGCAAAGCGGTCTTTGGTTTGGCGCTGCCGGTGATGGCGAATATTTCCGAGATTGTGCGAGGGGCCATCGGTTCGGTACCATCTGCACAATGGGAAGCCTCTGAAAGCTTGGCGTTCACGCGCAGGCAAACCCTGTTTCAGATCATCTTGCCACAATGTATCAAACGTATGATCCCACCGTGGATGAACTGGTATGCGATTTTGACAATGGCGACGCCCATCGTCTCGATCCTGGGTGTTGAGGAAGTTCTTAACCTTTCCAGACAAGCCATCGAGGCTGAAAACAACCGGCCCGAACTTCTCATCCCATTCTACGGGTTCGTATTATTCATCTTCTTTGCCTACTGCTATCCAATCGCCCGCCTGACGGTGAGACTGGAACGCAAGTTCGCTCTTAAACAATGACCGGAGGATCAGATATGTCTTGGACATCAGACCAACCCATCGTTTCGATCAACGAAGTGCGTAAATCCTTTGGTGCTTTGGAAGTGCTTAAAGGTGTCTCAATGGACATCATGAAAGGCGAAGTTATTTGTATTATCGGTCCTTCTGGTTCCGGTAAATCAACCTTAATCCGCTGTATCAACGCGCTGAATGATATTCAGGGCGGGTCGATCACCGTCGAGGGCCAAGAAGTCCACGATGAAAAACTTGACCGGCTGGAATTGCGTAAAAAAGTTGGAATGGTTTTCCAGCAATACAACCTATTTCCGCATAAAACGGCGTTGGAAAACGTCATGATGGCACCGCTTAAAGTGCTTAAGCAAGACAAAACCGAGGTTGAAGCGCGTGCACGTGAACTGATCAAAAAGGTTCGTCTTGACGGCAAAGAGAATAACTATCCTGGTGAATTGTCTGGAGGACAACAGCAGCGTGTTGCGATCGCGCGTTCCTTGGCGATGAATCCAGACGTCATGTTGTTTGACGAAGTTACGGCGGCTTTGGACCCGGAAACGGTGAAAGAAGTGTTGGTGACCATCAAAGATCTCGCTGCGGAAGGCATGACCTGTATCCTTGTCACCCACGAAATGGGTTTTGCCCGCGAAGTCGCGGACCATATCTATTTCACCGACAAGGGTGTGATCGTCGAACATGGCGCACCGGATACATTTTTTGACAACGCACAAGATCCTCGAACCAAAGAGTTTCTAAGCCAAATTTTGTAACCATCTTTGACCTTGAGAGAATTGACCTCGTTGGCGACATGTTTGTGACCGCCAACGAGCCATATTTACAGAAAGGGAAGAACGATGGCTCGCTTAGAAACCGACAGTATTGGGCAACGTGCCCTGCCGGATGACGCGCTTTACGGGGTGAACACCCTTAGAGGCGTCGAAAATTTCGACATCTCTCCGCTGAATATTGGTGACGAACCTGCATTTGTGCGGGCACTGGTGGTGATAAAAAAAGCCGCTGCGCTGGCGAACGCAAAAATAGGCGCTTTGGACGCGGGCAGGGCAGAGGCCATTGCGGCAGCCTGTGATGAAATCCTGTCAGGGGCCCATTTCGATCAGTTCATCGTGAACCTTTTAGAAGGGTCCGGCGGTACATCGATCAACATGAATACCAACGAAGTCATCGCCAACCGCGCACTACAGTTGATGGGGCATAAAAGCGGCGCATATGACAAATTGCATCCAAATGATCACGTGAATTTGGGACAGTCCACCAATGACGTGGTGCCGTCTGCTGTGAAGCTGGCAGTACATGAGAAAACCGCAGAGTTGGCTACCTCACTTGCGGGGCTCGCCGCAGCTCTTGATGCAAAGGCAGTTGAATTTGCCAGAGTTCTTAAGATTGGCCGAACCTGTATGCAGGCCGCGCAACCCATGACGTTGGGCCAAGAGTTTGGCGGATACGCCGCCGCGGTTGCCAGATCTGCGCAAAAGATTTCGCAAGCGGCGGATGATTTGCTGACATTGCCGCTGGGTGGCACGGCAATTGGTACAGGTTTTGGGGCGGCAGAAGGCTATCTTGACGCCGTTTATCCCTTTCTTTCTGACGAGCTGTCCAAAAAGGTGCAACCTTCATCCAACATGTTTGACGGGATGCAGAATTCAGATACTTTCGCGCGCGTTTCTTCTGAATTGCGTATTGCGGCAGAGGTTATCGGAAAAATTTGCCTTGATCTGATTGTGCTATCTTCGGGAACCAAAAGCGGTATTGGTGAAATTAAGTTGCCAGCGGTACAGCCTGGATCGTCGATTATGCCAGGCAAGGTGAACCCGGTCTTGCCGATGATGATGCAGCAGGTCGCATATGCTGTGATCGGCAATGATACCTCGGTTTCTTTGGCGGCAATGGGAGGGCAGCTGGAAATCAACCATTTTGAGCCGATTATTGCTTCTCGTATGTTTGACAGTCTGAACCTTCTGACCCATGGCAGTGATATTTTCGCCAAGAGCTGTGTTGCTGGCATAAGGGCGCTTGAAGCGCAGGCGTTGGATAATTTGCTGGGATCCTCTGCGCTTGCGACGGCCTTTGTGCCTAAGCTTGGCTATACGACGGTTTCTAAAATTGTGAAAAATGCCGAGGCGTCTGGAAAGACATTTGTGGAAGCTGCCACCGAATTGGGATTGCTGACGCAGGCAGAACTTGAAGAGCTTCTATATCGCGCGGCGGGCGTCGGTCCTGAAACAAGCGTGCAATGACCGCTGTTTGAATGAGCGTTAAGCACAGCGTGCAGCCAAATTTTCAACATTTGGAGTGTTGCGCAGCAACCTAGCAGGTGCTGCGCACATGGTCGTCTTGATGCCCTAGGGTTTGTTTGACACGCCTCTTTTTTCAACTTCCCTTGCAAAATTGGCTTTTGTCATCGGGACCAGTGTGATTTTAAAGCGCATGGTCACATCAATGACACGCTTGGGTGGTTGGTTCGCGGCCGTTGATCGCATAGACAAGCTCTATTGGCAAAGGGACCCCGTGATGACAAATGACAACCACCTGACGTTTCGACAATTTATGCTGCGCGAATATCGTGCGCACGGAACGTCAAAAGATCTTATTTTTCTACTAGAAGACATCGCCACCGCTTGTCGGACAATTTCGCATAAAATTCGCAGTGGGGCCTTTGCAGGTACGCTTGGGGCGACCGAAGATACAAATGTGCAAGGCGAAACCCAAAAAGAGCTGGACGTGATCGCCAATGATCAATTCATGCTGCATTGCGCCAACTGTAGCCGGGTTGCGGCGTTGGTATCCGAGGAATTGGATAATGTGGTCTGGCTGAAGGACAAAGCAGAAGCGGGCGATTATATCGTTTATTTTGATCCATTGGATGGGTCGTCAAATCTGGAGCTGAACATTTCGGTTGGCTCGATCTTTTCGATTGTTGAACTGAAAGCACCATTGGCAGAACTGACCGATGAAGCGGTGTTGATTGCGGGCACAGAGCAAATTTGTGCCGGGTATTCCTTGTATGGACCGTCGACATCCCTGGTTGTGACAACGGGTCATGGTGTGAATGGGTTTACCCACTTGAATGGTACCGGTGAGTTTCTATTGACGTTCCCGGATATGGCGGTGCCAGTAAGCACGCAAGAATATGCGATCAATGCCAGCCGCCAGAACTATTGGGATGCGCCAGTACAGCGCTATGTCAGCGAATGCTTGCAGGGGGCAGATGGTCCGCGCGGCAAAAAATTCAACATGCGTTGGGTGGCTTCTATGGTGGCCGAAGTGCATCGGATTTTGACTCGTGGCGGCGTATTTATGTACCCGCGAGACAGTGACAACGCCCCAATGGGTGGGCGTCTGCGTTTGCTATACGAAGCCAATCCGATGGCCTTTATCATTGAGCAAGCAAGCGGCAAGGCCACGATCGGTGGTGGGCGCATTATGGATGTTGATCCAAGCAGCCTGCACCAGCGTGTTGGGGTTCTTTTGGGCTCAGCCGAAGAAGTTGATTTGTTAGAGGCTTACTACGCTGAGGCGCAATAAGCCCTGTTGATCATACAGAGAGGCCGCCAATGGTTGCGGCCTTTCTTTTAGTCATAAGCTTTTCAAAGGATTACGTTATGTCCGTTCAAGTGATCAAAACCCAACCCATCGCGGGGCAAAAGCCCGGCACGTCAGGTTTGCGCAAGAAAACCCGCGTTTTCATGGAACCTCGATACCTTGAGAACTTCGTACAGTCGACTTTTGATGCGATTGAGGGTGCAGAGGGCAAATCATTTGTGGTTGGCGGCGATGGGCGTTTCTTTAACGTGCAGGCGATTCAGACCATCTTGAAAATGGCCGCGGCAAATGGCGCCAGCCGGGTGATAGTTGGGAAAAATGGCCTGTTGTCGACGCCAGCGGCGTCTAATCTTATTCGCCAAAATGGCACCGACGGTGGGTTGATATTGTCGGCAAGTCACAACCCAGGTGGCATTGATGCGGATTTTGGGCTGAAGTATAATATCAGCAATGGTGGACCTGCCCCGGAAGGCGTCACCGCGAAAATGCTGGCGCGCACCCAGGACATCACAGAATACAAAATTTGCGACGCTGCTGATGTCGATCTGCGTGCTTTGGGCGAACATCAAATTGAGGGCATGACCGTAGAGGTGGTTGACCCGGTGACTGACTATCAGGCGCTGATGGAAAGGCTTTTTGATTTTGACAAGTTGCGCGCATTGTTTGCCGGCGGGTTTCGCATGCGGTTTGACGCCATGCATGCGGTCACCGGCCCCTATGCCAAAGCCATATTGGAAAACACGCTAGGTGCGCCTGTCGGCACAGTGATCAATGGTGTGCCCAGCGAAGATTTTGGCAAAGGCCATCCCGATCCAAACCCGGTCTGGGCCAAAACTCTGATGGATGAAATGATGTCCGAGGATGCACCAGATTTTGGCGCGGCCTCGGATGGGGACGGGGATCGCAATATGATTGTCGGCAAAGGCATGTATGTGACCCCCTCTGATAGCTTGGCGGTTTTGGCGGCTAATGCGCATTTGGCACCGGGCTATACACAGGGCATCGCGGGTGTGGCCCGGTCGATGCCGACCAGTGCCGCAAGTGACCGCGTGGCCGAAAAGCTGGGCATTGCCAGCTTTGAAACACCAACCGGCTGGAAGTTTTTTGGCAATCTATTGGATGCGGGCAAAGTCTCTATTTGCGGTGAGGAAAGCGCCGGAACGGGCAGCGATCATGTGCGCGAAAAAGATGGCCTTTGGGCGGTGCTTTTGTGGCTGAACGTATTGGCCGTGCGCGAAATGAGCGTGAAAGACGTGATGGCGGATCATTGGCGTGTTTATGGGCGTGATTACTATTCGCGTCATGACTATGAGGCGCTGCCCATTGATATCGCGGATGATATCATGGGGGATTTACGCGACCAACTGGCAGCATTGCCGGGTCAGGTGCATGGTGATCTGGTGGTGTCCGCCGCTGACGAGTTTTCTTATCTCGATCCGGTGGACGGCAGCGAAAGCCATGCTCAGGGCATCCGCATTCAGTTTGAAAGCGGCGCGCGTGTCGTGTTCCGTCTGTCAGGCACTGGCACCGAAGGCGCAACTTTGCGCATGTATTTGCAAAGCTACGCGTCCGGCGCTCAGGACTTGTTCCGTGACACGCAAGAGGCTTTGTCGGATGTCACCGCCGCGGCACTAGAGATTTCAGGTCTGGCACGTACGGGCCGCGACGGCCCGGACGTTGTGACTTGATTGCTGCTAAGCCAATGGCAAAGCTATCCCGCGTTATTTCAATTGCGCGGGATAAAGCACCGCACCTTCCATGATGCGCCGTTGTGTGCGGTAGGTGGTGGCCGATATGGCTGTGCTATTTTCACCTTCGTGCGAAACGTCAGCACGCACTGGTAAAACGCCAGAAGAGTTGCCGATGCGCAGCTCATCGACGTGGCCGGCAATGTCATGCAACAGGCTGCCTGGGATTTGCGCGGCCACAGCGGCACACATCGCCCCGGTCAAAGTGATGGCCTTGTGAAAGTTCCCCATGGATATCAGGCGAATATTGATATCGTGGCTTTCTGGAGCATAGCTGCGGCCGTCAAGCGCGGTGAACGGGGCAGGGCGTGCGACAATCGCGATTTTCGGGTTGGATAATTTGGCTGCCTCGGGTGTTTCAGCCATGCCCATGGCAACCGCTCCGGCCCGGCGAATTTTGTCCAGTTTCGCCATCAATGCACGATCGGCATCCAGGTCTTGTGGACGTTCAGTCGCTGTACAGCCGACGTCTTCAGCCTTGATGTAGACCACAGGATTGGCAGCATCGATATAAGAGGCTTGAAACACGCCAACTTCTGGCACTGTCAACGTGTTGTTGGCTTGGTCGGAAGGCAGCAAGTTACCTGTGGCGGAACCACCTGGGTTCAGAAAATCCAGGGTGATTGGTGCGCCGGCTTGCGCAACACCGGGGATTTCAAAGTCTCCCTCTTCGATCGCTCCACCGTCTTTCACCTGAAAACGTGAGTGGTAGATCTGATTGGTGTTGGTGCTGTAAATCCGCACCAACGCTTCGCCATCCGCTGGATGTACCATGCCTTCGGACACGGCAAAGGGGCCAACGCAGGACGACATGTTCCCACAGGCAGAGCCATAGTCGGCCACTGGCTCGTCAACGGCCACTTGCACAAAGGTATAATCTACGTCTGCATCTGCGCGTTCTGAGGGTGCAACAATCACCACTTTGGAAAGCGACGAGACGCCGCCGCCCATGCCGTTAAGTTGCCGTCCGTAGGGGTCAGGGCTGCCCAGCACATGCAGAAAGATTTGATCGCGCAGGGCTTGATCTTGGGGCAGGTCAGCGGCGTTCACCACGACGGCGTTAGAGGTGCCGCCGCGGTAAAAGGCGGCTCTGAGACGGTTTTGGCTCATGCCGCGTCCTGTCCTTGAAACTTGCGGAAGGCACGAGGCAATAGGCCGCCTTGGGCAAATGTCGCACGTTCTTCGGCATTATAAAGGCGCAGGTCCAGCGGGGTAGTCTCTGTACTGCCATCTGCGCGGTTGATCGTCAGGCTGGCCGATTTCAGATCGTCTGCCAGCGTGATGTCAAAGGTTTCCGTGCCCACAAGCCCCAGGGTTTTACGCGTCACACCAGGTGTAAAGCACAGAGGTGCGATGCCCATATTCACCAAGTTGGAGCGGTGAATACGTTCGAAGCTTTCAGAGATGACGGCGCGCACGCCGGCCAGCCATGGGGCTTTGGCCGCTGTATCCCGCGAAGAGCCACAGCCGTATTCTTTGCCGCCGATGACAACCAGGGGCTGGCCACGTTCAACATAGGTTTGGATGGCTTTGAAAACCGAGGTCACAGTGCCTTCTGGCTGGATGCTGGTATAGCTGCCTTCGTGATCAGGAGTCATTTCATTGCGCAAACGATAGTTGGCAAAAGTAGATCTGATCACCACGTCTGAACAGCCGCGACGGGTGCCAAACGAGTTGAAGTCAGCAAAGGCGACGCCTTGGGACTCTAGGAATTGCCCACCTTCGGAATCGCGGGTGATGATGCCGGATGGTGAAATATGGTCGGTGGTGACCGAGTCGCCCAGAATAACCAGGGGACGCAATCCTTTGATCTCTGTAACGGCCGGGGCCTTTGGCTCGATGGCTTTTACAAACGGAGGGAATGACACATAGGTTGATGGCACCCAGTCATAGCGCCCTGTGCTGACTTTCAGGTCGTTCCACTCTGCATTGACGTTTTGAATTTCGTCATAGTTTTTGCGGAAGGCTTCTGGTGTCACATGGGCTTCGATGATGGCATTGACTTCTTCGGCAGTTGGCCAAAGGTCCTGCAGCATCACGGGCTGCCCGTCTTGGTCAAGGCCCAGAGGTTCACTGGCGATGTCCTTGAGGATGGTGCCTTGCAAAGCATAGGCCACAACAAGTGGCGGCGAGGCGATCATATTGCGTGACGCCAGCGGATGGATACGTCCGGCGAAATTCCGGTTGCCGGATAGGACTGCGACACCTTTGATGTCGTTGTCTTTGATTGCGGTTTCATGTTCCGGGGCCAATGGTCCAGACATGCCGTTACAGGTCGAGCAGGAAAAGGCTGCTACTTCGAATCCCAGGGCGTTCAGCGGCTCTTGCAGCCCGCTTTCTGCCAGATATTTCGCCACAACACGCGAACCAGGCGCCAGCGAAGTTTTGACATGCGGCTTGACGGTCAGGCCGCGTTTGACGGCGTTTTGTGCCACCAAGCCTGCCAAGACCATGTTGCGCGGGTTGGCGGTGTTGGTGCAGCTGGTGATCGCTGCAATAATCACGTCGCCGTCGCCAATGTCATGCGATTTACCAGGCACCGGCGCGCGCTTTGTCGCCTCTGTGTCGGCTGTTGGTGCCAAAGTGCGTGTCGCGTCACCCAAGTCGATGCGTTGCTCGGGACGGGAGGGGCCAGAAACAGAGCGGCCAATGGCCGAAAGGTCAATGGTGACAACTTCTTCGTATTGGATGGCCTTGTCGACGCCATCGACCCACATGTTTTGCGCGCGGCAATAGGATTCGGTGCGTTCAACATGTTCGCCGCGTCCGGTGTTGCGCAGGTATTCGATGGTGTTGCTGTCGACTGGGCAGAACACAACTGTAGAGCCATATTCTGGGGCCATATTGGCGATCGTGGCACGGTCTGCCACTGACAGATGGCGGTAGCTTGGGCCAAAGATTTCGACAAACTTATCAACCACCCCATGGGCGCGCAGTTTCTCCGCGATGACCAAAGCGATGTCTGTGGCAGTGATGTTGTGACTTGGGGTGCCAATGACCTCTAGGCCAACAACCTGAGGCACGTTCAAGGGCGAGGTTTCGCCAAACAACAGTGCTTCGGCCTCGAGCCCGCCAATGCCCCAACCAAGAATGCCCAGGCCGTTGATCATTGTGGTGTGGCTGTCGGTGCCAAGCGAACTGTCTGGGATCAGCAGTTTTGGCGCGTTGACATCGGGCAAAACGGTTTGGCCCAAAAATTCTAAGTTAACCTGGTGGCAAATACCGCCGCCAGGGGGAACAACGCGTAGATTTGGGAAACGCGCTTCGCAAGCTTTAAGAAAGGCAAAGCGTTCGCGGTTGATCTCAAATTCACGTTCCATGTTTTGCGTAAGTGCAAATTTGTCTGCCCAGTGGTTGATAGACATTGAGTGGTCGATAATCAGATCAACCGGCAGGCTCATGTCTACCTTGCTAGGATCGCCGCCGTAGTCGTGCAAGTGATCGCGCAGGGCCATCATGTCTACCAACGCCGGAATACCCAGCATGTCATGCAGCAACAGTCGTGCAGGACGAAATGGGATCGCGCTGCCGTCGCGCTTGGCGACGTCCAGGGCTGCAACGCCTTCTGGCGAGTGCCGCATGGCAATTTCTGCCAGTACGCGTAGGCTGTAAGGCAGTGCGTTTAGCTTCTGGCCTAGGATAGCTGCGTAGTCTGCAGCGTGAAAATCGGTATTTGGGATGGCTTTGATATGCATTGTTTGGCTCCGTGCGTTACGTTGAGCTAGACAATTCATTCATTACAACGCAAGTTGCAGAGGGGATATTTCACCAGAGAGAATGTGCATGGGTGCCAAGAGAACTGAAAGTGTCGAACGGGCGATGTCGATCTTAAGTGCCTTTTCCGCGCAGAAACCAACGATGAGTTTGGCAGAGTTGGCCGATGAAACGGGGTTGCACAAAAGCACGATTTTACGTCTGACCACCAGTTTGGCCATCTATGGATTTATTCAACGCGACGCCAAAGGCATTTACAGTGTCGGCCCATCTGTGTGGCGACTTGGATTGATTTTTCGCAGGGAGTTTGCCGACCGCGAAAAGGTCACGCCGATCTTGCGCGAATTGGTGGATAGTTCAGCAGAAACGGCTTCGTTCTATGTGCGCGCGGGCAATGATCGCGTGTGTTTGTATCGTGAAAATTCGCCAAATTTGCTGCGCTTCCATGTTGAAGAAGGAATGCGATTGAGTTTGCAAAGTGGCGCTTCCGGCATGGTGTTGCGCCATTTCACGGGGGATGACGTTGGCGATTTAAGCGCCTTTAACCAAAATGGCACTGCCAGCGCTGTGGGGTCTACAAACCCAAATATTTCCTCAGTAGCAACGCCAGTCTTTTCGCCTCGGGGTGAATTATTGGGTGCGCTGGCCGTGTCTGGTTTGGTCAGTCGGTTTGACGACGCGGCGCGAAAACAAGTGACTCCGCTGTTAGAGAAGCTTGCGCGGAAAATGGGTGAGCGTTCTCTTGAGTGAAATATAGCCCCCGTTGGCTTGTTTCGCCTCATAGGCTCGGTCAAAACAGGTTCAACTTATGAAATCGAGGATTTGCCATGCTGAGCCAAGACATCAATAAAGCCTTTCGCAATCGTTTGAACCAAGGTGGAGCCATTCTGATGCCAGGGGCTGCGAATGCGCTTTCTGCACGGGTGATCGCCGACCTTGGCTTTGAAGCGGTGTATATCTCTGGTGCAGGGGTCACCAATACATATCTGGGCATGCCGGATCACGGTTTTATTTCGCTACCCCAGCTGGTCGATCACACAATGGCCATTCGCAACACCACGGATTTGCCGGTTGTTGTGGACGCAGACACAGGATTTGGCAACGCGGTTAACGTAAACCACACGGTGCGTATGCTGGAAGCGGCAGGCGCAAGCGCCATTCAGTTGGAAGATCAGGTCAGCCCGAAGAAATGCGGACATTTTATTGGCAAAGAAGTTATTGCTCTTGATGAGGCGCGCAGTCGCATCAAAGCCGCCGCTGACGCGCGCCAAGACGAAAACTTTCTGATTGTAGCCCGTACAGACGCACGCGCTACGCGTGGATATAATGAGGCGATTGATCGCGCGGCCGCCTTTATCGAAGACGGCGCTGACATCACCTTTGTCGAAGCACCGCAGACAGCTGCCGAAGTCTTGGATATCCCTAAACGCTTGCCACAGGCACCTCAGCTGGTGAATTTGGTTGTTGGTGGTAAAACACCGATTTTGGATTTGGCAGATCTGGATACAGCAGGCTTCTCATTGGTGCTTTATGCCAATGTTGCGTTGCAAGGTGCCTTGTTGGGCATGCAGAACGCATTGGGTCAGTTGAAAGAAGAGGGCCGTATGGATGAAGATGGTCCAGTGGCCAAATTCGCATTGCGCCAGGCAAGTGTGAACAAAGCGCACTATGATGAGCTGGAAGCTAAATACGCCACAAAAGGCTAAAGGTCATAGACCACCCGAAAACCGGTATGCGCCGACGAGCTGTCTGGCGTATTTCCGGTGCGGGCGGCGATGCGATAGCGATAGCAATAGCTGATGTGACACAGGAATGACCCGCCTTTGATCAGCTTATTGCCCAGATTGGCTTGGGCGTGGCCGCGTGCAGTTTTCTTGAGCGACTTTACCTTGAAGGGCTCGGATGTCCATTGCCAGACATTGCCCACCATATGGTGCAACCCATAGCCATTTGGTTGAAAACTGATGGACGGTGCAGCACCAGCATGGCCATCAAGACATAAGTTTTCGTGCGGAAAGCTGCCCTGCCAAATATTGCAGGGAAAATGATCCGTGTCATTTGGCTCGGCATCCCCCCAGGGAAAGCGCACATCTCCTAATCCGCCACGGGCCGCATGTTCCCATTCTGCTTCGCGGGGCAAACGTCCACCAGCCCATTTTGCATAGGCGGTTGCATCATTCCAAGACACATGTGTTGCGGGCGTATCAGGATCACCCTTTGTGCCATAGGCGCCTTGGGGATATTCCCAATTGGCTCCGTCGATACGGCGCCACCATTCCAGTCCATCGACACCTAAAGTGTCTGGCTGTTCATTGGGCACATGGGTGTGAAACACATAAGACCAGCCAAATTGATCCGCCTCGGTTTGATAGCCGGTGGCTTCTACAAAGCGGCGAAAGGCCGCGATTGTCACGGTGCCGCGTTCCCAAAGCAGGGGTTTTACCTTCTTTCGTCTAAGAGGCCCTTCCCCATCTACAGGGATTTGGGGATCAGATGTTCCGACATAAGCATTGCCGCCGGGGACCTTGACACAGTCGCGCAGCGCTGGATCCATTCCCGCGACAATTTTTGCCAGAACCGGGGCTGGATTTAAGGTTGGTTCAGATTGGTCTTGCTTTTTGCGTGCTGCACAGCAGCTGGGTTTTTGCTCTGTCAAAACCTTGTCCTAAACTGAATTCTAGCGCTTGGGCTAAATATACGCGTTCTGGACGGAATGAAAATCAGGAATCAGGCATCTGCATTTCGCAGCTTGTTGCCAGGCAGGGAATCATTGGCCAAGTTGCCTTGAGTTCATCGCTATATGCGCCTCAGAAAATTAGGACAAGCGCAGGTAACAGCCCCGAAAATTGGGGCAACCACGTCATGGCATTACGTTGTTTCGTCAATGTCACATCCAGTTTTGTCCACGAGAGACAACCGTAACTTCTTAAAACTAGGGGGCTATTCAAACCACGCATGGGGTCATGCAAAACCGGCATTTGATCAAATTCAGATCGGCTCGAATACTGTGCGTAATAAAACAGAGAGGGTATTAACATGTTTAAATTCGCTTCCAGTGTGGCCACGGCTGCGCTGATCGCCTCGTTATCAAGCGCTGCTTATGCTGATACAACTGTGCGCGTTGCCTATGATGCAGATCCTGTTTCGATGGATCCATATGAACAATTGTCTGGTGGTACGCTGCAACTCAACCATATGGTTTTTGATCCGCTTGTACGCTGGACCCAAGACTTGCAATTTGAAGCGCGCCTTGCGGAAAGCTGGGAGCAGATCGACGCGACGACTATGCGTTTCAAGCTGCGCAAAGGTGTGAAATTTCACAGCGGCAACGACTTGACTGCCAAAGACTTCGATTGGACGTTTGATCGCATCAAAAGCAGCGATGACTTTAAGGGGATCTTTGCGCCCTTTACAGATGTCGAAGTTGTGGATGATCACACCATTGATCTGAAAACCGCAGAGCCGTTCCCATTGGTACTGCACACTGCAACTTATCTGTTTGCGATGGATTCTGCTTATTATTCCGGCACCACATCTGACGGCAAAGACAAAGCTGAAATCGTCAAGCACGGTGACAGCTTTGCGTCGCGCAACATTTCCGGCACTGGCCCCTTTGTCGTGTTAGAGCGCGAACAAGGCGTCAAAGTCGTGTTTGATCGCTTTGACGGCTATTGGGATACCGCCTCAGCAGGCAACGTAGACGAAATTGTTCTGACACCAATCAAAGAAGATCCAACACGCGTCGCGGCGTTGCTGTCTGGCGATGTTGATTTCATTGCTCCGGTGCCACCAACCGATTTACGGCGCGTCGATGGTGCAGACGGGGTGAATTTGATCACCATGCCAGGCACACGTATCATCACATTCCAAATGAACCAGGATCGCGTTGAAGCCTTTAAAGACGCCCGTGTCCGTCAGGCGATTGACTATGCTGTCAACAACGCTGGTATTGTTGATCGCATCATGCGCGGATTTGGCACTGTGG
The DNA here is from genome assembly GCA_050633405.1 of Cognatishimia sp. Lineage (GTDB taxonomy): Bacteria > Pseudomonadota > Alphaproteobacteria > Rhodobacterales > Rhodobacteraceae > Cognatishimia. The sequence goes on along the minus strand of JBOEGL010000017.1, from coordinate 33,674 downwards.
CAGGTCAGGCCTCGCCAGCGGGATATCTGGGACATGATCCGGCACTGACACCACGCTATGATGTGGAAAAAGCCAAGGCGTTAATGGCCGAAGCGGGTTATGCAGATGGTCTGTCCATCACCATGATGGCACCCAATAACCGCTATGTGAACGATGACAGGATCGCGCAGGCCGTGGCCTCTATGCTGTCCCAGATCGGCATCACCGTTGATTTGCAAACCATGCCAAAGGCACAATACTGGCCCAAGTTTGACGAACGCGCCGCTGATATGATGATGATTGGTTGGCACGCAGATACCGAAGACTCTGCCAACTTTCACCAGTTTCTTTCAGCGTGTCCAGACACGGAAACTGGCAATGGTCAGTATAATTCCGGCGCATATTGCAACGGGATGACTGATGATTTGATGAACGCTTCTAATACCGAGACCGATCCGGCCAAACGTGGCGACGCGTTGAAAAAACTGGAAGGCATTCTGTATGCGGAATCTGCGTTCATTCCTTTGCATTGGCAAAACCTGGCCTGGGGTGCCAAGGATAACATGAATGCGGGGGACATCGTGAATGCTCTGAACTTCCCCTATTTCGGTGACCTTGTGGTATCCGAGTAATGCCCTTGCGCTCGGGCCTGCAATCTCTGCTAGCCCGGGCGATTTCTCCTAAGGTATAAGCGATCACGACCTTAAGGACCCCAACATAGGTTGCGGGTTGGTAATATCGAATTTGGGTGAGAACTATGTTTGCCTATCTCGTCAAACGAGTATTTCAGGCGATTGCGGTGATGTTTGTCATCTCGTTGATTGCTTTTGCCATTCAAGGCAATCTTGGCGACCCATTGCGGGAACTTGTTGGACAGTCTGTGTCTGAAGAAGTGCGCCAGCAATTGCGCGATGAATTGGGATTGAATGACAGTTTCATACAGCAATATCTGCGCTTTGCCGGCAACGCGTTACAAGGTGATTTGGGCACCTCGTATTTCTTTAAAGAACCCGCGCTGGATGTGATCCTTAAGAAATTGCCCGCGACTCTGGAATTGGTGCTGGGTGCCACGATCATCATTATTGGGCTGTCTGTGCCATTGGGTGTATATACAGCGATCAAACCCAATTCCATTCTGTCCAAATTAATCATGGGCTTGTCCATTGTTGGCATTTCGATCCCGGTTTTCTTGACTGCTATCCTGATGATTTTTTTGTTCTCAGTGGAGCTTGGCTGGTTGCCCAGTTTCGGCCGCGGTGAGATTGTGCAGGTTTGGGGCTACTGGGAAACCAATTTTGCCACCATTGATGGTTGGCAGCATATCGTCTTGCCGTCCATTGCCTTGGCGTCGATCATGTTGCCCCTATTTGTGCGGTTGATCCGCGCTGAAATGATGGAAGTGCTGCAAAGCGAATATGTGCGTTATGCTCGTGCCAAAGGCCTGCACCCTTGGCGGATCTATTTTGTGCATGCGTTGAAAAACACGTTGCTGCCTGTGATCACTGTTGGCGGTGTACAGATTGGCACCATGGTGGCCTATACCATTCTGACCGAGACTGTGTTTCAGTGGCCGGGCATGGGCTTTATGTTTCTAGAGGCTGTGAATCGGGTCGATACCCCGTTGATCGTGGCCTATCTGATTGTTGTGGGCTTTATCTTTGTTGTCACCAACACCATCGTTGATTTGATTTACGGACTGGTGAACCCAACCGTCAATCTAGCGCGGATGGGGGCCTGATATGAGCGATTTTACCAACCCAAATCAGCAGTCACGCATCGCTAAGATCATGGATTCTGGCATGATGTACAGCTTTCGTCGCAATCCGGTTGCGTTGGGCAGTTTTGCGGTGTTCTTCGTGATTGCGCTGATGGCGTTTCTGGCTCCAATCATTGCGCCTTATAACCCCTATGATCCGTCGCAGATTGACCTGATGAATTCCGAATACCCGCCGGTCTGGGTTGACGGAGCATTGCCCGAATTTGTTCTGGGGACGGATGATCAGGGGCGCGATCTTTGGTCAACCATTCTGTACGGTACGCGGCTTTCCATTTTGATTGGGGTGTGCGCCGTGGCTTTGCAGGCCTTTTTGGGCATCTCGATTGGTTTGATTGCCGGTTATGTGGGGGGGCGCACGGATAACCTGTTGATGCGTTTGGCCGATATTCAGCTGTCGTTTTCCACCTTGATGGTTGCAATTATCTTTCTGGCGGTCACCCAGGCATTGTTTGGGTCTGAAACGTTTAACCGCTATGCGGTGTTCTTTTTGATTGCGGTGATTGGCGTTGCCGAATGGCCGCAATATGCCCGGACGGTGCGCGCCACCGTGCTGGCTGAGAAAAAGAAAGAATATATCGACAGCGCGCGCGTCTTGGGCTTTGGCCCGTTGCGCATTATGTTGCGGCATATTCTGCCTAATTCCCTGTCGCCAATTTTTGTCATTTCGACAGTTCAGGTCGCCAATGCGATCATCTCTGAGGCTTCTTTGTCTTTCCTGGGGCTGGGCATGCCGCCAAGCCAGCCGTCGCTAGGCTCGCTGATTTCGGCAGGGTTTGACTATATCTATTCAGGCAGTTGGTGGATCACCGTTATCCCAGGAATTGTCCTTGTTGTGCTTGTGTTGGTCATCAACCTGTTAGGTGACTGGGTGCGCGATGTTCTTAACCCAAAACTTTACAAAGGGTAGAACCATGTCCCTATTGTCTGTACGCGGCCTAACCGTCAAATTTGCGATGCGAGATCAAACAGTTTCCGCACTGAATGGGATTTCCTTTGACCTGGCCAAGGGTGAGCGCCTTGGGATTGTTGGGGAATCTGGGGCTGGCAAATCAATCACTGGATTTGCCTTGCTAAACTTGCTCAGCCGCCCCGGTTATATCGACCATGGCGAAATCATGTTTGATGGCCAGGATGTTGTTCAAATGAACGACAAAGAATTGCGCAAAATTCGCGGCAATCGCATGGCCATGATTTTTCAGGATCCTATGGTGACCCTAAACCCCGTGCTGACCATTGGTCAGCAAATGGTTGAAACACTGCGTGCACACCGCAAACTAAGCGTCGAAGAGGCGCGCCAGATTGCCATCGTCAAACTGCGCGAGGTATACATTCCATCACCCGAAGAACGGTTGGATCAATATCCGCACGAACTCTCCGGTGGGATGCGCCAACGCATCATTATTGCCATTGCCCTACTGTTGGATCCCCAGTTGATCATTGCGGATGAACCCACAACCGCACTGGATGTCACCATTCAGGCGGACATCATGGAATTGCTATTGGAACTTTGCCAGTCAAACCAGGTTGGGTTGATTTTGATCACCCATGATTTGGGTGTTGTCAGCCAAATGACAGAGCGCACCTTGGTGATGTATGCGGGTCGCATTATTGAAAGTGGGCGCACAAGGTCAATTATTAATGATCCTCAGCATCCCTATACGCAAGGTTTGATCAATGCCTTGCCGCAACAGACCATGCCCGGTGAGCAGCTGCGCCAAATCCCAGGCAATATGCCCACGCTTTCGCAGGTGCCAAAGGGCTGTGCCTTTCATCCGCGCTGTGAATTTGCCACCGCCACATGTCGCAGCCAATTGCCAGAAATCAGCCAATTTGGCGAGGTCGAAGTGGCATGCCACGAAGTGCGCCGTTTGCATGTTGACCCAGTGCTTAAGGAAGAAAAAGCATGAAGGATCTTACAAAACCTGAACCCTTGCTAGAGATCAAAGGCCTTGAAAAACAGTTCGACCTAGATCGCGGATTTTTAGAAACCTTGAAGCTGCGGGGCGGTAAGATCGTCCGCGAAACTCGATCGGTGCATGCGGTCAATGGCGTGACCCTGAATGTACATCGCGGCGAGGCTCTTTGCGTGGTTGGCGAAAGTGGTTGCGGGAAATCGACGGTTGCACGATTGGTTGCGGGGCTTTTGACACCGACGCATGGTGAAATTCACTATGAAGGTCGCCGAATTGACAATCTATCACGTCAAAGCATGCGACCACTGCGCAAAAAGATCCAAATGATCTTTCAAAATCCCTATGCGTCTTTGAACCCGCGTATGACCATTTTGCAGGCGTTGGAAGAACCGGTGCGCCAGCATAATCCAGGGTTTTCCGCCCAAGATGTGCGTGACCGGGTGGCTGAAGTGATGCGATCCGTTGGCGTGGATCCAGCTTGGGCGCAGCGCTATCCCCATGAATTTTCCGGTGGGCAACGTCAACGAATTGCGATTGCGCGGGCGCTGACCGTGGATCCGGAATTTGTTGTCGCAGACGAGCCGATCAGCGCACTGGATGTCTCTATTCAGGCGCAGGTGTTAAACTTGATGCTTGAGGCCAAGGAAAGCCGCGGCTTGACATATTTGTTCATTACGCATGATCTTAGTGTGGTCGAGCATTTTGGAACGCGGGTTGTAGTGCTGTACCTCGGGTCGATTTGCGAAGTCTCTGATACAAAGACTTTGTTTGCCAATCCAAAGCACCCCTACACGCGGGCCTTATTGTCGGCAGTACCGCAGCTTAAAGACGATCGCCCAAATCACATTCGGCTGAAGGGAGAGATTCCCACGCCGATTAATTTGCCTCAGGGGTGCCCGTTCAAAAGCCGATGTGCCTTTGCCAATACACGTTGTGGCGAAGAAAAACCAAAAGCGTTGCAGCAACCTGACGGAAGCCTTGTCGCTTGCCACGCAGTCGAAGAAGATCGCATGACATCCCAGGTTTAGCCCAGGTCATAGGACGCTACATTGGAATTCAATTGGCTTAAAGACTTTGAAACTTTGGCAGCGTGTCGAAATTTTTCACGCGCTGCAGAAGAACGCCATGTCAGCCAGCCGGCGTTTTCGCGGCGCATTCGCGCGCTTGAAAATGCCGTGGGAGTACAGCTCATCAATCGTGAGACCCTGCCGCTTTCATTGACCCCAGCGGGTGACATTTTTGCGACTCAGGCGCGGATGATGTTGCAAATGTTGGATGAAACTCTTGAGCGTTGTCAGGCCGTGGATGCGGCGGGTGAAAATGTGGTGCGCTTTGCGGCGTCACAATCATTATACACGACCTATTACAAAACCCGCATTGCGCCATTGGTGCCAACGGGCAATCTATCCATCGACTTAAATTCGGCGTCTTGGCCTGCCGATAAATTCGTGAATGCCATGCAGCATGGTTATTGCGATATGATCTTGAACTATTGGCATCCGGCGATGTCTTATTTGACGCCGTTAGAGATGAACCAGTTTGAATATTTGTCATTGGATACCGACGATTTCGTCCTTGTGGCCAAAGCCGATCCCAGTGGGCGACCGATCTATCGGCTGGATAGCAATGAAAAAAACCGCGTTCCGCTGTTGTCGTACAGTGCAACAAGCGCGTTTCGACCCGTGGTAGATGATATGCTGCGGGCGCAAATTTCGGGACCCAAGACATTGATTGTCAGTCAAAACGCTTTGGCCAATTCGGTCAAAGCTTTGATCCTCGAAGGCTTTGGGTTGGGGTGGTTGCCAAAGAAAATGTGTGCCGTTGAACTGGCCTCAGGCGCATTGGCTTTGGCAGGTAATGAGGCCCATGTGACGTCTTTGGAAGTGCGGGTCTATCGGCGTCGCGGCTCAAGTAAACCGCCGCTGGAAGAACTTTGGCAGGGCATTCGGCAAAAAATGAATATTAACGCCGCCGAATAAGACTGTATTATATTACATAATCTAGCTTATGCGATTTTGTGGCCGCGAGAAAAACACTGCCCTAGACCTCGGGAAAGGCAGATGCGCATTTGACGACATCATAGGAAATGCTGCTGTCGATCGAGGCAATGCCGCCAATTGTGTGCAATTTTTCGCGAACAAAACTGTTATAGCCTTCGAGATCGGCCACCAAAACATGCAGCAAATAGTCTTGCGCTCCGGTTAGCAAGTAGCAGGCCTGGACTTCATTCATGGATTGAATGCGTTTTTCAAAGTTTTCAACACAAGATTTCGTATGAGATTCCAGCTTGATCGAGATAAATGCCAGCAGCGTTAAGCCATAGAGTTTAGCATCAATATCCGCGCTAAAGCCGCGGATCACCCCGGATTTTTCCAGCAGCCTAAGACGGCGCAGACAGGGTGTGGGCGACAAATTTACAGCTTCGGCAAGCTTTTGATTAGAGATACGCCCTTCTTTTTGCAGCACCCGCAAAATCTGGCGATCTTTGGAATCTAGGTTGCGTGTCATGGGCCGTGTGACCTTCATTTTGGATACTGTTAGCGATTATTCCCTAATTTATGCGATATTTCTATCATTTATGACTAAAAATACGCGAATTATTAGGTGAGTTTAAAATCAATCGGCACTGCAATCATGTCATTCTTTAAAGAACAGAGGAGAAGACGATGTCCAATGCCAACCAAGATTTTTCAACGCGGGCCATTCATTTTGGTTATGATCCGCAGGCCAATCAGGGGGCGTTGACACCGCCTCTGCATCTGACATCTACATTCTTGTTTGAAACCGCCGAAGCCGGCGGTGAGATGTTTGCAGGTGAACGTGCCGGCCATTTTTACACTCGCATATCCAACCCCACCAACGATCTTCTGGAACAGCGGATTGCCAGTTTGGAAGGAGCAGAGGCCGGGCTTGCCTTAGCCTCTGGCATGGGAGCGATTTCCGCGACTTTGTGGACGTTGTTGTCACCCGGTGACGAGTTGATTGTCGACAAGACCTTATATGGCTGCACTTTTTCGTTCATGCAGCATGGCTTGCAGAAATTTGGCATTAAAATCACGCCAATTGATTTAACCGCGCCCGAAAACCTAGAGGCCGTGATAAGCGATCAATGCAAAGTGGTTTATTTTGAAACACCCGCCAATCCAAACATGAGGCTGGTGGACATTGCAGCGGTTTCTGAAATTGCCAAACGCAATGGGGCCAAAGTTGTTGTGGATAACACCTATGCCACGCCCTATCTGACCCGCCCCATAGAGTTTGGTGCGGACATTGTCGTGCATTCGGCGACAAAATATCTGGGTGGCCACGGCGATTTGGTGGCTGGTTTGGTTGTGGGGCGCGCAGATGTGGTCCAGGAAATTCGATTGTTTGGTATGAAAGACATGACAGGTGCGGTGATCTCACCGTTTAATGCCATGCTTGTATTGCGCGGAATGAAAACACTTGCCCTGCGCATGGAGCGCCATTGTCAAAGTGCGATGAAAATAGCGCGCGCTCTTGAAAGCCACCCCAGCGTCCAAAAGGTATACTTTCCGGGTTTGGAAAGCTTTGAACAGCATGATCTGGCACGGCGACAGATGTCGGATTTCGGGGGTATGATTGCCTTTGAGCTGTCCGGTGGTTTGGACGCAGGGCGCAGCATGATGAACCGCTTGCAAATGATTGGCCGCGCCGTGTCGCTTGGGGATGCAGAAACGCTTATTCAACATCCCGCCAGCATGACCCATTCCACTTATACACCCGAAGAACGCGCGACGTATGGCATCAGCGACGGGCTTATTCGCTTGTCTGTCGGACTAGAGGGACTCAATGATATTTTGGCCGATTTGGAAAATGCGCTGCCTCCCCGCCAAGCGGTAGCCGCTGAATAATGCCTTGGCTCTAGCCTTCAGATCAAAATGAAATTTCAAGAGACCGCATTTGTTTTCTGGGTGCGGTTTCGTTTTGACCTTTGCCCAAACACGTGACTAACTGTGTCGTCATATGCGCCAAGGCGCCGTGTGAAATGACAACGCAGATTGGACCAATTGATGCGCTATAGTCGCCGCGCCTTTGCGTTATTGACCGTTTTGGCCGCTGCCATCGGGTTGTTTTGGCTGTCGTTCAACTATTTTTTGTCCGAGGAGCAAGCCAAAGCGCAGGGAAGATTGTCGTTATACCGCAGCACTGTTGTGGCAGAACTCGACCGGTTTTCGCATCTGACCTATATTTTGGCGCGGGACCCCTTTGTCGTGGCAACAGCGAAAGGTGCCCCAACAAATTTGTTAGATGTCCGCCTAGCGGCCTTTGCAGGCCAAGCAGGGTTAGACGCGATCTATTTGATGCAAACAGACGGCGTCACGATATCTGCGTCAAATGCCCAAACCGGTGCTAGTTTTGTGGGTTACAACTATTCTTTCCGCCCCTATTTTCAGGATGCATTCGCAGGCGTGCAGGGGCGGTTTTATGGGATAGGGGCCACAACGGGCCTGCCCGGGTATTTCATTGCAGATGCTGTCCGCGATCAGGAGAATCAGATTGCAGGTGTTGTTGCGATTAAACTTGATTTGTCCAAACTCGAAGAAAGCTGGCGCATCGCTGGCGAACAGGTTCTGCTTACGAATAAGGACGGAGTGGTGCTTTTGGCTTCAAACCCTGACTTTCGATATCAGGTCTTGTCGCCTCTGACGAATGAACAGCGCGCTGAAATAGACACGTCGCGGCAGTTCACCGGACAGGCGTTGTTGCCGTTGAAGTGGGCGCAAACCGGCGAAGGTACTGCAACCATAGATGAGGTCGAGCGTTTGTATCTGAATGCCGGTGATTTGCCACATGATTGGCAGCTGCATTATTTCGCCGACCCATCACAGGTGCGCACGCGCAGCTGGTTGGTTACTGGATTGTTTACTATTCTGGCGTCAGTCGTGCTGATATTCACACAGTTCCGCAAAACCCAACAGATCGGTGCCGCCCTAAAGAGATCAGAAGCTGAGGAGGCTCAGTTGCGGCAAGCCAACGAACGTCTGGCCGTGGAAATTGAAGATCGGCGCACAGCAGAGCGGCGGTTAAAACGTACGCAGGACGAGTTAGAGCGCGCCGGGCGATTGGCCGCTTTGGGGCAGCTATCGGCTTCGGTGACACATGAACTTGGTCAACCCATTGCGGCCATGCGCAATCACCTGGCTGCCGCAGAAATGAGCCCCGCTGGCCCAATGCGATTGATGCCCAGATTGGCAGATCTGGTGGATCGAATGGAGGGCATCACACGCCAGCTGAAGTTTTTTGCCCGCACCGAGGGCGACGGGTTTACTCAGGTAGATCTGCGTCAGGCAATGCAGGCGTCGCTGGCCTTGGTAGAACCTAATTTGGCGACAAGTGACACCACACTTGAGCTTGTCCTGCCAGAAACGCCGATTTTGGTTTTTGGTGACAAATTGCGCTTAGAGCAAGTTTTGACAAATTTGTTGCGCAATGCCATCGACGCGATGCAAGATGAGGATCCACGTAATATGCGCATCGCGATGGGCCGTGCAGAGGGCATGGGGTGGTGCAGCATTCAGGACGGTGGCCACGGGTTGGGCGATGCAACCTTGGCAGACTTACAAGAACCCTTTGTTACAACGCGCGAAAGTGGTCAGGGCATGGGGCTGGGGTTGGCAATTTCCGCTAATATTGTCGCCGAACATCATGGGCGTCTCAGCGCCCAAAATGGGCCAAGTGGTGGCGCAGTTTTTCGCGTAGAGATACCATTGTATAAACCCAATGAAGACAGGGATTTCCATGAGTGAGTCGAGCAGCCAAAGCATTCTGTTGGTCGAAGACGATCGTTCGATGCGCACGTCACTGATTGAATTATTAGAGGCCGCAGGTTGGCGGGTTCAAGCCTTGTCGCGCGCGGAAAAAGTTGCAGATCGCTTGGTCGCATTTCAACCTGATGTGATCCTGTCTGATGTGCGCATGCCTGGCATGTCTGGGTTAGAGCTGCTTGCAAGCCTCACGCCAGATGTGGCACCGCCCTTGGTTCTGATTTCGGCGCATGGCGATATTCAAATGGCGGTGCAAGCGATCAAAGATGGGGCTTATGGCTTTGTCGAAAAACCGTATGAGCCACGGCGCCTTTTGAACATTCTCAAACATGCCGCAGACCAATATCAAATGCGCCAAACGTCAGAACGCCTGAAACGGCGTTTGCTACAGTTGTCTGGATTGGACCGTATCTTATTGGGGGAAAGTCAAAGCATCAAAGTCTTGCGCGAAGAGATTTTGGATTTGGTCGAAACTGAAGCCCCGGTGTTTTTGCAGGGTGAAACAGGCACAGGCAAGGAACTTGTGGCGCGCGCCCTGCACGATCTGGGCCCCAATCCTGACAGCCCTTTCCTGGCCCTTAATTGTGCCGCTTTGACAGCCGAAAGCTTTGAAGCAGAGATGTTTGGTACGCAGGGGGGGCAAGACGGACGCTTGCTTTCGGTTGATGGGGGCACCTTATTTCTGGACGAGATCAGCAGTTGTCCGCTGCCGGTTCAGGCGCAATTGCTGCGCGTGATTGAAGACAAGCAAGTCTTGCCGCTTGGAGCAACCAAGCCCCTACCCGTGCAATTTCGGGTCATTTCAGCGACCAACGACAATGTGGACAGCGCTGTGGCTCAAGGCCGATTGCGGCCAGATTTACTTTTCCGCCTTAATACTTTTGCGTGCCATTTGCCGACCCTGCGCGAGCGCAGGGAAGATCTGATTTTATTGACAACATATTTCCTAGCGGAATTCGCTGCACTGTACGAAACTTCGGTCCCGGATCTCACCCAAGACGATATTGCGGCGTTGATCGCCCATGATTGGCCCGGAAATGTAAGGGAATTGCGCAATGTGGCAGAGCGTCGTTTGTTGGCCGCGCGCCGCGGTGCTGGGTCGATGGCGCAAGCTTTGCAGACCGACCATGCACTTGATGATGTTCCGGTGACATTGCGCGAAGCGGTGGCGGCTTTTGAGCGTGAATTGATTGCCAAAGCCATCAAAGCCCATGAGGGCCGTATGGATGCGGTGGCCGAAGCTTTGGGCATTGGCCGACGCACATTGAACGAAAAGATTGTAAAACTAGATCTGGATAAAGAGGCGTTATTGTAGTCTTTTCGGCGGCCCATTCGCCTTGCGGATTTCCGCAAGGCCCCCCAAATCAAGCATGCATTTTTCTTCATAGGCAGCTTTGTGGCTTTGGCGCATGCTATGGCCAAACGGCATGCATATTGGGAGGTTCACATGCGCAATCTTTTTGGAAAGACCGCGGCGACGGCTTTGGCCATTGCCTTTGCTGGCGAGGCTATGGCGACGGAATGGAATGTGTCGCTTTGGGGCAAACGTCGGGCATTCACTGAACACGTTGAAAAACTGGCCGAACTGGTCAGTGAAAAAACCAATGGCGAGTTCACCTTGAATATCAGCTATGGTGGCCTGTCAAAAAACCGCGAAAATCTAGACGGTATTTCGATTGGCGCGTTTGAAATGGCGCAGTTCTGCGCGGGTTATCATCGCGACAAGAACCCATCTATCACAGTTCTAGAGCTGCCATTCCTTGGTGTTTCTTCTTTAGAACAAGAGGTTGAGCTGTCGATGGCGGTGTATAACCACCCAGCAGCACAGAAAGATCTAGCGCGTTGGAATGCAACATTGCTTATGCCCTCGCCTTTGCCGCAGTATAACCTGGTTGGGATCGGTGACGCGCCAGCGTCTTTGGCTGATTTCGAAGGCCTAAGCGTTCGGGCAACCGGTGGTATTGGTGCTGCGATGAAAACTGTTGGTGCCGTGCCGACATCTATGTCTGCAACCGAAGTGCGTCAGGCGATGGACAGCGGCGTTGTGAAAGCCGTGAGTTTTGCACCCCATGCGCATATGTCGTTTGGTACCATCGAAAATGGCGCGTGGTGGACTACCAACCTGAACCCAGGCACAGTGAACTGCCCGGTTGTTGCAAACACAGATGCATTGGCTGATTTGTCAGATGAACATCGTGACGCTTTGATGGGATCAATCGACGAAGCCCTAGATCACTATGTGGACAGCTATAACAACAAAACAATGTCTGCATGGGGCCCTGCCCTAGAAGAACGCGGCATTGCGGAAGTGACCTTTGCAGATGCCGAAATCGCAGCTTTTAAAGAGGCAGCAGCAGCACCAGCGGCAACCGCGTGGATCAAGGAAAACACAGCGCGCGGCCTGCCCGCTCAGGAGCTGTATGACCTTGTGACCGGCATGGTTGCAAAAGGCATGTAATCTGAAACTGACCTCTGGCGGCTTGTTTGCCAGAGGTTCCTTTCCCATGAAAGGAGATCGTTATGGCTGGTGCCTCTTTGGTTTTGACCGATGACAGTTTGCTATCGCGCATTGATCAAGCCCTTAATAAACTTGAAAAATTTCTTGCTTTACTCAGTGGTCTTGCGGTGTTTTCACTGATGATATTGGCGGTGTTTTCTGTCAGCGGGCGTAATTTTTTGAATCAACCTCTGCCGGGCTATGTCGATTGGATCGAGCAAGCCATGCCTTTGATCGCGTTCATGGGCATATCGTTTACCCAGCGTGACGGGGGTCACATTCGCATGGATATGTTGGTCGGTAAACTGCGCGGCCGCGTCCTGTATGCCGCCGAATTCGTTACGACGTTTGCGGTCCTTGTGCTGATGATCTTGCTGGTTTGGGGGACATGGGCCCATTTTCAGCGCAGCTTTGATTTTGCTGCGCCCCTGTGGAGCCGAGACAGTTCGATGGATATCGCTTTGCCCATTTGGCCCGCTAAGTTGTTGGCCCCAGTGGCATTTTCGGTGTTGTGCCTCCGCTTGTTCTTGCAGCTTTGGGGCTTTGCCCGCGCGTTTGCAGAAAACTCAAACACACCTATTGCAGTGCCTTTGATAGCAGATGCTGCAACCCAGGCCGCAATGGAGGCCGAACACGTATCCGGCCTTGAGACAGAGAAATAGGGGAAGCATAATGGAACCTATTGAAATTGGTCTGATTGTCTCTGCCGGACTGTTGGTAATGGTAGTGTTGGGCATGCGCGTTGCTTTTGCGGCGGGTTTGGCGGGTATGATTGGCTTGATCTGGATCTTTTGGGCAAAAAAATCCTATGATCCTCAAGACTTTAGCTGGGCTTTGACGGTTGCAGTAAAAACCGCAGGCCAAGTCCCTCACTCAAAAATTTCGTCTCAGGCGCTGAGCCTGATTCCGACTTTTATTCTAATTGGCTATCTGGCCTACTATGCTGGCTTGACGAAGGCGCTGTTTGAAGCGGCCAAGCGTTGGCTGGCATGGGTGCCGGGTGGCCTTGCTGTGTCCACTGTCTTTGCGACCGCAGGTTTTGCTGCGGTTTCAGGGGCTTCGGTGGCAACCTCCGCGGTTTTTGCGAGGATCGCGATCCCTGAAATGTTAAAAATTGGCTATGATAAACGGTTTGCAGCAGGGGTGGTCGCTGCGGGGGGGACGCTTGCATCCTTAATCCCCCCCTCAGCGATTTTGGTGATTTACGCCATCATTGTGGAACAGGATGTGGGCAAGCTGTTGTTGGCAGGCTTTATTCCCGGTGCATTTTCGGCCTTGGTCTATGGGTTGTTGATCATTGGCTTGGCCTTGTCGATCAAAGGTTTTGGTCCACCGGTTTCGGGCTTTACCTGGCGTGAACGTTTTGCGTCTTTACCGCCTGCCCTGCCCATTCTGTTTGTTGTCGCAACGATTATTTTGTTTGTTTACAATCCCTTCGGTGGTGACGCTTGGGGGACGCCAACCGAAGGTGGTGCAATTGGGGCCTTTGTTGTCTTTCTGATGGCGCTGTATCAGGGCATGCGCTGGTCGCAGCTGAAAGATGCTTTGCTGGAAACGGCCAAATTGGCGGTAATGATCTTTACCATCATCTGGGGGGTATTGATTTACGTGCGCTTTTTGGGCTTTGCCCAATTGCCAGCAGCGTTTTCAGATTGGATCACAAGCCTGACACTATCGCCGATGTTAATTTTGGTTTGCATCCTGCTGGCCTATGCGGTTCTGGGCATGTTCATGGACGCGATTGGGATGCTTTTACTAACATTACCAGTGGTTTACCCGGCTGTAATGGCGCTGAACGGTGGCGAATCCGTGGCGGCAATCGACAGCACATTTGGCATGAGCGGCCCGATGTGCGCGATTTGGTTTGGGATTTTGGTGGTGAAAATGGCAGAGTTCTGTCTGATCACTCCACCGATTGGCCTCAACTGTTTTGTGGTTGCCGGTGTGCGTGAAGACCTGAGCGTGCAGGACGTGTTTAAGGGCGTGACACCGTTCTTTATTGCGGATGCGATCACCATTGCACTGCTGGTTGCCTTCCCACAAATTGTGCTTTGGTTGCCCTCTCTGGCCTAAGACCGCACGCTGCTGTGATTTTAGGTTAATTGTACAAATTGTACGTTTCAGCGCCTGAATTGTACGATTCGAAACCTACGGTCTCTGGTTTTCCAGGGGCCGTTTTGTTTGGCATGCATGCGTTTAAGAAATCGCCAAATGTCGCTTGGCTGGCGACTGAGGGAACTTGGTTGGTTTCTGGTTGGCTAAGACCTTTTGCGTCGACAGGCTGAATTTTCACCCAAGGCGGCTGTGCATAAAGTCTTTGTGTGGTGGAAGTCAAATCCAGTCCAGATCTATCTGACCAGCATCAAGTTCTCGTTGGCCCTTTGTGGCCTAACATCGCTCGTGAAGGTCGATGAGACTGCCTTGACCCAATGCGCGAAAACACAGTGGTACCGGTTTCTCTTAACTGCCCTTCTCTTATTAAGGAGATAACTCATGATAGCCAAGGAAACGCTATTCAAGATTCTGGAGCCCAGAGATTTAGTACTGGGTGGCGCGTTTGTTGCGCTGCTGGTCGCTGGGTCGTTTGTTCACAGCAACATCTATCGTTCGGTTGATACCAGCGTTTGTTCAATGGACAACTTTGCGGCGGACATGTTCGAAGCTTGGGACAATTATAAGCCCCTTGAGAACGTCAGATGCTATGATGCCATTTCACGGGATATGAGCCGTGCCGAGGCCCGCGAATATCAACGTGAGTTTGAGGCGCTGATGGCCGAGGACCACCCACGGGTTGGTTATAAGATTGGCATCCATGAACCAAGCCAACAGCGTGTCTTTGGTTTGGACGGCCCGGTCTTTGGTGTGTTCTATGGTGATGACGCCTTCCATGAAGACGGAGCGATCATTGATGCCAAAGGTCAAAAGATCAACTTTGAGCCTGATTTCCTGCTGCGGGTCGGAGATGAGCGGATCAACGACGCCAAAACCGTTGAAGAGGTCGCGGAATATATTGATCGCGCCTATGCCTTCATCGAGCTGCCAGCAAGTGCTGCCGGACACGATGATCTGCCCGGAGACGCGTTGTTCCCGAATTTCCGTCTGATGCAGGCCACCAATTTGGCGGCACGCTATGGCGTAATCGGGGAGTATATGGACGCAAAGGACGATCCGAACTTTGCCGAGAACCTGCGTAACATGCAGGTGGTCGCCACCAACTATAAAGGCCAATCCACACCGCCATATGAAGTGGCCAATGATGACACCCATCCTCTGGTCACTGCTTTGCTGACCGCCGAGTTCCTGAAAGAGCGCGGAGAAAAGCTAGAAGTTGGCGATGTTATTTCTGTTGGGGCCATGCTGGCCTTTATCGGCAACAGTGTTGAATGGGAACTGCCGGGAATCGACAATGAAGTGCGCCACGTGAACTATTACATCGGTGACAAAATGCTGCATGTTTCTGTGGGCTTTGAAGATAGTGTGAGAGGTACTCGCTATGAATAAGATTAAAGATTTCCTGCTAGACCATCTGTGTCTTGAGCGCTTTTGGAACAATCACATGTTATTGCTCCTCACCCTGTTCAACGCGTTTTTCCTCCTCACTGTGACCGGTTATAATAAAGTCACCGGGCATGAGTTCTTCGTCATGTTTTTTGAGAACGACTATGGCTATCCGCTTTGGTTCATGTTCCTGATCGGTTGGGCGGAAGTATTTGGTGCCATTTCGCTGTTTCTGAAGCGTTGGGCGATTTATGGCGCTTTGGGACTGGAATTGATCTTGTTGGGTGCCAGCACCATGCACTTCTTTCGCGGAGATGAACTGGGCGTTGCAGGCCTGGCCTACTTCATGACTGTGACCATGGCGGTGGTGATCTATTATCACTGGAAGGCCAAAGCAGGCGAACAAGCATTGCAATCCAACCCGGAAGCGGTTGCGGCCTAATCAAGCGCAGCCATTCCATTTATCAAGAAATCAAGCGGGCTCCTGCCTTTTGGATTTGGAGCCCGTTTTTTGTTCATTGTACCAAGGCCAAAGGCAGGCCTGTTATTCGGGGAACTTAAACCCGGGCAACTGGCCAAAGGCGTCACGCAGCGCGACGCCCCAGCCTTCAGAAATTTTCTGATAATAGGCATCGTCGCGTTCGATGCGGAAACTGCGGCCAGAGGTCAGGCTGCCGGTTTCATAGATCTTCACATCCAGTGGAAGATCGACGCCAAGGTTGGCTTTGATGGTTGAGTCAAACGACACCATCAAAAGCTTGATGGCCTCTTCAAAGCTCATGTCAGGGTGAAAGGCCCGTACGAGGATCGGTTTGCCGTATTTGGTTTCGCCGATTTGCATGTAAGGCGTGTCGGCGCTGGCCTCGATGAAATTGCCCTCTGGATAGACCAAAAACAGCCGCGGTTCGCCGTCGCCAACTTGGCCGCCCACAAGCACGCTGGCGTTAAATGCGCTGTCGGCGCGTTGGCCGGCCTCGGCGTGGGTTCTGATGACTTCTTTAAGGGTTTCCCCCACAAGGGTTGCAACCTGAAACATCGACTCGGCTTGCAAAATGCCAGGGTCGCGGTCGCCGGCCGCCTTGCTGCGTTCATCCAGCAGGCTGATCACCGATTGCGTGGTGGCCAGATTGCCTGCGGTCATCAGGGTAATTGAACGATCACCGGGGACATCCCAAGAGAACATCTTGCGAAACGTAGAGATATTATCGACACCCGCATTGGTGCGGGTATCGGACATGAACACAAGGCCTTTGTGCATCATCAGGCCAACGCAATAGGTCATGGGCTTTCCAACGTGTCAATTTGCACGCTTTGAAGCAGGCTATTGCTGCACTTGCAAGGCAACTTGCAAGTTTTCTGTGCCATCACCCTGACGAATGCCTAAAATTGGGGCAGAATCGCGATAGTCTCGGCCCGTCGCAATCCGCACATAACGCGCGTCGGGTGAGATGCCGTTGGACACGTCAAAGCCAACCCAGCCCAGATCTTTGGTGTGCACCTCGCACCAGGCATGTGTGGCGTCTTGATCAACGCGATCATCCATCAGTAAATATCCAGACACATAGCGGGCTGGGAAACCCAGCAAGCGTGCGGCTGAAATCATGATTTGCGCATGATCCTGACACACCCCCTGCCCTGCGGCCAAGGCGTCTTCGGCACAGGTGTCACTGGTGGTCACGCCAATTTCATAGGCCACGGCCTTGCCGATTTCGGCAGACAGCGCGTGCAACAATGCGATGTCATCGACATCTTGCTGAAACTCTTTGATACGGGTGACCAGCGCACTGATCGCGGTCCCCGGTTCGGTCAGCACACTGTTTTGTTTGAACAGCCAAAGCGGTGCATAGCCCCGATGTTTGCCGATCACGCCAGCATTGTCTTCAACTTCGATGACGCCTTCGCAGCGGATCTGCACCTCGGTGGCTTGTTGATCCACTTTGACAAGTTCGGTGTGGTTCAGAAACTGGTCGTCAAACACCACCTGACTGGTGCCACCGGAAAATTCACAGTTCCATTCCAACACGGTCTGGCCATGACCATTTCGAGGTGTCAGGCGCAATTGCTGCAAGGCGTAGTGCACCGGCGTGTCATAACGATAGGTCGTGACATGGCGGATATTCAATCTTTTTGCATCAGCCATAAAACCGGAAATCCTCTTCAATGTGGCCAGCTAAATTGGCATTGTCGGCGATGAACCCACTGAGGACCTCATGCAGGCCTTCTTCAAATATCGTTTCGATCGAATGGGCATTCAGCCGATGACACATGGCTTCAGCCTGAATCTGCGCCTCGGCGCGATGGTTGTATTCAGTTTCCAGCAAGGCCAGGCTTTCACCGATTTCACGGGCGCAATGCGCCAGTGATCTTGGCATACGGGCATCCAGCAATAGGAAATTCGCGATGGTCAAGGGGGTGCTTTCGCCGCCATAGAGCCAGCGATAGGAATTGCGCGCTGAAACAGATCGCAAAATCACTTCCCATTGCGCATTGTCGATGGAGGTGCCGACATAGGCCGCAGAAGGCAGAAGCACGTAGTATTTCACATCTAAAATGCGCGCGGTGTTGTCAGCCCGTTCGATGAAAGTGCCGAGACGTGAAAAGGCAAAGATGTCATTGCGCAGCATTGTCCCATGCAGGGCCCCCCGCACAACTGAGGTGCGAAAACGGATTTGGGTCAATGTGTCGTGCAAGCTGCGTTCGTTGATGGGTTTAGACAGCAGGTCTTTCAGCACCATCCAACATTCGTTGGTGGCTTCCCACACTTCCGAGCTGAGCGCGGTCCGCACCAACCGCGCATTGCTGCGGGCTGCTGCAATCGCGACCATCACGCTAGAGGGGTTTTCTTTGTCGCGCAGCATAAAGTTAATCACCTGCGCGGGTTCATAGCTGTCGTATTTGGCCTGATAGGCCTGTGTCATGCCCGCTGTTGCAATGATGGATTGCCATTCATTTGACGTGCCATCCGCGCGGGTTAAGGCGATATGCCAGCCTGCCTCTAGCAAGCGGGCGGTGTTTTCGGCACGTTCAAGATAGCGAAACATCCAGAACAGGCCGCCTGCGGTTTTTCCAAGCATCATGTCTTTAGTCTCCTAGCACCCAAGTGTCTTTGGTGCCCCCGCCCTGCGAGGAATTCACCACCAATGATCCTTTCTTTAACGCCACACGCGTCAGCCCACCTGGGGTCAGGTCGATCCGATTGGGGGACATCAGGGCAAAGGGGCGCAAATCAACGTGGCGCGGGGCCAGACCTGACTTGGCGAGTATCGGCACGGTCGAGAGGGATAAGGTGGGTTGCGCAATATAGTTAGACGGGTGCGCGCGCAGTTTCTTTTCGAAATTCGCCAGCTCTTTTTTGCTGGCCGCAGGGCCAACCAACATGCCGTAACCGCCAGAGCCATGTACTTCTTTCACGACAAGTTCTGCCAGATTGTCGAGCACATATTTCAAACTGTCCGCTTCTGAACAACGATAGGTCGGCACGTTTTTCAGGATGGCTTGTTCGCCGGTGTAGAATTCGACGATGTCAGGCATATAGGAATACAACGCCTTGTCGTCGGCAATGCCGGTGCCCGGCGCATTGGCGATGGTGACATTGCCGGCGCGATAGACATCCATAATTCCTGGCACACCCAGCATGGAATTTGGGTTAAAGGTCAACGGGTCAAGGAAATCATCATCCACCCGGCGATACAGCACATCAATGGATTGATAGCCCTGTGTGGTGCGCATCGCGACCCGGCCATCTTCGACCCGCAAATCCGCGCTTTCCACCAATTCAACGCCCATTTGATCGGCCAAAAACGCGTGTTCGAAATAAGCCGAATTGTGAATGCCGGGCGTAAGCACGGCGACAACGGGCTTGGAGTTTGGTGAATCGGCCGGGGCACAATCTGCCAATGAGCGGCGTAAGAGCGAAGGATAAGCGCTTACCGGGCGCACCTTGAGTTTGGTGAAAAGCTCTGGGAACATGTGCTGCATGGTCTCGCGGTTTTCCAGCATATAGCTGACACCGGATGGGGTGCGCGCATTGTCTTCCAGCACATAGAATTCGTTTTCGCCGGTGCGCACCAAATCTGTGCCCACAATATGGGTATAGACGCCGCCGGGGGGCTTTACGCCAATCATTTCCGGTAGGAAGGCTTCGTTGCCGGCAATCAACTCGCGGGGGATACGGCCCGCGCGCAAAATTTCTTGTCGGTGGTATATGTCGTGCAGAAAGGCATTGATCGCCCGCACCCGCTGTTCGATGCCGCGTTCTAAGGTGCGCCATTCCTTGGCGGCAATGATACGTGGGACAATGTCAAAGGGTATCAGACGTTCGTCTGCCTCCTCTTGTCCGTACACATTAAAAGTAATGCCGATACGACGAAAAAAGGTCTCTGCTTCCTGGGATTTGCACTTAAGTACTTTTATATCCTCTTGGCTGAACCAATCGTAATAGGCCTCGTAAGGTTGTCGGGGCTGATCCGCGCCCGCCAACATCTCATCAAAAAATTTTTTGTTCCCCGTCATGCCAAAACGGTGACACGTTGATTTCCAAGCGCAACCAATTGGCCGGTTTTTGAGACATTTTGCGTGAAATATTTGGAAAAATTAGAGGTCAATCATGAAATATTACGAAACTTGCCTAAAATTTAGGCGAATATTTGGATCTTTCTGCGGTGCGGCACGTAGAATCGCAGAATTTTGCATGCCCAAAAATAGTTTTGATTCTGCTTTGCTGCTTGCGCGACACAGGTTCTGAGGGTTTTTTTGGCCATACAAAACGGCTAGAAAAAGAGACACATTCAAGGATTGCTTTGTGACAGATAGCCTCGATCGTAAAATTATTGCCGCTTTGCAGGCCAACGCGCGGCAACCTACATCAAAGATTGCAGATGCTTTGGGCGTGGCGCGCACCACCGTGCACGAGCGGATTGCGCGCATGGAGGATCGGGGCGAAATCACCGGCTATACCGTTGTGCTTGGCCGCCCGGATGATGCGCCCCTTGTGCAGGTGATTGTGTCTTTGTCCGTGCAGCAGCCTGAAACCAAACGCATCATCGCGCGGCTGAACAACTATCCTGAAATCAAGCTGTGCTTGTCGGTGAATGGGGAATTTGACTTGCTGTTGTCCGCCGAGGCCCCGCGCATCGAAGATCTGGACATTATGGTGGATGAAATCGGGGCCATTCCCGGTGTGAACCGCACCAAGACATCGGTGGTCTTTGGCCGCCGGATTGATCGTACTTAGCAGAGTGACGAAATTCTTGTCATTATGACGAAAACTTTGGTCAATTCGTCACTATGATCGCTTCCAACGGAACAGCGGGATCTGCATCTTAGATAGATATCTAAGGAGAGCAGGATGCAGTGGACCATATGCATTATTGGGGCGGGCAAAATTGGCAAAATGATCGCGCACCTTTTGCAGCGCTCGCCAAATTATTCCGTCACAATTGCCGACCACGACCTGGCGACGCTTGGCAAAATGCGCACCAAAGGGCTGGCAACGGCGCAGATTGATGCCGATGATTCAGAGGCGCTGGCCCAGACATTGACTGGCTTTGATGCGGTGATTTCAGCCGCGCCCTTTTTTCTGACCAGCAAAATTGCTGCGGCTGCCAAAACAGCCGGGGCACATTACTTTGATCTAACCGAAGATGTGGCCGCCACAAATGCGGTGCGTGACTTGGCGGCGGGTAGTCAAACCGCCTTTGTGCCGCAATGTGGTCTGGCACCTGGTTTTGTCGGCATCGCAGGTGCGGCTTTGGCAGAAAAATTTGACAGGTTGGACAGCCTGCATTTACGGGTTGGCGCCTTGCCGCTGTTTCCGACAAATGCGCTGAAATACAATCTGACCTGGTCAACGGATGGGTTGATCAACGAATATTGCAATCCATGTGATGCCATTGTGGGCGGGGAATTGACCCAAACCGCACCTTTAGAGGATTATGAAAGACTTGGGCACGACGGGGTTGAATATGAATGTTTCAACACCTCTGGCGGGTTGGGAACTTTGCCGGAATCTTTGGAGGGCCGGGTTCAGGAGGTTTCTTACCGATCTATCCGCTATCCCGGGCATCGTGATATCTTAAAGCTTTTGTTGCACGATTTGGGGCTGGAGAAGCGCCGGGATCTGCTAAGGGAAATCTTTGAGGCCGCCCTGCCCCGCACTGATCAGGACGTGGTGTTGGTCTTTTGTACGGCCAAGGGCGTGAAGGACGGTGGGTTGCGCGAAGAAAGCTATATCAACAAATCCTTTTCGCGTGATATTGGCGGGCAAGTCTGGAGCGCGATACAGGTGACCACCGCAGCCGGTGTTTTGGGCGTGGTTGATTTAATGCGGCAAGGGAAATTACCCACCCAAGGGTTTGTGCGTCAGGAGCAGGTGAATTTATCTGCATTCCTAGAGACCGAATTTGGTAGGTTGTATCAAGACGGAGATGTATCAGCCCGCCATCTGGCGGCCTAAACGGGTCGCAAATGATCTGCACCTATGCGACAGAGGTTTGACATTTGAATCGCCCCTAGTACGCTGACTATACAAAAGAGTTACAGAGCCATTCCGGCGCATCAGGGATTTGGAGGATGACGCCGGAATTTCTAGGGTCGCGCTGAAATGTGCGGCCCTTTCTTGTTCTAAATTAGCGCGTTTTTTAAGCAACTTAGCCTGAAAATGGAATCTCGGTTTGAGACTGGGAGCGACCCCCACAAAAGGCCATTTGCGGCAGTGTTCCAGAACACATTGATTCCGTTGAAAGAATTGATTCGCGGGCTGCAGTTACACTAAGGGCGCTAACATCAGACCTGTTCGGGCAAAATCTGCCCCAATCGACAAATTTATTTTTTCTTTTTTAACAAAGCAGGCACTATCGCCTCCTTTTGCCCCCTAGGCGGCCTGAGCGCGCCCTTTCACATAAGAGGTTATCGACGCTTTTTGCACATCGTTGAGGCGCAGGCCCAGTTTTGTACGGCGCCAAAGGAAGTCTTCTGCGCTGCGCACCCATTCGTTTTGCATGGCCCAATCCAGTTCAGCGCTGGTGATCCCTGCCCCAAAGGATTGCCCCAGATCCTCTAGACAGGTGGCATCACCCAACACAGCAAACGTTTCTGTGCCGTAAATGCGCACCAAACGCTGCGCCTGCCCCGGTTCGAGAAAGCTGTATTGATCTTTGACCTTGGTAATCAGATCCGCAACGCCATCAACTGGAAAATCGCCGCCGGGCATGGGCACACCGGCTGTCCATTTTCCGGACAGGTTCGGGAAAAACTTGGCGATTTCATCCAGCGCGCTTTCGGCCAGACGCCGATAGGTGGTGATTTTACCACCAAACACATTCAACACCGGGGCGCCGCCGTCAGTATTGACCCGCAGCACATAGTCACGGGTCGCAGCCGTGGCGCTAGAGGCCCCATCGTTGTAAAGTGGTCGCACGCCAGAATAGCTCCAGACAACATCATCCTGACTGAGCTGCTGTTTGAAATACCCATTGGCGAAATTAAGCAAATAGTCGCGTTCTTCATCGGTACAGACGGGCTTTTCATTCGGATCCGAATGGTCAGCATCTGTGGTGCCAATCAGGGTATAATCCTGCTCGTAAGGGATCGAAAAAATGATACGGCCATCTTCGCCCTGGAAGAAATAGCATTTGTCATGATCATAAAGCCGTTTGGTCACGATGTGGCTGCCGCGCACCAGGCGCACACCCTCTTGCGAGTTGATGCCAGCCACGCCGCTGATCACATCCATCACCCAAGGGCCGCTGGCATTGATCAGCATGCGGGCTTTGAATTCTTTGACCGCCCCGGTTTCGGTGTCTGTTGTGCTGATGATCCACAGATCGTGCTCGCGCCGCGCCTGGGTCACCTTGGTGCGCGTCATGATCTTGGCACCGCGGCTTTGTGCATCGCGGGCATTGAGCACCACCAGGCGACTGTCTTGCACCCAACAATCGGAATATTCATAGGCCTTGGCAAACCGTCCCTGCAAAGGGGCCCCTTCGGTGGAATGGGTCAAATCAACGGTTGAGGTGCCGGGCAGAAGTTTGCGCCCGCCAAGGGTGTCATACATAAACAGCCCCAATCGGATCAGCCAAGCCGGTCGGCGCCCCTTCATCCAGGGCATGAACAGGGTCAAAAGCTTGGAGGTTGGGGTTTCGGCATCAAACCGCATGTCTTTGTGATATGGCAGCACAAACCGCATGGGCCAGCTGATATGTGGCATGGCCCGCAGCAGGGTTTCACGCTCGATCAGTGCCTCGCGAACCAGACGGAATTCAAAGAATTCGAGATAGCGCAGCCCGCCATGAAACAGTTTGGTGCTGGCAGAGGAGGTGGCAGAGGCCAGATCATTCATTTCGGCCAAAGCCACGGACAGGCCGCGCCCAGATGCGTCGCGGGCGATACCACAGCCATTGATGCCGCCGCCAACGACAAAGAGATCTAGCGTTTCGGAGGTGTCAGACATGGTCGTCTTCCAAATTGATAAGTTTCGTTCCGCCCGCTTGGGCGGCTTGTACAAAGGACAATGGCGGGCGCTTGTCGGTGATCACGTAATCCAGATCAGCGACATCACAAATGCGCACCGGTGCGTTGCGTTCAAACTTGCTGACGTCTGCCACCAGGATCTTTGTGCGTGCGTTGCGCAGGATCGCACGGGCGACGGCAACTTCGCGTTCGTCAAAATCAAGCACGGCGCCATCCTCGTCTAGCGAAGAGGTGCCGATGATGGCGAAATCCGCTTTATACCGCTGAATAAATTCGACGGCTTCAGCACCCACAACCGCACCATCGCTTTGGCGCACAGAGCCGCCGGCAATCACCAAAGCATTCAAGCGCGCCCCGCGCAGAATATGAATGACGTTGATGTTGTTGGTGATCACACGCAGATCTTGGTGGGTGGCCAAGGCGGCCGCGACCAATTCGGTGGTGGTGCCAATGTTCAATAAGATCGAGCTGCCGTTGGGGATGAGGCTGGCCGTGCGTTTGGCAATGGATTCTTTTTCGGACGATTGGCGCAAACGGCGTTCCTCATAGCCAAAGGAGGATGCAGAAACCAGATTGCGCGCGCCACCATGGGTGCGCGTGGCCAGGCCCCGTTCGCATAATTCGGTCAGATCGCGGCGCACGGTCTGTGTGGTGACAGAAAATCGCGCGGCAAGGTCATCAACTTCGACGCGCCCTTGATCCCGCAAAAGGGCCAAAATATCTTCCTGTCGTTGGTTCAGCGGCATCGCAATATTCCCGAATATTCGAATTACCTTCAAAATAGTGCGAATGAACATTAATTGTCGAGTCGCAATCTTAGAAACCCACCAGAGTGGTGCAATTTCACATCTTTGATGTTCAAATGAGTGTTAACCGCTGACCCGCGTACCCCAAAACGCGCGGATCGGAAACTTGGGTGCCCCTCAAGACCGTTGATTGACCGAAACAAAGACATATCCGTCGCTTTCGAGTGGGCATCTGCCCTGTGTCTGCGTAAATTGGCGCAAAGAACCGGACACGCGCATCTATGAACGAGCTGTTTGAAGGTCTGCTGGCCGCCTTGCGATTGATCTTATCGCTGGATGCAGACCTGATCGAAATATCCCTGAGGTCGCTTTATGTGACCACCAGCGCCGTGGTGATTGCGGCGATCATCGGTTTGCCGATTGGATGCTGGCTGGCTGTGCGACGGTTCCGGTTTCGCAGGGCCGTGATTGCCGTTCTAAATGCTTTGATGGGGCTGCCGCCGGTTGTCGTGGGGCTGATTGTCTATTTGTTGCTGTCACGGTCTGGCCCCTTTGGGGTGTTTGGACTGTTGTTCACGCCCTGGGCGATGATTATTGCCCAAGTGGTGATTATCACCCCTTTGATTGCCTCGATCGCCCACCAGGCCATTCGCGACCTTTGGGCGGAATATCATGATTTGCTGATCTCTTTGAACACCAGCCGCGGCCAGCGCATGCGCACCCTGTTGTGGGATGGGCGCCGCGCCTTGCTCACCGCTGCTTTGGCCGGGTTTGGGCGTGGTATCGGTGAGGTTGGTGCGATTATGATCGTCGGGGGCAATATCGACCACGTGACCCGTGTGTTAACCACCGCCATAGCGCTGGAAACTGGCAAAGGCGACTTCGCCCTGGCGCTTGGCTTGGGGTTTGTTCTGATCTTTCTGGCCATCGCCATCAATCTGCTGATCCACAGCCTTTCAAAAACTGAGGTCAGCGGCAGATGGTAGAGACTTTGTTCCCCCTACAGGTCAGCGACATTGTTGTGCGCAAACGCAAACAACGTCTGCTGGGGCCGCTTTCATTGCAGCTTGGTGCAAAGGGCGTGACCGTGGTGATGGGGCCAAATGGGGCCGGGAAATCGACCCTACTGAAAGCCCTGCACGGGATGGAGCGCCTGTCAGAAGGGCAAATACAGTGGCAAATGGCAAAGACCGAAGCACAGCGGCGTCAGGCCTTTGTGTTTCAAACGCCAACGGTGTTGCGGCGCAGTACTTTGGACAATGTCGCTTATCCTTTGATCTTGCTGGGGGCCAATAAGGCCAAGGCACGTGCCGAAGCGATGGGCTGGCTTGCCCAGGTTGGCCTTGCAGAAGCCGCCCATCGTCGGGCAAGCGTCTTATCAGGTGGTGAGCGGCAGAAAATGGCATTGGCGCGGGCCTTAATCCGCAATCCGGCTGTGCTGTTTCTAGACGAACCCTGCGCCAACTTGGATGGGCGCGCCACCCGAGAGATCGAAGCCTTGCTGCAACAGGCCAGCCAGGCCGGAACGCGGCTGGTGATGGCCACCCATGACGTGGGTCAGGCCCGCCGCCTCGCAGATGAGGTTTTGTTCATTCACAAGGGCGCATTGTTAGAGCACAGCCCTGCCCCCGGCTTTTTCACCACGCCCCAAACCCCTCAGGCGCGCGCCTATTTGAACGGAGATATCATCGAATGATTATTCGCATTGCAACTTTGATTGCCGGTCTCACGCTAGGGTCTGCCCTTTTTGCACAAGAACTGAAACTTGCGGTTACAACATCCTTTCACAATTCTGGCCTTTCAGAGATCCTGTTGCCCGAGATCAAGCAAGATCTGGGTCTGGATGTGCACTTGCTGGTGGTGGGCACCGGACAGGCCATCCGGCTTGGACAAGCCGGGGATGTGGATGCGATCTTGGTGCATTCCCGCGCAGCAGAAGACGTCTTTGTGGCCGAGGGCTATGGCAGCCATCGCACCGAGATCATGTACAATGATTTTGTTATTATCGGGCCAAAATCTGACCCAGCGCAAATTGCGCAAGCCAGCAGCGTGACCGAGGCCATGCAAGAAATTAAGTCTCTAAACAGCGCTTTTGTGTCACGTGGCGATGACAGCGGCACCCATAAAACAGAACGCGCACTTTGGCGCGCGGCAGACATAGATGACGCGCATCTTACTGCGCCTTGGTATCGGGCCGCAGGGGCGGGCATGGGGGCCGCATTGAATGTGGCCTCTGGCATGAACGCCTATATCCTAAGCGATCGCGCAAGCTGGTTGAACTTTGGCAATAAGGGCGATCTGGCCTTGCTGTTTTCTGGTGATGCCAGCCTATTCAATCAATATGCGTATTTGCCTGTGAACGCCTCTAGGCACCCGCATGTTCACAGCGCAGAAGCTGCGCAGCTGGAACAATGGCTGATCAGCCCTGCAGCGCAGATTTTGATAGACGGGTATAGATTGCAGGGTGAGCAATTATTTACGTTTAATGCTGACGGTTAGGAACAGGCTTTTTTATCGCCTCTATGGCAGTCACCAAAGGCGCAAGATGGCTTTCATAGCGCTTCCAGGCATCGTTACTGCCCTTATAGATCGGCTTTCTAACCTGGTCCATACTGGAGGTCAGAACCTGCCCCTTTGCCTTTTCCGGCGACAACCAATCCGCGGTCCATTCCAGCCCAGTTGCTTGTGCAAGCGCTTTGGTTGTTGCTTCGGTATCGTTCACCAGATCTGCATAATTTACTTCGTGAACCCGCCGAGGAAATTCTGTGTGCCAATGCTCCATAATGTAGTCATGTATCGCCATATTACGTGCAATATCACTAAAATCGTAGATGTAATTATTCGCGCGACCATCAAAAGTGCCTTTGTATTGGGACCAAGCGACAGCCATTGGATCGCGGTTCATATGTATGATTTTAGCTTCGGGCAGTGCAGTACAGATGAAACCAATCCAATAATAATTTAGGGGACCTTTATCAATTAAAACTGGGCTACCGTCAGAGTAATTTTTGATCCCATCGATCACAATCTTACGCCATTCTAACAACACTTCGAGGTCTGGGGATTTTTTTCCCTGTTCAAAAAGAAGGGGCAACTGCGGTAGGATCTTTTGATGAATTATGGAAAGTTCGCCTGCAGCCTGAACTTTAGGATCCCGGGTTAAAATCCGTTCTACAAGCGTGGTGCCACTGCGTGGCAAGCCGGTAATAAAAATTGGTGTGAACGGTAACTCGCCGGTTGCTGTGTTGGTCGACCGGTTAAACATCACTTTTATAGCGGCGCAAAGCTTGGCGGCTTTTCGGGGATCATATCCAAGACGCTCTTTTTTCAATTTGTTGGCGCTTTGTAGATGCAAAAATGCTCGATCTTTTTGATCTAAGTGATCATAGGCATGAAACAATCCCCAATCTGTACACTCCTTAAGGAAATTATTGGACGTCTGCTTTTTCTGGGCTGTCCGTAGCTGGGAGAAATGTGGTTCTTGATCAGTGTAGCGTAACATCTGTCCAAGATAGAAATGGGCCTCTGGTACCATTGGATCAATTTCCAATGCGTGACGATAATGAATTTCAGCAGTCGCTTTGTCGCCCAAGACTTCATGCGCGCGACCAAAATTTATAATTGATACTGGGTCATCATGATCTTGATCCAATGCGCGTTGAAAAAATTTAATAGCGCTCTCCGCCTTGCCTAATTTGGTCAGCGTGTGACCTTTGATGCTGTTTGCACTTGCATGATCTGGACTGTGCTTCAGAATTTTATCGACCAGTTCATTTGCTTCGACAATCAAACCAGAATCTAAATTAAACGTCGCCAAAGCGATGGCTATTTCAGCGCTATCGGGGAGCAGTGCATGGGCAGCTTTCAAATATTCTTTGCAAACGCTTCGCTTGTTTTCATTTGTGGCGATGTTGGCTTGATGCAGAAGTTCTTTTGCAGCAACATTTCGAATTTGGTCTAAAGCCTGTTTGGCTTTGAGGTTCCCAGGAAATTTGTCCAGAACTGATTGAAACAGCTTTTGCGCGTTTAGCCAATCTTGGTCTTTAACAGCTTTTTGGGCTTTGCTTAATGTCCTTTGCGTTGACATGTCGGCTCCATTTTTTCAAACGCGCGGTTTCATCCGCATTTCGCTTTTGTCAGAGATTAAAGCTTCGATCGGTGGCGTCAATGTGAGAACAACCAATGGATGAGCAAAACCGACTACTAACTTAGCTACGCGTTATGGGGTTGCCAGTGCAAGAAAGAGAATTCAGGGTGGAGCTGCAGATATCCATAAGGGCCATTTTCATGACATCCCCCTCCCCTGCTCCCAAACTCGGTGCGATTGCCGTGGTGTTACATGAGGCGCGGTTTTTGCTGGTTCAGCGCGGCAAAGATCCGGGGCGTGGGCTTTGGGGCTTTCCAGGTGGCCATGTTGAGTTGGGTGAGACCGGGTTGCAGGCGGCCGTCCGGGAGCTGGCTGAAGAGACCGGCGTGACAGCCACGGCTGATCGGTATTTGACCAATGTGGATGTCATTGCCCAGGCCGCTGATGGAACGGTTGCTTATCAATATCTGGTGGCCGCGGTCGCCTGTGACTTTCAAAGGGGTGACCCCTGTCCCGCCGATGACGCCGCCGCGGCGGAATGGGTGCCTGCCGACGAAGTGTTGGCTGGAACCCGGGCTATGCACGATGATGTGATTCGCGTGGCACGGCTTATGTTGGCGTGATATACCGTCGTTGGCGCAGAATTGACGCATAAGATTGGGTATTTTTGTCAAGAACAAAGGCAAAGGCTTGCGGTAAATCTTGAATGTGGTAGCGCTAACAAGAATCTATGCTGTGTTTAGGGGAATAGCATGCCAGAGCTGCGTCAGATTGCGACAGATGTGTTCAAAGCTGCGGTGGATCGGGCCGACCCGGACCGGGCGGTGCGGTTGGCTTTTTCATCGCAGCCCCTGCCCGCCTTGAAGGATGGACGCTGTTTTGTGCTGGCCATTGGCAAAGCGGCCGCCCCCATGATGCGCGCAGCCCTTGATCTGATTCCAGAAGTGCATCGTGCATTGGTTATAACCAACCCTGAAAATCTGTGTGAGATCGAGGGTGCCGAAGTGCTGGCTGGCTCTCATCCGGTGCCGGATGAGGCATCTGCAGCAGCCGGGCGCGCTGTATTGGATTTGCTTGCTGAAACCCGGCCAGGTGACCGCGTGGTGGCTTTGATCTCTGGCGGAGGCTCTGCCCTTATGGTGGCCCCTGCCCCAGGCCTGACATTGGCGGACAAAGCTGCGGTTAATGCGCTGCTGTTGGCCAGTGGACTTGAGATCAACGATATGAACCTGATCCGGCAACATCTGTCAGACAGCAAAGGTGGAGGTTTGTTGCGCCACGCCGCCCCTGCACAGGTTTATGGCTTTTTGCTAAGTGATGTGATTGGCGATGATTTGCGCGCGATTGCCTCGGGACCAAC
The DNA here is from genome assembly GCA_050633405.1 of Cognatishimia sp. Taxonomy (GTDB): domain Bacteria; phylum Pseudomonadota; class Alphaproteobacteria; order Rhodobacterales; family Rhodobacteraceae; genus Cognatishimia. Next base: position 3,562 of record JBOEGL010000017.1, on the reverse strand, counting down.
CGTTGCGCCAATTGGCACCAAGGCAGAGGCAATAAAGATGCTGAAATCTGTCAGCCTGTGGGACGCGGTGCCAGACGCTGTGCGCAGCCATTTGAAATCAGAAGACGCCGAAACACCAGATCTGCCGGCTGCCCACAATCAATTGATTGGATCTAACCGCCACAGCCTGCAAGCCATGGTCAAAGCAGTGCCGCAGCAGTTTAAGACGCAGATCGTCAGTGATGCGCTGGTGGGTGACGTGCATGATGCAGCTGAAGAAATTCTAAAAGCCGGCGAAGCAAGCACGGGACCGGTGGCGTTGATTTTTGGCGGCGAAACCACAGTCCAGTTAAAGGGCACAGGTCGTGGCGGGCGCAATCAAGAACTTGCGTTGTTGGTGGCCAATGGGGCCGAAGGCCGTTTACCACCGGGATGGGTGTTTTTGAGCGGCGGCACCGACGGCCGTGACGGGCCCACAGATTCGGCAGGCGGATTGGTAGATTCGGGCACCTTGGCGCGCGTTGACCAAGCCGGCGGCGATTTTTCGGCTTTGCTTGCAAACAACGACAGCTACGCCGCCCTTAAGTTGGCCGATGATCTATTGATCACCGGCGGAACCGGCACTAACGTGGCAGATGTCCAGATTTTCTTACGTGGCTAGGCTTTTCTTGCTGTAATCTGAATTTGCCTTGTTTTCCGTGAATCACGTGGCTTGCACATGTTGACAGCTGTCAACATGCCTATGGATTGGCATGTTGCGCCTGGCCCGTTAAAATGGGTGTATTCTGCGGGAATAGGCTCGAATTACAGCCAGCAGACCTGTTCAATCTGATGGTCATCGGTCACCGGTGAAAGTTATCCACAGGCCCCTGTAGAAAACACTTGCCAGAATCTGATTAAGCAGGCAAATAATTACGGTAATAAGTGAATAAAACGTCTTTCTCCGTAACAAACGGTAGACTGCCAAAGAAAATGGGGCGCAACGACGATCCCGAGCGGTAAGAGGGCACGATGAATACAGTGCATACAGGATGAATTCAAAACAAGAGCGCCTTAATATTGGCCGACCCTTGCAAGAGCGTATTGATCAGCTGGTCGGCGAACATGCGCTAAAATTGTCCGAGCGCTTGCAAGCGCATCGCGCACAATTGTTTCCGCCAAATGCCAGCAAGATATTGCGCAAATTCACCTCGGGTGAAGCGGCTGACCTATTGGGGGTCAAAGATGCCTATTTGCGCAAATTACACCTGGATGGCAAAGGTCCCGAGCCCGAAATACGGGCAGGGGGTCGCCGGTATTACTCGCCAGAAGATATCCAGGCCCTGCGAGAGTATTTGGAACAGGGAGCCAAGACGGCTGGCACATATTTGCCAGGACGGCGCGACGGCGACCATTTACAGGTGATCACTGTCATCAATTTCAAAGGCGGATCTGGCAAAACCACCACATCGGCGCATCTGGCCCAGAAAATGGCGCTGGATGGCTATAAAGTGCTGGCGGTGGATCTGGACCCTCAGGCCAGCCTAAGCGCGTTACACGGATTTCAACCAGAATTTGACCTGCTGGATGGCGGTACATTGTATGATGCCATTCGCTATGAAGACCCGGTGCCGATCCGCGATATCATTCAGAAAACCTATTTTACCAATCTGGATATCATTCCAGGCAATTTGGATCTTATGGAGTTTGAACACGAGACCCCGCGCGCAATCACAGCGCGAAGCGGCAACTTATTCTTTACGCGTGTTGGCGACGTTTTGGCTGAAATAGAGTCTGATTATGACGTTGTGGTTATCGACTGCCCACCGCAATTGGGGTTTTTAACCATGAGTGCATTGTCAGCCGCCACTGCTGTGTTGGTGACGGTGCACCCGCAAATGCTGGACGTGATGTCGATGTGCCAATTCTTGTTGATGACCTCAAATCTTTTGGGCGTTGTGGCAGAGGCTGGTGGCGATATGACCTATGATTGGTTGCGCTATGTCGTGACCCGCTATGAGCCAGGGGATGGCCCGCAAAATCAGATGGTATCTTTTATGCGGTCAATGTTTGGCGACCATGTCTTGAACCATCCGGTGCTGAAATCCACGGCGATTTCAGATGCAGGCATCACCAAGCAAACGCTTTATGAGGTGGAAAAGTCTCAGTTTACCCGTGCAACCTATGATCGGGCAATTGAATCGTTAAATGCGGTGAATGGAGAGATCGAAGATCTGGTGCAGCAGGCATGGGGGCGATTAAATGGCGCGTAAAAACCTTTTAAAAGGGCTGATGGAAACCCCAATTGACCCCGCTGAAGGGCAGGGCGACCCGGTTCAGTCACAAGTGAAAAAGCCAACCACCCCGCGCTATACCAAAGGGGCCATCGGGGCGGTCAGCCAATCTATTGCAGAGCTTAAAAGCCGATCTGTGATCGAAGTGGATGTAGCACTGGTTGATTGGGCCGGCAATATCGACCGGCTTGAAGAAAATGACGCGGACCACCAGGCGCTGATGCAATCCATACAGGAATATGGCCAGCAAGTGCCTGTACTATTGCGGCCAAATCCTGACAATCCAGAGCGGTTTCAGGTGGTTTATGGTCGAAGACGGCTGCGCGCCCTGCGCGATTTGGGCCTACATGCCAAAGCGCTGATCCGCGACCTGGATGACCGTGCGTTGATCATCGCCCAGGGCCAGGAAAACTCTGCCCGCAAAGACTTGACGTTTATCGAGCGCGCCAATTTTGCCAGGCAGATGCGCGACGCAGGCTATGATCGTAAGGTGATCGGCGACGCGCTGCATGTCGACAAAACCGTGATTTCTCGCATGCTGAGCGTAGCGGATCTTGTTCCGGTAGCCTTGATTGAAGCCATCGGCCCGGCCCCCTCGGTAGGTCGTGATCGCTGGCTGGCTTTGGCGGCGCATATGGACACGGCGGCCACCGAATTGAAAGATGCAGTGGCTTTGGCGCAAACAACGGGCGGCGGGTCTGACCTGCGGTTCAAGGCCGTGTTTGACATGGTTCAACATGCGGCGAGCGGGCAGGGGCCACAGCGTAAGCGCCCTTCATCCCATGCGGTCAAATCCAGTGACGGCGCAGAATTGGGCCGCGTAACCTGGAAGGCCGGACAGATGGTAATGACACTAGACGAAGCGGCAGACGAGGGGTTTAACACCTGGTTACTGCAAAACTTCGCAGAGATTCATCAGAATTGGAAAAACCAATCTGACGAATAAGCGTGGCCTTTGGCGGGGTCGCGTATCGAGCAGAAAAACACAGGAGGCACAGACAGACAGAGCTAAAAATCAAAGCCCCCCAAAATGATCTTTGGCGAGATCATCCCGAGAGGCCCTAATTCGTGTTTTAGCACTTCCGAATCTAATGGGTTGCGTTGACAGCTGTCAACAGGCGTCGGACTCCGGCGGGCGGAAATTCTTTGTCTTGTGACACATAAATGGAAGTTTTAACAACGACGCCCTTTGGGCAGCGGCCGATGACGGCTGGGTTGATCGCACGCGCACAAGCCGCACGTGCCGAGGTAAGCCTAACAGAAATCAACAAATGGGATCTGCTGCGACAGCTGACCCTGGCCCGTAAACA
>JBOEGL010000016.1:0-115704 GCA_050633405.1 Cognatishimia sp. | reverse complement strand
GTTCAAACTTTTCCTTAGCCATCTTGAGGCGCCTTCTGAGTTGTGGGGGCCTCGGGTTGGCCCAATTGATCTTCCGGGCGCGACATATTGGGTTGCGCGGCAAAAATCAAGCGTCTGTTTGACGCAAAGGGCCTGCATTTGCTTGGATAAATGCATATGGGCAACGCCAGAGGTCGCCGGGAGCTGAATTACTCGGAATTTGGCGGATTGTCGGGCTTTTTCCAACACTCTGACAGCTGACGTTCGGTGGGTGTCTCGGTCATACAAACCGCATTCTTGGCAAGCCAGCTCTCAATTTGACGCGCGGTGCTTTCGGATAGCGCAGCGATTTGTTCGTCGCGGCTTTTGGTCAAGCCCGACCCCAGAATCGGTGTGCCGCCAAATTGCTCAAACGCGACGATTTGCTTGGGTTCGTCATAAAATTTTGCGCCCTCCCGGTCATCCCAGACGGTGACATTGACGATGAACACCGATTTGGGCGTGTAAACCAGCGGCAGGCCGGGGCGCGCCAAGACATAGGCCCCGATGTTCACCCCAAGATGCACGAGGCGTTCGCCTTCGTATTTGCCCAGACGTTTGTCCAAAGCGGCCTTGACCGAGGCGGTCAGCTCTTCGGCGGAGGCATTGCGCGAGGTTGGGCCTTTTTGCAAATCGGGCGCGACAACAATGTTGTGACCGAGCACAAAATCACCCAGATCGCGTTGTTCCGGTGTTGCGCCCTCTTGGGCACAGCCCGCTAAAATCAACAACACTCCGCCCAGCGCGATCAATCGTTTCATGCCCAAACCCTTCTATTGGTGTGGCTTGGCATAGCGGAACCACTGGCGCGGTGCAATTCAATCGCTGTAGGGCGGTCATTTTTCGCCAAAGCGCTACCAATTTGCCCAACAAAGCTTAAGTTCAATATCGGAGGTGCCCTATGTCCCAACGCCCAAGATTGCCGGCCCATGTCGCATTGCACAAAAAGCCACTGGGGTTGTTTGCGAGCCTAAAGGCGGCCCGCAATAATTTGCTGGATATTCTGCCCTATATCGCGGTGAAGCAACCGATGGTGTCAGGCAAGACGGGCCTGCGGTGGCATATGGTGATGGACCCAGAGGCAATCCGGCGTATCTTATTGGAAAAGCTGGATGATTATCCAAAGTCAGATGCCACAAAAAACCTGTTACGCCCGGCAATAGGCGAAAGTATGTTTGTCGCTGAGGGCGCGGAATGGCGCTGGCAGCGGCGCGCGGCGGCACCGGTGTTTTCGCACCGCAATGTGATGGCTTTGGCCCCGGTGATGACGGCGGCCGCCGAAGATTGCTGTGCGCGAATTGCCGAAGCCGGGCCACAGGCGGTCAATCTGATGGACGAAATGGTGCGCACGACGTTTGACGTGATCGCAGATGTGACGTTTTCCGGCGAAGGGTCGATGGATGCGCAAAGCGTGCACGAGGCGATTGATGGCTATATCTCTGAGGCGGGCAAAATCTCTTTGCTAGATATGATTGGCGCGCCCGATTGGATACCGCGGCCCGGGCGATTGATGTCAGGCTCTGCGGTCAAAGACATGCGCCGGGTGGCCAACGAGGCGATTGACGCAAGGCGCGCCCGTGGACCGCGCGATATCCCCGATTTGCTGGATCTATTGCTAGAGGGCGTCGATCCTGAAACCAAGCGCAGCATGAAAACCGCAGAGCTGCGGGATAATCTGCTGACCTTTATCGTTGCAGGGCATGAAACCACGGCCTTGGCCTTATCTTGGGCTCTGTATCTTTGTGCGTTTGACCCGACAGTTCAGACTAAGGCACGCGCAGAGGCGCAAGGCGTTCTGCAGGGGCGCGGGGCCAGGGGCGAAGACGTGGCCAACCTGCCCTATATGCGCAGCATCATTGATGAGGCTTTGCGGCTGTATCCGCCCGCAGGCATTGTTTCGCGCACAGCACTTGCGGCAGATACCCTGTGTGGGCGTGAGATCAAACCTGGCGATACGGTGATGATCCCGATCTATGCACTGCACCGAAACGAGCTATTGTGGGAGGAGCCCAATGCCTTTCGGCCTGACCGGTTTGCCGACCGCAAGACGATTGATCGCTATGCCTATCTGCCCTTTGGCGATGGGCCGCGCATTTGCATCGGGGCCAGTTTTGCCATTCAAGAAGCGGTGATCATTCTGGCCACTTTGCTCAGCCGGTTTGAGTTTAGCCAGGTGCCGGGCCGCGACCCCGCGCCGGTGATGATTTTAACGGTGCGCCCGGAAGGCGGCGTTTGGCTCAACGCCCGCCCTATTTAGCGCAGATGTTTTTCAGGTCTGCCCAATCTGCATCGCTGAGCAATGGCTGCGCGGCAAATTCGGTCTGATCCACCTCTGCCTGACGCGTCTGTGAGGCGGCGATACGTTCGCTAAGCTTGGGGTGGGTGATGAAATGCGCGAGGGTGCCGTCGGCTTCGCCGTGTTTGTCCAGCAATCGCTGAAACATCGCCCCCATTGCACCGGGATTTACCGTGGCATTTTCCAGCATATCCATACCAAATACATCCGCATCAATTTCTGCGGTCTGGCTGTACTGGGCATCAATCAGCCGTTCTGTCAGAAACAGCACCAGCGCCCCCCCGGCAAAATCGCCAAACAACAGGCCCAGCACGCCGATGGACCCGGCAGAGCGCAGGGCATGGCGGGTTGGATCGCGGCTGACCACGTGGCCCATTTCATGGGCAAACACTGCGGCAAGTTCTTCGGGGGTTTCAGCCGCATCAATCAACCCTTTAAAGAACACGATATGCCCGCCGGGAAGCGCAAAGGCGTTGATCATGTTGTGATCAAGCACATGCACGGTGATCGGCGTGGTGATGTTGGATTGTTTTTCCAGCCGGGTTTGCAGTTTGAGCAAGGCCGAGAAGCCATCGACATTTGTGCAGCCACGAATTGGGGTCAGGTCATTTTGACCGAGCGTTTCGCGAATTTGGCTGAGGGTGGCCTCGCCCAATGCGTTTTCGCCCTCGGGTGGAATGTATTCTGCCAGTTGGTCGGCCATTTTGGGCACCAGCACCAATATGATCAGTGCAACAGAGGCCAAAGCCCCCAGTGACCACGCCAGAATTTTGCTGCGGTTCACATGGGAATTGCGCCGTTTGAGATTGGGGCACCGTTGGGCAATGCGGTGTTCATCGGTGATAAGACGCGCCACAGGATCCCCGGCAAGCGCCAGCACCAAAAGATCCTTATCAGCCTGATCTGGCACGCGGCGAATATTTTTCAGCGGCCACAGGATAACCCGGCCCCCGACTTCGATCACCAGCGCAGCCTGAGATTCTTCGATGCGCAGTCTGGCCGGTTGTGCCGCAGAGGTTTCGCCATCAAAGTAGGTGCCCAATGCCCCCAATGCAGCGGGGCGTGCGCCAACGCGGATTGTTATATTGTCGCTCATATCGCCGCCCCCACATCCAGCGCTTCGGCAAAGCCTTCTGCCTCGCCAAATTCATCGCGGGCGCGTTGGGTAACTTGGGTCAGCCCGTCTGGGGACCGGATGGCAAAGCTTTCGGCATAATGCCGCAACAGCGGGAAGCGGATGAAGGCATGCACAAAGGTTGTCCAGGTTAGAAACACCAGAAAATAAAGCGCGATATTGATGGCAATCAGCCCAGCTTTTGGCAGGGCAGCAAGGGATTGTGTCACTTGCAAAAATTCAGCACCAAAATTCGCAAATAGCACCGCCAAGATGATCCCCATTGGGATCAGCAACAGCGTGACGGATAGGGATGCCAGCAGATAGCCCCAGACATAGATGCCCGCCACTTTCCAACGGCGTGGTGCCATATACAGGGTCGCGCCGGCGACATTTTTTTGTGAGGTCAGATAGCTTAGGCTTTTCACACGGTAATTGAGCACAGCCCATATTGTCCAAGGAACCAAAACCGCGACGAGGGTCCAGAAAAAATATTTTGGAAACATGCCAACAATCCAAAGGGCCATCATATAGGTTGCAGCCACGGGAACCGGCAGCCAGACAAGCAACCACGGCCGGAACAATGCGGTCCACTTGCCGCCCTGTGACATTCTCTCGGCCCCATAATTGGTGCGATCCGTGATGTATTTTTCTAGATAAAACGCCTTGCGCGGCCACAGCAGGCCCAACGTGATCAGCGTTAAGAACCAGTGCCACATGGCGCGGATGGCAAAGCCCCAAGCGCCGGGGGCCAAACCAAAGCGCACGCCGCGCCAGCGGGTGCGGGCCAGCACATAGCGGCGGGCGCGATAGCGGGCATAAAACCACAGGGGGATCACCCCTATGAAGCTCAGCACATAGGCGGCCACATTGCCATTAAACAGCGCAAAGCTGGCAAACATCAGCAACAGGTTCACGATGCCCACGTAAAAGGCCAAAATGACCACAGCGATCAAAAACCCCAGCAATTTCTCCCAGGGGTCGCCCACATATTCGACCGGATGGCCCAGCGGGCGCCAAGCGGACCAATACCAGCGGCGCAGGCGGGTTTTCATCCAAAAACGATAAACCCCCAGCGTGAGAACCGTTAGGATACCCAGCCGAAAAGACATCCAGAACAGATGCCATCGGCGGCCCACAAAATGCGTGGCTGTATCCTCATAGGGGGTTGTATCCGCCACGGCGGCAGTTGCCTCCTTCGGATCAGAGGTCCTGGCTTTTACCCATGGAGAGTTGACTTGCAAAACATGCCCCTAGCGATGCTGGACCTTCCAGCCTTTGCCGTGAAAGTGGCAGGCAGGGGCAAATGGCTCAATAGTAAACTGCGGTCATGGGTGAATATTTGTCACGCCCCGCTTGGGTTAGGGGGAGTGAGCGTGAATGAGCTGCGAATCTTTGACTATCGAGCCAGGTTTGTTGAAACCTGCCAAGGCCCTGCATTATTCTGAAACGGCCAAAACACCGAAGCGATACAAAACCCCGGCGATCACGCGCCGGGGTTTTGATTAGTTAAACTTATTGTCTCTTGGAAAGCCCCTTGGGGCCATGCGCCCGGTGCCGGCGCGTTTGCCTGTCCATTCGGCAAGTTCGGTTTCGGTGCGGGTGCGGCCAGCGGGGTCTTTCCACGAAAGCCCGTCTTCCATGACAAAGGTGGTGGCATCAGACAGCCCGCCATCTTTGTATTTTTGCAAGCGCACACCTTTGCCGCGCCCCATTTCGGGCAGCTCGTCGATGTCAAATACCAGCACTTTGCGGTTTTCGCCCACACAAGCGACGGCATTGCCAAACACCGGCTTACACACAAGCGCTTTGGTGGGGGCTTTGACGTTAAGCACCTGTTTGCCGGTGCGGGTCTGCGCCAGCACATCATTTTCTGCCACAACAAAGCCGTCCCCGGCTGATGAGGCCACCAGCAAGCGGCGCTCTGGCGCGTGGGTGAAGATATCGACGATATCTGCATCGTTGGGCAGGTCGACCATCAGGCGCAGGGGTTCGCCCATGCCTCGGCCGCCGGGCAGGTTGCTGGCCGACAGGGTATAAAACCGTCCATTGCTGCCAAAGACCAACAGCCGGTCAGTGGTTTCAGCGTGAAAGATAAAGCGCGGCCCATCGCCGTCTTTGAATTTCAGCTCGCGGGTCAGATCAATATGGCCTGACATGGCCCTGATCCAGCCCATTTCAGAACAGACAATGGTGATCGGTTCTTTGTCGATCATGGCTTCGATTGGCACTTCTTCGAAGTTTCCGGCCTCGGCAAATTGGGTGCGGCGTGCGCCGCCGTCAAAGTCTTTGCCAAAGGTTTTCTTGGTGATCCGCAATTGCTCGGAAATCTTGTCCCATTGCAATTGGTCGCTGGCCAGCAGGTCTTCGAGGTTGGCGCGTTCTTCCATCAGCGCGTCGCGTTCCTTGACCAGTTCGATCTCTTCCAGGCGGCGCAAGCTGCGCAGACGCATGTTCAGGATGGCCTCGGCCTGCACCTCGGTCAGCTCGCCTTCGCCCTTGGCGGGCAATGGCGATACATAGTCATCTTCGGACATGGCGCGCACAAAACTGCCGCCCCAATTTTCGGCCATCAAGGCCTGTTTGGGGGCATCATCATAGCGGATGATGTCAATCACGCGGTCCAGGTTCAGGAAGGCAATGATAAAGCCCTCAAGCACTTCTAACCGGTGGTCAATTTTTTCCACGCGGTGTGCAGAGCGCCGTTTCAGAACCTCGCGGCGGTGATCCAAGAATGCCTGCAACACTTCTTTCATGCTGCAAACTTTGGGTGTGACCCCATCAATCAGCACGTTCATGTTCAGGCTAAAGCGCACCTCAAGGTCGCTGGACTTGAACATCATGCCCATCAGCATATCAGGTTCGACGTTTTTGGACTTGGGCTCCAGAGTAACCCGAATATCATCGGCGGATTCATCGCGAATATCCGCCAGAATGGGGATTTTTTTGGTCTGGATCAGCTCGGCGATCTTTTCGATCAGCTTGGATTTCTGCACCTGATAGGGAATTTCGGTGACAACAATTTGCCATTGGCCACGGCCAAGGTCTTCGACCTCCCACTTACAACGCAGGCGGAACGACCCGCGCCCAGTGCGATAGGCATTGGCAATGTTGTCTTTGGGTTCGACAATCACACCACCGGTTGGAAAATCTGGCCCCGGCACATAGTTCAGCAACGTGTCATCACGCGCATCTGGCGTTTTGATCAAATGCAGGCAGGCATCCACAAGTTCGACGATGTTATGCGGCGGAATATTGGTCGCCATGCCAACGGCAATCCCTGCGGCGCCATTGGCCAGCAGAGTTGGGAATTCAGACGGCAAAACAACCGGTTCGGTCAGACGGCCATCATAGTTGTCGCGGAAATCAACGGCGTTTTCGTCCAGACCATTCAACATGGCCTCGGCCACAAAGGTCATGCGCGCTTCGGTGTAACGTGACGCCGCCGGATTATCCCCGTCGATGTTGCCAAAGTTCCCCTGCCCATCCACCAGCGGATAGCGCACGTTGAAATCTTGGGCCAGACGCGCCATCGCGTCATAAATCGCGGCATCGCCATGCGGATGGAAGTCGCCCATGGTATCGCCAGAAATCTTGGCCGATTTCAGAAACTTGCCGTTTGACGCCAGTTTCAACCGATTCATCGCATAGAGGATTCGGCGGTGCACAGGCTTTAACCCATCGCGTGCATCCGGCAAGGCCCGGTGCATAATAGTGCTTAAAGCATAGGTCAGATAGCGATCACCAATGGCGCGGCGCAGCGGTTCAGCGACCTCAAGGGAGGGAGTGTCTTCGTCATCAACAATATCTGTCATGACAGTGTGATACCCGCCCAGTTGAGACCCGACAAGCGAGCATAGGGGGAAAACTTCTCCTTTTTTCCGCCAGAATGCTGACACGTCCTTCGGCTATGATGATTCGCATAGGGATCTGTGGCGCAGCCTCGGGTCTTTGGGTGCAACTTGCACCGTGTAGTCTGGAGTAGCGTAAGTGGTACGGTTTATCAGTTTGTCTTTCTTATTTTTAGGATGGGCATTTTACGAGTTGAGTGGTGGCGGCGATTTTGAACCGCGGAAACCCCCAGTTTCTGAGGGTCAGATCGTCGCGCATACCCCTGTACCCGATGCGCCTTTGGACACAGTTCAGACAGAGGCATTTACGGTGACGCCCGTGGTTGCTTTGCCAACAACATCTGCTGAAGATCCGCAGATTACATTGGCCTCTTTATCCACTTCTGTACCCATGCCGAGACAATTGGTTGGAACGCCGCAGCCCACTGAACCTTCTGAGGTCAAAAAGCTTGGCCCGAAAAAACCTAAGGTTACGGATGCACCCGCCCTTGTCGCAGAGCCGCAGTCGATTGTTGCGCGTGCGTCGCTTAGTTTTGACGAACCCGATTTTCGGCGGGTCAAAGGCACACGGGTCAATATGCGCAATGGTCCTGGCACCCAGTATTCGGTGATCGGCAAACTGGTGCGCAATTCCGAAGTCGAAGTGCTGCAAGAGCCCGGCAACGGTTGGGTCAAGTTGCAGTCAATCGAAACCGGGCGCATTGGCTGGATGTCGGCCAAGCTTTTGGTCAAAATCGCCAATTAGGCAATCCCGTATTGCCCACCGCCCAAAGGCGGCATACCGTGCGCAAAAACATCGCGACGGGCATTATGACTGGCAAATCTATCCTTATCACTGGCTGTTCTTCGGGCATTGGCCACGACGCGGCCCTTGGGCTGAAATCACACGGTTGGCGGGTGTTTGCCTCTTGCCGCAAGGAAATAGACTGTGATCGCATGCGCGATCTGGGTTTTGAAAGCCCGCGCATTGATTACCAAGACACAGCCTCGATCGACGCCGGCCTTGCCGAAGTTCTAGCCGCCACGGGCGGCACGTTGGATGCGCTGTTTAACAATGGGGCTTTTGCGGTGCCCGGCGCGGTGGAAGACCTGCCAACCGATGCCCTGCGCAGCATATTTGAGGCCAACGTCTTTGGTTGGCACGAATTGACCCGACGTGTGATTCCCGTGATGCGGGCGCAAGGCCATGGGCGTATCATCAACAATTCATCGGTGCTGGGGCTGGTCTATGCCCGTTGGCGCGGGGCTTATGTGGCGTGTAAATTTGCCCTTGAAGGGCTGACCGACGTGCTGCGTCTGGAAATGCAGGATACCCCGCTGCATATCATTTTGATCGAACCGGGACCGGTGACATCCCTTATCCGCAAAAACTCGATCCCGCATTTTGAGCGCTGGATTGACTGGAAAGCTTCGCCGCGAGCGGCGCAATATCAAAACAGTCTGCTGAAACGTCTTTATGAAAAGCGCGGCCGTGACCCGTTTGAATTGCCGCCAACAGCGGTCACCAAAAAGCTGATCCATGCGCTGGAAAGCCCACGCCCGCGGCTGCGTTACTATGTCACGACACCCACCTATCTTATGGGTATCTTGCGCAGATTGCTGCCAACGCGCACATTGGACTGGATCTTAGCCAAGGGCTGAGGGCTGTTTTCTATTCGCTTTTGCGCGGGAACAGACTAGGTAGGCCGCAAAGCCAAAAGGACCCATATTATGTTGCAAGACCCGCTCCTCCTTGTTGTTGTCGTGGCCATTCTCGCCGTGCTGGTCATTTTGTTGGTTGGCGTTGGCGGATTTGCCAAAGGTGGTGAATTCAATAAGAAATACGCCAATAAGATCATGCGCCTGCGGATCGCTGCGCAATTTGTGGCTGTGGTGTTGATCTTGCTGTTTGTCTGGCTGCGCAGCGGAGGCTGATATGGTTGTTTTAAATAAAATTTACACCCGCACGGGCGACAAGGGCACCACAGCCCTTGGCAATGGGGACCGGGTGGAAAAGCATGATGCGCGGGTCAATTCTTATGGCACAAGCGACGAATTAAACGCCTTTGTTGGCGTGGCGCGGCTGCACGCCGAAGATGAGATGGACGCGCAATTGGCGCTGATCCAGAATGACCTGTTTGACCTGGGTGCGGACCTGTGCCGACCCGAATTGGCAAAAGATGCCGAAGCGGAGTATCCGCCGTTGCGCATGGTTGCCGCCCAAGTCACGCGGCTGGAGACTGAAATCGACGCGATGAACAGCCAGCTTTCAGCATTGCGCAGCTTTATTCTGCCCGGTGGGTCAGCTTTGTCTGCCCATCTGCATGTGTGCCGCACCGTGGCACGGCGGGCCGAGCGTCTGACCACCGAATTGTCCAGCGCCGCCGAGGTGAACCCACATGTTGTCACCTATCTAAACCGGCTATCTGACTGGTTTTTTGTCGCTGCGCGTCTGGCCAATGATGCAGGCAAACATGACGTGCTTTGGGTGCCCGGCGCAAATCGCTAAAACAGAACATGCGCGGTTTTGCTTGGTCCCACCGCGCAATAGCGATCTGTTAGCGCCATCATATTGCAACAATTCCGATAAACGCGGCGTCGCGGCGCGAAAAGATGACGATTTTGCCCTGTTTCTGTCGCCTGCAAACCGATATCAACAGGCCTTAGAGAGCTTGTCGTGCGAGTCGAAATTGGCTTGCCCCCTAAAGGAGTTTTACGCCCATGAAGGTCCTCGTACCTGTGAAGCGCGTGATTGACTATAACGTGAAAGTACGTGTGAAAGCGGACGGCAGCGGAGTTGATCTCGCCAATGTTAAGATGTCGATGAACCCATTTGACGAAATTGCCGTCGAAGAAGCCATTCGCCTGAAGGAAGCCGGTAAGGCCGACGAAGTGATTGCGGTTTCCATCGGTGTGAAACAGTCTCAGGAAACGCTGCGCACCGCGCTGGCAATGGGTGCAGACCGTGCAATCCTTGTGGTTGCAGCGGATGACGTACATCAGGACATCGAGCCTTTGGCTGTTGCAAAGATCCTGGCGAAAGTTGTGGAAGAAGAGCAACCTGGTCTGGTTCTGGCAGGCAAGCAAGCCATCGACAATGACATGAACGCCACAGGCCAAATGCTGTCAGCCCTATTGGGTTGGTCGCAAGCAACCTTTGCCTCTTCTTTGGACGTCGACGGCGACAGCGCCAAAGTGACCCGGGAAGTTGACGGCGGTTTGCAGACTATTTCGGTTAAGATGCCAACCATCGTGACGGTTGATCTGCGCTTGAACGAGCCACGCTATGCAAGCCTTCCAAACATCATGAAAGCCAAGCGCAAGCCGCTGGATGAAAAAACCGCAGCGGATTACGGCGTCGACGTTACGCCACGTTTGCAGGTTGTCAAAACCGAAGAGCCCGCAAGCCGTGCGGCCGGGATCATCGTGGGCTCGGTCGACGAGCTGGTTGAAAAACTCAAAGATGCAGGAGCTGTGTAATGGCTGTACTTCTTCTGGCTGAAGTCACCAATGGTGAACTGTCCCTGGACGCAACTGCAAAAACCGTGACGGCGGCGAAAGCCCTGGGCGACATCACAGTATTGGCGGCCGGTGCAACGGCTGCTGCGGCGGGTGAAGCGGCGGCGAAAATCGACGGCGTCGCCAAAGTTCTGGTGGCAGAAGATGCCGCACTTGGCCACCGCTTGGCGGAACCAACAGCGGCATTGATTGCTTCGCTGGCTGGTGATTTTGAACATATCGTGGCCCCATCGACCACCGATGCCAAAAACATTCTGCCGCGCGTTGCAGCCCTGTTGGATGTCATGGTGATTTCAGAAGTCACCGCCGTGGTTGACGCCAATACATTCGAACGCCCGATCTATGCGGGCAACGCCATGCAGACTGTAGCCTCTTCGGATGGCAAAAAAGTCATGACGGTGCGGACCTCTACCTTTGAGGCAGCCGGCGACGGCGGTGCTGCATCGGTTGAAGCCATCTCTGCAGCAGCCAACCCGGCCCTGTCTGAGTGGATCGAAGACAAGGTTGCGGAATCTGATCGTCCCGAGCTGACTTCGGCGGGCATCGTTGTCTCTGGTGGACGCGGCGTTGGCTCTGAGGAAGACTTTGCCTTGATCGAAAAACTGGCAGACGTGCTGGGCGCGGCTGTTGGGGCCTCGCGTGCTGCGGTTGACAGCGGCTATGCGCCAAACGATTGGCAAGTGGGCCAAACCGGCAAGGTTGTTGCCCCAGATCTTTACGTGGCTGTCGGTATTTCCGGCGCGATCCAGCACTTGGCTGGTATGAAAGATTCCAAAATCATCGTGGCGATCAACAAAGACGAAGAAGCGCCGATCTTCCAAGTTGCCGACTTTGGTCTGGTGGCGGATCTCTTCGAAGCTGTGCCAGCGTTGACCGAAAAACTCGCCTAAGCCTATTGCGCGTGCAAAGCGCACATTAAGGCCAAGACAATCAGAAAGACCCGCGTCAAAGCGGGTCTTTTTTCGTCTCAGCCGCCAAAAGTCTTTCCAAGGTTTGCACCAGAGATTCTGCCACTTCCAAATGGGCGATCGGCCCAAGCATCTTGCTGGCAGCGGGTTCTTCCAGCGGGCGAAAGCACATGCCCTGCGTGCCTGCCCTGCGGGCCAAGGCGCTGACGCGCACGATGTTCAGGGCATCGACATGCGGTCGCAACGCTTCGATCATTGTCATGTCAACAAACATCGGATCTGCCCCCAATTCGGATTTTGGCAAACGTTTGGGCGGCGAATGCTCGGCAAACCACAGCAAGACTTTTTTACCGGGTATCTCAGCAAGCAAAGCTTTCATGCGGGCAGACCAAGCCGCCCGCAACTCTTCACGCACAAAGGAAAACCGATCCCCGGCACGTGTGGAAAGTTCCAGCAACATGTGGCGGGTAAAGTTAAACTCGGTGAAATCGATGTCACGAAACACCGATTTCATCAATGAAGAGGCCATCACAAAGCGATCGTTGCGCCGTGGATGTACCTTATAGTACCGGTTGGACATATTCTGCGCCCCCACAATCTGTACAACGGTCACCTGGGCCCTGCCTGCCGCCGAAAGCACAACCGGATCGTGCACAAAAGCGTCGACCCCCGCGTTGACACAGCCAAAATTAACGCAAGGCAAGTCGAGCGCGTTCTCGACAATCTGCGGATAGGGGGATTTGATATATTTGCCATAGGTCTCGGTCCCGCCCAGAAAGGCGATATAGTCACCTTCTAGCGGTTTCTTTGGCCCCCTGAAATAAATTCGAGACGTTCCATAGCGACATGGATCGTAATCTAAGGCACGCCGATTTTGGTCTTCGTAAGACATAACACCCACCAATTTTTCTCACCCAAAGAAAAAATTGCCCGATTCGCCTTGAGAAATTCCTAAACCGTCAATTTGCATCGACTTTTTTGCAGCTCCGCCCCTTGCCGCCACCAAGTCCGCACGCGTAATGTCGCTTTCATACAAAGAGGGTGATTTCATGGACATCAAATCAATCGGCGTGATCGGCGCAGGCCAGATGGGCAACGGAATTGCCCACGTCATGGCTTTGGCCGGCTATGATGTTGTCTTGAATGATATTGCCCAAGAAGGTCTGGACGCCGCTGTTGCGCGTATTGGCAAGAATATGACCCGGCAAGAATCGCGCGGTTTGATCACAGCAGAACAGCAAGCCGATGCGCTGGCACGGATCACAACCACCCTACAGCAACCAGAAGTCGCGCAAACCGATTTGGTGATCGAAGCGGCCACTGAAAACGAAGACATCAAATACAAAATCTTTGAAGGTTTGCTGCCACATTTGCAGCCGCACACCATTCTGACTTCAAACACCTCTTCAATTTCCATCACGCGATTGGCCAGCCGCACGGATCGCCCGGAAAAATTCATGGGGTTTCATTTCATGAACCCTGTGCCGCTGATGCAGTTGGTCGAATTGATCCGCGGAATTGCCACGGATCAAGACACCTATGCCACTTGCCTTGGTATCGTGGAGAAACTGGGCAAGACGGCCGCCAGTGCCGAAGATTTCCCGGCATTTATCGTCAATCGCATCCTGATCCCGATGATTAACGAAGCCTGCTATACGCTGTATGAAGGCGTGGGGAACGTGGCCTCGATTGACAATGCCATGAAGCTGGGGGCCAACCATCCGATGGGGCCCTTGCAACTGGCGGACTTTATCGGCTTAGACACCTGCCTGGCGATTATGAACGTGCTGCACGAAGGTCTGGCGGACACCAAATATCGCCCCTGCCCGCTGTTGACCAAATATGTCGAGGCTGGCTGGTTGGGTCGTAAATCCAAACGCGGATTTTATGACTATCGCGGCGAAACACCGGTGCCAACGCGCTAAGGCATACAGTCTGGCATTGAGGGGCTAGGCCGATTTATCGCTGGATTTTCCAAGGGATAACGTGTGTTTACGCAACCAAGCCATGAAACCGCGTGGGTCTGTGTGCAAGGGCTGCATCTCTTCGTCACTCAAGGGGGCACCGATCACCGGAGCCTGTGGTTTGTTGCAGGCCTTGACGATTTCGTGCAGCAAGAGGCCCTGACGCAAAGTGGCGGAAATCCGATTGGCAATCTGATACCAACGCGAGTTTTTGCCCGGAAAATAGATCGGCACAACACGTGCACCAGAACGGCGGATCAACTGCGCGGTAAACACATTCCATTCGCGCTCTATCACCGGCCCAAACATTGTGTCTGACGAAGAAATCACACCCGATGGGAAAACCGCCACCACACCGTTATTTTTCAAAAAGGCCATGGTCTTGGCCCGCATTTCCACCATCTTTTTCTGCGCATCTGGATCATGCGGAAAGGGCACTGGGATCATGAAAGATGTGGCGGTTTCATCAAGGCCAGTCAAAACCGAACGTGTCAAAATGCGGTAATCTTCGCGCACACGCCCAATCAGATCCGCCAATATCATACCGTCAACCAACCCATGCGGGTGATTGGCAACCACAACCACAGGGCCGTCTTTCGGGATGTTTTGAAACTGCTCTGCTGGTGTGGTCAGATCAACGCCCATGACATCGAGTGCACCGCGCCAAAAGGCTTGCCCCCGGTAGTCAGAGTTCATCCGCTCAAAGCGGCGCACCATGCGCAATATGGTGATTTTTCCTGTGAACCATTCGACCGCTTTGATCGCCAGCGCGGTCCAAGTGTCATCAAAGGAATTGGCATAGGTCAGGCTGCGGCGATCATAGGTCTCGCCTTCTGTCTGCTCTTGCGGTTTGAGATCTGACGACTTGTCCAACACGTTTACTTCCTGTTCGGCGTTCGTTGGCTACCAATAGCCCGGTGGCTGATTAGAAGCCTTCACCGAACTTATCCGCGACCAACGCCTCTATGGCGTCTGCCAGCGCACCTGCATCGGGACCTGATGTTTCGACATCAATATGAGTCCCGCGTGAGGCTGCCAACATCAACAGTCCCATAATACTGTCGCCGCTGGCACTCAAGCCATCCTTGGACACTTCTGCCGTAGCGTCAAACCCTTCGACCACTTCAACAAGCTTTGCGCTGGCGCGCGCGTGCAGGCCTTTTTCGTTTACGATCTTGATCGTCAGTGTTTTTGTGTCGGCCATTAATTATTAGTCCGTATTAATGTTTTGGCTATCTATGTATTTTCGACCTGCTTCCAAAGCCCCGCGCACGGCATCTGGAACAGCCATGTGACGGCTTTTGGCAAGCTTTATCAACATAGGAAGGTTGGCACCATAGACGATGCGGCGATTTTCCGGTGCGCAGGCGCGCAATGATAGATTGCTGGGCGATCCACCAAACATATCGGTCACCACAACCACACCAGAGCCCGAATCCACGGCATTGGCTGCCAAGCAGATCTCGTCTTGTTTGTGTGCACGATCATGATCGGATTCGATCGTTATCGCCTGAATGCCCTTTTGTGTACCAACAACGTGTTCGACCGCCGCAAGATATTCTCGCGCTAACCCGCCATGTGCTACGATCACAATTCCGATCACGCTTTTGCTACCCCGCTACCAGCATTGTTTGGCCTGGTCACGATCTCCCCTTCGCGCCGATCCAATTCGCGATGCCTAATTGACACCTGCCAGCCGCTCTGCGCAAGGGCCTGTGCGAGTTTTTCAGTCACAAAAACCGATCTGTGTTGCCCCCCGGTACACCCCAAGCCGATACTCAGGTGTGACTTGCCCTCGGCGCGATAAGCTGGAAGGAGAATGTCCAATAATTCGTTCAATTTTAGGAAGAATTGGTCGAATCTTTCGTCCTGGCTCACATATGTGGCCACTTTGGGATCTTTTCCCGTCAGATCTCTGAGGTCAGCATCCCAATAAGGGTTCCGCAAAAAGCGGCAGTCGTGCACGATATCTAGCCCCTGGGGCAGGCCTCGTTTGTAACTGAAACTAACCAAGCTGACGGCCAATAATCGCCCGGTTTTAGGGGCAAAGCGGCGCTCAAGCTCTTGGCGTAGACTGTGGATTGTCAGCTCGGACGTGTCTATCAGGGCATCTGCGCGATCCCGGATCGGCACCAGCAATTCTTTTTCCCGGTCAATGCCGATTGCGGCGCTTTCATTTGGGGCCATCGGATGCCGGCGGCGGGTTTCGCTGTAACGGCGCTGCAGGATATCACGACCGCAATCAAGGTACAGAAGTTCTGGATCATGGGGTTCAAGATGTTGCAGCAGCTCAAGCAGAGCACGCGGCGAAAAGTCCCTGTTGCGCGCATCCAGCCCTAAGGCCAAAGACTGTCGCAGTGGCGGGCCAGAGAACAAGCGGGCAACCAGGCCCAACGGCAAGTTATCAATCGCTTCAAAACCGATATCTTCAAGTGTTTTGATCGCCGTGGACCGCCCTGCCCCCGAGGGTCCGGTGACCATCACCAAGCGCGGGGTCGCGGTGTTTTCTGTGAATTTCGCCATTTCAGCCCCGTCTCCCGTGGGTGGCATATTGCAGGATCGCTGCTGCAAAATGTGGGTGTGTATCCCTTAAAAGCAAAGGCACTGTAACACCCAATAGCGAGATTGTGTGAAATGGCGGCAGTCGTTTTTCTTCGATATGGTCCAAAGTCACCGCAAGCTTTAGGGGCGTTGGCCCTGCGACATCCGCCTTAAGGATGCCAACACCGCGGGCTTCGATCAGCCCGGCAATCGCGGGCGGAGCCGAGGCAATCAGCCCACCTTCCATCACGTCAATCTGAGTTTGATCATCTGAAATAAGCGTTGCGCCACGGCTCATCAATTCAAGGGCCAACCCCGATTTGCCAGAACCAGAGCGCCCGAGAATAAGAATACCTTTGCCTTGAATGGCCACCGAGGTACTGTGCAGCGGCCCAGAAGCAACAAGGCCGCTGTCCAGTGACAACGGCCCAGAATTCGCTGCTTGTTTTTGCGACATATTAGACGGGCAGACCAACCACGAAACGCGCGCCCAATGGGTCAGAGGTGATATCAGCCTCTGTCGGGCGGATGTTTTCCGCCCAGATCACGCCGCCATGGGCTTCGACAATCTGCTTGGAAATAGCCAAACCCAGACCAGAGTTATTGCCAAACTGTTCTTGCGGACGTTCAGAATAAAACCGGTTGAAGATTTTGCCCAACGCCTGATCCGGAATGCCCGGTCCAGTGTCTTCAACCACAACCAAGACCCGGTTCTGGCGTTTTCGTACCCAGACACGGATCGCGTCGCCATCCTCGCAAAAGCTGATGGCATTGGTGATCAGATTGACGAACACCTGCGCCAACCGCGCCTCTAGCCCGGTGATTTCAATGGGTTTCGCGGGAATATCGGAAATAAAATCAATGCCCTTGCCCTGCGCGTCTTCGCCCAGGTACTGCGCCAGATTGCCGATCATGCCCAACAGGTTAAAGCGCTCTTCTTCTTCCTTGACCAATTCGGCATCCAAGCGCGAAGCATTGGAAATGTCGCTGACCAAGCGATCCAGACGGCGCACATCATGCTCGATTACATCCAGCAATTTTTGCCGGTGATCCTCGCGCTTGACCATGCGCAACGAGCCAACAGCCGAGCGCAGGCTGGCCAGCGGGTTTTTGATTTCATGTGCCACATCAGCGGCAAATTGTTCATTGCCGTCAATCCGGTCATACAGGGCGGACACCATGCCGCGCAGGGCACCACTAAGACGGCCAATTTCATCAGGTCGCGCGGTAAGGTCAGGAATGCGCACCCGTCCGGGATTGACCTGACGCGCGTCACGATCCCGGCCAATTTCTGCGGCAGCGGCCAAATCGCTAAGCGGATTGGAAATGGTAGAGGCCAAAACAATCGACAGACCAACCGAAATCACCACAGCCATCAGGAACATCTGCAACACCCGCTCTCGCTGGGCGCGCACCAATTGATCGACCTCTCCGGTTGTGTTGGTCAGAACCACAGCCCCGACATCACGGCCAGATTGGGCAAGCACCGTGGCCACCGCAAAAACCGTTTCGCCATTTGCATTGGCAAATGAAATCGACTGCGTGTCGCCGGCAAGCGCCGATTGCGCCAGCCCGACGATTTGATCATTGACCGAAACGGTCACCTGATTTGCGCGATCGTCACCGACAACGGCCCGCCAGATCCAATTCAATGCATTTGTTAAGGGGGTCGCCCGCACATCCTGGTCGCCGGTTGGCAGCTGTGTGCTTTCGGCCTGAGCCACCAGCACACCGGTCGTATCCAGCACGGCAACTTGATTTCCGGCTCGAAGCGGCAGTTGCTCTAGGGTGCCGACAACATCAATCCCATCGCCGGTCACCAAATTCACCGGTGCGCCGGTCGGCATCTGAACCTGCAAGGCCGCCGATATCAAAGCCGCTTCGCTTTGCAAAGTGGCGGCGTGTTGGTCCACGTAACTATCGCGGGCAGAATTCAAATAAAGAATGCCCGCAACAAGAATAAACAAGGCAATCAAGTTGAATGTGATGATCTTGCGCGTCAGTGGTGAACGGCTCAACGGCGTCAGGCGCCGACGCTCTCGGCGTCCGCGCATTTCACGTTCAACGGTGGATTCAGGGGCGACCCAATCGTCGCCTAAGACGACATCGCCTTCACGCCCTTTTGCCATGCTGCCTGTGCTTATCCCTTCGGCCAGTGCCATTACTCTTCGTTGTACCTATAGCCAATTCCATACAGGGTCTCAATTGCAGAGAACTCATTGTCTGCAGTGCGCATTTTCTTGCGCAAGCGTTTGATATGGCTGTCAATTGTGCGATCGTCCACATAGACCTGATCGTCATAGGCCACGTCCATCAATTGATCGCGCGACTTCACAAAACCTGGGCGTTGTGCCAGCGCTTGCAACAGCAAGAATTCGGTCACGGTCAATGTGACGTCATTGCCTTTCCACGTCACCGCGTGACGCAGAGGGTCCATCGACAGTTCGCCGCGTTCCATCACTTTGGTGTCTTCGGTATCGCCAGCCACGATGGTGCCGTTTTGCGCTTCTTGGCGACGCAGCAATGTGCGGATACGCTCTACCAACAGCCGTTGGCTAAAGGGTTTTTTTACGTAGTCATCAGCCCCCATACGCAGACCAAGAACTTCGTCGATCTCATCGTCTTTGGAGGTGAGGAAGATAACCGGCATAGAGGTTTTCTGCCGCAAACGCTGCAGCAGGTCCATACCATCCATGCGCGGCATTTTAATATCCAGCACGGCCATATCGGGAAGTTTGCGGTTAAACGCGTCCAGTGCCTGCTGGCCGTCGTTATAGGTCTCGACTTCGAAACCTTCCGCCTCAAGTGTCATGGCCACGGACGTCAGGATATTCCTGTCGTCGTCCACCAGTGCAATCTTGGACATAGGATAATTCCTTATAC
Source organism: Cognatishimia sp. (assembly GCA_050633405.1). GTDB lineage: Bacteria > Pseudomonadota > Alphaproteobacteria > Rhodobacterales > Rhodobacteraceae > Cognatishimia. The sequence goes on along the minus strand of JBOEGL010000016.1, from coordinate 96,631 downwards.
TGCTCTTTATTTCTATTTTTTACCGGTATTATGCGCTTTTTTCTTTGCAGCAATCAATCCCAAACAGCGAATCACTGCGGGTGCGGCTTCATTTTTTTGAAATTTCCTTAACCTGACGCTAATCTGCCAGCATTGAGCAAGATTGTTTCAATGCGTTTGCGATAACATCAAGGTGATTGCGCTAACGCAGCGCTACCACCCTGTTCAAGTTCTAAAACGTCATGCTAAGAGCGCCTCTACCAGCCATGCTCTTTGGCTGGTCGATGTGGGTGAAACCCCCACACTCGAATACAAGACCGCCGCGGCCAGCGCGGCTATCAGGAGTTCTACTATGGCATTTGGACGGGTAAACCCGCAGTTCCGCCTCGAAGATCAAGGAATCGAAGGGCTGGGAAATGTCTATTACAACTTTATGGAACCAGAGCTGGTTGAAACAGCTTTGAAGAATGGCGAAGGCACGCTTGGCAATGGCGGCGCGTTTTTGACCACAACTGGCAAATATACCGGCCGTTCCCCAAAGGATAAATTCGTTGTCAAAACAGACAGTGTCAAAGACACAATCTGGTGGGAAAACAATGCTCCGATGAGCCCAGAGGGTTTTGACGCCCTTTATGTGGACATGCTGGAGCATATGAAGGGCAAAGAATATCACGTACAAGATCTGGTGGGCGGCGCTGACCCTCGCCATTCGATCAATGTGCGCATGGTGACAGAGCTGGCGTGGCACGGGTTGTTTATCCGCACGATGTTGCGTCGCCCGGATCGCGAAGACCTAGATGATTTCACCGCAGATTTCACTGTGATTAACTGCCCAAGCTTTCAGGCAGACCCCAAAAAGCACGGTTGTAACACCAGCACGGTCATCGCGCTGAACTTTGATCGTAAGTTGATTTTGATTGGCGGCACCGAATATGCCGGCGAGAATAAAAAATCTGTTTTCACCCTGCTGAACTATCTTTTGCCAGAAAAAGGCATCATGCCGATGCATTGTTCGGCAAACCACGCCAAGGGCAACGCTGTTGATACAGCGGTTTTCTTTGGCCTGTCTGGCACCGGTAAAACCACATTGTCCGCTGACCCTGATCGTATCTTGATTGGTGATGACGAACATGGCTGGTCTGACCAAGGCACATTTAACTTTGAGGGTGGCTGCTATGCCAAAACCATCAATCTGAATGCCGAAGCAGAACCTGAAATCTATGCCACCACCACCAAGTTTGGCACAGTGATCGAAAACATGGTGTTTGATCCGGAAACCAAGGAATTGGATTTCGACGACGACAGCCTGACGGCAAACATGCGCTGCGCTTATCCGCTGCACTATATCTCTAATGCGTCACAAACCGCGATTGGCGGCCACCCTAAGAACATCATCATGCTGACATGTGATGCCTTTGGCGTTCTGCCTCCGATTGCCCGTTTGACACCGGCGCAAGCGATGTATCACTTCCTGTCTGGCTTTACGTCTAAAGTGGCTGGCACAGAACGCGGTGTAACCGAGCCAGAACCAACATTTTCAACCTGCTTTGGCGCGCCCTTCATGCCGCGTCGGCCTGAAGTTTACGGCAACCTGCTGCGCGAAAAGATCGCCAAGCACGGGGCAACATGCTGGCTGGTCAACACCGGTTGGACCGGTGGCGCGTATGGCACCGGCTCTCGCATGCCAATCCGGGCGACACGTGCTCTGTTGACTGCTGCCCTGGAAGGCTCTTTGGCCAACGCCGAATTCCGCAAAGATCCAAACTTTGGCTTTGAGGTTCCTGTTTCTGTGCCAGGTGTTGCAGAGGTTCTGTTGGACCCACGCCGGACTTGGGACGACAAAGCAGGCTATGATGCGCAGGCCGCCAAACTGGTCGAGATGTTCTCGAGCAACTTTGAGCAATACCTGCCCTTCATTGATGCAGACGTGAAATCTGCGGCAATCGGCTAATTGCCGAGCCAATTTATGGCTTGAAAGGCCCCAGCGTTTAGGCGCTGGGGCTATTTCTATTTTTGAGGGCTGCCCGAATGTACTTGGCGGCGGACCGATAGTGGCTTGGCCCGGCGGCCTCGGCCCATCGCCCGGTTGTCCAATGGTTTTTTGCGCCTTTCATTGGCGCGGCATACAGCGCTTGTTCAGATAGCTCTTGCAGATATTGCCGCAGAGTTTGGTGACGCTGGTTCAGAAAATCCAGAGCCTGTGACCAAGTCAGATCCCGCTGCATTGTGCGCAGATCGGCGTTGTACTGTTTGAGCGCGTTCCATTTATAGCCCTTGGCAGGGAAATAGACGGTTTTACCGGCCTGCCCGTCAGCGTGCCAGCCCAGGAACAGATCAATCCAATGGGCGCGATGGGCCACGATATCTTTGAGAGAGGTGTCCTCTGCGTCTTTTTCAAGCGCAGCCTGCTCGAGTATCTGCCCCAAAAGCTTTGTCAGCTTGGCAAATTCTTTGTCTAAAACCTTAAGCAATTCTTCTTTGTTCTGTGCAGCCATCTCATGCTCTCCTTGTGCAAGGATAGCTGTGCGCGGGCAATTGCGCCCTGCGCCAGATCAAGCTGGCGTGTCTAAACACAGGGGATTGCTGTTTGCGACCTAGGTTCGATCTAGAAATTTGCGGCAGAAATAGTCGGTGGCCGCGTGCAAAGCCATGGTCAGGATTGCAAGCACAATCAGACTGGCGAACATCAGATCAATCTTGGCCCGCCCGTTGGCAAGCAACATCAGATAGCCAAGGCCTTTGCTGGCCCCAACCCATTCACCGATGATCGCCCCAATAGGCGCATAAACCGCTGCTAGCCGCAGGCCAGATGCAAACCCCGGCAACGCAGCAGGAATGCGAATGTGCCACATGATGCGGCGGCCAGAGGCCCCCATGACACGGGCCAGCCCCAACCATTCTTGATTTGTGCGCATCAACGCATCAAAGAAGGACGAGGTGACCGGGAAGTAGATGATGATCAGCGCCATGACCACTTTGGACCACAGCCCATAGCCCAGCCAAAGGGTCAAGATCGGGGCCAGCGCAAAAACCGGTACCGCCTGGCTGAACACCAACATCGGGCGCACCAAGGCGCGGGCCACAGGAGAGGCCGCCAGACCAATGGCAGACAGTCCTCCAAGAATGGCGCCAAGCATCAGCCCTAGCAGCACTTCGGAAATGGTCACCAGGGCATTTTCCGCGATCAATAGGCGGCTTTTCCAAAGGGTTTCCGCCACCAAGCCTGGCCCCGGCAGAATGAACCTTGGCAAATCACCCAGCCAGACAATCGCTTGCCAAAGTGTCAGACCCAAAAGAGCCGAGGCTATGCCTGCCCGCCATCCGGTCATGATGCTACGGGAAACCCAGCCCAAGCCGCATCAAAAAACGCGCGCTCGCGGCGGGTCGCTTCGGTAAAGAAGTCAACAACCATGCCGCGCCGTTCCTCGTTCAGATCAAGCCATGCAAGATCAAGCTGATTGCGCAAATAGCCAACTACACCTTCAAAGCCGGGACCGCTGTGCAGGCTTATCCACTCCCCAAACCAAAACGGCAGATCTGCGGCGCGATCAGCAAAGGGTGTGGCCCAGTCTAGATAGACCCATTCCGCCACACATAAAACTGACAGCATGATTTCATAGCGCCCCGACAGGCGGGCCTCTTCCATCAGCATCTGAAAGTCGCGGGTTTCTGGCTGCGGGTCCGCCTGCGACGGCACGCCCAGAGCCTCAAAGCTGCGCAAAAAATAGGTGTTTTCTGGGCCAGAGATCAAACCCAGAAATTGCGCTGCCGGCAGGCCATCTGCCAGCGTTGGCGCATGGGCCACAGCTGTGGCCAGCAGACGTACAAACTGATCAATGAACAGATAGTCTTGCTGCAAATACCCGGCCATCTTTTCCGGGGCTAATGACCCATCTGCCAAAGCATCGGTGAAGGGATGTTTGCTGGCCATCACCCAATCTTCGCCAGCGCGCTCTTTTAGGTATTCTGTCGCATTCATTATGAATTCTCTCTTAATTGTGCCAAAAGACTGGTTTGAACTTGCAAAACAGCCGGATCATCAACAGCGCGTGGCACCGCGCCTTTCGGGGCGGGCACGTCTTCAATTCCTTGCTCCGTCATCACTTTGATCACATGCCCCAATCGTGCGGCTTCTGCCGGGTCATGGGTGACAAGTAAAACGGTTCGGTCGATCAATACTTCTGCAGCCAATTCCTGCATCATTGACCGGGTTTTTGCATCAAGCGCCGAGAACGGCTCGTCCAGCAAAACAATCGGGCGGTCTTCCATCAGCGTCCGCGCAAGCGCCACGCGTTGGCGTTGCCCGCCAGACAGCTCGCCGGGTTTGCTTGATAGCTTTGCGGTCAGACCAACCCGTTCCAGCACGCGCAGAACCCGGGTGCTATCAGGCGTTTCGCTGCGCAGCTTAGCGCCCAGCGCCACATTGTCGCGCACGCTGAGCCAGGGCAGCAGCAGATCACTTTGCGCCATCATGGCGACGCGCCCCTGCATATCCCCGTCTTGGGCCCCAAATTGCCCCGTGAATGAAACATGTTCCGCCAGGCCAGCAAACAATTTCAGCACTGTGGATTTGCCGACGCCGCTAGAGCCGAGCAAACAGGTCCATTGCCCCGCCCTTATCTTTAGCGACAATTCGGCAAACACCGGCGTGTCGCCAATGCTTGCCTTGCCTTGCATAAAGAGCGCCGGGGCCTTGGTCATGGGCGAAGCCCCATATCCCAAAAGCTGACTTCGAGCTGTGTCGCCAAGTCAAAACGCTTGCACAAATGCGCCCAGCGTGGGCTGTTTTGCGGATCTTGCCCCAAGCGACGCAGCACTGCCGCATCTATCAGCGCGCCAACCTCTTTGCAGGCGGTTTGATAATCGTCACTGCCGTAGGTGCTGATCCATTCGCCATAGGGGCTTTGGTCAGCAAAGGGCATCAAACGCGCACCAATTTCGCCATAGCCCAACACACAGGGTGCAAGCGCCGCCAATAGGTCAAGGAAATCGCCGGAATGACCAGCATCCAGCACATAGCGCGTATAGGCTAGGTTTTCGGGGCGTTCCTGGGCGGCGAACAACGTCGCTTCGCTGATACCAGCCGCGGCGCAGGTTTTGATGTGCAGCGCGATCTCTTCGTTGATCAGCGCATTTACAGTGCCCGCACACAGCCGCATTTCCTCGACGGTTTCAGCTTTGGTGATCGCCAAAGCCCAGGCGCGCGAGAAATGAATGAGGAACACGTAATCTTGGGTCAGATAATGCAGAAAGGCCGCTTTTGGCAGGCTGCCATCCTGCAATCCGCCTACAAATTCATGCGCGACATAGGCGGGCCAATTCTGGTCCGCCGCAGCCCGCCAAAGCGGAAATGTTTCACCGTAGCTCATCGCGCTTACTGTGCACCCAGATCGACGGCCAGTTCAGACACGGGACGCGTGCCGTCAACCAGTTTGGCATCTGCCAGGAATTGCTCAAAACGCACATAACGGCCTTCGTCCAGCGCTTCGGGACGCAGGGCAAAGCGTGGCAATGTGTCGGCCCATGCCATTTCGTTTAGCTCGTCTTGCAATTCAGTCGATGTGCCGGAAAAAATTTCCCAGCTCTCCTGCGGGTGGTTGACAATGAACTGGGTCGCCAATTCTGTTGCGCGCAGGAAACGGCGGGTTTTATCGGCATCCATCTTGTCTTTGTTGGCAACATAGATCAGCTCGTCATAGGTCGGCACGCCTTCTTCTTCGATGTAAAAGCACTTACCAGCGACGCCTTCGATCTTCATCTGGTTCAGCTCAAAATTCCGGTAGGCCCCCAGAACCGCATCAACCTGCCCTGACATCAAGGATGGCGACAATGACCAGTTCACATTGACCAGCTCGATATCATCCATGCCCAGGCCATGTTCGTTCAGGATGGTGCCCAGCAGGGCTTCTTCGACGCCAGCAACCGAATAGCCCACTTTGCCGCCTTTGAGGTCAGCAATGGTCTTGATTGGGCCATCTTCCAGCACCAGCAGGCAATTCAGCGGGGTGGCCACCAAAGTACCGACACGCACCAATGGCAGGCCTTCAGCGACCTGCAGGTGCAATTGCGGTTGATAGGAAACCGCCAATTCAGCCTGACCAGCGGCCACCAATTTTGGCGGGTCTGACGGATCTGCCGGTGCAACGATTTCAACCTCCAGACCTTGATCCGCAAAGAAACCTTTTTCTTGCGCCACAATGATAGGGCCGTGATCGGGGTTGATGAACCAATCCAACAAGACCGTCATTTCGTCAGCGGCAAAAGCCGGTGTTGCGGTCAGCATTGCGGCTGCCATCATTAGTTTTTTCATGTTCTTAACTCCAAAGTTTCCAATTACCCGTCACCCAAGGCAACAAGCGCTATTTCTCCGTCCCAGACCGCAGCCAGTCGTTCGGCAGCCTGCCAGGCGCGCAGGCCTGACCGGCAGGCCAGTACAGCGCGTTGGCTGCCCTGTGGCTTTGGTCCGTGTTCGCCAAAATCTGTCACGATATGTCGTTTGGCCTGTGGCAGTTTGGGTCCCGGCTCTTCCACAGCCCGCAGGTCCACGACAAAGTCACTGGCCGTCATGGCACCGGGGGCGATAAAGCGGTGCCCCGCCATAGGCTCGGGTGCCTTTTCAAATCCAAATCCGCCAAACCGCAAGGTTGTCGCATCAAAGCTGACAAGCCGGCCCAAGGGCGCGGGATCGCTGCCAGCGATCAAGGCAATGGCCATCTGGGCCTGCAAACTGCCAATAATGCCAACCGAAGGGCCAAGCACGCCATCCGCGTCACAGCTGCCCAGCCGTTCCGGCAAATCTGGAAAGACCGCGCGCAGGCTGGGTTTGCCGCCACAAAAGCCGCCGCAATAGCCTTCGGTGCCGACCACAGAGGCGCTGATCAAGGGCAGGCCGGCCCCCAGACAATGATCGCTGGCCACATAGCTCGCCGCAAAACTGTCGGCACAATCCAGCACCAGATCAACCCCCGCACAAAGCGCCGCCGCATTGTCTGGATCAAACCGGGTCACTTGCGCAGAAATTTCGCATTCCGAGTTCAATCCCCGCATATGATTTGCCGCGGCTGTGGCTTTGGCCTGGCCGATATCACTCTCGCGAAACAGCGTCTGACGATGCAGGTTGCTCAGCGCGACGTGATCCGGATCAACCAACCGGATGAAACCAAGACCCGCGCCAACCAGATATTGCAGAACCGGGGCGGCAAGCCCCCCTGCGCCAATCACCAAAACGCGGGCAGACCGCAGATTGGCGTGCCCGACAGGCCCTAAAGTTGGCACCGCAATTTGACGCGCATAGCGGCTCATGCGACGGCCTCTAGCCAAGCGCTTACGCGGGCTTCGGGATCATCCTTCAGGGTGATATCTGTGACCGCCGCCACAATATCGGCCCCCGCATCAAAGGCCCCGGCCGCACGCTCAACCGACATGCCACCAATGGCCACCAGCGGCAGGTCACCAATCGCAGCTTTCCATTCGGTGAGTTTTTCAAGCCCCTGCTGATGCCATTTCATTTTCTTAAGAATGGTCGGATAGACTGGCCCCAAAGCGATATAGCCGGGATCCAGCGCCAAAGCGCGATCCAGTTCTGCCCGATCATGGGTCGAGATCCCCAGTTTCAAACCGGCTGCCTGAATCGCATCTACATCAGCGACATCCAAATCTTCTTGACCAAGGTGCAACCAGTCACAGTCCAGCTCGATGGCCAATTGCCAATAGTCGTTTACCACCAGCACCGCCCCATGCTGATCACACAGCGCCTTGGCCTCGATCAACTGCGCGCGCACCGCGTCCATCGGTTGATCCTTGATACGCAACTGCACCAGCTTTACGCCAAGCGGCAGGGTGCGGCGCAGCCAAGACACATCATCAAAGACCGGGTAAAACGCATGCAAGCTCATTCCAAAAACGCCTTTCCAAGCACGGGGGTCGACGGCGCGGCCATGTCGCGGGGTGACATCGGATCAGCTTGATAGGCCAAGGCCGCTGCCTCAACCGCCTTGGCAAACCCTTCGGCCATGGCAGCCGGGTCACCCGCCTTGGCGACAGCCGTATTCAGCAGCACGGCGTCATATCCCATCTCTATGGCCTGCGCGGCTTGGCTGGGCAGGCCCAGACCGGCATCAACCACCAGCGGTAAATCAGGGAAATGCGCGCGCAACGATCGCAAGCCATATAGGTTATTCAACCCCAGACCGGTACCAATTGGCGCGCCCCAAGGCATCAAGACCTGACAGCCTGCATTTTGCAATTTGTCGCAAAGCACCAGATCTTCGGTGCAATAAGGGAACACCTGAAAGCCGTCCTCAGACAAGATGCGTGCCGCTTCGACCAGGCCAAAGACATCCGGTTGCAGCGTATCTGCGTGGCCGATCACTTCAAGTTTGATCCAAGGCGTGTCAAACAGCTCGCGCGCCATATGGGCGGTGGTCACGGCCTCGCGCACCGAATGGCAGCCAGCTGTATTGGGCAGTAAGGCCACGTCTAATTCTTTGATCAGATCCCAAAACGCCTGCCCCGCCTTGTCAGACCCGGCCTCGCGGCGCACAGACACCGTGGCGATCCCAGCCCCAGATCGGCGAAACGCCTCGGCCAAAATCGCTGGAGACGGGTATTGCGCAGTGCCCAACATCAGGCGCGAATTGATTTCGGTTCCGTAAAAACTTGGCATGTCAGCCCCCTTGACGCGGTGCGACGATCTCGACCCGGTCCCCGTCTTTGATGTCTGTCGTTTCGCGCAGGGTCGCAGGCACAAAATCCTCGTTGACGGCGGTGGCCACCTTGGCCCCGCCATGACCCAGCTCGACCAGCACTGCCTGAAGCGTGCTGGCCGTCACCTCGGCTTTTTCACCATTGACGGTGATTTTCATGTTTCGTCCTTCCACAATTCGGGAATCTCACCCTTCTGCAGGTAATCGCCGACCATCTGCGCCAGCGCAGGCGCCATCAAATACCCGTGCCGGAACAATCCATTGACATAGAGCCGGTCGTTGGCACGGGTCACGCGCGGCAGGTTATCGGGAAAAGCCGGGCGGGCATCCACGCCGATTTCCAGAATTTCGGCCTCGCCAAATGAAGGGTGCAACGCATAGGCGGCATTCAGCAGTTCGACAACCGAGCGCACCGTGGCACGATCCCGGTCTTCGCTTTCGATCTGTGTGGCCCCCAGCATAAATACACCTTCGCCCCGCGGCACGATATACAGAGGAAAGCGTGGATGCAGCAGACGCACCGGGCGGTTTAGCGTGATGTCGGGCGCGCGAAGAATGACCATTTCGCCTTTGACGCCGCGCAGATCCTGCAGATCATCAGCCGCCGCCAAACCGCGGCAGTCCACGACCTGACCAGTGGGTTCTCCCTCGGCGGCAAAGGTTGCGCCATTCGCAAGCAACTGTTCTTTCAGGTGCAGCAATGCTTTGCGAGGATCAAGATGGGCTTCTTGGACCATGTGCAGGGCCCGGTCGCAGCGATTGCCAAGCAAGGGTTCAAGCGCGGATACCCCTGCACTGCTTAACATCTGGTGCCGCTCGGTGCGGCGCGCAAACCGATCCAACTCGCGACGGTCCCGGTCCAGAGCCACAACCAGCGAGCCTTTGAAGGTGACTTCTGCCCCGGACTTCTGCCACCATTCGGCTGCCTGACGGCCATAGCGCACCACAGGTTCCTCGGCGGTTTCGCCTTCGCAATCTGGCGCCAGCATGCCGCCAGCCCACCAGGAACAGCCGTGATCGCCGGGGCCAAATTCAGGATCAATCACAGTGACGTCGCAGCCACGTTCCACCAATTCGGTTGCGACGCAAAGGCCCGCAACACCACCACCTAAAACGGTGATTTCTTTAGTCATTTCCATACCTCGTGAAAATGGTGCACAGGTCCGTGCCCCTGGCCCACGTCAATCTTATCCGCGGCACGAATCGCGCCGTGTAACCAGCGATGTGCGCGGGACAGCGCATCTTGCAGATCCGCCCCCTTTGCCAATTCCGCTGCGATTGCCGAAGACAGGGTGCACCCCGTGCCATGTGTGTTGCGCGTTTCTATTCGAGGGGCTTCAAAGGGGATCGCACCTTGTGCTGTGATCAACCAGTCACGGCAAACCTTTCCTTTTGCATGACCACCTTTCATGACAACCGCATTTGCGCCCAGCGCCAACAGGCGCGCGCCTTGCGCCAGAACTGCGTCGTCATCCGTGGCCTCTGGTTCGTTCAATATGCGGGCAGCTTCGGGCAGGTTCGGTGTCAGCACATGTGCCATGGGCAGCAATTTTTGAACCAAGGCATCCACCGCCTCATCGGGCAGCAAAGCCACACCGGATTTTGACAGCATGACCGGATCCAAGACAATTGGGCCATCAAACCCCGCCAGCGACGTCGCCACGGTGTCGATCAAATCCGGCGCGCCCAGCATCCCAATTTTCACCGCCTGAACGTCGATATCATCCAAAACCGCTTTGATTTGCGCCGCAACCACCGGGTTTGAGATGGCTTCGACGGCAGTCACATCCAGCGTATTCTGAGCCGTGACCGCGGTGATTGCGCTGGTGCCAAAAACCCCAAGGGCAGAAAACGTCTTGAGATCCGCCTGAATGCCTGCGCCGCCCCCACTGTCAGAGCCCGCAATCGTTAATGCCGCTTTCGCCATACACATCCCCCAGCAACTTGGTCTTACACCTTTAAGAGGGGGAAACTTGGGCGGTTCGATTGCCTTGGCCCTGGCTCCGTTCCCTCCGCCGGTATTGACCGGATCAGGTTCGATGGGTTGGCTATTGCCTCTCAGCTTGCACGCAAGCACCCCAACGGATGCCGCCTGATTAGCAAGCCAACAGTGGAATGGCAAGAAAAGCTGTGCTTTGGACTGCACGACGCTGCGTTCTGGTGCTATGGCTGGAAAAAACACGTTGCGGTGTCATGCGTTGATCACACGATCTGGATATTAAGCCGCTGACCTAAAAAACCGGGGCGCAGAATGCAGTATCAAAGATATGCCGTTTATTACACACCACCCGAGGGACCATTGGCCGATTTTGGCGCAGCCTGGCTTGGCTGGGACATCGCGACCGGCATGCCGGTGGCCCATCCCTTTATGCAGGATGTGGCCGAAGACATCGCCGATTTGACTGAAAAACCACGAAAATACGGATTTCACGGCACAATGAAGCCGCCGTTTCGACTGGCAGACGGTCACAATGAACAGGCATTGATGGCGGCTTTTGCCGAGCTTTGCGCAGCCAGTAAACCTGTACGCCTTGACGGCTTGGAGGTGTCACGGCTTGGCCGCTTTCTGGCCCTGACGGCGACGGGCGACACAGGGGCGCTTAGCGCGTTGGCGGCCAATGTGGTGCGCAACCTTGATCGGTTTCGCGCCTTCCCAACCGAAGCCGAAATCGCCAAACGCCAAAAGGCGCGCTTAACGCTTTCGCAAGAAGCCAATTTGCAAAACTGGGGCTACCCCTATGTGCTGGACGACTTTCGTTTTCACATGACACTGACGGAAAATTTGCCAGTCGAACGCGCCGAAGTGCTGCGCAAAATCCTGGCTGGGATGTTGGTGAACACCCTGCCCAAGCCCTTTGTGATTTCATCACTGACATTGGCTGGCGAGAACAAACGCGGTCGTTTTATCGAAATTGACCGCCGGGCCTTGCAGGGCTGACACGGCGCTTTCACAGCGACCGACTAAAGCGGACCGGCCTCAAACAAGCGCACCTTTAGTCCACCATGTGGCAAGGGCGGACCGTTGCGCAACTTGGGCAGTCCCGTGGCGCGCGCCAGGCCAGTGTCGCTGGTGATAATCCCCACGCGCCACCCCTGAAATTCTTCCTTAAGTCGGGTCCCTAGGGCCGCATACAGCCCAAACAGCAGTTTTTTATTACCAATGCGCGCGCCATAGGGTGGGTTCACGATCACAATGCCCGGCGGGCCATCAGGCCGTTGCATATCGCTGACAGAACTATGCCGGAACGATGTCACCGCCGCCACTCCGGCGCGCTCTGCATTGGCTGTGGCCATGGTGATGGCCCCCGTGTTGCGATCTGAGCCAAAAAACCTCACTTCTGGATCTGTGATCTTGGGTGGTGTTTTTAGGGCCTCAAAAGCCTCTGGGTCAAAACTGGACAATTGCTCAAACGCAAAGTGGCGGCTGCGCCCCGCCTGCAACCCCAGTGCCATTTCAGCCGCTTCGATCACAAAGGTCCCAGAGCCACACATCGGATCCAGAACCGCCTGAGACCCATCATAACCACACGACCGCAAAAACAGAGACGCCAAGGTTTCGCGCATGGGCGCTTTTCCGACGGCTTCTTTATGGCCACGTTTGTGCAAAGACTCGCCAGAGCTGTCCACACTGATCGTGACCACATTGTCATCAATCCGCACCTTCACAACCACCGTGGCATCAGCAGAGATTTCCGCCCCAAGCTCTTCGCTGATGGCGCGCTCGATACGCTGCTTGGCCGCCCCAGCGTGATAGATCTTGGATTTCTTGCTGACCGCATCGACGCGCACCGGCACATCCGGGCGCAGCACATCCCCCCAAGGGAATTTTCGCGCGCGCTTGTCCAACTGCGCTGGGTGGAAGGCCATAAAGCTGCCAATTCGCACCAGAACGCGGGTGGCTCCGCGCAGCTCTAGGTTGGCACGCCACACATCTGGCCAACCGCCGCCGATCTCTACGCCGCCCGGCACAGAGACCGCATCAGCCCAACCAAGGGCCTGCGCTTCGGCACATAAAATATCTTCAAGCCCCGGAGTGCCCACGAGAAAAATGGAAAGAGGATCAGTATCAGCCATGGCCGGTCCCTAGGCTGAAATCGCACCAAAGGCCACAGAATTGTCAAATATCGCCATTTTTCACCAAAGAAACGTAGGGTTTCTAACAGACCCTCTTGATCACCCGTTAAAAATAGATAAAAAAATACGAAACCAAAAGTCGCCTAGAAAATTATCTATAAAGTGAGCTTATGCTAGACAATTCTTCCCCATTGCGCACCGACTGGACCCGTGAAGAAGCGGATGACATTTACAACCTGCCCTTTATGGACCTGCTGTATCGTGCACAAACCGTGCACCGCGAGCATTTTGACCCCAACCAGGTGCAACGCTCAAAGCTGTTGTCGATCAAAACCGGTGGTTGCGCCGAGGACTGCGCATACTGTTCTCAGTCAGCCCGCAACGGAGCCCAACTGTCTGCCTCTAAGCTGATCGAAGTTGAACGCGTGATTTCCGAGGCCAAAAAAGCCAAGGCTGGTGGGGCGACGCGGTATTGCATGGGGGCGGCATGGCGCTCACCCAAAGATCGCGACATGGATGTGCTGGAAGCCATGGTACAAGGCGTCAAAGATCTGGGCATGGAAACCTGCATGACTTTGGGCATGCTGGAAGATGACCAAATCTTTCGACTGCGCGAATCTGGCTTGGATTATTACAACCACAATATCGACACCTCTGAACGCTATTATTCCGAGATCATCACCACCCGCACCTTTGCAGACCGGATCGACACGCTGAACCGCGTGCGCGAGGCCGGCATCAAGGTCTGCGCTGGCGGCATTGTTGGCATGGGTGAAAAGCAGATGGACCGGGTGGATATGTTATTGGCCCTGGCCACGCTGAAAGAACACCCGGATTCTGTGCCTGTCAATATGCTGATCCCAATTGCTGACACGCCTTTGGCTGATGTCGAAAAGCTCGACCCGATTGAATTTGTGCGCACCATCGCTTTGGCCCGTATCCTGATGCCAAAATCCCACGTACGCCTGTCTGCTGGACGCACCGACATGACCGATGAATTGCAAGCCATGTGTTTCTTTGCCGGGGCCAATTCGATTTTTGTGGGCGACACATTGCTGACCGCAGACAACCCCGAAGAAGATCACGACAGCAAGCTGTTTGACAAACTGGGCATCACCGCAATGGCCGTGGGGTGTGACGGTTCAAAATGACCGCGTTTTTGCGGCATCAAGGCGCGCTAGAGCAGTTGAAACAGCGCGCGCGCTATCGCAGCCTCACGCCGCGCGCGGGGCATGACTTTGCCTCAAACGACTATCTGGGTCTGGCCCAATCCCAACTGCTGCGCGACGCGGCGCGGCACGCCCTGAACCGTGGCGTGCCCGTTGGTGCCGGCGGCGCGCGACTGCTGCGGGGCAATGATGATGAACATTGTTTGCTTGAAGCAGAGGCCGCGCGCCTGTTTGGCACAGAAAGCGCGCTGTTTATGGGGGGCGGTTTTCAAGCCAATATGGCGATATTCGCCACGCTGCCCGGCCATGAAGACCTGATTTTGCACGATGCTCTGGTGCATGCCAGCGCCCATGACGGCATGCGGCTAGGGCGCGCCAAAACCCAGCCCTTTGCCCATAACGATCCGCAGGCTGCGGAACAGGCGATCAAAGACTGGCAGGCCAGCAACACCGGGCGCATCTGGATTGCCATTGAAACCCTGTATTCGATGGAAGGCGACATTGCGCCACTGGCAGAATTTATGGCGCTGGCGCAAAAATATGATTGTGTATTGGTGGCCGACGAAGCCCACGCCACTGGCCTACATGGGCCGGGTGGGCTTGGGTTTGCCCATGCGTTCTCTAGCCATGCCAACCTGCTTACGCTGCACACCTGCGGCAAGGGGCTAGGGGTCTCTGGCGCGCTGATTTGTGGCCACAGCACCCTGATCGACACCCTTATCAACAAAGCCCGCAGCTTTATCTTTGCCACCGCCCCCTCGCCTTTGAACGCCGCGCTGGTGCGGGCTGCTCTGCAAAGCCTCGCAGAGAATCCCGATTTGCAGCGCCGCGCGCAAACACGGCTGCACCACGCACACCACGAGGCCGCGCGGCTTTGTGGCCTGACCAAGCTGCAAAGCCAGATCATCCCGGTGATCATTGGCAAAGACGCCCCCACGATGGCGCTGGCGTCAGCCTTGCAGGATCAAGGCTATGACATTCGCGGCATTCGCCCGCCAACGGTGCCCCGCAATGCGGCGCGGCTGCGCATCTCGATCACCGGCAATGTCAATGAGGCCACGATCACCCAGATGTTCACCACGCTTGCACTGCTGATGCAGGACCATAACTTATGAATAAGGTCGTTGTGACCGGCACCGATACCGGCATAGGCAAAACCATTTTTTCAGCTGGGCTGACGCGCGCCTTGCGGGCGTCGTATTGGAAGCCTGTGCAAGCCGGGCTTGCCGAGGAAACCGACACGCAGATTGTGGCGCGCCTGTCACTGCAACCGACATTGCCCGAAAGCCTCCGCCTGGATCGCCCGGCCTCGCCGCATATCGCAGCAGAGGCGCAGGGCTTACAGATTGACCCAAACGCCTTGACCCGGCCCAATGTCGAGGGCCCCTTGGTGATCGAAGGCGCGGGAGGGTTGATGGTGCCGCTCAATCGCAAAACCTTGTTCCTAGATGTATTTGCAGCTTGGAACATACCGGTGATTTTATGTGCCCGCACCCAATTGGGCACCATCAACCACAGCCTGTTGTCGTTGCAGGCGCTGCGAGCGGCTGGATGCTCGGTGGTCGGTATTGCCTTTATTGGCGACCCAGAACCCGACGCTGAAGACAGCATCACAGGCTTTGGGGACGTCACCCATTTGGGCCGCCTGCCCCGCCTTGATCCGCTGACACCTGCCTCTCTGCACGCGGCATTTGCCGAGATTGATGTGCAATCTATTCAAAGGGCCATGTCATGACTCCCTTGGAATTTGACCAACATCACTTGTGGCACCCCTATACAAATGTCACCAAGCCCGGCCCAACCTTTCGCGTGGCCGAAGCCGAGGGTGCCAAGATCATTCTGGATGACGGCACCGCGTTGATTGATGGGATGTCCAGCTGGTGGTGCATGCTGCACGGCCATAGAAACCCACGTATCACCGCGGCCATTCACGCCCAGCTTGACCGTCTGCCGCATGTGATGTTTGGCGGATTAACCCATGATCCAGCAATCGACTTGGGGCAAAAATTGCTGTCGATGACACCCGCGTCGTTGCAACGGATATTCTATTGCGACAGCGGCTCTGTTGCGGTTGAGGTGGCGATGAAAATGGCCGTGCAATACCAACACGCCATTGGGCACCCCGCGCGCAGCCAATTTGTCACCATTCGCAGCGGCTATCATGGCGACACCTGGAAAGCGATGAGCGTCTGCGACCCAGACACCGGCATGCACCATCTGTTTCAAGGCGCGGTCAGCGTACAGCATTTCGTATCCAGACCGCCGATTCCCCTTGGGGCAGACTGGGACGAGGATCCCCAGAACAACGGGCTTGCAGAATTGCAGGCGGTGCTTGAAAGCCAGCATGCCAAGATCGCGGGCTTTATTCTGGAACCTGTGGTGCAGGGCACCGGCGGCATGTATTTCTATCACCCCAAATATCTGGATGGTGCCCGGGCCCTATGTGACGCCTATGGCGTGTTGCTGATCTTTGATGAAATTGCCACTGGTTTTGGCCGCACCGGCCAGTTGTTTGCCACAGATTTCACCCAGATAGAGCCGGATATTCTGTGTCTGGGCAAAGCCTTAACCGGCGGCCATATCAGTTTTGCCTGCACCATGACCAACGATCGGGTGGCCCATGGCATCGGCCATGGCACGCCCGGCATCTTCATGCATGGCCCAACCTATATGGCCAACCCGTTGGCCTGCGCGGCCGCCATAGCAGCGCTTGATCTGCTTTCTGAAAACGATTGGTCCGCCCAGACCACGCGCATTCAGCAGCAGTTGGAAACCGAATTAGCAGCGGCCAAGTCTTTGCCAAATGTGGCAGAGGTGCGCGTTCTTGGGGCGATTGGCGTGATTGAAATGCAGCATAGGGTCAGCGCTGACACAGCGCATGGGCTTGCCAAGGAAACCGGGGTTTATTTGCGCCCGTTTGGCCGCAATATTTACACCATGCCGCCCTTTATCTGTGACTCCAAAGAGCTTAGCCAAATCAGTGCCGCCATGCTGCGGCTGGCGCGGGAGCTCTAATGCAGATCAGTTGGCTTCGGAAAAATGATGCAGAGACGCTGATTGTGATATTCGGTGGGTGGGCCTTGGGCGCAGAACCGTTTCTGCACCTAAGCGGCGATGCAGACCTGTTGTTTGTGCAAGACTTTCGCAGTTTTACTGCCTTGCCGGATCTATCAGGCTATACCACTAAAACTCTTGTGGCCTATTCGCTGGGTGTTGCCAGCTTTGGGCATTGGCAGGCGCAATTTTCAGCTGATTTCACCCGCAAAATCGCTGTCAATGGCAGCTTGTATCCGGTGGATCGCAAACGTGGCATTCCACCCGCGGTGTTTGACAAAACCAACGACGGGCTTTCGACGGCAAGCTACCAAGAGTTTCGCAGCCATTGCTATAATGCTGCGCAGCCTGCGCAAGACATAGATGTGACGGCCCGTCAGGCCGAGCTTGCCGCCGTTAAGCAGCGCGGCGCGGCACCAGAGGTGCATTTCGATCGCATTTGGATCAGCACCCGAGATCGCATTTTTCCCGCCCCTAATCTGCGCCGCGCCTGGAGCGGACAGACAGATGTGGTGCGCGAAACCTCTGCGCCCCATGTGCCCTTTACACAGTGGCAAAGCTGGGCAGAGGTGACCGCATGAAAGACCTGCCACCCTGCCCCCCCCATGATCGCGTGCAAAAAAGCTTTCGCAGAGGCCTTGCCACCTATCACGGCACAGCCACGCACCAAGCTGACATCGCAGCGCGGCTGGCCTTGCAGCTAGCGCAGGCAGGCGCGCCCAAATCTTTTGCCAAGGTTTTAGAATTTGGCTGCGGCACCGGCCATTTAACAGTCCAATTGCGAACCAAATTTACCATCGCCGCACTGACGTTGAATGATCTGGTGCCCGAATGCGCCGTATATGCAGGTGCCAAAGACACTTTTTTGCCCGGCCCCATCGAAGCATTGAATGTGCCAAACGGGCTGGATTTAATCTGTTCTGCCAGCACGGTGCAGTGGCTGGACGATATACCCGCGACGCTTGATCGGCTTTCTCAGGCGCTTGTACCAGGGGGCTGGATGGCGCTCAGCGGCTTTGGCAACGCTCAGTTTCATGAATTGCGCGTTTTGGGATCAGAAGCCGCGGCCCCAAGCTATGTGGATGCCGAAGACTGGCACGCGCTGCTGCCCAGCGCCCTAAAGATCAAGCATTTGTCCCAAGCGCGGCGGGTCGCTTGGTTTCCGAATGCTATGCACTTGCTGAAACACCTGCGCGATACCGGAGTGAATGGGGCTGCCACCAAAGCCTGGTCCCAATCCGCACTCAAAACCTTTGAAACCCAATATCGGCAACGATTTGGCACGCCCCAAGGCCTGCCACTAACCTATGATCCCGTTTGGATTGTTGCGCAGAAAACTTAGGTCCAAAACCTTAGGCCAACCTTGACAAATGGCGTTGCAAAACCGCGACAGCCGCGTCGATGTCGCGCTTATTGATCGCCAGCATGATCGCCCGATGGTCGCGATCCGTGCGCTCGACCCAATTCTTGGAATATGTGGCCAGCAAATGTCGGGCACTCAGCATCTGAAGGTCAGCGACCTCGGCCAGCAATCTGGGCATGCCACAGGCCACCAATATGGCCAAATGAAACCGGCGATTCTCGCGCTCCCAGCTGACAATATCTTTGGCTGTGTCACAGGCCAGCCGCGCGGCATCTGCCTTTTGGCGTTGCGCGTCGGTCAAATGCAAAATCGAATGGCGCAAAGCCACCGGCTCAAGCGCCATGCGCATGGCGCGAATTTCCTGCATATCCGCTGGATCAAATGGCGCAACGCGCACCCCGCGCCGCGGCAAGCTGACCGCAAGCCCATGTGCGACCAGACGCTGCAACGCCTCACGTACGGGCACATGGCTGGTGTTAAAGGATTTGGCGATGTGATCTTGGCGCAGCTTTTCATCAGCCACCAGCTCTCCGCGCACAATTTGCTCGGTCAGCGCATGGGTGATCTGATCAGATATGGTAAGCTTGGTCTTCGCTGGCATGGGACACTGTTAAGAAGCCGCATCCCTCGTGGCAAGCAACAAACGGCACTTTGGCTTTACGGATGTTCAAAAACCGCGATGTCGCCCTCGCCTAGCTCGGTCCAGAACTGTCGGCAAAAGTCCCAGACCTCTGGAAAATGGGCCAGATGGTGGGTCAAAAGCCCAAAGGGCTCTGCAGTGTCAGACTTGCCCTGACGGCGTTTTTTCAACAACCGCACCATCTTTTCAATGATCGCTTGCGGATCGGACAGGTTTTTTGACGGCCGCCAATAAAGCGGGTCAATGTGGGTATTGATCTGCTGCAAACCCAGAACACCCATTGCTTCGGCTTTGGGGTGACTGGTTGATAAGGATTGATACCCCAACTCTGGCAGTTTTTGGACAAGATCCAGATCAACGCGGTTCCAAGGCGGCACAAACATTTGCCGCACCTGATCTGGGCATAACATCGTCAAACGGCGCAGCCCTTCGCCGGCCTCTTCGCAACGCTGCTCTAACTCGCGTGCATCCCCAAATTCTGACTTGGGGGCGTCTGAAGGCTGAAAATTCCTGTGGGACCACCCATGCACAACCGGATGTAAAAGGGGCGTATCAACAATTATGCTGGCCAAGTCATGGGTCGCATTACGAGGGATCACCGCCAAATGCACCGGCATTTCGACCTCTGCTGACAGAGCAATCAGCTTGTCCAGCGCGGCGCTTGGCTCTGTGGCATCATCATCGCGCCACCAAACGGGCAATATCAGCCCCTTTTGACGCCAGCGCTGCAATTCAACCTGTAACGGTGACCAATCCAGTTTCATCTTCCATTGTTCAAGCCAATCCAGTTGTTGGCCTGCCCCAAACCCCAATTATTAATCAGTATCTTTGCAATGAGATCAGATTGCAATTGCCGCATGTGACAGCGTCAAGATTGCGCTGTGAACACTTGGCGCAAATGGCGTGCGCAGCCTTTGAGCGCTGCAAAATCATCTTCAATCAATGTCACATTGATAGCCCCGGCCAGCTCTGAAAACCGACCCTTTTGCGCTTTGATCTCGGCAAATCCAAACTGTGCCAAGTGCGGAGCCACGGCCCGCGCTACACCGCCCGTCAAATAAATGCCGCCAAATGGTAAATGCGACAAAGCATAGTCCCCAACAACAGCGCCTAAAAGCGCAACGTAGTCTTTCATGGTGGCCTGCGCCAAAGCATCCCCGGCGTCAAACCCGGCCATGATATCGCTGGCCGCACGCTTTTCGCCGCTGTGGAATTCATAGATGTTTTCGAGGCCCTGCCCCGCAAGCGCAACTTCGATCGACGCATATCCGCGGTTGGCATTCAGCCAATCACACAGCGTGGCCTGATCCTTGCGATAAGGCAGGCTTGCGTGCCCGCCTTCGCAGGACGGCACAACCAAATCCTGGCCATAGTGATGCACTGGCACAATATTGAACCCTGTCCCCAAGCCAACCACCAAACGCGGCCCATCTTTGGGCGCCGACGCCTCTACAACGGCACGCGTTGTTTCTGCGGTCAGATCATCCAAAGCATAGCCCTGCGCTTGCAAATCATTGATCACATCTGCAACTGCAGCGCCTGTAACATCGCGCATCGACTTAGGGTCAATTTCCCAACTTAGGTTGGTCATGCGGCCAATACCGTCGGTCACCGGACCCGCCGCCCCGGCACAGACGCCCGCCAAAGGTCCAGGGGCCATCTCTTTCATAAAGGTATCTAGCGCCGCTTCAAAGCTTTCGGTTTCAGCATTGCGATACCGCCGCGTAGATCCTGCGATCAACCCTGCATCATCTGCCAGCCCCACGCGTGTGTTTGTGCCGCCAATGTCGGCCACCAATAACAATCCAGCCATGAGATCTCCCCAATTCCCCACGATGTTAACGCCCCCCCCTGAGGTGCTATTTGTGGTGCTATAAGGCTCTTTTGGCATCGCTACCAGCGTTTCAAAATCACCCTGCATCAAACCTAGAGGATTTTCACAGCTCAGGGCCCATCTATAATTGTTTAAAAGCAGCCACAGTCTATTGCCGTATTGTCGGCCCCATAATACTTGATTAATAAAATCAGGTATTGACTCTCTTGACTATTTTAGTCAGAAATATGTTATCCACGAGCCAAGGAAACGCGACAATGAACATTCAGACCCCCATTTCAGACCTTTTTATTGATACGCCCGTGCATGACGCCAAAATGATGACGGGCGAAAATGGCCTTGCACGTATCGTTCTCAACGACCAAATCTACACGCTGCGGATCACGCGGGCTGGCAAGCTTATCCTCACCAAATAGAACACCAAGCTTCCAACGAAAAGGGCGACCCCAGGGCCGCCCTTTCGCATTTCAGTTTTGCATGGCAATCAGCCTTTGCCCTTCCAAGGCACCAATGTCTTCTCGGCCAGACGCATCAACACGTCGATGCCAAAGCCAATGATCCCGATCAGAATAATACCCATGATCACGATGTCGGTGTTTTGGAATTTAGACGCCGCAACAATCATTTTGCCGGCCCCCTTTTCAGCGGCAACCAATTCGGCTGCAACAACCGTCCCCCAACACACCCCCATGGCAACGCGTGCGCCGGTAAAGATCTCTGGCAGCGAATTAGGCACAATCACGTGACGCATGATCTGTGTCTTGCTTGCCCCCAAGGAATAGGCTGCATGCACTTTGGAAATGCTCACACCAGAGACTCCAGATCGTGCCGCAATCGCCATGATCCATAAAGCGGCCAAGAACAGCAGAATGATCTTACCTGTCTCTCCGATTCCCGCCCAGATGATCACCAAAGGGATCAGCGCCAATGGCGGCACAGGGCGCATGAATTCCACAATTGGATCAAACCATCCCCGGAACCAATCGCTTAGCCCCATCGCATAGCCCAGCGGGATACCAACAAGTGCACCAATCACAAATCCAAGAATAACCCGGTACAACGAGAACCCTAGATGCTCCCAAAGAGTGGACCCTTGATAGCCCTGATTGGCAATTTCAATGGTACGCAAGACAACAGCTTCCGGTGACGGCAGCCAGATTGGCTCCATTTGCCAGCCTTTGCTTGGGGTAAAGTTTGGCGTGCCTTTGTCAGACAGTGAAACCGTACCGCCATCAACCTCTATTGTTTCACCCGGTGCAATCCCTGTGCCATTGATCGCAACAACCTTGGCACCATCTGATTTTGTGATCTCATCGTTTTTATCAACGCGCAGCAATTTTGACCGCCAGGCGCCAACCAACTCTGTGTCATCTTTGGCAAATCCGTCACCTGGCTCGATCGCGATCGGGTCCACTTTATCTTCCGCCCGATGCACACGGAAATGCACGGTCGCTGTATCGGTTTCGCCGCCAGCTTCGGCAGTATAGGTAAAGGATGTATCGCCAACAAAAGGCCCAGGCGCGTGCAAAAAGCCCGGCAGCCCCTTAGAGCCGGTAAAGGCCCCCCAAATCACAAAGATCGTGATGATCGAAATGAAAGAGGCTGACCGATTGGACCGCACTGCGCTTTCATCGCCAAAAGTCACAGTTTTAAGCGAGGTATAATCCTGGATCGCCGTTTTCTGTGCAATGAAACGCACCGCATAAAATGCGACGATGAAGATCGCGACATATATCAGAAACGGAATCATGCTGCGTCCTCCGTCCGGCCCATAATTTCTTCTTCCATATCCCAGATCATCCCCAGGATTTCTTCGCGTCGCTCTGCAAACTCAGGGTGTTTTTTGACTTCGCGCAGATCTTGACCAACGCCCATTTCGGCAAATGGCAAATTGTATTCTTTATGAATACGTCCCGGACGCGGGGCCATAACGATCAGGCGCTCTCCCAGCAACAATGCTTCTTCAACAGAGTGGGTGATGAGGATGATCGTCTTGCCGGTTTCTTTCCAAAGCTTCAGCACCAGAGACTGCATTTTCTCGCGCGTTAACGCATCCAAGGCGCCCAGCGGTTCATCCATCAGAATGACATCAGGGTCATTGGCAAGACAGCGTGCCAAAGACACACGTTGCTGCATACCGCCTGACAGTTCATAGACCGCCTTTTCCTTAAAATCTTGCAATCCGACCACGTCCAGCAAGTGGTCAACGATTTCAGTTTTTTCCTTGTTGGCCATGCCCTTCATTGTTGGCCCAAAGCCCACGTTTTCACGCACGCTCATCCACTCAAACAAAGCCCCTTGCTGAAAGACCATGCCGCGCTCGGCATCTGGCCCTTGAACCGTATGGCCATTCAGCACAATTTGGCCCTCGGTTGGGGCCAAAAAGCCAGCCACAATATTCAGCAAAGTTGTCTTACCACAACCAGATGGTCCCAAAACACTCAGCAATTCGCCAGCTTTCAGGTCCAAGCTCACATCCTTAAGCGCCTGCACATGCCCACCATCGGGCAAATCAAAACGCATGGAGATCTTTTCGATCGACAGTCCCGACATGGTCCGCCTTTCTTGTGAATTTTTGATTTTTTGGCGTCACGTCCCCAGCATCAATGCCCGTGCGGTCGCCTCGAAATGCGGGCACCGCTGCGCCGTGGCAGCGGTGCCCGAAACACTTACATGCCGCTTGCAGCTGTCAGTGGCGCAGCATTCACTGCATTTTCATAGGACTCCAGAGCAGAATCGATGCTTCCAGCTTCGACAAAGACATCCGCAACGCCTTTCATAAAGGACTGCGCACCGCCGCCCAGCCATTTAGCGCCAAGCTGGTCTTCCGCACTTGGGAAGACAAAGGTGCTCATGGTTGCCTCAGCGGCGGATTCGTCCATGCCGGCATCTTTTGCGATCACAGGCAGCATTTCCGCTGTGTTTTCACCGCTGTTCCACATGGCGTTGGCATCCGCTGTGACCTTCAAGAACTTCGCAAGAAGATCACCTTCTTCGGCCACAAAGCTTGCAGGCGCTGAAGTGGCATCAAAGATCAGAATACCAAGCGCTTCTTTTTCGGCACCGGTCAGCAGAACATTGCCGTGCTCTAGCATGCGGCGCAACGCACCACCCCAACCACAGGCCATATCAATAGAGCCCTGCGCCAAAGCAGCCGCAGACTCCGCAGGAGCCATGTCAACGATTTCTAGGCTATCAAGCGCAATTCCAAAGTGGCTCATTTGCTTCAAAAAGCTAAAATGCGCCGCTGTTCCCAAGGGCACAGCCACTTTTTTGCCAGCCAGTTCATCCGCGCTTGTTTTGTCGATTTCGTGACGCTCTGCGACAACACAATTGTCATTCTCTGAATAGCTAACCGCAACATCAACGACCTGAATATCCTGGCCCGCGGAGGCGGCAACAACAAAGGGTGGGACGCCTTGGCTAACAGAAATCTGAACATCACCAGACGCCATCGCCGCGCTCATCGCAGTACCGGTATCAAAGCTAACCCAGTTAACCTTTACACCCATCGCTTCGTCATAAAGCCCTTTTTCTTTGGCGTATTGAAATGGCATCGGCCATTCAAGGAAATAAGCGACAGTGATCTCGCCACCGTGACCCGCCGCCATTGCGCCCTGCGTACCCGCCATCAATGCGGCCGTCGTCGCCATCGCAGCAAAATGCTTTTTCAACATCATATTCATTATTCTCCCGTGTATATGCGCCGTTATTTTTACCAACAGCAAATAATTCGCGCGGTCTTGTTAAGGTCGACACTTTTGCGCTTTGCCCAAATTTTCGCTCCGAGCTAATACAATCGGAGCTGAAAAAGCGCTCTCGATCAATGAAATTCTTTCTCAAAACAACTATTCAAACCGCTAGCGTTATATGTCGAGTGAAGAAGCCTATGCGTTAAGTTATTTAAAAACAATAGATTAATTCAATAATGCCTCATTTACGACAGGTCAAAAATTAAATTCTGGCCTTAAAGTGAACCTCGTCTGGCCCTATCGAAATGCCCATAAAAACGGCGAGGGTAATCTATCAATTGGCCAGTGAGTCTGGCCTCATTCAGCATTCCGCAACGACGTTGCTACTGGACAAGGTGGACAAGATGGACGGCACTTACAACGACAACGACCTCTCTCGTATCATCGCAGCCGACAAGGCTAATGTATGGCATCATTTGACACAGCATAAGCCATTTGAAACCTCTGACCCGCGCATCATTGTCGAGGGCAAAGGCATGCGGGTGTGGGATCAGAACGGCAAAGAATTTCTTGATGCGGTGTCTGGCGGCGTTTGGACTGTAAACGTAGGATATGGCCGCGAAAAAATTGCGAACTCCGTCAAAGATCAACTGCTAAAGCTCTGCTATTTTGCGCAATCAGCCGGCTCGATCCCAGGATCGCTTTTTGCTGAAAAGCTGATCGAAAAAATGCCGGGCATGTCACGGGTGTACTACACAAACTCTGGCTCGGAAGCCAACGAGAAGGTCTTTAAGCTGGTGCGCCAGATCGCCCATAAAAAATACGGCGGTCACAAAAACAAAATTCTGTATCGCGAGCGCGACTACCATGGGTCAACACTGGCAACCATGTCAGCCGGTGGCCAACACGAACGCATTGCACAATATGGGCCATTTGCACCAGGATTTGTGAAAGTGCCGCATTGCATGGAATACCGCAAACATGAGTTGGGCCTAGAGCATCTTTCGGGCGCAGATTTTGGCCGTGCTGCCGCCGACAATATCGAAGAGGTAATCCTGCACGAAGGACCGGAAACCATTGGTGCCCTGTGTCTGGAACCCATCACCGCAGGCGGCGGCGTCATCGAAGCCCCAGAGGGCTATTGGCAGCGAGTGCGTGAAATTTGCGACAAATACGACATACTCCTGCACATCGACGAGGTGGTTTGCGGTGTTGGCCGCACCGGCAAGTGGTTTGGGTATCAACATTACGACATCCAACCTGACTTTGTGACCATGGCAAAGGGCGTTGCCTCTGGCTATGCGGCCATTGCCTGTATGGTCACCACCGAAAAGGTCTTTGAAATGTTCAAGGAAGATGCCTCAGACCCTATGGGCTATTTCCGCGATATTTCCACATTTGGGGGATGCACCGCCGGGCCAGCCGCAGCCCTGGCAAACATGGAAATCATCGAAGACGAGGAACTGCTGGAAAACTGTACCGCCATGGGCGCGCGTATGACGGCAAACTTCAATGCTCTGGCCGAAAAGCACGCCGTCATCGGCGACGTGCGGGGCAAAGGGCTGTTTCAAGGCCTTGAATTGGTGCAAGACCGCGAAACCAAAGAACCCGTGGCCGAGTCTTTGGCGCAAATGGTGGTCGCCGAATGTGGGGCTCAGGGGGTTATCATTGGGGTCACAAACCGCTCGATCCCTGGCCGAAACAACACCTTGTGCTTTAGCCCAGCCTTGATCGCAACTGCCCAAGACATCGACGACATCTGCAATGCAGTCGATATTGCTTTGACCAAAGTCTTCGGGTAAGAGGCAAAAATTCACTCACGCCCCTTACAAAACGGGCGTGAGACCCGACTGACAAGCAAATTTGCAAAAGCTTTATAGGACACCCCATGTGGCCAGCCGCCCAAATGCTTTGTGGCACACGTGTCACGCTGTTTCCGTTGACACAATCCCATGCCTCGGGCCTGTCCGTGGCAAGCAGGGGGTCAGCGCATTTACCTGCAAATTGCCGCGTTCCACTGGCCCACGACCTAGACGGCGAAATTTCGTATTTGCGTGAACAACAAGCTGACGGAAGAGGACTGTATTTCGCTGTATCAAATCACCGGGACACCCTGAAAGGCATCGCCGGGTTTTCTCGCATTGATCGCGCCCACAAACAGGTCGAGATCGGCGGCATCTGGGTACAAGGCACTGACCTTTTGATGTTCACAGAGATGCTGACCATGCTGTTCACCTATGCGTTTGAATGCGCCCAGGCTGTGACCGTACAAATCCGAGCACCTGCCCAAAACCAAAGCCACAGATTGCTTCTTTCGGATCTGGGCGCACAGCTTGATGGCGTGTTGCGCGGTGAAAGAATTGATCGGACCGGCCACCCTGTTGATATGGCGGTCTATTCAATCATCGCCACCGAATGGCCACAGACCCGCAAATGCTTGCTTGCAAAGCTGCTCTAATCGCAGTCAAAACACCCCACAGTCGCGCTTTTTGAGACAAAAAATCTCTTTTTAGTCAATTCGCTTGAAAAATCTGTCAGAGTACGCAAAAATGAAATCAATCTGATATAAAGCCAGACTTCCAAGACAGATAAGTCCAGAACTGGAATGCGTCATGTCGATTTCCGTCGATACGTTTTTTCTGAACCCTCAGTTCCAAGGCACCCTGCAGTCGCAGATCCAACAATTGATTGCCGAGGGCATTTTGTCAGGGCGCTTTCGGCAAGGAGAGAAACTGCCGTCCTCGCGAAAACTCGCCCAACATCTTGGCGTCAGTCGCATCACAGTGACACTCGCTTATACGGAACTATTGGCAAACGATTACCTGACCTCTCGGGGGCGGTCTGGTTATTTTGTTTCTGAAAATGCACCCGAGCCGCCCCCATTCCATGCGATCCGGCAATCCGGTGACACAGTCGATTGGTCACGCGCTATCGGGCAGCGCTTCACAGGGGGGGACACCCCTCAGAAACCCGGTGATTGGCAGCGTTTTCGCTTCCCATTCATCTACGGCCAAGCCGACCCAACCCTGTTTGACCACGGCAACTGGCGGCTGTGTGCGATCCAGGCACTCGGACAAAAAGACTTCTCAGCGCTGACCACCGATTATTATGATCAAGACGATGAACGCTTGGTCGAATTTATCGTGCGTCATACCCTTCCGCGCCGTGGAATCGTCGCCCGCCCCGAGGAAATTCTGATCACCATGGGGGCGCAAAATGCACTTTGGCTTACGTCGCAGATTCTATTGACCCAGCGGCGCACAGCCGCAATCGAGGATCCGTGTTACCACGCATTGCGCGATATTCTAACGCAGTCACGCTGTCATCTTGTACCCATACCTGTCGACCAAGATGGGTTGCCGCCACAGACTATCCCCCCAGAAACAGACGTTATTTTCACAACGCCCAGCCACCAATGCCCAACCACCGCCACAATGCCAATGGCGCGGCGCAAAGCCTTACTTGACCGCGCCCGCGAACTTGATGCCGTGATCATCGAAGACGACTACGAATTTGAGATGTCTTTTTTGAACACCCCGTCCCCGGCTTTGAAATCTATGGATCAAGACGGGCGGGTGATTTATGTGGGCAGTTTTTCCAAGTCCATTTTCCCAGGCCTGCGCCTTGGTTATTTGGTTGGATCTGAAAGTTTTATTCGCGAAGCAAGGGCCTTACGCGCCTCTGTGCTGCGCCATCCTCCGGGCCATATCATGCGCACCGCCGCTTACTTTCTGTCGCTTGGGCACTACGACGCCTTGATCCGTCGCACACGCATCACCTTGAAAGAACGCTGCGAAAGCATGCACCAAGCTATCAAGGAACATGGCCTGACCATTGCCGGTCAGGGGGCCCATGGAGGGTCCTCGATTTGGATGCGTGCACCCCACGGTATTGATGCCGAGGTCTTGTCACAAAAACTGATGCAACATGGCGTTTTGATAGAACCAGGGCGCACGTTTTTCCATGGCAGCAACCGCCCGCGTGAATACTACCGGCTGGCCTATTCCTCTATTCCTACGAACCGGATCCCCGTCGGCATTCAGCTGATCGCAGACTGCATAAACAGCTAAGCGGCTGCATCAATAATTTGCGATTTTGTGCATAAAAGTCGCCGCCATACCGGCGGGCGCTAGGTGCCGCCCTTTGGGCAGGCCGTTTTGTCTCACGTTTAATTTGTTGACTTTTGAGACTTTAAGTGTCAATAATCATCAAAACCGCACAGATTTACACCCCAATAGGAGGGCCACAGAATCATGCCGCTATACATAACTGGACTTAGCCCGCGCAGAATATTGGACCTACTGGTCTTATTCCACACCTCGTAATCTTCCCCTATCCGGGCCACGGCTCGCATTTTCTTGTTCCCAGGAGACGCACCCATGAAAATGACCACTGAAGAAGCCTTTGTAAAAGTGCTTCAAATGCACGGAATTGATAACGCCTTTGGCATTATCGGCTCTGCGATGATGCCCATTTC
Organism: Cognatishimia sp.; assembly: GCA_050633405.1. GTDB lineage: Bacteria > Pseudomonadota > Alphaproteobacteria > Rhodobacterales > Rhodobacteraceae > Cognatishimia. The sequence goes on along the minus strand of JBOEGL010000016.1, from coordinate 67,644 downwards.
TGACCTGTTCCCGGCAGCTGGCATTAAGTTTTTTGACTGCGCGCACGAGTGCAACGCCGGCATGATGGCAGACGGCTACACCCGCGCGACCGGCAAGATGTCGATGATGGTGGCGCAAAACGGTCCGGGCATTACATCCTTGGTGACCCCCATCAAAACAGCCTATTGGAACCACACCCCTCTGCTGATCGTCACGCCTCAGGCCGCAAATAAAACAATCGGACAAGGCGGCTTTCAGGAAGTCGAGCAAATGGCGCTGCTGGAAGACATGGTGGCGTATCAGGAAGAAGTGCGCGACCCATCCCGTATGGCCGAAACCCTAAATCGGGTGATCCTGCAAGCCAAACGCGCATCTGCCCCTGCTCAGATCAACATCCCGCGTGATTTCTGGACACAGGTCATCGACATCGAGTTGCCAGCCGTGGTCGAATTTGAGCGCCCACAAGGCGGCGACGAGGCCGTGGCGCGTGCGGCTGACTTGCTGTCTTCTGCCAAATTTCCCGTAATCCTGAACGGTGCTGGCGTTGTCTTGGCCGATGCAATTGGCGATTCCGCCGAACTTGCTGAACGTCTGACCGCACCGGTCTGCGTTGGCTATCAACACAACGATGCCTTTCCCGGATCGCACCCCTTATTTGCGGGCCCACTGGGCTACAACGGCTCTAAAGCTGGCATGGAACTGATCGCCAAGGCCGACGTTGTTCTGGCCCTTGGCACACGTCTGAACCCCTTTTCTACCCTACCCGGATACGGCATCGACTATTGGCCGCGTGATGCCAAGATCATTCAGGTTGATATCAACCCGGATCGCATTGGCCTGACCAAGCCCGTGACTATCGGCATCGTCGGGGACGCGAAAAAAGTGGCACAGGGCATCTTGGCACGTCTGGGGGACACAGCTGGTGACGACGGGCGCGACGCACGTAAAAACACCATCGCACAATCCAAATCCGCATGGGCGCAGGAATTGACGTCGATGACACATGAAGATGACGATCCGGGCACCACTTGGAACGAACGGGCGCGCACTAGCGAACCAACCAAAATGTCGCCTCGTATGGCATGGCGCGCAATCCAGGCCGCACTGCCCAAAGAAGCCATCATTTCATCTGACATCGGCAACAACTGCGCCATCGGCAACGCCTACCCTTCGTTTGAAGACGGCCGCAAATACCTGGCACCTGGTCTGTTTGGCCCGTGTGGTTACGGCTTTCCAGCCATCTGCGGGGCCAAAGTTGGCTGCCCCGACGTTCCGGTTGTTGGCTTTGCGGGTGATGGCGCATTCGGTATCTCTATGAACGAAATGGTGTCCATCAATCGCGAAGATTGGCCTGCCATCACCATGGTTATTTTCCGCAACTACCAGTGGGGCGCGGAAAAGCGAAACACCACACTTTGGTTTGACGACAACTTTGTGGGCACCGAGCTGGCAACCGAAGTGTCCTATGCGGGCATTGCTCAGGCCTGTGGCGTCGAAGGCGTTGCTGTGTCGACAATGGAAGACCTGACAGCCGAGCTGGACAAAGCCGTTAAGCGCCAGATGAATGAAAAGAAAACCACATTCATTGAAATCCTGCTGAACAAAGAACTGGGCGAGCCCTTCCGTCGCGACGCGATGAAAAAGCCAGTGTCTGTGGCCGGTATCAACCGCGACGACATGCAAGCTCAATAATCGCTGACCAAGAGAGACGGACCCATGACACTTTTGCCGCAGGAGTTGCTTAAGCAAACGGCTCCGTCCACTCGACCCGTCATTGCACTATGCGAAGGCAGTGATCCCCGTGTTATCGCGGGGGCACTTGCCGCCAACCAAGCCGATCTGGCGGACATTATTCTTGTGGGGGACGCCACTGCCATCCGCGCAGAACTCGCTGCACAGGGTGGGTCCGAAGGCAGCGGCATTTCAATCCAAGACCCGGATAATTCCCCCCTCAGCTATGAGTTTGCGCGCGTCTACCGTGAATTGCGCAAGCACAAGGGCGTCAACGAAGATCAGGCCCGCCAAGCCGTACTGTCGCCGGTGGTCTATGCTGCCATGTTGGTGCGCTTGGGGTTTGCCACCGGCACGGTCGGCGGTGCGATTTTCACCACAAGCGATATCGTGCGGTCCGCCATTCAAGTCATTGGCATGGCCCCCGAAGCCGCGATGGTCTCTAGTTTTTTCCTGATGTACCCGCCAGAAAACGCGACACCTGGTGCCCGCGCCATGTTGTATTCCGATTGTGGCTTGGTGATCGACCCTTCGCCGCAAGAGCTGGCCGAAATTGCCAAGGCGTCGTCGTTGTCCTGTCGCGCACTTCTGCGCACAGACCCCAAAGTTGCCTTTCTATCCTTTTCCACAATGGGCAGCGCACGTCACGCTGCGGTCGATAAGGTCACCGAAGGTCTGAGAATCTTCAAAGAAGCCGAACCCTCCATCCACGCAGATAGCGAACTACAATTTGACGCCGCTTTTGTTGCCTCTGTTGGCGAACTCAAGGCCCCAGAATCAAGCGTAGCGGGCCAAGCCAACGTCATGATCTTCCCCAATCTGGATGCTGGCAATATTGGTTACAAAATTACCCAGCGTCTTGGAGGATACACCGCCATCGGCCCCGTCATGCAGGGCCTGGCCAAACCTGCCAACGACCTGTCGCGCGGCTGCAGCGCCCAAGACATCACGCAAATGATCGCGGTAACGGCTTTACAGGCACAATAATGTATGCACTTTTCATCTTTCCGCTTGACGAGAAGGGTGATTTTCCCGCTCATCATGCAAAATTCAGGAAATCCACCCGCATGATCACGCGAAAAGACACCATTGTTTCACCCAACCGCCCAAGCACAATGTTGCACGACTTTTCCTGCACGCCGTTCAAAATCCCTGACCAGCAGTGATTTTCTCCGCCGCCCAGCCGCAATAAGGACGCCAGATGACATTCCAGCAGCCCCAAATTGATACGTCTCCAAAGGTTTCAGACGAGATTCGCAAAACCACCTGCTACATGTGCGCCTGTCGCTGCGGCATCAATGTGCATATGAAAGACGGCAAAGTCGCCTATATCGAGGGCAACCGGGACCATCCGGTCAACCAGGGCGTCCTATGTGCCAAAGGATCCGCGGGCATTATGCAGGTCAACGCACCTTCGCGCCTTAAATCCCCGATGAAACGCGTTGGGCCGCGTGGCTCGGGTGAGTTCGAAGAAATCAGCTGGGACGAAGCCTTGGATATGGCCGTTGGCCTGCTCAAACCAATCCGTGAATCCAACCCAGAGAAACTGGCCTTTTTCACAGGGCGCGATCAATCGCAAAGTTTCACCGGCATGTGGGCGCAAAACTTTGGCACGCCGAACTTTGCAGCGCACGGCGGTTTTTGCTCGGTCAATATGGCCGCCGGCGGCATCTACACCATGGGCGGAGCTTTCTGGGAATTTGGCCAGCCAGATTGGGATCACACCAAGCTTTTCATGCTGTTTGGCGTCGCCGAAGACCACGACAGCAACCCCATCAAAATGGGCATCGGCAAAATCAAAGCCCGTGGGGCCAAGGTTATCGGCGTAAACCCGGTACGTTCAGGTTATAATGCGGTGGCCGACGAATGGGTTGGCATCACGCCTGGCACCGATGGATTGTTCATCCTGTCACTGGTGCACGAGCTGATGAAAGCTGGCAAGATCGACGCCAATTACCTGGCGCAATACACCAATGCCCCGGTGTTGCTTGACCCAGACACCGGCCTGTTCCTGCGCGACGTCAACGACAAACCTTTGGTGATCGACAGCGTCACCGGCAAGCCAACCCCGTTTGATCAGAAAGGTGTGCGCCCAAGCCTTGGCGCGACCTACGAGGCCGGCGGCAAAACCCACCGCACGGTGATGGCGCTGATGGCCGAAAAATATCTCAACGACCAATATGCGCCTGAAAACGTTGCCGAAAAAACCGGCATCTCAGCCAAGAAAATCAAAACCATCGCTGCAGAACTGGCGCGCGTTGCGTTTGAAGAAGAGTTCGAACTCGATCAAGAGTGGACAGACTTCCGCGGCGAAAAACACAGTAAAATGCTGGGCCGCCCAGTCTCGATGCACGCCATGCGCGGCATCTCTGCCCATTCCAACGGCTTCCAAACCTGCCGTGCGCTGCATATCCTGCAAATTGTGCTTGGCACCGTCGAAGTCCCCGGCGGCTTCCGCTTCAAGCCCCCCTATCCCAAACCGGTCGAAGCCCACCCCAAGCCGCATGGCAAAGTCACTTGTGACGCACCCCTTGATGGTCCGCACCTTGGCTTCACCCGCGGTCCCGAAGACCTGATGCTGAAAGACGACGGCTCGCCAATTCGCGTCGACAAGGCTTTCACCTGGGAAAACCCAATGTCTAGCCACGGGCTGATGCATATGGTGATCTCCAACGCCCATGCGGGGGATCCCTATAAAATCGACACGCTCTTCATGTATATGGCCAATATGTCGTGGAACTCTTCGATGAACACCACAGGTGTCATCGACATGCTGACGGACAAAGACGCTGATGGCAATTATGTGATCCCAAACATCATCTATTCCGATGCCTATAGCTCGGAAATGGTGGCCTACGCCGATCTGATCCTGCCCGACACCACCTATCTAGAGCGTCACGACTGTATCTCGCTTCTCGATCGCCCGATCTGCGAAGCCGACGGCGCGGCAGATGCGATCCGCTGGCCCGTCATCGCACCAGACCGCGAGGTGCGCGGTTTCCAAACAACCCTCGTGCATCTGGCAAACCGTCTTGGCATGCAGGGGTTTACCAACGAAGACGGCTCCGCAAAATACCAGGACTACGCTGACTATATCGTCAACCACGAACGCAAGCCGGGTGTTGGCCCACTTGCCGGCTTCCGTGGCGAAAACGGCGACAAAGTCGGGCGCGGCGAGGTCAACCCAAAGCAGCTTGAGCAATACATCGAAAATGGCGGCTTCTTTGTGTCCCATATCCCAGAGGGCGCAAATTACTACAAACCCTGGAACAAGGCCTACCAAGACTGGGCCGTTGGCATGGGCATCATTGATGCCCCCACGCCTTACCTGTTCCAGCTCTACTCTGAACCGATGCGCAAATTCCAACGCGCCGCCGAAGGCCATGGGGATCGCCAACCGCCAGACCATCTGCGCGCACGGGTGAAATCCGTGATGGATCCGCTGCCCATGTGGTACGAACCCTTTGAAGACAAAGCCATAGATCTGGATGAATACCCAATCCACGCCCTGACCCAACGCCCCATGGCGATGTACCACTCTTGGGGCACCCAAAACGCCTGGCTGCGCCAGCTCCACGGCAGCAATCCGCTCTATTTGCCAACCAAGCTTTGGCAGCAACACGGCTTCCAAGACGGCGACTGGGCCAAGGTCAGCTCGACCCACGGCAGCATCACGGTGCCGGTGGAACATCAGGCAGCCCTGAATGAAAACACCGTCTGGACATGGAACGCCATCGGCAAACGCAAAGGCGCTTGGGCTCTGGATGACAAGGCCCCAGAATCCAACAAAGGTTTCCTGCTCAACCACCTGATCCACGAACTCTTGCCCGCCAAAGGCGACGGCATGCGCGTGGCCAATTCCGACCCCATCACCGGCCAGGCGGCTTGGTTCGACTTGCGCGTCAAAATCGAAAAAACCGACGCGCCAGCAGACAACCAAGCCCAGCCCGCCTTCCCGCCGCTCCAATCCCCGGTCGGCCAAGGCCCCAAGACCCTTGCTTGGAAGGTCGGCAAAGAATGACCCCTGCCAATTTTCATCTTTCCGCAAATACTCCGGGGGTCTGGGGGCAGGCCCCCAGCCTAGCCCTCTCCTCCCACATCGGAGATAGCCACCAATGACTGACCTCCCAACCAGCACCGCCAAAAAACTTGGCCTCGTGATTGATCTAGACACCTGCGTGGGCTGCCATGCCTGTGTGATTTCCTGCAAAGGCTGGAACACCGAAAACTATGGTGCGCCCTTATCGGATCAACGCCCCTATGGCGAAGAACCCATGGGCACCTTCCTAAATCGCGTCCACTCCTACGAGGTCCAGGAAGACGGCAAAGCCGCCCAGACCGTGCATTTCCCAAAATCCTGCCTGCATTGCGAAAATGCCCCCTGCGTCACGGTCTGCCCCACCGGAGCCAGCTATAAACGCGTCGAAGACGGCATCGTGCTGGTCAACGAACAAGACTGTATTGGCTGTGGCCTCTGCGCCTGGGCCTGCCCCTATGGCGCGCGCGAGCTCGACCAAGCCGAAGGCGTGATGAAAAAATGCACCCTATGCGTCGACCGGATCTACAACGAAAACCTGCCCGAAGTAGACCGCGTTCCAGCCTGCGTGCGCACTTGCCCCGCCGGTGCCCGCCATTTCGGTGACTTTGCAGACCCAGACTCCAACGTCTCCAAACTGACCGCTGAACGCGGTGGCATGGACCTGATGCCAGAGTTGAACACCGCCCCGGTCAACAAATACCTGCCGCCACGCGTCAAAGACAGCTGGGACGACGAAAGCGTGCTTGCGCCCTTCCTTGCCCCCGTGGCCGAAGAACCCAAAGGCTTGCTGGGCTGGCTTGATAAACAACTGTCACGCCTGCCCGGTGACGCCAAAGAAGGAGCAAACTAATGCATCCCGCAGCATCAGTGATCATCTTCACCACGTTTTCCGGCGTTGGCCTTGGCATGTTGGCCTGGCTCGGCATTGACCCAACCCCCTCCACCGGGCTCGCCGCCTTTGGCTATTTCACTGTGGCCTTTGCCTTTGCGGTCGGCGGCTTGATTGCCTCGACTTTCCACCTGGGCCACCCGGAACGCGCCATGAAAGCCTTTAAGCAATGGCGCAGTAGCTGGCTGTCGCGCGAAGGCATCTGTGCGGTGCTCTCTTTGATCGTCATGGGGCTCTATGCGGCAGGCCTGATCTTTCTAGAGACGCACTATGCACTCCTTGGATGGATCGGCGCGCTCCTCTGCCTGATCACCGTCTATACAACCTCGATGATCTACGGCCAATTGGCCACCATCCCGCGCTGGAACACCCCGCTGACATCCCTCTTGTACCTGACATTTGCCATTGCAGGCGGCGCGTTGTTTGCCGGGCGCATCACCATTGCGCTTTACCTGTTGATTGCCGCGGCCCTTGTACAAATCCTCTGGTGGAAAAAAGGCGACACCGCCTTTGCTGATCGCGGCTCAAACCTGGGCAGCGCCACAGGTCTTGGTGACCGTGGAACCGTGCGTTCAATGGCACACCCACACACCTCGCCCAACTACCTGATGCGCGAATTCATCCACATTGTTGGCCGCAAACACGCCCAAAAACTGCGGGTGATTTCCCTTGTCCTGATGGCGGGCCTGCCAGTGGTCTTGCTGGCTGTCCTTCCTGCCGGTCACCTGCTTGCGATCCTCTGTATCCTCAGCCATCTGGCCGGGGTTGCAATCTCCCGCTGGCTGTTCTTTGCAGAGGCCGAACACACCGTCGGCATCTACTATGGCGCACGCTAAACACAGATAAATCAAACACAGGCGGGTCCCAATCGGGGCCCGTTTTTCTGCACCAACCAGCACCCCCCAGATCTTTCACGTTTTTGAAAACCAACTACGCTATGCTCCTGCGCAACACCTGGTAAAAAGGCACATCCTTGATGAAATTCATAACCGCATGCGCAGTCGTCAGCTTTCTGGCCACGCCGGCCCTTGCCGCCTCAAACGCAAAGATATGCAAAGGCACAGACATTGCGCAAAAAGGCCGGGTCACAACCAGCCAATGCGCCTGTATGCTAAAGGGCGCAGACAAATACCTCTCCAAATCTGACAAAGCCTATTTGGTCGATTTTTGGTCAGGCAAGCGCAATGACAAACCCCATATCTATCTGGCCCGCGCCTACCCTCCGGGCAAAAACAAACCGCTGATCAAATACAGCGCCTACACAGCGGCAACCTGCAAATAGCCAAACAAAAACCCGCCATTTGGCGGGTTTTGTCTTACTTGCTTTTCGAACCGCTCAGCCATCGACTCAATCGACCACGCCGTTTGGCGATGCTGTCGCCTGCATCTGCCAGACCATCGCTCACATCATCCAACACCGGATCTATCCGCGCCTCACGGAACCGCACCCAACGCACGCGCACCGCCCAGAATATCGCAAACAAGACCACAAAGATCACAATATTCCACCACGGAACGAACGACACATCCGGGCCGGCAACGGGTTTGATCGACACCGCATTGGGAAAGATCGAAAGATATTGATTGCGCCACCCATAATGACGCACCGCCACCCATTCCGGCGCGTCTTTTGTGGAAATCGCATCATTAGCGTCGGTGTAAAGATTGGCCGTATCAAACTTGAAATAAGGCGGCCAGCTCCAGCCAGTGTCCTCGTTGCGATAGACAATCGCCTCGCCATTGGGGCGCACAGCCTGAATGAATTGCACATCTCGGTTCTGCAAATTGGCCGACTGGCTGTCTGGTTTAGACCAGAACATCCGCGTCCAATCATTTAATTCCTGCCGCTCTTCATAAGTGTTCACAATGCGCACAACATCATGCTGCGCCAAAGTGTAATGAAAGAATGCAAAGCCCAGCATAAAAACCAAAATGCGGAAAGCCCACTTAATATAAGCCATTATCGGCCCCCAAAATTACCTAGCCTTCAGATAGGCGATCCCACCCCGCATAACAACCGCGCAGCCATAGACCACGCTGCATTTGCCCGCAAAATCTGTGCTTGTTCTTGATCCAAATACCCAAAATCCAACCGTGCCTCAAAACGTCACGCGCGCTGACTTGCACCTTCCCCTCAAAGCGCTAGGCTTATTTTAAGCAAAGGACACAGCATGCAACCAGGCCGCCTGAACCTCATAACCGATGTCGCGGGCCTTAAGGTTGGCCATGCGCAAGACAGCTTGATCAAATCGGGCACAACGGTTTTGACCGCAGAAACCGCCTTTACCGCCGCAGTGCACGTGATGGGCGGCGCGCCCGGCACCCGAGAAACAGACCTTCTGGCCCCGGATAAAACCGTGCAGCAGGTTACAGCACTGGTCCTGTCCGGCGGATCCGCCTTTGGCTTAGATGCGGCATCTGGCGTCACAGATGCCCTGCGCCAACAAGGCAAAGGCTTTGCCGTTGCCAAGCAAATTGTGCCCATCGTGCCCGCCGCCATCTTATTTGACCTGGCAAACGGGGGCGATAAGTCCTGGACCCGCAGCCCCTATTACGACCTGGGCCAACAGGCATTGCAAAACGCCACCACCACATTCCAACTGGGCACCTTTGGCGCAGGCACCGGGGCCACCACCGCCAGTCTCAAAGGCGGGCTTGGCTCCGCCTCCCTGATCACACCCAGCGGCCACACCGTCGGCGCGCTTGTTGCCGTCAACGCCCTGGGCGACGCGGTGCATCCAAACAGCGGCCACTTCCATGCCGCCCCTCAGGAAATCGGCGCGGAATTCGGCGGTCACGGCCCAGCGCCCCACAGCCCACCAACCTGGCCGAAAACCAAATTCAGCAGCCAAAACACCACCATCGCCATCGTCGCCACCGACGCGGATCTAACCCAAGCGCAATGCACCCGCATGGCCACCGCCGCCCACGACGGCATGGCGCGCGCCCTTATGCCCAGCCACACGCCCATGGATGGCGATCTGATCTTTGGTGTCAGCACCAATGCAAAACCACTCGCAGACCCGCTGCTTGATCCCATTCATCTTGGCCACGCCGCCGCCACATGCCTGGCCCGCGCCATCGCCCGCGGCGTCTATTATGCAACCCCCGCGCCAAACGACAGTCTGCCAACCTATCAAAGCCTGCATTTCAAACCGTCATAAAACCGATACCCAATCGTCACACAGACGTAATGCGGCTTTGTCATCACCCCGAGCACCGAATTCAATCAGGAGCTCAGAATGTCTGCGCGCTTTATCTGCCTAACTTCGGCCTTCGCCTTGACCGCCGGTCTGGCCAACGCCGAAATGAACTTCAACCGCATCGCCGCCTTCGCAACCCCGCTGAACATGGCGGCAGGCGAAGACACATCCCGCGAAACCTCTCCAGAAATCATCGCAGCAACAGCCGACGGCATGACGCTGGTGTACACCGACAGCCCTTTGGGTGCCTTGGGCCGCGTTGACATCACCGATGCCGCCAACCCAAAACCACTGGGCAACATCGCGCTGGACGGCGAACCGACATCCGTCGCCATTGTTGGCACAACAGCCTATGCAGGCGTCAACACATCCGAAAACTACACAGCACCTTCGGGCATGCTGCAAGCCATCGACGTGGCATCGGGCAAAACCCTTGCGTCCTGTGATCTTGGTGGCCAGCCAGATTCCATCGCAGCCTCCAAAGACGGCGCATTCATCGCCGTTGCGATCGAAAACGAACGCGACGAAGACCTGAACGACGGCATCATCCCACAGTTACCAGCGGGCAATCTGATCTTGGTAAACACCACCACAAACGGTCTCGATTGTTCCTCGATGAAAATGGTCGACCTGACAGGTCTGGCCGAGATCGCCCCATCTGATCCAGAGCCTGAATATGTCTCGATCAACGGTCTTGGCGAAACTGTTGTGACCCTGCAAGAAAACAACCACATGATTGTTGTTTCTGCGCAGGGCGACGTCCTCAACCACTTCTCTGCGGGGGCGGTTGACCTGAATGGCATCGACGCCACAGACGAGCGTGGCGCATTGATTTTCACCGAATCTCAGCAAGGCCGCAAGCGCGAGCCTGATGCGGTCACCTGGATCGACGACACACACTTTGCCACCGCCAACGAAGGCGACTACGAAGGCGGCTCGCGCGGCTGGACGATCTTCAACAAAAACGGCACCGTGGTGTATGACTCTGGCACTGACTTTGAAAAAGCCATCATCGAAATCGGCCACTACCCAGACAAGCGCTCTGACTCCAAAGGCGTCGAGCCAGAATCCGTCACTTTTGGCGCATTCAATGGCACACCCTATGTATTTGTTGGCGCAGAACGCGCGTCCATCGTTGGCGTTTATGACGTCACCAACCCAGCCGCACCTGTTCTGACACAGCTGCTGCCCTCCGGTGTTGGCCCAGAAGGTTATGCTGTGATCCCAGAGCGTAACTTGCTGATCTCTGCCAATGAAAAAGACCTGATCGAAGACGGCGGCGCACGGGCCCACGTCATGCTGTTTGAACAGCAAGACGCAGCAGCAGTTTACCCGCACCTGACATCCGCGGGTGCCGATGATCTGATCGGCTGGGGCGCAATCTCTGGCATGGTCGCTGACAAGAACGGCGTCGTCTGGGCGGTCAACGACAGCTTTTATGGCTTCCAACCGTCTATCTTCAAGATCGACACCAATGTGACACCCGCCAAAATCACCGATGTGATCCGTATCACCCGTGATGGTCACCCAGCCCAAAAGCTGGACCTCGAAGGCATCACGCTTGACGGCAAAGGCGGCTTCTATGTGGCCTCCGAAGGCCGCACAGAGCGCCTGATCCCGCACGCGATCTATCACGTGTCTGCAGAAGGCAAGATCAAGAACCTCAAAGGCGAATTCGGCATCCCAGCCGAACTGGCCGCCGTTGAAAAACGCTTTGGTTTTGAAGGCATCACCAAAATCGGTGACACGCTTTGGATGGCCGTTCAACGCGAATGGAAAGACGATCCAAAGAACCACGTGAAATTGGTGGCTTATAATCTGAAAACCAAAGAATGGGGCGCGGTCCACTATCCAAAAGCCGAGCCTGCAAAAGGCTGGGTTGGCCTGTCTGAAATCGTGGCACATGGCGACAACGTCTATGTCATCGAACGCGACAACCAGCACGACGCCCGCGCGGTGACCAAAAAGATCTACAAAATCGCGATGTCAGACATGGTCCCAGCGGCCTTGGGTGGCACGCTTCCTGTTGTGAAAAAAGAACTGGTGCGTGACCTGCTGCCTGATCTGACATCCACAGGCGGCTATGTCCTAGACAAAGTCGAAGGCCTGGCGATCTTTGAGGACGGCACAGCGATCTTCTCTACCGACAACGACGGTGTAGACGACCACTCTGGCGAAACCATCTTTAAGAACATCGGCAAAATCGACGGCGCACACAGCTAAGTCGAAACATTGTTGAAAACAGAAACGCGCGTGGGGCAACCCGCGCGCGTTTTCGCTATATTAATTGGCTCTAACTATATAGCTTCGGCTCTAATAAATTCATATTGGACCAAAATATCATGGCCACAAAAGAAGACATTTTAGAGCAAATCGTTGAAGAGTATTTGTTGCACCGTGGATACTTCGTCCAACACAACTTAAAATTCAAGCCACACAAAAATCATCCAAATTTTGAGACTAAAAAGGACTCAAACCACAGCGATATCGACATAGTCGGCTACCATCCGATGCTAGAAGGCCCATCAAGAATTATGGCTGTCAGCTGTAAAAGTTGGCAACAAGGGTTCCGGCCGTCATCCATAATTAACGCGATTGAAAGCAACAAAAAAATGAACGGGCGAGAAGCATGGCAAGGGTTTCGCGAATTGACGAAGCCAAAATGGTCCGAGGCATTCGTTGAAGAAGTCGAACGAGCAACAGGCAGTCGTTCGTTTACCTACGTAACTGCTGTCTCAAAAATACTTGGCGAAAAGCACATCTGGGAAAACTACGAGCCTTTCCGGCAAGCTATTGGCGGAAATCCAATTCAGCTCCTTACTTTTGGTGAAATGGTCAAAGAAATTCTACCGTCGATAACGACCACGCTGGCCGCAACCGAAGTCGGCCGATTACTACAAATGTTTCGAACAGCCGACCTAATTTCTTGAATAGCCCCCCCCTTGACCAATCCCCCCAACCCAATTACCCCTCGCGCCTTCCAAACCCATTAGGACAGCGCCATGCCCACGATCTCTCCTGCCCTTGGCATTGATTTTGGAACCTCAAATTCCGCCGTGGGCTATCTGCGCGACGGGCAACCGCATTTGGTGGAAATGGCACCGGGAAGCACCACTTTGCCGACCAGTTTCTTCTTTGATTTTGACAGCCGCAAAACCCTGATCGGCGATCCGGCCAATGCGGCCTTGTTGAATGGCGACGAGGGCCGCTATATGCGCGCGCTCAAGCGCGTTCTTGGCACCTCGCTCATGCACGAAAAGCGCCAATTCTTGAACGAGCGCGTCACCTTTGTTGACATCATCGCCCGCTTTCTCAAACAACTCAAATCCCGCGCAGAGGCAGAGGCTGGCCAAAGCTTCACCAAGGTTCTTTCTGGCCGTCCGGTTGTCTTTCACGGCACCGATGATCCGCGCGAACAGCAAGCCGAAGACGATCTGCGTCAATGTTACGAAGCCGCGGGTTTTACCGACATCGCCTTTATGGCCGAACCTCAGGCCGCCGCCATCGCAGCAGGGGGCAGGCAAACCCAAGGATATGGGTTGATCGTTGACATCGGCGGCGGCACTTCAGATTTTTCAATCTTTCAACACACCGCAAACGGCATTGATATCCTGGCCAATCACGGGGTGCGCATCGGCGGCACCGATTTTGACCGCTCTATCAGTTTTGACCACGTGATGCCCCTGCTTGGCAAAGGCGCAGAACTAAACCGCGAATTTGGCACCGGCACGGTCAACACCCCCAATGCGATTTTCAACGACCTGGCCACCTGGGAGAAAATCCACTTTCTCTATACCGCCCAGACTCGCCGGCTGGTGGAAGACATGCATAAGATGGCGGTGAACCCGAAAATTCTGGCGCGACTGCACAGCGTGTTGCAAGACGAGTTGGGCCATGAAATCGCCTTTGCGGTTGAGGCCGGTAAAGTCGCCGCAAACGGCGGGGCCAGCAATGCGCGTATTTCGCTGGACTATGTCGAAAAATCCCTCGCCGTACCGCTGAGCCAAATGGACATCACGATCGCGCTTGGGGGCTATGCCACCGACCTGCATCGCGGCGTGCAGCAAACGCTGCAATTGGCCAATCTGCAAGCCGGTCAGATCAACCATGTTGTCTATGTCGGTGGTTCAAGCCTGATGGGTTTTGTCGCCCAGTTAATGAATGGCATGATGCCCAGCGCCAAACATTCCTTTTCCGAAGTCTTCACCGCCGTGGCCACCGGCCTAACGCTCGCGGCGTCAGAATCTTCGTAAAACCACGGCGCGCAAGCCGCAGGGTCTGCCCCAACAGATCCGCCTCAGATCCGCCCCTGTTCCTATGAAAATGGGCCCGCGATCCGGGGCCCATTCTGTTTGGCAAATTTTTTGAAACGAATCGTACGTTTCACGGCCTGAACTGTACAAATTGTACAATAAACCAAAGATTAATTGACCGCTTTCGCATCCACCACATCAGCCTCTACCCGGGGTTCCCCACGGCTGATTTCAATGCGGCGCGGCTTTAACGCCTCTGGCACTTCGCGCACCAGATCAATGTGCAGCATGCCATCTTCGTGGCTGGCACCGTTCACCCGTACATGATCCGCAAGCTGGAATTTCCGCTCAAAGGAACGGGTGGCAATGCCCCGGTGCAAATAGGTCTTTTCACTGGATTTTTCGACCTTGCGGGCGGTCACAATCAGGGCGTTTTCCTTGACTTCGATGCCAAGGTCATCTGCGGAAAATCCGGCAACCGCGATCGAAATGCGATAGGCATCATCGGCGGTTTTTTCAATGTTATACGGGGGATAGCTTGGAACCGCAGCATCTTGTGTCAGAGTTCTATCCATCAAATCTGCGATTTGATCAAAGCCAACAGAGGCACGGTACAGCGGTGCAAAATCAAAACTACGCATAGGTTATCCTTTTCTAAGCGACAACAAATTTACCTTCCAAATATGGACAGGCATTGTGTTACCCGAGCCCGATAGCGGCACCCGGTCAAACTCAGATGGGATAGGTGATTTCGGCTTTCAAGACCCTTAGATCACTGTTTTGGCGACAGGAATTTTGCCCCGCCTGCGCCTTTCTTGCTGCCAACTGTGATCCGCTTTGCCCCATTTCCGACTTGTCCCATCGGCACATCCCCATAACGCATACGCGTTTGCAAGGCGGTCACAAGCTCTGAAAGTGGCGCACCCAGAACCCATTTTTCTCCATTTTTTCCAGTGGTTATCCCAGAAACCAAAGACAGAATTCGCACCCGTGTTCCATGCATTGCAAAGACCGGGGCCCCCGACGATCCAAAGGTTATGTCACAATCAAACACCATCAATCCGCGCGCCTGAAAAAGCTTGGCGCATTGTCGCTGCCAACTCATCGCATCTGCGCGGCCACGCCCATAGGACATGACCTGAACCTGGCTGACATCTGCCCCGTCATGATGCACCAAAAACGGTATGGCTTCACTGTTCGAGATTGGGCGATCAAGTTTCAATATTGCCACATCCTTGGCGACGCTCTTCAGCGAATGATCACCTTCAGGGTGCACGTAACCCTCTGAAATAATGTATTTTATAGCGTTTCGATCACTCAGAGACTTTCCGTCAAGATAGCCAGATCGAAACCGGATATCGCTTGGCTTCAGTGGCGCACCAGTCTTGGCATCAAACAAGCAATGCGCCGCGGTCAAAACCTGATCAGGCGCGATCAAGACACCGGTACAAAAGGCCTTTTTATCCAATTCCACCCGGCCCACGGCTTCCCACCCCAACATATCGCCACGGGTTTTCATACGTTCCAAGGGTGTCCCAGCCGTCAACAGATTTGGAAGCACAACGCATATCAAAATGAAAAATTTATTCATACATTTCAATCTACTAACCCCAATCACTCCTTCAACTCGGCGACATAGGTCTTTGAAAGTTCGCGCTTCAATTTGCCCAAATCCTCTTTGGGGGCCGCAGCCAAGGCCACCGGCTTGCCATTGGCCCGCGCCATCGCGGACACCACCGATACCAATTGCGCGCGGCCTTTGATGATCTGCAAAACCGGCGCACCGCTGGAACCATGATGCGCCTTGCAAGTGGTAATAAATATGCCTTCCGGCCGAGTTTTGATGGCACAGGCGCTTTCCAATTGAGGGTTTTCTGCCCGCCCCGCGCCATAGGACATCACCCCAACGGTACGCCCACTTAGATCTGGGTTCGCAACCTCAATCGGCTTAACCGTTTGATTTTCAATAGCCTTATCAAGCTGCAACAAGGCCAAATCAAAACGAAGGTTATTCATCTCGCCTTTTTTACGGACATCGTATTCTGGGTGAATGGCCACCCTAGAAACACCGGCGCTCGCAATCGAAATGCCCTGTTGATAGCCGGCTTTGAATTCAAGTTGCCCGACATCAAATCGCGCTCCATTTTGCTTGTCATACAAACAATGCGCTGCTGTTAGCACCAATTCCGGGCCAATCAGCGTGGCTGTGCAAAACCCCTTACCCGCCAGTTCCAGCCGCCCAACAGCAGCAAAGAACCCGACGTTTTGCGCAGATACGCTTAACGGCATCACCAACAAACCAATTAACAACAGCAATTTGCGCATCACAGCGACTCCGAATTTCGTTGTCGCTAAGGTGGCCATATGTCCGGGCAAAAATGCGGCTGCTCTTGGGTATATCTAAGTTTCTCAGGCCACCGTTTGCCTCTGTTTTGCCGCAAGTGGCTTTGGTTGTGGCCCACCGGTTGCCCAATCCAGCAGCTCTACAGTATGCACGATCGGCACCTTAGACCCCGAGCCTATCTGCATCATGCAACCAATGTTTCCCGCGGCTATGACATCGGGACACTTCGCCTCTAAAGTTTTGATTTTACGCTGTTTTAACTGGTTCGATATCTCTGGCTGCAACAGATTATACGTGCCAGCTGACCCGCAACACAAATGGCTATCTGCTGGTTCAACAACTTGAAAACCAGCTTGTTTCAACAAGCATTTGGGGGCCGACTTGATCTGTTGACCATGTTGCAGCGAACACGCCGCATGATAGGCAACTGTCAGCCCTTGATCAGGCAGCTTTGGCATGTCCAATTTCTGCAAAAGCTCGCTGATGTCCATGGCAATCTTTGAAACCCGATCCGCATCCTGCGCCAGTGGATTGTTGCGGAACATATGACCATAGTCTTTGACAGTGGTACCGCACCCAGAGGTGTTGATGACAATCGCGTCGAGCCCCTCTCCGTCCATTTCCGAAATCCAAGCCCGAATGTTGGCAGCCGCCGAACGATGGCTTTCGCTTTCTTTGCCCATATGATGGGTCAGCGCCCCACAACACCCAGCCCCCATGGGAACGACAACTTCGCAACCAAGCCGTGTCAGCAAGCGAATGGTTGCGTCATTGATGTCAGTGTTTAATGCTTTTTGCGCACATCCTGTCATCAGCGCAACGCGCATTTGCTTTGTATCCTTGGGGGCAAAGCTTTGCGGGCGATCGTTGCGGCTGACAGGTGGAATGGACTTGGGGGCCATTAAAAGCATGGTTTTCAACCGCGCGTCCGGCACCATCCAAGCAAAAGGACGGCCCATTTTGGCGACCAACAGGGCCAAACGGAACCGCATTGGATAAGGAATGATCTTGGCCAGAGCCCAACGCAAAAAGCGATCGCCCAAAGGGCGCTTGTAACGATCTTCGATATAGGCACGGGCATAATCGACAAGATGCATATAGTGCACACCGGATGGGCAGGTGCTCATGCAGGCCAGACAAGACAGGCATCGATCAATATGCTTAACTGTGTTCTCATCGGGCACCCGATTGTTTTCGAGCATGTCTTTGATCAGATAAATGCGCCCACGCGGGCTATCCAGCTCATCTCCAAGAACTTGGTAGGTTGGGCAGGTTGCTGTGCAAAAACCGCAATGAACACAAGATCTTAGAATTTCGTTTGAGCGGGCAATGCCCGGATTTTGTAGCTGTTCTTCCGTGAATTCTGTACGCATGGCCTATCCCATCAACCCCGGATTTAAGATGCCTCGTGGGTCAAATTTTTCACGCAGCCCTTGGGACAATGCAGTGACCGCAGCGCTTTGAGGGTGAAACTTTGGATAACCGTGACCACGCACCAAAGTGGCATGGCCAGAAATGCCCGCCATTGCTTTTCGAACATCCAATTCAGCAGATACCAAAAGCCAGATACGTCCGCCGCCCCAATCATACAAAACCCTGTCAGGTTGCACGCGTTTGACAAGATTTGCAGCGTTGGACGGTCGGACTGATACTGACCAGACATGCCCAGGCTGGTGGTGAAACAGCGCAACGTCGCGTACCCATATCCAACCCGCTGCGGTCTTTTCAGCTGATCTTTCAAAGCTTGAATCCGCGGCAATATCCAAGTGCATTTTCAAAGCGGCAAGCCTGTAAGAAACAGACTCTTCAAACCCTTCGACCCGAAGCATGGTGACCGGGTGGCCATCTATTCCCGACGATGTATGAGCGGCACCGGTCACCTCATAGGGAGAACCAAGTGCGGCTGACATTGCCTGAATGGCCTGCTCATCTGAAAGCCCATTCAGCAGCAAAACGCCGACAGTTTCGGGTTTTGGCAAGACTTTCAGGCTGACTTCGGTCAGCACCCCCAGTGTTCCCCAACTGCCTGACAAAAGCTTGACCAAATCATAGCCAGTCACGTTTTTCATGACCCGCCCGCCGTTTGACAAGGCGCGCCCTGCGCCATCCACAAAGCGTAGCCCCAACATATGGTCGCGACACGCCCCTACCGCGACGCGTCTCGGACCGCTGGTATTGCTTGCAACGGTCCCGCCCAAAGTTGGCACGCCGTCAGTTCCAAGCAACCCACGAAGATCACTTGGCTCAAAGGCCAATCGCTGTCCTTCTGCGTCCAATATGTTTTGGATTTCGTTTAATGGTGTACCCGCAGCCGCCACCATTGTGAGTGCGCCCGGTTCGTAAAGCGATATCCCTGAAATACCGCTGGTTTGCAGCACGGAGGAATTTTTGACGCGAATACCCTTTGTACCACCGCCTTGTACCATAAAGGCCGATTTGGCCTCGGAAATGGCGTCGCAAATATCTTGTTCACATTCTGGGATCACAGATCTAACCCCAGCGACGTTACAGCCTGCGCGGCCCTCCTTCGGCTTTCACTTGCCGCAAGTGGAAAGACCTTTGCAGCATTTAACAGCCAATTCTTGTCAAACACATCTTTAACCGACATCTGTATTTCCAGATCATCAGGCGAATATTGATGGGACATCAATTCGCGTTTTTCAACACCAACGCCATGTTCACCGGTCAAACATCCACCAACCGAGACACAAAGCTTGAGGATTTCAGCTCCGAAGGTCTCGCATTTCTCAAGATCCCTCGCCTTATTGGCATCAAACAAAATAAGCGGATGCATATTGCCGTCGCCCGCGTGAAATACGTTGCCCACGTCCAAGCCGTATTCTGCACTAAGTTCTGCGATCCGCTTTAAGACAAAGGGAAGCTGGCTGACCGGGATTGTCCCATCCAGGCACATATAGTCATTGATTTGCCCCATCGCGCCAAAGGCAGATTTGCGGCCAAGCCAGATTTTTGCGCTTTCCTCATCAGAGCTACTTTGCCGAAGCTCTACCGGATTGTGCCGCTGCGCGATGTCTGAAATCCGTGCCAATTGCATGTCGATTTCATCATCGCTGCCTTCTACTTCGACAATCAGCAAAGCTTCACAATCAGGATAGCCTGCACCGGCAAAGGCTTCGGTGGCCCGAATACAGGGCCGATCCATAAATTCGATTGCGACCGGCAAAATCCCTGATTTGATAATGTCACTGACGCAGGTGCCTGCGATTTCACTGTCGTCAAAACCAATCAGAATTGGCCGCGCGCCTTCTGGCTTTGGCAAAATACGCAGGGTGGCTTCGGTAACCACCCCCAACTGCCCCTCAGAGCCACATATCAAGCCAAGCAAATCCAAACCCGCAGCGTCCATATGCGCGCCACCAATTTCAACAATGTCGCCTTGCATGGTCACCAGTTTGACACCCAGCAAATTATTGGTTGTGACCCCGTATTTCAAACAATGCGCCCCGCCCGAATTCATCGCAATATTACCGGCAATCGCGCAAGCCAGCTGCGATGAGGGATCTGGGGCATAAAAGAAACCATTGTCTTCCACAGCCCCTGTAACGCTTAGGTTTGTGCGGCCGGTTTGCACGCGGATAATGCGGTCGTCATAGTCCACTTCAAGCACGTCATTCATCCGGGCAACCCCCAAAATGATGGCATCAGATGTGGGCATGGCGCCGCCTGCAAGACTGGTACCCGCCCCGCGCGGCACAACCGGAACCCCCTTGGCATCACAAAACTTGAGCACTGCGGCGACTTGTTCAGTTGTGTACGGCAAGACCACAGCCAAAGGCTGACAGCGATAAGCTGTCAACGCATCACATTCATAAGCGCGTGTCTCTTCGGGTGCATCAATCACACAATCAAACGGCAGAAACTGCCGCAAAAGATCAACAATCTGCGCCTTATTGGACAAAACCGTCTCACTTGGCTTTGGCAACTCCATGATACGTCCCCGCGTTAATTGGTAACTTAATATAACCAATTATTTCGACTAGCAACCGTTTTCGGACGGGTCTAGGGTGCGGTATGGAATGGATTGATCGCCTTTTTTTGTTTTCGTACCTGGATTACGTCGCTGTCAGCCTTTTATTCATCGGCTGGTTTGCGATTGGTTGGATCATCGAAAATCCGCCTAAAAATAGGCAATCCACCTCGCGGTTGATGGCATTTTTTCGCGAAGAATGGATGCGTCAGTTTATTCTTCGAGAACCACGCATTTATGATGCCCAAATTATATCCAACCTTCGTCAAGGCACCGCGTTTTTCATTTCCGCTAGCATGCTTGCCGTGGGCGGCGGCTTGGCGTTGATTGGCAATGCTGACCATTTGACAGGTGTTGCGTCTGAACTGACGCTTGTCAGTGCACCACCAATCGTCTGGGAATTAAAGCTAATCGTTATGCTGTTTTTCGTGGCAAACGCATTTTTGAAATTTGTCTGGTCTCATCGTGTTTTTGGCTATGTTGCCATCATCATGAGTGCCGTGCCGGTTGACCCAAAGGACCCGCTGTGTGACCTACGTGCGCAACAAGCCAGCGCGCTGCATATCACAGGTGCAAAAAGCTATAACAGAGGCCTTCGCGGCGTGTATTTTGGCTTGACAGCAACAGCTTGGCTTGCCGGGGCAACGGCATTGATACTGGCCTGCCTATTGACCTTATTTATCATTTGGCGGCGTGAATTTGCCAGCCATTCACGTGCAGCGCTGCTTAAAACAACACTAGATTGAAAGTAGGGTCAAAAATGCGTTTCGTTTTGATTTTGTGCTGCTTTCTGGGGATCGCCCCCACCGTGCAAAGCGATCCTGCCGTGATCAAAAATGTAGAAGCCACAAATGATGGGCCCACCTGGACATTCGCCGTTACCCTGCAACATCCAGACACGGGCTGGGATCATTATGCCAATGGCTGGCGTGTCTTGAGCATGGCAGGTGAGGTGCTGGGCACCCGCGTGTTGGCGCACCCGCATGTCGACGAGCAGCCCTTTACACGCCTGCTTTCAGGCGTCGAATTACCCGCGGGGACAACCCAGGTGCAAATTCAATCGAGCTGTGTGGTCGACGGCTGGTCCAATGCGCCACTTATCATGACCCTTGAAAACTAAGCTTTGATAAGGGGCAAGCTAGGCCCGGTGATACGGTGAACCAGACAGAATAGAGGCCGCGCGGTAAAGCTGCTCACTTAACATCACACGTACCAACATATGCGGCCAAACCATTTGACCAAAACTAAGTGACATGTCTGCTTCGGCACGCAATGACGGGTCGATGCCGTCCGCGCCGCCAATAACAAAGGCCAAATCCCCTGCCCCTTGATCGCGCTTTTGACCTAGAACCTTGGCGAACTGAGGTGATGACAGCAGCTTGCCACGTTCGTCCATGGTGCAAATCAGGGCACCTTTCGGGATGGCCGCACGCAAAACGCCCGCTTCGGCGGCCATGCCGCCGCCCTTGCGATCTTCAACTTCGATCACCTTTGCTGGGCCCAGACCGAGAGACCGACCCGTCTTGTCAAAACGTGTTAAATAATCGTCGATCAACGTGCGCTCGGGGCCAGATCTAAGCCGGCCCACGGCAACAATGTGAATTCGCAAGGCCATGCTGACACCAAACCAAATGATATCTTAGATTTAGGCGCTACCGCCCTGCTGCCACATTTTTTCCAACTGATAGAACTCGCGTACCTCAGGGCGGAAAATATGCACGATGACATCACCAGTATCAATAAGCACCCAATCGCCGGTGTCTTTACCTTCGACTTTGCACAGGCGACCTGCATCATGTTTGACCCGCTCGACAAGCTTTTCAGACATCGCAGCGACCTGGCGGGACGACCGACCAGAACATATCACCATGAAATCGCCAATCGAAGAACGCCCACGCAGATCAACCTGCACAACGTCTTCGGCTTTGTCTTTTTCAAGGGAGTCTAAAATGAGCTCTAAAAGCTCTTGACCGTTTCCACCAACTTTTGGCGCATCGGGCATCTGGTCACCATCTGCGGGCAAACCCGCTTCCATATTAAGAGACAGAGATCTGTCCTCCATTCAGCGCGCCGAACAGCCCCGGCGCAGGGCCTAATTCCAAGATAGCACCCGTTGTATGAATTTCCAATGAAACGCAAGAGGAATGCCGATGCTTTTGACCATTTTGCTTTAAATGATGCACCAAGGTGTGATGCTTTGATCACGTTTGAAAGCATGCGGCCTATGAACCGAAGGGTTTGCCCTCTTCGAGCAGCCGAATTTCGCGCTGCGGAAATGGGAAATTAATGCCCTGCGCATCAAATGCATCCCAAAGCGCTAGATAGACATTGCCACGAATATTGGTCAGCCCGCCAGTTGGGTCAGAAATCCAGAACCGCAGGATATAATCCACCGAGCTGTCGCCAAAACCAACGACATGGCACACCGGTGCTTTTGGGGTCGACAGGACCCGCTCGACGGACTGCGCCGCTTCGATTGCAACTTTGCGCACTTTGTGAGGATCATCACCATAAGCCGTGCCAAAAAAGATATCGAGCCGCACAAAATCATTGGAATGTGACCAGTTCACCACCTGCCCGGTGATCAAATCCTCGTTGGGAATAAGGTATTCTTTCCCATCGCGCGTCACCACACTGACATAGCGCGCACCCAGAGAATTGATCCAACCAAAGGTTTCACCCAAGGAAATCACATCGCCAGGTTTGACGGACTTATCCAACAAGATAATGACACCAGAGACCAGATTTGAAACCACCTTTTGAAGGCCAAAGCCAAGGCCAACGCCGATTGCACCAGACAGCACCGCAAGACCTGTCAGGTCCACGCCAACAATCCGCATACCGATGAAAAATGCTGCGCCATAGAGCAGCACTTGCAGGCATTTGATCACCAGCACTTGCATGGATGGGCTAATATCTTGGTTGTTTTTGATCCGGTCAGAGGTTGTTCCCGCAACAAAGCGTGCCACTGCGAAGGTCAGGCCCAGCATCACTGCGGCTTGCAAAACCGTCCATAGTGAAAGTCGCAGTGTACCCATTGTAATCGCAGCGGAATCCAAAAGCTGTCGCACTTCTTCGCCGACACCGATCAGTTCCAAAGTGACCCAGACCCAGGCACCATATTGTAACAGACTGCGCAGAAACGCGTTGTGTACCAAGCGCGTAACAAAAGCGATGATCAGCCAAGCCATAGCCAGATTGCCGACAATGCCCAGCAGATTAGAACGACTAAGCCAAGTGACTTCGCGCATGACCGCCACGATCAGCCAAATCAAGATAACAAAGAAAATCAATGCCATACGCCGCTCTAACAACAGCATGTAGCGGTACCGCCATTTTGGCCATCCCTCGCGACCGCGCATCCAAGTGCGCAAACGGGGGCCAAAAAACCGAGAGAGGCCAAGCGACACAAGAAGCAGAGCAACAACGATGAGAACTTGATAAGCATTCCAAGGTCGCAACAATCCCTCTAGAAACGCCACACCCTGCTCCCAAAGGCTTAGAGCAATTTCTTGTGCCTCCTGTTCGACGGCCTCTGTCGCTGGAGCCTGCTCCTCTGCCGATGGGGCAATTCCGTCACCTGTTGTTGTGTGTTCTGCCATATGCGTCCCGTCGTTTTGATAAAGGTGACACGCCCAAGCTGTGAAAAACAAGCCATTTCCCTTGCAGCTTGGGCCGACTCCGTCTATCTGATCAGGCATGAAACGCATCTATGACATTGCAGACCGCGCCTTTTTACCTTGGCGGTTTTTCGGTCAGTCTAAATCAGTCATCGCCGCCCTATAGGGGCGCGGCGTGTTTTCGCACGCCCGTATTGCAGCCATAATCGCCAATTCATCAATACGGAGGGACCTATGTCTCCCAAAACGCTCTATGATAAAATCTGGGACGCTCACGTTGCCCACGAAGCCGAAGACGGCACATGCTTGTTATATATCGACCGTCACCTTGTTCACGAAGTGACCTCGCCTCAGGCCTTTGAAGGTCTGCGCATGACAGGTCGCAAGGTGCGTGCTCCTGAAAAAACCATTGCTGTTCCAGATCACAACGTCCCGACAACTTTGGATCGCGTCAACGGGATTGAAAACAATGAATCTCGGATTCAGGTCGACGCCCTGGACAAAAACGCCAAAGAATTCGGTGTGCATTACTATCCTGTGTCAGATGTGCGTCAGGGCATCGTGCACATCGTTGGCCCGGAACAGGGTTGGACATTGCCTGGCATGACAGTTGTTTGTGGTGACAGCCACACCGCAACCCACGGCGCTTTTGGCGCATTGGCACATGGCATCGGTACATCCGAAGTGGAACATGTTCTGGCGACGCAAACGCTGATCCAGAAGAAATCCAAGAACATGAAGGTGGAAATCACCGGTAAGCTGAACCCAGGCGTGACCGCCAAGGACATTACGCTGGCAGTGATTGGTGAAACCGGCACCGCGGGTGGTACTGGCTATGTCATCGAATATACCGGCGACGCCATTCGCAGCCTGTCCATGGAAGGTCGCATGACCGTCTGTAACATGGCCATCGAAGGCGGCGCACGCGCAGGTCTGATCGCACCGGACGAAACCACCTATGACTATGTCAAAGGTCGCCCACATGCGCCTAAAGGCGGTCAGTACGAACAAGCATTGGAATATTGGAAAACTTTGTTCACCGACGAAGGCGCAGCCTTCGACAAAGTTGTCACCCTCAAGGGCGAAGACATCCAGCCAGTTGTGACTTGGGGCACCTCGCCCGAAGATGTTTTACCAATCACTGGCACAGTGCCTTTCCCAGAGGACTTCGAAGGCGGCAAAGTTGAAGCAGCGCGTCGCTCGATCGACTACATGGGCCTGACACCTGGTCAGAAACTGACAGACATCGAAATCGACACGGTGTTCATCGGGTCTTGCACCAATGGGCGTATCGAAGATTTTCGGGCGGTGGCCGAAGTGGTCAAAGGCAAAAAGATCAAAGACGGTATGCGGGCGATGATCGTTCCGGGCTCTGGTCTGGTACGGGCACAGGCGGAAGAAGAAGGTCTTGCGGACATCTTCAAAGAAGCTGGTTTTGAATGGCGTCTTGCTGGGTGTTCCATGTGTCTGGCGATGAACCCTGACCAACTGAGCGAAGGCGAGCGTTGCGCGGCAACGTCAAACCGGAACTTTGAAGGTCGTCAGGGTTACAAAGGTCGTACACACCTTGTTTCCCCTGCCATGGCAGCTGCCGCTGCACTGACTGGCAAACTGACCGACATTCGTGAGCTGATGTAGTGAAACGCGCCGAGAAAAATTCCGGACCATCGGAACTTCTTCCGATTGGATCACTCTGGATCGGCTCTTCACTGAACTGGATCGCCCGGCTATCGCTGCAATCTATGCTGCGCGCCGGGCATAAAGTGACTCTGTTTCATACGGGAATGTTAGAGGATCCAAACATCGACGGGCTGAATGTGCAGCACGCCAAGGACATCTGGGACTACCCAGAACCCTTGCTTGCACAGCTAGCCCCAGCACCGTTTTCCGACATCTTTCGCCTGCACATGATCCGCGATGCACGCATGATCTGGGCAGACACAGACGTCTTATGTGTCCGCCCACTCATCCCGCAAGAAGGTTATCTGGTGGGGCGGGAACATGGCGGGTGGATCAACAACGCAGTCCTTATGCTTCCGGAAGACTCGGCTACGCTAAATGAGTTATTGGCGTGTTTCTCAGACCCTACATATGTGCCAGCTTGGTTGCACAAAAAATCGCGTGAAAAAGCGATGATTGCTGCTGAAAGTGAGCGTTTCGTCGAAGCTTCGCGCCTCATGCCAAATGCGCTGGGTCCCCGTGCTGTATCTTATATGTTGCCAAAAAACGGCGAAGATAAACATGTAAGAGCGGCGGCGGCTTTAAACCCTGTACCTTGGTCGATGGCCGATTGCTATTTCAATCCAAACGGAGGCATCGAGGGATGGCTTACCGATGAAACTTTGGCGCTACACCTTTACATGTCGCGGATTCGAAAAATTCACCTAACGGTCCAACCATTGCAAGGCAGCTTTATCGCAGAATTTGCAAATCAGGTTGGATTTGATCTGACCTCTGAAGACCTTAGGCGAAATACCGTCGAATCGACAATGAACTAGTTTACGGGGCTTGCCCCCACCCCCAATTCGAACCCGACAAGGGGTTCAAACAAGGAGCTTAAAAATGGAAAAGTTTCAAAAATTGCACGGCATCGCCGCGCCCATGCCTTTGGTGAACATCGACACCGACATGATCATCCCAAAGGTCTTTCTAAAGTCCATCGAACGCACCGGCTTTGGCAAACACTTGTTTGACGAAATGCGCTTTAACCGCGATGGCACAGAAATCGACGATTTCGTGCTGAACAAGCCGCAGTATCGCAAGGCTGAAATCCTTGTGGCAGGCGACAATTTTGGATGTGGATCCTCTCGCGAGCACGCGCCGTGGGCAATTGCAGATTTCGGCATCAAATGTGTTGTGTCGACATCCTTTGCGGACATCTTTTTCAACAACTGCTTCAAGAACGGCATTCTGCCAATCGCCCTGCCGCAGGAAACCGTTGATCTATTGATGTCTGACGCTGAAAAAGGTGAAAACGCGCGCATGACCGTTGATCTTGAGGCGCAAGAAATCACCACTTCTGATGGTGCAGTGATCAAGTTTGACGTTGATTCACACCGTAAGCATTGCTTGCTGGAAGGTTTGGACGACATTGCGCAAACCATGCAAAAAGAAGCATCCATAGACGCCTTCGAAGCAACCGCAAACGCAGCCCGCCCCTGGGTCTGATTAAGCCTATTTAATTAAGAAAGCCGCCCCAACGTGGGCGGCTTTTGTGTTTCCAGAAGATCCGAGTTTAGTTGTAGGCATCAAAACTTTGAAACGAAGCTTTGTTCACAACAGCATCATAGATTTCCGCAGTATAGCTTGCCTTGGCTTCCCACGTGAACGCCTGATGCGCGTATTCACAACCTGCCGCCGCGATTTGTTCATGCACATGTGGATTATCAACGCAGTCTTCCATCGCATTTTGATTGCTTTTGACCAACCCTTCCATGGGTGAAAGGGGCAAGGCAACCCCTCGGCCTCTGGATACCAATGCACCCGGTGCGCCATAATCGGTAACTATCAGCAAAGTTCCGCATGCCATCGCTTCGACGACAACCCCCGCCCCAAGCTCACGAATAGATGGAAATACAAAGGCATCTGCTCGGCGCATCGCATCTGCGACTTCGGCCTGCGTTTTGCGCCCTTCAAAAATCACCCGGTCTTGGGCATTGTGCTTTGCGACAATTGCCTGAAGCCGTGGCAACTCTGGCCCGTCGCCAATAATTGTCATTTTGTGGGCCCGCAGTTTTTCAGATCGCGCAAAGGCGCACACGGCTGCCTCTGGCACTTTGTAAGGCACCAACCTGCCTGCAAACAAAAATTCAAACGGGCCATCCCCTGTGAAAGGTGCGCGCTTGCGCCCAGCATGAAATATTTCAGGATCGATGCCAACTTCCGGGAAGGAAATGATTTTGTTGGGGTCCGCAAAGTTCAAATCGCGAATTGTGTGTTCAAACCCTGCCAAGATACAGTCTGATCGCGTTTGGGTACGACGTGCATAGGGCATAAATTTATATAGGTCGCGCAAACTGCGCGCACGTTCTTTTTCACGCTTTTGCTCACCGGAAAAGGCAGCGGGCCAATCTAGGTTGCCATTCAGTGGGCCGACAACAAACGGGATATTGCCTTTGCCCGCCATAGCGCTTGGCATGGTTGGCGACATGGGCGTGATGCGATGGATTAAGTCAAATTCTCCTGCATTCACCCGATCCTTGACCGACGTCCAGGCCTGTTTTTCAAACGCCACATAGGGTGCGTATGACATGATTTGGTTGGTGGACCAGGCAACCTGGTCGCCACCTCGAAGCAATGTGGCAAGCCTATCCATGGGCGCAGCCAGCCATTCAGTGTCAATAAATTCAACCGGAGCGCCAAGGTCGCCCGCCTTTTCAATATTTTCACGATTGCGCACATGCGTAACCACCGTGATATCAGCAACTTTGGCCAAGGCGCGGGCATATTTATAGCCCACGATTGGCAAAGACGGCCATTCGGGGTTGCATTGGTCAGCGAGGATCAAAATTTTACGACGTGTCATAAGGCGTGATTAGCTTAGGCCCAAGGCAAAAAAAAGGCTCAAGATAGGTGGTGCTAAGGCAAATCGAATTTTAGGCACGCTGCTCTAACCCTTGGCCAGAGCAAGCGTTTGAAGCAAACCAAACCCGTCAAATTTACGCCTCAACAAAGACACAATTGGCCGATTGCAAAGATTTTTGGCCAGCAAAGTTTGCGCTTTTGACCTGCCTACGTTTCAACTTCTGGTCTCATTCTGAAAGGAATACACACGCGAGTTCGCTGAAATGTTCTTTAATCAGGGCTATTTACAGAGAGAAATTAAACAAATGGTGCAATCGCGCACCACAATTTGCATGTTTTTCGCAAGTTTCTTAACAAAGTTGAAACTTAGCCTTGAGCCATTTCCTATTTCCCGGCAAGATTAAGGCAAGAATGAGGCAGACCACCGAACTAAGGTGGATCAAGTTGGAATAAGGCTAGCGGCAAAGAATCGCGGCAATCCAGTTTGAAGGGAAAAGAGCAGTGCTCGCACAATTTATAAGCGCGGCAACCCGCGCAATCCTTATGGCGTTGCTGATCGCAACCCCGTCTTTGATGCTTCCGTCGGTCAACGCGGATGCAAGTCAAATCGTTTTGCTTTTGTCGCTCTTTGCAGCGGCATTGGTCTTTATCGAATACTTTGCCACCTATCCAAGCATAATTGAATTTCGCTATGCACCGCCCTTCAATCGCTTGCGTTATGTGGCGGTGTTTTTAACCGTTTTCATGCTGTCTTCGATTGCGCGTGCTGGAACAGACCCAAACGCATTAAATGGGCTGATACGGTCGATCGGGACGCTTTTGGGCGGTCTGTTGGATTTCCCTTATTCACCCGTCAGGCTGGTTATGATCACTTTGCCGACCGAGATGAATTTGCACGATTTCTCGTTTGTGCGCATCGCCGCCGGCATGGCCTATGCATTTTCCTTGATCAGTCTGGGCGTGTTCTATTTTTTGGTGCGTGGTCTTGATTGGCCTGCGCGCAACGGTGCCTTTAATGTCTGGGTTAACCTGCCGCTCTTTGACCCTACGGCAGGCGGCGACGTATTGCCTCGGCTATATCGCGACGGACGTCTTAATATAGTTTTAGGATTTTTACTGCCATTCTTATTTCCAGCCTTTTTCAAGGCAATTTCAGATGTGGCAAACCCGTTGAACTTGGCAGATCCACAAACCCTAATCTGGACTGTGGCTATATGGGCGTTTTTTCCAGCCGGGCTTGTAATGCGCGGCCTCGCAATGGTGCGCATTGCATCAATGATCGACGAAAACCGCAAACGCGCTTACGCCGTTGCGCAGGGTTTGCAGCCGGTCTGATATTATTATGCTTTGCTTTGGGCTTGCCAGCCCAAGGGGAACGCTTGCGCATTGCAACTTACCATACTGAATTACATCGCGACGGGCCGGGCGTTATGCTGCGTGACATAACGCGCGGGGATGCCCAGGTTGTCTCAATCACAAACGTGATTGCAGCGGCTGCCCCTGATATTATTGTTTTGCAAGGCATCGACTATGACGCGCAGGGATATGGCTTGTCGGCCTTAAGGCAACGCCTTGCGGATCTTGGAACAGAACTGCTTTTTCAATATGCCCCACCCCCTAATTCTGGTCTGCAAACTGGCCTGGACATCGATGCAGATGGACGCCTTCTAGAACCTGAAGATGCCCATGGGTATGGCGACTTTTTCGGTCAGCGTGGGATAGCCGTTTTGTCGCGCCACCCGATAGATCACCGGAAAATTCAAAACTTCCAAGATTTGACTTGGCGAGATTTTGCGAAGGCAACTTCGCTGGAACAAGCCTTTCTGCAAGCCACCTCAGACTCAATCCGAAATTCCATTCGATTGTCCTCGTCTGCCCACAGCGTGATCCCAATCACCATCGGCCAACAATCGCTAAGTTTGTTCGCCTATCATGCGACACCACCGGTTTTTGATGGTCCAGAAGACCGCAACGGCATTCGCAACGCCCACGAAAATTTGTTTTTTCCGTTTTATTTGGAGGGATATTTTGGCCCAGCGCCAAGCAAGTCTTTTGTTTTCACAGCGCTCGCTAATATCGACCCAAACCGCGGCGAAGGACATCATTCTGTGATCCAAAACATTCTCCAAAATCCACGGCTTCAAACCCCGGCGGGTCACCATCATATGCCAACCGTCGACTGGCCAAACCCGTTGGGAGAAATGCGTGTCAGCTACTTGCTTCCATCAACGGATATCAAGGTTCTAGATTCGGGAGTTGTTTCACCTGATCAGCATCCAGCGCTGAGCAATGACATCATAAATGCCAGCCGGCACAGGTTGGTTTGGCTGGACATAGATATTTGAGCCCTCAAACGCGACTAAATTCATTTTTCTAGATTCAAATCGGGGCAAATCCCCTTCGTTTCTTGATCTTTTTGCTAACAGAAGCTAGGCAACTGCAAGAAAATTCACGAAGGATCTACGCACATGAGCAACCCCTCACTTCTGATCTTGCCTGGTGACGGCATCGGCAAAGAAGTCATGGCCGAAGTGCGCCGCATTATCGACTGGTATGGCGACAAACGTGGCTTGAAATTTGACGTCAGCGAAGACCTGGTGGGTGGCGCAGCTTATGACGCGCATGGCGTGCCCCTGTATGATGACACAATGGCAAAAGCCCAAGAAGTCGACGCTGTATTGCTGGGTGCCGTGGGTGGACCAGACTATGACGATCTGGATTTCTCGGTGAAACCAGAACGTGGCCTGTTGCGCTTGCGCAAAGAGATGGATCTGTTTGCCAACCTGCGCCCAGCGCAGTGTTTTGATGCCCTGGCAGATTTCTCGTCGCTAAAGCGCGATATCGTTTCTGGTCTGGATATCATGATCGTGCGCGAATTGACCTCTGGGTCCTATTTCGGAGAGCCGCGCGGGATCTTTGAAGAAGGTGGTCAGCGCGTTGGCATCAACACGCAGCGCTATACCGAGGCCGAAATTGATCGTGTGGCACGGTCTGCCTTTGAATTGGCCCGTCGTCGCGGCAACAAAGTTGTTTCTATGGAAAAAGCCAATGTCATGGAATCCGGTATTCTATGGCGCGAAGTGGTTCAAAAAGTGCACGACGCAGATTATGCGGATGTCGAACTGTCGCACATGTATGCCGACAACGGTGCCATGCAATTGGTGCGCGCGCCCAAACAGTTTGATGTCATCCTGACTGATAACCTGTTTGGCGATATCCTGTCTGACTGCGCCGCAATGCTGACTGGATCCCTGGGCATGTTGCCCTCTGCCTCTTTGGGTGCGCCTATGGAAAACGGCCGCCCTAAAGCCATGTACGAACCGGTGCACGGGTCTGCTCCAGACATCATGGGGCAAGGCAAAGCCAACCCATCTGCCTGCATTCTAAGTTTTGCAATGGCGCTACGTTACAGCTTTGACCAAGGCGACGAGGCAACTCGACTGGAAAAAGCCGTGGAAGCGGTACTTGCAAGCGGAGTGCGTACGGCAGATCTGATGCAAGCAGATGACGCGCAACCAGTCAGCACATCTCAAATGGGTGATGCGATCCTGGCCGCATTGGATGCTTCTCTATAAACTGTTAGACAGAAATCGGTGTCACAGCACCGATTTCTGGTTTGCTTTAGAAAAATGTAAGGACTGGGTTTTCCTTGCACCTCAACCAGTATGTGCTAATTCGGTTCAACCTCAGGTGCCAACTCCGGAATTATCCCATGCGACAATCCAATAATCTGAAGGGCGCTCTTTTTGCGTTTTTGGCGTTTAGTATCTATTCGTCACATGATGTTATTGTGCGTTATTTGGGTGGGATTTATTCCCCGATACAAGTTCTGTTTTTTGCCAGCCTGCTTTCGTTTCCACTTTTAACCTTGATGATGGTCCAAGACGCCACGCCTGGCACTTTGCGGCCACTCCACCCACGTTGGGTGGCCATGCGTTCGGTAACAATGGCATTCGGAGGGCTTAGCGGCTTTTATGCGTTTTCCGCGCTGCCAATGGCACAGGTCTATTCAATTCTGTTCACGGTCCCACTTTTGATCACCGTCCTTTCCATTCCAATTCTAGGAGAGAAAGTTGGCCTGCACCGCTCTGGAGCCGTCATTGTCGGCCTGATCGGGGTCTTGGTGGTGGTGCGCCCAGGTTCAACAGAGTTTACGCTGGGCCATGCCAGCGCCATGTTGGCTGCGGTATGTGTTGCGACGCAATCTGTTATTGCTCGCCGAATTGGCCAGTCCGAGCGCCAAATTGTGATGCTGTTGTATCCCTTTGCAGCTGTGTTCATCGTCATGGGGGCGAGCCTGGGGTTTGTCTATGAACCTATGCCCTTCATTGATTTTGCCGCGGTTGTAGGCATTGCCGTTTTAGGGTTTATTGCCGCGTTTCTGCTGATAGGAGCCTATCGCGCTGGTGAAGCAGCGGTGGTCGCTCCGATGCAATATGTTCAAATTGTCTGGGCTGCAATCTTTGGCGCACTGCTGTTTGATGAGTCACTTGATTTACCAACCGTTCTGGGGGCAGGTATCATCATTTCAAGTGGCCTTTATATCGTCGCACGCGAAGCGTTTGCTGATGTCTCTGAAAATCGTCCAGTTCTGCGCACCCGCAGTCGGGCAATCTCTCCGGGTACGTTCAGAATTGGTTTCTTTCTGAGACGCAAATAAAGCATCCTACCATTTCTTCAAATCAAGAACAGTGCTGCAAAACATATGTTTTGCGGCCATTTGCCATTACAGGACACAACCTGTTCGCTGTCCTCACAAACTACGGCTAAAAGCTCAATATTTTTACCGTATGGTAAAAATGAATGACCTGTGGCACTCTGAAAGGGACACAGCCACTGTAGAAAGCCAGCCAATGACAAATAGGGAAAATGGCGTTGCACCCGGAAAACTGGATCCGGCTACCATAGCAGAGAATTTTTCAGACCTTCATCCCGCCCTTGATACACATGCAGCGTTAGTTGCCTCTGATCGATGTTATTTCTGCCACGATGCGCCGTGTATCACCGCCTGTCCGACCTCTATTGATATCCCGTTATTCATTCGCCAAATTTCTACAGGTACCAGCGAAGCTGCTGCAAAAACCATTTTTGATCAGAATATTTTGGGTGGCATCTGTGCCCGCGTTTGCCCAACCGAAACCCTCTGCGAACAAGCCTGCGTGCGAGAGGCCGCAGAAGCACAGCCTGTTGAGATCGGGCGTTTACAGCGGTTTGCAACCGATACAGCGATGCAAAGCCAGACCCACCCATATAAGCGCGCAATCGACACCGGTAAAACTGTTGCCGTCGTTGGCGCGGGGCCAGCAGGTCTTGCTTGCGCCCATCGGTTGGCGTTGTTGGGACACGGTGTCACGATTTTTGAAGCCCGGCAAAAAGGCGGCGGCCTAAACGAATTTGGTATCGCAGCGTACAAGGCAACAAATGATTTTGCCCAGAAAGAACTCGCTTGGTTGCTTGGCATTGGCGGCATCGAACTTCGCTTTGACCAAACCCTGGGAAAGACAATCACTTTGGAGTCGCTACAAAAAGACTTCGACGCAGTGTTTTTGGGGATGGGGCTGTCTGCGGTGAACAGCCTGAACTTAAGTTTCGACGATGCTAATAGTGCGCGGCCAGCCGTCGAATTCATCAGCGAAATTCGCCAATCCACCGACTTTGCGTCAATACCAATCGGACGGCGCATCGTGGTGATTGGCGGTGGTATGACCGCAATTGATGCGGGCGTGCAAGCAAAGTTGCTGGGCGCTGAAGAAGTAACAATCGTTTACCGCCGCAGTCAGGGGGCCATGGGGGCCTCGCGCTTTGAACAAGATCTTGCGCAACAAAATGGCGTTCGTTTGATTTGCAATGCGATGCCGATCAGCTTGGCTGGCAGCGCGGGCGCGACAGACGTAACCTTTGCTTATACCAAAGTCAAAAACGGCGATTTGGTGCAAGCGAACAAGACGTTCACCTTAACGGCGGACAAAGTATTCACAGCGATCGGGCAATCTCTGGGTGATACCCCGACGAGTTTGCACATCGACGGGCGCAAGATTGCCGTTGACCAAAATCAGAAAACATCTGTTTCCGGTGTCTGGGCAGGGGGCGACTGTGCCAGCGGGGGGGATGATCTGACAGTGACCGCCGTAGCCGAAGGGCGCGACGCCGCCATAAATATCGATTCTACACTAAGGGGAGCGTATTAATGGCCGATCTGAGATCCAATTTTGTTGGAATTTCTTCCCCCAATCCTTTTTGGTTGGCTTCTGCCCCGCCAACCGACAAAGAATACAATGTACGGCGCGCCTTTGATGCTGGATGGGGTGGCGTGGTTTGGAAAACACTTGGAGCCGAAGGGCCGCCCATAGTGAACGTGAATGGACCCCGATATGGGGCGGTCCACGGTCCGGATCGGCGACTATTAGGCTTTAACAACATCGAATTGATTACCGACCGACCACTTTCCGTAAACCTTGCGGAAATGGCGCGAGTCAAAAAGGATTACCCCGACCATGCCTTGGTCGCCTCGGTCATGGTGCCTTGCGAAGAACAAGCTTGGAAAGACATCCTGCCGCGTATTGCCGAAACGGGATGCGATGGCTTCGAACTGAATTTTGGCTGCCCGCACGGCATGGCCGAACGCGGCATGGGCTCTGCTGTCGGCCAGGTGCCGGAATACATAGAAATGGTCGCACGCTGGTGCAAAGAGGCGACCGACCTGCCAGTTATTGTTAAGCTCACACCTAATATCACCAATATTCTTAACCCGGCTCAGGCGGCAAAAGAGGGCGGTGCCGACGCCGTTAGCTTGATCAACACTATCAACTCAATCACGTCGGTGAACCTCGACAAAATGGCCCCAGAACCGATGATTGATGGCAAAGGCACCCATGGCGGTTATTGCGGACCAGCGGTCAAACCGATTGCACTGAACATGGTGGCCGAAATTGCGCGTAGCCCAGGAACGGCGGGCATGCCAATATCTGGCATCGGTGGCATCACAACCTGGCGCGACGCTGCTGAATTTATGGCATTAGGGGCAGGCAACGTGCAAGTGTGCACAGCCGCAATGACCTATGGCTTCAAAATCGTACAAGAGATGATTTCGGGCTTAAGCCAATGGATGGACGAGCAGGGCTATCAAACGGTTGACGAAGTTATAGGCAAAGCCGTTCCCAATGTGACGGATTGGCAATACCTCAATCTGAACCACGTTACCAAAGCCCGCATAAATCAAGACGCCTGTATAAAATGTGGTCGATGCTATGCGGCCTGTGAAGATACGTCCCATCAGGCGATTTCCATGTCTGCTGATCGTGTGTTTGATGTCCAAGATGATGCCTGTGTGGCCTGCAACCTTTGCGTAAATGTTTGCCCAGTCGCAGATTGCATCACGATGGAAACCATTGCTCCGGGTAGCGTAGATGAACGAACCGGGAAGGTTGTTGAAAAAGAGTATGGCAACTGGACGACCCACCCCAACAATCCCAGCAACGCAACCCCAAACTAGAGGCGCGATTTCTAAAAAAGGACAGCACCAGCTTTCTCACTAAGTATCTAAGACGTAGCAAAATAGATGCCACCCCGGAGACCCAAACATGTCAATTAGAAAAAACCTGCGTATTGACCCAGAAAGACTTTGGGACAGCTTGATGGAAATGGCAAAAATTGGCCCAGGTATCGCAGGCGGCAACAATCGGCAAACGCTGACAGATGCAGATAGCGAAGGACGAGCACTATTTCAGAAGTGGTGCACAGACGCCGGATGTTCAATGGGCGTCGACAGCATGGGAAATATGTTTGCCACCCGCGCAGGTACTGACGAAACGGCGCTCCCTGTCTATATGGGCTCGCATCTTGATACACAGCCCACTGGCGGCAAATATGACGGTGTGCTTGGTGTGCTTGGAGGGCTCGAAGCGATCCGTACTCTGAATGATCTAAATGTCAAAACAAAGCACCCAATTGTGTTAACAAATTGGACCAATGAAGAGGGCACGCGCTTTGCTCCGGCCATGTTGGCCTCGGGGGTATTCGCCGGCAAGCACGCCCAAGACTGGGCCTATGCCCGCCAAGACGCAGAGGGCAAAACATTTGGCGGTGAACTTAAACGCATTGGCTGGGCCGGCGACGAACCGGTTGGTGCGCGTAAGATGCACGCGATGTTTGAGTTGCATATTGAGCAGGGCCCAATTCTGGAAGCGGAACAAAAGGACATTGGCGTCGTGACCCACGGTCAGGGTTTGCGATGGATTGAATGCACCATCCAAGGCAAAGAAAGCCACACCGGCTCGACCCCCATGAAAATGCGGAAAAATGCAGGGCGTGGCTTGGCGCTGATCACCGAGCTTGTGCATGACATTGCGATGCGACGCCAACCAAATGCTGTGGGTGCCATTGGTCATGTTGAGGTCTACCCAAACAGTCGAAACATCATTCCGGGCAAGGTTGTTTGTACGGTCGATATCCGCTCTCACCTGTTGGACAATCTCAACGAAATGGTCGCCGAGTTTAACCAAAAAGCACCACAGATCTGCTCAGAAATTGATGTTAGGTTTTCTTGCGAGATTGTTGGGCAATTTGACCCGCCTGCCTTTGACGAAACTTGCGTGTCCGCTGTGCGCAATGCCGCCAACGCGCTAGGATACAGCCAAATGGACATAATCTCGGGCGCTGGCCATGATGCGTGTTGGATAAATGACATTGCGCCAACTGCGATGATCATGTGCCCATGCGTTGATGGGCTAAGTCACAATGAGGCCGAAGAGATCTCTAAGGACTGGGCTGCGGCCGGAACCGATGTGCTGTTGCACGCCGTTCTAGAGACCGCACAGATCGTTGCATAATTGGGCAAGTGTTCGACTAGGCCTGCCCACGAAAACCCATTTTGTGTTTACAAACAGCGAGGGAAACCATGACCAAAGTGATCAAAGGTGGCACTGTTTGCACCGCAGACCGTAGCTGGCAAGCTGACGTCTTGATCGAAGGCGAATTCATCAAACAAATCGGCACGGATTTGAAAGGTGACGACTATATTGATGCAGAGGGGGCATATGTGATCCCAGGCGGCATTGATCCTCATACCCATTTGGAAATGCCCTTTATGGGAACAACCGCAGCCGAGACTTTTGAAAGCGGAACCTGGGCCGCCGCCGTAGGCGGGACCACCATGCTAGTCGATTTCTGTCTGCCCGGCGAAGATGGCTCTATCAAAAACGCGATCAACGAATGGCATCGCAAATCCGCACCACAAATCTGCTCTGATATTGGCTATCACATGGCCATTACTGGCTGGAACGAAAACATATTTGCAGAGATGAAAGACGCCGTTGAGATGGGCGTGAATTCCTTCAAACATTTTATGGCCTACAAAGGGGCCCTGATGATCGAAGATGATGAAATGTTTGCCTCTTTCAAACGCTGCCGAGAGCTGGGTGCCTTGCCCATGGTGCACGCCGAAAATGGGGATCTGGTCGCGGATATGCAGCAAGAAATGTTGGCCAAGGGCATCACTGGTCCCGAAGGTCACGCCTATTCAAGACCACCAGAATTTGAAGGTGAGGCGGCCAATCGCGCTATTACAATTGCGGATGCCGCAGGTGTCCCGCTGTACATTGTGCATGTCAGCTGTGAACAGGCCCACGAGGCCATCCGACGCGCCCGTCAAAAAGGCATGCGCGTATATGGCGAGCCTCTCATTCAGTTTCTGACGCTGGATGAAAGTGAGTATTTTAACAAAGATTGGGATCACGCCGCCCGTCGGGTAATGTCACCGCCGTTTCGATCCAAAGACCATCAGGACAGCCTTTGGGCGGGCTTGCAATCTGGATCTTTGCAGGTGGTCGCAACCGATCATGCGGCGTTTACAACCGCTCAAAAACGCATGGGCGTAGATAATTTCTGCCTTATTCCAAATGGTTCAAATGGCCTCGAAGAACGGCTTGCCGTGCTGTGGACACATGGCGTAGAGACCGGCCGCCTTACTCCCAATGAATTCGTTGCAGCAACCTCGACCAATGTCGCCAAGATCTTAAACATTTATCCGAAGAAGGGCGCGATCGTCGAAGGGGCCGACGCCGACATCGTGGTTTGGGACCCCAAAATTTCCAAAACAATCAGTGCAAGCAACCATCATTCGGTTCTGGATTACAATGTCTTTGAGGGCTTTGACGTAAAGGCACAATCACGTTTTACACTAAGTCGCGGTGAGGTCATTTGGGCCTGGGGGCAAAACAGCCAGCCACAACCTGGCAGAGGCCGCTTTGTGCCGCGCCCGGCATTTCCATCTGCCAGCGTAGCGTTGTCAAAATGGAAGAACCTGACAAGCCCGAAAATGATCCAGCGTGATCCACTGAATATCCCGGCGGGCATATAAGCCGCTCTCGTCAAAAAGCATTGATCAAACGTAGGCAATTACAAAAAAGACGGACCTTTTGGCCCGTCTTTTTCAGATTTGTGCATAGCACCACAAACGATAGCTTAGCTACCTGTTGTAGTTGTGGAGCTATCTTCGTCAACAATCACTGTGATCAGAACTGTAGACGCGATAATACCAGCGATCAGTGTGCTGGTGGTCAGGCCTGTGCCAGCCAAGAATGGCAGGGACGGAACTGGGCCCTGAGCGTTTGCCGCAGATGAAGTTGCGACACATAGCGCGAGGGCTGCAATGATCTTTTTCATAATTCAATCTCCTAAGGGTATTTGTAAATTCTACTAATCCAGCGATGTGTTTGTTTCAACCTATAGGGTTCCGTTCACAGCACAAGAATCTCTTTTTTCTTCACCATGGTAAAATAAACACGATCATTTGTCTAAAGTGCT
Source organism: Cognatishimia sp. (assembly GCA_050633405.1). Taxonomy (GTDB): domain Bacteria; phylum Pseudomonadota; class Alphaproteobacteria; order Rhodobacterales; family Rhodobacteraceae; genus Cognatishimia. Next base: position 28,270 of record JBOEGL010000016.1, on the reverse strand, counting down.
ACTTAATTAAGTCATTATTTGGTTAATCGGCGGATGCGAAGGTAGCCAGTTGTTGGCCCGCTCCATTGGCGGGATTGCCAAACCAAGCCGGATTTAGAATCAACCCAATACTCATTCTCAAACCTACCAAGACTGCCGACACACTTCTCTTTTAAAAGTCGGGTTGTGTTCTTACGTTCAACAATCTCAATAATTTCAATTCCATAGTCCTGAATAGAACATTCGACCTCTAGTTTGTGCGAGGCCCCATCACCGCTGCGAATATCGTAGGTCCGTTTACCCTTCCCCGCTGGCCCCTGTAGGCCACCATCAGCAACCAATGCATTGGAACTTATGATATCGCCGCGCAACCCGCGCGTTGCAATCAACACACCATCGCGAATCGACAGTGTCACCTGATCTTCGGTTTGCCAGACAACAATTTGCCCAGGCAGCGCATCACGGCGTATCAACAGCTGAGTCAAATAGGCAAATACGCCCGTTTCTTCGATTGTTACTTCGATATAACTGTTTGGAACTGTGTCCAGCATGGCCCTTGTTAGTGGTGGACGCGTCTGTTTTGGTGCCCGCTTTAACGCGACATATTCGCGAATGGTCTTGATCAGTTCCAGCTCTGACTTTTGTGCGCCCTCGCCTGCATTATGCGCGCAAGCGGTAACCAAAGCGGCCAAGCAAATCATCAAAAACGTACGGTGCAACATGCGTCTCATTCCCAAAACCTTGCCCGTTGTTCAATCAAGCTTTTTCGATGTGCATCACGAATATCGCCGTACAAACGATCTGGCACTTTCAACCGCTGAGCACCGTCGCGCTGGGTCGGGCGAATAACCATTTCACTTCCACCTCGTGACGGTTTGCCCAAATTCCACGACAAAGGAATATTAAAGCGGATTCCCTTGTCAAACGATCCTTCACCAAACTGCGCAGCAGACACATTTGTCTTTGACACAAATCCGCCGACGGACCAGCCATTCTTGAAAACACGATCAACAGAAAGAGTAGCGCCGACATCACCAGCCAGATATCGCCCCGCGTCCACTTGCACCAAGAAACCATTGTCCATCTCATAGTAAGCTGACGCATGTCCCGTCAAAACTTTGTAGTCGCGAAATCCCAATCGTTGATTGAAATCTCGTTGCTGCACATAGTTCGTTTCGACGCCTAGGGCCAAACGACTGCCAACCGGCTTCCACAGCAATTCACCGGAAACGCCGCCATACATGCTTTCCAAATAACCCACCGTCGCGCGTGCGTACAGGTTTTCTCCGGCATTCCAGCGCTTTGAAATATAAAGGTTTTCAAGTGTCGTAGCAAACTGAGCGTATTCGTTTTGGTCCGTTCGAACATGGGGCAACACAGAATTGGACGCGCGGCCGTCTTTGACATTTCCGGCCAGACGATGCCGGAGTGTACCCGCAACCTTCCAACCAGGTGCTGGCTCCAGAACGGCATCCAGCTCCACACCAACATCTATACGAAATGGTTGAGACGGGTCAAAATAGGAAGGCGCTGAATAGGGGCTAAACGACGTGCCAAACGCCGGATACATGTCGCTCGAAGCGATGGCATTTTCACCGATAGGTCCCGCCGCTTCAATCTGCGCCTTGCTTGCAATTACATCCGACGCATTTGGCGCAAACTCATAGGCTTCCAGATCAGCACGCTGAACCACAAAAGCAGAAAGCGCGATGCCCCGGCGCACTGGCACAATTCGAAACGTTTCAACAGATGGTGGCAAACCGCGCGCCATGGCACGCGCGACACGTCCATTTGTCAGGGCATAGGACTGATATTTACTATTTCTATAACGCACTTCAGCGCGCGTTCCTTCCAGCACAATCGTCTCTAGAACCAAACCATCCTGCGCCAGAACCTCTGCAAACACATCTCTGATTTTCAGGCGCTTTGCTTCGTCATTCGCCCAATCCTGACTATAGTGTGCCGGGCTTGTCGCCCATTGCGAGCGTGGCGCGATCGGCACCGGTGACGGAATTCGCAATTGTTGTGCCGGCTGGTTTGGCCGCATTTGCAGTTGGGCATTAATGCCAAACTCGCTACCATAAAGCGAATAAGCCCCAATTCTAAGTCCGGGACGAGCTTGGTATTCGACACCAAAACTCAGAGGTGATTTGCGCTGAAACACATTGGAGCGCTGGGTTTCGGTCACATAAGCATCAGAGGAATATTCCGCCTTTACACCCCAACGGTCATTCAATTGCCATTCTACACCTGCGAATGGGGCAACATCCCCCTTGAACCATTGATCAACCGACAGCGTGCCACCACGAGAGGTTGGATCATAGGCCGGGCGCGCGCCACCAAGAGTGGCAATCGAACCATAGGACCCCAAGCGCCCCCAACCCAACCCGGCAGTTAGTTTTAATTGCCCATTGGATTTGCCATCTTGCAAGGCAGGCGTCTGAAACGTCTTGGTCGCAACCAAATATTCACCTGCATAGATGCCTGTCCCTGCAAAATCCTGAAGCCCAAGCGTGATCGCAGGCAGTACCTTCCTTTCGTTCAAAAGCCGAAAGCGAACATCGAAGCTGCGATCATAATAGGTGGAAAACCCGAATAAATTCAGATCCTTAATGCCATTGTAGCGAAAGGTTGTTGTTGCCCAAGGCACCGGTTGAAAACTGAGACTCAGACGTTGATTTCCACCAAAGTGGGAATAACCCAAAACAAATTGACCATCGGGCAGCATCTCGGCGCTTGGCATGTCCATAAGACCAGGGGTGCCATAGAAACTAAGTGTTGGTGCCTTTTCAAAAGCAAATTTTGGCATTGCTAGATGCGTTTCAGCCCAACCTGATGCTGGCAAACCCGCAAGCATAAGCGCAGCAAGAGCATTTCTGCTCTTTGCTTTTCCGGCTCTCTTAAGACGGCTCAAATTTTTCAAACGCCCAGACCTGTAATTTGCAAATAAGTTTTTGCTTATACATCACAGATCAAGCGGGCAATTCAACCACAGCGCGTTAATGTAAGATTTAGAAAAGCCAATTGCGACCAGAAAGGCACGCATTCAATGCCCGCCGTCAATTGTCAAAGTCTTGCGACTGGCCTTTGCAATTTTAGTTGGTTTTCTGAATATCACCCGTATCAAACAAGGGTGACGCGTCAATATCTTCCGCATCAATCATCATAGCGACCCGTTCTAACGACGAAACCAGCATCGATTGTTCCCAGTCCTCTAGCGCCACAAATTTGCGGACAAATTTTTGATGCAACGGATCCGGAGCGTTGCGCAAAGTTTGCAAACCTTTTTGTGTTGTCACAATATTTATACGCCGCTTATCAACTTCAGACTTTTCACGAACGACCAGCTCTTTGCACACCAGTCGATCCACCAGCGAGGTCACCGTCGCCTGGGACACGCGCAATGTGGTCGCGATATGCTTTGCCGTAACACGATCATATTCCGCGACGGTTTGAAGAACTTTGTATTGAACGGCAGTCACGCCAGAAATTCGCGCAAAGTCACGGCCTGAAAGTTCGGTTGCGCGCATAATCCGACGCAGGGCAATTAGGCAAAGATCTTCACGCTCCACGTTTTCCTCCGCTCAAGCTCAATACCAAAATCAGACTACGCCCTTACTGGCCGATGCCTGAGTTCTCACCAAGGCGCGCACAAGTGCCTTCAGATCAAGCTCACCAACAATCTCGCCCTCTCTAAGCACCTTGTATTTGCCGCTGGTATCGCCACCTGTCATCGCAATCACATCTTCAAGCGAGGCCTCTTGATCAACTTCACCTGCAAATTCGGTTGCTTTCACCGGTTCCATAATGGATCGAACCCGCAAAACCCGCGCCCGGTTGATATCCGCAATAAAGTCGACAATGTAATCATCTTCAGGGTTCAAAAGTATGTGCTGCGGCTCGCCCTGCTGGACTACCAATCCATCCTTTAAAATCACCAAATGATCCGCGAGTTTCAAGGCTTCGTCCAAATCGTGACTAATGAACACTATGGTTTTCGCAAGTTCCTTTTGCAGTTCAAGCAACAGATCCTGCATGTCAGTCCGAATAAGCGGGTCTAAGGCCGAAAAGGCTTCGTCCATCAGCATGATCGGTGCATTCGACGTTAATGCACGCGCGATACCAACGCGTTGCTGCATTCCACCAGAAAGTTGGTGAGGATAGTGTTCTTCGTACCCCGAAAGCCCGACACGTTCGAGCCAGTGCAAGGCGTCTTTGGTATATTCAGCAGGGTCATCACCTCGTACAATGGGGGCAAGAGATACGTTGTTTAAAACATTTCTGTGCGGCAAAAGCGCGAAATGCTGAAAAACCATCGACATATCCCGTCGGCGAACACGGCGCAGGCTTTCCTCGTCATATTCAAGAACATTCTCACCCTGAACAATGACTTCGCCGGCCGTGGGGTCAATCAAACGGTTAATATGCCGGATCAGCGTGGACTTGCCGGATCCGGAAAGCCCCATAATAACGGTTATCTCGCCTTCTTGCATATCCACATTGATATCCTGCAAGCCAAGCACATGGCCGTATTCGTCTAGCAGGTCTTCTTTGCCAATCCCGTCACGGACCTTTTGCATCATTTCATCGGGCTGTTTGCCGAATATCTTATAAAGATTGCGGATCGAAATCATTGGTTCTTTGGTCATCATGCAGCCCCTTAGTGTTTCTGAGCGGCGTTGACTCGCGCCAATGCAGTTTTCGTTACACGGTCCAGCAAGACTGCCAAAAGCACGATGCCCAAGCCCGCAACAAGACCCACACCAAGTTCAAGGTTACGAATACCTCGCAAAACCAAAACACCCAATCCAGGTGCTGATACCAAAGAAGCGATTACCACCATGGCCAAGCTCATCATAATGGTTTGGTTCACCCCGGCCATGATATTGGGCAAAGCAAGCGGTAATTGAACATTTACCAGTTTTTGGCGATTGGTCATCCCAAAGGCATGGGCGGCCTCAAGCACTTCTTTGTCCACCAAGCGAATTCCAAGATCCGTAAGCCGAATGACAGGCACAACCGCATATAAGATTATGGCGATGCCATAGAGCTTGGATTCAGTGACCGAGAACAAAAAGATAAGTGGAATCAAATAGACAAAGGTCGGTAGGGTTTGCAGCATATCCAAAATAGGCACCACCAAACGCTGCATGGTATCGCTACGCGACATTAAAATACCTATGGGCACCCCAAGCGCGACACTGAACGATGTGCAAACAAAAATAATTGATAGTGTCTGAATGGCCGGCGTGTAGTGATCAATGAACGCCATGAACAGGAAGGAAACACCGACAAAGGCCACCAGCGCCATGGACCGGGTTGCCCAAAAGACAACCAGCAGAAATGCAGGCACTACGATAAACCAGGGCAGCATCTGAAACAGCCACATCGAACCATCCAGCGCCCAACTCAAGGGCTGGGTTAACGGGTCCAAAACGGTTTTTAGAGGATCCTTTATCGACAGAAAGCTATTCTCGACTGTATCTGTAAAAGAGCGCGTTTTAGGAATTGCTGGACAGGCTGAGTTCAACTCGTCCAGAGACGGAAAAGGCGTCTCCAGGAAAGACGTTTCACCTGCGCTGTCATTGCTACCTTTTGATTTTTTTAACAGTTCCGCCATCGACATTGGGCCGCTCTGCGTGGTGGCATCACACCATTCTCGCAGCCCTAATCGCTCTATCCAGTTGTCGTAATATGCCATCTGCCCCAGCCCCTTTGTAGTAAAAAGGGCGCAGATTCGCGCGCCCTTTCTGGATAATTTCGAAGTTTAAGGCAGCAATGCTGCTAGATTTTCCTTGGCACTATCGTTGATCCATTCAGACCAAAGATCCTGACGTGTGGTTAGAAAATGAACCGCGGTTTCTTCATAGGTGGCACCGTTGTTTTCCATCCAATCCAAAAACGACAAAACATCCGCGTTTTTGAAGCTCAGATTGGACATCAACTCAGCGATCTCAGGTTCACGATCCGCAAAATCTGTGGTCACAACAGTTTTCACAGGGCCAATCGGCCAAGAAGAGACACCCTCGGCTGTACAATCCGCTGTCGCTGCACAGGTGAAAACCTCGTGATCATAAGGCACACCCAGGTCCACTTCGACCATTTTGTATTTTGCCAACAAAGGATCTGGTGACCAGTAGTAGCCAATCCAGGGTTCTTGGTTTGAATATGCCGAGGCAATCGACGTTGCCAATGTCTCACCTGATCCATGCAGGAAGAGTTCAAATCCAGCATCCAAGAGGCCAAAGTTACGTGCAAGATCGGCGTTTGTGTTTTTACAGGCCCAACCGTCCGGACAATTGTGGAAACGACCGCCCAATACGTCTACATTAGCCAATACCCCTTCGATTGTCGCCAATTCAGGATGTGCGTCCACAAGATACTGAGGAATCCACCACCCTTCGCGACCGCCATCTGCAAGGACATCAGCGGCGGTAATAATTTTGCCCGCGTCCTGCAATTCCTGATAGGCAGGTGCACCATTGATCCACAATTCTGTTACAATATCCGGCTTACCTGTTTCGGCAACTGACACCAAAGAAGGCGTCGTCGACGAAGGAACCGACACAACAGAACAGCCATAGCCCTCTTCCATCAAAAATTTGGCAATATTTGTGATAATGGCGCTCGACGCCCAGTTCATCTCTGTGATTGTAACTTCACCGCAGTCATCCGCAGCAGCAAGACCTGGCACCATTGTTACCGCCAAAGCGGCACCAACCATCAATTTACGCATCTTCATCTCCCATATTCGCAAGCATGCTTTGATAGGCTAACCAATACCAGCTGAAGAGGGAAATAGAAAAGACTTGATTTACGGTACTTTTATCCCAAAATTCCCCCAAACGTTCCGCCAATATACTTAGCCAAGCTAAATTATTAACATCTAACAAAACAAGAAGGCTCCCGCAGAGCGATTTGACCAACCGCACCTCAACACCACAGAAATTGGCCCGATGCTCTGATTACCTATTTGCACAATTTCGAAACCCCATTGTTCATTTGTTGGGGCCAGAAATCCTACCGTCTTGGGCATTCAACCGGCTAGCATTCCTTCCAAGAATGGCGCGATCATTAACACCGCAAGTACGCGGCCTAAGCCTCAGAAAATACCATTTTTGCAGGAATGGCCTAACACCTGAACATATCTTGCATTCAACCAGCTTAAAAGCTTGGCGGCACCCCATGAAAGCAAACGAACATATGCCGCATCATTACACAAAAGCCTACGACACGAACTCTTTTTGTGATGCGTGGGCGTCTATTAAGCATGCAAGGAAAGTTTCGGCCTTACGGTCTGGGCGATGACGTTTTCGAGTGATTGCTGCAAATGGAACAGAATAAGAGATTTCACCTGCAAAAAGTGGCCAAAACTGCGACTGACCACCAATACCGTCAATGATGTGATCTGCCAAAAAACCAAGATAACGACCCGATTGAACCAAGAGAGCCAGCGCCTCCTCGTCTTTCACGCCCGCGGCACGTTCCAGTTCCAATAGATTGGTAACGCGCATATTCGGGGAGTTGAAAGAATATCCGGCGTATTTATAGGTAGAAAGTATAGATTTTGGGTCAAGCCCCTGAGTATTAACGCCAAAAAGCGGGTGTTCACTTCCACAATAGAGGCTCATCTCCGCTGAATAAATTTCGGTATATGATAACATTGACGATGTTTGGTAAATTGGCATGACAGCCAGATCAAGCGACCCGTTGACCACATCAGCTTCTAGCGCGGTCAATGTGTCCAATGAAATTTCAAGAGTGACATTGGGCGCTATTTCATCGAATTTCGCTATTGCCCTGTCAATTCGCGCTTTGGGGTTTGCTGATGATTGGTCATAAAGCCCAAAACGAATGGTGCCAGATAACGTGCTTTGAATTTCATCGACACCGGATCGAAATTCGTCGATATGGGCAAGTAATTGCGCCGTCAGTTTAAGAACTTGCTCTCCTTCTGTGGTTAAGCTGAATCCAGATGGCCCCCGATTACACAAGCGAAGCCCCAGCCTGGCCTCTAGATCTGAAATATGGCGCGAGATCGTAGATTTTCCAATGTTCAACTCAAGCTCAGATGCTGCAATTCCATTGCAGGCAGCCACGACAACAAAAACGCGTAGCAATCGGATGTCGACATCACCCAAAGACTTGAGAATCGCTTGCTTTGCCAAACCATAGTTTCCCTTTTATGAAACCTTAGGTGGAAAGGTTGCGAATTTCCAAACCAATTATTTCAGCTAGCGTAAAAAAGTGCTCAATTGGAAATCGTTACCATCAGATCTCATTGCGCTTGCTTGTCTGCGGTCGCATGCAAAAACAAAAAAAGCACATTCGCAACCAACACAGAGGGATTTATGTCTTTGAAACCTCCTTTAATGGAACTTCCTATCCAGACAGCTGACAGGGGATTTTACTCTGGCTTCAGCACAAGCGTCGCAGTCGTTTCCAAAATCATCATTGCTTCCTTGGTCATCTGGGCCATCGTTTTCCCAGAACAAGCGGGCACCGTTCTAAATGCGATTAACAGCTTCATTCTAGCCAATACCGCGTATTGGTATATCTGGATCGTGGCTTTGTTCTTTTTCACCTGCTCAATCTTGGCAATCATACCAGCAACCGGAAAGTTGAAATTGGGCGTCGAAGGCGACGAACCCGAATTCGCACGTTTTTCTTGGTTTGCTATGATGTTTGGTGCCGCGATCGGCGTCGGCATGCTGACTTGGGCTGTTGCTGAACCTGTCTATCACTTTCAGAACAATCCGGATGTCATCGCCGGGACAGCAACGGGTTCGGCACAAGACAATGTCATCAACGCTTACAAGTGGTCCAATCTACACTGGGGATTTGGAGCTTGGGCTTGCTATGGCATTACAGGTATGGCCATGGCGTTTTTCAGCTATCGCCGTGGACTGCCATTGACAGTGCGAAGTTCCCTTATTCCGATTTTCGGCCGCTCTCTCTCTGGAACTCTTGGTAATGTGATTGACATCGTTGCAGTTGTTGCGACCATTCTTGGCGTGGCACAGGCGCTTGGATTTGGGGTTGAACAATTTGTCTCCGGCATGACACGGATTGGCATCGGAGGCTTGACCAACCCAGAAACAGGAACATCAAACACACTTGGTGTACTCGTGGCCATCACAATTATTATGGTTGCATCAACTGCATCTGCATTGTCTGGCGTTGGAAAAGGAATCAAAATCTTGTCCAACGTGAACATGATTTTGTCGATTTTTTTATTGGGCTTCTTCTTGATCTTTGGTGCCACCTTTTTTGGCCTGACCGCTCTGTTCATGGGCATTTTCGACTACCTTGTTAATCTGCCGACCCTGCTGTTCCAGGTGTTTCGCACAGATGGCGTCGAAGGGTCAGTCGCGACAAACCAGGCGAATTGGCAAGGGGCCTGGTCAGTTTTCTATTGGGCTTGGTGGGTGGCTTTTGCACCTTTCGTTGGCCTGTTTCTGGCGCGCATTTCCAAAGGTCGTTCCATCCGCGAGTTCGTCATTGGGGCGATGATCATGCCTGCAATTATGTGCTTTATCTGGTTCAGCTTTGCTGGCGGAACGGCAATTGACCTGACGCTAAACGGGGATGCGGGCGATGCCATCTTTTCGGCACCAGACGGAGACAAGATTTTTGCCATGGTCATTTATATGCTTGGCGCAAACTTGGGGTGGCTCATGTCGGTCCTGATCGTTGTCTTGTTGCTGACCTATTTGGTGACAACAGCGGACTCGGCTGTGCTGATCGTGAACACGATTAACGCTGCCGGAGACGAAGGCCCAAAAGCCCGTCCACATATTTATTTCTGGGGCCTTGCCCTTGGCGGCGTGGTTGCAGCTCTGTTGATTGCAGGGGGACCAGGGGGCGGTCTGAAGGCCATTCAAACCGCAATGGTCATCGGCGCCTTCCCGTTCTCGATTGTAATGGTATTGCAATGCGTTTCGCTCGTGAAAGCGGCCTGGAATGATACGAAGCGGGAAAAAGTAGGTGTTCAGACGACAACGGACAGCTTAGCCTTGTCGACTTTGGCTGAATGAATTTCACCGGGCCCTTCCAGAGAGGGGCCCGGCAAGACGCCCCCCCCGACCCCAAACACTTTGAATGGATACCAATAATAAGTGTTTGAACTGTAGAAACGGGGTCAAAAAACTGATGATGTTTCTTACAAGTGCGCCCAATAGATCAAAACACAGATCAGCCGCTATTTGGGTGCCAAGGGTCTGCATTACGAGGCCTGATGCAAAGGCAATCGATCGCGCGCGCCGCTATTTGCGCCGTAGCATCGGCCAATGACGGAGGTCGCAGATAGTAAGCCGGAACCGGTGGCATAATAATGGCACCCATTTCCGTTGCCGCAGTCATATTTCGCAGGTGGGCCAGCGTTAGAGGGGATTCGCGGGCCAATAAAATCAGGCGTCTGCGTTCCTTTAGTTGAACACTGGCGGCGCGGGTCAAAAGGTTGTCATCCAAGCCGTGCGCAATGGCAGCAAGGGAGCGCATGGAACAAGGCGCAACAATCATGCCGTCAACCGGAACGGACCCCGATGCGATGCTGGCCCCAATATCTGCGATGGCGTGGCTACGCGTTACCAAATCTCGCAATTTCTGTACTGAATCTTTGCCGCATTCCTCTGACAGAGTACGCTGTGCTGCGGGGCTCACGACCAAGTCGATTTCGACGTCGAGCGCACTTAGCTTCTCTGCAATGGCGAGACTAAGCGCGGCACCAGAGGCACCGGACACCCCCAATATGACGCGTTTTTTTGTCATTTAGAAAGCTCCGGCATGAGGCGTGTCAAAAGGTCCTGGGCAAAGGCAATGTCTGTAGGTGCACTCTGCATCACCTGCCCCCATTCTCGGTTTGTTTCGCTCGCAACTTTGTTGGTGGCATCTATGCCCATCTTCCCCGCTAGCCCCGGTTCTGGGGAAGCGAAATCGAGATAGTCCATTGGCGTGTTATCCAAAAGCATGACATCTCTCGAAGGGTCCATGCGCGTTGCCATCGCCCAGGCAATATCGTCCCAGTTTCTGGGGTCTATTTCTTTGTCTACCACGATGATCATTTTGGTGTAGCTGAATTGGGGCAACATTCCCCAAAGTGCCATCATCACGCGCCGGGCCTGCCCGGGATATCGCTTGTCGATGGCAACTACGGCGATGCGATATGAGCATGCAGCGGGTGGCAGCCAGAGATCATGGATTTCGGGAATTTGGGCACGTATCGTCGGCAGGGCCAGTTTATTAAAGACTTCGCCAATGATGGCCGGTTCGTCAGGTGGGCGTCCTGTATAGGTTGAAAGGTAAAGCGGGTCTTTTCGATGCGTGATCGCACTGACCTGCATAACCGGAAACGGCTCGGTCTGATTGTAATAGCCTGTATGATCTCCGAACGGACCTTCTGGCGCGGTTTCCTGTGGAGAGACCCAACCCTCCAAGACAATCTCGGCGTCGGCAGGGACCATAAGGGGTACGGTTTTGGCCGCGACCATGCGCGGTCGTTTTCCGTTTAGCGCACCAGCGAATGTCATTTCCGAAACGGTTTCTGGAAGCGGAAGTGCAGCTGAAAGAAGCATCGCTGGATTGGCCCCCAGTACAACGGCAACGGGCATTTTTTTATTGTGCCGTATCCAGCTTCGATGATGTGCAGCGCCCCCACGATGCGGAAGCCAGCGCATGATAAGACGATTTTTGTCCAACACCTGCGCGCGATACACACCAGCGTTGTAGCTCTTGACGCTATCAGGCTCGCTGTCATAGGGCCGGGTTACCACCACCGGCCAAGTGATCAGTGGCGCGGCATCCTCTGGCCAGTGCGTTTGGATCGGAATGGTGGATAGATCGACTTCGGCCTCTTGGAAAACCGTGTCTTGAACCGGCGCTGATGTCACGATTTTTGGTCTTGTCGCTAAAGCTGTCTTTAACATCGGCCATCGCGACAGGGTGTCCCGTATTCCATCTGGCGGCTCGGGCGCGCGCAGCGCAGCAAGAAAAGCCCCAAGATCATCCAATCCTTCTGGTGAAACGCCGAGCCCAGCGGCCACGCGTTCAGCACTTCCAAAGAGGTTCACAACAACCGGAGTGTTCAGTTTCACATTTCCAGTCGAGACGGGTTGATTAAATTGCAACACCGGGCCTTGAGCTTCCAGAACGGTGCGGTGAACGGCGGTCATTTGGTGGCAAATATCAACAGGTTCGGCAATTTCCAGAAATTGACCCGTCTCGCGACACCAATCGAGAAAATGGCGCAGGCTCGGATGTGGCGGTAAACTGCGCATGGTTAAGCTCCGTTTTTGTTTTTCACCGCCTAGCAGAAGAAAACTTTCCCAAATTTGACCTTCATCAAATATCAGAAATTAAATTCAGCATAGTCAGGCGGTAGGGACCAACCCAAATTTGGGGACAGGAGGTCTGTTTGCCTGATTCAGAAAATCTAATGCCGCGATGCCCTACCGCGTTGTCGCACATTTTGAGGGTGATACCATTGGCACCCCTTTCATTTACGCTCACGGCATATTCGCGCGCTATCGCCCGACAGCATCCCGGATTGTTTCGGCGATTGGGTGATCATGTCGAAAAGAATTACGTGCTTGATCCGACAGATTTGCCGATTGTCATTTATCTTCGGCCAAACGGCGGCACCCCTAGGGTGCAAATCATCCGGGGTTCAATCCAAGCAGATGCAAGGATTTCGGGACGGCTTGCGGCACTTTTGGGGTTGGTGCACGGAGCCTTTGATGGTGACGCATTATTTTTTTCACGCGACTTGGTTGTCGAGGGCGACACCGCCGCGGCACTGGCGCTGCGCAATGCGGTCGATGATGCAGAATTGGATCTGGCTGCTGAAATGACCAGATTTTCTGGCCCTTTGGCTGGTTTGGTGAAGCGCCTTATTGATCAGATAGAGCATCAGACAGGAATGATCTTGACCCGACCAGAGGAAGCACTTGAATGGTAATGGAAATTGTCTGTCCCGCAGGTACGCCAGCGGCCTTGCGCGCTGCCGCAAAGGCGGGTGCTCACACGATATACTGCGGTTTCAACGATGAAACCAATGCTCGCAATTTCCCGGGATTAAACTTTGATCGCGCAGAAATGCGAGAGGGTGTTGAATTTGCACATGCTCGTGGTGCCAAAGTGTTGGTGGCGATCAACACCTTTCCCCGCGCTGGCGACGAAGCAATCTGGCATCGCGCGGTTCATGATGCAGAAGCCAGTGGCGCAGATGCTGTTATTTTGGCAGATCCAGGCCTTTTGGCCTATAGCGCGCAATTCCACCCCGGTTTGCGTCGCCACCTATCGGTCCAAGCTGCGGCGGCCAACGCCGACATCATTAATTTCTATGCCCGAACTTTTGACGTAAAGCGCGTGGTCCTGCCACGCGTGTTATCAGTGCCAGAAATCGCAGCCATCAACGCCGAAACAGATGTTGAAACAGAAGTTTTTGTATTTGGTGGGCTTTGTGTGATGGCAGAGGGCCGCTGCTCGCTTTCTTCTTATGCGACCGGCCTGTCACCCAATATGAACGGTGTCTGTTCGCCGGCCAGCCACGTGGAATATCAAGAGGAAAACGGCGCGCTGGACGCACGTTTGGGCGGCTTTACAATTCACCGCGTCGGCCCTGGTGAACCTGCGCCCTATCCAACACTCTGCAAGGGGTGTTTTTCTGCGGGCGAGAAAACAGGCCACCTTTTTGAAGATCCCGTCAGTTTGAATGCCGAGAAATTAATTCCCCAATTGCAGAAAGCGGGCGTAACAGCCCTTAAGATCGAGGGCCGACAGCGCTCGAAATCTTATGTGGCTCAGGTGGTACGCAATTTTCGCGCTGCGGTAGATGCTTTAGAGGCTGGAAAAGCCATGCCCGAGGGCATGTTAGCCCGATTGTCCGAAGGCCAGGCCATGACAACTGGCGCTTACAAAAAAACCTGGAGATAGTTCAATGGAATTGACGGTAGGTCCCAACCAATTTTTTTGGTCCGCCGACGCCTGGAGCGCCTTTTATAACGATCTTTGCACTGCTCCAGTTGACCGCGTTGTTCTGGGCGAGTTGGTTTGCTCAAAACGCATGCCGTTTTACCAAGATCGCATCCCCGAAGCGATCTCCGCATTGCAAGAGGCCGGCAAAGAAGTCGTACTAACAAGCTTGGCTCTGGTGACGCTCAAACGAGAGCGTAAAATGACCGCTATGCTTGCAGAAATGGGTGTTGAGGTCGAAGCCAATGATCTGACGGCACTCACTTACTTGCCAGAGGGGTGCACGTTTTCTGTTGGGCCCTTGGTCAATGTTTACAACGAAGGCACCCTATCTTGGCTTGCCTCGCGCGGTGCAAAGCGCGTGTGTTTGCCGCCAGAGCTGCCTTTGTCTTCGATCAAGACCTTGACCGAAAAGGCGTCTCAATTGGATGTGAGGGTCGAAGTCTGGGGACACGGCCGATTGCCACTGGCCATTTCGGGGCGCTGCTATCACGCCCGGTTGCATGGCCGCATCAAAGACAATTGCCAGTTTGCCTGCGAAGAGGACCCGGATGGGCTGGAGGTGCGGACCTTGGAAGGGCAGCCATTTTTGGTGATGAATGGCGTGCAAACACTCTCAGACAGTTATGGCTGCTCTGACCACCAGATTGAAGCGCTGCGTGAAGTTGGCGTCTCGGCGCTTCGGCTGTCACCGCAGTCACATGATTTCAACCGACTTTGTGAGCTTTATCGCCAAAGGTTGTCTGGTTCTCTACCCAAAGGCGCACTTGCGCAAGAAATTATGGCTTCAAGGCCAGATATCCGCTTGAGCGATGGTTTCCTGACCGGTGCGGCCGGAACAACTTGGGAAGGTGTCACACCACATACATCCGCAGCAAAATGAACCTGCGAAACTTCTGGGCCGCACCTCACAGGCCACTGTTTCTTGCTGCATTTCTATGTGCACTTATCACGGTGGGGTATTGGCCGCTATTTACCTGGAGTGGACCATCTGAGCAGTTGCCAGGCGTTTTGTGGCATGTGCATGAATTGATTTTTGGATTTGCCGGAGCGGCCATTGGCGGCTATACGCTAACCGCTTTGCCCAGCTGGACATCGCAGCCCCCGTTGAGAGGCCTAATTCTAATGGGCATTACAAGTGTGTGGGCTTTGGCGCGATTGGCAACCTTTCAAGCAGATGCCATCTCGCCGCTTATTTTGGTCTCTGCCAATGCCGGCTACTTTGCAATTTTAGCGCTTATTTTGGGACAACAAATCCTATCGGCAAGGGCATATCGTAAACTTGGTTTTGCACTGGTTTGCGCGTTTATGGCTGTGATGGATATCCTGTTTTTAAGCGCGTCCGTTTTAGGAACGCCTTGGATAAGCTTAGAGCTGGCGCGCATAATAGTTTTTGGCATCACATTGCTAATGATCTCAGTGGGCACACATGCGATTCCGGCGTTCACTCGGAATTGGATGGCTGGAATTGGCATATCTTCTCATGGCAGGCGCAGTGGCGTGACGTCCCGAGCTTTGACGCAAGGGCTTTTGGGGGGCGTCATTCTTGGCACTCTGACAGGCCAGCATGCGTTGGCTTCGATCGCAATGATAGGCGCGGCGCTCACTCTCTTGTGGCATATGCGCGGATGGCAGTGCTTGAGTGCCCTTCACAATCCTCTGCTTGCAGCGCTTCATTTGGCCTTTCTTTGGGTGCCAATTGGATTACTGGCACTTGGCGTTATTGGCTTGAATCCTTCGTTTTATCCAGCGGCCGACGCGATGCACGCCATCACCATTGGCGGAATTTCAGGTCTGATCATGGCCATTGCGGGCCGTGCCGCTGCGCATACCGAAACCGGCCCCCTGAAGGCGACGCGGGGCTTTGTAATCGGAGTCGTTCTAAACTGGCTGGCAACATGGTGCCGTCTGGCAGTGCCGGTATTTCCAAATGTCACAAATGAATTGCTGCAACTAGCAGCCCTCGTCTGGTGCCTAGGTTGGGTCGCCTTCATTGTGGGATTTTCTCCGGCACTAATCGGTGCACCGCGTCGCCCAGTTTTGAGTGGGCAGCGCAACACTATGCCAATCGCTCGTACACACAAGAATAGAAGCAAAGTATGAGAATGACCCATCTTTCGCCCCAGCTACACACGCGATCTAACGCTAGCCTTCTATCTGGGCAAAAGACGCATTTTGATTTCTGATATGTTTGAACAAACACTTGGTCAAAGCGGTAGCGCCAAAGAATTTTTGACAACTTCCAAGATCACCGAACTTTGCATTTCTTGAACACCAGGGAGGGACACCAGCCTGTCTTGCAACAGCGCTTGATAGTGGTCAATGTCCCGTACCACCAGCCGCAGGTGAAAATCAAACTCCCCCATCATCAACACAGCCGATTGAATTTCGGGTATTGCACGGACAACCGTTTTAAACTCCTCTAGTGATTTTCGGTCGTGCAGCTTTAGCTTTACGCGCGTGTCAACAACGGTATTGAACCCCAACTTACGGCGATCCAACTTTACATTCTTTCCGACGATGATGCCGTCATCTTGCATTTGAATAATTCGTCTCGAACACGGCGACTGCGAAATCCCGGCTTGTTCAGCAATTTGGGTGACCGTTCTTGTGCCATCACTCTGCATAGCCCTTAGGATTCTCAGATCAACTTCATCAAATTCCGACATATCTCACCCCAATATTTGATATTTTATCGATAGATTATGCACAAACAGTACCTTTTCACCAAGTTTCAGGCAAGCAATCCCCGTCATTGCGGGTATTATTGACGGTAAGTTCAATCAAAGGCCGCTTTGGCAGTAAACTGCGGGACAACCACCTAGTTTTAAGCCCAAGCCACACGCTGCCACACAGCGCCGCCTTTCGGTTTTGATGACGCTAACGTGCGGCAATAATGGGAGTGAGCCAATGAACGGAATTCTGACAGATGAACAGGCCATGATCCAAGACATGGCACGCCAGTTTTCACAGGACAATCTGGCACCCTCGGCGGCAGCACGCGAAGCGGCGGGCCATATTGATCAAGACATTATCGCGCAAATGGGCGCGCTTGGATTTTTGGGTATGACGGTCCCAGAAGAGCTGGGTGGCGTTGGAGCCGATTATGTTTCTTATGCATTGGCATTGATGGAAATTGCGGCCGGCGATGGTGCAGTCTCGACCATGATGTCAGTGCACAACGCGCCTTTCTGCGCAATCTTGCAACGCTTTGCTTCACCAGAGCAACAAAAGCGCTGGTTGGCTCCGGCTGCGCAAGGTGCCTTTATTGGTTGTTTTGCCCTGACCGAACCCCATACCGGAACAGACGCCGCAGCACTTAAGGCACGCGCGCAACGCACAAAAGATGGCTATGAACTGAACGGTGCCAAGCAATTCATTTCATCCGCACGCATTGGCGGCGCGACGATTGCATTTGCAGTGACGGATCCCGCGGCGGGAAAAAAGGGCATCTCAGCGTTCTACATCGAACAGAACAATCCAGGTTTGATCGTTGCTGAACCGGAAAAGAAGATGGGGCAGAAAGCCTCCGATACCTGTGCTTTAACCTTTGATGATTTGCAAATCGAAGCAGAGGCGTTGATTGGCAAAGAGGGCCAGGGGCTATCCATCGCCCTATCCTCGCTAGAGGCCGGACGCATCGGCATCGCCTCACAGTCGGTCGGGATGGCGCAGGCTGCATTGGAATATGCAACCGCTTATGCATTAGAGCGCACCGCATTTGGCAAGCCAATCTTTGATCATCAGGCCGTGGCCTTCCGTCTTGCCGATATGGATGCCCAGATTGAAGCCTCCCGACAGTTGGTCTTGAATGCTGCAAGATTAAAAGACCTTGGCCAACCTTGCCTGCGTGAAGCGTCAATTGCCAAACTCACTGCCAGTCAAATGGCCGAGCGTGTGGTCTCAGATGCCATTCAGACCTTAGGTGGATACGGCTATCTTGCTGACTACCCGCTGGAACGGATTTATCGCGACGTACGTGTTTGTCAAATTTACGAGGGCACTTCCGATGTCCAGCGCATCAATATTTCCCGCGACCTGAAACGGAAGTTCTCATCATGAAATACGGTGATGCCACTCCAACAATCGCACTGGAAAGAGGCGCGCCCTTAAAGCCAGGATTGAAAACTCGACCTGCCCTATTTCGGGTGCGCAACAGCGAAACCGTCTTTCAGGGCGCAGTGACAAGGATGTGGACAAGATGAGCAAAAAATTGAAACTGAATTTTCCTCAACCACCCGCACGGCCGAATGAATCTCCAGATTTTTCTGCGATCAAAATCCCCCCCGTTGACGCGCTGGACGTCCCGCCGTTGGATCTAGACGCCGCAGACGCGCGGCCCTTCGCAAACGGGTTGATCCGGGTGCTGAACGATGATGGCGAGGCCGAAGGCGCATGGGCCGACTATATTTCTGATCTTGACGCAGACGCGCTTTTGCTAGGTCTGCGCGACATGCTCAAGATGCGCGCAGTGGACAAGCGTTTGCTAAACGCACAACGACAAGGCAAGACCTCGTTTTATCTGCTTTGTACCGGCGAAGAAGCCATCGGCTGCGGGTTTCAAAGACAGCTGGCAAAAGGCGACATGAACTTTCCCACATACCGCCAGCAAAGCCTGTTGATTGCAGCGGATTATCCGCTCAAAGCCTTGATGGGACAAATCTATTCCAACGAATGTGACCCGCTTGAAGGGCGGCAACTGCCCATTATGCATTCGTCCCGTGACTATGGTTTTTTCAGCATTTCAGGCAACTTGGGAACTCAGTACATCCAAGCGGTTGGTTGGGCCATGGCCAATGCTCTGAGCGGTGACGGTGGCATCGCTGCTGGCTGGATCGGTGACGGGGCCACTGCGTCAAATGATTTTCATTCCGCCCTACTCAGCGCGTCGGTTTATCGTCCACCTGTGATCCTGAACATCGTGAACAACCAATGGGCAATTTCGACATATACCGGCGTGGCCACTGGTGGTTCGCGCACCTATGCCGCCCGGGCGCGAGGCTATGGCATTCCGGCTCTGCGCGTGGATGGCAACGACTATCTTGCGGTGGCAGCTGTATCAAAATGGGCGGTTGCTCGGGCTCGGTCTGGCCTCGGCCCTGTGGCGATCGAATGGTTCACTTACCGGGTTGCTGCACATTCCACCTCTGATGACCCATCGGCCTATCGTCCCAAAGACGAAGCGAACGCATGGCCACTTGGCGATCCAGTGGAACGGTTAAAGGCACATTTGATCCGGCGTGGCGTCTGGTCTGAAGAACGGCATGTCCAGACCGAAGCGGAAATCCTTGACGAGGTCTCAGCGGTTCAAAAAGAAGTCGAAGCCCACGGCACCTTTGTGAACCCCAAACCAATGTCGCCATCGACAATTTTCAAAGGCGTCTATGCTGACATGCCAGAGCACCTACGTCGCCAACGTCAAGAAATGGGGCACTGATATGACCCGAATGACAATGATCGAAGCATTGCGCGATGCAATGGACGTCAAACTGACACAAGACCCGAACGTAGTGGTTTTTGGAGAAGACATCGGCTATTTTGGTGGTGTGTTTCGTTGCACCGCTGGGCTTCAGGCCAAGCATGGTCAAGAGCGTGTATTTGATACCCCCATCAACGAAAGCGCAATTGTTGGCATGGCGGTGGGAATGGCCGCACATGGGATGAAACCCTGTGTCGAAGTGCAATTTGCCGATTATGTCTACCCGGCCTACGACCAGATCACCCAAGAGGCCGCGCGCCTGCGGCACCGATCAAACGAAAGTTTCACGTGCCCATTGGTCGTGCGCATGCCCACCGGTGGTGGTATTTTCGGCGGCCAAACCCATAGTCAAAGCCCCGAAGCCCTGTTTACGCATGTTGCTGGTCTAAAGGTTGTCATGCCCTCGACGCCCTATGACGCAAAAGGCATGTTGATTGCGGCCATCGAAGACCCAGACCCAGTCATCTTTTTTGAACCTAAACGGATTTACAACGGTCCGTTTTATGGCGACCACACCGGAAAATCCGTCGGCTGGGCCAGTCATCCTGGCGGCGAGGTGCCCGAAGGACACTATAGTATCGAGATCGGCAAGGCCGACATCCGACGGACCGGGGCGGATGTGACAATCCTGGCATACGGCACCATGGTTTATGTGGCAGAAGCCGCTGTCGAACAATCTGGCATTGATGCCGAAATCATTGACCTGCGCAGCCTGCTACCCTTGGATCTCGCCACGATCAAAGCTTCAGTCGAAAAGACAGGGCGCTGTGTTGTGGTCCATGAAGCTACCCGAACCAGTGGCTTCGGCGGAGAATTGATCGCCGAAGTACAAGAAGCCTGTTTCTGGCACCTGAAATCCCCGCTGCAACGTATTGCCGGATGGGATGCCCCATATCCCCATGCGGCAGAGTGGGACTACTTCCCCGGCCCGGATCGGATTGTGCGTGCCTTGCAAAAAGCGATGGAGGACTAAATGAACATTCTTCCCGTAAAACTTCCCGATGTTGGCGAAGGTGTCACCGAGGCGGAACTTGTCGAATGGCAAGTTAAGGTTGGTGACATCGTAAAAGAAGATGACGTGATCGCCGCGGTGATGACAGATAAGGCCACCGTCGAAATCCCCTCACTTTATAGTGGCAAGGTCACTTGGGTGGGCGGCGACATAGGCGATATCCTACCTGTTGGCTCTGATCTGGTTCGTATTGAAACAGATGACAGCGCTGACTCCTCTGCTGCGAGTGTTTCGACACCGGAGCCTCTGGAACAGACCTCATCCGAAGTGGAAGAGAAAACGGCAGTTCAGATACCTTCGGGAAAATCTGTTCTCGCTGTAAAGCTTCCCGATGTTGGCGAGGGCGTGACCGAGGCTGAATTGGCAGAGTGGCTGGTCAACCTTGGCGACATTGTAAAAGAAGATGACCCCATTGCCGCCGTGATGACAGACAAGGCCACAGTTGAGATTCCATCGCTCTATTCCGGAAAAATTGTGCATCTTGGCGGTGAACTTGGCGAAGTGTTGGCCGTCGGTTCAGATCTGGTTTTGATCGAAACAGACGCATCTGCCTCAGAGACCGCAGCCCCTAGCGAACCTGCTCCAAAACCGACAGCAGCCCCCTTAGATCCGGCACCAAAACAGGCGGCACCTGCCCCAAGCACAACAAAAGTCGCTCAGGCCGGAGCACCCCGGCACGAAGGACAGTCACCACTCGCATCCCCCTCCGTGCGCGCAAGAGCGCGCGCCGCCGGTATTGATTTGCGTCAGCTGGCGGGTTCAGGTCCAGCAGGACGGATCACCCATGCTGACCTTGATGCGGTGTTTAACCTGCCTCCACAGCAACCGGGGCAGACTGCCTCATCTAGCACTATAGCGCGCACTGGCACCGAAGAAATCAAAGTGATTGGTATGCGTCGGAAAATCTCAGAACGCATGGAGATGGCCAATAGTCGCATTCCTCACATCACGGTCGTCGAAGAAATCGATGTCACCGGATTGGAAGAGCTGCGGGCTAAACTGAATGCAGACCGTGGCGACAAGCCCAAACTGACCGTTCTGCCGTTTATCACTGCCACATTATCCAAGGCCATGCTGGATCACCCAGAAATGAATGCGCATTACGACGATGAAAAGGGGGTGATAATCCGTCATGCTGCGGTTCACACTGGCATCGCCACAATGACTGACGCAGGCTTGGTGGTGCCAGTATTGCGCAATGTAGAAACCTTGAACCTGTTTGAAACCGCCTCAGAAATCAGCCGACTGTCAGAAGCGACTCGAACCGGCAAAGCCACACGCGATGAATTAACGGGTTCGACCATCACCATCACTTCGCTAGGCCCATTGGGTGCACTGGCGACCACACCGATCATCAACAAGCCTGAAGTCGCGATTGTCGGCATCAACAAAATGGCAATACGGCCAATGTGGGACGGCACCCAGTTTGTGCCCCGCAAGATGATGAACATCTCAGCCAGTTTCGACCATCGCGTTATCGATGGCTGGGACGCTGCCGTGTTCGTTCAACGTATCAAATCCCTGCTGGAAACCCCGGCAACGATCTTTATGGAGGTCTGACCCATGCAACAGGAAACTTGCAAGCTTTTGGTTATTGGCGCTGGTCCGGGTGGCTATGTCTGCGGTATCCGCGCCGGACAACTGGGCCTTGATACCATCGTAGTCGAGGGTCGGAAACCAGGCGGAACCTGCCTCAATGTTGGTTGCATTCCTTCCAAGGCCTTGATCCATGCCGCCGATGAATTTGCCAAGGCACGTGCGTTTTCCGGCGACAATGAACTTGGTATATCTGCAAGCGCGCCGTCGATTGATCTGCGCAAAACCATTGCATGGAAAGACGGGATTGTGAAACGCCTGACAGGCGGTGTTTCGGGCCTGCTGAAAAAAGCCAAGACGCGTTATGTGCAAGGTCAGGCTCGGGTCATTGATGGCAAGACCGTCGAGGTGAACACGGCTGACGGGCCACTGCGGATCGCATGTGAAAACATGGTCATTGCAACGGGCTCAAGGCCGTTCGAGTTGCCGTTTTTGCCCTTTGGCGGCAATGTCATTTCATCGACAGAAGCGCTGGATCTGACAGAGGTTCCAGAACGACTGACCGTCGTTGGCGGCGGCTATATCGGGCTAGAGATCGGTACGGCCATGGCCAAATTGGGTGCCGCAGTGACCATTGTCGAAGCTGCAGAGAACATCCTTCCTCAATATGATGCTGAGTTGACCAAACCAGTTTTGGCCCGGCTCAAGGCTCTGGGCGTGACGCTGCATCTGTCCGCCAAAGCCAAAGGTTTGTCAAAAGACGGCACTGCCCTGCTTGTCGAAACACAAGAGAGTGCACTAGAGATCGCATCGGACAAAGTGCTGGTCACCGTTGGACGATCTCCAACGGTCGCGGGCTTCGGCCTAGAAGATTTGGGTCTAACGATGAATGGGGCGTTTATTGCCGTTGATCCGTTTTGCGCGACCTCAATGCGAGGTGTTTTTGCCATTGGCGATGTCACCGGTGACCCCATGCTGGCGCACCGCGCAATGGCACAGGGCACCCTGGTCGCCGAGCATATTGCAGGTCAATCATCAACCTGGGACAAACGCGCCATCCCAGCAGTTTGCTTCACTGACCCCGAAATTGTGACGGTGGGTGCATTGCCGGGCGAAGCCGAAAACGCCAAAGTTGCCCTGTTTCCGTTTGCAGCGAATGGCCGCTCGATGACGATGGAACGCAGCGACGGGTTTGTTCGCATCGTGTACAATGCGGAAAACGAGCTTGTTCTCGGTATCCAGGCGGCTGGCGCTGGCGTTTCCGAAATGGCAGGCGAATTTTCACTGGCACTGGAAATGGCTGCGACGCTCACAGATATAGCCGACACAATCCATGCCCATCCTACCCTCGGTGAAACCGTTCAGGAAACGGCGCTCAAGGGACAGAACCGAGCCTTGCATATTTGACCTTTGAGCCAGCCGTGAACCAACTTGTGTGAAAGCTCTCTAAGGCTTGGCCTCAAAGGCCTTTCTCACGGCTGCTCTTTGTCCAACCGTTTCATACCAACGGAACACATTTGGATACTCGTCAGGCTGTATTCCAATGCGCGTATGACGCGCGATCCAAGGGTAGCAGGCCATGTCTACAATTGAATAGTCGCCACAAATATAGGTATTCCCAAGCAACTTATCTTCCAGAACACCATAGAGCTTCCGGACGGTTGTAAGAAATTTTTCTTCTGCGAATTCAGACTTTCCCGGGTTAAAAAAATGAAAGAAATTCGCCTGGCCAGCCATGGGTCCAAGGGCCGCCCCTTGCCACATCAACCAAGAGATCGCGTCTATCTTTTTCAAGGGATCCAGCGGCAAAAACCTCCGGTGTTTTTCTGCGAGATACAGCAATATGGCATTGGATTCGATCAAGGTGACGCCCGCAGAACTATCCCTGAGAACCGGGATTTTGCGTGTTGGGCTGATCTCTGCAAACTCGGCGGAATGCTGTGCGCCTTGGTGGATATCTATCGGATGTTCAAGATATTCAATACCAAGCTCTTCGAGCATAATAGAGACCTTAAGGCCATTTGGCGTTGGCCACGTGTATAGCATAATCATGGCACTTTGGCCTCTTCAGAAGCTTCGTTTTCATCCGGTGCTCTTTTGCGTAGCGAGAAAACAACAACGCCGAGCGACATCACCATGAACATCAGGGCAACAGGGCTTGAGAACAAGAAGAACGGATCGCCCCCTGTTGCCGAAAACGCTTGGCGCGCGATTTCTTCTAGGCGTCCACCCAAAACAAAGGCGATCACAAAGGGAAGCGGTGAAATGCCCATTCGGCGCATCAGATATCCAAGAATGCCAAAGCCCACAGAGAATGCGATGGCCTCGAACCGTGTCTCTTGCACGTAAAGAGACGTAATGGTTAGCAAGAACACCATGGGCAACAGATATTGCTTGGGAAGGCGTGTCATAATGCCCATCGACCGCATAAAGGCACCACCAATTGTCCAGTTCAAAAGGTTGGCTATGACCATCGTCGTAAACAGGCCAAAGGCGATCACCAGTTCCGAATTCAGTTCTGGAGTAAACCTAAACACCGCAGGGCCAGGGTTAAATCCACCAATGCTTTCAACGGCTAGGATTAGGAAAACAGCGGCGGTATTGCCGGGAATGCCCAGCGACAAAACGGGAATCAAATTGGCACCCGAAACGGAACTATTGGCCGCTTCGGTCGAAGCGATGCCTTCTGCGGCACCTTCGCCAAAAGATGGATCATCAGGTTTTTTGGTTTTTTCGTGTTTGTTGCGATTATAAGTGTAGCCCAAGGTTGCTGCCAGCGTAGATCCAATACCAGGTAGCGCACCGATCAAGGTGCCAATGACAGCGGAACGTCCGATGAATGGCAAAAGTCGGCGGATTTCATGCAGTCTAAGCTTTGTGTCAGAGCTCTCCTGAATGGCCGTGATCTTGCCGCTTTTGCGCTTTTGGCGCCAAAGGTCTTCGAGTTCCGCAAAGACCGAGCCCAACACCAAAGTACCGACAACTGCCGCAATGATGGGAAACCCCTGAGACAATTCTGACGTTCCGAGGGACAGGCGTGGATAAAAATCTTCTCCAGTCGCGACATAGACGGCCAGCAGACCCAAACCTGCGCTCAGCAGACCTTTAGAGACAGAGCTGCCAACAACGGCAGCAATAAAGCTGAGGGAAAGAATAAGCAGCGCTGTCTTCTCTGGCAGATCCAAATAGCTTTCAACAAGGATCGCTAGGAAGGGCGCGCATACGAACAGCACGATATCAGAGAATGTATCGCCGCTTACCGATGAAAAATGTGCGACCTTCAGCGCTTTACGCGCCTTCCCCTTTTGGGACATTGGATAGCCGTCGAGCGTTGTCATATAGCTGTCCGGCGTACCTGGGGTATTAAACAGAATTGCGGGCACTGCCCCGCCAACTGTGGATCCCTTCATGACTCCAATTAGAAACCCCAAAACTGGCAGCAAGGCATCTTCGGAAAAGCCAAAGGTCGAAATCAGAATCGGCAATGAGATTGCCATGGCAATAACCCCGCCAAGACCCGGCGTTGCCCCAACGATAATTCCGAGGATCAGGCCACAGAAGACCATTAAAATAGTAAGAGAGATCGGAATGCCTAATAGGACAAAGGCTTCTGGCCCGTGTAAAACAGCTAGCACACCGGCCCAAATATAATCGAGAGGTCCCATTAGTAATCCCCATTTGGTGGTAATAGAAGGTCGTCGAACGGCAGGTCATACAGACCGATAATGGCACATGTTGCAATTAGTCCCAGAACCGGTCCACGCCACGTCAGCTTACGTTCGACGATACTGATCAAGCCCGCGATGATGATTGCACCGCCAAGCACAAAGCCGATGTATTTCCAAGGCGCGCTGTCGCGCAGAAGTCGGTAATCTGAATCCGCCGCGAATATTTCGACAGCCACCGGCCCCGCAAAACGCATGACCACGCCCCCCACAACGATGCAGGCCAAAACGCTTGAAATGTAAATGAAGTTTTGCCGTGTGATCGATCTTTGACGATGTGCGTTCCGCTCAAATACCAAGAGCATAAAACTAGACAACAAAATCACGACCCCCGCGAGCGTCGGGGCGAGCGCATCTCCTACGCTGTATTCACCTCGCGAGATTTCAATGATGCCGGTTTCCGTGTCCAAGGGAACCCAGACAAAAACCAACAACAGACCTACAAAGGCGCAGATCAGGCCTAACACGGCATTCGGGCGCAGCATATATACCTACCTTAAGAAAAACCCTGCGGACCAAAGGTACCGCAGGGTCTAGATTATGTGTTGATTTTAATTGCCGACCGCTTCAATCAACGCGCCAGCATCGTCAAATCCGCTTTGAACAAGGGTTTCGAGCTCGGTGCCCATAATGACTTTGGGTCCACCAAAGCCTTTGGTCAGGAACTGATTTGCCTTGCTGCCTTCGTCTTGAATGATCTCGGCAATGGCGGTGGCAATCGCACTACGCGCCACAGGGTCCATACCCTTTGGTCCAGCTAACATGAATGTTGTATCGCTGGTAAATTCGACATTATATTCGGTCAAAAGGGGCGCATCAGGCGTACTTTTAAGCGGTCCGCTGAGCACTGATGCAAGCTCTACCATCTCACCGGATGCGACAGCTTTGGCTTGGATGCCCGCGCCAAATCCCACGTCAAGGTCTCCGGCATTCAACCCGTCCATCACGGCTTTACCGCCTTTTACCGAGACAATATTGAAGTCCACGTTGTTGTTTTTTTCAATGATATAAGCGATATCTCCGAGGCGTGGCGTCATTGCGCCAAATCGGATTTTTTCACCATTATTTGCGGCTTCCAGCACGTCACCGAGGGTTTTCCAACCCTTGGATGCCAAAGCAACAACCGCCATTTGCGTGCCTGCTGTGGTGATGATTGGGGTGACATCTGTGGGTTGGCCCGCATTTGCAGCAGCCATGTTGTATCCCAGCGAACCCGTCACAATCATCGCCATTGCGGTGCCGTCAGTGGCGGCGTCTTTAATGGCCTTGACGGCGTTCAAACCTCCCTTGCCGGTGGCTTGCTCCGGAATGATCTTCCAGCCGTGTCTTGCTTCAAGTTCCTCTGCAATCAAGCGGGATTGCGTATCAGCGCCGCCCCCCGCGCGGAAAGCGATGAGCATCTTGATTGGCCCTGGAGGCGTCCAGGTTTCTGCCGCAGAGACCAATGGCGCAGCCGTAGCTGCCGCAATGAAGACAAGCGATCTTAGGCACTTCATAATTTCAATCCTCCCAAAGGATGTTCATGTCTAGTTTCCTCTCGTTTACTTTTGGGAAACACTTTATTATCAGAGCCTTATAGACATTTTCGATAAGGCTTGATCGGCCAAAACCAAGCGGTGATGAGTGATCTATCTGCATTGCTGGATCCTCATTGTCGCCCTTTTGCCAGACGGAATAGCTTACCATAGCTCTGCTTGGGTAATTGCGGAAATACTAAAACTACCCTAGCGTTATACGAAAAAGTTATAGCAAAGGGCCAAATCATGGACTTAAAAAAGCTGAAATATTTCCTTTGCGTGGCAGAGGAAGGTGGCTTTTCAGCCGCTTCGCGCAAGCTGCATGTCGCCCAACCCGCGATCAGCGGCCATGTCGCCGCTCTAGAACAAGAATTGGGTGTCTCGTTGTTTGACCGGTCAAACCGAGGGGTTGTCCCAACCACGCATGGCCGGCGGTTACGTGATCATGCGCGCCACATCCTTTGGCAGCTCGAGGCCGCCGCAAATGATGTGAGAGATGGGTCCAATGATCCCGGCGGCGAAGTCGCCATTGCGGTTCCGGTAACAGCGGCGCGTCTGCTGACCGGGCCGATCTTACGGCGCATGGAAGAGGAATATCCCCGGATCAAATTAAAGGTCTTTGAAGGTCTCAGCCACGAAAGCGGTCACATAATCTCGTCGGGCATGGTCGATTTTGCAGTTATCCCCAATGCGAGTGATATTGAAAATGTCACTGCAGAACCATTGTTTCATGAACATATGTACCTCATCGGAAAGCGAAGAACAGACCTGCCTGCCGTCAGTGAAATTCCCTTCAAGGATCTCGCAAAATATCCGCTGACCACAGGAGACAAAGGTTGGAACGCCCGTCGCGCAATTGAGCTGGCTGCGTTGCAAAACGAAGTAAAGATTTCCTACGGTCCGGAAGTCACCGGAATCGAAAGCATGTTCAGCGTCGTTCGCGAAGGGCAATATTTTAGCATCACCAATTGGGCGGCGATTCATTCCTGTTGGGATTTAGATCAAGGATTTGCCTATCGCATCGTGGCACCCAGCCTGCAGCGCACGATAG
>JBOEGL010000015.1:0-3657 GCA_050633405.1 Cognatishimia sp. | reverse complement strand
AAAGGCTTTTTGTTCAAGGCTTTCCAAACTCTTCATACGAATTCAAAAAATTTCTGTTGCCCAGATCCGAATGCGACAGGCCCAGTGCAGTTTGCACCAGTTCAAAACCCGTTGTAACCTCGAAGTGTCCTTCAAGTTTAAAAACAGTTTAGAGCGAGCGAATATGAAATTTTCCACTAACAAGAGTCTCTTGAATTTCTTAACTTTGTCAATTTTAGCCATTTTTGTAGGAAACGGCGCACCTCTATTAGCTCAGTCTGTGGATGATGTATTGGCAAACGCTGGTGCGAAATCCGAGAAGATTAAACAAGTATTGCGAACATTGCAGAATTCAGATCAGGTCACTCAATATTCCCTCGTTGAAGCGCTGCTAAAGGACGATGACAAGGCGTTAAAGCGCATAGGTCGCGAACACGCGTTGTTTTCGTCAAATCCTGTCTTGCAAAACATGGCAATTGAATCGGTTTTTGTCACCAATCTTCAGGTGCGCTTAACCCTGGATAATCCCGATTCAACCGAAGCGTTAAAGTGGCTCGAGGTCTACGGAGGGGGCCAAAACGGGCAGAGTGGATTTGTGATGATGCCAGTCGGAACTTATGATTCAAAATCTTCATGCTGGTTGGATCCGACATTTAGAAAATGTCGCTTCACTCTTATCGGCAGTTCGCTTCAGTTCATGATGTTTGCCAATGGCGGTCAGGCAATCAACAGAGGATCGGCAGCCTTAACGTTACAACCAGACGGGCAAATGCGCGGCACATTCCTTTCTGGTTTTGGGAGAGCAACGATGACGATTGATCTAAAGGAATAGTTGCGAAGCTACTTACCGAAAAACAACACGATCAATGCGCATAGGGCGATCTGAGTGCCAAACCGACTGGATGGTCAACCGAACACGGCGGGCAAATGTTTCCCCCGTATTGATATCTAGCTTGCCAGATGGGGGCATGTCAGGTGTAAAGAGTTCCCCCCAAAACGGATTACCGGGGCGCCCCCTGTCCAATTCCAGCACTATTTTCTGGGGAAATGTTTGCGCGCTATCAGCGATATCGGACTCTAGTAAGATTTGGTCCAAACGCACTGGTAAATCATTTGAGAGAGTGAACTCAATCTCAATTTCGGCACCATCCCAATCCGCTGTAAGTGCGTTGGCCAATCCTTTCTTGGCACCATTTTTCAGACGCATCTGGCTTGTGATCCGGTACCCTAACCCCTCTGTGGAACCAGTAATTTGCATTCTGGCTGGATGAGTTGAGCGACCTGCACTTAACACACCTGATAGCGCCTCAAACACGCGGTCCAATCGAAGAAATCGAGCGCGATTTGTGTTTTCTGAGGATAAAGCTATCCCAACTGGTTGATCATTTACGAAAAACAATGTGCCACTTACACCCCCCATGATTTCAGAGCTAGCCCATTGTTCAGAAGTGACAATCTCAAAATGATTATCGTCTGCATCCACAATCGTGGCCTCTGCTCGATCCATGAATTTCCCGGCAAATTGTATACGTTTCAGGCCACCAGACGTGGACCCAGCGATCAACTCGCTGACGTCGGCTGCCAACTCATTCCATGACCGGTCACACGTGCTGACAATATCACCTTCGACATAAGCTAACGCCAAATCCATTTCCCGTTTTCGGTGAAACACCAGCGCTGTTCCCGTTTTTTGTGGTAAGGCCGAAGTAAGCGCTAATTGATCCCGCGCGGCAACATGGTTCGGCATAATCGCATAGCAATTTCCACGATGTTGCACGAGGACAGCATGACCTTCGTCGTTCCCCACCAAAGCCAAGGAAGCCGCGAAGGCTGGCCAAACCCAAATAAAATAAAAAGCGACAAGTGACAGAAAAATTCTAATCTGCATAATATACCCCATCTCGGAATCGTCCTTTGGAGTTTAGTAAATTTCCATGCAAAATTATATATTTCGATGTGCAGTGGTCCTTAGCTTGTGCCCTTTTTGGGTAGCAGCGCAAGAAAGCCAACCAATAAAACCCGAAACCTTTGTTGATACAGAATTGAGACAGGGGCTGATCTCTGCGCCATTTTGGTTAAGAGGTCTTCAATTTGCATCAAATGCATCGAAAACCAGGCCGGTTCTCTTCTTTATGGCACCCAGTGATTGGGCAAACAAAACAATATGTGCAAATGCGACCACTATTGATGGTCGGCTTTTGACGACGGGCCAATATCAATTACCTGAAGTCCTGGGAAAAGAAATGACCGAGTTGGCTTATCCAACCGAATTTCCAGAAACCTGGTCGGGCTCTACGTTTGATAATAGCGGGTTAGTTTTGTCTGAAGGGGCCTGTGAAACCCAATTAAGTACAGATGTAAGCAGCCGTATGGTGCCTGTGGTCTTTAATGGGCAACATAACCTTAAGCGCGACGCGCAAAACCGCAGAATGCTAATGCTAAATATTCACGCTCGAAATACACAAGAACTGAAATTAACGTTGTCGGTTAACGACACGTCTTTGGTTGCGAATTGCCACAAGATTGTCAGCAACGACGCCATCCAGTTTAACTTCAAGTGCAAACTTGGGGTGCCTAATAATGCCAGTGGCGAAGCAAATTTGGTCGCTATACGTTTGAATAAGGGCCGAAGAGCACCACCTCTGAAAGCCGTCATCATTATCCCGACATCACAATGAAGCGCCATATACGCACCCTGCTTTCCGTATCCAGAAATCTAGCCAACCCACTGTTTCAGTTTGGATTGTTACGCATAATATTGCTAACGATTTTTGGTTTTGTTGCACTTTATTATTCATACCCACGCACGCAGTCGTTTACAATTGTGGCTTCCACTCAGTCAGTTACAGCGACGTTGTCGAAAGGCCATCAACAACCTTGGTCAATGCAGAATGCGGTTCTATGTCATCGCCATACCGGCGAAGACCCCCTTGAATTGGAGGCGACGCCACAGGATCATTGCGATTCAGAATTTTACAAGGAAATTCAGTTGCAAATGGTCGACATTCTCTGGACGCCAGGACACCGACTGACGGTAAGTGGGCATGATGGCAGATACCTCGCCGTAGAAATCGAAACATTTGAAAGCTCCGAGGCTACGCGGTTTGGAGAAATTTCCATAACAAACAACTCGATTTTGTTTTTCGATCGCACGAGCTTAGACGAATTGGGTGGCTTGGTGGCCAAAGGCCAAATTGAAATTGGCCAAATAGCCGAAGCCGGTGCGGCAAAGCTCACACGTGGAGGCAGGTACCAAATTCGTGAAAACTTAGGGGCTCCGTCTCATAAGACTGTCGTCGCTTCTGGTGACATTCTAACAGGAGATCGCATTCGCTTGGTCGATCGAGATAACAACGGGATTAGTGCGACAATGTTTATGACAAGTTCTGCGAATAATCTCGGAGATTTTGATGTAATCTTGACGTCACCCGAGCAACGCAGTGCGATCGAGTTTACCAGAATTGGCGGAGGCTACTCTACGGTTACAACACGATGGACAGACCGGATTGCCAATGATGCTTTGCCCGTGGCTCTGTCGATATTTCTTGGCCTTTTTGGCGCGTCTTTGGGTATAGCAAGAAGCCTTCTACCTGCATCAAAAGAAACTCCCTAAAGACCAAGCGTGCTATATGAGGTTTGAAATGGCTTTTCCTATTAAGCCTTGAACAAAAAGCCTTT
>JBOEGL010000014.1:0-87970 GCA_050633405.1 Cognatishimia sp. | reverse complement strand
AAATGGCTGGGGTGGTAGGATTCGAACCTACGGTGCACGCTACCAAAAAGCGTTGCCTTACCACTTGGCTACACCCCAACTGTGGGGGCGTGAATACGACTTGTGCTAATGCTGCGCAAGACCTGAAAAGCTATTTTTTTGCAAAATTTTGTTTTTTTCTGAAGTGCCAATTCACGGCGACAAAATAGAACCTTCAAACAGAAAAAGGGCCCAAAGGCCCTTTTATTAACATGCGTTTAGGCATGTAAAATCTGAACTTCCCCTCCCCTAAGGGTTTGGGGTGATTTGATAACCTAGTTCAAACGATCTTTGACCATTGCGCCAACACGACCAAAATCCATCTGCCCGGTATATTTGCTTTTCAGCGCACCCATGATTTTGCCCATATCACGAATCGATGACGCACCGACTTCAGAAATCGCGACATCAATTGCCGCTGCCACTTCGTCATCAGACAGTTTTTTGGGCAAGAATTCTTCAATGATTGTGATCTCATTGGTCTCGCGTTCTGCCAGATCCAGACGGCCACCTTCCTCATAGGTTCGCGCGCTCTCTTGGCGCTGTTTCACCATTTTTGAAAGGATCTGCAAGACATCTGCCTCACTGGCACCGTCTTCGCGGCCTTCACCGCGCAAAGCGATATCCATATCCTTGATCGCAGCACTCACCAAACGCAGGGTCGACAGCCGATCCGCGGCGCGGTCTTTCATCGCCTGTTTCAAGGCGTCCGTGATTTTAGCACGCAGAGTCATCAGCACATTTTCCTATTCTCTCATAGAGGCATGGACCATAATGAATTGTCTGCAGTTGTGCAACCGCAGAGAAAAAATGTTAAGCTATTGAAAAAGCATCACTTTCACAAAGGGCTCTGCCCTTGACCTTAGCGCTCTCTGGCCTTAGTTTCCCGACAATTTGTCCATCCTCCCGGAGAGTCGCTGCCATGACCCAGGTGTCCACCAACACCCCCACCGCTTGCCTTGCCCTTGCTGACGGAACGATTTTCTATGGTCGAGGCTTTGGTGCCATCGGCGAAACCGTCGCAGAGCTATGCTTTAACACCGCCATGACGGGCTATCAGGAAATCATGACTGACCCTTCTTATGCGGGGCAAGTTGTCACCTTTACCTTTCCCCATATCGGCAACACCGGTGTGACGGCGGAAGATGACGAAACCTCAGAACCAGTGGCCGCCGGCATGGTGGTGAAATGGGACCCGACAGAGCCATCAAACTGGCGCTCTACGGGCGATCTGCCGCAATGGCTGGCCGCACGCAACCGCATCGCCATTGGTGGTGTTGACACACGTCGTCTCACGCGGGCTATTCGCGCGCAGGGGTCTCCACATGTCGCCTTGGCCCATAACCCCGAGGGCAAGTTTGACATTGCCGAATTGGTCGCCAAGGCCCGTGCCTTTTCAGGCCTTGAGGGTCTGGATCTTGCCAAAGAGGTCACGTGCACGCAAAGCTATCGCTGGAATGAACAACGCTGGGCTTGGCCCGATGGATATAGCACTCAGGATGCGCCCAAATACAAAGTTGTGGCTGTTGATTTTGGTGCCAAACGCAACATTCTGCGGTGTCTGGCCTCTGTTGGGTGCGACGTCACCGTGATGCCGGCCTCCGCGACAGCAGAAGACATTCTTGCACAAAACCCTGATGGGGTGTTCCTGTCCAACGGCCCAGGTGATCCGGCAGCAACCGGCACCTATGCCGTGCCAATGATCCAAGACATCTTAAAGACAGATTTACCGGTGTTTGGCATTTGCCTAGGGCACCAAATGTTGGCACTGGCCCTTGGCGGCAAAACCATCAAGATGAACCACGGCCATCACGGGGCCAACCACCCGGTCAAAGACCACGATACCGGCAAGGTGGAAATCACGTCGATGAACCACGGCTTCGCGGTAGATTCTCAAACGCTGCCTGAAGGGGTTGTTGAAACCCACACCTCGCTTTTTGATGGGTCTAACTGTGGTATTCGTATGGCGGATCGTCCGGTCTATTCCGTTCAGCATCACCCAGAGGCCAGCCCTGGTCCGCAAGACAGCTTTTATCTGTTTGAACGGTTTGCGGCCAATATGGCAGATCGCAAGCCAGCCTAACGGCCCAGATTTAACATTGTTTTAACTTTTGCCCCTCAGCTTCAAGTGAACGCTGGGGGGCATTTGTATGAGCGATCCACGGATACGCCTTGTTGAACCTGTGGTTGCGCAGGAAGCGCAGGAACGAGACAGCCAAACCAGTATTGGACGTCTGCTACTTGAATCCGGGGCAATTACATCGTGGCAGCTGTTGTTTGCCATGCAGCGCGAGAAGCTCTGGAGCGCATCGGTGGTCGACATATTGCTGTCGCGTGGCTGGGTCACGGAAAATCAGGCGCTTTCCGCCCGCGCCCATCATTTTGGGGCACAGCAGGTTGATCTCGTTTCTGCCCCGCCTGACCGACGATTACAGGGGCTGTTATCCCCCGAGTTTTGCTTAAAGCACGCCATTGTCCCCTGGATCAGCTTGAATGGATTGCTGATCTTTGCCACCAGCCGCCCCGAAAATTTTGAAGGTTTGCGCCCTGAACTGCCCTCTGGGCATTCAGGCCTCATGATGGCCATCACCAGCGAGGCGCAAATTCAAACCTATATCAGCCGCATCCATCGTCGTGTTTTGACCGAACGCACCGAAACCCGCGTGCCGATTTCACAAAGTTGTCGCGGCTGGGGACAGTCTCCAGCCCTGCGGTATGGGATTTGTACCACGATTTGCCTGGCGATCTTGGCGCTGGCGATTGTGAATCTCAAATTCACCTTTCTAACAGCCATCGGCATCGCCATTTTCACCCAGCTTTGTGCGTCGTTGATGAAATGCTCTGCATTACTGGCCAGCCAAAAATTTCAGCACAAAAATCCGAATCCCGACCTGCCCCTCTATCAGCCCCTCAATCAGCGTCTGCCGCGCATATCGGTCTTGGTGCCGCTTTTTCATGAACGCGACATTGCCCAGGCGCTGGTGCGCAGACTGTCCTTGTTGACATACCCCAAGGCCCTGCTTGACGTGATTCTTGTTTTAGAACAAAAAGATACATTAACCAAAGCAACCCTATCTGTTACCAAACTTCCCCGCTGGATGCGTGTCATAGAGGTGCCAGAAGGCTCTGGCCTCACCACCAAACCCAGGGCGCTGAATTTTGCGCTGGATTATTGCCGCGGTGACATTATTGGGATTTGGGATGCCGAAGACGCCCCTGCCCCGGACCAGTTGCAAACCATCGCAGCCCATTTTGCCCAAGCCGCTCCTGACGTGGCCTGCCTACAAGGCGTGCTGGATTATTATAATCCCTATACCAACTGGATGTCGCGCTGTTTTACGTTGGAATATTCCATGTGGTTTCGCGTGGTTTTGCGCGGCATGTCACAACTGGGGTCGGCCATTCCACTGGGCGGCACAACGCTGTTTTTACGCCGGGATGTGATCGAAGAAGTGGGCCGCTGGGACGCCCATAACGTGACAGAAGACGCCGATCTTGGCATTCGCCTGAACCGCTATGGATATCGCACCGAACTGGCGTTCACTGTCACGCAAGAAGAAGCCAATTGTCACCTTGGTCCTTGGATCAAACAGCGCTCGCGCTGGCTAAAGGGTTACATGGTGACCTATTTGGTGCATATGCGCCACCCCTTGCTTTTGTGGCGCGAACTTGGGGCCCGGAAATTCGTTGGATTTAACCTGATCTTTGCAACCACACTGTCACATTTCATGCTGGCCCCCATCATCTGGAGCTTTTGGCTTTTGATGTACGGGATCTCTGTGCCCTGGCTAGAAGCCATGCCCTATGCGGCCCGCACCGGCGCAGCGGCGCTTTTCATCACGGTCGCCTTGCTAGATATGGCACTGGCTATCATTTCCATGCGCGGACAAAATCGCCGTGGCTTGATGGGGTGGGCCATCACCCTGCCAGTCTATTTCTCGCTGGCAACCCTCGGGCTTTACAAGGGGTTATACGAACTGGTGGTGAAACCATTTTATTGGGATAAGACCGCGCATGGCAAAACCCCAGAGGGTCAGTCAGCACAGTTTTCAGCTGTCAGCGCTTAGCTTTAGCCTGGTTTCAAAGGCCTGCGAAATATGTACCTTCAACGCATTATAGGCCCCATCCTCATCCCGTGCTTCAATGGCCCGCACAATTGCCGCGTGTTCCTCCAACGCGACTTCGCCGCGACCTTCGACGGCCAAAGATGTTGTTGCCATCAAGGCCATGGACCGATGCACCAGATCCAATTGCTGCACCAAATAGCGGTTGTGCGACGCCAGGTGGATCATTCGGTGAAACCGCCGATTGGCGCGCGCCAAAGCATTTGGATCATTGATCAAACCAGTGTCAGCGGCAACCATCTCGTTGAGCACGCGCACCTCTTCGGGCGTCGCATGACGCGCCGCCAATCGCGCCGCCAGCCCCTCGAGTTCACTGCGCACCGCATATAGTTCTGACATCTGGTTGTGATCGAGCGAGGCCACAATCAGGCTGCGCCCGTCTCTCGCCAAAAGCGACTGGGTTTCCAGCCGCTGCAATGCTTCGCGGATGGGCGTGCGCGACACTCCAAATCGCTCTGCCAGATCACTTTCTACCAGACGGTCCCCTGGTCGATAGATGCCCACGTCGATCGCTTCGAGGATCAACGTATAGGCATCTTTGTTCTGTGGGCGCGGTTGGCTCATTCTGCACTCTCCTAGGGACTGGCGACCAGACTATGCATCAGTCTGCAAAACATGCAAGCCAAGCATTGACTTACCCGCCAATCGACCTAGCTTGCAGCCATGGTCAAATCAAGCTTTTCACATGTCACAACCTGGGTGTTTGATCTGGACAACACGCTTTATCCGCCCGAGGTAAATCTGTTTGCCCAGATCGAACAACGCATGACCGACTACGTCATGGGGGCATTGGCTGTGCCACGCGAGACCGCCAATAGATTGCGCACAGAGTATTGGCACACCTATGGCACCACGCTGTCTGGGCTGATGCGCGAACATGACGTCGATCCGGTGCCATACTTGCAGGATGTGCATGACATTTCGTTTGAAAAGCTGACGCCAGACCCAGACTTAATCGCCCATATCTCTGCGCTGCCCGGGCGCAAGATTGTCTATACCAATGGCACCGCCCCCTATGCGGAAAATGTGCTGGCAGCGCGCGGGTTAAGCCCGCTATTTGATGCGGTTTATGGCATTGAACACGCTGGCTATTTGCCCAAACCCGAACGCGCGGCCTTTGACGCGATTTTTGCCGCAGACGGGCTGCAGGCCGAACAGGCGGCGATGTTTGAAGACGATCACCGTAACCTGCAGGCCCCGCATGACATGGGCCTGCGCACTGTGCATGTTGCGCCGCAGGAAATTACGGCGCAACACATACATCATTACACCGATGATCTTACGGGCTTTTTGCGGCAATTGGTCTAAATCTCCCGGACGTTTGGTGCTTGGAATTTGGCACCTCAGCGCGTATTTACCGCTTAGAAAAGAGGTGCTGGAATGGTCAAAGCTCTGGTCGACATTGTGATTTCCGGGGGCGGGATCGCCGGGCTTACGGCTGCTGCCGCTTTTGGGAATGCGGGCTTTCGAGTTCAGGTTGTTGACCCAACGCCCCCCGTCACGCAACGCAACGCCGCAGGCGCAGATCTGCGCACGACGGCCTTTCTTCAGCCCGCACAAAACTTGCTGGACCAAGCAGGTCTGTGGGATGCCCTTGCCGCCCAAGCCGCGCCGTTGCAGATCATGCGCATTGTCGACGCGGGTGGGCCCGAGCCCAAGGCCCGCATGGTCAAAGATTTCAATGCCAAGGATATTTCAGAACAACCCTTTGGCTGGAACCTGCCCAATTGGCTGCTGCGCCGAGAATTCATTGCGCATTTGCAGAGCATGCAAAACGTCGATCTGCGGCTTGGGGTTGCAACAACCGACCTTTTCACCCGCACCAACGATGCGCGCGTGCGCCTGAGCGATGGCAGCACCAGCACCTGCAAATTGGTGATCGCGGCGGACGGACGCAATTCTATGATCCGCGATGCCGCGGGCATTGGGGTAAAAACCACGCGATACGGGCAAAAGGCTCTGGCGTTGGCGGTCACCCATACGATCCCGCATCAAAATGTCTCTACCGAAATCCACCGCTCTGGCGGGCCTTTCACATTGGTGCCGCTGCCCGATTACCAAGGCATGCCGTCTTCTGCGCTGGTCTGGATGGAGCGCGCGGCCAAGGCCAACGCCCTATTTGATCTGGAAGATACCGCATTTGAGACCGCGATGACCGAACGCAGTTGCGGCCTTTATGGGCCGCTGAAACTGGCCTCGCAGCGCACAATATGGCCCATCATCAGCCAAGTCGCGGATCGGCTGACTGCGCAGCGCGTGGCTTTGGTGGCCGAAGCCGCCCATGTGGTGCCGCCCATCGGGGCGCAGGGGCTGAATACATCGCTGGGCGACATGCAAATTTTGCTCGACCTCGCCAAAGCCTCCCCCGGCGATCTGGGAAATGCTGAAATGCTCGCCGCCTATCAAAAACAGCGCATGGGTGAGATCAGGTTGCGGGTGCGCGGCATTGATTTGCTCAATCGCGCCTCGATGGCCGAGCAGCCGGCCCTGCGCAACCTGCGCGCGCTGGGGCTTAACACGCTGTATGGGCTGCCACCCGTGCGCAAGATGCTGATGCAAATGGGGCTTGGGGCGCGCTGACGGCGTTTGGCCACCCCTTATGAAAGGGGCTTTGCCCCCGCCGTTGAAATTTCATTTCAACGTCTCCCCCAGAGTATTTTTTGAAACGTGAAGACAGGCCTTAAAGCGGCCCGGGGCGACGTTCATCTGACAGCAGCACATTGGCCTCGACATCGCCAACACCGGGCAATGTCATAATCCGACGGCGCAGCACCCGTTCGAAATCTGAGATGTCACGCGCAGTGACCCGCAGCCGATAGTCATACATGCCCAGCACATGCTCGACCCGTTGCACTTCGGGAATGGCCACAACAGCACGCTCAAAATCTTCCAGACTCACGCGGCCCTTGGTGGCCAGTTTCACCCCAAGAAACACCGTGACCCCAAAGCCCAATTTGTCCATATCCAGATCCAAGGTATGCCCCGAGATTGCCCCTGCATCTTGCAACCGTTTGATGCGCCGCCAAGTTGCGGGTTGGCTCAGACCAAAGCGTCGCCCCAGGGCCCCGGCGTTTTGCCGGGCATCCTGGGCCAAAGCTTTCAGGATTTGGCGATCCAAATCATCCAGCTCGATCATAGCGGCAAGCTTTCGTCGGCTTTGATCCGCGCCACATGCATCAAGGCTTCGATATCTGCAATATGCGGCAATGTCAGAATATGACGTCGATAGATTTGCTGATAATGCGCCATATCCCGTGCAATCACCGAAAGCCGCACGTCAACCCGCCCCAAAAAGGTTTGAATTTCGATGACCTCGGCAATGGCACGCGCGGCCTCGATAAAGTCGTCAAAGGCGCGGGTTTGGGTTTTATCCAGCGTCACACGCAGGCTGACTTCGACCTCGTAACCGAGGGCCCGCCAGTCAATCACCGCCCGCAATCCGCGCAGCACGCCAACGTCTCGCAGCTTATCAAGCCGCCGTGACAGGCGCGTATTGGTCAACCCAACCTGTGCGGCCAACTCTGGAATCGAACGATCTGGGGCGTTTTGCATATGGCGCAGAATGCGCCGATCAAGATCATCAAGCATGAAAACATCAATAATCTAATTTGAGACGAATAGAAATGGCATTTCCACATCAAAAAACACCAAATACGCTCTCGCACTTCGCCCCAATCCATCTATATTCGCCGCAAACAACATTGAAAGGACGCTGCCATGCGCGTTTATTACGACCGCGATTGCGATATCAACCTGATCAAAGACAAAAAAGTCGCCATTTTGGGCTATGGTTCCCAGGGTCACGCCCATGCGCTGAACCTGCGCGACTCTGGCGCAAAGAACCTTGTTGTGGCGCTGCGCGAAGGCTCTGCCTCTGCCAAAAAAGCCGAAGGCGAAGGCCTGCAGGTTATGGGCATTGCCGAAGCGGCGGCATGGTGTGACGTGATCATGTTCACAATGCCCGATGAACTTCAGGCAGAAACCTATAAAAAATACGTCCACGACAATATCAAGCCGGGTTCTGCGATTGCTTTCGCCCACGGTCTGAACGTGCACTTTGGCCTGATCGAGCCCAAAGAAGGTGTTGACGTGATCATGATGGCACCAAAGGGCCCAGGCCACACAGTGCGTGGTGAATACACCAAAGGGGGCGGCGTGCCTTGCTTGGTTGCGGTTGACCGCGACGCAACAGGCAAAGCGCTTGAAATCGGCTTGTCTTATTGCTCTGCCATCGGTGGCGGCCGGTCCGGCATCATCGAAACCAACTTCCGCGAAGAATGCGAAACTGACCTGTTCGGCGAACAAGCGGTTCTGTGTGGCGGTATCGTTGAGCTGATCCGTTGTGGTTTTGAAACTTTGGTCGAAGCGGGTTACGCGCCTGAAATGGCCTATTTTGAGTGCCTGCACGAAACCAAACTGATTGTGGACCTGATCTATGAAGGCGGCATCGCCAACATGGACTACTCGATCTCTAACACTGCAGAATACGGCCAGTACGTCACCGGCCCACGCATCCTGCCATACGAAGCCACCAAGAAAGCCATGAAAGAATCTCTGCAAGACATCCAGTCTGGCAAATTCGTGCGTGACTTCATGCTGGAAAACGCGGTTGGCCAGCCAACCATCAAAGCGTCTCGCCGGGCAAACGACGAGCACCAGATCGAAGTGGTTGGTCAAAAACTGCGCGAAATGATGCCTTGGATCTCTGCTGGTAAAATGGTTGATAAAGCCAAGAACTAAGCAATTCCGCTTTGAAGACTTTAACGCCCTGCCCTTTGGCGGGGCGTTTGCATTTGGCCCCACGGAGCTGCCATTGTCTCGCTTTGAGATTGCGTCGCGCTGCGCTACGCTTGCCCATGATACAATTTGGGAGAACGTAAATGGAAATTGAAACCCGCGAATTTGAGGCCCAGCATTATATTTACATCGCAGGATCAGCGCCCATGATGGATGCGGCTGCGATTGCCAAAGCCATGGGGGCTGGATTTGGTCAGGCCTATGGCTTTTTGCAACAAAATGGTATCACCCCACTCAGCGCGCCGATGACGGTTTATACAGAAATGCCCGGCGCTGATATGACCTTTCGTTCAGGGTTTGTGGTGGCCGCAGAAGATGCTGCAAAGGCCAGTGGCGACATCAAGGCCGATCAATTGCCAAAGGGCAGCGCGTTGCATGCAATCCATACGGGGCCCTATTCAGATCTGAACAAAACCCATGGGGCGATTTGGGGCCATGCCAAAGCCCAGGGGTTAAGCAATGTCATGCCGGTTTGGGAAATCTATATTGATGACCCAGAAGAGACCGCTCCAGAGGCGTTGCGCACCGAGGTTTACCACGCGTTGACCCCGTAAATCGCACCGCCAAGAGGGCATTGGGCTGGCGCGGCAATGATCACTAGACTTTGCCCGCGTAACAATCGCCAAGCACATGATCCCAGCCACTGCTGTAGTGGCTGCGCATCTCCGTTGCGCGCTCTGCCAATACGTCCCAGCCCGTGTGGGTCAGCGTTACCAATGTCCCGTCTTTTGCGGCGATAAAAGCGATTTCCAGCTGGGTGGCCATGTCATTTGACTGACCTGGATGCCAAGTCATGGTAAACCCGTCCGGCTCTGCCCATTGCGTCACAACACCCCATTCACAGCGCGTGCCATCATGTTTGATCTCATAAACGGCACCGCCAACTCGGGCCTCTATCACCACCTTTTGGGGGATCTGGCCCGCGCCAGCCGAAACCGAATGCTTATCAATGGGCCACCACCGCATGATCTCGTGGGTGAACCTGGTGAAAGCGCGCTTAGGACTTACCGGAACAGTAACCGACTTTACAATTGCTTCTGCCATCTAAATATCCTCTTTGAAACTGTCGGAAAATGCCGTCAACACATCCCCCCAAAGCCCATCCAAATAGCGTCGCAACTCTGCCAAACCTTGTGGGTTCGCTGAATAAATGCGCCGATTTCCCTGTTGATGGGCAACAACCAACCCTGCATCCGACAATACTTTCAAATGTTGCGATATCGCCGGGCGACTTACCGGAAAGCCCTGGGCAATCACCCCAACAGATGCCGGCGCGCTTATGATCTGCTCATAGATCTCGCGACGTGTGGCATCTGAAAGGGCTGCAAGCGAATCTTTGTAAGTCATTACTTACCGTAAGCAAAAACTTACCAAAAGTCAAATGCACAGGCTCGGTTCGCCACCGCACAAAGCCATATATTGCAAAGCCACGGGCGCTGACCGATCTACAGCGCATGACTGATTACAATATCAACGTCAGACAGGGGCTGCCCCAAGACATGCAACTCCTGCTTCGGGACTACCCGCGCGACGCTTGGCCGGGTCATCCGAATTTCGCTGTCGCCACCCAAAACTGGATGCGCGCCCATCAAATGTTCAGGAAACTGGCCGAAATCCTAGAGGCCGATACCCAGAAGGTGATCGAAAAACAAATAGACACCGACCGGTTTGCCTCGCGCCTGGGCCACTATGGCAACCAGTTGGTGGGCAACCTGCACGGGCATCACAGTTGGGAGGACCGCGCGTTCTTTCCAGAGCTACAAGCCGCGGATGACCGCTTTGAACACGGGTTAGACATGCTGGAAAACGATCATCTAGAAATGGATGGCTTGCTAGACAGCCTGACTCGCCATGCCAATAGGTACCTCAAGCTGTCAGATCTGTCCCCAAAAGACGCAGAAAAAGAGCTGCCGACTTTGCTAAAGGATACCAAAGCCATAGGTGGTTTTTTAGCCCGTCATTTGGCTGACGAAGAAGACCTCGTGGTGCCGATCATCCTGCATCACAAATTGCGCGGATGACCTTCACGAACTAAATGCGGATCCTGGCGGTTCGCCCTGACCCTGTCTTGCGACAGGGTCAAACGCTGGCTTTCACTTCTGCCACAATGCTTTCGACCACATCGGTCAACAAAACACTGTCTTCACATTCCGCCATCACCCGGATCAATGGCTCGGTGCCTGATTTGCGGATCAACAGGCGCCCTTTGCCATTCAACCGGGCCTCGGCATCCGCAATTGCCGCTTTCACCGAGCTTGCCTCTAGCGGCTTTTGCCCCGTGCCATAACGCACATTCTGCAAAAGTTGCGGCACGGTTTCAAAGCTTTTGGTCAAGGCGCTTGCGGGTTGCCCGGTTTCCACCATTGCCGCCAAAAACTGCAATCCAGCCAACAGGCCATCGCCGGTCGTGGCATAATCGGTCATCACAATATGGCCCGATTGCTCGCCGCCCAGATTGAACCCGCCTTTGCGCATACGTTCGACAACATAGCGGTCACCAACAGCGGTACGCTCTAGCTGTAGACCCTTGTCTTGCAGGAACCGTTCCAGCCCAAGGTTGGACATGACCGTAGCCACCAATGCCCCCCCGTTTAGCCGTCCGGCCTGGGCCCAACGATGTGCAAACAGCGCCATGATCTGGTCGCCATCCGCCACATTGCCATTTTCGTCAATGATCATCAGGCGATCCGCATCCCCATCCAGTGCGATGCCCACATCCGCCCCATGCGCCACCACGCCTTCGGCTGCGGTCTGTGTGTGGGTTGACCCACAATTTTCATTGATATTGATGCCGTTAGGATCCACCCCCACCGGAATAACATCGGCACCCAATTCCCAAAGCGCCTCTGGAGCCGCGCGATAGGCCGCGCCATTGGCACAATCAATCACCACCTTCAGCCCGCGCAAAGGCAGGGCGGACGGCAGGGCGTTTTTCACCCGTTCGATATAGCGGAACCGTCCGTCATCCACCCGTTTGGCGCGGCCAATGTTCTGCGCCTTGGCGGGCTCAACACCGCTTAGCACCAGGGCTTCTATCTCTGCCTCAGCTTCATCTGACAATTTAAACCCATCTGGGCCAAAAAACTTGATGCCATTGTCATCTGCGTGGTTGTGACTGGCTGAAATCATCACCCCAAGGTCCGCGCGAACAGAGGTCGTCAACAACCCTACCGCGGGCGTCGGCACCGGTCCCAGCAAAAACACGTTCATCCCGGTCGATGTCAGGCCCGCCGTCAGGGCGTTTTCAAACATATAGCCAGACAGTCGCGTATCTTTACCAATCACCACACGATGCTGATTGTTGCCATCGTTGCGAAAATACCGTCCCACGGCTGCGCCGATCTTCAACGCCATTTCGGCGGTCATCGGATACAAATTTGCAGTGCCACGCACCCCATCCGTGCCAAAAAGTTTACGCGCCATCTTACTCTCCTCTTGTCACGGCTTGCCACAACCGCAAAGCCTGCGTGGTTTCAGCCACGTCATGTACTCGTAAAAACTGCACCCCTTGGGCAACTCCTGCAAGCGCCACTGCCAAAGATCCCGGCATTCGGGCCGCTGCTTCTGCTGCATCACCAATCGTGCCAATGAACCGCTTGCGCGACGCCCCCAGCAAAATCGGGCAGCCCAGAGCATGAAACAGGCTCAGTCGTGCCAAAATTGCCAGATTATGCGTGGTGGTTTTGCCAAATCCAATGCCCGGATCCACCACAATTTGCCCACGCGGTATACCCAGACCGGTCAAATAGCCAACCTGCGCTTCCAGAAAATCATACACATCCAGCAATACATCATCATAGCGCGGGTCATCTTGCATCGTGGCCGGATCCCCCTGCGCATGCATAACGCATACGGGCACCGCCTTGGCTGCGGCCAAAGGGGCCAAATCTGCGTCATAGGTAAAGCCCGCCACATCATTGATCAGCCCGGC
Source organism: Cognatishimia sp. (assembly GCA_050633405.1). GTDB lineage: Bacteria > Pseudomonadota > Alphaproteobacteria > Rhodobacterales > Rhodobacteraceae > Cognatishimia. The sequence goes on along the minus strand of JBOEGL010000014.1, from coordinate 75,100 downwards.
CCCCGCCGCCAAGGCAGCCTTGGCCACCGGCGCTTTGCGCGTATCAATGCTGATCGGCGCAATAGCTGCCGCCGCGACCGCCTCGATCACCGGTGCCGTGCGCGCGATTTCATCTTCGATGGCCACAAGGTTTGATCCTGGGCGTGTTGATTCACCGCCCACGTCAATCAAAGTCGCGCCCTGGCGCACCATCTCGCGGCTACGCGCAATCGCCGCCTTGGGGGCATTATGCTGCCCGCCATCAGAAAAGCTATCCGGTGTGACGTTCAAAATGCCCATGGTTTGCGGCTGCTGCATCGACAGGCCCATCACATCTACGCGCGGGGTGCTCAGGCGCTTCAGATCCTCTGCAGGCACCTCGGTAGCCGCAACGATACGCGGGTCGGCCCCACGCTGCAGGCATTCCACATGGGTAAACCAGGCCCAGCCGCCTGCCAGATCAAGTGCATTGTCAGGTCGGGCAATATCGACCTGCGGAAGGGCTCTGTAGTAAATTTTCATATCAATTGAATGGGCGAAACAGGCCCCCTTGGCAAGCAATCACAGGCGGGTTTGGTCGAGTGTTACGATCTGCGTCGCAATTGTGTTTGCCTTTGGCAGCTCTTTGCCGATTACAAACAGCTTGCACGCCTGCCACTGCTCTGCAAACCACTGCGCCAAATCCACAGCTGTGCTTGGCGGCGTATCGGTGGCATCCAGTACCATCTTGGACGGAGCCCAGAGGCAAATCTTGCCATTTTTCATGGCCCAATCCAGCTCTGTTCGCGTGCCAGCCACCGTAAAATCTGCGGCCGTCGACACCATCTGCCACGCAGCTTGCTCGGTGGCCAAAAGGTCTATGTGACGCTGCGCGGAAATGTCGGCGGCCGCAATCCCATGATCCGGCGTGTCCAAACAGATCACCACCGGTGCCCCCGTATCGCGCAGCGCATCTATCCATCCTGACAAATTGTCCGAAACCAAAGCCGCATTGCTTAAAAACACCACCGCAGGGGCCAAGGCCTGTTGATCGGCTGCCACCCCCTGCCCCGGCACACGCATGATTTCGACCCCCAGGGCCCCATTGCCCTTATCGAGTTTCTGAATACGTACAAACACCCGCAGGGCCTGTGGTTCCATCAAAATGCGGTCGGCGATCCGTTCAGCCAATGTTTCAAGCAAATTCAGCCGTTCAGCAGCCAACTCATGCTCAATTGCCCAGGTGATCCGATCATAAGACAGGATCAAATCCACATCATCCTGCACATCCGCTTCCGGCTCAGAAACCTCAACCACGACATCAAACGACAGGCGTTGTGTCATATCACGTTCCGCCTGAAATGCCCCAATTTCAACCGAAACCACGTGATCGCGCAATGACAGACGATCATGCACCCCCGCAACAGCGGTGGCGATGGCCCGCTCTTCGGGATGTGCAAAAGCAAGCGTTGTGGGATCAGTCATCTACAAAAACACCTTTGATTTCAAAGGCGCTATAGCAGCGTCAGAATACAGAAACCAGCGTTACAGGCTTAGTTCTGCGACAGACGGGTAGGATTTCGGTAAAAGTGATGCACCCCAATGGTGGTGGTGCGGGTAAACACCCGTGCCCAGCGCGGGTTCACAGCCTTGGTGTGATAGTAGGTCGCGCCATCGGTCAAATCCCGCGGTGCACCGTCGAGCATCAACTTGGCAATTTTACCTACGCGCTGATACGCAGCTTTTTCGCGGATCACTTCGGGATGCCCATCACAGGTAAAAGTAAACTGGCAGGCAAATTTGCGCCCTGTGCCTTGATTGACGACCTTACAAACGGTGCTTGGGAATTTTGGCGTATCCACACGGTTCAAGATCACCTCAGCCACCGCGAACTGGCCCTTGACGCTTTCGCCTCGGGCTTCAAAATACAAAGCCTGCGCCAAACACGCCCACTGCGCATCGCCTGAAACAACAGGCTGTTGGTCAACCCAGCTGCGCGTGCGTTCAATCGGTACGGCTTTAGGTGCTTTGCGCGTTGTAAAAAAGCTCTTGATCTTTTCCATATCCAGCGCGGCCATCTGGATCGGCTCAAATGGCGAACCATCCACAGCCGGCTTAGACGGGGATTCAGCAAAAGCTGTTCCTGCCATCAAGCTGATGGCCAATATCACGTTCGAAAAGATGCGCATGGCAGCCCCACAAATTCCGGATGCCGGGCTCTTTTCCGGCAAATTCCGGCTGGGTGATACCTAATTTTTCACTTTTGGTCTAGATGTCACAAAAATGCCCGATTTTCAGACATAATTAAAACAAAATCCTGTAAGCATCACTGCTCGGACCACCCTATCTTGTCTTTGATCGCAAGCTGCGCCGCCGCAAGCCTTGCCACCGGAACCCGGAACGGAGAGCAGGAAACGTAGTCGATTCCGACTTTTCGACAGAATGCAATCGATTCGGGGCTGCCGCCGTGCTCACCGCAAACAGAAATTGTCAGCGAGGGCTGGGCCGCTCGGCCACGGTCTGCGCCAAATTTCAACAGTTCGCCGACGCCGTCAGCGTCCAACGTATGGAACGGATCTTCCGGATAAACCTCTTGATTGACGTAAGCGGACATAAAGCGCCCCGCATCATCGCGCGATAGGCCATAGGTCATCTGGGTCAAATCATTGGTGCCAAAGCTGAAGAAATGGCAATGCGGCGCGATGTCTTCGGCGCGCAGGGCTGCCCTTGGTGTTTCCACCATAACCCCCAGATGAAAATCAAAGTCCACGTCGTTTTCGGTGCGCACCGCGGCGGCCACTGCCTCGATCCGCGTCTTCACCAATTCAACTTCGCGTTTTGCACTGACCAAGGGGATCATAATTTCCGGCACAAAGGGGGCCCCATCGCGGGACACATCAATGGTCGCCTCAAAAATAGCTCGCGCTTGCATGTCATAAATTTCCGGCACCGTAATGCCCAACCGAACGCCACGCATGCCCAACATTGGGTTATATTCCCCCAATGTCTCCACGCGCCGTTCCACTTTGGACAATGGCAAATCCAACGCTTCGGCCAGATCGCGCATTCCCGCACGATCTGTAGGCAGGAATTCGTGCAACGGCGGATCCAGCAAGCGAATACAAACCGGTTGCCCTTCCATAATGCGGAACAACTCGGCGAAATCTGCCCGCTGCATCGGCAGCAATTGCTCAAGCGCGGCACGCCGGTCCTCGCTGTCATCGGCAAAGATCATTTCACGCATGACCGTCAGGCGGTCCTCTTCAAAGAACATATGTTCAGTACGACACAGACCGATGCCCTGGGCTTTAAAATTTTTCGCGGTCAACGCATCAGCAGGCGTATCCGCATTGGCCCGCACGTCAATATCCCGGCTCTCATCGGCCCAGCCCATCAACATTTGGAATGCATCGTCCAAGGCGGCCTCTAGCATCGGCGGCTGCCCGGCCAATATCTGACCATTTGTGCCATCGATGGTCAGGGTATCGCCGGCCTTAAAGATGCGCCCATCGCGGGTGATCAACATTTGTTTGCGGGTTTGAAAACGGATTGAATTTGCCCCAACCACGCCCGGTAATCCAAGGCCCCGTGCAATCACCGCCGCATGGCTGGTGATGCCGCCACGTTCGGTCAGAACCCCGGCAGAGGCATGCATGCCACGAATATCTTCGGGGCTGGTTTCGCGTCGCACCAGAATACAAGCCTCGCCACGCGCTGCCGAGGCTTGCGCCTCGGTGGCGGAAAACACAATTTTCCCTGTGGCCGCGCCCGGGCTGGCCGCAACCCCTTCGCCAACCACATCCCGTTCCGCCTCGGCATCTACCTGCCGGTGCAACAATTCATTCAAGGCCCGGGGTTCAATCCGCAGCAAAGCCTCTTCACGTGGAATGATCTCTTCTTGCGCCAAAGCCACCGCGATCCGCACCGCCGCGCGGGCACTGCGCTGGATGCGCACCCCGTCCAAGATATGCACAACGCCATTTTCGATGGTGAATTCCACCTGCATCTCTTCTTTCAGACGCCGGCGCATCAGTTGGGCATGGCTGACAAGGTTTGCAAAGGCATCTGGTTGGCTGTCCTGCAAGGATGGACCCCGCGCGTCGCGTTCCAGAAACAGCGATTTTGCGCCAGCATCCAAAGCATCACGGCCCTGAGACTGAGACAAATAGCGGCCTTTGATGATCGGCAGGCCGGTTTTGCTGTCGGCCAATTGCAAAACACCTGATCCGCTTTCGCCGGTGCCCAGCCCCAAAACCATCGCTTGCACAACCAGGCCCAGCCCCGCATCGGCTGGCGCGCCTTTGGCCATGCGCAACAATCGCGCCGAGGTGCCCGACCAGGCCCGCGCCATCGAGCGCAGGACGCCAGCCAATTGATCTTTGCGATCTTGCGGAAAGGCTTCTTCTGCCTCGTGTTCATAGGCATCCAGAGTTTCACGCAGCGCCGTCGGACTGGTGCCATCAATATGGTCATACATATCCGGATCAAGCCGCGCCACATGTTCAGAATAGCCCTGAATAAAGCGCAAATAGATCTCATCTGCCGCCGCAGCGCCAATTTGCTTGACCAGATCCGCATGGCGCGCGCCATTCATGCCGATGTTTAAGACAGCCCCCGGCCCTCCCCAATCTGGATCTTCCGAACTGGGACGGACGCACATCAGATCGACGTTTTCAAAGGGCGCAAGCAGCGCCACCATATCCGGCATTTCACCCGCCGCAATCCGCCGCACCGCTTCAAAGGATAAGGCGACGGTGGTCGGCACTGGCAGGTCCAGACGCACAAGGCGTTGCAGACATTTGGCCCGCCCGCCGTGGGTGTAATTGGCGATAGGGGCATCTTGGGTGACCAAGGCGATATCTGGATTGACTTGCTGCACTGCGGCGTTCCTTCTGCGTGGGTGCAGCATAACCGTGCCTCATATTGAGGCAAGGGAAAGCTTTGCGACCGCCAAATAGAGAAAGCGCCGAATTTTCAGGAAAAATTCGGCGCGGCCTCCGGCGGGGGTATTTGGATCAAGAACAAAGCCGGGGTTAGCCCTCGACTTTGGTCAGATCCGCCACACTCAGGCACAGCTTGCGAATACGCGCCAGCAAGTTCAACCGATTGCGGCGCACCACGTCATTGTCTGAATTCACCTGCACCGCTTCAAAAAACGCATCAATCGGCGCGCGCAAGCCGGCAAGACCTGCCATGGCGGCGGCGAAATCTTCGCCGCGGATGGCCTCTGCGATGGGCGCTTCGAACTTGTCTAATGCAGCAAACAAAGCTTTTTCGCTGTCATCCTCGGCGAATTTCAGATCCGCACCATAGGAATATTCCACACCGTCTTTGTCTTCGGCCTGGCTCACGATGTTGTTGGCGCGTTTAAAGCCCTGCAACAGGTTTGTGCCATCCTCGGATGTCATAAAGCCTTGCAGCGCGGTGGCACGATTGACCAAGAGCGCGATGTCGTCATTGCCCTCCATGGCGATACAGGCATCGATCACATCGTGGCGAATGCCTTTGTCGCGCAAAAAGACCTTAAGGCGATCATGGAAGAAGGAGAGGAGGTCGGAAGCAATTACTGAAAGCTTCTCTAAAAATTTCTCCGCTTCTGGTGATCCCTTTTCTAGTTTGATCGCATGCGCAGCCTCCCAGAAGAATTTTTCGCCTTCCTCTGGTTTCCCGAATTTTGCCATGATCGCACGAGCGCTTGCCGCCTTCGCAGCACCTGCGGCACCAGCATTCGCCCCCATCTGCTTAGCGATCTTCATCATAAACAGGTTTTGAAAATTACCGCGAACGTTATTCTCCAACACCAGCCGAATAACCCCCAAAGCCGCCCGTCGCAGCGCAAACGGGTCTTTGGAGCCTGTTGGCTTTTCATCAATCGCCCAGAAACCTGTTAGCACATCGAGCTTATCGGCCAGCGCGACAGCCACAGAGACCGGCGCTGTTGGCACGTCATCTGACGGGCCAAGCGGCGAATAATGATCGGTGGCAGCGGCGGCGACCTCGGCAGGATGGCCTGCGAATTCCGCGTAATAGCGCCCCATCAGGCCCTGCAGTTCCGGGAATTCATAGACCATTTCAGAGGACAGATCTGCCTTGGCCCAGCGCGCGGCTTGTTCTGCCAGATCGGCATCCGCGCCGACAATCGGCGCGATTTCGCGTGCCAAAGCCGCAACGCGATCAATGCGTTCTGCTTGTGAGCCAAGCTTATTGTGAAAGGTCACATTGTTCAGCTTGTCCAGCCAGTCCGCAGCGCCTGTCTTGGCGACACGAATGTCGTTTTCCCAGAAAAACTTGGCGTCGGACAAACGCGCAAACAGCACCTTTTGATTGCCCGCCAGAATGGTTGCGCCATTGTCTTTGGTTTCGCGATTGGCCACGGTGATGAATTTTTCAATGCGGCCGGTTTTTGGATTGCGCACGGAAAAGAACTTTTGGTGCTCTTTCATCGAGGTCTGCAGCACCTCTGGTGGCAGGTCCAAGAAATCATCGGCGATGTCACCCATTAAGGTAACGGGCCATTCGACCAGCCCGGCGACTTCGGCCAGCAGGCCCTTGTCATCCACCACTTCCAGACCTTGGGCAAAGGCCAAGTTCTGGGCATCTGCCCAAATGGTTTCGGCGCGTTCGCCCTGGGCCAAGATCACATGCTCGCGCTTTAACTTGACGGCGTAATCCTCAAAGCCGGTGACGGCAAAGCGACCTGTGCCCATAAAGCGGTGGCCTTCGGTGGTGTCGCCTGCGGTGATGCCATCAATATCCAGCGGCACAACTGTATGGCCGGTGTCATCTGATGTGATGCACAGGATCGAATGCAACGGGCGTACCCAGCGCAACGCCCCGGATCCCCAGCGCATCGCTTTGGGCCAAGGAAAATTGCGCACGGTGGTTTCCAGTACTTCGGCAACAATTTCTGCGGCCGGGCGGCCCGGCTTTTCGATGCTGACAAAATAGACCGCGCCCTTGGGCGTGTCGCGCTCTTCCAATTGCGCCATTGTCAGACCGGCACCGCGCAAAAAGCCCGCAATGGCTTTTTCAGGTGCGCCAACTTTCGGCCCCTTGCGTTCTTCGCGCACGGTGGGGCTTTCCGCCAACATGCCTTCAAGCGCGAGGGTCAGGCGCCGTGGGGTCGAAAAGGCAGAGGCATGGGCATAGGTCAGCCCCGCTTCGACCAGGCCATCGGTCACGCGTTTTTTCAAATCTTCCGCCGCGCGCGCTTGCATACGGGCCGGGATTTCCTCGGAAAACAGTTCTATCAGCAGATCTGGCATATCTATTGGCCTTCCGGTCTTGGCGGACAAAAGTCTGGCGCAGGCTCGCCATCAAAGACAAGTTCGCCGCATGTGTTGATTTGATGCCAGGCATAGCCCCGGCCATCAGGCAAGACCGCGATCACCCGGTCGATGCCAAATTGAATATTCTCTGTGCCCATAAAGGCCAGCGCCTCGCCCCGTTCCAGGGCCGCGCCAATGTCTTGTGCGTTAAAGCAGTCAAACCAATCCGGACCATTGCGCGGTTCGGCCTTTTCATAGGCTTCATAGGTCTCGGTCAGCAAAGGCTGGCTCATCGGGGTGGTGAAACACGCACGATAGCGGATCGGAGAACTGGTGGCGTCGATGGCCTCAAAGTCGTCATATAGGATCGCCTCGGGCTGACCACTGGCCATCAGAGTCATCTGCACGTCATCGTCGCCGGTTGCCGCAACGGGCTCGTAAAACGCATAGATCTGAAAATAATATAAGGCAATTCCGGCTGCGAATGCTGACAAAACGATGAACCCCGCCATTAATTTCCCGGTCACGCTGCGCTCTCCTGGACAGCAGCCCCGCCTGCGGCTGTCAACACAAAGGCATCGGCACATTGTTTAGACAGGGCGCGCACCCGGCCAATATAGGCCTGACGTTCGGTGACAGAGATCACCCCACGCGCGTCCAGCAGGTTAAAGATATGGCTGGCTTTGATACATTGGTCATAGGCCGGATGAGCCATAATGATGTGTTTGCCAGTTTTTGGGTCAACGTGTTGCTGCGCTAGAATGTTCTCACATTCAGCTTCGGCCTCTTCAAAATGCCGCAACAGAACTTCGGTGTTGGCCACGTCAAAGTTCCAGCGCGCATATTCTTCTTCGGTTTGCTTGAACACATCACCATAGGACAACGGGATCAAAGCCTCTGGGTCATTATACGGCATGTCCATCACGTGATCGACACCAAGGATATACATCGCCAGACGTTCCAAGCCATAGGTCAGCTCGCCGGACACCGGGTGGCAATCATGCCCTCCCACTTGCTGGAAATAGGTGAACTGGCTGACTTCCATGCCATCACACCAGACCTCCCAGCCCAGCCCCCAGGCCCCCAGCGTTGGGCTTTCCCAATCGTCTTCGACAAAGCGGATGTCATGCATCTCCATGTCAATGCCAATCGCCTTAAGCGAGCCAAGATACAGCTCTTGCAGGTTTGGCGGGCTTGGTTTGATCAACACCTGATACTGATAATAATGCTGCAGGCGGTTTGGGTTCTCGCCATAGCGCCCATCGGTTGGGCGACGCGACGGCTGCACATAGGCTGCGGCCCAAGGCTTTGCGCCCAATGAGCGCAATGTGGTGGCCGGATGGAACGTGCCCGCCCCAACCTCCATGTCATAAGGTTGCATGATCGCGCAGCCCTTTTCAGCCCAATAGGCCTGAAGCCTCAGGATGATCTCTTGAAAAGAACGCGGTTTGCTGTCCGAATGTGCCATGCTCTGCCCTTTTGAAACGCGATTTGTTCCTATGCGCAACAGCAAGGCGGGTCAATTGCAGGCTTTGCGAATTTAGGGATGCATGTGGCCCTGAAATTGGTAAAAGGACGGTCAAATAGGAAATTTCCGTGACCGAAGGGCCAACTTCACCATGCCACGTATGTTAATGTCATTAGTTCTTGCTGTGTTTTTTATGTCTCGCGCCGCTTATGCGCAACAAAGTGACATCGTATGGGTGCAGATCGAAGCACAGCCCAGCCTGACGCAAACGCAGAACGAAATTCGCAACTATGCCAACCAGTTACAAGACGTTAACGGTTTTGATCTGGGTGGTGGCTGGTATGGAATTGCGCTTGGCCCCTACACCCGCGAAGACGCGGAAACCGTGTTGAATGTGTATCGCCGCGACAATCTGATCCCACGCGATTCTTACATCACCTTTTCCTCTTCGTTTAAACGGCAGGTCTGGCCCGTTGGCGCGAATCTGTTGAACGTCACCGCGCTAGACACCCTCGAAACTGAAACAGCAGTCGCAGTGCTTGAAACGGCAGAAGACACGCCAACCATCATTGAAATTGCGGATGAGACCCCACGCGAGGCGCGCGCCAGCGAAGCCCGCCTGTCCCGCGACGAAAAGAAAGAGCTGCAATCCTGGCTGCAATGGGCGGGCTTTTATCGCGCCGCCATAGATGGCTCTTTCGGGCGTGGCACCCGGGCGTCAATGTCCGCTTGGCAAGCCGCCAATAATTTCGAAACCACTGGCGTGATGACCACCCGCCAACGCGAGATGCTGAAATCGCAGTATAATGCCGTGCTCGAAGGGTTGGATCTGCAAGTTGTCACCAATCCTGACGCCGGCATAGAGATGCTGATCCCTACCGCCGTGGTCGAATTCAGCTCTGCCGAATACCCCTTTGTGACCTTTACCCCTAAGGCCGACATCGACGCCCAGGTGGTGATGATCAGCCAAGAAGGCGACCAAACAACGCTGTTTGGCCTCTATGACATCATGCAGACGTTGGAAATCGTCCCGATGGACGGCCCGCGGGAACGCAAGAACGACAGCTTTGTATTGGTCGGCGAAGATGCCAGCCGCATCAGCCACACAGAAGTCAGCCTGAAACAAGGCGAGATCAAGGGCTTCACTCTGGTGTGGCCAGCTGGTGACGAAGAACGTCGCCGCCGTGTTCTCAGCGAAATGCGCGCGTCTTTCACCCGCACATTTGGGGCGATGAACCCCAATATCGGCTCTGAAGCGGTGCAAGACATTGACCTGCTGTCTGGCTTGGAGATCCGTAAACCACAGCTGTCCCGCTCTGGCTTTTACATTGATAATGCAGGCACAGTGGTGACCACAGCCCAGGCGATTGGCAGCTGTCAGCGCATCACAATTGACGAAGACTACGAAGCCGAAGTGGCCGGCATCAACACAGATCTCGGCATTGCAATTTTGCGCCCTACAGCGTCTTTGGCCCCGATGGGTGTCGCTCAGTTCCGTGAAAGCAACCCGCGTTTGCAATCTGATGTTGCTGTCGCAGGCTATTCGTTCGAAGGCATTCTGGGGGCCCCCTCGGTCACCTTTGGCAAACTGGCAGAACTGCGCGGCCTGCAAGGCGAAGCAGAGCTGACACGTCTGGCCCTAGCCCCCTTGCCCGGCGATGCAGGCGGCCCGGTGTTTGACGCCGGTGGCGCGGTGGTTGGCATGCTGTTGCCACACCCCACCGCAGATCAACGCCAATTGCCACAAGATGTCAGCTTCGCCGCCCGCGGAGAAGCCATCCGTGCCGTGCTGACAGAAGCCGGGTATCAATCAGTTTCCGGCGACGCGCTTGGCCTTATGGCCCCCGAAGACCTGACTGCCCACGCAGGCGACATGACGGTGCTGGTCAGCTGTTGGTAAGCCGCAGGAAAAACAAACCGCACCAAAACGAAAAAACCCGCATCATTTGATGCGGGCTTTTTTGTGTCGTTATTCCAACAACTTAGAACATAGCGCAGGGTGCCCTGACTGGAATTATAATTCCAGTTTGGTCAGCAAGGCATCCAAATGCGCGCGATCCTTGCCCTCAAGCGGGGCCCTGCGCGCCCGGAACAATGTCGCCTGCGATTTCAACACCAGACCGTCAGACAATATCTTCAAATGGTTGGCGCGCAGCGTATCCCCTGTCGAGGTGATGTCTGCCACCGCCTCAGCCGTCATATTCTTGACGGTGCCTTCGGTCGCGCCCTGACTGTCGACCAGTTGATAATCCGCCACGCCATTCTCACGCAGAAACTCGCGCACCAGACGGTGGTACTTTGTCGCAATCCTCAGGCGGAACCCATGTGCCTTTCGAAAGGCCGCCGCCGCCGCGTCCAGATCTTCCAAAATATTCACATCCACCCAGCACGCAGGCACCGCAATGATCAGGTCGGCTCCGCCAAAACCCAATTCAGCCATGGTTTCGACCTTCTGCTCCCACAGACCCAGCTTTTCGCGCACCAAATCTGTGCCCGTCACGCCCAGGTGAATACGGCCCGCCGCCAACTCACGCGGAATTTCACCCGCGCTCAACAGCACCAACTCGATGCCCTCAACGCCTTCAACTTTGCCTGCATATTCCCGGTCAGACCCGGTGCGCGACAACGTCACGCCGCGCGTGCCAAACCAGTCAAAGGTTTTTTCCATCAAACGCCCTTTAGAGGGCACACCCAACTTGATTGTCATAGCTGCGCCTCCAGGCTCATCACCACTTCTGGCCGGATCACCGCGCCAACCGCCGGAATTTCGCTGCCATGGCCCAAGACACGGGTCAATGCATCGTAACGCCCCCCCGTGGCGACCGGTGGCAAATTGGCAAAACCATCCGCATAAAACCCAAACACAAACCCGTCGTAATACTCTAGGTTGGCGCGGCCATAGCTGGCTTCAAATTCCAGCGTATCCACCGAAATCCCGCGTTTATCCAAAGCTTCAATACGATCGCGCAATTTAAACACTGCTTCGGTGATCGCAGGCATATCCACCGCGATATCGCGCAGGCGCTCTAATGCAAATGGCAGCGTCTCGCGCACGTTCAGCAATGCATCCAGCAGATCCACCTGCCCGGCTGAGATTGGATCAGAGTTCACATCTTCGCGCAGCGCTTCGATCCGATCAGATACTTCAGCTGGTGTGCGCAAGCCAATAAACGGCACGCCACTTTGCAAAGGATTTGCCTGGGCAAGCAGGGCCGCACGACTTGGCGGCACTGCCACCCGTGCAGAATACCGATCCAGCAGGGCGCGAAAGCGCCGCGGCCGCCACACATGGCGCAACAAGGCCGCTTTCCGCCGCTCTGTTGTCTCAAGCCCACGCACAGCCGCCATCAGCAACCCAATGTCACCCGTGGCCGCCCGCAATGGTAAATGCGCCAATGCCCCCTGAACCAGCGAAAACACCTCTGCATCCGCAGCCGCCGGGTTGTCGCGGTCAAACACCTCATAACCCACTTGCGTGTATTCATTGGCCCGGTCTGTGTCCTCTTCTTGGCGGCGAAACACCTCGCCAGAATAGGTATAACGCGCGGGCTCAGCGCCGTGATCCATATGCATCTGCACCACAGGCACGGTAAAATCAGGCCGCAGCATCTGTTCGCCCAGCAAGCTGTCGCTGGTCACATAGGCACGCGCCCGAATGTCTTCGCCATAAAGATCCAGCAAAACCTCCGCAGGTTGCAAAACCGATGTCTCAGCAACCGTGGCCCCTGCCGCCTCAAAGCGCGCCCGCAATTCTGCGGCCCGCGCTCGGATCAACGTTTTTTGTGGCATTACACTTGCCCCTCTTGATCGGCTTGGCTCGCCAAAATCTCGCGCACCTTGGCCACCAGATCCCCCCGCGCCACTTCAAACTGGCTCGGGCGTTCTTTCCACTCTTCCAAGGTCGCGCTTTCAGCGATCTTCGCCCCAAGGATCAGATCCTTGATTTGAATAACGCCTTTTTCTTTCTCGTCGCCGCCTTCGATCACCGCAATCGGAGAATTCCGCTTATCCGCATATTTCAGCTGATTGCCAAAATTCTTGGGGTTGCCCAGATAAACCTCGGCACGAATGCCGGCATTGCGCAGCTCTGCCACCATTTCCTGATAATCCGCCATGCGCGTCTTATCCATCACGGTCACCACAACTGGCCCAGCCTCGGTGCCACCAATCCGCCCCTTCTCGCGCAGGGCGGCCAACAGCCGGTCGACACCAATCGACACCCCCGTCGCAGGCACCGCCTGCCCGGTAAAGCGCTTGACCAAATCATCGTAACGCCCGCCCCCGGCAACAGAGCCAAACTGACGCTTGCGTCCCTTCTCATCAAAGATCTCAAAGGTCAGCTCTGCCTCAAACACCGGCCCGGTGTAATAGCCCAGCCCGCGCACAACCGATGGATCAATCTCGATCCTGTCCGCGCCATAACCGCCTGCTGCCAGCAAGTCACCAATCTGCTCAAGCTCTGCAATGCCCTCGGTGCCGACAACAGACCCACCCACAGCGCCACGCAGATTCGCAAAAGTCTTGCTCACGTCATCCGCCTTGGATGTCAAAAACGCCACAACCGGTTCTGCCTGATCCGCTGACAATCCAACGCCATCAATAAACGCCCCCGATGCGTCCAAACGCCCTTTGGTCAGCAACGCACGCACGCCGGCCTCGCCGACTTTGTCAAATTTGTCGATCGTGCGCAGAACATTGTCGCGCGCGCCATCACCTTCGGCCAAGCCCATTGCTTCCAATACACCGTTCAAAACCTTGCGGTTGTTCACCCGCACCAGATAGTCGCCGCGTGGAATGCCCACCGTCTCTAATGTGTCCGACAACATCGCGCAAATCTCGGCATCCGCTGCCACAGAGGCCGCACCAACCGTATCCGCATCACATTGATAAAACTGACGATATCTGCCTGGACCGGGTTTCTCATTGCGCCACACAGGCCCCATCGCATAGCGGCGGTACGGCAGCGGCAAATCATTGCGGTGCTGCGCATAGACCCGCGCCAAAGGTGCGGTCAAATCATAGCGCAGGGCCATCCAATCGCCAGCACCTGCCTCATCGGCTTCCTGCCAGGCAAACACACCTTCATTGGGGCGATCCACATCCGGCAAAAACTTACCCAAAGCCTCCACAGTTTCCACCGCAGCGCTTTCCAAGGCGTCAAACCCGTAACGATGATAAACCCCTGCAATTTGATGCAGCATTTCGGCGCGTTCCGTCACTTCGGTACCGAAATAATCGCGGAATCCCTTCGGCGTCACCGCCTTGGGGCGCGGGGCTTTTTTCACTTTGGCCATCGCTCAAGTTTCCTTGGTTAAATTACGTGGCCCGCACTTACCCCACCCCCAAGTCGCAAGCAACCCAAGCCTGCAAATGCACGCCTTTCTAGGCGCGGCCTTTACAATAATCCTCGCGACAATGACGCAGCGTGCAGCAACGGCCCTGCCCCAACCCTTGACCCACTCGTCACATGCGCCTAGATCAGCGCCATGCAAGAGCTCCAAGAACAAATCGCCCATCTGACGCGCAGCCTTGACGAGCTGTCAGATGTGGTTGCCCGCCAAGACACTGAAATTGCCCTGCTGACACGCCGCGTCGCGCTCTTGCTCGAACGCGAAGCGCACCGCGAAACCGCAGAGGGCGACAGTGTGGTCATCGGCAACGAACGCCCGCCCCACTACTAAGCAAACCACGCTAGCCAGGTCACGCCACTGCCCCCCTTCATGTTTCCAAAAATACTCTGGGGGAATTGGCACCCGTCAGGGGGGCAAGGGGGCAAAGCCCCGCTGCTATTATTGCGGCCTCAGCAAACCCGTCATGCAGCGCGTGAAATCCCAGACCCGGTTTCAGCCTTAATAGTCCTCAACGGCCATAACCCCGGGCAAGGATTTAATCGCCCCTTTGATCTGCGGGTTGACCGGGAATTGCACCCCCACATCCATTTCCACTTCACCGGGCAATTCCGGATCCATCAGGCTGAACACCACCGGGCCACGCGGGCCTTTTTTCACCGCCTGGCGCGCACCGTCCAGCACATTGGCCACCGTTGCAACGGCTTCGGCGTTTTCAAGATAGATCCGCAATCCGGAACTGCCCGCATCCGCCACCACCGTATCTATCGGCCCGATGGATTTCGCCAACAGCTTCAGTTGATCGGCCTCCATTGTGGCTTCAACACCCACCACAACTTTCGATCCCGTCTCCAGATATTCGCGGCTTTTCTCCAGCGTTTCCGAAAAAATCGTGATCTCATACGCCCCGGTTGGATCCGACAATTGCGCAAAGGCAAACCGGTTGCCACGGGCTGATTTACGCTCTTGCCGCCCAGACACCCGCCCGGCGATTTTGGCCACACAGGGCCCAGACCGAGCTTTTTCGGTCAGCTCATCCAGCGTCAAAACCTTTTTGCGCTTCAACGCCGCCATATAATCTTCCAGCGGGTGGCCGGACAAAAAGAACCCAATGGCACGCGCCTCTTCATCCAGCTTTTCCGCCGGCAACCAATCCGCGACCTTGCTTAAACGTGGTTCAGGCAAATCATCGCCAGCCTCGCCAAACAACGACACTTGGCTCGAGGCTTTCTGCTCATAGATCGCCGCTGAATATTGCACCAGACCTTCCAGGCTCTCAAACACCCGACGACGGTTCTTGTCCAATTCGTCAAAGGCTCCGGACCGCGCCAACATCTCCAGCGGGCGCTTGCCAACTTTCTTCAGGTTCACCCGGCGCGCAAAATCAAACAGGTTGGAAAACGGCTTGTCGACCCCCTCGACCTTGCGCCCTTCCGTCACCAAGCTCATCGCCTCGGTCCCGACATTTTTCAACGCGCCCAGCGCATAGATCAATTTGCCTTCGCGCACCGTAAATGTCGCCATTGACCGGTTCACGCAGGGCGGCACATAGGGCAGCTTGAGCTTCTTTTTGACCTCTTCAAAATAGACAGCCAGCTTGTCGGTCAGATGAATATCGCAATTCATCACCCCACCCATGAATTCCACCGGATGATTGGCCTTTAACCAGCCCGTCTGATAACTGACCACCGCATAGGCCGCCGCATGGGATTTGTTGAAGCCATAGTTGGCGAATTTTTCCAACAGATCGAAAACCTCAGAGGCTTTCTTGGCTGGCACGCCATTTTCGCCGGCGCCTTTTTCAAACTTTGGACGCTCGGCGTCCATCGCCTCTTTGATCTTTTTACCCATCGCCCGGCGCAACAGGTCCGCGCCGCCCAGCGAATAACCCGCCATGACCTGGGCAATCTGCATAACCTGTTCTTGGTAAACGATAATACCCTGGGTCTCCGCCAGAATATGATCAATCAACGGGTGCACAGATTCAATCTCTTTCAGCCCGTTTTTCACCTCGCAATAGGTTGGAATATTCTCCATCGGCCCCGGGCGGTACAGGGCCACTAGCGCAACAATGTCTTCAATACAGGTCGGTTTCATGCGCTTAAGCGCATCCATCATACCGCTGGATTCCACCTGAAACACCGCCACGGTCTTGGCCGCCGCATACAGCTTATAGGTCGCCTCATCATCCAGTGGAATCAGGTTGATCTCGTTTTCAGACCCATGGGGTGGTTCGTAAAGCTGCGTGCCATCCTGCGCGATGTGAATATCACGCCCTTCACCGCGAATAAGATCAATGGCGTTTTGAATGACCGTCAGGGTTTTCAAACCCAAAAAGTCAAACTTCACCAAGCCTGCCTGTTCAACCCATTTCATATTGAATTGGGTGGCGGGCATGTCAGATCGCGGATCCTGATACAGCGGCACCAGCGCATCCAAGGGCCGGTCGCCAATCACCACCCCCGCCGCGTGGGTTGACGCGTTCCGCAGCAATCCCTCGACCTGCTGCCCATAGGTCAGCAAGCGTTCCACAACCGGCTCTGCGCGGGCTTCGTCGCGCAAACGTGGCTCATCTTTCAGGGCTTTTTCAATCGAAACCGGTTTCACACCTTCAACCGGAATCATCTTGGACAGACGATCCACCTGCCCATAGGGCATCTGCAGCACCCGGCCAATATCGCGCACCGCAGCTTTAGACAGCAGCGCCCCAAATGTGATGATCTGGCCCACTTTGTCGCGGCCATATTTCTGCTGCACATAGCGGATCACCTCTTCCCGGCGATCCATGCAAAAGTCGATGTCAAAGTCCGGCATCGACACCCGTTCCGGGTTTAAGAACCGCTCAAACAGCAAGGAATAGCGCAGGGGATCAAGGTCGGTGATGGTCAGCGCATAGGCCACCAAAGATCCGGCCCCAGAGCCCCGCCCCGGCCCAACCGGAATGCCCTGTTCTTTGCTCCAGTGAATAAAGTCGGCAACGATCAGGAAATAGCCGGGGAAGCCCATGCCCTCGATGATATCCAGCTCAAAATCAAGCCGCGCCTGATACTCGTCCAAGGTCACCGCATGTGGGATCACAGCCAGCCGTTGTTGCAAGCCTTCGTTGGCCTGACGCCGCAGTTCGGCAACCTCATCATCGGCAAACTTCGGCAGGATCGGATCCCGCCGATAGGTGGCAAAGGCGCAGCGTTTCGCAATTTCAATTGTGTTTTCAATTGCTTCAGGCAAATCGGCAAACAGCGTGATCATCTCTTGCGGCGATTTGAAATAATGCTGCGCCGTCAGACGCCGCCGCCCATCAGATTGGTCGACATAGGCCCCTTCTGAAATACAGATCAACGCGTCATGCGCCTCATACATTTCGGTTTTCGGGAAATAGACGTCGTTTGTTGCCACCAACGGAATATCCATCGCATAGGCCATTTCCACAAAGCCCCGCTCGCTCAATCGCTCGGCTTCGGGCTGCCCATCTTCGCCGGGATGGCGTTGCAATTCGACATACAGCCGATCCGCATAGATCTGCTTAAACCGCGCCATCATCGCTTCGGCGGCGGGCCGCTGCCCCTGACGCAGCAAGCGTCCCATGGGCCCATCGGGACCACCGGTCAAACAAATCAGCCCTGCCGAATGCTCCTCTAGTTCCTCCAATGTCACCTGCGGCAGTTGCCCCCCCTTGTCGACATACAGACAAGAGTTCAACTTCATCAGGTTCTCATACCCCTCTTCGCGCTGACTCAGCAGCACGATGGGGGCCGGCGGTGGGGCCTGCGTGCGCCCGCTGGGGTCATCATGCGGCATATGCAGATCAACCTGGCAACCAACTATGGGCTGGATCCCCGCATCTGCTGCGGTGACCGAAAATTCCAGCGCCGCAAACATGTTGTTGGTATCTGTAATCGCCACGGCGGGCATGTCCATGGCGGTGCAGATGCCCGGCAATTTCTTGGTGCGAATAGCCCCTTCCAGCAGGGAATATTCGGTGTGGACGCGCAGGTGAATGAATCGGGGATCAGTGCTCATGGCCACAAGCTACCCGAAGCGGCAGACCGATGGAATGCGGTCTGGCATCAGAATTGAATTTCAGGCGCAATTGCACTCTTGGAAACGTGATCCGCTTGGCAACCGGGTCTTGCCAGCACAGACAAAGCCTGCCGCAAACCCATCGCGTGCCACAAGTTTTCCTTGCCAGACCTTCCTGCCTGTTCCTATCCTGAACCCGTACATGGGTGAGAGCTGCGTCCTTTCTACGTCGCATCGAAGGGACGCTAAGGCGCAGATGGGTAAGGCGACGGGTTAAATATGGAAATCACGTTTCTTCTAAACGGAGAGACCATCGCACTTGGTGATGTAAATCCCACCATGACGCTGCTGCAATGGCTGCGCGAATATCGTCGTATGACAGGCACCAAAGAAGGCTGCAACGAGGGCGATTGCGGGGCCTGCTCTGTCACGGTTCAAGACGCCGATGGCGTCAAAGCGCTGAACGCCTGTATTCTGTTTTTGCCGCAACTGAATGGCAAAGCGGTGCGCACCGTCGAAGGGTTTTCTGCTGATGATGGCACCCTGCACCCGGTGCAAGACGCCTTAGTGCGCCACCATGGCAGCCAATGCGGGTTTTGCACCCCGGGCTTTGTCGCTTCATTGGTGGCCGCCCACAGCAACCAAGCGCAGGATTTTGATGATCAATTGGCGGGCAACCTGTGCCGCTGCACCGGCTATGCCCCGATCATTCGCGCCGCCCAGGACGCCGCCACCCAGCCCGTGCCCGACTGGTTAGCAGATGCGCTTCCAGAACCAACAGCCCCGGAAACCCTGCGCATGCAGCCTGAAAGCAGCGATGCTTTGGCCCGTGTCTATCAACAGATCCCAGAGGCCACATTGGTGGCAGGCGCAACAGATGTCGGGCTTTGGGTCACCAAGCAATTGCGCAGCCTAAATCCGGTGATCTTTCTGGGCCACTGTCAGGATCTGAAAACCATCGAGATCACCGAGACAGACATGCGATTTGGGGCCATGGTCACCCTTCAGCAACTGCGCGCGGCCATAACCGAATATCATCCGTCCCTTGGCGAAATGTTGCGGCGGTTTGCCAGCACCCAGATCCGCAATGCAGCCACCCTAGGCGGCAATATCGCCAATGGGTCTCCTATTGGGGACTGCGCCCCGGCCCTGATCGCCCTGAATGCCCAATTGCACCTGCGCAAAGCCGATCAACGGCGGACCTTGGCGCTTGAAGACTTCTTTTTGTCCTATGGCAAACAAGATCGCACCCCCGGAGAATTCATCGAAGCCCTCTCGATCCCCCGGCAAGAGGACCACCTCAAGACCTATAAATTGTCCAAACGCTTTGATCAGGACATTTCTGCTGTGCTGGGGGCCTTTAACATCACCGTGGATGACGGGCGGGTCACCCATGCACGCATTGCCTTTGGCGGCATGGCGGGCATTCCAAAGCGCGCGCATCATGTTGAAACCAGCCTGCTTGGCGGGGCCTGGAGCGAAGAATCCATCGCCGCGGCCTGGGATATCTGGCGACATGATTTCACCCCGATGGATGACATGCGGGCCTCGGCCAGCTATCGCATGGATATGGCCCGCAATATGCTGACCCGGTATTTTCTGGAAACACTTGGGGCGCAAACCTCGGTGCGAGAGGTGCAGCCATGAGCGTTTCCAGCCCCCTGCCACACGACAGCGCCACCCTGCATGTCACCGGACAAGCCCGCTATACCGACGACATCCCAACCCCGCGCGGCACGCTGCATCTGGCCTTTGGCCTGTCCACCATAGCGCGTGGCAAAATCGACGTGATGGCACTGCAAGACGTGCGCACAGCGCCCGGTGTTGTCCTTGTGCTGACCGCGCATGATCTGAAAAATGACACCGACGTCAGCCCCTCGGCCCATGACGAACCGCTTTTGGCGCAGGGCGAAGTGCATTATCTGGGACAACCGCTGTTTCTGGTGATTGCCGAAAGCCATATTCAAGCCCGGCAAGCCGCCCGCAAAGCCCAGATCACCTATTCAGAAACCACACCAATATTGACCATTGACGACGCCATGGCCGCGGGCAGCCATTTTGAGGATGGCCCCCGGATCTGGCAGCGAGGCACGCCGGAAATTGCCCTGCAAGATGCGCCAAACCACCTGGAAGGCAGCATCGAAATGGGGGGCCAAGAGCATTTTTATCTGGAAGGACAAGCCGCGCTGGCCCAGCCGCAAGACAATGGCGATATCCTGGTGCAAAGTTCGACCCAGCATCCCAGCGAAATCCAGCACAAAGTGGCGCATGCGCTAGGCTTGCCGATGCATGCAGTGCGGGTGGAAATCCGGCGCATGGGTGGCGGTTTTGGTGGCAAGGAAAGCCAGGGCAACGCCTTGGCGGTGTCTTGTGCCCTTGCGGCCTCGATGACCGGTCGCTGCTGCAAAATGCGCTATGACCGCGATGACGACATGATGATCACCGGCAAACGCCATGATTTCCGCATTTCCTATAAGGTCGGCTATGACGACGACGGGCGCGTTTTGGGGCTGACGTTCCTGCAACTGGCGCGCTGTGGCTGGGCCCAAGATCTGTCTCTGCCGGTGGCAGACCGCGCAATGCTGCATTCTGACAATGCCTATCAGCTTGATCATATTCGGATCGAAAGCCATCGGCTGAAAACCAACACCCAGTCTGCCACCGCCTTTCGCGGGTTTGGTGGCCCGCAGGGCATGTTAGGCATTGAACGGGTGATGGACCATATTGCCCATGCGCTTGGCAAGGACCCCCTAGAAGTGCGTCGGCTAAATTTCTATGCTGATGGCGCAGAGGGGGGGCCGTCTGCCCCCCCAGGTGAAGCAAAGCTTCCCCACCCCCCCGAGGGTATTTTGCTCAAGAACAACACCACGCCCTATGGGCAAAAAGTGGTGGATTTTGTGCTGCATGATCTGGTGGAACAGCTGTGTGACAGCGCCGATTACCCGGCGCGGTGCAAGGCCGTTGCAGAATGGAATGCGCAAAACCCGATCTTGAAACGCGGGCTGGCGCTGGTGCCGGTGAAATTTGGCATTTCCTTTACGTTGACCCATCTCAATCAGGCTGGCGCTTTGGTGCATGTCTATCAGGATGGTTCTGTACAGATGAACCATGGCGGCACCGAAATGGGCCAGGGTTTGCACCAAAAACTGGCTCAGGTGGCGGCGGCGCGGTTTGGTCAGCCATTATCTGCTGTGCGCATCACCGCCACAGACACCAGCAAAGTGCCCAATACCTCGGCCACAGCGGCAAGTTCCGGCAGCGACTTGAATGGCATGGCGGTAAAAGCCGCCTGTGATCTGATCCGCGCCCGCATGGCCGATTTCATCGCCGCCCATCACCAATGCCGCGCTGACCAGATCGAATTTTCAGGCGGGTTGGTTTTGGCTGGCGACACGGTGATGACTTTTGCCCAGGCTGCCAAGCTTTGTTATGAAAACCGTATCAGCTTGTCAGCCACCGGTTTTTACAAAACCCCAAAGCTTGAATGGGACCGGTTGAAAGGCCAGGGTCAGCCCTTCTATTATTTTGCCTATGGGGCTGCCCTTACCGAAGTGGTCCTTGATCGCTTGACCGGTGAAAACCGCATCTTACGCGCTGATGTTTTACACGACGCTGGGGCCTCGCTTAACCCGGCACTGGATATCGGTCAGGTCGAAGGTGGCTATGTGCAGGGGGCTGGTTGGCTCACCACCGAAGAATTGGTGTGGGATGACAATGGCGCGCTGCGCACCCATGCACCCAGCACCTATAAAATTCCGGCTTGTTCGGATCGGCCCGATGTCTTCAACGTGTCGCTGTATGAAAACCCCAATGTCGAAGACACGATTTATCGGTCCAAAGCCGTGGGGGAACCGCCGTTAATGCTTGGCATCTCTGCCTTTCTGGCACTTTCAGATGCGGTGGCGCAATGTTGCATAAGCTATCCCGATTTAGACGCCCCGGCCACGCCAGAGCGCCTATTTACCGCCGTGCAGAAAGTCAGCGATGTTTGATCTGGAGCAGCTGCAGGTCCTGTTGACCAAACATCCGGCCATCGCCCGTGTGGTGACCATAGAGCTGCGCGGATCAGGCCCGCGCGAAGTGGGTTCAAGCCTATATGTCTGGCCCGGCGGGCAATCGGGCAGCATTGGTGGCGGCACGCTGGAATATGAAGCCACCAAAGCCGCCCTGAAAGCCTTGCAAAGCCCAAGATCCGATAGCCAAAATCCGTATGTGGGTCAGTGCAGCAGCCACCCTCTGGGCCCCGCATTGGGCCAATGTTGTGGCGGTGCGGTGCGATTGGTCACCGAGGTCTTCACCTTGCAAAGTCTCAAAGCTATTCAAAGTCAAACACAGGGTCTGAAATACTATTTACGCGCCGTGCGACCTGCACACGGGGTACTCTCTGTCGCCAAGGCCACCTCTGCACCGCAAGTGCCTCTGGCCTTGCAACGCGCGCTGGCGACCCACCGCGCCCAAGGGGCTGAAATCAAAACGCTGTATCAGGATGGCTGGCTGCTGGAACCCTTGACCTCGCAGCGC
The DNA here is from genome assembly GCA_050633405.1 of Cognatishimia sp. Classification (GTDB taxonomy): domain Bacteria; phylum Pseudomonadota; class Alphaproteobacteria; order Rhodobacterales; family Rhodobacteraceae; genus Cognatishimia. The sequence goes on along the minus strand of JBOEGL010000014.1, from coordinate 52,517 downwards.
AAACCCTTGTGGATCTGGGGCGCCGGTCACGTCGGCCGGGCCCTGGTGCACACCCTCGCCCTGCTGCCCGATTTTGAACTCACTTGGGTCGACACCAACCCTGCGCGTTTCCCCACCCAGCGGCCCCCAAATGTCACCATTTTGCCCGCAGCCTCGCCTGCCGCCCTTGTGGCACATGCGCCGCAAAATGCGCACCATCTTTTGGTGACCTATTCCCATGCGCTCGATCTGGAACTTTGTGATCAACTGCTGCGTCATTCCTTTGATTTCGCGGGGCTGATCGGTTCAAAAACCAAATGGGTACGTTTTCAAAAACGTCTGCAAGATTTGGGGCACAGCCCGGCCCATATAAGGCGTATCACCTGCCCAATTGGCGATCCAAATCTGGGTAAGCATCCACAAGCCATCGCCATTGGTGTCGCCGCCAAGCTGCTGGAAGGTAATCATAAGATCTCAAAACAAAAGGAACAAACGGCATGACCGCCGCTTATGCAAGGAAACCGAACTTCAAGGTGACAACATGACCTCATCCGCAGAGCCCCGTGACCTCAAAGGCGCGAGTATCGCCCATGCGCACAACGCGGCTGGCGAGGCGGGCTTGCCAGGTCAATTGTTTGCCCCCTCTGCCGCCCGCAATACCCAACCCATCGTCGATCTGATCGCCTCTATTGTCGCGACATTTCCAGCGGAAACCGGGCACAATCAAACCACCAACGCATTAGAGTTGGCCAGTGGCACCGGCCAACACATTGTTGCCCTGGCGAAACGTTTGCCGCAACTCAACTGGCAGCCCAGCGAGATCACCGCCTCGCGCCTCGCCAGCATCCAAGCCTATATGCAGGCCGCCGCCCTGCCCAATCTTTTGCCTGCCCAAACCCTAGACGCCACGATTAAAGGCTGGTCCCAAAAGCAAACCCCCAAAGCGCTGATTTATCTTGCCAATCTTCTGCATCTCATCAGCGCCCCAGAAGCGCGAACCCTGATAGATGAAGCCGCCCAAAGCCTAGCACCAAAAGGGCAATTGCTGCTCTACGGCCCCTTCATGCGCAATCACACATGCACCAGCCCTGGCGACGCCCGGTTTCACGCCAGCCTCATCGCGCAAGATGCCAGTATTGGCTATAAAGACGCAGCGGACATTATATCCTTGGCGCAAAACGCCGGCCTGAAACACCTCAACACCCATATGATGCCGGCAAACAACCTCGCGCTGCAGTTTGAAAATCCAGCCTAGGCTTCACATTTCCCCAAATACTCTGGGGTGAATGTTGAAACCCTGTTTCAACATGAGGGGCAAAGCCCCTTCTAGCCTCCGTGTCCCCCGCAATGCCAGAAAACCGGGCACATTTCACCCGTCCACACGAATGGCCGCGTTTTGCGGATCATAGGGGCTGTCACGGGTCACCACTGCGTCCCACAACCTGTCCTGCATCTTAACTTTCAACCGACATCCTTCGGTGGCAAATTCCGGCGCGACATAGCCCATGCCAATCGACTTCTCAAAAACCACCGAATAGCCCCCAGAGGTCAACCGCCCCACCCGTTGACCTTCGGGCGTATACAGCACTTCGCGCCCCCAAGGATCTGCATCGGCAGGCCCATCAATCAGCAACGTACAGCACGTCATCCGCAGGCCAGTTTTTTCCATCGCCTGTTTGCCAAAGAACGCTTTGTCCCGGTCAATAAACCGGGTCAGACCCGCCTCTAGCGGCGTGCCGTCCCGCCCCAATTCGGTGCCAAAGGCGCGATAAGATTTCTCTTGCCGCAGCCAGTTTTGCGCCCGCGCACCCACCAGCTTCATGCCAAAATCCGCCCCCGCGGCCTCTAGCAAATCAAACAGATAGCTCTGCATTTCAATAGGGTGATGCAGCTCCCAGCCCAATTCACCGGTATAGGCCACCCGGATCGCATTTACCGGACACATGCCCAGTTCAATCTGACGCGCCGACAACCAGGGAAAGCGCGCGTTGCTCAGCGCGGTCTCTGGGTCAGCATCCTTGATCACCGCTTTCAACACGTCGCGCGATTTAGGACCGGCAATGGCAAACACCCCCCATTGGGTGGTGACATCCTGTATTTCAATATAGCCAAACTCTTCGGCCTTATCCTCTGCTGCTTTGCGCAAATTATCCGCGTCGTATTCCGTCCAGGCCCCGGCCGAGACCAGATAATATGACGCCGCGCCATTGCGCAGAATGGTGTATTCCGTGCGGGTCGTGCCATGGCTGCTCAAGGCATAGGTCAGGTTGATCCTTCCTGGCTTGGGCAATGTATTGCAGGTAAACCAATCCAGGAATTGCGTTGCCCCCGGCCCCTTAACCACATGTTTGCCAAAGGCGGTGGCATCAATCAGCCCAACCCCGTTGCGAATGGCCTTGGCCTCCTGCACCGCATAGCGCCACCAGCCGCCCCGACGAAAAGACCGGGACTCCGCGTCAAAATTGCGCGGCGCATCCAAGGGTCCAAAGTAATTTGGACGCTCCCAACCGTTCACCCAGCCAAATTGCGCCCCGCGCGCCGCCTGACGATCATAGGCCGGAGAGGTGCGCAATGGTCGCGCTGCTGGGCGCTCTTCATCGGGGTGATGCAAAATATAGACGTGGTCATAGCATTCTTCGTTCTTGCGCGCGGCAAATTCGGTGGTCATCCAATGGCTGGAATATCGCTTGGGATCCAGGCTGGCCATGTCGATTTCAGCCTCACCCTCTACCATCATCTGCGCCAAATAATAGCCGGTGCCGCCCGCCGCCGTGATGCCAAAGCTAAAACCTTCAGCCAGCCACATATTGCGCAATCCGGGTGCCGGGCCAACCAAGGGGTTGCCATCTGGCGTATAACAAATCGGCCCGTTGAAATCGTCTTTCAACCCACTGTCTTCACAAGATGGGATGCGGTCGATCATCGCCATATACTGGCCTTCGATCCGCTCCAGATCCAGGGGGAACAGGTCCGCGCGAAAGCTGTCTGGCACGCCATATTCAAAACACGCAGGCGCGCCTTTTTCATAGACACCCAAAATCCAGCCGCCCCGCTCTTCGCGCACATAGCTTTGCGCGTCCGCATCGCGGATCACCGGATGCTCTGCCCCGCCCGCCGTACGGTATTTCACCAGCGCTGGATCTTGGTCCATGACAATGAATTGATGCTCGACCGGAATGGCGGGCATCTTGATGCCCAACTTGCGCGCCGTGCTTTGGGCGTGGTTGCCTGATGCCGTCACCACATGTTCAGCGGTGATCACCACCTGCTCTTCTGAGGCCACAAGGTTGCCCCCCTGTTCGATCATCTTCGTGCAGGTGACCTCCCAATGCGTGCCGTTCCAATGAAAGCTATCGGCCTGCATTTTGCGCACGATCTCCACCCCATGCTGGCGCGCGCCTTTCGCCATCGCCTGGGTCACATCCGCCGGGTTAATATAGCCATCGGTGTTGTGATACAGCGCGCCCTTCAGATCCTCGGTTTTGATCAAGGGCCACCGCGCCTTGATTTCCTCTGGGGTCAGCCACTCGTATGGCACGCCACAGGTTTCTGCGGTCGACGCATATAACATGAACTCATCCATGCGCGCCTGGGTCTGCGCCATGCGCAGATTGCCCACCACCGCAAACCCCGCATTCAACCCGGTTTCAGCCTCTAGCGTTTTGTAAAACTCGACGGAATATTTATGAATATGGGTGGTCGCATAAGACATATTAAACAGGGGCAACAGGCCCGCCGCATGCCAGGTCGATCCAGAGGTCAGCTCGTCCCGCTCGATCAGCAAAACTTCGTCCCAACCGGCTTTCGCCAAATGATAGGCAATCGACGTGCCAATTGCGCCGCCACCGACAACCAAAGCTTTGACCTGTGTTTTCATGTCAAACTGACTCCTTTGGACTTCCTCAAAGCCATTTCAACCGATTTTGTCGGCAAACGCCAAACCCACCCGACGCCTCATGTGACAAAACCGACCTTACGTTGCCGCAAGATCGGTTTTTGCCCAAAAGTCAGGTCAGAATTTAGTGTGTGTCCCCGGCTGGCACCGTCACCATGCAATGTTTGGCATGGCCATTGCTGCTGCAATTCTTGGAAGCAATGCCACCCCGATGCACCTTGGGCAGGGCTTTTTCGTCCCCATGGCCCGCCTTGGCATCCTGCCCGGCGTCCGCATGCTGCGCAAATCCGTGTTCAGCCATCCAATCCACTGGCGTATCTATCACCACCTCTGCCAAACCCTCGGCAATCAAGGGGCTGGGCAAAGTTTGCATCTGGTTCAAACTCTGAAAATCTATCTGCGCCAAAATTTCGGCCACTTTGGCATCCGAACCAAGCGCCCGCACTTTCACAACCAAACCGCCGCTCAGGCTGGCAAAAAAGTATTTCACCTCTACGTCCCGCCGGTCGCGGCTGTTTTCTGCGCGCAGAAAATGCACCCCGTCAAACACATCAAAATGCGCCACATCTTTGGCATACTCAATGCTATACCCCTTGGCGGTTTCTTTCACATTGGTCCAGAAATAGCTGGCCCGAGGCCGCCCTTCCTTTAACCGCTCCAAATCGCGCCCGGTGTCCACCACCCAATAGGCCTGTTTCAAACGGGTCGCCAAAACCTCTGTGGGCTCGGCAAAATCAACCTGCACCATCACCGAATGCCGGCCTTTCAAATAAATTGCGATATTGTCATCCAGCGTTTTTCGCACCGCCGCATTCGGCGTGTCGCGCACCCCATCCGGCCAGCCAAAGGCCGCCGCATAAAAGTCATCCCAATCCAGCCGTTCCCAGCCCATCAAGATCTCTTCTTCTTCGTCCGGCGTTGGCAAATAAGTGTTTGCGGCAACAGCCCGCAGCGCCAAACGTGCGTCCTTGGCCCGATCCAGCGTCAAAGCTTGATGCCCGCCCAGCCCAACCTTGGCCAACAGATGCCCAACATAAGACCCCTGCGCCTCTGCTGCGCCATCCACATGCATATCCATCACATGCCCGCCATCCAACGAAGCAACGTCAATTGCCGAGGCCTGCGAAAAACTGCGATAATCAAGCGCGAAAAACACTCCCAGCGCAATCACGCCAAAGACGACAGGAATAAACTTATACATAGGTGGTCCCCACGATGGCTTTAACTCGGGCTCACTTTAGTGCCAGATCACGGCTCGAATTTGCTGGGAATTGGGCTTCTTTGGGTCTTTTGTCAGCCCCTCTATTGGGTCAACAGATCCACCACGACAGGCTGCGCGGCGCTTAACAATATCGCATCAGTTTGCTCTGATCCGCCATGAGACTGCAAAACCGCAAACCCAACCACGCCAAAACCGACAAAAATCACTGGTAACACCCGCTTCACGCTCAAGCCTCCTTCGCTGACGTTTCCCAGCCTGTATCAGGAACATGCCGAAATTCAGGACCGGATTATGCCAAAACCGTGACGTCACACGGCGTTAAGCCCTGCGGTTTTCCTTGCCGCACCGCAGCGCCTTTTGCTACACCCATCCTACGAAACCCAAAGGAGACCACATAATGCAGGTCTGTCGCACAGTTTCCGACTGCCGCAAAACGGTAGCAGGATTTCGTCAAAATGGCGAAACCATCGGTCTCGTGCCCACCATGGGCTTTCTACATGCGGGCCATATTGAATTGGTCAAAACCGCCAAATCTCAGGCCGACCGGGTGGTTGTCACCATCTTCGTGAACCCCACCCAATTTGGCGATGCCAGCGATCTTGACGCTTATCCGCGCGACGAAGCCCGCGATCTCGCCATGCTCAAAGACGCCGGTGTTGATCTGGTGCTGATCCCCGAGGTGGCCGAGGTCTATCCAGAGGGCGATGAAACCATTGTTGAAACCACCCGTATGGCCAATATGCTGCATGGTCTTGTACGCCCTGGTCATTTTCGCGGCGTCACCACCGTGGTGGCGCGGCTGTTCAACTTTGTGCAGCCTGACGTCGCCTGTTTTGGCGAAAAAGATTACCAACAGCTGCAAGTCATCAAACGCATGACCCGCGATCTGGCGTTTCCCATCACCATCATTGGCGTGCCGATTGTCCGCGAGGCCGACGGGCTTGCCATGTCCTCGCGCAATGTGCGCCTGAACGCCAAAGACCGCGCCGCCGCTTTGGTGATTGCCAGATCGCTGGCGGCCGCCGAGGCCCTGCCTGAAAAATCCGTCACATCCCTGCGCGAGACCATCGCGCAAACACTCAACGCCGAACCCCGCGCCACCATTCGCGGGCTCGATATTGTCGAGGCAGAGACCCTGAATGACATCACAGGTCCCTTAACCTCCCCTGCCGCCATTATGCTTTCAGTTGAATTTGGCGGTGTCCTCTTGCTAGACCAAAGGGTGATCCAGCCATGAGCAAACAAACTCCAATTCGCCGCACAACCGTGCCTCAGATTGCCGCGCGCAAAAACGGCGAACCGATTGTCTCGCTGACCAGCTATCACGCGCACACCGCTGCCATTGTTGATAAATACGCTGACTTTATTCTTGTGGGGGATAGCCTCGGCATGGTGATGCACGGCATGGAAAGCACCCTTGGCGTGTCGCTGGATCTGATGATCATGCATGGCAAGGCCGTGGTGCGCGGCACCAAACAAGCGCTGATTGTGGTTGATATGCCCTTTGGCACCTACGAGGAAAGCCCCGGCGTGGCGTTCCGCAATGCCGCCAAAATCATGAAAGAAACCGCCTGCGGTGCGGTCAAACTCGAAGGCGGCGCGCGCATGGCCGAAACCATCCGTTTTCTGGTGGAACGCGGCATCCCGGTCATGGCCCATATCGGCCTGACCCCGCAATCCAGCAACGTTATGGGCGGCTTCAAAACCCAGGGCCGCGACCAGGACGGCTGGGACGCCATCATCGAGGACGCCAAAGCTGTGGCCAAGGCCGGGGCCTTTTCGGTTGTTGTCGAAGGCGTGGTGGAACCCCTGGCCGCCAAAATCACCAAAGAATGCCCCATCCCCACCATTGGCATCGGGGCCTCTGCGGATTGCGACGGCCAAATTCTGGTGCTCGAGGACATGCTGGGCCTCAACGAATGGACGCCAAAATTTGTCAAAGTCTATGGTGACCTTGGCCCCGCCATTGAACGCGCGGTGTCTGACTATGCCAAAGATGTAAAATCCCGGGCCTTCCCAAGCGAAGACGAAACCTATAAGTGATCCGTGTCTCATGGGGCTTTGTATTTTCAAAGCCCCAACCACATACGAATTTTTATAAATGTTTTCAATATTTACGGGCACAGCCCGCGTGTCGCGCACCTTTTGGTTTGGCGTTGTTTTGCTGCTTATCCCAATTGTCGTCAGCCTCATATATTTCACCGAAATCATCAGCACCACCGAGATCGCCAAACAGCGCATGCAAGCCCAAGTGGCGCGCGTCATCCTCGCAGCGCTCACTGGCGTCTATCTGTTTTATGTCACCAAGGGCCTGTTCAAATCCGCGCATCACAACAGGTCTCCGGGTCTCTGGGGCAGCGCCGCGGTGCTGATCACCGGCAGCCTCACCCTGATCTCAGCGCATTTCGCCTATGATCCCTGGGCCTATAAACGCCTGGTCACCGACGGCCTGTCCCGCATCCCGCCGTCCGAGGCACTACTGGCCGAAGTCAGCACCCTTAAGGCCGATCTGCCCCGGCCGATCTCCAAGACCATTCAGATCGAAAGCGCCGAACTGCGCAAACGCGAATTGGTCTTTCTGGTCAACGCCAAGGGCAAAGTCGAAGACAGCCGGGTCAAAGCGATCGAAGAAAAAATGTGGCAAACCCTGACCACAGACCAAAGCCATTGCGCCGCGCTCAGCACCGCCTTTGACCAGGGGCTTTGGACCGCCGTCTATGAATTTCGCTACGACGACGCTGTGTTCTTTGCCCGCCTCGGCCCAAAACAATGCGCCGAAACCGCCCCCCATCAGGATCTCATCGAGAAAAAACGCCTCTAAGCGCAGCCCGCGGGCCCTGCTTGTTCTTGACAAAAATACCCCCGCCGGAGGCATCCAGCGGGGCAAATCAGAAAAAACCACCTTGTGGCACGCCTTGTCTCAGATGCGCGGTCAGTCGCGAATTTCACCGGCCGACACGCCCCAGATATCGGTTTTTCGCGCCCAGCCCTTATAGCCACCCGCAGAAATCCGGCACCATTCCGCATCACATTTCCCCAGATTGGCCACCACACCCAGCTCCAACTGCGCCGAAATCGGCGTATTGGGCTCAGGACGTACATTCAACGGCAACATATCCGCTTGCACAATCACCGTGCGATTGCCCGACAGCAAAGAATAATGCACCCAGCCACCGGCCCCATCGCGATCTTGCACCCGTCGCCAATGGCCATGTTCAGCGGTCACCACCAAAGGCATGTCCCGCCGCTTGAATATCCAGTCGATTCGATGGGTCAGCGACGGCCCACGCCGCACATTGGCCTTGCTGGCTTTCAACGACACATAACGCGGCATCGGCAGGTTGGTTACTGGCCCCCGCTTGAGCTCTGCCAAAGCGGTGCCTGCACAAAACACCATTGCGCCGACGGCCAAACCCAATTTGACCAAACCACGCCGCCCAAATCCCTTTTCAGAGTGCCCATTCATCCCGGAATTCTTTCGCCTGCTAATAAAATTGCGCGGAGGTTCTTGTACCCCGTCATTCTGTAAGGCACTGTGCCAGTAACGTCCTTAATAGGGAAGAACGGTGAGGGGTCGAATGGCAAAGCAACGTCTAAGTGTTGTTGTAACGCGACGGTTGCCCGAGGCAGTCGAAAAGCGACTTTCAGAGCTCTTTGAGGTGCACCTCTGCGCGGATGACGCCCAGATGCCCAAAGAGGCGCTGATTGCAGCGGCGCAGACCGCCGATGTGCTGGTGACAACACTGAACGATCGCATTGACGCGCAGGTTTTGGCCGCGGCCGGTCCGCAGCTCAAGCTGATCGCAAACTATGGGGCCGGAGTGGACCATATCGAGGTCGAAAAAGCCCGTGAGCAAGGCATTATCGTCACCAATACGCCCGGCGTGGTGACCGAAGACACCGCAGATATGGCCATGGCGCTTATTCTATCGGTCACCCGACGCATTCCAGAGGGCCTGGAGCAAATGAAGGTTGGCAAATGGCAAGGCTGGTCCCCCGGTGCCCTGCTGGGTGGCCGGATTTCTGGACGTGACATCGGCATTCTGGGCATGGGGCGCATTGGCCAGGCCGTGGCCCGCCGTGCCAAGGCCTTTGGCATGACCGTGCATTACCACAACCGCCGCCGCCTACATCCCGAAATCGAAGCCCGCTATGAGGCCACCTATTGGGAAAGTCTCGATCAAATGATGGCCCGTATGGATGTGCTGTCCATCAACTGTCCGCACACCCCTTCGACCTATCACCAGATCAATGCCCGGCGTCTGAAACTGATGAAGCCCAGTGCCGTCATCGTCAACACCTCTCGCGGCGAAGTCATCGACGAAACCGCTCTGGTGCGCGCCCTTAAGGCGGGCGAGATTTCGGGCGCGGGGTTGGATGTCTATGAAGGCGGTGAAGAGATCGGGGCAGAGTTGCGCAACCTGTCCAACGTGGTGATGTTGCCGCATATGGGATCCGCCACCGTCGAAGGCCGCATCGAAATGGGTGAAAAGGTCATTCTGAATATCAAACACCTCGAAGACGGCCACCGCCCGCCGGATCAGGTTCTGCCGTCTATGCTGTAACCGGCTGGCCCGCAGCACGGTTCACCCCAAATTCAAACCGGTTGTGACAAACCGCAAGAAACGGGTCGCGTGATCGGCTTTCGCCCCTCAGGGTATCCGTAAAACACACGGTGCCCATGACCCTTCCCTTTGTCCCCCTCATCTTGTTCCTGTTCCCACTGGCCTACAGTCCCGGACCCGGCAATCTGTTCTTTGCCGCTATCGGGGCGCGCTCTGGTCTGCGCCATACCCTACCGGCATTATGTGGCTATCATCTGGCCACCTGGGGTGTGACCCTTGGCTTAGGGCTAGGCTTTTCAAGCATCCTGCAAGCCCTGCCTGGGCTCTTTCAAGTCCTAAAATGGGCCGGGGCCCTCTATGTGTTTTACCTTGCCTTCAAGTTCCTTCGGGCGGGCCAACTGACCAACGCGCGCACTGCGCCAAGGGCCCGCTTTGTCGACGGGGTCGCCCTATTGGCCCTCAACCCCAAAGCATATGTGATCATCGCGCTGATGTTTTCACAGTTTCTGCCTGTTTCAACGCCTTCTGCGGTCGCGGCCAACGCCCTCGCCGCAACGCATTTCCTTCCCGTGTTGTGGATCACCACAATATTCACCTTTAACAATCTGATCGCATTTTTGCTTTGGGCCGCATTGGGCGATGTCTTGGCGCGTCAATTTCGAAGTGCCGGCACCGCCCAACGTCTCAACACCGTGTTTGGAGTACTATTGGCAGCCGTCGGCCTGTGGATGCTGTTTGGCTAATGCTGCGTCTCTGCGCAAAGCTTGCGCTCTGTCACAACGCACCTAAAGTATTGCCATGCCCCAAGCCCCAACACTTTCTACAGACCGGCTTATTCTACGCGCCCATAATCTAGAGGATTTCCCGGCGATGGCAAAGATGTGGGCCGAACCTGACGTGGTGCGTTTTATCTCTGGTAAGCCCACAACGCGCGCCGAATGCTGGGCGCGGTTCTTACGCTATGTCGGCCATTGGGAAGCCTTGGGGTTCGGCTATTGGGTGGTCACCAACAAAGCCACCGGCGCGTTTCTCGGAGAGGTCGGCTTTGCCGATTTTCAGCGCAATATAACCCCCTCCTTTGACGGCATGCCAGAGGCCGGTTGGGTGATGACCCCTGCGGCCCAGGGCAAGGGTCTGGCCCAAGAAGCGATGCAATGCATTTTAAAATGGGCGGACGCAACGCTTACAATGCAGCACTATGTTTGTATGATTTCGCCAGAACACCACGCCTCGATCCGTCTTGCGGAAAAACTGGGGTTTGGCGACAAGACCTTGGCGCATTATCTGGGCGCGCCGGTTGTGACGCTCAAAAGAAATCGCCTTTCTTAAGCCTTTTCTTGCAATGTTTCGCGCGAAACAGGCGAATCGTACGTTTGGGGCCGCGAAACGTACAAATTGTACAATTAAGCAAAGGTAACAGCAGCGGTCCTTGTGTCTCTTATCCAAAAGATCCCCAACATATGGACAGTTCCGCGCATAAAAAAGGCCCGTTTCCTTAGGAAACGAGCCGATAAATTTGCTTAACAGCGCGTGCGCTGCCCGCTTGACAGCTATGCAACAGAGGCGCGAATGGCGCGCATGTTTTCGCCATAAGGTGCCGGGTTTGACACGCTGCCACCTTTAAAGACAGCAGATCCTGCAACCAGAACATCAGCCCCTGCCGCTGCCATCAAAGGCGCGGTTTCTGGTGTGATGCCCCCGTCGATTTCAATGTGAATGGGCCGATCACCAATCATCGCACGCAGCTTCTTGACCTTATCAACTTGGCTGTGAATGAATTTTTGCCCACCAAAACCGGGGTTTACCGTCATCACGCAAATCAGATCCACCATATCCAGCAGATATTCGATATCTTCGATGCCTGTGCCCGGGTTCAACGCCAGACCAGCTTTGCAGCCAGCGCCTCTGATCGCTTGCAAGGTCCGGTGTGTATGTGGTCCCGCTTCCAGATGCGCGGTCAAAACATCAGCCCCCGCATCCGCATAGGCATTGATGTATTGATCCACTGGCGAGATCATCAAATGCACGTCCATCACAGTATTGATGTGCTTGCGAATCGCCGCACACAACGGTGGGCCAAATGTCAGGTTCGGCACAAAATGCCCATCCATGACATCAACATGAATCCAATCAGCCCCCTGCGCCTCAACGGCTTCGATTTCGGCACCAAAATTGGCAAAATCGGCTGACAAAATAGAGGGAGCAATCTTCAAAGACCGGTCAAAACTCATGGCGTTCTCCTGTGGGGCCATTGATTCGTTGGGCGGAAAATGCGCTGAACTGGGCCAAAGTGCAACGCCAAGCCCCCGACAGCCTATTTTTTACCCAGACTGCACAATCAAATTGCAGAACTTCATCAGTCTGTTACCTCAGCCCACAAACTAAGCTTGAACAGCTTTGTCCTAAATCAATACTGGGCAGACTGGTTTTGTATATGTGGCAAACCTAAAACCGCCACAAATTATTAAGAGTTTGAATACCTTTTCCAGTTTACCCCTTTTGAATAATTTGCCCAAAGCACACCGTGCACAAAGGAACACCCCATGATGATGTTTTTTGACCCCATGAATGCAACTACCGCGACATGGCAAATATTTGGTAAAGTGATCGAACAGCAGCTGCGCACCAGCTCTGTGATTGGACACGCCGTCTTAAAATCTTTTGGCATGCCATCTGTGTCGGCTCCGGCACATGAGCCTCGGGTTAAAACTCAGACGAAAAAGCCCTTAAAAACAGCACCACGCGCCAAAGAAACCAAAGCCAAAACTGTGGTTTCGACACCTAAGGTCGCCGCAGAACCCGCTGTAGAAAAGCCAGTAACTGTGCCTGCCAAAGCACCCGTTGCCGACATCAAGCCGACGTTCAAGCGCGCTGCTCCAACCCGTTCATCCAAAGCGCCAGTTGCCAAGCCTGCAGCAGCGTCTCCAAGCGTCAAACCGATCGCGCCAGTTGCAGCCAAAACCAGCACCGCCAAGCCCCAGGCGTCGAAACAACAGGCACCCAAGGTCCAGGCCGCCAAACCACGTCGCACCCGCGCGCCCTCTACGCCACCTATAATGCCCAAGAAAAGCCATTAAAAAGAGAGCGTTGCGCCTGACGCAGAGCGGCCATGCGAAAGAGTAGGTAGCACTCAGACCCAGCAGCCCTTAGTTTGAGTGCAAGGGAGAAATTGAAGTATACGGAGAAAGTCCAATGGCTACTGCAACTCTGAAACTAGGCACATCCCAATCCATTCTGCGCGCTCTGGCGACACCATTCATTGCATTTGGTGACCTTCTGATCGCGATCGGAGAGACCAGCGTCCGTGCAAAGCAAGTTGATTTCTTGAACAGCTTGACAGATGAGGAATTGGAAGAACGCGGCATGACACGCGAAACCATCGTTCGGCACGTGTTCTCTGATAAAATGGGCATCTAAACCCACCTTACAGACACAGACAAATTAGGGCGCTCAGAGCGCCCTTTTTTGTGTCTTATCACATGCTTGAAAAAGCAACGCCAGGGGCGTTACTCATCTTCCTCTTCAACCACGCGGACAGCACCCAAGGATGCATTAGCCACATGTGCAGCATAGGCTTTCAACGCCTTTGAAACCGCCCGAGGACGCCCCACAGCTTTCCAAGACTTCTTGTCCACTTGCGGGTGTGTCGCCCGGCGGCGAGCAATTTCCTCATCGCTGACATTCAAGTTAATCGACCGGTTCGGGATCGAGATCGTGATTTTGTCACCATCCTCGACCAAAGCAATCAATCCTTTTTCAGCAGCCTCAGGGGACACATGGCCAATCGACAGGCCCGCAGATCCGCCAGAGAAACGACCATCGGTGACCAAGGCGCAGGTTTTATCCAACCCCTTGGATTTCAGATAAGCGGTTGGGTACAGCATCTCTTGCATACCTGGGCCGCCTTTGGGGCCTTCGTAACGCACGATGACAACCGAATGCTCTTTCACTTCGTTGCGCAGAATGCCGTTCATCGCATCATCTTGCGATTCAAAGACCTTTGCGGTGCCTTCAAATTCATACATGTCTTTGATAACGCCCGCCGTTTTGACAATACAGCCCTGCTCGGCAAGGTTACCAAACAATACGCACAGCCCGCCTTCTTGCGAATAAGCATTGTCAAAATCACGCACACAGCCGTCTTCGATATCTAGATCCAGCTCGGTGTACATCCGCGATTGGCTAAAGGCCTGCGTGGTACGAACACCACCCGGCGCAGCGATAAACAAATCATGCGCTTCATTGCCAGCAGAGGCGCGGCGCACGTCCCATTTGTCGATAAACGCACCAACGGTTTTCTCGTGGACCGTCGCGCAGTCGCGGTGAATTTTCCCAGCGCGATCAAGTTCGCCCATGATCCGGGCAATCCCGCCTGCGCGGTGCACATCTTCCATGTGATACTTTGGCGTGGACGGCGCAACTTTGCACAGATGCGGAATTTCACGGCTCAGGCGATCCATGTCAGCCATGGTGAAATCAACCTCGCCTTCATGCGCAATGGCCAACAGGTGCAGAACCGTATTGGTCGACCCGCCCATGGCAATATCCAGCATCATTGCGTTTTCAAATGCGTCAAAGGTCGCAATGCCGCGCGGCAGCGCAGAGGCGTCATCATGTTTGTACCAGCGCTCGGCCAGTTCAACGATCTTGTGACCCGCTTCTTTGAACAAAGCCTCACGTTTTGAATGGGTTGCAAGCAAAGAACCGTTGCCCGGCAGCGCCAGGCCCAAGGCTTCGGCCAGGCAGTTCATCGAGTTTGCGGTGAACATGCCAGAGCAGGACCCGCATGTCGGGCAGGCAGAGCGTTCTAGCTTGGCCACGTCCTCTTCAGAGCGGCTTTCGTCTGTGGCACCGACAATCGCGGTCACAAGGTCGGCTTTTTGCTCTCCGTCAGCCAAGATCACTTTCCCAGCTTCCATTGGGCCGCCAGAGACAAAGATCGCAGGGATGTTCAGGCGCATCGCCGCCATCAACATGCCGGGCGTGATTTTATCGCAGTTGGAAATACACACCAACGCATCCACACAATGGGCGTTGGCCATATATTCAACACTGTCGGCAATCACTTCGCGAGAGGGCAAGGAATACAGCATCCCATCATGCCCCATGGCAATCCCATCATCCACGGCAATGGTGTTCATCTCTTTGGCAACACCGCCCGCTTTTTCGATTTCGCGCGCGACCAACTGGCCCATGTCTTTAAGGTGCACGTGACCGGGTACAAATTCTGTGAACGAGTTGACGACAGCAATGATCGGCTTTCCAAAGTCATCATCACCCATACCCGTTGCGCGCCATAGCGCACGAGCTGCGGCCATACGGCGGCCAAAAGTAGACGTCTTGGAACGAAGATCTGGCATTTTGAGTTCCCTAAAAAAGCTGGACTATGGATTGGCCCTATCGCGTGCCACTTGAAGCAAAGATTTGCAAGCATATTGGGACATATACTTGCGGAAAAACCATCAATTGAGCAACGCCACCTATACCACAGGGAATATAGGTGGCCAAACAAGGCTGTTGCAGCTGCGCCACCCGCACCTGTTTCTTCTGGTTTTTAGCGCTTCAACTGGCTTGCCGCGCGTGCCAGGGCTTCGATCGCATCCCAATCACCGGCTGTCACCAAATCATTTGGCGCAACCCAACTGCCGCCAGCACACACCACATTGGACAGCGATAGATAGCTATTTGCATTTGCGGTGCTTACACCACCTGTTGGGCAAAAGGAAATTTGTGGCAAAGGCGCACCTATGGCTTTCAGCGCAGGTGCCCCGCCATTCGCCTCGGCAGGAAAGAATTTAAGCATTGTGTAGCCGCGTTCCAGCAGCCGCATCGCTTCTGAAGAAGTGGCGACGCCCGGCAATGTTGGCAGTTCTTCTGCTTCACAGGCATCCAAAAGCACATCGGTCGCGCCAGGAGAAACGCCAAATTTTGCCCCAGCCTCTTTTGCAGCTTTCACATCCGCAGGTGTCAGCAAAGTTCCTGCGCCAACAACCCCGCCTTCGACTTTGGACATTTCATGAATAACGTCCAATGCTGCAGGGGTGCGCAAAGTGACCTCCAGAGCAGGTAAACCGCCACGCACCAGCGCTTCAGCCAGTGGACGGGCATGGGCAACGTCATGCACCACAAGAACTGGTACAATCGGCGCTAAATCGCAGATCTCGCGCGCAGCTGCGCTGGCTTCCAAAGGTGTCATTGTCATAATTTAGGCTCCAAATACTGAGGCACCGGTGTCGGCAGAGCCAACAGATGCGCGGAATGCTGAGAACAATTCGCGGCCCATTCCAGCCTCATTTTGAGACAAGTCGGCCTTCACTGGTGTGCGGTCTAACACACCCTCGGTCAATATTTCCAGTGCGCCTGTTAGCGCATCAACTCGCAGCACGTCACCATCTTGCAAATAGGCGATTGGGCCACCATCCAAAGCCTCTGGGCTGACGTGAATAGCAGAGGGCACCTTGCCAGACGCACCAGACATACGCCCATCGGTCACCAGCGCCACCTTCTGCCCGCGCCCTTGCATGATTTGCAGCATCGGCGTCAAAGAATGCAGTTCTGGCATGCCGTTGGCTTTGGGCCCCTGAAAGCGCACGACAATAATCACATCATCGGTCAATTCACCCGCTTTAAAGGCTTGCTTGGCCTCTTCCTGATCATGAAAGACCCGCACAGGTGCTTGAACAACCCGGTGCTCTTCGGACACCGCAGAGATTTTCATCACACCGGTTCCAAGATTGCCCGTCAAATGCGACAAGCCGCCGTTGATCTGAAAAGGGTCTGACAGCGGCCGGACAATCTTATCATTCAACGAAATCTCCGTGCCGGCACGCCAAACAAGACCTTCGTCAGACAAAAACGGCTCTGTCGTGTAATTCGCAAGCCCCTCCCCCGCCACGGTTTTGGTATCTGGGTGCAAAAGCCCGCCATTAAGCAGCTCATGGATCAAATATCCCAACCCGCCCGCAGCATGGAAATGGTTCACATCCGCCAGACCATTTGGATAGACCCGCGCCAGCAAAGGCACAGCCGCAGACAAATCTGCAAAATCTTGCCAATCTAAAATAATGCCCCCCGCACGCGCCATGGCCAATAAGTGGATCAACAGGTTGGTTGACCCGCCCGTTGCCATCAGCCCCACGATGCCATTTACAAAGGCCTTTTCATCCAGAATTTCGCAGGTCGGCGTGTAATTATTGCCCAGCGCCGACAGCGAAAGCGCGCGTTTGGCCCCTTCGGTTGTTAGCGCATCGCGCAATTCGGTATTGGGCGTGACAAAACTAGAACCGGGCAAATGCAAACCCATGAATTCCATTAACATTTGGTTGGTATTGGCTGTGCCATAAAAGGTGCAAGTGCCCGGACCATGATAGGCCCCCATTTCCGAGGCCATCAATGCGTCGCGCCCGACCTCTCCCTTGGCAAATTTTTGACGGACTTCGGCCTTTTCATCATTGGAAATTCCGCTTGTCATCGGCCCGGCTGGCACAAATACAGCTGGCAAATGGCCAAAAGCCTGCGCCCCGATCACCAAGCCCGGTACAATCTTGTCGCACACACCAAGATAGACAGCCGCGTCAAAAGTGTTGTGGCTAAGGGCAATCCCCGTTGCCATCGCAATGACATCACGCGAAAACAAGCTCAGCTCCATGCCCGGCTCGCCCTGCGTCACGCCATCACACATCGCGGGCACGCCCCCTGCCACCTGCGCGGTCCCCCCAACTTCACGCACGGCGTCGCGCATCAGTTGCGGATAGCGCTCAAACGGCTGATGGGCAGACAGCATATCATTGTAAGCGGTCACGATG
Organism: Cognatishimia sp.; assembly: GCA_050633405.1. Lineage (GTDB taxonomy): Bacteria > Pseudomonadota > Alphaproteobacteria > Rhodobacterales > Rhodobacteraceae > Cognatishimia. The sequence continues at coordinate 35,051 of JBOEGL010000014.1, read as the reverse complement.
CCGAGGTTTCCACCGGTTTCAGTCGCAAGCGCAGACTGATCTGGCCCGGCTCCTGCATAGGCGTGCGCCTGCCCGCTGCAAGACAGGTGCGCGCGGCTTGGCCCTTTACTTTTGGCCGCAGCCATACGGTCAAGATAGGTCCCCCGAGGACCTTCGCTGCGTTTGATAATCCGTTCGGTTACAGATTTAAGCGTCACATTTAGGGTCATGGTCAGTCGCTTTCGTTTCACAAAATAGCGGATTAATTGCCAATCGGACGCCAACGGCGCCCGTCTCGGTGCATCAAGAGCAATGCATCCTCGGGGCCGGAACTCCCGACGTCATACTGCTGTGGTTTCAGGCTTCGATCGGTCCAATTTGCGATGATTGGGTCCGCCCAAGCCCAAGCCGCCTCGACCTCGTCGCCGCGCATAAACAAAGTTTGATCTCCGCGGATAACATCCATGATCAACCGTTCATATGCGTCCTGTGGTCGCTCGGCATCCTTAAGGCTGTCGGCAAAAGTCATATCCAATGAGGCTTCGGTCAGACGCATGCCACCCGGACCGGGATCTTTGATCGTTGTATGTAATGTCATGCCTTCGTCTGGCTGCAATCGGATCACCAACACATTGCCCTGCGGTATTTCAATACCCGGAAAAATCATATGCGGTGGATTGCGGAAATAGACCGCTATTTCACTTAGGCGTTCCCTTAAGCATTTGCCTGTGCGCAAATAAAATGGGGTCCCAGCCCAGCGCCAGTTGGCAACATTCACCTTCAAGCCAATAAAGCTTTCGGTGATCGTCTTCTCATTCCCAGCATGATCGCGATAACTGCCCTGCTCACCTGACGCCCTATATTGTCCGCGCGCAATATCACTGTTGGCAACGGGTTCCAGCGCCTCGATGACCTTAAGTTTTTCATTGCGCACGGCAGTTGGGGTGAAGTTTGAAGGTGGTTCCATCGCCGTCAAACAAAGCAATTGCATCAAGTGGTTCTGCACCATATCGCGCATGGCACCGGATTGATCGTAATAGTCACCCCGTCCATCCACAGACAGTTTTTCAGAAACCGTGATCTGAACATGGTCGATATGGGACGAGTTCCAAAGCGGTTCGAACAAAGAATTTGCGAACCGCAGGGCCATCAGGTTTTGAACGGTCTCTTTTCCAAGATAGTGGTCAATTCGATAGATCTGATGCTCTTGGAAGCAAGCGCTTAACTCTGCGTTCAAAGCGCGGGCAGATTCAAGGTCATGTCCAAATGGCTTTTCAACGACAATACGGCTGTCCTCGGACGCTATGCCTCGGTCTCGCAGCCGGCGCGCAATAGGCCCGAAGAATTTTGGCGCAACTGATAGATAGAATGCTTGCACGACATTTTTGCGAGTCGCGGCCGCTAGGCCATCCCAGCCACGGTCGCCTATGGCATCCACTGATACATATTCAATAAGTTCCAAAAACGCGGTAACCTTGTCTTTGTCACCTTCATGCGCAGATGAAATTGCTTCGGACACTTTGGTCTGAAACTCTGTGCGGTTGAGATCTGAACGAGACACGCCAATTATTTTACTGCCACTGTCAAACTGTCCCGCCAAAAATCGGTGAAACAGGCCCGGCCAAATTTTACGACGCGCCAAATCTCCGGTGGCACCGAACAGAACAAGATCAAAAGCATTGACCGGAATTACGCGTGAAACCATTGGTATCCTCATGTGCATGTTATTGGCATGCGTTACTTTGGTTGGCTTTTTGTCAAAAAATCGAGTGCGTTAGCCTGCTCTACAGGGATTGATTAGAGAGAAGGCTCGTCAGTTTTGCTGAACCCACCCAGAACTAACCCCAATAAAGAAGCATGGCCGGGCACCGACTCACTGCTTGGTAGCGCTAACATAGAGCTACATTTAAAGCAATCAATGGGTTTGTACCTATTTTAAATGGCGTCTGTGACCTCGCCACGTGCAGATGGCTCGATTGACCATATGATGTGTGGAGAGCGCCTACGCGGGGTTCTGCGCCCGGAAATCAAGAAATTTTTCTCGAGATCCATTGGTCAAATCAGACACAGAAACGCTTTGGAGCGATAGAAAGAATTGATCTCGCGCAGCATCCAATGCCTGGGTCGTGGCCGCATTTGCGGCTTTTTCCAAAAGGCAATTTGGCGTGTCAGTGGACGTTCCTATTGCAAATAACTTTGGAGCTCCCAAAGCCTCATACACATCTGCAAGAGATATTTCGGACAAGTTTTTTTCAAGGTACCACCCGCCACCATGGCCTTTTGACGAACCGACAAAACCCGCTTTGCGCAGCCCCCCCATTGTACGCCGCACCAAAGACGCATTCATTCCCAACATCTGGCCAATCAGTTCAGAAGTGATTGGCTCTTCGATATCTTGCAAATGCAACAATACATGAAGAATACGGGACAATCGGTTGTCAGTTCTCAATTTAGGACCTCCCTTTTGGGAAAGTTAGCACAAAAACGCTTTCGTGACAATTAAAAGCACATGAAGTTGACACATGCAGTCATGATACTTATAAAGTAACATTTGAAAAAATCCGCCAAAGGAAATCATCATGTTGGCAACAGTTTCATCCCTATTAGCGCTACGAAACCGGCACTGGTTGGTCGCGACATTTCTGTTCATTGCCGCGTTTATCAATTTGCTAGACACCACAATCGTGAATCTCGCGCTCCCAGAGATTCAGTTTGATTTGGACGCAACTAACAGCCAAGTGCAGTGGATATTGGTCATTTATATCATTGCCTTTGCCGCCGGGCTTTTGCCGTTTGGACGATTTGGAGACACTTTCGGACGTCGCCGAATGTTTTTAAGTGGGCTGTTTGGCTTTATCGCTGCCTCTATTGCCTGTGGATTTGCCCCTGATGTTGAAACTTTGATTGCAGCGCGGCTCGTCAAAGGTTTGGCAGCCGCCATGATGTTGCCCCAGGTGCTGGCCATCGTGCATGCGACCTTTCCTGAAAAAGATGCAGGAAGAGCGATCGGTTACTTTGCAATGGTCAATGGCTTAGGCGCATTGGCGGGACCAATTGTTGGTGGACTTCTAATTACTGCAGACCTTTTTGGGTTAGGCTGGCGATTGGTTTTTCTCGTCAACTTGCCCCTAGGGCTGGTATCGTTTGCTGGCATCTGCGTTTTCCTTCCTCGTCTGTCTCAGGTCCGAATGCAAAATGCAGATTGGTTCGGGGCGTTGCTTGTCGCCATTGGCGCGATCACCCTGTTGTACCCGCTTATTGAAGGTCGCACCCAAAATTGGCCGTTCTGGATCAACGCATATTTTGCGGTTTCAGCGCTTATGTTCATCCTATTTTGGAGACACCAGCATCATCTGGCAGCCCGCAATTTGACACAACTACTGCCCGTAACAATTTTGCATAACAGGCAGTTTTTGCTTGGTGTCGCAATTTTGACGTCGCTGTTTATGGGTGTGGCCGGCCCAATGGTCATTTTATCAATCACCTTGCAAGCCGGCTTGCATCTGTCTGCGGCCCAGTCTGGTCTTATTCTTGCCGCCCACCCACTAAGCGCAGCCTTGATGTCCATGTTGAGCGGAAGGCTCGGGCCACGACAACTGAAAGCCCGAGCCCTTTTGGGGATTCTCTCTTTGCTGATCGGAATAATCTGGCTGCAGGCAATCATGAGTCTAGACGTCACCCCTTACGCGTTTTGGGGGCCACTTGCATCCATAGGCGCGGGCATTGGGGTCGCCATCGTTGCATTGTTCCAGATCGTTTTAAAGGAAGTTTCCAGTCAAGACGCAGGAGCCGGATCCGGGGCGATGCAGGCCTGTCAACAAATCGGCATTGCCATCGGGATAGCAATGACTGGGAAACTTTTCTTCGCCTCGCTTGGGCTGGCAAGTGACCCATCGCACTATGTGCAGGCTTTTCGCCATGCCCTGTGGTTCCCTATCATCTTATATGCTGGGCTTTTCTTCGCGGCGATATTTGCATTCTCAGAGCAAACCCCGCCGCATAAGCCCTAAAATCCAGAAATATTCTGTTATTCAAATTCTCAAACAGGTCCCAAAGAAGCGTATCCAGATCGCTTCAGCAGCGAAGGTCGGCGTCCCGCCCTCTCGCGACTCGTAAGTTTGCCCTTGGAGCCGGTCAACTGGGAGCGGCCATTGATGCAGGTTGCCGCGAAATCTGACTGCGAGCCCGCAATGCTTGATGCTGCGGGTTTCACAAACGGCTTTGAAGGGTGAGCGGCGACGTTCTTGAATTTGAAATGACCGGGGGGCGAGCTCAGGGACCTGTCGACCAGATCGCATTGGGATGTATTTGGCCGTTGCTTGGACGGGGAATTGGCGCGGCAACAGCTTCCTCAGGTACAATCCTATCAGCAATTCCTGCGCGCCCGGATTTCATTCCGTAAACAAACAACGTTTTACGCATTTTAGGCGGCTCGTCCCTCGGGCTGGTATTGGTGCATCTAGGTGGCAGCTGAGTTTTCCGGTGCAAACTTTGGTGCCGGAATTCCATTTTCATCCATAGCTGCTCCGATGCGGGCGGCGGCAGCGCGCAAGTCTTCTAGACTTCCTAAAGCCAATATCTCCTCTAGGGTCGTGTCATCGCGAAACCAAAGGATACTCAAAGTGCCGTGAATTCCCGAATTGGATAAGATGGGCACCGCCATCGCAGCCAGATTGGGTCCAGGGTCCAAGGCGAAATGCACAAAGTAGCCATCGGCACGTAATCCATAGCCGCGTTCGCGCGTGCGCTCCAGCTCAGCAGTCAGGCTTCCGTCGACCAACCATTGTCGGTTTTCACGGGTGTCCGTATTGCGGATGGCGTCCAAATGAACATTGTACTCAGCTTCGGATGAAAAGGCCAACAAGGCACGACCGTGGGCCGAACGTACAAGCGACGGGCGAATCCCGAGTCCGGTACGTCCGGGCGCAAATGCCCCACGGATGCGTGTGCTTTCGATGACTTCCAGCTTTCCCGGACCCAGAAGTGCCGTGAGATCAGAAGGAAAACCGCGTTCGCGCGTTTCCATTTCCAACAAAAACGGCGTGGCAATTTCGGCCAATGGATGGGCGCGTGCATTTGCCCCCAAAACATCCCCAAGGGAGTGAGCCAACTCATACTGACCTTCCACAATATTGCGCCGGACCCAGCCCCGATCTTGCAGTGTCGCCAAGACACGGAGCAAAGTCGCATTGCTTAGACCTGTCGCACCGCGCAAGTCGGCCAAGGTGGACAAGCCAAAATCAGACAGAAGTTCAACCACAAGCAGCCCCCGATCCAGCGCTCGAATGCGTTTGCGACCATCTGGATCTGACATGAAGTGTTTTTCCCCAACCGGTTCACGTGGTGAACCGTGACATGGCACATTCTGCGACATCTTGTCAAAATAAAAACCGAATCAATAAGCGGGCAAAGTCCGTACCAGGGAGCCAAAGAGAATTGAATATTCTGTTCGTCATGTATGATCAGCTTAGATTTGACTATTTAAGCTGTGCGGGGCATCCGCATCTGCAAACACCGCATTTTGACCGCGTGGCGGCTATGGGTGTGCGTTTCACAAATGCGTTTGTTCAATCTCCTGTCTGTGGCGGCTCACGTATGTGTTTTTACACAGGCCGGTATGCCTCGAGCCACGGTGCGCACTGGAACGGATTCCCTTTGCGCGTCGGCGAAATGACCATGGGGGATCACCTTCGCAAAGAAGGCATGGATTGCTGGCTTTTAGGCAAAACCCACATGAAAGCGGACGCCGAGGGCATGGCCCGGCTTGGCCTTAGTCCCGACAGCGTCATCGGAGCCCGGCAAGCAGAATGCGGATTTGATACGTGGATACGCGATGACGGTTTGTGGGGGCAAGGTCCGGACGGGTTTTATGATGAAAAGCGGTCGCCTTATAATGAGTATCTGAAGACCAAAGGCTATGAATCCGAAAACCCTTGGGCCGATTTCGCAAATGCGGGGGTCGATGGCGACGAGATCGCTTCGGGTTGGATTTTCCGCAATGCCGACAAGGCCGCGAATATCTGTGAAGAAGACAGTGAAACACCTTGGCTGACGTCCAAGACGATCGAGTTCATCGACGAAATGGATGGCAAGGGGCCGTGGTGCGCACATGTCAGCTATATCAAGCCGCACTGGCCCTATATTGTGCCTGCGCCATATCACAATATGTACGGTGCCAATCACGTGCCCGCAGCCAAGCGCCACGAGGTGGAACGGGAAGTTCCTCACCCTGTATTTGGTGCCTATCAGGGCAACAGAATCGCGCTGGCATTTCAGAAAGACGAGGTCCGCCAAAAGGTTATCCCGGCATATATGGGTCTGATCAAGCAATGCGATGATCAGTTAGGGCGACTGCTGGAGCATCTCGAAGAAACCGGACGACTGGAGGATACGATGATTGTCCTGACGTCTGACCACGGTGATTATCTCGGTGATCACTGGCTTGGTGAGAAGGATTTGTTCCATGATCCGTCCGTAAAGGTCCCGATGATCGTGTATGATCCAAGGGCCGAAGCTGACCCGACACGTGGCACCACTTGTGATGCGCTGGTCGAGTCGATCGACCTTGCCGCCACCTTTGTAGACGTTGCAGGTGGCAAGGTTCCCGATCACATCATCGAAGGCCGCAGCCTGCTGCCATGGCTGCGAGGCGAAACACCCGACTGGCGCAAATACGCGATCAGCGAGTATGACTATTCGGCCACGCCACAGGCAGTCAAACTTGGAGTCGAACCACGCGACGCCCGTCTCTTTATGGTTTTCGACGGACGCTACAAGATGATGCACGCTGAAGGGGGATTCCGCCCCATGCTGTTCGACCTTGAAACCGATCCGGACGAGTTTCACGACCTCGCCAAGGACAACTCACATCAGGCAGAGATAGACCGTCTTTACGGTTATCTCGCAACGTGGGGTCGCAGGATGAGCCAGCGCGTCACCAAGTCAGAAGATGATATCAAGGCCATGCGTGGGCGGTCTTTGCGCCGTGGCATCCTTCCTTTTCTCGCAGACGGCACAGAGGTGGATGAGGAACTTCTCAGCAAGTATCGCGGCCAGGTAAAACAGAGGTATGTCGAAAAATGAAAGCACACCCGGATCTCATAGCCCAAGGCGAACAGACCCGCCAAGACGTGATCAAGCTTGCACCGGGCATCTGGACGGCTGTCGGTTTCGCTGCTTCGACCGTGCATATGATCGAAGGCGAAAGCTCGGTCACCATCATTGACACGACCGAGACAACTAAAGCGGCCGAGAACGTCCTGGCCGCTTTCCGCGAACTGACCAGCAAACCAATCGCACACATTATTTTGACGCACAGCCATCGCGACCACATTTCGGGTGCAAGCGTGTTCAGCGAAGGCCAAACCGTTCCCATTCTGGCCTCGCATTTGTTTAAGTCCGATCTGGTTGATGTGGACACGAAGACAATTGCAGCCAACAAGGCCCTGATGCGGCGAACGATGATGCAGTTTGGTATCGGTCTTGAACCCGACCAAAGGATCAGTTTGGGCGTCGGTCCTGGCGACCGCCCGATGGAGGGCATGGGTGCAGGGTTCATACCGCCCACCGATCTGGTTCAGGAAGATCGTGAAATCGATCTGGATGGGGTGAAAGCCCGATTGATCCATGCGCCGGGTGAAACCGACGACCACATGGTTGTCTGGCTGCCAGAGAAGCAAATCCTGTTTTGCGGAGATAACTGGTATCACGCCTTTCCGAACCTCTATGCCATTCGCGGCACCGCTTATCGGGATTTTCAGGCATGGGCCAATACGCTGGATATGTTAGCCGAACTGGGGGCCGAGATTATGGCGGCCGGTCACACCCGTCCGGTTTTCGGAGCGAACAGCGTAAAAGAAGTTCTGACGACGACACGTGACGCCATCCTTCACGTCATGCAGACGACGGCCGATGGAATGGACGCAGGCAAATCGCTGGATGACATCTGCGCGGAAATGACCCTGCCCGCAGCAATCGCGGACAAGCCCTGGCTAAAAGAATTTTACGGCAAGGCCACATGGTCGGCACGCGCCTTTGCAGCCGGGACACTTGGTTGGTATGATGGCAATCCCACCAACCTTGGCACATTGTCCGGTGCGGAACGGGCGCTGCATATGGCCAATCTCGCCGGAGGTGTCGAGGCCTTGTCGCGGCAGGCACAGCAAACCGCTGACCTGCAATGGCGTTTAGAGCTTTGTGATCACCTGATAGCTTTGGGTGCGCCAGCCGAGATCCTGAAGGCCGAGACCATGGAAACGCTTGCAGAAACGGAAATCAACGCAACAGCCCGTAATACATATTTCTGGGGCGCAAATCAGTTACGAGAAAAGCTTGAGGGGCGTCAATGACTTCAGGCTCCAAGACGTCAGAAGTTCAAAAGCGGCTTGCGGATTTCGCAGCTTTCGCCTTCGTTTGCGTGATCCTCATTTACGCGGCGTCTGGGCCGATCAGCGAATTCGTGCGCTGGTTCATCGAAGCAACCACCGCCGATTTTGACGAATTGTCCCGCCGGGATCAGCGCGTGCTGTTCAAGACCCACTGGCTGGGGGCTGCGTTTCGCAGTTTTGAACAGGCTGTCCTTTTGCCGACCGGCATGATCCTAGGGCTGCCGTTGGCATTTGGGTTTGTCATCGTTTCTCTGACTCTGCACAAGGCGAATTGGCTTAACTGGGCGCTTTCGGCGGCGATAATCATTGTATTTGGTTTCTGGATCGCAAATCTGTTTGCCGTGGACGGGGGGCTCCTGCCGTCGGCACGGCCAATCGACTTTGCTCTTTTTCCAATCATCACCGCTATCACGCTCTACCTGACTTGGCGGTTCTTCGGCGGATTCATCGTTGGGTTTTGCATATTCTGGGTGATCTACTTTTTTGTGAGGGGCTATTTGCCGGAATGGACGGGGATATTCGCCGGTTCAGAAAATACGCTTTCGCAAAGCATGCGATCAATGGTGTTGAATTTCTGGTCGCAAACCGGCGGCATGTTTGGGCAACCCATTCAGGTCGTATCGGGTAATGTGCTGATCTTTATCGTTTTCGGGGCCGTCCTGATGGCCTCTGGCGCGGGCGAACTTTTGATGAAAATCGCAAACCGTTTGACAGGTGGCCTGACCGGCGGTGCAGCGCATGCAGCGGTGGCGTCTTCTGCATTGTTCGGCACCCTGTCAGGTGCCGCGATCTCCAACGTGGTCTCAACCGGTGTGATGACAATTCCGGTCATCAAACGTTCCGGGTTCAAACCCGCCTTTGCGGCTGCTGTCGAAGCCGCCGCGTCGACCGGTGGGCAGGTTATGCCACCGGTTATGGGGGTGGTTGCCTTTTTCGTGGCCGGTCAGATCGGCTTGGAATACCGTTATATCGTCATCGCAGCGATCGTTCCCGCGGCGTTCTATTATCTGGGGACGTTCATGACGGTCTATTTCGAAGCCCGCAAACAAGGTGTTGGGCCCCTGCCCAAGGAGCAACGCCCGAGACTGTCTCGACACGACGTTTTGCAATGTTTCGTTTTCGTTATTCCGGTGTCTGTTCTCAGCTATTTCCTGTTTGCCCAACCGTCGGTGTTAAAGGCCGGTTTTTACGGCTTTGTCGCCGCCGCCATTTGCTCGTTGGTGCTGTTTCCCGAATTCCGCGACCGCAGCAAAGTCTATCGCGCCTTTGTCGATGGCGGACGCATGTCAGCCTCGATCATCGTGATCGTGGCTGCAATCGGTCTGATTGTCGGCTTGATTCAGGTTTCCGGTTTCTCCGGTCGCCTGTCCTTGTTGCTGACACAGCTTTCTAACGGCCCGCTTTTCCTAACGCTTGTTGTGGTCGCTCTGGGCTCTATCGTTCTGGGGATGGGGCTGCCGCCAGGGGCGACCTATTTCATTATCGTTATTGCCCTGTCATCAGGCATCGAAACGGTCGGCATTGCGCCTTTGACCCTGCATTTGTTTGTCGTATTCTTTGCGGTGATCTCAACCGTGACGCCCCCTGTCGCCCTGGCGGCTTTTGCAGCTGCGCCAATTGCAGGGGCCAGCCCGATGCAGACAGGGTTTCAGGCTGCGCGCCTGTCACTGGCTGGCTTCCTGATCCCGTTTGTCTTCGTCTATCATCCGGCGGTGCTCTACAAACTGCAGATCCTGTTTGCCTGGTTTGGCGAAGAAATGCCGAAAAGCAGCGCGATGATCGACGTGACAACGGTCACGTGGTTCGATCTCGGCTGGATCGTGTTGGCGTTTAGCATTGCCATGTGGCTGCTGACCTCGGCCATGACCGGTTTTGAAAAGAACAAGCTTCACAAGATTGAACGGCTTCTGCGCGTTGGCGCCGGATTGCTGATCCTCTTTCCTAATTGGTCGATCGCGGTGCCAGCGTTGATCGTCGCAGTCATTTTGATCGTTGGGCACCGCTTTATGAAGGGTGAACCGTCCTCAATAGACGAGAGCCCAAACCAAGAACCACGCACGAAAAACCAGGGAGGACGAAATGCGTAAACTAACCCTAGCGGCATCAGCCGCACTAGCCATAGCGGCAGGATCGGTCCAGGCGGAAACTTTGAAAATGGCGACGATCGCACCAAGCCTTAGCGCGGCCATCACCATGGCGACCTTTGCCAATATCGTGAATGACAATGTCGAAGGCATTGATATCGAAGTATCCGGTGGTGGTGCTGCGACGCTTCACATGGTCGAAGTTGCACGGGGCAATCTTGACCTGTCGATGACCAGTCCAGTTATCTACAACCTCATGTCTGGCGGCAAGGCAATGTATGCCAAAACAACCGAAGCGCCGGAACTGGCCAAAAACCTGCAACTTCTGATGTGGTATCCGTATGGACCCTATCACTTTGCCGTACGTGCCGATGGCGACATTCAGACCCTTGATGATATTGAGGGAACCACTGTCTTCCTCGGGCCTGCGGGCGGCGGTGCGTTCAACGGTGCCAAGGGCTGGATCGAATCTACCACTGGTCTTGTCGCGGGCGAAGACTATGAGGCGATCACCGCCAACTGGCAGACAGGTTTCCAAGCTTTTCTGGATGGCAAGATCGACATGTATGTCAACGGCTGTCTGGATCCATGTGGTCAGTTCATCCAGATCACCGAAACCGAAGAAATCCGTTTTATTGGACCTGAGGATAATACCGGCGAAGCCGTCACAAAGTTTCTTGGTGCTTTCCGTTACAATGAAGGTATTGCTGCGGGGCTCTATGACGGGCAAACCAACGACACTGTGACTGAATCCTGGGGCACCAATGTTGGCATCGGTGTGCGCGCGGATCTTGATGGGGAAACCGTCTACAAGATTACCAAGGCGTTTTGGGAAAACCTCGACAGTATAACTTCGGGCGCACCTTGGGCCGCGGTCCTTGATGTCAATCTGGCCGGTCAGCAACTGGGTATGATTAATTTGCACCCAGGTGCTGCGCGTTACTACAAAGAAGTCGGCGCAATCGACTAAGTTTACGTCGGCACCGGGAACCTTCCCGGTGCCGAACTTTTGCTCTCAAACAACACTCTGTATGCACGAAGGTTTCCATGTCGAACATCGAGCAAGTCATGACGACTAAAATCTACATTGGCGTGGAAATTGCGCGGGAAACTCTGATGGAATTGACCCGGTTGGGTGATCGTTTTCGTCAGGCCGCGGGCTATGGTGATCGCATAGCCGTTGAGGAAGAAATCAAGGGCCCGCCTTTTGACACCATTGTGACCCGACAACCGCGCGGAGTGGCGGCCTTGATTGCCCCTTGGAATTGGTCGCTGTCCTTACTGGGCACCAAGCTCCCGCAGACTTTGGCGCCAGGCAAAACGGTTGTGGTGAAACCTTCCGCCAATTCAGCATTCACACCTGCGCTAACATTGCAGATCATTGCCAGAATGCTGACTTGAACGAGGTCCTGATCAACGCAACTTATGCCTCTTTGCTGAACGGGCAAATGCGGGGTCAGTTGGAGAGCCGATCGAAACCAATGCCTATCTGGAAACCGGGGAAAGCGACGCGTTGGCGCAAGAAACGCTGGACATATCCGAGCAGACCTGCTTCCTTCATGCGCTCTGCAGAACCGACCTTAAAACGAAACTCAAGATTGTGAGGGCATAAGTATGCGTGTTGCATTGACGGGGGGTGCCACGGGAATAGGCGCCGAAGTGGTAGCCAAGCTCAAGGCCGATGGCCACACCGTAACGGCATTCGATATTTCCGAGCCGTCATCCAATGTCGATCACTGGGTGAAACTTGATCTAAGCGATGCTGCATCCATCTCTGAGGCAATCAATGCCGCTGAGGGTCCTTTTGATGCGCTGATCAACAATGCTGGCCTTCCGCCCCGGGCAGGGCTGGAAGAGGTGATCCTGCGCGTCAATTTCTTTGGCATGAGGCAGTTCCTGAACGGAATGCTCGACAAGTTGTCGCCCGGCGCATCCATCGTAAATACGGCATCTCGCGCCGGCGCGATGTGGCGTCAGAACCTTGAGGAAGTCAAAGACCTGCTTGCTTTGAAGCCAGACGAATTGCCCGATTTCATCGCCGAACGCTCAATGAACGCAACCCGTGCCTACAATCTGTCAAAAGAAGCGGTGATAGTGCTGACGATGGCAGAAACCGAGAACATGATTGCACGCGGTTTCCGCATGAACTCGGTTAGTCCGGCGGCGGTCAGCACCGGTATTCTGGATGACTTTGTTGCGGCCTTTGGAGAAAAGGTTGCCAGAAACATCGCCCGCGTAGGTCGCCCCGGTTTGCCAGGCGAGGTCGCGGACGTGATTCTGTTCCTTATTAGCCCCCAAAGTAACTGGTTGAGGGGTACGGATATTGTCATCGATGGGGGCATGGGAGCATTGGCACAGACGGATATGCTCGAACTCAAATTGCCTAAATAGTCGCATTAAATCACCGCCTGAGGTTTAGTGTGCAGCGCTTAGAAATGAGCGTCTGTATTCACGAAAACCCACGATGCTGTATATCCTCTAAAGCGGTTTTACCCACTGTCCGTGAGATCGGCATAGGCTAGATATCGCGGTCGCAACGAATGTCGGCAATGCTGCTATGCGGCTCACATTGTACATGGCTTCCAAGTTGGGTGATCGGCACAACCGCAAGAGCGATTGCGTCGATTTCTTCGTTTCCTGTTGTAAAAGCTGAAATGCCCCCGCAGTACATGCTGCAGGGGCTAAGATCGTTTGTTTAGATCGCTCAGTCAGTTGGTCTAGAAAAAACCCAGTTTGTTGGGGTTGTAGCTCATCAGGACGTTCTTGGTCTGCTGGTAGTGGTTCAGCATCATCTTGTGGTTCTCGCGCCCAATGCCCGATTGCTTGTAGCCGCCAAAGGCCGCATGAGCCGGATAGGCGTGATAGTTGTTGACCCAGACGCGACCAGCCTCGATTGCACGACCAAAGCGGTAGCAGGTATTGGCATCGCGCGACCAGACACCGGCGCCAAGGCCATACATCGTGTCATTGGCAATCGCCAAAGCCTCATCCTCGTCTTTGAAGGTTGTGACGGACACAACCGGGCCAAAGATCTCTTCCTGGAAGACGCGCATCTTGTTGTGGCCTTTCAGGATGGTAGGCTGGATGTAGTTGCCGCCCGCCAATTCGCCATTGAAACGTGCGGCGTCGCCGCCCACAAGAACCTGGGCCCCTTCTTCACGGCCGATGGTCAGATAAGACATGATCTTGTCTTGCTGTTCCTGGCTCGCCTGAGCGCCCACCATGGTATCGGGATTACGCGGATCTCCCTGTTTGATGGCCTTCACCCGTTCGATACAGCGGGCAATGAATTCATCATAGATGTCTTCATGCACAAGCGCGCGGCTTGGGCAGGTGCAGACTTCACCTTGATTGAAGGCAAACAATACAAAGCCTTCAACGGCTTTGTCGAGGAAGGCATCGTCTTCGGCCATTATGTCCTTAAAGAAGATGTTTGGCGATTTACCGCCCAGTTCCAGCGTCACAGGGATCAAGTTGACCGTCGCGGCCTCCATGATCTTGCGGCCGGTCGCGGTCGAGCCGGTAAAGGCGATCTTGGCGATGCGCGAGCTGCTGGCCAGCGGGCCGCCTACCTCGGTGCCGTAACCGCTGACGATGTTGAGTACGCCGTCGGGCAGATATTCCGACATGATCTCGGCCAGGATCATGATTGCGGCCGGGGTCTGCTCGGCAGGTTTGAGCACAATGCAATTACCGGCGGCCAGCGCCGGGGCCAGTTTCCATGCGGCCATCAGGATCGAAAAGTTCCACGGAATGATCTGGCCGACAACGCCAAGCGGTTCGTGAAAATGATAGGCAACGGTGTCGGCGTCGATTTCCGACATATGGCCTTCCTGAGCGCGCAGGGTACCGGCAAAATAGCGAAAGTGGTCAGCAGAAAGCGGGATATCTGCGGCCATCGTTTCGCGGATGGGCTTGCCATTGTCCCATGTCTCAGCCTGGGCGAGACGTTCCAAATTGGCGTCAATCGCATCCGCGATCTTGAGCAGCAGGTTAGAGCGTTCCGTTGCCGAGGTTGCGCCCCAGGCATCTTTGGCGGCATGGGCGGCATCCAGAGCAAGGTCGACGTCAGCCGCATCCGAGCGGGCGCATTCGCAAATCTTTTCGCCGGTGATCGGGGTGACATTGTCAAAATAACGCCCGTTTTTCGGGGGCGTAAATTTGCCACCAATGAAATTGTCGTAGCGATCGACAAAGGGTGAAACATAGGTGCCTGTCTCGGTGTGGGTCATGTCGTTCATGGTTTTCCTCCTGTGTCTCCGAACTCCTCCGTCCGGATTGCAAGGGAAGATGACGACGCGCCGCCAAGGCGTCACCAGAGGGCGGGCGGATGGCACGGGCGACCTGTCTCAGAAGTGAGACAATAGCGCTCAACTTTCGTCGAACCCCAACCGTTTCATCCGTCGATACAGAGTGGCACGCCCGATCCCGAGCTGTCGCGCAGCCTGGCTGACATTGCCATCGGCGCGGGCGATTGCGCGAATGACAGCAGCGCGTTCAGCCTTTTCAAACCCCGTTGGCCCGTCTTCCCGCCCCAGGATATCGGCGGCCGGGCGCGGAGTTATGGCGGCGGTGGCGTCCATGCCGAACACCCGGCGCGCCTCACGCGTGGCCCCGACCACCAAATCGTGATCGTCAATCGCCAGCAAGGTTGCCGCCTCGGAGTCCTCGCTTTCGGCCACGACGATGCGTGCCGTCGGAAACGCCGCGCGAAAGTTTGCCTCTTCGATGGCGCGGGCGGTCTGGCCGACCTGCGCAGCGATCAGTCGGTTGAACGCTACGGTCTGATCCGCCCGGGCCGATGACACATCCAATGCGGCCACGATCTGACCGTCGTAGCCATAGATTGGCGCGTCGATGCAACTCATCCCGGTATTGCGTGAGAAAAAGTGTTCGTCCTGATGGATGATCACACGGCGCTGTTCGGTCAGGCAGGTGCCTATGCCGTTGGTGCCTTCGCGCTCTTCGCTCCAATCGGCACCGGTGCTCAGCCCCCAGTCTTCAAAGATCGGTGTATCGGCCTCGCTCAGGCGTTGATCCAGGATCACGCCGTCCACATCGGTCAGAAATACGCCACAACCTGATTGGCCCACCAAGGAAAACAGCATGTCCAACCGGGGGGCGGCGACGGTCATGAATTTTTCAAGCGCGGCGCGCCGATGATGCAACGCGGCATCCTCTATGCGCTCTGGGGCACGTTGTTCGGTCGGGTCCAGCCCATGCTTGTTGGCGGACCTGTTCCAACTCGCCGCCACGCGTGACCGGGCCGCAGCGGTAGAGGATTGTGTTGTTTCAAAAACCTTGTCGGCGTGAGAGATTTTCCGTTTCATCGGCCCTCCAACCTGAGATATGCACCAATAGTCTATGCTGTTCCAGTTGGCTTGGCAAAGATCCCGGGTAAATCCGCAAACATCGCTTAGGATGTGTGAAATTCCGGTTTCCGTTACAGAACAATCATTCAAATAAACATGGCGACTGGCGGCTTCGTTTCGCAGAGTATCTATTGCCGTTGTAACGGGCTGATCACTGGTGCCAGCCCATAGCAGACATTACACTTCCGTGCGGCGAAGGGCCGGAACGAGCCCTCTTCGAACGATGCTGCAACTTGTACGAATGTCTGCTCCGCGAAAATAGGGCTAACGAGGCCATTCGCCTACCGAGTCAACAATTCGTTCAATCTCAACTTCGGATAGCCTTCTATGTTCGTCCGAATGGTCGTTCTTTCTCTGGACGAACCTCAGAGCAGCATATCGTGTGCCACCTCTTTGAAATATCCCTTCCACGCGGTCATGATAAAACTGATCCCAAAATGGCTTAGACTGCAGCTTGAGTTTTTTCATCTCGCCGTCATCCGCATAGCCAAAGTGATCCGTGAGGACTTTGTTGATAACTTCCTCCGGCACTTTTAGTGAGTCTGCTCGCTGAACAAAATCGAGCGGAGTTTCTCCGCCATTGGGTCTGATTGTTGCCATGATAGATCACTACCATAGCAGTTTTTCCGTAACAAGTAGTCGTTACGGTGGCATTGTCAAACGGCAGCTAAGTCCCGCGATCTGTTACTTCGCCGTCGGCGCGATTTCGCACTCGCAGCGAACGGCTGGTTCAACGGCCGCACTGCAGCATTTGATGCCCTTGGTGGAAGGCGGTTTTGGGCCGTGAATGACGGGCGCACCTTTTGGATCAGCGCAACCCTGAGTATTAGAGACATTCAACTCCAAGCCGATAGAGGCAGACGCTGCTCACGGAAAGAATGATCGGGTCGATGCACCAACAGAGGATCTGTCTCGCTCCCTATTTTACAATTTGTACATAGAGGCCTAAACCAACCTCCTGACGTGTGACGTTCACCAACTTGCAAAGAGGCGTCCCCATGGCCACCAAAACGAAGTTGCATCCCCGCAATCAACACTTAAACGACTACGACTTTGTGCGTTTAGTGGCGCAGACACCTGAACTTGAGGCTTTCACGATCCGCAATCCGCGCGGTCAGGCGACGATCGATTTTCAAAACGTGGATGCCGTCCGCTTGCTTAATCGAGCGTTGCTAAAGGCGCATTACAACATTGATTTTTGGGATATCCCTAGCGGCTATCTCTGCCCGCCAATTCCCGGTCGTGTTGACTACATTCACTATCTCGCGGACTTGCTTGCCGACAGCAACAATCAAGTGATCCCACGCGGGCGTCACATCAAGGCGTTAGATATCGGCACCGGTGCGAGCCTCGTTTACCCCCTGACGGGCCAGAGCGAATACGGCTGGAACTTCACAGGCGTCGATATCGATGCCGGGGCTCTTAAATCGGCACAGAAAATTTGTGAGTTCAACAAGTTGAACATCACTCTTCGGCGGCAAATTGAACCCGAGAATATCTTTTGTGGCGCGATCAAAGCCAAGGATGCTTTCCACGTGACCATGTGTAATCCACCCTTTCATGCGTCCCTGGAAAAAGCGACGAAAAGCACGCAACGTAAATGGGCGAACCTTGGAAAAGGGCATTCAAAAAAGCTCAACTTTGGCGGCCAAAATGCTGAACTTTGGTGTCCAGGTGGCGAGATAAGATTTGTCGCCCGCATGGTTGAGCAGAGCATGGAGTTCGCCGACCAGTGCATGTGGTTTACGTCGTTGGTGTCAAAAAAGGATAACCTCGATCCACTCAGCAGGATTCTAAGAAAAGCCAAGGTTGTCGATTCCAAAGTCGTCGAAATGGCGCAGGGGCAAAAAACAAGTCGCTTTATTGCTTGGACTTACATGAATCAGAAACAACGCGCTTTGTTTATCAATAGAGCCAAGACCTAGGAGCCCCTTGGCCGAAGTTCTGCAATGTAGC
Organism: Cognatishimia sp.; assembly: GCA_050633405.1. GTDB lineage: Bacteria > Pseudomonadota > Alphaproteobacteria > Rhodobacterales > Rhodobacteraceae > Cognatishimia. The sequence continues at coordinate 17,273 of JBOEGL010000014.1, read as the reverse complement.
TAACCTCTGCTTCGAAGGAACGGCATCGCCACATACGTTGACACAGTGGATGTCCGCAATGACGGGCCACACTGCGGGATGGCCGAGGTAGGGCGAACGGCCGGTTTGGGCCGCCCTAAACGACTGCACCTTTGGGAAAACCACTGAGATGCTGCACCGCCGCTAGGCAGGTTCGAGCCTAAGTCTCAGATGTCGAAGATGTCTCCAAGAGCAGTTAAATTTGGATAAACGCCCGTATGTGCTTCCCGTCGCTCGATATTTCAGGAAGCAATCATTGGTTGCGCTTGGCGGAACTCGACGTTGAGTATCGGTAAAGGAGTTGCCTTGGCTTGGATGTTGCCTGTTTTGCCTTTCATTTTATCGATACCGCCTTCAATTCCATTCTTCTAAACTCATGCATTAACCTGCAGAGCTAATTATGCTCGCCGAGCCTGCTGGTCAAAAATACACAATTAGACAGAACTTTGTGTTCAACCGAGTTCAACCAGGTCACGCATCTTTTGAATATCATCGCTAATGGGATGTTGGTCTTTGTACGGCGGAATGCTCTGGTAAGCTTTTTGGCATATTTCTTTAATCTTTGGGGAAATTGAGCTCGGATCATCTAATAGCCTTAGAGCCTGCACTGCTGTTAATAGCTCGATAGAAATTACGTCTGCAATGTTTTCACAAATCCTTAGAGTGTTTAAAGCTGCGGGTGTTGCGTGCGTTAGGGCGTCTTCTTGTAAAGCTGCTGAAATTCCACCGTTCAAGCTGACAGGCGCAGCAAGCCGTCGACATTCAGCTGAAAGTGAAAGCGCAGTCAATTGCACCACTTGGAAGCCGGTAAATACGCCGCCATCCGGTGCCAAAAAGGCAGGTAGACCGCTTACTAGCGGATTGATCATGCGGTCGGTGCGCCTCTCAGAGATACCTGCAAACAGGGCGCAAGCGGTTGAAAGGTTATCCATCGCTAAAGCGATTGACGCACCAACTGCATTTGCTTGAGAAAAGACCTGAGGATTCTGTGGAGTTCCCATGACAGAAGGGTTGTCAGTGATGCTAGCCAACTCGTCGTTGATGGTATCACCGACATGATTGATCGTGTCATAAAGGGCACCATGTACCTGAGGGATAGCCCGCAAGCTCAAGCAATCTTGGGTACGTAATCCCGCCCGTTTAGTCAGATTTCCACTACGCGCCAGAAGCTCCCGGAGGATCGCTCCAATGCGTTGAACGCCCACGTTTTTTCGCAGACCAAGGCCAGTTTGATCAAAGGCACCAAGGTGCCCACCTACTGCTTCAAATGTAGCTGCGGCAGCTTTGTTACCCCAGTTCAACAATTTCTCTGCTCGGAAAACAGCCAAAGCAGAAAGCCCGGTTGAACAGGAGGTGCCATTTACCAGCGACAACCCCTCTTTGGCTTGAAGCGTAAGGGGCTTTTGTCCCATTTTCATAAGCGCTTGCTGACCAGTCAGTGTGTCTGTACCGAATGCGGCTGTGCCCTCTCCGATCAAGATCAATGATATTGCTGCAGCATGGCTGAGATATCCGACGGATCCGGCGGAAGGAACAACAGGGGTGCAGCCGTTGTTCAGCATGGCACATAGCATTTCGGCGATGACAGGTCGCACGCCAGAATAGCCATGCGAAAAGGTATTTATCATCGCCGCCATAATAGCGCGCGTTTCTTCGGATTTTAGGGGCGTGCCTACGCCGCATGCGTGGCTCATAAGAATGTTGTGCGACAATGCTGATTGGTCAGATCTGTCGACAATCGTATTGCAAAGTGCGCCAACACCCGTGTTGATGCCATATCCGCGAATGTCGCGATCAACGATGCTGTCAACGATTTGTCTGGCATTTGCCATCCGCGCAATTGCCGCAGAGGACAGCTCTAGCCGTGCCCCCTCTGCAATTTGTGCAACCTCACGCCAGTTTAGCGGCGCATCCAGTGTGATCGTTGTCATGCGTGGGCCTTCTGCTCGTTTACAAATCGCGCGACATAATCGTCAGCGGGCGCATTTAGGATGTTGGATGGGCTGCCAACTTGAACAACTTTTCCGTCTTTCAAGATCGCGATTTCCGAGCCAATTTTTAGAGCCTCTTGAAGGTCATGCGTGATAAAGACAATTGTCTTTGAAAGGTTCTTTTGCAGGTCCATCAATTGGGATTGCATATCGGCGCGGATCAATGGGTCAAGCGCACTAAACGCCTCGTCCATTAGAATAACGTCCGTATCAGCGGCCAATGCACGGGCCAAACCAACACGCTGTTTCATACCCCCTGAAAGCTCGAATGGGTATTTGTTTTCATAACCCTTCAAACCAACAGTCTCGATCCACTGCATACCAATATCGATCGCATCTGTTTTTGGCGTTTTTCGCACTAATTGGCCATAAATGACGTTTTGTAGAACAGTCCTGTGCGGCAACAGGCCAAAGCTTTGGAACACCATGCTGACCCGGTTGGTTCTAAACTCACGCAGGTCGCGCTTGTTCAAGCCTAGTACATTTACCCCGTCAAAGGTAATGTCGCCTGCAGACGGTTCAATCAGTCGATTTAGGTGCCGAACGAGCGTGGACTTGCCGCTGCCAGACAAGCCCATGATGACAAATATATCGCCTGACTTGATCGACATCGAGACGTTGTTTAACCCAACGCTGCTACCGGTGCGCTTTAAGATTTCGGTTTTGTCGAGACCTTCGTCTAACAAGGCCAAAGCCGCACTGGGCTTGCGGCCAAACACTTTGGAAATATTTTGGATTTCAATGTTAGCCATTTTGAGCGATCTCCAATTTTGTACGACCAAAGGCCTGCGTCAGGCGATCAAGAACAATCGCCAAGATCACGATTCCAATACCCGCTTCCAAACCTTTACCCACGTTGAGCGTTTGAATCCCGTTGAGGACTTGCTCACCCAGACCACGTGCGCCAATCATTGAAGCAATCACCACCATCGAAAGAGCCATCATGATTGTCTGGTTCAGGCCTGCCATAATTGTTGGAATAGCCAATGGTAATTCTACACCGAACAAAATTCGGCGAGGACTACCGCCGAATGCAACCGCGGCTTCAACTGTTTCATGGTCGACGTGGCGGATACCCAAATCGGTCAATCGGATCAAAGGTGGCGCGGCATAAACAATTGTCGCCAGAATCGCTGGGACTTTACCAAGCCCGAACAACATAAGTGCTGGGATCAAGTAAACAAAGCTTGGCATTGTTTGCATTATGTCGAGAATAGGTAACACAACACGACGTACCAAAGACATTTTGGCCAAAGCAATACCTGTAGGAATTCCGATCGCAACGGACATAAACGTCGCCATGACCATCAAGGCCAAGGTCTGCATTGTTTGATCCCAAAGTCCCAGCATGCCATCTAACAAAAGCAATGCGAACACCATGAACGTCAATCCAACACGTCGACTTCCCAACCAGGCCAGCCCAGTAAAGGCGGAAATGATGACCCACCAAGGTGAGCCGCGTAAAATCCATTCAAAGAACAGAACACCTTGCAAGATCGCATGCGAAATCGCTTTGAACGTGGATCCGTAGTTTACGACTAAAGCGCGAACAAGATCGTTGATCGGCTGTTCAATAGAAAATTGAAACCATTCGGGAAACATCGGTTTTCCTCTTATAAATGACCAGCAGCAACCGCTTGCGATGACTGCTGGCCAGGGGGGAAGGGTTTAGTTTAGGCTCGTTTGAATTTTCACCTTGGCATCGGCAGAAACCCAATCGGCCCAAATTTCTGGGCTTGTGCTTAGAAATGCTGCGGCGGCTTCTTTGGCATCCATTCCGGTGTCCGCCATGTCAGCCAACACTCCGTTGATGACAGCCAGCGGGAAATTTGCTTGCCCAAAGACGTCAACAAGTGCAGGTGCTTCTTTTGCGAACTCTTCGTTTATGCCGTAAGTCACATTCACAGCTGGAAATGCGCAACCGACATCTCTTTTGCCTGCCGGATCATGCAGTTCTTTCCAGCAGCTTTCGGAATGCGCAGGCTCTTCAAGTTGAATAAGATCAAATCGCCCCATCACAGCTGTGGGTGACCAATAGTAAAACAAAATTGGCTCAGCCTGGAGGTCCGCTGCAGCAACTGCCGCATCCAATGCTGTACCTGTACCCGGGCGGAAGTTTGTATACATGCCTTTCAGATCATATGCTTCTAGGCGAGCCGTGTTGAGCTGCTCACAAGACCAACCAGAGGGGCAATTCAAGAATCGTCCTTTGCTCGGTTCTTCTGGGTCTTTGAAAAGTTCGGCAATTTTCGGATCGCTTAGTTGTGCAAGACTGTGGAGGTCAGGCGCTACTGCCTCGACGCCCCTCTCCTTGTCGCCCTTAACCATATATGAAGGAATGAACCAACCTTCGCTTGCGCCTGTGAACGGCTCGCCAACATTTCGAACTTGGCCAGCCGCCAGCGCATTTGACCAAACATCGCTGCGGCCTAACCATTGCTCTGCAAAAATCTGAATTTCGTTGTTAATGACGGCGTTTTCCAAAACGATTGCCGTGCCAGGAATATCTTCGACTTTGCAGTCATACCCTACGCTGACAAGTGTCTTCATGACTTCAGTGATAAAGCCCGCGCTTTCCCAGTTTAGGCCGGCAAACGTTACCGTTTTGCCCGAAGCACAATAATCATCAGCTGCCAAAGCAGCAGTTCCAGTTGCCGTCAGGAGGCCAAAGGCCAGCGATAGTGATTTGTAATTCAACATGTCTATTCCTCTCTGTTGTTTGGACACACCTTTCTTGTCCAGCCGTGAAGAGTGCGATCTGGCATAGGTGTTTTTTTGTGAAAATCGAAAGTTCGCTTAGAAATTAATTCTGAGTGGACTTTCGATTAGGTTGAATGAATTCACCAGTTCCAGGAGTTGAAAGAACAGCGCCATTTTCAAAAATGGTGCGGCCTCGCAGAAACGTAGCAACCGGCTGGTACGGTAGTTCAATGCCCTCATAAGGGCTCCAGTTGACAAAGTTGTGCCCGCTGGCCGATGGATCATATTTGGTTGAGTTTTGCTCCATGACGACGATATCTGCGTCGCGCCCAATCGCGATGCCGCCTTTGCGATGGTCGATCCGGAAGAGTTTTGCAGGATTTTCGGCAAGCAACCGCGCGGCCCAAGTTACCGGTAGATCACGTTCGACCAATCCCTTCACCAGAAGGGAATACAAAACCTCTAGCCCCGGAACGCCGGACGCGTTCTTAAGCATCTCAGGATTGGTTTTAAGATCTTCGGACCAACTGACGTGATCTGTAGAAACAACTGAAATATTGCCCGCGGCAAGATGTTTCCACAACGCTTCTACTTCTTTGCGTGGACGGATCGGGGGGTTGATCTTGGCTTTGCCGCCAAGACGTTTCACATCATTTTCTTCGTCCAGAATGAGATAATGAATGCATGCTTCGACAGTCGCGTCAAAACCTTGATCTCGAAACGCTTTGCACAGTTCATAACCGCGACCCAACGAGCAATGTACAACATGCGCGGAACATCCCGTTTGGGCACCGATTTCGTAAACTTCAGCCATAGCCAAGGTTTCGCTGATTGGTGGCCTGGACAAGGCATGCGCCCGATAATCTGTGACACCAGAAGCCTCAACATTAGCAATGGCCGCACGTACCATTTCGTCATTTTCGTTGTGGACGCCAGCAATCAACCCATGTTTTGAAATTTCAGAAAAGCAGGCCGCAAGCGTTTGCGGAGGAATGCGCGGAAACCGTTTTGAATCGGTATTGAACGTCGAAAACTTAAAGCCAGCGGCACCAGCTTCGACCATACCTGCAATTTCTTCTGGACCTGCACCAGCGGCTACTGTGCCATATAGCGCGAAATCGACGCGTGCTTGTTCTGCGGCCTCATCACGTTTACGCAGCAAAGTCTCGCGATTGCATACCATAAAGCCTTCATCATATGGCATATCGACAATCGTTGTGACCCCTCCTGCGGCGGCGGCCTGAGTTGACCAAACAAAATCCTCTTGGTTCAATTGAGACCGTGAGTGCACTTGGGAATCGATAGCGCCAGGCAATACAAACGCGTCGCCGAAGTTCCGAATTGCTTTAGAACTTGGCGGAGTTCCAGTACCGATAGCCACGACTTTGCCGGCCGAGATTGCAACGTAGCCATCGGGCAAAACGACATCTGTTAGAACAACCTGGCCAGAGATCACCAAATCAACTTCGGTCATGTGTGTTTCACTCATTTCAATTGCTCCGCAATGCCGATACCTGCGTCACGCGCACGTTTTCTTGCTGTTTCGTAACCCGCGCTTGCGTGGCGAAGCACGCCAATCCCGGTGTCGTTATCCATCACACGGGCCAGACGTTCAGTTGCGCTGATCGTGCCGTCTGCAATGGTGGTAACGCCTGCAGATTTTGCCCAGTTTCCCATACCATGCACTGCGACCAAGTCGGCCCCGGCTGCGCCATTCAGCAAGGCATTCAAAATCGGCCAATCGGCGATGGCATCAGATCCATCGGCCATATTTTCAGTTTCGCGATGAGGCAAAGATGCGGACCCGCTGTCCAAGTGATCGCGTGTAAATGCAATCGGTCCGGCCAACTCCTCCTTTGCCACCAGTTCATTGACGGCGACAGCCAAACGTTTCCGTTCACCTAATCCAAGCCAACCAATCCGGGCTGGAAGTCCTGTGAATTGCACGTGCTCACGAGCGGTTTTTATCCAACTTGATATGCGTTGGTTTTCTGGGAACAGCTCAAGGATCAGATCGTCTATGCGGTGAATATCCGAAGCTTCGCCTGATGGCGCGATCCACCGGAACGGACCGATACCTTCGCAAAACAGCGGGCGAATGAAAAGCTCGATAAACGAACGGAACCCAAAGGCACTTTCTAGCCCTGCTTGATCAGCATATTTCCGTAGGTTGTTGCCATATTCAAAAACAATTGCGCCCCGCTCCTGAAGCTCTAGCATCGCACCGACGTGAACCTTTAGCGCTGCATTCGAACGCGCCTTTAAAGCCTCGGGATTAGCGCTGCGCAACTCTGCCGTTTCAGCTACAGTCATTCCAATTGGAACATAGCCCGCAACCGGGTCAGCGATCGTTTGATCGGTAACGATGTCAGGCGTGATGCCGCGAGCAAGGAGCTCTGGCAAAACCTCGGCCATATTGGCGACCAAACCTACAGACAGTCCGATGTTATTGGATTGCGCTTCGCTGCACCATTTTAGCGCTTCGGCTAGGTCAGAGGTCATGCGCTGGCAGTAGCCCGTGTCGACGCGCCGCTTGATACGCGTTTCATCAATTTCGATGACCAATGTTGCGGCACCGGCCAATTGTCCAGCCAAAGGCTGGGCACCACTCATGCCACCGCAGCCGCCAGTGACGATCAAGCGGCCAGCAAGCGACCCATCAAAATGGATCCGCGCTGCACTCATGAAGGTTTCATAAGTGCCCTGTAAAATCCCTTGGCTGCCGATGTACTGCCACGCCGCGGCGGTCATGCCTGGCATAACCGTAAGGCCCATCTGTTCTAGCTTGCGGAAATCATCGTCATCCGCCCAAGCACCAACCACATTGCCGTTTGCCATCAAAACCTTCGGAGCGTTCTGCTGCGTTGGAAAAGCGCCCACTGGCCGGCCAGATTGCATTACCAAAGTCTGATCTACTTCCAAGGCCTTCAACGCGGTGACAGCCTGATCAAAGCTATTCCAATCTCGTGCGGCTTTGGCCCAAGACATATAGATAACCAAATCAGATGGGCTCTCGGCGTTTTCGAGGTTGTTTTCAAGCATCCGCAGAATGGTTTCTTGACGCCAGCCTTTGCATCGAAGGTCAGAGCCACGCGTTGCTTTGAAAGTATTGGTATGGCGGTCGATCATCATAGCTCCATTGTGCGTGGGGCATCGAACACAGGGTCCGCATCTACGCTCAGTAGTGTTTCAAGAAGAATTGCTGCGCCGTCGGCGCATTGCTTAGGAGCTGTCCATTCCTCGGCGCAATGGCTTAACCCATCCCGGCTAGGCACAAAAACCATCGCCATTGGCGCGATCTTGGCGATAAAGGCGGCGTCGTGCCCTGCCCCACTGGCCATGTGTGTTGTCTTTAGTCCAAGGTTGGTTGCCGCATCCGCAAGGTGGCCCAGAAGGCCCGCATCAGACAGAGCAGGATAGGAATCTGACAACCAGTTAAACGCGGTACGATCAACACGGGCTGTTTTTGCAGCGGAGGCACTAGTGACGTCCAACGCTTGCATGAATTCTTTTAGAAGATCGACTTTCTCAGCACGTGCCTCGACAACAATGCGGACATTTCCTGGAACGACGTTCGCTGCATTGGGGCTGTTATCGATCACACCCGTGGTGGCGATGAAGTAACCTTCGTCCCGTTGCGCAAGTTCTTCACCCATACGACGGGCTGCGACCACGGTTTCAGCTGCAGCAACCAAAGCATCTTTGCGCAGCTCAAAAGGCGTAGCGCCCGCATGGTCCGCTGCGCCTTCAAACACGATTTCAAATCGACGAATGCCCACGATCCCGGTCACTAAACCTACGTTCAGCTCTGCGCTTTCAAGGACACGGCCCTGTTCGATGTGAAGCTCAAGGTATGCAGCGATGTCTGAACGGTGACAGCTATCTAAATCCTTGGGCGCGCCGCCGATCCGTGTGATCGCTTGCTCAATGGATTCACCTGACTGATCCGTCAGCGCTAAAAGTTGCGCATCCAGCATTCCAACCATTGCGCGACTTCCGACGCACGACAGCCCATACTCACTGGGTTCTTCGGCAAGGAAATCAACAATTTCAACGGGGTGGCGCGTTGTCAATCCGCGTTCTTGCAGACTGCGGACTACCTCAATCCCTGCTAGAACTCCAAGAATTCCGTCAAACCGTCCACCACTGGGGACAGTGTCCGAATGTGACCCTATTACGATCGGTGGCAGGTTCGGATCAGTTCCCTCAATCCGCGCAATAAGGTTCGTCGCCGCATCTCGCCTCACGCTAAGGCCCGCATCTTTCATGCGCTGAGCGATCCATTCTTGGCCAGTCAAAAAGAGGTCCGTAAAGGACCGTCTTGTAAAGGGACGATCAGGCTCGGTGATGTCAGCCAGATCTACTATGTCCTGCCACAACCGCTCTGTATTGATTGACATATTTCCAGCGAGGTTGGTCATGCTGCGACTTCAGCCTCTGGTACCAATGGTTCAAAATGCGCGAGGCTCTCAAAGCGTGCTATCCAAGCATTGATGTTTGGGTAACCTGCCAAATCAAGGCCACCCTCTGGCGATAGTTTGATATACGGATACAGTGCAAAATCAGCGACGGTCAGCGCAGCTCCGGTGATCCACTCATTGCCATTGAGTGCATCTTCAATGCGTTTCAAGCTTGTATGGGCAATGTCGTGATAATGGGCAATGACCTCGGCTTGCGCTTCCGCTTGACCGATCATTTTAAAGAACCGAGGATAGGCCAAGAACCGGGACAAATCAGCTTGTTCAAAGAACATCCAAGCCATAACTTTGCCGCGCAGATTTGCATCGCTTGGCAATAGGTCGGTTCCTTCGGTCAAGCGTATCAAAATCGCGCCAGACTCGGTCAATGTGACCTCGTCATGCATGACCAAAACGGGCACACGCTGGAACTGGTTCAAAGATGTAAATTCCGCGGTCTTTTGGTCACCAGCGGGCAACGAAAGCGACACGCGATCAAATTGAAGCCTAAGGTGGCGAAGAACCAAACGGACCTTCCATGCGTTCCCAGATAGCTTGGTGTCAAAAAGTTTCATCATGACCTCAATCTTGTTTTTCTTTTGCGACATAGGAAAACAATTCCATGTCGAGTGCTTGTTCAACTTCGGCAAAAACAACGGGGTCCAGAGCGCCTTTGCCGAGTGGAAATTTGGAATGATGCGCGATCACAATTGCGACTTCTGCCCCCTCAGGCAGTTGCGCGATGGCAATTGGATCGCCAGTTGCGCTTTCCAATGATCCGATCATGTCAGGAAAAGTCGCAACGCGCTTGCCATCGACATCGGCTGTCATAAATTCGTTGAAGGTCCCAAGTGTGACGGTGCGCTCGTCATCTGAAATGTGCAGTTCGCCCACATCAAACCCATCACGGTATGCGACGCTGTTTTTGGTAACAGTTCCTGAGATCAGTACTTCGCCCTGCATAAAGTCAGCCGCAGCCTTTGCCCGCGCCGGTCCCGCCTCGGCAGACAACATTGCCTGACCAAGTTCGATTTGAAATGTGATGGCCCCAGCCGCGCCGTTCTCTGTGACAAAATCAACGTCATACGGGCCGCGGGCCGATGCAACCAAACCACCGGAAATTGTCGCGCAATGCCGCATCATGCTTGAGGTCTTTACAAGGTTCCCCTCGGCCACGACCGAGATTTTCGATCCCGTTTCCGCGTATCCTGCCAGCGCAATCTGAGTAATCGACACATCTGGACGCGACGCAAGCCCCATGCCTCCCATGCTAACCGTAGGATGCCCTCGGCCATTCGCGGCGGTGTCGACATATGGGAGATCGAGAGCCGCGGCGACCAGCCAGCCGTTGAACCCCGGAACATGCCCGCAAATAACCCCTGCCGGTTTTGACCCTAGTTCTTCGATAAGTTTTTTTGCAGCTTCTACGTGATCCCGCAGTACAAGCTCTGGCTTTGCAAAACCAGGGGCACCGACAGAGGTTGAAACCAATAACCATCCATCTTTGGGCAGCTCATCTAAACTCACAAACGAAACATCGCCGTATCCCAGCGCCACCTGCGCAGCCACATCATGGCGCTCAAGAGAACGGGTTAACCCGCTGCCGCCAGCCGAGAGCAGCAAACCCCCGATCATAGCTGGGGCGACGTCTTCATGGTTTAGTTTGCGAGTCATTCTATTTTTTTCCGGTCATTATTTTTTCGGAGATTGAATCTGGTGCGCCAAGCGAACTGGATAAAGTTTCTGCTTCTGTGACCAAAAGCTTTGAGGCCATCTCGATGAAGCTGTTATCAACTCGGTAACTCGGCGCGGTAATATTGATTGCCGCAACGATTTTGCCGCTTGCGTCGTAAATGGGCGCAGCGATCGCGGTGACATCTTGTTCAATTGTGTTTTGGGAAACAACAAAACCCGAAGCCCCAATGTCACCACTAATTGCGCGGCCAATAGCCGTATCCTCAAGTGGAACAGCCAGCCCGACCCAATTCCCATGCCGCACACTTTTGCGCGTTTGCACTTGCCGCAGATAAAGGGCCTGCGTGTCATTTAACGGGACAGCCAAGTTGGCCGCTTCACCGGTTGCATCAGCAAGGCGCTCTAAAAACTCTTCGGAAATATCAAAAAGCTCGACCCCATGAAGCGCGTGCACCCCAATACGTAAAAGCCGCCCACCTGGCATATAGCGGCCATCTTTCAGGCGGCGTACAAAATCCGTCGTCTCCAAGGTGGCTAACAGTCGAGAAACGGTACTGAGCGGCAACTCAGCCCTTTGCGATGCCTCGGTTAAGCTGATGGTCTGTTGATCGTTGCTAAAGCACCCAAGTATGTCGAAAGCGCGCTCAACAGAACGCACTGTCGCACGATCACTGGCAACTTTACCTACGGATGCTTGTTCCTTTTTTCGATCGGCCATTCCGTTTCTCCATTTCCAAATTGACGACGACCAAGACTTAAAGAGTTACCGCAAAAGTTTCAGTAGCGATCATTCATCGTCGAACCAATTTCGAAGATTGCGAGTTAACTTTTGCTAACAATTCCACAATGCGGAAGCAACTACCATTTAGCGGAAGTCGAGATGAGGGTGGAGGGTTTTATAAAATATCCTTTCAATTCAAACACTAAGGTGCGCTCAAAAATTAGGCACCTCAACAGATAGGTAAGAAACTGCGACTTTCGCGTTCTGAATTTTTCATGGATTCAACTTTAGTTCAGGGGCTGAACAAGACCTTATGGGAGCATGATTCCGTGCAAGATCGTCGGGCCGCAGTGGCATCTTTATCGGCCTAACTCGGCAAGAGAATATCACTTCGCGATCTATGAAAGTTGACCGAGGGAGGGAAGTGCACTTTGGAATGAACCCTCGATATCTGCTTGGATATTGAACAGTTTTTTTTGGGCTGAATAAAATGCCGGCGTTTGCAGACATGCCACAAGCCAAGGTGTTTGGAACAAAGTAAATGGTTGGCGGGCCACGTGGGTCATCCTACACTGTTTTCGTTGATGAATTTACTCGGTTGGAGCCATACGCATGTCAGATACAGCTGGCCGTCACACGCTAGATCGGCTGGTTTTGTGGTTATTGGGGCTGATCTTAATATATTCAGCGATTATTTTTTGGGCTGCCTATTTCTCAGGTGAGGATATGGGGGAGTGGGTTTGGGGACGTCATCAGAACCAGTTTTCATGGTATTCGCGCCCGCTTTTCGTGATCCCAGCAGCTTATTATACCTACCGCCGCAAGGTGTGGCATATCGTCGGTTTCATAGCCCTTTTGGCTACCAGCCTATTCTGGTTTGATGCGCCCGCCGCGGTTCCACCTTCAATCAGTGGATATCTGGAATGGGAAAAGCAATTGTTCTTTACGAACGACAACAAGCAGCCACTAGTCACATTGATCCTTGGTGTTTTTGTTTTTCTAGGGCTGTTGTTTTATGCGTTCTGGCACCGAAATCCTTGGTATGGGCTGGCGGTTATCAACGCTGGAACAGTCCTAAAAATTATTGTCAGCGTTGTTTTTGGGCAGGATGCAGGTACGGCGGCAATTGTACCATCACTTAGCAGTTTGCTCGCGATCAATTTCTTTGCCTGGTTCTTGTGGCGACGCAATGGCAACGGCAGAAACAGAAGTTGACACCTGCCATTAAGGAAAAGCCTAAGCTGCCCCCGCTCCTAAAACGGCCATTTGTTTTATGATCTCCGAAACGGCCATTGGAGAAACCGCAGCGAATTGGCGCTATGTCCGCACTGTTCCCGCTCGATAATATTTGGAGGCTGCAACCGCAGCGAAGGGCGGCTTTTCCAAGTGCGCGTGCGGCATTGGATTTACATCGTGGCGTCAGATCCTAGACTTTGCAAAGGTCGCTATCTGCGCTTCGCTGACCTTGGTGGCCTGTGCAGCATCGAAGACCTGGCCATTTGCTTTAAAATGGCAGCTTTTGCCAATCTGGCACGCAAATTTCGCAGGAGCAGCTAATGGCAGCACTCCGCCCAACATGACGTAAGCTAGAATAATTCGGTGAGCCATACACTGCAAAGGACAGTCTTTCTGCGCTCGAGCGGCAGAACTATTCGTCGTTTCACAAGGAATGTCAGACGACGCATAGTTTTACTTTTTTCAAAAAGCTAAGTCGTTGATTTTGAATCAACTCGATTTTAGCCGATGCACCTCTGTTGCTTTTTGCGACTCATAGATTTGCCATTGGAACTGGCCCAACCATAGCGTCCTCCAAACCTGATCAGGCACCTTTCTTGGAAGTCATTGCGCCACACAACTATAATGGGCAGGATCTTTATTTGTCGCAGGGACAGCTTGAACTTTACCGATTTCGCCTGCTTCGTTGGTGCATATCAAGTGATCATCTGAGGAAGCCGTGATTGGCTTCCGAGGAGTACTTATCCAGGCCGCACCGAGAACAGCAACCGCGCCAATAGCCGCCGCGATGATCGTTGTTCTTCCATTCCACTTTGTCGCCGGGTCAACGGTCTCGGTCGCTTTAGCGTGTTCACCTTCGCTTGCCATCAATTTGCACCTTTGTTGTAAGACAGTTCTAAGGAAACAGTTATATCTCTTGCGATTGCCAGCCGTTGGGTTTCTGGAAGCTTATCCACGCGTGATGCTAGCTGATGTAACGACGTCAAAAGTGCGCGCATTGTGATTTTTGTACGGGGCGGCATCAAGCGGTTTAGGCGAGTACACGTTAATTCGAAGCCACGGAAATCTCCTTGCTCTAAGAAATCCATAGCTTCCTTTTGAAGTTCACCATGATGTGGAACATGAGCCATGAAATATGGGATCAGCTCAATAATTTTCTCTACAATAGTAACCGTTGCCGCAGTGGCTCCCGCCGCTGTCGCGTATCTACCGAGGCGGTTCTTTTTGGCTTGAGAGGCGTGCATTGGGCAATATCCCTTTGGGTAACGACCGACTTTCCTGCATCTCTCCCCTTTTTGTGTCAGCCCCTTGCATCGACGCATATCACGGTTTTGCATCACGACTTATCTGCACCCTTCTTGGAAACATGGCTTCCATGCAGCCCAAAGATTCTAAACGTCTTGAAGTCTGGCCTACGCTGAACCGTTTCATTCAATAAATCATAGCGAAAACGGAAGTTCGCTATTTCGTAAGGTTCTCCGGAGCTCTGTTCATACAGCTTAGAGAGCGGAAACCGAACATGCACATGTTGTTGGCATAGAGGACGTATCTCAAAACGTTTTTTTGACTGATATGACGGATCGGGTTGGCCCGTATTCAAAGCAATGGTTGCTGGATTTAGTGACAACTCGGCTTCAAATTCCTTAACGTCGATACCATCAACGGAATCAGTATGATCCGATTGATTTGTCAGTAAGAAAGAAAGTAAGAAAGTAAGAAAGTAATATTCTTTTACTTCGTCTGGCCAGGATGAAGTAATTTGAACTTTGAGCGGATCGATTGATTGCGATGCTGACTTTGCGGTAGCTAACAATCTAACAGCTTCTGGAGCCGCCATAACCATTGTGGCAAGTGCGGTCAAAGTTTCTGCGTCTATGACATTACTTGGTGTATTGTCTCTGCGAGACAAATCATTTTGTTTATCATTCATCAATCTGCACCTTTCATGGAATAGCTGCTGATACCGAGGTCTAGTGTCGTTTTCCCTCTCATGCTGCCACACAGCGCCGGGTTAAGCTCCGAATGACATTCGCAGTTCTCTTTCGATCCACGCTGCCCTTTGGGACATCGATCTCGCACTGTCCGAGCAGCTGCCATCCGTCTGAACCGGAAAATCCGCCCAAGATCTCTACAGGAATGCGTGTGTCAGACAGAGCTGAGGGGTCCGCTTCGATCAACTCAAGAAAGTTGATAAAAGGGATCTGATCGTCTTTCCGAAACCGACGGAAGTCCAATTCCAGCGGAACTTGCGTGCCCGGTGCGAGCAACATCGCCGTCCAAGGCCAACGTTGCGTTGTTTGGATATCGGTCTCAATGATATGGCTGACGACCCTTGTTTCGGTCCATGTCACCGGGCTATCGGTGAGCCTCAGTTCTTCGGGAAATGTGATGCGAAACGCAACACGCGCCAACGTGCGATTGATGGCATCTTCATTCGTGAGTGTCAGCTTGACCCAGGCCGACAAATCGGCCTTTGTGCATTGCTCTTTCTTGAGTGTTTCCGGGTCAGCGCCTCTTTCGACCGCTCTTTCTAATGCGGCACGGTCGATATATGGGCCACATCGCAGGCCCACATTCTCAACCTTTGCAAACACATCGGGGCGCGAAAACGTGTCGACGATCTCACTTTGAAATTCGATCACAGTATAAACAGCACTTGGTAATGCGATGAGAGTCATCACCTTGCCCGAAACATCGCCCAGTTTAAGGATATGCTGCCATACACGCTGAAGATATGACATCTTACTGCCCTTTCAGGATCACTGGTCCTTTGCCCTGGATCCACTGCTCCAAAGCTTGAGCTTGATCAACTCGCAGCGTCGGTAGTTCACTTGGCGCAACGAGGGTTCGGCTTTGTTGCAGCAAGTCCTGCATCTCAGGCGTGCTAAATCTCTGCAACAATCCCGCCGTGTAATCCTCAGGGCATTGGCAAAGCGGCAATGGGCTATCGTCCGGGAAGTCATCCGGCACAACTGGCTGGACCGGATGAGGCGATGTTGCAGTCAGATCAGCTCTTGAGCCGTGAAACACTACGTAATTCTCACCAAGCATATCGTGAACTGTCGCCGCCCCAAATCGGTCAACACCCTCGGCTTCCACTTTGGGCATTTCACCGTCTTGTTTGAAGATGAAGAGAGCAGTGTTGTCTTCAGCCGTTAATGGTGTTGCGCCCAAAAGGCTTGCCGATGCGATTGTGAAAAGAAACGTCTTCATAATGCAGGATACTCCACCGATGAGATAATAATTCTTCCGAGCCGTTTTGTTCGAATAAAGCATAAAGTTTGCCCTACTTATAGGTTGGAGCGTTCACTTTGCACCTTTGTTGAAACGAGGTTTGCCAGCATTTCTCCAAGCCGCCACGGCCTCAACAAACTCTTTTTCCTCATCTATCTGCACCTTTCTTGGAAGCTGAAATGAAATGGACTGGGCCACGCCATGTTGACCGGCGATCATTTCGGAGGGAGCTTCCTGGTCTCCGATTGTATTCTATTTTTCACTGCATCCACCTTATCTTGAATTAGCTCAACTCTACGAAGAGTTTTGACTGTATCTTTCTCATCGAAACTAATTTTTGTAGCAGCTAGAAATCCTTTTATCTCAGAAATCTCGCGTCCCATGTCGCGAAGTTCTTCTGCAACTTTAGCCTTCCATGGACCTAAGTTTTCAGAATCCCGCATAGAATTTCTCCACTCGTTCAAGCTTTTCACGTCCTCGAAGAGAGTGTAAATTCGTGCATTGATAGAGAGGATTTCACTTAACCATCCCATGTTATGCGAACTCCGGTCTTTTATCGTTGGAGATTTCGCTCAACAGTTTGTCCATGCCAATTTCAGCATAGTGCTTCCTTAACTCAACTATGTGCTGAAGGGCTTGCACCATACACGGACCGATTGCCTCAAAATCATTTGGAACATCAATGGAGAAATTATTAAGATCATACCCTTTTCGGGATGTCATAAGGTTTGGGACCACCACGATAATTCTTGATTCCCTATCCTCCTCTCTGTTGCCGAGGGGAAATCCGCTGTCATCGGCCAAGCCAAGCAATGGTAAGTGAATATACCATGCGATTGGATCTTTTCCTGTCCTGAGTACCTCCAAATGCGCGATCAAGGCGTTGAATAGTCGTCTGACGGAAATGGAGTTTCGTCCTTTCCATTGTACGTGTACTGCGTCGGGTGTCCATTTGCGCTCCAGTAATCTCGCAAGAAACCATCTTGGACTTTTGCAAGCGCCTTCAGAGCATTGGATAATCGTACTTCCCAATCCGTGGCGTCAAAATTGTTCATATCTTACAAACTTTAGGGTCAATTGAGTGGGCTACTACGCACGAATTCAGCTTAATAGCTGGTGCCATGTATACAATGTACTTTGTGAATAGAGATCGATTGCAGTTGTTGGTCGCCCGCGATTTCAAAGGGCGGCAGCCGGCCTATTCTGTTGAAAAACTCATGG
>JBOEGL010000013.1:0-24218 GCA_050633405.1 Cognatishimia sp. | reverse complement strand
TGCGTCAGGCGCGTTCTTGCAGTCACAAGGAGCTTCTCCTTACCGTCAGCCCCCACAGTCCGCATGATCCAAAGACCGTACCAGCTCGGTCCTTTGCGTTCCGGGTCGGCCTGGCACAACACTTCGACCGTATGCCCCTTCTCGGCAAGCTCGCGTAGGCCTTGTTCAGTGATCACGTTTGGCTCAAGGTCGGTTGTCAGGTTCATCGCATACACTGAGAAAAAGAGAGATTGTCTCTTTGTGGCGGAATCTAGCAGCGCATTCAATAGTATATTATTGGAATTGCATGAATCTTAAAACCGCCCCTTGGCTGCGACGATGGCGGGTGTGCCATTCCGGTCGATGGAAAGGCCAAGCCCGCCACGTAAGAAATTATGGGGTTAGGTGGCATCAGGCATGTTTGCCCATGATAGCCGGAGATTGTTGCCCGCTCTTTTTGGCAAGTTGGCCCGCTTCACGAGACGTCCCGACACTTCAAAGTCATCGTCAATCTTCACGACGAGCAGTTTACTGAAATGCCTGTCGAGACGCACCTTGGTCTTTTCTTTGCTGTTAACTGGCGAGATGGTTTTGATCTCAACAAAGTCGTTGCCTAATCTACCATCGGAGCCTTGGGCATGGTTCTTGTGGAGTTTGATTCCATACATGATCGCACCAAAAAGCTCACCAATGTCGCCGTAGACGCTGAGGTGCTGTCCAGTGTCGCAAAAGTAGGCCTCTGCAAGCGTCAGCAGGTCCTGAAAGTAAGGAATCAAAGTTGGGTCAGCGTTTGGATATTTGAGGCGCAGTTCAGCCTCGCGCTCAAGTTCAGCGAGGCGGCTGTATTTGGTTTCTTCTGGGTCGATAATGCTATCCCAGCCAAGCCATTCGCCATCAATCCAAAATGCGTTGTCTGGGCCTAATACATCGGCTGTCATTTGAAACTCCTGTTTGGGAGCATACCCTAAGACTTTGAAAAGATTATGACCGTCCTTCACTTCCGTTGACGCCTGCAAAGTAGCTATAGAACCCCGTGATCCCGACGATGCGCCGGTCTCGCTTTGAGCGATAGACAGGGCAGGGGATCGACGGACTAACGCCCGCTCACCTCAACCCTGACATTTTCCAAATCCTATTGATCCGCCTGCCATCCTGGCAGGTCCGAGAAAACCGGCAAGCGCCGCCAGTGGCGTCGGTTCCGGTCGAGAATTCCGGTTCCTCCCACGCGCAGGCGCGCGGTTCCCTCCCAAATTCACGCCCTCCACCCGGTTGTCACGGCCCCGCCAGGCCGCAGGACGGGCTTTGCCCTTACCTGCTCTGCCCTTCGGAATGCATGGGCATTCCAAAGATCAGAACAGGAAGGCCCGCCCATTGGCGGAAAGGGGGAACAGACCCGGCCCGCGTCACTCGAAGGAGGGTCACAAATGACCAAAGAGAAGTTTGACGTTTATTCCCATGTCACCAATCAGATCATCGCGCAGATCGAGGCGGGTACGCCGCCCTGGCGCAAGCCGTGGACCGGCGGTGGGGTGTCGGTCAGTTTGCCGGAACGGTTCAACGGGGAAGCCTATCGGGGCATCAATATCCTGATGCTTTGGGCCACGGCGATGACCAAGGACTACAGCTCAGCCCGGTGGATGACGTTCAACCAAGCCAAGCAGTTGGGTGGCCATGTCCGCAAGGGCGAGAAATCCGCCACCGTGGTGAAATACGGGACCGTCGAGCGCGAGGACGAGAACGGTGAGGAACGGCAAATCCCCTATGCCAAGGCATACCGCGTGTTCAATGCCGACCAGATCGAGGGCTTGCCCGCAGAGTTCTACATCCTGCCCGATCCGCCTCGTGATCTTGGCACCGTGGCCGACCCCGAGCTGGAGGCGTTCTTTGCCGCGACCGGCGCGCAGATCGACGTGACCGAGGAGCCGCGCGCCTACTACAACATCAAGACTGACCGCATTCATATGCCGCCGATTGGCACGTTCTATCGGGCGGCTGGGTATTTTGGCACCTTGGCCCATGAGACAATCCACTGGACAGGCGCGACAAAGCGGCTGGACCGTTTGGGCCGGTTCAATGACCGCAAGGCCTACGCGTTCGAGGAGCTGGTCGCAGAGATCGGAAACTGCATGCTGTGCGCGCAGATCGGGGTGGAGCCTGAATTCGACCAGAGCGCGGCCTATGTCGAAGGATGGCTTGAGGCGATGAAGGAAGACAACCGTGCGATTTTCCGGGCCGCGTCCGAGGCGCAGAAAGCCGTGGATTACATCATGGACCGAACCGTGCAGGCCGAGCGGATGGCGGCTGAGTAGCGGCCCGCGCGGCCAAATGATCGAAGCCCCCGTCAGCAGGCGGGGGCCCTTTTGCGTTGTGGAGTGGTCCTGGGCGTGGGTGGATTCAGGGTGACCTGTCGGCGAGCAACCTGAAGGACGCCCGCCGACAGGCCCGGCGCTTCGCGCGGACGGGCAAATGCCCGGATGCAGTAACGAGTAAGCGGCGTTCATGGTGATCAACGGCCATTCGCTGCAAGGCACGTGAACAAGCAAGACGCCGGTGTGCGGACAAAACCGCCATGCGGCCTACCTAACTTAATGTCCGGAGTGTAGCCAAGAACAGGCATTCGATTCACGCAAGGTAAATCCATTCGGCTCGGTCTACTTGAGTGCTTTCAGCAGACTCGGCAACCGCGCGCCCTGCAACATCATATGATCTCGCATCAGCGTGTTTGCCCGGAAGCCATCTTTAGCAAATATGGCCTCGCTAATCTCCTCATGCTCAGCGAGTGATTTTTCCAACCGTCCAACAACTTCATACGGCATCAGGCGGTAAACGTTGATCCGTGCCTGAATCTGTTCAAGTTGGTCCACCAGCCATGCGTTGCCGCTGGCCATATGTATCGCGCCATGGAATTCCAGATTGGCTTGGGCATAGGCAGGAATATCTTCGGCCTCTGCGGCAACCCGGCAAAGTTCCAACGCTGTCTGAATCGTCTTCTTGTCTGACAGCGTCAGCATCTCACTTGCCAACCGGCAAGCCATGCCTTCCAGTTCAGCGGCTACCTGAAAAAGATCGTTCAGCTCTTTTGCGGTCAAAACGCGCACGATTGCCCCTTTGCGCGGGCGGGTTTCGAGCAATCCGCAGTCGACCATCGACCGGATCGCCTCACGTATTGGGGTGCGGCTTACGCCGAAGCGTGAAGCCAGATCAGCCTCTTCAAGCTGGTCGCCGGGTTTGAGTAAGCCACTGAAAATCTCTTGTTTTAGCTGCTCAATAAGCTTGTCTGACGCGCGTACCATTTTTGCTCCTTCCGCTCTTTTCCATAGGCGTTTCACAATGACCGCACCAGAGAAAAGAGGCCCATATTAATTATTTTAGTTGCTATCGGTATACATATAATCTAAATAAGAATCCATAGGGAGGAATCAAAATGTCCAATTTTCTGAAATCTACTGCACTTTCACTCTTGTTGGCCGGGGGCGCTGCGCAAGCTGAAGAGCTTCGTTTGTCGCATCAATGGTCCACTAGCGATGTGCGTCATGAAGTGGCCCAGATCGTTGCGGATGAAGTCGCAGCTGCAAATGTCGATCTTGAGATCACCATCTTTCCATCAAAGTCGCTGTTCAAACCCCGCGAACAATATCGCCCGTTGTCACGTGGCCAGTTGGACATGACGGTCTTTCCGTTGTCCTATGCAGGCGGCCAGCAACCGGCCTTTAACCTGACACTGATGCCCGGCCTCGTGAAGAATCACGACCATGCCGCGCGTCTGAGCCAATCACCCTTCATGGAAGCCCTTGAAGAAATGATGGCAGAAGATGACGTGATGGTGCTCGTCCACGGCTATCTCGCCGGTGGCTTTGTCGGTAAAGACACCTGTATTACACATCCCGATGATGTTGCGGGCTTGCAAACGCGGGCTGCGGGCAAATCCTTTGAGCAGATGCTGGTTGGCGCAAATGCGTCGATTACCTCGATGGCTTCATCTGAAATCTATTCTGCCATGCAAACAGGCGTTTTGGATGCGGCAAACACGTCGTCCTCATCCTTCGTCTCTTATCGGATCTTTGAGCAAGTTGCCTGCTACACACCTGCATCAGATATTGCGCTGTGGTTCCTGTATCAGCCGCTGCTGATGAACAAATCCACATTCGAAGGTCTGTCAGAAGAGCAGCAAACCGCGCTTTTGGCGGCAGCAGAGGTCGCAGAGGCCCATTATCTGGAACAGGCCAAGCTGCAAGATGCGGCATCCGTGGACGTCTTCAAGCAAGCGGGCGTTGAAATCGCTGAGATGACCGCCGACGACTTTGCTGCATGGCAAGCTCTTGCAAAGGAAACGTCCTACGCGGCCTTCGTTGCAGATGTGCCTGGTGGCCAGGAGCTGCTTGATATGGCGCTTGCTGTAGAGTGATGCAACTGATGAGGGGCCGCGTGCCCCTCATCCTTTCCCGTTCCCAATACAAGGAAATCCGACATGGCAAGCCATGCCCCTTCGGCTGTCCAGCGCACCATGAGTGACAATGCCTTCGTGCGGACAGTGCAAACCATTTCAAGCGTCGCCGGATGGTGCTCTGCCGTGATGATCTTGGCCGCGGTGTTTCTGACCTGCCAGATGATTTTCATTCGCTTCGCTTTGAACGGATCAACTGTGTGGCAGACCGAGATCGTGGTATTTCTCGTCATCGCCGCGACCCTTGTGGGCCTGCCATTTGTGCAATTCCAGCGTGGTCATGTGAATGTTGACCTGATCCCGCTCGCCCTGAAAGGCAAAGCGCGCTACGGGCTCGCCATTGTCACGCTGACGCTGTCGATCATCATCACCTGCGTCATGCTGTTTTACGGCTATGAGTACTGGCATTTTGCCTGGGCCCGTGGCTGGACGTCGGACACGGTCACGGCGGTTCCTTTGTGGATCCCTTATTCATCGCTGCCCGTCGGCTTTGGCTTGTTGCTGCTGCAACTGATCGCTGACCTTGTGGCTCTTCTCACGAAATCTGAATCGCCCTTTGGGCTGGAGGCATCATAATGGATCCCCTCATTCTGGGTGCTCTTGTCGGCATCTGCACCATCCTTGTTCTGTTTTCCGGCGTGTCTGTCGGGATCGGCCTTCTCGTCGTCTCAGCCGGGTTTCTGGTGATCTTCGATGGCATGCGGTCGCTTGAGCTGATGCCCGAAATTTTCTTTGGCAAACTTGACAGTTTTGCGCTGCTCTCGATCCCGATGTTCATCATCATGGGGGCGTCTATCGCCTCAACCCGAGCAGGTGCTGATCTTTACGAAGCACTGGAACGCTGGTTGACACGTGTGCCGGGCGGTCTGGTGATTTCAAACCTTGGGGCTTGCGCCTTGTTTGCGGCGATGTCCGGGTCCAGCCCGGCAACCTGCGCCGCGATTGGCAAAATGGGCATCCCCGAAATGCGCAAGCGTGGCTATCCCGAAGGCATCGCCACCGGGTCCATCGCGGCAGGCGGCACTTTGGGTATCCTGATCCCGCCCTCAGTCACGATGATCGTCTATGGGATCGCAACCGAGACCTCGATTGGCCGCTTGTTCCTGGCGGGTGTCTTCCCCGGATTGCTGCTGGTCGCTCTGTTCATGGCGTGGTCGCTTTATGCGACGTGGAAGTCAGGCGACACGAACCTGCTGACCGCACGCAGCTATACCTGGAAACAGAAATTTGAGGTTTTGCCCCGCGTGCTGCCTTTTGTCGGCATTATCATCGGCGTACTTTTTGCCATGTATGGGGGTATTGCGACACCGTCCGAAACTGCGGCCGTTGGCGCACTTCTCTGCCTTGCCGTGGCGATTGTGATCTACAAGCTCTTTGACGTCCGCAAAATCTGGATGATCCTGCAGGACAGCACCAAGGAAAGCGTCATGATCCTGTTTATCATCGCCGCTGCCGGTGTGTTTTCATACATGCTCTCCAGCTTGTTCATCACGCAAAGCATCGCCACATGGATCGGCACGCTGGATGTGAACCCCTGGGTTCTGATGATCGCGGTGAACATCTTCCTGATTATCGCAGGCTTTTTCTTGCCACCTGTCGCGGTGATCCTGATGGCCGCTCCGATCTTGTTGCCGATTATCACGACCGCTGGTTTTGACCCGATCTGGTTTGCAGTGATCCTGACGATCAACATGGAGATCGGGCTGATCTCACCTCCCGTGGGCCTCAACCTCTATGTGATCAACGGCATCGCACCGGACATCTCGCTCAGGACGATCCTGCAAGGATCACTGCCTTTCGTGGCGTGCATGCTGCTTGCCATCGTCCTGCTTTGCGTCTTCCCCGGCATCGCAACGTGGCTGCCCGAAGCCGTCATGGGTCCTGCGCTTTAATCCCCTCACTTGAAGGAAAATCACATGTCTTACACATCAAATTACCGCCGCATCGGCCTGATCGTTCCCAGTTCTAACGTGACTATGGAAACCGAAATTCCGGCGTTGCTGAAGGCCCGAGAAACGGTCCTGCCAGAGCGGTTTACGTTTCACTCCTCCCGGATGCGGATGAAAAGCGTGGTCAAAGAAGAGCTGGAAGCGATGGACGCGGATTCAGTCCGCTGTGCGACGGAACTGTCCGACGCTGCCGTCGAAGTCCAAGCCTACGCCTGCCTTGTGGCGATCATGTCGATGGGGCTGGGGTATCACCGGGCCGCGCGCGAAAAGCTGGAAAAGGCTGCCGCTGACAATGGCTGCCCAACCCCTGTACTCAACTCCGCTGGCGCACTGATCGACGGGCTCAAGGACATGGGTTTCAAGAAGGTGTCGATCATCTGCCCATATATGAAACCACTGACCAAGATGGTTGTGGATTACATCGAGAATGAAGGGATTGAGGTGCAAGACTTCCTCGCCCTTGAAATTCCTGACAACCTAGAAGTCGCCTCGCAAAATCCAACGGCCCCGGCGGAGCTGTGGCGCAAATTGGACCTGCGCGGCGTGGATGCGATCGTGGCCTCGGCCTGCGTACAAATGCCGTCACTGCCGTCGATCGAAATGATTGAACGCGCGTCTGGTTTGCCAACCATGTCGGCAGCAGTCGCCACCACCCGCCAGATCTTACGCAACCTTGATCTGACGGAAGTCGCCCCGGGCGGCGGTGCGTTGCTTGCCAACGGTTTGCCGTCCACTTTGCCAAAAGTGGCCTGATAAAAAGGGGGCGCAGCGCTTATCAGTGCTGTGCCCAAACATCCGAGGACGCCCCGTGGACAGCAACGTTTCCATCTTTCAGATTACGCAAGCCACGACGGCCACCTTCACAGAGCTTTATTTTCGCCTGACGTTTTTCTTTTTCATTCAACGTGGCAGCAAGTACGTCCTCAGCCCCAAACAAGGCGAGATGCTGGGTGAAGAGGGCGATTTGATGATCTTTGCGCCCGGCTCAATGGTGACCATGGAAAACCGACCCGTGATGGAGGGCGATTACCGCGCTTTGGGCGTCTGCTATACGCACGACCTGATCAACAGCGTGTTTTCTGATATGCCCAAGTCGGACGCGGCCAATGGCGTCCAAATCGTACGCGCGGCTGAGCACAATCCGTCAAACATTCTGGGCCTGATCCAAGACACTTTGGACAACGATGCGCTGCCCGACACGATCCGCCATCACCGATTACTCGAGCCGCTTTTGTGGTTGCGCGAACAAGGATTCCAATTGCCCACTCAAGTGGAAGATGACCCGATCAGTCAGGTGCGCAGCCTGATTGAGACAGACCTCAGCCATTCCTGGAGGGCGGATGAAGTTGCACAAGACTTCGCCATGAGCGAAGCAACCATGCGGCGGTGGTTATCAAAAAGCGGTCAAGGCTTTGCCAAGATCCTGCTGCACACACGGCTGGAACACGGGCTGAGTTTGCTCCAAACGACCGACTCCCAGGTTTCCGAAATCGCGCTGGATTGCGGGTTCAAAACGCCCTCGCATTTCTCCGATGCCTTTCGCAAAAGGTTCGGGATCAAGCCAAAAGACATCCGTTTGGCGGCAGATTGATCGAAATTCGATAATTCTTGATTGGGAGCCGGAAGCGGCACCGGTGGTGGGGGGCTAAATTAGGCTCAACAACAACAAACAATCCCAGAAAGGATTATCACAATGAAACGTAACGTATTTCTTGCCGCCGCAATGGTGACAACACTGGCCGCTCCCGCAATGGCAGACGGCTTCACTTTGACCAGCCCCGACATCGCCGAAGGCCAACAACTGAGCAATGACTTCGTCTTCCAAGGCTTCGGCTGCGAAGGCGGCAACGCAGCGCCGACACTGGAATGGTCCGGCGCGCCCGAGGGCACCGAAAGCTTCGCCCTGACCGTCTATGACCCAGACGCACCGACGGGCTCTGGCTGGTGGCACTGGTTTGTCTTCAACATCCCTGCCGATGTGACATCCCTGCCGGGTGGCGGCGAGGTAAACGGCGTGCAACTGACCAACGATTATGGCGCGGAAGGCTTTGGTGGCGCGTGCCCACCTCCGGGTGAAGTCCACCGCTACCAGTTCACCGTGCATGCTTTGGGCACCACGCTGGAGATCGACAACTCAGTAAGCAACGCACTGGCCGGTTTCATGGTCAATGCAAACAGCATCGCGTCCTCAACGATTACAGCTGTTTACAACCGCTAAACGCTTGCACCCCAGAGATGATCGGGGGCGCACAACCACTAAAGTCTTATAAGGAACAATACCATGAAAGTAACAATCAATAGCTGGGCCGACGGCGCGCCCATCCCTGAAAAATTTGCATTCGGTAAGATTCCTGCCGAAGGACGTTTCGAGACCTCAGCGAACATCAACCCTGCCATAAACTGGGCCGACGCCCCCGAAGGCACAAAATCCTTTGCCGTCATCATGCATGACCCTGACGTGCCGTCCTCGGGGGACGATGTGAACCAGGAAGGTAAGATCGTTCCCGCGGATTTGCCGCGCGTCGATTTTTATCACTGGGTTCTTGTCAACATCTCCGCCGCAACACGCGAAATTCCTGAAGGTGCCGACAGCCTTGGTGTGACACCGGGCGGCAAGACGGCGGGTCAGCGGTCTTACGGCAAAACGGGCAATAACAGCTACACAGATTGGTTTGCGGGCGACGCAGACATGGGCGGCGACTACGGTGGATACGATGGCCCGTGTCCACCTTGGAACGACAGCATCGTGCACCATTACCACTTCACAGTGTACGCGTTGGATATGGAACAGGTCGATCTTGAAGGCGCGTTCACAGGTGCCGATGCTTTGGCCGCGATTGATGCGCACGTCCTGGCAAAAGCGTCTCATATGGGCACATACAGCATGAACCGCGACATGCGCGCAGAAGTTGCCGAGTGAAGCGACATTTGCCTGTACCATGCACCCTTTGGTGCGGACAGATCAGATCGGGAATTTGACGATGTTCTATGAACCCCAAAATGGCCACGGCCTGCCGCACAATCCGTTTAACGCATTGATCACACCACGCCCGATTGGCTGGATATCAACACGCGGCACAGATGGGTCCGAAAACCTGGCGCCTTACTCGTTCTTCAACGGTGTGTCATACGAGCCGCCACAAGTTATGTTCGCCTCAACCACCAGCAAAGCCGATCGGGCGCGGGGTAAGGATTCCGTGGGGAACATCATCGACACGGGTGTTTTCTGCGTCAATGTCGTCGGCTTTGAGATGCGCGACGCGATGAATGCAACGTCAAAACCGGCCCCCCGCGACGTGGACGAGTTTGATCTGGCAGGGCTGGCACGTGAAGATTGCGAAACCATTTCCTGTTCGCGCGTGACGGATGCCCCGGCCAGCATGGAATGCAAGCTGGTCAAGGTTGTGGACCTGCCCGGAGACGCGAACATTGTCGTTTTCGGAGAGGTCACCGGCATCCACCTGCGCGATGAGTATTTGGTTGATGGCCTCTTTGATGTCACCAGGTTCCAACCGCTCGCGCGTCTTGGCTACCGCGATTATGCGCGGGTGACGGAGTTGTTCAGCCTTAGGAGGCCGGGAGACGGATGGGAGCCATTAAAACATTAAGTGATCGCGTCGACCTGCACCTTCGACCGGCTCTCCCGCGCCGCAGGTCCCGGCACTGTAAAATACGGCGATAACCTGCATGTCCGCGATCCCTCTTAAGTCCCTACCCATGCTGGAGGTGTTGGCCCAGCACGTCCGCTTGTTCGACATCAAGGCAATGACGCACTGACGGTTTGCAATACAATGTCGGTTATCCGAAAATGTAGGCCATTCGGACACATTGCAGCATTCGTTGGATTGGGCTCTCCAGTAGCCTTCGCCGCTGCGTGGATGAACGGCGGCTGGTGATGGGGCGGGCGAAAACAGTCCTTTCCGCCGGTGACAGAAACGGTTGAGTTTTGGCACATCGCGCGTCGTTCAGCTCTGAGTTGACTATTCCCTCAGTGCCCAAACCCGGTCTCGGCGATTTTTTAGGAATTAGCCCGTACACTTCGCCAGACCTCATCAGCCTACTTCAGCGGGACTGTAACGAGTGAACCCAGACCTCCGCCTCCGGTTCGTGCGGCGCACGGGTTCCATCTGTTGTCGCGTTGAGCCTCGTCGCCACTGCCTGCGAACGGGTATTTGTCCGGTCAATGTAGCTGTGAAGTTGATCACGCCCCAGACTATCACGGGCCCAAGTCCTGACGGCTATAGCTGCTTCCGTGGCGAAACCCTTTCCCTCGGCACCCTCGAAAAGATGCCACGCCAGTTCCACATCCGGCCAATTCGAATGCTTCAGCAATCCCACCCGGCCAACGGGATGCCCGGTGTGCGTCTCGACGACCGTAAAGAAGCCGAAGCCATGCCATTGCCAATGGCCGATGCCGGTCAGGAACCCGAACCAAGCTTGTTCTGCCGAAACGGTCTCGCCTTGCGCTTCCATAGATGGAGAACTGGTCATGAACCGGGTGAATGCTGGCAAATCGCTTTGTTCCGGTCCACGTAGGATTAGCCGCTCGGTTGTCAGCCTGGGTGCGGAGGTCAGATGCTGCATAGGTTCCTCTGTTTCGTGCCGGTTCAAACGAACCGCATTGATCTCGTTTCAAAAAGCTACTTCCGATCCATGCGGTTCGCTTGAACTGTTCCTCCTCGACGTTCCTCTGGGCCGCACCCTATCGTTCGGCGGTGACGCTCGCCATCTTGATGCCCGCGAAGATGAGGGCAGCTCCAGCCGTTCTGTTGATCAGACCGACGATCCAGGCGCGCAGGCCGCCATTGGCAAGCTTGTCCCCTAACTTCGCATAGGCTGAGTAGATCAGAAACTGCATCGCAGCCCCCGTAAGCCCCATAATGATCATCTGCGGCGCAATCGGCGCGGCGGTATCGAGGAACTGCGGCAGGATGGCCGCGAAGAAGAGAAGCACCTTGGGATTGGCAAACTCCACGACAAAGCCTTGCGAAAAGAGAGCCTTCCGGGACCTCACCTTGCCCGTCCGCGCGACCGAGAGCCCACCCGAGCTGCTGAGCAAGGCGGTTAAGCCGAGATAGACAAGGTAGCCGACGCCAACCCACTTGATGATTTGGAAGATTAGGTTGGACGCCAGGATAAGAGCGGCCAGCCCCGTCGCCGACAAAACGAAGTAGATCGCCGTTGCGACCATCATCCCGAACATCTGGAAAACCGTCCTGCGCCAGCCGTTCGTCGCGCCTTGCGACGCCACGAGGATCGCAGACGGACCGGGCGACGCTATCACGACGGCCTGTGTAGTAGCGAAGATCAAGAATGCCTGAAGTTCCATCGCATCGCCCCCTTGCTGGATGAGAACAACAAAGGAACCTTCCATCCCAGAAGTCAACGGATCAAAACAAATCCGCTAGGTATGCCTGCCGGAAACCGATCTTCAATGTATTTACAGCGAGAGGGCGCTTGGAACGCAGACTGGACAGAAACCTCTTGCCAATACCTATGCGCCATAAACGGTCATTTGCGCAACACGCCCCTGCCCCGCTAACGCCAGCCGACCCCCCACGCGGCGCTTTGAGCCAAGAGAAATAGGCGCAAAAGGGGTCGAAATTGTGCCCCCCTGCCCCACACCGATTTGTTGCAAAAATATGTTGCGAAATAGCTTGATTGAGCAACAAGAAAGCGCAACAATGGCTGTATGAATTTTGGCTATGCCCGTGTATCGACCAACGACCAGGACACCGCTGCGCAACTCGACGCGCTGCACGCGGCGAAATGCGAGCGCATGTTCGAGGAACGTGCGTCCGGTGGACGCTGGGATAGACCAGAGTTGCACCGGATGCTCGATCAGCTCCGTGACGGCGACGTTGTGGTTGTCTGGAAGCTCGACCGGCTGTCTCGCTCCCTGAAAGACTTGCTTTCCATCATGGCGAAGATCGACGCCGCTGGAGCCGGGTTCCGGTCATTAACAGAAGCCATCGACACGACAACGCCCGCAGGGCGCATGATGATGCAAATGGTCGGCGTCTTCGCCGAGTTCGAGCGCGAAATGATCCGGGAGCGTACCCGCGCCGGTCTGGAGCGCGCCCGCAAGAAGGGACGCCACCCAGGGCGCAAGCCAAAGCTGTCGAACGATCAGCGCAAGGAAATCCGCGATCTGGTGCGATCCGGCAAGCGCACCGAGGCCGAAGCTGCGCGCCTGTTTAACGTCCATCGGTCCACAATCAGCCGTGTCATGCGGGAGGCGGCGTCCGATGCAGCAGCTTGAAATGTTCCCCGATGACATCCGCATCGAGCGCGTTGATCGCGACATCAACATGCATCGCTTTTATCGGCTGCGCTTGATGCCTGACCTCTTTGGTGGCGTCTCGCTGTTGCGCGAGTGGGGTCGCATCGGCACCCAAGGGCGGCACCGAATTGACTGTTTTGAGGACTTGGGCCGCGCTGCCGACGCTATGGGCGCGCTCTACAGGGCAAAGCTGAAGCGAGGCTACCAACTTACAGAAACTTTTCAGCTATCGTCTGCTTTCCCGTAGGATCGGTGTGTGTGATGCGGTCGCCCTTCTCATAGTAGAAGCCGGAGGCATACAAATCGTAATTGCCAATCTTGACGCGAATGGACAGCTCTTCGCCATCATCCCACGTATCACGCACCTCCGCTTGGCATGTCTCACCGCGCAGCTCGAAATCAAATTTCTCACTGGTTTTGTCCCAGTTTGTTACTGCCGTGCGGATCAGCGTCTCACTGATCGTGTCGCGTTTCTTTTCAGACAGCATATCAAGCGATGACTCTTTGATGGGGCCGAACATGCCACTATTATTCAACGCTTCTAGGATTTTGCGCATGTGAACTCCGGCATGTTGATTCACAAACAATGACGAACGCGAACCATGTGGACGCCCAAGAATGTAAGAGCGAATGTTCCACCAGGTTTCTGCAACTTGAGCGTCTCGCGCCTCCCCAACTGTTTTCTCAGCAAACCAAGTGAGCGCATCGCGGCTACGGATTGTGCCGTCAGCTTCAAGCACAACATCGCTTGCTTCGACCACAACTGGATAGGCGCTGTCTGAGTACAACGGACTCTCTAGTCGATAGGCGTAAAGGCCATACACCTCGTTCACCGTCTCCACGAGCTTGTCAGCAACACCGTCAGAATACGGACATGTGATAAAGCCACGAACGAACTCTATTGTGTGGTCGATGCCCTCATAGGCTTCGACTCGCGATAGATATGCGACGTGTTGGTTAGAGCCATTTTCAGGCTTCGTCAGGATAGGATGCCAATCAGGATACCCATCAACAGCATTGCCGAGTTCTTGCATCACACCTTCAAGCACCTGCTGACTAGCTTTGGGGTCAGCCAGGCTTTCGGTAAGGTACTTGACGGCTTTTGCATTAAGTTCTGTAGCCACAGAAGGCGCTCGAAATTCCACAAAATCACTCCTCACGTAGAAATTATAAACACGTGATAATATATTTTACGTGAAATGTCAACTTACGTGTAAGTAACGGTTGCGTAAATTCCTGCTCCTGACCGCCATTCTCCAAGCAAGCCTTGAATCGAAGGCCACTCCCCTGCCCCATCAATAGCGACTTTCTGAGTGCAGCCGTTTAAACAAAGCGCGGCGAAGGCTCCCGAAGAGCCCATTTTGACCAATTCTGCAGCTTGCTCGAATGACCGTTCCACAACGCATGGTCAAAGAAATGTGTCGAGAAGTCTGAGATTTGCCACGGATTTTGAGCAAACAGGTTCTGCAATGAGGCTTTTCCTAAATGGAAACAACGCGGACCAATTGACTGCGAAATACTTTGACCGCAGGATTTCAAAAACGAATGCTAAGATGAAGTAATGGGGTGTATGTACGTGTCTTTCAAGCAGGAGTGCCAGAAGCTGCTCGATCACTATGTCACCTGCTATAAACAGGGGGACGCTAAAGGATGCGCGTCCGTATACGCAGTGCATGCAGAAATGTACTCACCATTTGGACCACCTGCAATTGGAAGGCAGGCCATAGAAGACACACATGCTGAGTGGGTCACGGAAGGTGCAGAGAACAAGAAAATCATCGTCTCAAGTGCAAGTAGAGATGGCGATCTTGGCTGGTGTATTGCAGAATTTAGCGAAGGCACGACAGGTGAAGGTGTCTCACTAAATGTTTTGGCGCGTCAGCCTGATGATAGCTGGCTAATTACACACTGCAGTCTTAACGAGGCGCTGTCCTAGAGCATGAACAAGCTCATTAGTCTCGCTCAGCAGGCATTGGAGCTAACCGCAGCGAGCGGTGCTTTGCGCCCTCAGTAGCGGAAGAAAATGGACATTGATCCTAAGAAGCCTGTTCCATATCTATTTCTTGCGCGATCTGCAGCACGTCTACGAGGAAACCATCAATATCCTCGCGTCGGGTCCGGTGGTTGTTGAACGCACAGCGTAATCCATGTTTGCCTTGGACCGTTGTGTCCGAAGGCACCGCGAGGCCACGTTCCTGCAGTCGAAGCATGATCTCTGTGTTGAGAGCCTTCGACGCGCTCTCATCTTTAGCGACGTGGCGGAAGCAAACGATGTTGAGGTCAACGGGAGCAAACAGCTCCAGAAGCGGATGCGCCTCTATCTGCTTTTCCATATACCGAGCAAGTGCGATGTCCTTTGCAATGAGTCTCCCAAACTTGGCGGAGCCTTGTTCTTTGAAAGCCATCCAAATCTTGAGCGCACGGAAGCCGCGGCTAAGCTCTAATCCATAATCGGCAAGAAATTTACCCGCGATCATCCCCCGCTCTTGAAGTTGCAGATAGGGGCCGTGCATCTCGAACGTCGCGAAATGAGCCTCGGGATCCTTTATCAGCACGGCTCCTGCTTCGAAGGGTGTGTGAAGCCATTTATGCGGATCAATGGCGACAGAGCCCGCCCGCTCAATCCCGGCTACCAAATGCGCATGATCCGGAGCAAGGCGGAGCACTCCTCCGATGCATCCGTCGACGTGAAACCAAAGGCCCTCTCGATCACATAGATCTGCAATCGCGGTCAGATCGTCGATCGCCCCTGTATTCGTCGTGCCAGCCGTCCCGATAACGCAGGCTGGTTGCAGCCCGTTTGCCCGGTCTTCTGCGATCGCTGCTTCAAGCGCATCAAGTCGCATCCGCTGACGGTTATCGCTAGCAACCTCCACCAGCGCCTTTGCGCCAAGACCTAAGGTCTCCAACGCTTTTTGATGACAACTGTGCACCTGATCAGATGCGTAAAATCGTAACGGTTTTTTCAGCCCGGCGATGCCCTCTTTGCGCACGTCATACCCGGCGGCGAGATTGCGAATGACTGTATGCGCCACAAGGTTAGCCATTGAACCACCGCTGGTCAGAGTGCCGCTCGCGCTCTTAGGAAAGCCAGCTATCTCCTTGAGCCAATCGACGACTTGTTGTTCGACCTGCGCCGCACCCGTGTTGCCACCACCTAGGTTGCTGCCCTCCACAGCGGCAAGAAAGTCGCCCAGAGCGCCAGTGAAGTTGCTGGCCCCCATGTACCAGCCCCAGAAGCGAGGGTGGACGTTGCCCATCGGGTAGGCAGCGACGTTCTCTCGGTATTCACGATAGACCTCGTCCAGTGGCGCGGGATTTTCCGGCATGCCCGTTTGCAGTCGGGCGCGCACATCTTCGGGCATAGGCGTCCAAACAGGGCGCTCTCGCACCAGGGCCAAGTGCTCCACAGCCTCATCCACCATACGATGTGCGAGAGCACGGGTGGCTTCCCAATCGTCTGGATCAAGCGTTTCTTCTTTGGTATTCCGCATTTCCCAAACCCTCCTGTTTCAAGCAAACGGTGCTTGAAAAGTGGAATTTTTGCAAACGTTCTGTGCTGAAACCAGAAATTTGATACGTGGTTGTTAGCAATACCTATTGGCGCCTGTCGTATTTGTAGGTGAAGTGAAGCGTCATAGAGAGTTGGCCAAAGGTAGCTTTGTCCGCACAGCCGCCCCCTGCCCCACTAATTTGAATGGCTCCTTCGGCACTCAAATACTCATTTGAGTAAATGGGTGTCCTTGATGAATACCAATAATTGGTATATGATCTTCTTAGGAGGTGCATCATGCCCAAGAATACATCTATGTCGCTCGGCGATCACTTCGCCAGCTTTATTAACACCCAGGTTCAGGCAGGTCGTTATGGTTCGGCCAGCGATGTTGTGCGAGCCGGTCTGCGCTTGCTCGAAGAGCATGAAGGCAAGGTAAAGGCGCTCCAAGACGCTCTGATCGAGGGCGAGCAGTCTGGGAAACCTCAGCCCTTTGACTTTGATGAGTTCAAGGCTCGCAAACGGGCAGAACTTAACCAGGCCAACGGATGAGCCTTGTCACCTTCTCGCCTGCCGCAGCGGCGGACCTCGATAACATTTGGGATTACACCGTCGAAGAATGGGGGGCCGACCAGGCTGACCGCTATACAGATGATATTCAGAACACCTGTAGCAGCCTTGCGCGCGGCGAGAAACGCGGGCGCGACGTGGACGTTCGTTCAGGCTACCTGAAACATGCTGTTGGAAAGCACTTTGTGTTCTTTCGGATGACCAAGGCTGGGATCGAGGTCATCCGCATCCTGCACCAAAGCATGGATGTGGGACAGCACCTTTAATCAAGCTTGCCTCAACTCAAACACTCAGTTACTCTTTTGAGTAAAAACACAAATGAGGTAGAGTATGAGCATTATTTCCGTCCTGAATCCGAAAGGTGGTAGTGGTAAGACTACCATCAGCACTAACCTCGCCAGATCGCTGCACGAGCTGGGACACTCGGTCCTAATGGTGGACAGCGATCCACAAGGCAGCGCCCGTGACTGGCACGCAGCCAGTGAGGACAATCCCATTGAACTGGTCGCGCTGGACCGTCCCAACAACGTCAAGACGCTGACCAGCATGGCCGCAAACTACGACTACGTGGTGATCGACGGCGCAGCAAAGCTGGAAGACATGATCGCGGCCTGCATCAAAGTCAGCGACTTCGTTCTGATCCCCGTTCAACCATCGCCATATGACATTTGGGCCGCGTCGGACTTGGTGGATTTCATCAAGGCCCGCCAGGAAGTGACAGACGGTTCGCCGCGTGCCGCGTTTGTGGTTTCCCGTGTCGTGGAGGGAACCCGGCTTGGCAGCGATGTGCGGACAGCCTTAGATGACTACGCTTTGCCAGTCTGCGAAACGACGATCACACAACGGCAGGTATATCCTCAGACCGCATCTGAGGGGCTGACCGTGTTCGACGCGGACAACGCCAAAGCAAGGGCGGAGACTACGGCGTTGAACGACGAGATACTGGCGATGCTGGCACCTGCGAAAAGGGAGGTCGCATAATGGCCTTATCTGCAAAACGTCCGAGCCGGGGCGACGATGCCCGCAAGCGCATCCTGCACGAAATCACAGAAACGACCGAGAAGAAGAAACGCCTGAACGCCGAGATCGAAGAAACGCTTTATCGAAAAATCAAGATGCGGGCGGTCGAGGAAGGCCGTTCAATCTCCGATATCACCCGTGATCTATGGTCTGAGTATTTGAGCGAATGAGTGTTTGAGTAAACACTCTACCAGCCGTTGCGCCCGCGTTTCTTGAACCAGCTTTTACAAAATCCGAGAAACGCGGCGTCCGGGTTCTTCGGTGGTTCCTTCTGTTTAGCTGCGTAGGTCCGCCATTCTCCAGCCAGAACCCTTATATCCCATGTCGGGGCCAACTCCCTTGCGCGTTCCAGCGTGTCTGGCGAGAGGGGCAGGACATAACCGCCTGTCAGGCCGTCCTGTTCTGGCTTTGCTATGTAGTTTTCCAGAAACTCCGGTTTGGGTGTCACCGTGAGAATGTCCGCATCCAGTCGGAAAGCATAATCCGGCATGTGGTTGTGTTCTTCGTCTGCCTTGCAGATCGCCCGAACAAGCCTGCGAAACTCCTTATCCGAGGACGTCGAGCCGGTTCGAGCCTTCAGCTTGTCCAGGCCGCATTTCCACTCCGGCTGCGTCCCGCATTGCTTGCGTGCCAGCTCATACAAACGGCGCTCCAGAGGCTTTCGGAGCTGAAAATAGCGTCGGTTAAGTGTCAGCACATCATCACCAGCAATGGCATTGAACACCCAATCGGAAAGGGTGACTTCAAGATCGAGCATTCGACCATCACGGGTTTCTCGGACGATCCGATAACGGTCAATCAGGCTAAAGCCGTCGATCTGCTCCACACCGCCCGTTGTGATGTTGGTTTCGATCTGGGTGCCTTGAAGGCGCTCTAAGGCTGCTTTCAATCCCGTGTAGCCGGTCCCGGCGGTAGGGCGGTTAGTCGCTACAAGAAGATCATACGCCTTGAATCGGAGGGTTCTGTGAACCTGCTGCCCGTCATTCAAAGCGGCCATCACTTGAGAAATGCAGTAGATCAGCACGTCACGGTCATGGACGGTTGCAAGACCAATCATGTTGGGCCTGATCTCAACGTAGCTTTTTCGATCAGCGGCCACATAGCGGCGCTTTTTGGTGTCAGGCTTGGTCGAAAGGGTGAAAATAGGGTGCGCCATCGAGGCCATGTCGCCCTTGGGTGCGGCGTCGAAAATATCGCACACAAAGAAATCCCCTTGGGCATGTCGCAAGGGGAGGAGAGGCGTTCGGTCTTGTTTCGTAATATCACCCACCATGCTCACACTATTCGTAATTTCACCCACCGACGCAAGGCACTTCGTAACTTCACCCACCGACAGGCTTTCGTAAGATCACACACCATCTTTCGTAAGATCACACACCCCTTATCGTAATATCACCCACCAGTGCGCTAAAAATAGGCTGATTCATTCAATTATTTCAAGGTAATAGAGGTAGCGATGATTCGCGTAACACAGACTCTAACACATATATAACACCCAGCTTGCGACTCGGCGCTGCCTCAAACAGCCCATTACATCGTCAAGGCTGCGGGAAAACGCAGACATCAACACCCCTCGAGCTTTGTGTCCATGTTCCACCCAGAACCACACATCCCTCTTCAAAAGATGCTATGAAACGAGGAGCAACAACCGTCAGCACTACCGCCAGAACGACACCACCAAGACCAACCCATCGGGACAGTTTCCTGTCCTTTTGCTGCATTTCCCGAAGCTCACCCATCAAACTCAGAGTCTTGGAATGCATAGTGGTCGTTTCCTGGAACGATGCGTTCGACCGCTGGATACCGTTCAAGACTTCGGCGGACGCGCGATCCATCTTCCTGATCGTTTCATCAAGGCGTCCCTCAATGGTTTGGCCAACCAGTTCGCCGTAGTGTTCCGGGTCAGTCTGTTTTTCCGCCGCCTTTGCAGAGCGGCGCGCTTCAGTCGCGACCGTGGAGATATGATTGATAGCCTTCGTCTGTTCGTGGACCTGTTCCGACATATCAATTGTCAGATCACCCATGCGATCCAACTGTTCGCGAAGCTGCGCATCAGAAAGGGCAGGGCGGTCGGATGGCGTTTCATCTGTCATGGCGGTTTATCCTTTGGATCAACGGTTTTCCGGGACGAACAGCCCCTCAAATTCACGGTCGGCGTAGTAGCGCAGCTTGCCAGCTATCGCCGTGGGCTGGCCCTGGACGCGCAGAAGCTGGAGTTCCGGCGGAAGCTGCATGATTTCATCGGGGGTCAACAGGTCGCGCCCGGTGATGCTGGTGCCGGTTGTGGGCATGTCGTCGGGTTTGAAGTTCTGGGTCTGATAGCCAATCGTGCCCTGGCCCATTGTCTGGCTCAGCCACTTGGCCGTCTCGTAGTCGTTCACCCCAAAAACCTGTTGAACCCCGGCATTGGCAACGAAGGTCGAGGCGCGTTGCCCATAGAGATCGCGGAGCTGGCTCATGTCCTGCAAAATCGGCCAAAGCTGGAGACCATAGCCCGCCATCAGCCCCATGGCGCGTTCTACGGCTTCAAGGCGGCCCAGAGCGGCAAACTCATCCAGCAAGAAGAGGGTAGGGCGGTTTAGGCGCTCTACGGGCCTCTGAGCGGCGATCTGAGGGTTTTGGGGGCCTGCCGGTGTCGCTGACACTTCAGCGTCCCGTGCGATGTCCTGGAGGGCCTGAGAGACGAGGAGACGCAGCCAGCGGCTGTAGGCGTCTAGACGGTTGGGTGGCAGAACAAGAAAGACGGAGGTGATCCGGTGGCGCAGGTCCGAGAATTGGAAGTCCGACCGGGCCATGCATTTGGCGATCCGGGGGCTGTCGAGGAAATGCGTGTGGCGCTGCGCGTTGGACAGGACCGAAGCGGCTTCCCGTTCGGCTTTGCCAGCGAAGCGGTTGGCGGCGCGGGCCACCAGACCGTCCGCCGCATCACTGTCCTGCATCAGCTCCAGCAGTGCCTTCACGCGATCCGGGGGCAGGGTGAGGTATTCCCGGACGGCCCCGAGGTTACGCCGTGCCGGTTCCTCGTGTGCTACGCAAAACATGATCAGACCGCTAAGGAAGGCCTTGGCCTCCTCGTTCCAGTGGGCATCCCCGACCTGACTTGCCGGGTCCACCACAAGCGCGTCTGCCAGCGACGTGGCATCCTCGCTCAGATCAGGGCTGTCGGCGGACAGCCGGTCCAGCGGATTGTAGGCCGCAGAGGGTCTGCCGCTGACCCCGAACGGATCGAGGACATGAACCGCGCCCATATCTTCCCGCGCCGCCCAGGTGATCCGGGCATTCTCGCCCTTGGGGTCGATGACCAGCACCGAGCGTTCCGCCGCCAGCAGGTTGGGGATCACTGTGCCGACGCCTTTGCCCGCCCGTGTCGGTGCGAGGGTCAGCAGATGGGCAGGACCGTCATAGGACAGCAGCTTGCCGGTGGAGGGGTTGCGCCCGATCAGGAGACCGTCCGCCTGTTCCAGATTCCGCAGTTCTTTCTTCCCGGCAAACCGGGCCGAGCCGTGGCTGTCACCCCGCCAGCTTCCAAAGAAGGTTGCTGCCCCGGAGCGCTCGATCCAGCCCGCAGCGCCGACAACAGCACCCGCGAGTATGAAGGGACCAAAGACCAACCACTGCCATGCGCTCTCGCCCGGTTCCTGATCAAAGAAGGCGAAGATGAACGGTGTCGCGATCAACGATCCGACCATTGCCCCAAGACAGCCAAAAACGATCACACCGCCGATCAGAACTGGCGTGACCACCGTGACCTGGATCATTCGGAACAGCCGCCAGAAGAGTGTCCCGATTATCCGCATCAGGAGGCGTCGTCCGAGGCAGCTTCAATCGCGGCAGTCAGGATTGCACAAAGCTCTTTCTCCGGCGTCCGCTGGTTTGCCTCAGCCTGTTCTGTGAGAGCCGCATACAGCTCGTCGGATACCTCGATACCACGGTCATCATCATCCATCGGATTGCTGCTCCTGTTCAGAGACTGGGCCGCTCACTGACTCCGATCCATCATCACCGGAAACCTGCCCTTCCCAATCCGCGAAGGCCTTACGGTCCTGTTGCCGGGAGAGGTTGCGTATCAGTCGTTCCAGCATCGCCGCAGCACCTGAATCCCGTTCCGCCAGATCGAGCAAAGCACCGCCAAGGATGACCTTGCGCCGGGTGTCCATCTTGCGCTGTCTGGTGGCTTCCCGGTTCTTCAGCCCCTGGAGCCGCGCCTTGGCCTGGGCATACCGTTTCTCTGCCCGTTCAAGTTCCGTCTCTGCCATATCGCGTGAATCCACTTTTAGATTTGCGGGTGGAGAAGTTTGACTTTCTACCTCAGATGGTAGAGCTTACCCGTAGGCCTGTAAAGGACAAGGGCGCACTTATGCAAACTCTACACCTGCGGTTCCGAGATTTGCGTGCGATCTCTCCGGGGCAAAGCCCCAGCCGATGGCAGACCCCTTCGATGCAAGGCGCATCGAAATGGAAGGGCGCACCGCCCCTTCCAAACCTTCCCAAGCCAACGTCAGCCGTTGGATCGCATCCCGAACCCTCGCACCATAGGCCCGACCGATGCCCCACGGTGGGGGCTGGTCTGCCGCTGGCGTCTCCGTTCCGGGAGGCACATGGCGTCGGACCTCACGGTGCCGCCATGTGCCAGGTTTGCCGGTGGCAAACCGCCCGTTCTCTGTCCCCATATCCCGCCCACCATGAGGCTGGGGATATGGGGGCAGAGGACGGGCAAGCCCGCGCCTCAGCGGTGCGTTGCACCCCTTCGCACGGCCTGTCTTTTCCCCTCCGGTCCGCCCACCACAAGGCTGGGGCCTCCGGGGAAAAGACCGTTGGGCAACTCTCCGACGGCTCCGGAAC
Organism: Cognatishimia sp.; assembly: GCA_050633405.1. Classification (GTDB taxonomy): domain Bacteria; phylum Pseudomonadota; class Alphaproteobacteria; order Rhodobacterales; family Rhodobacteraceae; genus Cognatishimia. Next base: position 1,638 of record JBOEGL010000013.1, on the reverse strand, counting down.
GCGATGTTCCGAAGCCCCCGGCTTTCGCCCAACAGGGAGGTTGAAGCCTGCCTCGTCCACGAGGGTGACAGGGCAGGCTTCAACCTCATCATGCGCTGACGCCCCGGCTCTTGTCACGGGCCAAGTGCCGGTTGGCATGGACATGCCCGGCGTCTCGCAGCGACCGAATTTCCGTCTCTGTTCGGTGGTGTGCTGATGGCCAGCTACCACCTCTCTGTGAAGACGATCAAACGCAGCGCCGGGCGCACCGCGACGGCGGCGGGGGCCTATCGTGCGGGCGAGCGCATCGAGTGCCAGCGCGAGGGACGTATCCACGACTACACCCGCAAGCAGGGCATCGAGGAGACGTTCATTGTCGCCCCCGAGACTGCACCGGCCTGGGCGCAGGACCGCTCCAAACTCTGGAACGAAGCCGAGGCCAGCGAAACCCGCCGCAACTCCGTCACCGCCCGCGAATGGGAGCTGGCCCTGCCGTCCGAGATCAGCGACGAGGACCGGTCGCAGATCACCCGCCAGTTCGCCGAGGAGCTGGTCAGCCGCTACGGCGTTGCCGTCGATGTGGCGATCCACGCACCACACCGCGAGGGCGACCAGCGTAACCACCACGCCCATGTTCTGACCAGCACTCGCAAGCTTGAGGCCGAAGGCTTCACGGCCAAAACGCGGGTGCTGGATTCCGCGAAGACCGGCGGTGTCGAGATCGAGCAGATGCGTGGCGTCTGGGCCGAGTTGCAGAACCGGGCGCTTGAGCGCGTCGGCGAGGTAGAGCGCGTCGATCACCGATCCCTAGAGAAGCAACGCGAAGCAGCGCAGGAACGTGGGGACACGCTGTCCGCTGAGGAGCTGGATCGCGATCCGGAGCTGAAGCTGGGACCGGCAGCAAACTCGATGGAGCGGCGCGAAAAGGCAGCGGCGGAGCGCGAGGGCCGGGAATACAAGCCCGTTACTGAGCGCGGTGCCGTGGTCCATGCCGCGCGTCAGGCCCGCGCTGCGTTCCGCGAGATGCGCGAGCGCGTCGAGATTGCGCGTGAAATCTACGGGGTCGAGCGGGACGCCGGGCAGGGGCGTGTGTCCGCCGGTCTGGCGGCGCTCAGGGCGGCGACATCCAAGGGCCGTGTCACAGATGACGTCCGGGAGCGGTTGGCGCGGATCACGGATCGCGGGCAGGATCGTGGTGGGCAGAGTGACGAAGAACAGGCCGGAGGGCGCAACTATGCGCGGGACCGCCTGAAGGAAATCATGGATAAGGACGCCGGGCGGGATGGCCAGGCGGCGGTGCACAAGCTGGACGGTCACAGTGATCCTGAGCTTGGCGAGGAGACTGGACGCGAAGAGCGCAAACCATCTGTGAACGAGCGCCTGAAGGACGTGCTAAACAAGCCGCGCGAAAAGCTGGAGATCGAGGACGGGCGCGACCAGGAGAAGGATCAGGAAGTCGAGAACGACCGCGAGATCGACAGGGAGATAGACCGTGATCCCGGCCTCAGTCACTGACGAGGCGGTGTGAGGTCTTTTCGCCGTTCTTCATGGGGATGCTTGCCTGAGAGAACCCAACGCCGACCAAGAAGGAAATCACGCCTGTCGCCGTCTTGAACTCCCGCACCTTGATCGCATTCTGCGTCAGGCGCGTTCTTGCAG
>JBOEGL010000012.1:0-54090 GCA_050633405.1 Cognatishimia sp. | reverse complement strand
CATTGGAGCGGCGGCGAGAAGCGGCTGGACCGGATCAAGAAATTTAATGACCGCACAGCCTACGCATTCGAAGAACTTGTTGCCGAAATCGGCGCTTGCATCCTTGCCGTGAAACTTGGGATTGAGCCAGATTTTGACCAGAGCGCCGCATACGTCGAATCTTGGTTGAAAGCCTTGAAGGACGATAAGAACCTGATTTTCAAAGCCGCATCAGAGGCACAAAAAGCAGTGGACTACATCACAGCACAGGTTGAGCAATCCACGACGCAGGAGGCCGCGTAGCCACATAGCTATATCGGCCAAAGGTGGTAAGCTAAACCCCTCCCTGTTGGCCCACTTGGCCGATGCTGCCCCTGCCTGAAAAGGTGGGGGCTTTTTCACGGGATGATGATGGTGACGCGGCAGGGGACGAGCTGCGCCCGCCCCCTGCCCCGCCTTGCGCTTCGCGCCCTGGCCCTTCCGGCCAGATCAGAGGCAGCTAAACGGCAAAGGATCGCCAAGTGCGACAGTATGCGTTTCGCCATTCAATGAAACATCCACGGCGCTATGGGCACGGAGACCGGCCACCAGAGGTTCCCAGATGCCGTTTTGGTTATCAGCCTTGGAGATACGACCGTGTGCCATCGGCGCATCAATGGTGATCAGGTCAGGGAAACGGAACGTTGCCACGGCGCTTATGTCTGGATCAGCGTCAAGTGCGATCAGAACTGCACTTACAGAGGTGCCATAGACGGAGTTGGGATCACAAACTAAGGAAACACCCATGTCAGCATCCCCAGCTTGATAGAGGTCTACACCACGTTCCATTTCGTGATCCCAAGCAAATGCAGAAACCGGCACAGATGCCAAAAGTGCAAGAGAAATAAGGGTTTTGACAATACGCATAGACTGCCTCCTTTACGGAAGCAGTCTAGCATTTTGGCTCGGAATTTGGAAGGCTAGGCCGCGGCTTTGTCGGCCTCTTTCCACTCATACGCCCAATGATCCATCGTGGCGATCACAGACCCATCGGGGGCCAGCAATGTGAGTTCCGGCTTGATCTTAGCAGATTGGTGATGATCTTTACCGAACATGCGCAAAGTTCGTTCGTTCGATGATTGAAGCCAACTTTTGCTAGTGCCGTAGTCTGCTACCAGCTTAAAAAGTCCCCCCTGCCCTTCGTCATTCATAGATCACATCCAATTGCTTGCCATCCTTCCACATCGGCACCTTTTCACCGGTGTTCCAGAGGTATAGCCATCCAACAACCGAGCGCGTTTTGCGATCCAAAATTCGCTGTATTGGTTCAGCATAAAGTCTTTGTTTGCGTCCCATAGATTTTCCTCTGCATTCACTGAGAACAGCGATTTTCCTGCCCGACCCACAATTCGAAGTCGGGTAGGCCATCGCCTATCCGCGAGTTTGCGCGGAGCATGAGAGGATGGGGGTGAAACCAAATCGACAGGGTTGGTGCGGCCCGCAGCGAAGCGAGGACACGGCCCTGTCTATTTTGTTTCAGGGGGAAGGAAGCCGAAACTCCTTCCCCCTCTTAAAAATATCGTGGCGCATCGCGCCCTCTATCAATCTTTGCTGTTCAGTTCTTTGATAACAGCATCGAGACAGGTCCAGAACAATGGTTCAAATTGACCTCGCATCATCGCACTATCGGAGGATAGGCGATGTGGATCATGTTTGTTTCGGAGCGCATCAAGCAAACTTGCATCAATGCGTTTTGTGCTTTTATACCCCTGCCGCATTGGCATCCGTTGAACGTCTTGTTTTTCAACATACTCAGGTTGTGGCTCAAATTGCTCGACTGCCCGACGCCCCGCCATTGTGATAGCAACCTTCGCGGGTGTTCCTTGTGCTTCCAAGGCGTCCAATTGCTTTTGCTGGTCCATCTTGACCGCAGCCGACAAGGCGATTTCGCGTTTGTCGCCTGATCCTTGGACTTGCGGCTCTGAATTTGGTTTTGCTGCTGGTGCTGGTTTCGCAGGTGGTTGTTTTGGCTTGGTGATCTCTGTTTTTACCGTTGGTTTGGGCGTCGGTTTTGGTGCGGGAGACTTTTCGGGCGCAGGTTCGGGTTTGGATACAACGGGTTTCGGAGTTTCTTCGACAACAGGCTTGTTTGTCGGCAAGGGTTGCGAAAAGTCTGATGTATACGCAGGGTCGCTTCCCTTGATTGCGGTCTTTTTCTTGCGTGGCATCTGTTAACCCCCTGTCAAAGCATCGAGTATTGAGGTGGCTTCTTCGAGCGCTTCGGCAAAGTGTTTTGCTTGAACGCGCAAGTGGCTTGGCCCGTTACGCCGGTTCTCCGCAATGTGGTGGATGAAGCCCTCCGCCGACGCATCCTTATGCTGTTTCCGTTGCATGAAATAATCGTCCATAACCGGAAATTGAGAGATAGCCTTTTCTTCGATTGCCAGCTCTGCCTTGCTTTGCTTGGCTGGCACATTTGACATTACGACATGAAAGGACGGTAAGGCGTCTGGGTCTTCGGCGCGATCACGTAGCCCGACATACCAGTTGAAAGTGTCAGTCGTAATTTCAAGATCGTCGTCACTCAGCATCATTGGTATGACTAGAACATCGCTTTCAACCGCAAGATCGTCTGCCCATGCACCCGCTGCCCCGATGGTATCAATGAAGACGTAATCGGCAGTGTCGTTTTCGTATGCATGTTCCACTTTCTCGGAAAGTTCGTTCACCATCGTCAACGGCTCAATGCGGAACAGTGGGTCTTCGATTTGCAGCTTATTCGCCCATCGAGCTAAGGCTTGTTGCGGGTCGGCGTCAAACACTAGACAGCGTTTGCCTCTCGCCATTGCTGCGCTGACCAATGCCCGCGTGAGTGTCGTTTTTCCCGCGCCGCCTTTTCGCGTGATGATCGAGACGACCTTCATTTCATCATTGGGCATGTATCTTGTCCTTTGTTTCGTGTTGCTTGTGTCGTGTCCTTGGTATCTTGTTGCTGGTATCGCGTCTACTGTTTCTTGTCGCCTGCCTCTTGTTCGGTGTTTTGTTGCGTGTTTCGTGTCACAGGTTTCTTGTCGCGTGTCCTTTGTTGCGCGTTCGGTGTTTCTTGTCGCGTGTTACGTGTGTCGTGTTCGGTGTCTTGCAGCGTGTTCCTTGTTTCTGGTTACCTGTCGAGTGTCGATTGTGCCGTGTAGCTTGTTTCGTGTTGCTTGCCAGATTGCCCCGAACCCGTATCTTGTTTCTTGTCTCCTGTTGATTGTCTGCCGCGATAGTCTGCTTTTTAGACCAGTCAAAACCGAAATAGGGGGCAGCTACCAAGCGATATACCGCTTGAGGGGGCATTTCCGGCCCGTCAGAGGGCCATGCCGTGTTTTTTGGTAGGGCAGGGGCCAAAAGTGCTGTTGAGCCGTCAGGCGGCGCATTTTTGGCTTGGCCCATCACCTTCGGTTTTGGGCGGTCTCGCCTCTGGCTCGACACGACGACCCGCAAGGGGCCGTCTGAAACGGAATACAATCACTCTTAACGGCTTTAACAATGTTATAATTTGCGGTGCACCTTTACAATTGCGTCAAAGCCTAAGTGATTGTATGGAAGATGGCAGGAAATAGGAGGTGTATGTTCGCATGGCTGGTCGCCGACGCTTGACTGATTTGGAGCGATTGGAAGTCGTCCGTGAAACGCGAAAAGGCGTTTCTGCTCAGGTGCTTGGAAAGCGATACTCGGTAACACCGCGAACGATCCAATACACCGTGAAGCGCGAAAAAGAGCGCCGCCGCGATACCGGCATCCGCACCGCGCAGATTGGAACGACCGTCACACCAGAGGAACTACGGGCGTTTGAAGTGGTGCTTTCGCGGCACGGGATCAGCAATCGGTCAGATGGAATGCGCCGATTGATCCAGTCCGCGAACGGAGTTTTTCAACCTGACGAGCATTTGGCCGACGAATTGAAAGCCTTTCGGGCGGCGTTGAACCGTGTCGGAAACAACGTGACGCAGATCGCAAAGCGGATGAATGAATCGAACAACAAAGGTCTGAGACCTTCGTTTGGTCCATCAAGTCTGGCGCAGATGCGGAGCCTTGCAGGGTTCGTTCTGGATTTTGCGGATCAGGTAGATCTTCTGTCCCGTCGCAGGACCGATGGGATCACCATGTTGGTCAGTGACGCCTTGAAGGAGCTGGCCGATGGCGAGGAATGATGCGGTTCAGTCCGTAACGGGCGAGATTTTCCGTGAAGGTTGGAGCCGTGTGCGCGGTTCCATGCAGGGGCTTCATGCGAAGAAGCCGCAAATGATCCGAGCAGCAAAAGGCCACCGTGCAGCCGTGTTCAAAGCTATTAAATCTGGCGGAACACATACTAAGGCAGAGCTTTCCAATCAGCTTGAATACCTGACAACGAAGTCATCCCACATTGTAGATAGCCGAGGCGTGTTGGACGGTAAGAAGACGCTTTCGGGAGACGAAATCAAAGGTCTGACTGATAGATTTTCAAGCCGTTGGGACGATGGCTTTCGCCCAAAGATGGGCCACACCACTCACATGCTCATGTCCTATCCGCAAGGGACACGCGGCGAGGATGTGCGAGATATAACCGCGGCTGTCTGTCGTGAGCATTTTCAAAATGATGATCGAAACTTTGATTACATCATCGCCGTTCATGAGGATCGAGCGCACCCCCACGCGCACATCGTCTTGAATCGACGTTCCCAGGAGGGTGAGTATTTCTATCTGGGGCGGGATCATCACTTTAACTATGATGATTTTCGCCTTTCGATGGTTGAACACGCCGAAAAGGTTGGTGTTCGCCTTGAGGCAACGCGGCGACTTGATCGCGGAGACGTCACTTACGCGCCGCGCACGAAGGAAATTTACGACGCCAAAGCAGAGGGCCGGGAGCCGGTTCAGCGGGAGAGGGTTGGACGTGACCTTGACCGCGCGTTGGCCGAAATCGCCACCACATCCAAAGTCTACCTTTCGTTGTCAGCCGAAGCGACCAACGACAACAGGGAAGACATTTCAAATGCCCTTTTCCGTGCAGGCGAAGTCCTTGCCCGTGGGGGTCAATTACAAACAGATGGAGACGTTTACATGGAGAACCAGCAGAGTTTCGATGATCTGAAAACAAGCCTCACAGATCGTCTTAATCGGATTGAAAGCCAAATCCAAAGTGCGTCCGAGGCTGACCGGCCACGGATGGAAAAACAGTTGGACAGCGCATTACAGCCAGTTGCGCATTTGAACCCCGTTGGCGCAAATTCATCGAAGCTGACTACTGCACCGTCAGACACCGGCGTTTATTCGGAAACGAACGTCAACAAAGACGGTATCGGAGCCATGCGTGATCCTGAGACACGGGCTCAGATCGAGACAGCGTTGCGGGGAACGGGCATTTCGTCAGAGGCCGTCATTGCGCGAGTAGAGCAGGGGGCCAACAATGCCTCTTTGGAGCAGCGTTGGATTGCAGATGACCTTACAAAAATTGCAGAGACCGAAGGTTTGAACCTTGAGCGTAAGGCTGACTTAGAGATAGCCGCTGAAAAGTTGGATCAGGCGCATGTGAGACTGGGAGAAACACTACAGCAAGCAGATGTGATCAGGGATGATGGTGTGATCCTAAGCGATGATCAGGAACGCCCGTCAGACGAAGAATTTGCGGCGATGATGCAGAATGCGGCGGACCAAGACTATCGCGAAGACGTGTCCGAACGACTGCGGTTGGAGCGCGGAAGCGAGCTTGCAGAAGTGCAGGGCATTGCCGAGGCCGAACATAAGGAGGCAGTGACGGACGCATTCAATCAAAACATGCGGGCGATGGAACGTGCTGGAATGCCTGCCTCGGTTATTGGTGGCTACACCGTCCAAATGACCGAGCGGGCTGAAGAACGGATCGCTGACAATCCAGAGCTTATCCAAATGACCCGCGAAGACCGGCGCGAGTTTGAACGGCTTGAGGAAAACCTTGTTCAAACACAGGAGTTCAGAGACGGCGAGAACGACCAAGCCTTGCAGCAGGACCGTCAAGCCGACTTCGACGCTTTTGCAGCGAAGTCACCGGCCCACGCGCAGCTTGCGTCCCGCGCATGGGATAAACTTGGCGATGATATGGAGAAGCCCGCCACCTACGTTCAGACAGATCAGAGCAACACCTTGCGGGCCGATATGTCGGACAGAGAGATTGTTGCTGATATTGACCGTGGGGTGCGTGAACAGTTTGACGAGCGTTCTGACGAATATACTCGCTTTGAACCTTTGTCGATTGAGCGAAACCAAGTCGGTGGCGTCGTGAATGGTTCAGATATGGGCCTAGCATTCACGAGTTTGGCCCAAAGCCGAAACGACGCCGACCTTAGCCCTGCGGATCAGCGTCGGATCGAAGTGTATTTGCAAGACACAGCGGATCGCTATGGAGAGCAAATGCGTGATGGACTAGCCCGTGACAATCAGCCGGAAACCGACCGTTTTGATCCAGACTATGATAAGGACAGTGAAACGGCCCAAGAGTGGTCCGATGCACGGGTGCGCGAGTTCGACAATGCCATACGGCCATATCGGGCAGATCAAGCAGAGACCGCCGAAATGCGCCGTGTTATCGAGCATGAGCGGACGGAAAAGATCGAAGGGCCGTTCGACAACTGGCGTGGCAGTCATGAGTTCCGCGACCAGATCGAGCGTGAGTTGGACGACGAGCAACTTGAAGCGCTGCGCAACGGTGACGCCGATGCCTTGGAGCACGTGATTGATGAACGTCTTGACCGTTTGTACGCAGCCAAAGCCTATCTGCAATCAGACGCCGAGACCGCCAACAGCGAGGCGACGCGGGAAGTCGTCTCAGAAATTGCCGAAGAGGAATTTGATGCACAGCGATTGAAGACCGTTCGCGCAGACACAGAAAAGGGGCAGACACATGGATAAGGGCAAGATCGCAGCGGGTATTTTCCTTCTTACAGCCGTGTTCTTGGCGATTGGCTATGTCGTCGCCACCGCTTTTCTGACGTTCCGCGATTACGGCATGAATGCTGAATTGGACTTCATGTGGCTTGCGGAGAATTACACCGGGTTGCAGCGGTTTCGACCAGACGATTTTCGACTGGTGAACCTGATCGTTGGTGGTTTCGGCGTGACCGGCCTCTTGTTGAGCGCGGTCTTATCAGGGAACGCCCTGACGAAGTTTGGCCGCACCCAATGGCAAAAGGCACAGCACATGCGCAAGAACGGTTTTTTCAGCAAGCCAGGAACAGGATTCATCATCGGGAAGCTGGGAAAACCAAAAGGCAACGGCAAGCTGATCAGCTCGAAGGTTTTTCCACATGCGTTGATCGTGGCACCAACAGGCCGAGGTAAAACCACAGGCTTTGTCATTCCGAATCTGCTTACCTTCAAAGGGTCAGCTGTGGTCCTGGACGTGAAGGGCGAGAACTTTGAAGCAACAGCGCGGCATCGAGCCGCAGAGGGTGACAAGGTTTATCGCTTTGCACCAACCGACTGGCATGACCGTCGCAGCCATCGTTACAACCCTTTGCTGCGGATTGCGGAGCTAGAAGATCCCGACCGTCAGCAGATGGAATTACAGTTGTTGGCGTCACTGTTTCTGCAAGCGGACAGTGACCGCGTTCAAGGTCTCTTAAAGGGCGGGATCGACTTGTTTGTTGCAGCCGGCCTTTTGGCATTCGAGCGAGAGCGCCCGACGCTCGGGGAGATTTACCGGATCACGGCCAGCGGTGGTAACAAGCAAAAAGAGTTCATGATGCGTCGTGACGAAATTCAGAACCGTGCGGGCAAGCTGATCTTTGAACGTATGGCATCGACCAACAACGACACGCTGACTTCCTATGTGTCGCTACTTATGACTTCGGGTCTGGACCAGTGGAGCAACCCCGCGATCGACAAGGCCACGCAGGTTTCCGATTTTGATTTCAGGGACATTCGGAAGAAGCCTTTTTCCGTTTTTTTGGTGGTGTCCCCAAATATGGTCAAACCAATGGCAGCGCTTATCCGGCTGTTCTTCTCTGATCTTATTTCTTCAATGCAGGACAAAGAACCTGGTCCAGACGAGCCGTGGCCGGTCATGATCATGCTTGACGAGTTCAACCGTCTTGGAAAGATGCCGATTGTTACTGACAGTATCGAAACGCTCAGATCATACAAAGGTCACTTGGCAATCGTCACCCAGACCATTCCAGCGCTGGACGAGATTTACGGTGAGAACACCCGCCGCGCCCTGCAGGGCAACGCGGGCGTTAAGCTCTATCTGACGCCATCTGATGAAAAGACGGTCGAAGAATTGAGCAAAGCTGTTGGTAAAACGACGAAGCGCGTCGTTACGCGGTCGCGTTCCATCGGGAAAAACCCATTCGAGGGACGCAGCATGTCAGAGCGGACAGAAGAAGTGTCGTTGCTTCCAGAAGATGAAGCCCGTCGCCTACCGCTTGATGACATAATCATTGTCGTGGATGCACAAATGCCGATCAGGGCGAAGCGGATTCAATACTACGATGATCCATTCTTCAAAGGCATCCATGCGGCACAGAAGGGCGAATTGCCATTCCCAGAAACATCTTTGGACAAGGTATCACTATCTGATCAAGCGAAGGCGTCTGGACCGGCCCCAGAGGCTTCACCAGAGCGCGATAATACGGACCAAACAACAACACCCATGGATCAGCCTGTGAAGGGTCAAGAGCCTATGCCAGAGGGTCAGCCAGGTTCATCAACGGATCAGCCTGTGAAGGGCCAAGAGCCTATGCCGGAAGGTGGCGCGGGGGCCGATGTGTCAGAGAAAGCAGAACGGGAACAGAAAGAACCTCTGTCTGTTGGTGCGGCGTCACATATCCCATCGAAAGGGAAACTGCCGACTTCCGGCCGCAAACGTGCCAAAGCTGTTGTTCACGCCACCCGCGACTTTGATGATCGTCAGGCGCAGCTTGATCTAGCGGTGCAACAAAGTCTTGACCTTCAAGAACCGTCGCCCGAGGACATTGCCGCTATCGAGGACACGGAGGCTGCGCTTGCCGCACTTGAGATTGAGTTTGAAAGCGAAGGGCAGGGGGGCGTCAAAGTTACTGCCGCTGAGTGATCACGACCAGCACCACGCAAAAGGGCCGCTCAATGAGCGGCCCTTTTGCTGTTATTGTAGCAGTCTATTTTTTGCTAGCCAGCCGGTCAGCTCGTTCTTTCAACCGCTGTTGTTGGGCGCCAGTGCCGGTTGGTTGCGGCGTAGGTTTGGCATCATTGGCCGCTGTTTTTTGGCGCTTTTCTGTTTTGCCTATGCCAAGCATAGTCCTGCCACGCAACGCGATCAATTCAGCCCCGGTCGCTGTACCAACACTTGCTCTAGCCTGCGCTTGTTTCCCACCGAGAGCCGCCGCACCAAACTGGTATGCACCGCCTAACCCGCTGTTTAGTGCTGGCATAACGATGTTGCCTGAGACCGCTCGCACAAGAAATGGAGTTGCTAGGATGAAACCCTTTGCCATGAACACCATCATGAAGAATGGTAGTATAGCACCAATGTTAGATGCCCCGTCAGGACTCCCAAGCTCGTTGATCAAAGCGTTCGAGACGCCAATAATTGTGGCGAATACACCGGCAATAAAGACGGGATACATAGCAAAAGAGATCAGCGCAGACAGCCAACGTGCAAAGTAATCCTTTGTCACTTCGAACAGCGTGAGGAAGATCATGATTGGTGCGAGTCCAAGCAGCAACGCTATCATCAGGCGTGAAGCAATGAGAAAGAAAGCTGCTAGACCACCCAGGATCGACAACATGACGGTTCCGATGGCACCCATCAAAGCACCCGTCATCCAGTGCATTTCGCTTCCAATCGCATTCATGTAGAGACCAAACTGCTCGATGATGCCATCAAACTCCTCCGCAAATGTGCCGGACGGCCCGGGCGTCCCTCCACCTACCGAAGCAACAAGCGAACCTGCAATACTGTCGATGCCACTCAGGATTGCCGTTGAAAACGAGTTAAATTGTGCCCAGTTCGTTGCAAACACCCCAACCAACGTTAGCTTGACCGCCAGCCAAAATGCTTGCCTTCCATCCATAGACTTGTATTGAAAAACAGCGTTGATAAGGACCATCAACACAACGACAGTCATCGCGAGGACAAGAATGGTTCCAACAGTCGCGGCGACCGATCCAAACTGTGTTTCTGCGGCTTCTTCTAGGAAGTTGTCGGCAGTCTCGACAAAAAATGTAACAACACTCATATTTTCTTTTCTCCCTTACCAGTTTCCAACTTCTTCGCAGATTGGACGGGCCAGTTTGCGGTAGTCGTTGATCGCACGGGTAAACTCAGAGGTTAGAGTGCGAATTTCATGTCGGTCTTCGATACCAGCGTAGAGTTCGAGATATTGTTCAACAGCACTATCCCACTGAGGAAAGCGTGTTTCACAGGAACAATCATTACCCTCGACTACGCTCTGCAAAGCATTGGCTGCATACAGGCGTTGAATAAGTATTCCCCGGTGTGCTTCGCGGAACGGCATGTCTTCTACGATTTCTGGGCGATTTGGTCGGTTTGCACAAAAATCATAATCATTGGTGGAAACGGATTGCGCCGCCGCCCCATTGGCGACGGCGCTAACAAATGCAACGATGAAGATTGTTAGGTTTTTCATGCGGCCTTCCCATCACTGTTATCTTCGGCGACTACTTCCCGCTTGAGGAACACGGTTACTACCGAACCGCCAATTTGGATGGGAACAACGCTGACCACTTCATAACCAGCCGCGCCCCATTCTTTCAAAGACGCCGCCATAGCGTTCATTTCTTTTTTCGTGCCTGTCCCGAAGGTCAAGATTTCATGTTCAAAATAGATCATTTTCCGTCTCCTTCCTGATCCGTTTCGCCCGGCAGATAGAATTGCGTGATACCCCGATCACCCTCATGGCGACCGGCTTGAATAATAACATCTATCGAGCTTTCGATGTATCTTATCATATCTTGGTAAGTCATTGGCACATCTGTTTTAAGTGCCGCGATAGCAAGGCGTTGAACCGCCAATTGGGGCGTTTCCGCGTGAAGCGTTGTCATCGAGCCACCATGACCCGTGTTGATCGCTTCAAGGAAGGTCAAAGCCTCTTTCCCACGCACTTCGCCAAGAATGATGCGGTCTGGTCGCATTCGAAGGGTGGAGGTCAGCAGAACGTCAGCCATTTGAACCGGCACGTCTCTGTTCGAGATAAGCGTGACCGTGTTCGGCTGCGTTGGGACCAGTTCAGCTGCTTCTTCAATCGTGATCAGCCGTTCGGCCTCGTCGATGTAATTGATGATCTTACGGCAGGCGACGGTCTTACCAGTGGATGTGCCACCCGAAACGATGACGTTGAGGCGCTTATCGACACAAAACTTAACCGCGGCGTCAATGTCGCCCGACTCCACGACCTTCCGCAGCTCACGATTCCGCTCTTTCCGATTATTTTCCAGACTGATTTCCTCGCCAAAGAGGAATTTCAACTGAATATCATCGAGAGACATGGTTGAGAAGAACCGCAACGCGATGGAGTATCCGCCGCGCACAACTGGATCTTGGATCACCTGCGCCCGGACAGCCCTTCCGTGGTAATCGACGCTGCAAGAGACAATCGGCTTGTCTCGACTGATTTTAGTTTCAGCCGCCGCCGCAATCTGAGTTGCTAAGTCGCCGATCTGGCGCGTGTCCCAGACGGTATCAAGGCGGTTCATAAAGTGATCGCCTTGAAACTCGCCCCAGATCGAACCATCGGGGTTGATGCAAATTTCGATTGCATCGCCCCTTTTGGCTTCTGGGAGCTTGTCCAGAGTGACTTGGAAGTAGTTACCTGCCACCTAGAAAATCTCTACGTCGCGGTCGACCATGACCGTAATGCGAGAGCCTTGATCTACATAGATCACAGGGCCAATTGCCAGATAGTCGCTGAGGACGGAGTCTGTGCTATCCGCCAGATCGTCGCCAACGTCTTCCAAGACCTCTGCGGACGTTTCACTTTCTACCTGTGCTGCGGCTGCCCCAGGAAGTGCCGTGATCAATGAAATCAATGCAGCGGAACCAAACCGTTCATCGAAGCGCGTATCAACAACGCCTGTTACACCGGAGCGGCCAAGTTCATCGCCACCAAAGGAGCTAATGACAACGGTTTGATTATTGGGAAGTATGATCCGGTCCCATGCGACAGTCACCCGTTGCTGCGCAATTTCCACACCGGATTGATAACGACCGATGAGCCGTGAGCCGCGCGGGATCAATATGCGTGAGCCATCAAAAGAATGGACGTCCTCAGAGATAATTGCGCGAATGGGGCCGGGGAGGGTGCTATCCAGCGCCGTTTCTGTAACGGCTTGGATCATCGTGCCTTGGACGACTGTGTTTGCCGGGTTCGCGATCACTTCGGCCTGCGTTACCTGTGTTGGCAACGCACCATTGGCGACAAAATCTTGAACAGCGCCCAAAGTGCGACCGCTCAATTCACCTTCATCAGCGCCAGCGCCACCACCGAACGCGATGGTGGGCGAGAGGATGCGTGCCTCTTGAAAGGCGAGTTCCGCCGCACGGCGTTGTTCCAATTCCGCTAGTCGGCGGGCTTCTTCTTCGCGGGCGAGACGTTGCCTTTCCGCTTCAAGCAATTCGTCTTGCGTTGGTCCGGCCGGAGCTGGGGCTGGCGTTTGAAGTTGTGCCAATTCGAGGTCCATCCGCAACCGTTCAAGATCGCGGTCGCGGGCTTCCAACTCGTCTTGGAATTGCTGTTGCGCATCCTCAGAGGCCGATTGCAACGCTGCGATTTGTTCGGTCAAGGCGTTAATCGCGTCCGCTGCGGCAGTGTCTTCTTCTACAACGGGTTCAGGAGCGTTTTGCAATTCTTCAATTTGAGCTTGCAGTGCCGCCAATTGAGCCAATAGTTCTGCGTTCGGTTCCGCTGGCGCTTCCACAATTTGAACCTCGGGTTCAGGAGCAGCAGGGGGAACGAATGGTGCAATCTCGCCAAAGCCGTCGCCCTGGGCCTGAAATTCCTCGGGCTGTGCAACAGGCATCGGATCTTCTGTCTCAGGTTGCAACGCCAAGAACGCAACACCGCCGAGCGCCCCGATACCGGCTATCCCCGCAAGGGCAACCAGTGTTGACGGTCTTTTCTTACCACTACCACCACCGCCTGCGTTTTCCAGTGCAGCAAGCCTTGCTTTGAGGTCTTCTGCTTCACTCATGATCCTGTCCCTCCATTAGTGACTTGAATGCAGACAACTTCATCGCCTAAGCGAAGCACCCATTGCCCGCTGACACCTGACACGCGCAGTACGCCGTTTTCGATTTGTTGCGAATTGACTGTGCGTTCCCGGCCATTGGTAGAACGGAAAATTGCAGGGATCGGAGCGTTTCGCGCGAACCGGAAGTAGGTGAATGTTCCATCATCCCAAACGGACGTGGGAGTGAAGGCGGTCTGGCTGCTGGCCGCATAATTGTAATTTGGCGCTTGTTGGGCGACCGCGTTGACTGGCCTCACATTGTCTTCGGGATACCGAAATTGGACCACGTAGAACGTGGGTGAGTTTACCTCACGCACATTGAAGTAATAGCTCCGACGATTTGTGTAGACCGTAATGTTCGTATGAACACCTCGCGCGTTGGGCTTTACCGCGAATGCGCGACCACCGGGAACACCGTCGAGTTGAAAGCCTTCCGTGTCGCCAGCAATGATCGAGCGGATCGTTTCACCTTGACCAAACTCAATCGTGGTTACATGCGTCAGGCTTACGTTGAGACGATACACCTGCCCGTCTTGATATTGAGCAACACGCACCCGACTGTCGTTTGCACCGGCGCGTGGTGTGTATTCCGCCAGTGCTGGGCCAGCCGCAAGAGCCAGAGCCAATGACAGAATGGTTGGTTTCAATACGTTCATCCTAGTTCTCCAATCTGTCTGAGCGGATAGAGTATTCTATGACCGTGAACCCGAAGGGGTTGCTCCAAACGTCATCAATGGATCGACGTTCTTCCGGTCTAAATTCAAAGAGCATCGTCGCGGTAAAAAGACCTGCTTGGACGCCTTGATTTGAAGTCAATCGCTTGCGAAGCCGGACTTGTGCGCGGTTCACCCCAATCCGCGTGATGCTTAAGACTTCAACATCGAGGCGGGCATTGTCGCCGTAGACTTCGGGGGGATAATTCGGGTTTGCGCTGTCCCAAAGCGCGCGCATTGATGCGAGGGCGGCACCGTCTGATCTTTCCAAAATGCTTCGAACCCGCACGTCATTGTCGAGTTGGTTATAGGTTTCACGGTCTGTCACGTAACGGAAAGCGACACTTTCAATAATCGCCTGATTTTCCGTTACGCGCTGTGTTTCAACCTGCGCATTAGGCAAAGCCATGCCGGTTTCTGGGTTGAAAGGAATGACAACTGGCTCAGGGTCTACATCGAGAACAGCAACCGCCGCCGCCGACAAGCACCCAATTAACCCAAATGCCATGCCACCCAGACCGAGCTTTCGCCATAACTGTTCACGACGCCGTGCGCCGTAGATCAGTTCTTCTTCGATGTATTCCTGTTCAGTAGCCAATGTATTGTTTCCCTTAATCTGCGCTCAATGTCGGCAGGGTGAAGTCCATGAATTGCCGTTCTTCGGCGAGCGTCGCGGCATCCAGAACGCCAGTCGTGCCTGTGCCAACCGTTTGCACGGCTTCCAATTGCCATTGGGCCACCAACGCGATTGCTAGTTCAGCGGTGACACGCGTATTGAGGTCTACGCTGTCCTTGAGTTCTTCCATGTCACCGATCATGCCAACGAGGCGGTCAACCCGCTCAAGCGAATGTCCGGCATCCTCATAGCTATTCTGTGCCGCCGCAGACATGACCGCGCCGGTGGTGGCCTGTTGTGCCGCACGCTCTGCGCCACCGACACCGCTGTTTGCCATTTCTGACAGTGTATCTTCATCAAAACCCGCGTCGGCCAGTACGCGCGTCATCTGGGTTTGGATTTGGCCTGACCCACTGCCTGCCAACTGAGACCAATCGCCGTTTTGGATCGCGTCAATGGTCCCCATAATGTCGCCAAATTCTTGATCCAGCAGGCCGTTTAGCTCCGCCTCAAACTGCGTCGTGATGATTTCTGGTAGCTCCATCAAGCCAGTTAAAGCGGCATACGTTTCTTGAAGTTGCGCGTATTGCTCTCGCAACGTCTCCAACTGTGCCAAGGCTTGTTGAAGTTGTTCGTTCTGCAAGACTTCATCTTCAATCATCTGACGAAGTTGTTGGATTTCTTGCGCAATGTTCTGTGTATCAACCGTTGGGACACCCTGCGCGTAGGCTGCGCCGCCCCCCATAAGGCTGGGCGCGGCCACGAAAGCGGCTGCACCGATCATGCTTGCCGTGATTGTTTGACGCAGAATTGCGCGGGGTTTGGTGAAATTTTCCATTAGTCGAGTTCCTCCAATGTGAAGTCCATGAATTGTTGTTCTCTGAGTTGAGCCGCAGCCATTGCCAGTTCGGCATCGCTCAGAGGACGGGTGCGGGCGGCTTTCAGTCGAGTAAGGACCGATACCAGCCTGACCAGTTCGGCCCGTGCGTAGGTGTTGAGTGCCATCGACTCTTGAATATCGGTGGTTTGTCCGATCCGCTCTACGATGTTGCGAACACGAAGGGCGGCAGCTTCTACATTCTGCATAGAGCTGTTGGCATAGAAACTTGCGCCACTGCCTGAAATCGAAAGGTTCGAGTTCGCCAGCAACGCGGGGTCGATAGTTCCCAAGGCGTCAATCCCACCAACGCGGGTGAGATATTCGTTATATTTCTGGGGGATCACCTGCACGTAATGCTGGGTTTCCTTGAAAGGCGGAACGCCACCGTAGTTTTGAACGTTGCCGGGTCCAGCGTTATAGGCAGCAAGCGCGTGGATGATGTTGCCATCAAACATGCGAAGCATCTGCGCGAGATACCGTGCGCCACCTTCAACCTGCAAATAAGGGCTGTCATAGTAGGCGGGGTAAATACCCAGATCACCCGCCGTAGGTGGCATGATTTGGGTCAGACCGAACGCACCTACTGGCGACCGTGCGCCAATCGTAAAGCGACTTTCCTGCCAGATAAGAGCTTGCAACAGACAACGCCACTGTACGACCGAAAGACCTGCCTGACTGACGCCGTTCAATCCGTGCGTTTCTTGGGCCACACGGATAATAAGCTGTTCGATGTTCAGGTTTGCGTCCCCAAACATTTGATCACCAGCAGGGTTGGTGTCGGTCGGTGAGTAAAGGGCGTCAGCAGATTGTTCCGGTAATGCGCCGTCTTCGAGACCTTGAACCATTGCAGGAATATTCTGACCACCAAAACTGGTTTGTGCGTCGAGGATGTTTTGCAGCACTTCAAGCTGTTCGGCTTCAATTTCCGCAATAGCCTCGGCGGTCGAAAGACGTTCGGCCTGTGTCGCAAGATCAGCCTCGCGCCGCAGGTTGGCGGCTTCGTTGCGAATGATCAGGCCCCCATCGACCGTTGGCACACCTTGAGCGAACGATGATGTTGCCCAGATCAGGCAAAGAGCCGTTGTTGATAGGGTAGGGCGCATCACTGACCCCCCGGTCCACCAAGCGGCGTAAAGCTGCAATCATCAACCGGCGCTGTTGCCGTAGACAAGCGGCCACTGGATTGCGGTAGAAAGCTGAGCGAGTTCGCCGAGCGGGTGACGGTCGCGCCGCTGTCAGTGTTGAAGCAATTAGCTGTCAGCCCTTGATATTCACCACAGGCAGTCAGAGTGAGGCCCAGAAGCAATAATACAGTTCTTGTCATTTGACTCTCCAAAAGTCTGGACGCTGGCGGTAATCGGCACCCACCAACTGTTCTCCTTTTTTCATCCCGCCGAGGATGGTTAGCAGCGACCCGAGGGCGCTCAGATCAGCGTTCACAACAACTGATCCTTGGTCGTCTCTCACAAGCCCCAGGCGCGATGCGCTTGGGGTTGTCAGCATCACATCAAGTTCCTTGTCTTCGAGGCTTAGAAGGTCATAGTCAGCCGCCTTCGCCTTCGAGTTGGGGAGTAGGATTTGCGTAGGCACCGCCTGCAAAATTGTCTCTGCAACGCCGGTCTTTTTGAGCTGGCTTGGGAATTGGGTCATCATCACAACGACCGCATTCTGTTTCCGCACGGAAAAGAGCCAGCTTTCCAGTTTTTCGCGGAAGTAATGGTTGTCGAGCGACTTCCATGTTTCGTCCACGATGATCAAGGTTGGCTTGAGGTCTTTCATGGTCCGTTCGACACGGCGGAACAGATACGAAAGCACAGCCATGC
The DNA here is from genome assembly GCA_050633405.1 of Cognatishimia sp. Classification (GTDB taxonomy): domain Bacteria; phylum Pseudomonadota; class Alphaproteobacteria; order Rhodobacterales; family Rhodobacteraceae; genus Cognatishimia. Next base: position 36,876 of record JBOEGL010000012.1, on the reverse strand, counting down.
GTTCCCGTTCACTGGAATCGTCCAGAATGCCGGTCAGATCGAAACCCACAAAATCGCCATCAAGTGAAAAGCTGTCCTCTAGGTTCTGACCAAAAATCCAGCCGTAGCGCCCGTCAGCAGCCCATTCACGCGCACGTTGTTGCAAGTCACCGTCATCATCGGTTGCAGCAAACAACGAAGCTAGATCATCCCAATTCCGCAATGAGGGGTCAGCCGCCTCGGCGTTCTGGCGGATCACCTCTTGAATTTTCGTTCGCTGCAATGGCGTGTAGGACCGATCATCGCGGCTAAAGAGGGACATGAGCCATTCGTTCATCCACGCTTGACCTTCAATGTCGGTCTCGGTCCACAGCGGGTTCAAACCTGTTGGTTCGCCTGCCTTGATCGAAGAATACGTGCCGCCGTTTGCGCGAACCGCCATCTCCATTCCGAGGCGATAATCAAAGACGAACACCCGCGCACCGGCCCGCCGCGCAAGCGTGGCAAGGAAAGCCGACAGGACCGACTTACCGGCACCCTGCCGACCAAAGATCAGCGTGTGACCGCCTGTAGGTTCCGCATCGGGGGAGCCCTTTTCATGGTAGTTGAACCAGAATCCAGAGCGTTCGGGCGTTGGGAGCATCGTGATTGGGACGCCCCAAGGCACGTTATCGCCAGTCTTCCCCAAAGGCGTGCGGTGAAATGCGGCAAACGACGCGAAATTCTTGCTGGTCACGATTGCCTTGCGGCTGCGCTTAACCGAGTTGCCGGGGTGTTGCGCAAAGAAGTGGGTCCGCAGAGCGAAACCTTCTTTGATGATTTTCACGCCCTGCGTAAGTGCGCTACTGCGTATCTCTGCCGTGTAATCATCTAGTTCAGGAACAGAGTCAGCAAAGAGCGTCACCGACATATGGTGATCCCCAAAGCTAAGACGGCCACTTAGCAATTCATCACGCGCAGCCGCGAGTTGTTCATACTGCGTTACTGCGCCATCTTCGGTCGTCTGCATCAAGCGCATCTGGCGCTTAATCCGATCATCCATAGTGTTGCTGTTCACCGGCGTGAAGGAATGCGTGATCACCATGTCGATAGGCAGGTTGAGTTCATCGAACATCGTGCAGGGCGTTCTTTCGGAGTAATCCTTGATCGCCAAGGTCGTGCCGATTTTCTTACCGACCGAGCCACCAGTCAGTTCAAAGCTATCGCCCTTGAATGTGACCCGCGTATTGGCAACAGCATCAGCGACAACGCCATACTTCGTGCCGGAATAGAGGGGGGTTTCTTCGCCAGTGTTGAGACTGCCAAGGAAGCCCAATAGCTCACCACTCTCTGCGTTCAGAAGGCGTGGTTGCATATCGGCGAATGTGGTGCTGATGAAGCCAACCGCCTCGCGCAGCGCCCGCATACGTTTGGCCGTTTCTTCACGCAAAGCCTCGATAGATTTTTTTGGTGAGAACGGAACTTTCTTTGATGTTGCGGGACGGTGCATGATTGTCAGCGTGAGCGTCTTATCCCGCATACCAGCGTTCGCAAGAAAGGCCCGCCATTGTTCATCGACCGCAGCTGCAAAGCTATCGCCCTCGATAGGTTTCATTGCCGGATCAATGGGCTTAGAGACCTTATGCACGTAGTAGGCAAACTGGTGGCCGCTGTCCGATACGATTTGTGCGAACAGGTCACGTATTTTGTCCAGCTCGTCGTCGTCTTTCGTATAGCTGTTAATGCCATCAAGACGGATGCACTGGAACAGTTCATTCCCGCGCGTCCGCACGGTCTGATCATCTACCAGACTGACATAAGGAAGCATCTGTGCGAGGTGTTTTTCCTTCGCAACCCAATGGGGCAACAGCGATGCAGCGTCAAAGCCATCTTCAAGGCGCATAGCTATCTCCATCGTGAATTTTACGGTTTGTCGTGGGAGGCGTCTCTTGCAGAGTCGTCACAACCACGTCCAAGAAATTTGGGTCCCAATCCGCAGCTTTACGCAGAGCGGGGTAGGCGGCCACGGCAAGAACCGCGACCACCCAATGTTGTGTCCACAGAAACACCAGAACGCCGCCGAACAACCACACCATCGCGTACATGACGGGCAAGCCGAGTAGCTTCGGCTGTCTGAGCAGTCCTTTGAAAAGTGGGGTTTGTTCGGCCATTCGTAGTGTTCCTTATGTGGTCCAGATTGCAGCGACGATTGTTGGTGCGGCTGCGATCCCCGCGATCCCGATGATCACCCAGAGGGCTTGACGGAAATCGAGGATGCCAAAGAGCCACGAAAGGAACACACCGATCAGAGCCAGTGTGCCGATCACGATACCGAGCGGGCCGGTAATCGCATCGACGATGCCTTGCAGAACACTTTGGACAGGTGAGAGGTCGATGGATTGCGCTAATGCCGGTTGTGCCAGCATCAGGAATACACCGATCAGTGTCACCACGTTGGTCGTATTTGGCTTCATGAGTTTTCTCCTTCTAGCCGGTTAAACACAGCCAGCACCCTGCTGACGTGATTTTGGGTTTCCCGATAAGGCGGGATACCGTTGTTGCGCGTCACAGCATCGGGGCCAGCGTTGTATGCAGCCAATGCCAATCGCGCATCCCCGAATTGGACCAGCATCATGAGAAGATACCGGGCCGACCCGTCGAGATTCTGTTGCCAATTGTGAGGATCGACGTTCAGGTCACGCGCTGTCTCAGGCATGAGTTGCCCAAGGCCGATTGCGCCGACCTGACTCCGAGCGCCGACGTTATAGGCACTCTCGATTTCAATGTTTGCTCGGAACAACAAACGCCATTCAGTCACCGAAAGCCCTGCACGACGCAGGGCAGGGTGGCTTGCGTAGCGCATAGCTGTTGCGTCGATTGCTTGAAGAATTTCAGGGCGCGGCACAGCGGCCCTTGGTGCAACAGACGCAACGCGAAAGTCGCCATCTGTTGTCTCACTCTCAACAGCAGTGCCTTGACCGAAAAGTTGCAGTCCTTCGGACGCTGACCCTTGGCCCACACCATCATTGTAATTTCGTGCAAAGTTGTCTTGCGCAGTAGACTCACTCAGTGAGCCGTCGCCGTTCATTACAAGCACCATGCTCTGCGCAAGAGCAGGGGTGCTGGCGAGTATTAGAGCAGCAAGACTAGCTGTCGCTACTTTCGATAGGCCTGTCTGGCAGGGCGTGCAACGTGCGACCGCCTTCAAGCATCGGAATGTTGACTTGTGTGAAGCCCATGCTTTCGAGGAAGGAGATAAGGCCGTTTGCTGTCTTAAAGGTACGGACTGCAATTTCGTCGTCGTCGCCGAGCTTCTTGCGGGCTGGGACGAGCAGTTTTTCGTATGTGCGTTCCTTGTTGACGACGCGGATAATCCAGATGCCGTACCAAACCGCAGCTTTCTTTGTAGCTTTGGTTTTGCACACAACCTCTGCTTGATAACCGCTGTCAACAAGGGTCTTGAAATGCGTTTCTGTGACCACATTAGGCGCTTCTTTATTTATGTTTGTCGCCACGATCTGCGTCACCTCCATGGTCAGCAGCAGTGGCACCCTTCTCAGGCACCACCACATTACAATGTTATAAAACCATCATCAAGTTATAATATTGTCACTCGATGCAAGTCTTCCTATATACCACCCTTAAGCAGCAAGATTACTTTTACTCAAGTATGATAAGGAAACAACCACTATGGCTAAGTCACGGAAGACGACTTACACTCTTATAATCTGGTTTGTTTTTATGGCTCATTCGGCAATTGCTGAAACGTGTTTGGCACCAACCAGACCATTTGTACCGAGCGACCCCGCGTCCGCACGGGAATACGAAGACCTTATCCGACAAGATTTCGAAGACTACATCACCAATGTTCAAGACTATTTCCGTTGCATGGAAGGCGAACGCGCGAGGGCGTTCACCGAGGCTCAGGAAGTTAGTCAAGAATATGGTCGTTTCGTTCAACAGATGGCAAATTGAACTCGCAACTTTCAGTTGATTTGATCTAGGTGAGCCATCGATGTATCTCTCGCCCGCGACAGGGGTTCTTGTGGCCTTCATATGTTCACAAGAAACCCCTCGAAATTCACCCAATGTCGGAAACCTTTAACAGTGAGACTGTGCCACCCTTGAAAACAATCACTTAGCATTTTCTATTGATGACACTGGGGCAGGGGCCATAGCAGACCTTCGCCGCATCGTGCATGAACCGGTAATTTGCGGGACGAAGCTGACTTATGCACATGCAGCTAGTGCTAACGCAGAAAACTTTCGCTCTTGCAGCGTGGCATTTGCGGCGGGGCAGCGAATTTCACCGAACCGGCCCTTAAAATCACATCATTGGGCGGTTTCCAACCCCGACCAGTCGCTGCAACCTCGATGAGATAGAAAGACGAGGGACTATCCGCGCTTTCGTTGCGCCAAACCTCAATGGCAGCTGACAACAATTTGGTACCCACAGAGAAGAAACACGTTGGGTAGGACAACACGTAGGGGTGGATTCTACCCAGATCTGGATGTGTCAAAGAGACTCAGGTTGAAAGTCCTTGCGCTATCCGCCGGCTAGTAATCTGCGCAACAACGTCCTCTTAAGGGTTCGCATCTAGCCATCTGAGTATCGGATCTATCTGCCAATCTGCGTTCAGTGTTGGTGTGTGGCCGACTCCTTCAAATTCAATCAGTTCGGCGTGGGGCAACCTGTGAAGCATCTCGTTTGCTAGTGTTTCAGTCAAAAAATCTGACTGTGTACCTCGCAGAACCAGCACCGGGCAAGTTATGCGCTCCCAGTAGTTCCATAGGCTAAAGTGCATAAACATAAAGTATCGGCGAAAGTTCTGAAGAATATTCGGATCGTGCCGCAACTCAAAACCCACATCAGTCTCGATCGCACTGGTTACGGCCATTCTGTGCCAGTTATCGTCTGTCATGGGCCCAAATGGTGTAAGTGTTTCACGCAAATGTGCCTCCACATCGTCAAGGTTGGAGAATTGATGAATGGTTCCGGCATAAAGAGTTACCCGAGAGAGGGCTGAATATGGAACTTTTGGGCCAATATCATTGACGATGAGACGCTTTATTGGAGAGTTCTCTAAACCTGCCAGACTGATCCCCATCAGGCCTCCAAGGGACGTTCCAATCCAATCGAAATGGGCAAGCCCGCGTTCCGCAGCCAGCGTAACGATGTCTGAATTGTATTGCAGAAGTTGGTAGTGCTGAGGATCGCTCAACCAATCGCTCTGACCGCGTCCAACCAGATCGGCACAAACTACCCGGTTACCCTCGGCTGAAAGCTGACTAGCAAGATAGTCAAAGTCGTGGCTGTTGCGGGTTAGCCCATGCACACAGAGTACATTGTTTTTGGCCGGATATCGCCCGAACTCACGATAGGCTATTTCGTGAAACCCAACGGGTGAAATGCAGGTTACCTTGCCTGTAAGATCTGCATTCAGGGAAGGCATCAATTGGCTTGGGCATGTTTTTTTGGATTGTCTCGCTGTCATCTTAGTCCGCGTAACCTGTTACAACTGCTTCACGAACCACGCGCGCATTTAGGTTTCTCTTGATAAGTTCGGCCCCAAAGCGCAGGCGCATGAAGGGGTTTCTACTGAATCGTTGGGTCCTGGCATAAAATTTCTTTTCCAGTCTGGCGACTAGATCCCGGTAGGGATCTTCCAAGCTTGATGTCACGTCAAACCCGTCATAATGAACAATGCTGTCGACCCGGCCGTGCAGCGTGCTGCAAATGCCTGAAACCAGCGCCTCTATCTCAGATAGTTGTAAAGTATGCGATATCGTCAGGCCACGGAAATTAAATTCGAACATATTTTTTTCCCGATCAAACTGTATTCGATCTTTTAATGGCGCGTCGAAAATGTCGACTTTCAAATTCATTGGCCTATCCATGAATATGCGCGCATCCATTGAACGAACCTCACCGATAATTGGCTCAAACTCCATATGGGCCAGAATATCGCGCTCAATGTCGATGCCGGGCGCAACCTCAATCAGCTCAAGCCCTTTCGGGGTGTTTTGAAACACGCAACGTTCTGTCACATAGAGCACTGACTGTTCCATCTCAGCCGCAAAGGGCCCTGAAAAGGTGATCTGATCAACCTGGCCAAGAAACTTCATGGAATGACCTTCATTCAGGATGTTCAGCACCCCTTCGCGAATGGTTGTCTCAAGGCCACCGGCCTTAAATGTGCCCGCAAGCACCAGACGACCTGCATTTTGACTGATGTTGATAAAACCTCCGGCTCCGGCAAAGCGTGACCCAAATTTGGAGACGTTTACATTGCCGTGCCTATCGGTTTGGGCCATGCCCAGACACGCCATATCGAGTCCGCCGCCGTCATAAAAATCAAACTGCAAACTTTGCTGGATGACTGCGTCAGGGTTAAGTGCAGCACCAAAATCCATGCCTCCCTGGGGCATGCCACCAATTACCCCGGGTTCAGCGGTCAAGGTTACGCAATCCAGCAGACCTTCTTCTGCCGCCACACCCGCTACGCCTTCCGGCATTCCGATGCCGAGGTTAACGACACCATCAATTGGCAGCTCAAATGCCACGCGCCTTGCGATAACCTTGCGTTGGTCTAGCGGCAAATTTGGGATGCTTTCGAGAGGGTGGCGCAGCTCGCCTGAAAAGGCGTGATTATATGGCGTCGCGTAGGTCTGCATATGGTTTTCACGGCTGGATTTCACGACGCAATCCACCAAGGCGCCGGGGATTTGCACACGGTTAGGGTTCAGAGAGCCGCGTATTGCGGTCCGTTCAACCTGAACGATGACAACACCATCCGAATTATGCGCGGCCATGGCCATCGACGTCGCATCGAGCTTGAGCGCCTCGCGTTCCATCGTCGCGTTGCCTGTTAGATCAGCTGTCGTTGCGCGCAACAAGGTGGCATCAATTGGGAATGACTTGTAAAACAGCCATTCTTTACCGTCGATAACCTGCAAAGACACAAGGTCTTCTTCTGTGCGACTGTTGATTTTCCCGCCCTGGAGGCGGGGGTCCACAAACGTCCGCAGCCCGACTTTGGACAGCATGCCGGGCTTTGCGCCCGCTATTTCGCGATATAGCTGGCTTATACAGCCAAGCGGCAAGTTGTAGGCTTCGATGTCGTTGTCTACGGCCATTTTTGCAAGCTTTGGCACGAGCGCCCAATGCCCGCCAATGCCGCGTTTGATCAGCCCTTTGTAAGCCAGCCTGTTCAGTCCCCGGTCCTTGCCGTCGCCGGGGGCCGCAGCGAACACCAACGTCAAATCGCGCGGGTGGCCAGTTTCAAGGAAACGCTGTTCCAGCGCGATCAGCAACTCATCCGGCGTGCCAACACCCACAAATCCGGACACCGCAACGGTATCCCCGTCCCGGATAACCGAAATGGCCTCCGCTGCGCTGACCGCCAGATTCGCCATCGATAGTCCCTATTGCCGTTCGCTCAGCCACTTGAAAATACCGTCCCCGACAATGCCTTGGCTTTTGCTACTGACGTAAACGCCAACATGGCCGCCGGGCAGCGCAAGTTCGGTATAATCTATTGTGCCCACATATTTTCCCAATGCGGTCGAACATGGGGGGGGAATAATATGATCTCCCTTGGCATAGACATTGAGCACAGGCATCGTGATCTGGCTTAGATCAACATTTTCTCCTGAAATTTCCAACGTGCCATCCACCAACCGGTTTTCCTTGTAAAGGCCGATGAGCCATTGTTTCGCCGCCTCACCCGGATGGTTGGGGCGGTCTGCCAGCCATTTCTCCATACGCAGAAAATTCTTCAACCGTGCCTCATCTTTGAAGGCGTCGACAATGCCAAGATTGTATTTTGTCATCGTGTTGATCGGTGTCATTTGTTGAAAGACGCTCGACATGATGTCACCGGGTAGCGTGCCAAAGGCCTCTACCAGGCGGTTGATATCCTCATCCTGCAGATTACGGGTCCACAGGTTGATGAAGCCGTGGGTTTCCTCCGGGTCCGTTTGATCGGCATGAAAGTCGATGGGCGTGATCGTCAGCATCAGATTGCGGATTTTTTCGGGATGGCGCGCCGCATAGATCGTGGAAAACACCCCCCCTTCGCAAATCCCCAGGAGTGTGAGTTGGCCAACACCCGCATCCGCACAGATGGCATCGACGCAATCGTCCAGATACCAATCAACATAATCATCCAATGTCAGACATTGATCCGACCGGTTGGGATGCCCCCAATCGACTACATAAAGATCAACCCCGCGCGCCAACAGATTGCGCACCAAAGATCGGTCCTCCTGAAGATCGATCATAGTGTAACGCCCAATCAAACCATAACAAATCAAAACCGGCCCAATGGTTGATTTGACGCCGTCAAGCGGTTCGTAATGATGCAGCGTCACCTTGTCCTGTGCATGAATCAAGGTCTTTAGTGACGTGCCCACTTCAATGTCGGCATCCTTGATCTGGGACAGAGCCTCCGTTCCTTTTGAGATGTTTTCAAAAAGCTCCTGCGCCTCTTTCAACAGCAGGCTGCTTTCGCGGAATTCAGCCATTTTTTGTCGTCCTTCCAGTTGGAGAATCGCCGGGTTTCTTTGGATTTGCCGCCGCCAGCTGCTTCTTCAATCCACGCATTTCCTTGCGCAGCAGATAGACAGTCTTGTGCAGGTCATCGACTTCCGTGCGCGTTGGCATGGATCGCGCTTCACACCAAGCCTCAACCATCTCGCGCTCGCGCAAGCGGTATTCGACGCCGCTGCGCAAGAGCTGGCGGTGGGCCTCCAGAAATTCGCGTGTGCGTTGGGTTTTGATCAGCTCATCATTGGCAATAGCGAACCAGCGGTCGCAAAACACCTTTGACCCCTTGAGCGCGACATCTGGCTCTTGCGCCACTTCATTCGAAAAGGCCGCAAATGCGCGGGTCCAGGCCTTGCCGATGACAACCTGGTATTGGGTGTTGGCCTCTTTCAGCGCCGCCCATTCTTTCATGGTCTTCAGGCTCTGCCGTTCCAGCGTGCCAATGTCAGATAACTCGGGCCCCTCCACAAGCTTGTTGAGGGTCTTGTTGAGTTCATCCGATCCGGCAAATAGCAGGCGCGCCGGATCCATCATGCGCTGCATTGTCTCGGACACAACATCTTTGTTTTTCATCCAGTCGGCGTTTGGCATGCGGGCACTCCACGCTGCCATCTTCTCCTGAAACGCATCAAACAGATTGCTCGTCGCTGCGCCTCTATCAGCGCCCGGTTTCTCCCAAAAATCGGAATAGGCCTGCATGAAATGCGCCTGGTTTTCCATCATTGCCTTTATGGCCTGTGCCATGGGTTTTGATGTGTCGCTCATGTCGTGCCTCACAATAGTGTTTCCAGGATATTGAGTGGATTGCATTGGCGGGCTACGCGATGCCACCGATGCAGACGTACTTCATCTCAAGATAATCCTCGGTCCCGTGTTTTGAGCCTTCGCGACCCTGACCAGATTGTTTGACACCGCCGAAGGGGGCGACTTCCGTCGAGATCAGACCGGTATTGACGCCGACCATGCCGTATTCCAGTGCCTCTGCGACTTTCCAGACACGAGACAGATCATTGGCATAGAAGTAGGATGCCAACCCAAAGATCGTGTCATTGGCCTGCTCGATGACATCTTCAGTGGTTTCAAATCTGAACAGAGGCGCGACCGGGCCGAAGGTCTCGTCCGAGGCGATCTTCATTTCCTTGGTGACGCCGGTCAGAACAGTCGGCTCAAAGAACGTACCGCCACGCGTATGGGCTTTGCCGCCTGTCACGATTCTTGCGCCGAGCTCAGTCGCGTCGGCGATATGCTCTTGAACCTTTTCCACGGCCTTATTGTCGATAAGTGGACCAGCAGTAACGCCATCTTCAAAGCCATCACCAACAGAGATTGCTTTTACCGCAGCCGTCAGTTTTTCCGCAAAAGCATCATACACACCCGACTGGACATAGATTCGGTTTGCACAGACACAGGTTTGCCCGTTGTTGCGGTATTTTGAGATTATCGCGCCTTCGACAGCTGCGTCGAGGTCGGCATCGTCAAACACGATGAACGGGGCGTTTCCACCCAATTCCATTGATGTCTTCATGATCTGGTCGGCCGATTGACGCATCAGAATACGACCAACTTCCGTTGAGCCGGTAAAGGTCAGCTTGTGCACCTTGACATTTGAACAAAACTCTTTGCCGATGTCAGAGCTGGATGTTGATGTCACGATACTGAACAGCCCCTTGGGCAGGCCAGCTTCCTCCGCCAGAGCGGCCATCGCCAGCGCAGACAAGGGCGTTTCTGCGGCGGGTTTGGCAACAAAGGCGCACCCAACTGCGAGGGCCGGGGCAACCTTGCGCGCGATCATCGCGTTGGGGAAATTCCAGGGTGTGATAGAAGCAACCACGCCGACGGGCTGGCGCATGACCATGATGCGCTTATCGTGTTGGTGTCCGGGGATCAGATCGCCATAGATGCGCTTGGCTTCCTCGGCAAACCATTCGATGTAGCTGGCGCCATATAGGATTTCGCCTTTCGCCTCGGCGAGTGGTTTGCCCATCTCGGCACACAGGATCGCAGCCAGGTCATCTGCGTTGGCAATCATAAGATCGTGCCACTTGCGCAAGACGTTTGCACGCTCTTTGCCGGTGCGTTTGGCCCAATCAACCTGTGCCTCATAAGCCGCGTCAATTGCAGACCTTGTTTCAGCAATACCCATATCGGGAAGCTGAGCAATTTTGTCGCCGGTCGATGGGTTTGTGACATCAAACGACTTTCCGTCGCTGGATTTCGTTGTCCACTCGCCCCCCACGAAGGCCGCGCCTTTCACAAGATCATGGTTCTTCAGTCGGTGAGGGTAGTCTGCAAAAAACAATGCCATTGGTGGTGTCTTTTCATTTGGTGTGTTGCCCCCGCGCAGGTGCAGCGCGAGGGCGATAAGATTAGCGGATTGCAGTTGGGTTGATCATCATCTGAACTGCGCCTTTCAGGCGGGTCGCACCCAGAACAAACATGAACTCGTTGACGTTGTCGGCAACAAGCTCGCGGGTTTCCATGTTTTCAAGAATGAAAATACCGTTCTGTGGGATCAGGATTTGGTGGACCTTGAAGACGCCATCGGTACCTTCTTCGAACGGCAGAGTTTCAAGGCCCCACGTGTCAGCACCAACCGCGACGACGCCGATTTCAGCGAGATATTCTGCGCCTGATATACCAAGGCCGGGTTCAACGGACACATAGCGCTGGTGATCCGGGTTTTCACCATCAAGAAGGTTCAGCCAACCGGAGTGGAACAAGACGGTATCGCCTTCGCGGATTTCGACGCCTTGTGCACTGGCAGCAGCTTGGATGTCTTCTTTCGTGTAGGGTGTTCCTTCCTGCACAATTTCCTGATCAAAATGCGCCGCCATATTCAACAGAACCCCACGGGTCACAATTGGCGGCAATTTTTCAATGCCCAGCTTTGTGAGACCGTCTGCTTTGGCAAATTCGGAATCGTGAAAGCCATTGTAATATGTGTGCTTCACGCCGATGTGGCCCAGCCCGTCGATCTGCGGCCCAATTCCCAGCCAGCCGGTGAAGATATCGTCGTTATAGGTCATACCATTCGAGCCCAGACCATTGGTCTCGATCTGGTTTGGCTGCAAAACGGTGACGCTCATGCTGCGCGGTGAAAATGCGGGCGTAGAGGAATCTACAACGATCCCAAGATTATAGGTTTTACCGGTTGTGATCAGCTGCGAAGCCGCCAGTACGCTTTCTGGTGTAATACGGTTGGCGGCACCGATTTCGTCTTCCGGACCCCATTGAGACTCGGTCCAGTCCTGTGCGACAGCGCCACCCGCCAAACAGGCTACAAAAGCAGCAGTTATTGCAATCATCTTCATCGATTTTTCCTCCCTTGGAAATTTGCGGTCTAAAATTTCAAGGGGGTCGCGACCGCTCCACGGATCCCTTCAACACGCTGGATCAAAGCGAAGCTTCGTATATCCGGCGGGCATCTTGCAGCGTCACTTCCCGTGGGTTGTTCACAAGGAGACGTGTCTGGTTCATCGCATCGGTCGCAAGCCGGTCGAGATCACCTTCTGCAATTCCGACCTGGCGAAGTCCTTTTTCAAGCCCAAGATCGACATTGAGTTGGATTAACCGTTCGATGAAGTCGTTACAGATTTCGTCGGTCGATCTGTTGGTGTCGATTTTGGGAAAGACATGTGGTGCAAGTTCTGCATATGCAGGAGCGCAATGGGGAGCATTAAATCGCATCACCTCTGCGAGAACCAGCGCATTTGATAACCCGTGAGGTACGTGAAAGATGCTCCCAATCGGATAGGCAAGCGCGTGGACAGCTGCGACCGGCGAGTTGGCGAAGGCCTGGCCCGCAAGCATTGAGCCGAGTAACATGTTGGCCCGCGCTTCAATATTTTTCCCATTGCTGACGACTTCCCGAAGGTTTGCGCCAAGCAGATCGAGAGCCTGCAAAGCGAGCGTTTTAGAGATCGGGTTGTTGTTGGGGCTCTTGGAAGTGTAGGCCTCAATAGCATGTACCATAGCGTCAACGCCGGTTGCAGCGGTGATTTGGGGCGGCAGTCCAATGGTCAGTTCTGCGTCCAGCAATGCAATGTCCGGTAGGATGATCGGTGAGACAATCCCCTTCTTCTCCTCAGTCCCCGTGGTCAATATGGACACGGCGGTCACTTCGGAGCCGGTGCCCGCCGTCGTTGGCACAAGGACCAGCGGCAAACGTTGGCCTTTGGCTTGATTGACGCCATAGGCCGCGTCGATGGATTGTTCAGACGCCGCGAGAAGCGCAATGACCTTGGCCACATCCATCGAACTGCCACCGCCGAAACCCACGACGGCTGAGATCTTGTTTGCTTTTGCAATTTTGACGGCTTCAAGCACCGTTGTCGCCTTGGGGTCAGGTTCAACAGCGTCAAAGACAGTGGCTTCAAATCCGTGGCTACGGATGCTTTTGAGCGCAGGCGCGCTGAGGCCAAGTTTTACGATCCCCGGGTCAGTGACGAAAAGGACGTCTTTACGATCACTTGCAAAGGGCATGCTCTCCAGCACTTTGCCCAATTGAGTCGCACCACCCAACATTTGCCGGATGGATGGTGTGGTGTTGAATATGAAGTCCGTCATTTCGCTACCCTCATGCCGCTTCACTGGTGTTCATGATGCTGATTTTGCCGCGCTCGATAGAGTAAACATTGTCCACGACTTTCTCGGAATGCGTGTAGTCCGACTCTGAGATCAGCACGGAGAGTTTCTCGGATTTCAAGTTCGAGATAACTTCCATCAATCGCTGCGCGAGCGCCGGGGCAACGCCCTCAAAAGGCTCATCAAGCAAAAGCAAGTCTGTGCCGGCAACCATCGCGCGGCCCAACGCGACCAGTTTCTGTTGCCCACCGCTGAGGGTGAGGGCCTTGCGATCTGCAAACCGGCCGATCTCTGGCATCATTTCATAGACCCAACGAAGGCGCGTCTCATCTTTCTGCCCGCTCGCCCAGAGCGTGACCTTGATGTTTTCTTCAACCGTGAAGTGAGGCACGAGACGGCGATCTTCTGGCAGGTAGCCAATACCCAGGCCTGCACGTTCGTGGGGTTTCATATCCGTCAAGATATGGTCACGGAATCGAATTGAGCCGCTGCGAACCGGCAAAAGTCCCATTATTGCACGCAGGAGCGTCGTCTTGCCCGCACCGTTTCGACCAATCAGTCCGCAGGTGCTGCCTTCTGCTATGTCGAGGGACACGTCGTGAAGAATTGGGACGCGTTGAATGGACAGATCTATGTTATCAATTTTCAACATTTAAGATACAGCCTCCTCTGAAGTGCTTTGTCTGTGAAACTCTCCACCAATGACGAACTCGCGGACTTTGTCATTCGCGAGAACCTCGGCAGTCGGGCCATCTGCCAGGATTGTTCCCTCATAGAAGGCCGCGACTCGTGGCGAGAATGTCTCGATGATTTCCATGTCATGTTCGATGAACAACACGGCAGTTTTGGTCGTTTTCAACGCATCGATGAGAACACGCATGATGTCCATTTTCTCGTCCGCGCTGACACCGCTGGTCGGTTCATCGAGGAACAGAAGGTCAGGCCCAGACACAGTGGCCATCGCGATGTCGATCAGCTTGCGAACCCCTTGAGGCAGCGTTGTGATCTCCTGCTCGGCCCATTGTTCGATCCCGAAACGGGCAAGGATTTGCATCGCTTCATGTCGGATCTCTTGGTTGATTGCTGGCTTGAATAGTACCGGCCGATCTTGCTTGGCAATGGTCAGCGCGATCAGCATGTTGTCGATCACAGACAGCTCAAGGAACAATTGCGGAATCTGAAAGGACCGGCAAACCCCGAGTTTGGTAAGCTCACGTGTTGGCCTGCCAGCTATATTCGTGCCGCGGTAAAGGATCTGACCGGAGCTTGGCGTCAGATACCCTGTCACCATGTTCACAAAGGTTGTCTTCCCCGCCCCATTCGAGCCGATAACGCCGAGAACTTCGCCTTCACTGATAGTGATATTGATATCAGACGCAGCGACAACTGCACCAAATGTCCGTTCAAGATTTTTCGTTTCAAGAATAACAGTCATGCGTTCACTCCCCTGGAGTTTTGGCCGGCGAAACGGACGTTTGTGATGGTTTACGGGTGCGATTGATCAGCGACCACAGGCCCTTAGGCAGGAAGATGATAATCAACAGCATCACTGTGCCGAGGATCATCTGCCATGTGTTCGGAGAGATCTCGACAGCGTAAACCCGTAGAATTTCCAGCAGAAACGTGCCGACAAGTGGTGCGATTATGTTTCCAGTGCCCGAAAGAATTGAGATGAAAACAAACTGACCGGATGTGGTCCAGTTGGTCATTTCAGGGTCGACATGGCCAAGTGATAGCGCCCACAAGACCCCGCCCACCGAGGACACCGCAGCTGCGAGCATATAGGTGATGTGGACAGCTTGGTGCGCAGAGGTGCCAAGATATTCAACGCGTAGCTCATTCTCGCGGATCGCTTCGTTCACGTATCCCATCGGACTACGCAGATAGCGGTTCAACATGATCGCAATCGCGATGACCGGGATGACGGTAGCAATGTAGAGCGCATATCGCCCAACCTCGCCTGTTGGTGCCCACCCCAGATAGGTCGCGGCAGGAAGGTTGAAGCCGTCGGTGCTGCCGAGTTCCTCACTGCTGGAAAGCATGCCAAACAGAATCATTGAAATCGCCAGCGTCAGCATGGCAAAGAAGATTTCCCGGTAGCGCCGCAAGAGGAAGCCAAGAACTCCCGAGATTAACAGGCTGGTGATGATGCCAAGCAAAACCAGGACAAAGATGTCTGAAATGCCGAAGAATTTCCCCGCAAGCCCTGCCGTATATCCGCCGATGCAAAAGTAAAGACCTTGACCGAAGGACACGAGACCGGCGCGCATTTGGATCATGACGCCAAGTGCCACCAACCCGGTGCCCAATGACACCTGTACATAGTTGACGATCCATTGAGGCAGCACGAAAGCCAGTGCAATGAGAATGGGAATGGCTGTGAGCAGAGCGGTTTCTGTTTTGTCTATATTGCGGATCATATCTTTCTTCCTTCAGCCATGGCGAAGAGACCGTAGGGCTTTACGGCAAGAACTGCGGCCATCACGAGGTAGATGGAGAACAGCTCCGCAGGCGGATAAATGTGGACTGAGGCCGCACGTGCGAGACCAACGATCAAAGCGCCGATCATAGCGCCTCCGATGCTGCCCATGCCCCCAATGACGATCACGGCAAAGGCCATGACAATGATTTCGGCACCGATGCCCGGCGAGACGGAAATCTCGGGAGCCGTCAAAGCCCCGCCTAGCGCGCCGAGTGTCGCCCCAATGACAAATGTCACGGTGAAAAAGAGCGTGACATTGATGCCAAGAGCCGAGCTGACTTCGCGGTCTTCGATGACTACCAAAAGCAACTTGCCGATGCGCGTTTTGTTCAGAACGATGAAAAGGATCAACCCAAGCGCAAGGGCGATGCCAATGATCATGAATTTGTAAACCGTGTAGGGAATACCAAAGACATCGATCGTTCCAAGCCAATATGCGGGCTGATACGCGACGTAGGATTCTGTTCCCCAAATGAGTTTTGTGACATCTTCGAGGATCAGAAAGATCGCGTATGTAACGAGCACCATGAGAACCTCATCGCGGCCATACATGAAGCGAAGAATTCCCCGCTCAATCAAGAGACCCGCGACAACCCCGGCTACAAGTGCGGCGACGGGAATGATTAAGTAGGTCAAGGCAATAGTGCTGCCGGTTTGGGTGTAGAGGCCAATTGCCCAGGCAGATGAATACGCGCCAAGAGCATAAAAGCCCCCATGCGCAATATTGAGGATGCGCATCACACCGTAGATCAGGGTGAGGCCCACCGAAGAAAGGAACAACCAGGCGGCAAAACCCAGTCCGTCCACGGCGATTGCGAGAGCAGTAAGCATCGAAAGCTCCTTGCGGTTTGAGAACACCCGGACCGAACCGCCACAGTTGGGCGAGCGCAGGGGGTTAGAAAATTGAGGGGCAAAGCGCCCAACCGGAATAAGGTTGGCTGGGCGCTCCGGTGGTGAGATAACGCGCCGCCAGAGCGTTTTCGGCGGCGTCGTTACCCCAGAAGTGCCTAGTCGCAGGACGCGCCTTCAAAGCCACCATTGATCCAGTCAATTGAGTTGACCCCGGCAGGCGGGTTCACACATTCAGCGTCAAAGCGAATGATATCTACCAGCGTGGCTTTGCCGTTTTCGCGATCATACTTGTAAGTGCCGTATGCGGTGTCCTGGATTGCCTGATGGCCATTGGCCAAAGCCATGGAAACCATGCCGCTTGGGCCTTCCCATTCCAGACCCGTCAGCGCGTCGATCACCGCGTCGCGCTCAACACTGCCAGCCTTGTCAGCCGCAGCTTTCACACCTAACAGGGCCTGCGCCATCTTGTAGGAGGGATATGTTGGTAAAGTACCAAACCGGTCAAAATACGCCGCACGAAACCATGTGTTCAACTCAGAGTCTGGCGCAAGATCGCCATGTGGGCCACGTGCGCCGATGATTGTGCCATCGGGCATTTGTGCACCAAGACGATGCATCGCGGTTTCACCCGTCGTCAGTACAACACTTGAACGTTCAAACACACCACGACCCTGGCCCTGAATGATAAAGGCCTCCATGTCGCCGCCCCAAAAGCTAGAGTGGATCACGTCAGGTGTGTTTGTCAGAAGTGCTGAAATTTCAGAGCCATATTGCCCGGCATAGATTTTTGGAAACTGCTCTGTTGCCACTTCGGACGCAGGATCCAACTGAACAATGGATGCAGAAAAATCGCGCCATGAATCTTGGCCCCAAGCGTAGTTCTGGTTGATCCCGGCGATCGAATCTATGGAGGTGCCGGTTTGCTGAAGGTAGCGGGCTGCAGCGACGTTATCCATTGTCGCATGGCCACCTGTGCGAAAGGTATATTCGGGGTCGGTGACGATTTCTTCAAAGATCTGCGGTGTGCCACAGTCGAAGAGGATCGTCAGCATTTCCAGTTTCTCGGCCTCAGGTGCAATCGCCTTGCAGCTTCCCGATGAGATGTAACCAACGACCATATCCACTTCGTCTTTCTGGACGAGGCGTTGGAAGTCTGCATTCTTTTGTTTGGAATTCTCATCCACGAACAGCGGGTCGATCATGGCACCGGCGAAACCTGGTGTGCTGTATTGACCGGGAACACTTCCTGAATTGATGGATTCGATCATCAGCTCTGCAGCGTTGCGCGCCGGAACACCGAACGGTCCTGCGGCACCCCCAGACAGAAACGTGACAAAGCCCACTTTGACACTTTCGGTGTCTTGCGCTTGCGCCGCACCAAATGAGAAAGTCGCAGCCATTGCGGCGGCTGTTGTGGTTGTGAGAACGGCGCGCATGCGCGAAGTTTTGTTTTTCATGGTTTCCTCCCATTGAAGACAAGGGGCGCGCCGCATGCCATCGCATGTCAGGCATCCAAAACGCCTTATTTGACGTTCCCCCCTGACACCAAAATTGTTGGTATCAAACGGAGGATAAAAGTAGGGAGCGACTTGTATCAATTTGTAGAGAAGCGCTTTATGAGCGCTATCCGCTCAAATCGACGAATCTGTGAGCGACTTCCGCTCGAAGTCAAAATTAATCTGATTGATCTGCCAGATCCGGCCATCTTTCGGGCGGGTAAAAAACTTCCCACTCCCCCAACAGGATCGTTGCGGGTTCGAACCGATTGTCGAAAACCGTGCGCCCGATTGCCTGAACCTGCAACATCTGATGATGGTCAGGATCCATGTGGGACCGAAACCCGTTGGGATCTTCTGGCAGATGGATTTCAATGTGGCGGAGTGCATGGCGAAGCGCCGCGGGGTCATCTGTGCCACCGGCCTGTCTGACAGCTTTGGCGATTACCATAATTCCGGAATATGCCCCTTGTGCCGCATAACTCGGATAACGCCCCGAGCGTTCAAAAAAACGCGCCACAAAATCCTCGTTTTCTGGTGTTTGTGGCCAGTTCACGTGATGCCTTGACGACAAAACAAGACCAAGCGGCATGTCATTTCCAAGCTCAGCCAAAACTTCAAAATTGCCACCGGCATCAAAGTTCATGAATGCGGATTGTTCAAACAGATCGGTTTGAGTTGCCTGCCTGATAAATGTCACCAGATCGAGGCCCCAATGTCCGTTGATCACGATATCCGGTTGCGCTGCATTGATGGCCTCGATGTAGCTGGAGTAGTTTGTTTCAAACAGTTTCGGCCAGTAGACGCCGACGGTATTGAAGGGGACCTCATGCAGTTCCAGAAACCGTGTCAGATCTTCCCAGCTTTGGTATCCATACTCGTAGTCCGGGCCAATGAAAGCGATATTGAGCGGCGTGCCAGTGTCAGAATAGTGTTCCTTGATGTATTGTGCCCCGGCAAACATCGACTGGCGGCTGCCGTTTGACACCCGGAAGTAGTTTTCATGCAGCGCGTCAGACGTTAGGCTCGGGGATGCGTGGTCTGTGCCGATGAAGAACACTCCGGAGTTTTTGACAACTTCGGTCACCGCCAGCGCTATGCTTGAGCTGACAACGCCACACACAAAATCCACGTCATCTTCTTCGATGAATTGCCGTGCTATCTGCAGCGATCGCAGGGTTTTTGACCGCGTGTCCTCAATCGAGATCTCAAATTGCAGTGGGTCGTCGAAATCCGCCCCTGACAGATCTTCTAGTGCCAACTCGATTGCAATTGCGCTGTCACGTCCATAAAGGCCGCCCGGTCCGGTCAGGGGATACAAGCATCCGATTTTGACCGGCGCTGCGACTGCGCCCACAGCAAGCGTGGTGCCAAGACACATAGCCATCGTCAGACGCACGGTGACCTTCCACATCAAGATAACCCCAGCTTTTGCATTTTTCGCTTTAAAGCGTGACGCGAAATACCAAGTTGATCCGCAGTTACACCTTTCTTCCCACCATTCTTGCGCAGCGCATCCAAAACAAGGTTCCTTTCGACCGCAAAAATGGAGTCTTCAATGCTGACTGGCTCATGAACCTCTGCTTCCCGTATCTCAAGCGGGAGCTGATCGACTGAAATGGTCTGACCAGCATAATGGATCGTCAACCGCTCAATAAGGTTTTTCAGTTCCCGAACATTTCCGGGCCACGAATAAGCGTTCAGAAATTCGCCTACCGACTTCGCAAAGGATATGGGCCTTGTGTTACCTTCAGCAGCGAAACGTTGTGAAAAATATTGAGCCAGCAACGCCACATCCCCTTCCCGATCTCGCAATGGGGGAAGCGAAAGGGGCACAACATTCAATCGAAAGAACAAGTCGCGCCGGAAGTTCCCGTTTTCAACCTCTTGTGTCAGGTTACGGTTCGTTGCCGCGATTACGTTTACATCTGAAAACAAATCCCTAGGCATGCCGAGGCCCCTGAATGTCCGGGTCTCAAGGAACGTCAAAAGTTTGGCTTGGACATTAAGAGGAATTTCGCCGATCTCATCCAGAAGCAGGGTTCCCCCGTCAGCGATTTCCAGCAAGCCCTTTCTTTTCGCAACAAGGCCGGGCAAAGCTCCGCGTTCCGCACCAAACAGTTCGGCTTCGATTTGGTTTTCGACAAGGGTCGCGCAATTGATTTCGACAAATGGGCGACCTGACCCGGCTGTATTGAGATGCATTTCCCGGGCGATGACGGCCTTGCCAACACCGGTTTCGCCGAGAAGCAGGATGGTTTTTGCCTTGCTTTTGGTGATTGCAGACAGCTCCTGGCGCAGATTCTTGATGGCAGGGCTGTTGCCTATGAACGCTTCGTTCGTCGCATTGCGATCGCGCAGATATTGGACTTCGGATTCCAACCGTCGTTTTTCGTCGGTCTCACGAATGAGCAGGATCAGCTCATCGACATCAAATGGCTTGGCCAGATAGTCTACTGCGCCCATTTTCATGGCTGTTACGGCATCTTGTGTGTCATCGAACGCAGACATCATGATGACCGGGATGTCTGGCTCATCTGCTAGCAGACGTTCAAGGACTTCGAGACCATTCATTCCTGGCATCCTGATGTCCAGCAAGACAATATCGGGCTGGTTTTTTCTGGCCATTTCACAGCCTGCAAGGCCGTTATGAACCTCTGAGCATTCCATACCCGCCTGCCGCAACGTAAAGGCAAGCGAGCGCGTCAGATTTATCTCGTCATCTATAATCAATATGTTCGCGGCCTTCATTGCGTTTTCCTATCACCCGCGAATGGAAAATGAAGGCTGACAGTCGTGCCTTCCCCCCAAATGCTATCTATTGTCATTGATCCGCCATTTGCATCGACCAACTGGTTAGTAATCGACAAGCCCAAGCCAGTTCCGCCGGATTTTGTAGTGAAAAACGGTCTCAGTATTTTGCTGCTTACTGCATCATCCATGCCCTGCCCATCGTCTGCCACGACCAACTTTGCCATGCCTCCATCTTTGTAAATGCGAAAGCGAAGTTGCCCGCCGCCGGGCATTGCCTCGAACGCATTCAGCGACAGATTGAGGAGGATTTGGCGGAGTTGTGCCGGGTCGACATTTATTCGAATGCTGGAGTCTCCGGAAGCACTTATCGCAATAGACCTTTCGTGAGCCGTTGCACTGACGAGCTTATTTACGCTCTTGACTATATCTCGAACCTGCACGTCCTGTCGTTCTGGTTCCCGCGGCTTCGCAAAATTCACAAATTCCGAAATCGTTTCATCGATACGGTTTATTTCAGTCGCGACCAAGTCGTACATTTCTTTGCGGTCGAGTTGGTCTTCACCGCGACTGAGGCCGTGTAAGGTCGCTGAAACCGTCGTTAGTGGGTTGCGAATTTCATGTGCAATTCCAGCAGCCATATTTCCAAGGGTCGCTCTGCGTTCAATGTCCACCCGGGACGCGATCAGTATTTCCAACTGTTCGCGCATCCGATTATACGATCGTGCAAGTGCGCCCAACTCACCTGGACCTTCCTCACTGACAGGGATCGAAAAATCTCCATTTGCAATAGCCTGAGCGCCGGAATTCAAGGGGGTCAGGTACCCGGACAAGCGCCGCGACATCTTGAAGAAAAGAAACACCAGACCAAGAGCCGAAAGCGTCGCAACCAAGAGCATCAGATATCTTATCCGCAGTCTCGGTTCATTGAGGTCATTGCCGACCTCAACAAGATTTAGCCGCCAGCCTGGCAGAACCTGTTTTGATCTCGCAATAACTGTCCCGACTGGGGCCTCAACCCCGACGACGCTTACTCTGATGCGCTCAAAAACGGTCAGTTGCGGAGCGTAAACGCCCGGTTTCAACAAATCTCCCGCGAGTTCGGTAAGGGATGATAAACGCGACCGTATTGCGACATACCCGATAAGCACTTGCTCGCGCAAAACCGGTTGGCGGATCAATATCCAGCCAGGTTGCCCGGCTGTTGGCATCACCGGACCTATGATCTCTGTGCCATCAATCTCAACAATTGGCAGGGTCGTCGAATTATGGGTGTTGGGACGACTGCGAGATTGTGGGATGGTCTTGATGATCTGCCCGTCTGGGCTTGACAGCTCAATTGCATAGATATCAGGGCTTCCAACTTCAAGAAGCAGAAAATCCGCAAGTTGAGGCGTCAGAGGCTGATCCTTTGCGCCAAAAAATATGGCTACGTCCCGGAGGTCCGCAATGTTTTCTAGGCGAGTTCTGTGAGCCGACAAATAGTTGCTCATCCGCGCTGCTACGGCTTCCACCTCGCCATTTAGGCGACTTGTTACCAGCGTACTCAAGAGGCTCGCGCTGTATCGATCATAGATGAACGCAATAAGAACAAGCGGGATCAAAGCCGCAACCAAAGCGCCCCATAAGTATCGACGTGCAAGGTTTAATTTCGGGAGTCTTACCCACATTTCCAGTTCCACCTTTGGGGATTTTGTTGGACTTCATTATGGGCGTCAACCGATCAATCCATGAAAGATGAGCGGAATTCGCTCATAAAGTTTCCTGTTCGAGTTGAAACTCCAGCGTCACATCTTTAGAACGAGACTTCTGCGAGGCTAAAGGTGACCGACACCGTTTCGGCTTTACTAGCCAGTGTCTGAGCTCAGAATCAACGACCGCTCTTTCCTCCACGGGACAGTGTAAGTTTTCATGTTGTTGCAGCAAATGTCGTGCTGCGAGCGCACGCAGCAAGAACTTGACACTTCAGCTAAGGGCTCTGTCCCGGCATTCGCCGCGCAAAACACGAATGACTGCTTGGACGCCAGTGCCGCGAAAACGACCCTTTTTGCGGCAGTTTTTCGCATCCTGCCAAGTCATTGATTCCATTTAGACTGGACTGCCGCAAAAACCTCGTGCAAAACGAATCTATGAAAATCGGCTACGCACGGGTGTCTACGGAAGAACAGAACCTTGATCTACAGATCGAGGCGTTGACCGAGGCCGGGTGCGACCGGATCATCACCGATCAGGCCCAAAGTGGCGCGAAAGCAGCCGAGACCCGTGCGGGATTTTCCGAAGCGTTGGAGCTACTAGGCCCAGCTGACCTTCTGGTGGTCTGGAAGCTGGACCGCGTTGGCCGCTCCATTGCCGATTTGATCCATCTTCTGAAGCTCTTTGGGGATCGTGGCATCGAGTTCCGCAGCCTGACAGACGGGATCGACACGACGACCGCAGGCGGACGGCTTGTGTTTCACATCATGGGTGCGTTAGCTGAGTTCGAACGCGATCTTATTCAGGAGCGGACAAAGGCAGGGCTACGCGCGGCCAAGAAGCGTGGAAAACGGCTGGGGCGTCCGCCAGCACTTTCCACCGCGCAGATCACCCACGCGAAGACGGTTATAGAGACCAAACGGGAAACCGTTTCTGGCATGGCCGAGATTTTGGGCGTGAACCGCAGCACACTACAGCGTGCCATGAGCCGAGAAGCCGGGCTTTCCGTCTGATGGCCGAAGCTATGCCAATCACCCCAGCAGTTGTGACCTGGGCACGGGAGCGGGCCGGGTTCTCTATAGACGCTGCAATATCGGACTTTCGCAAGATCGTAGAGTGGGAAGCCGGCGAGGCTTTTCCGAGCTATCCGCAGCTCGAAAAGATGGCGGAGAAGTTCAAGGTGCCGGTTGCGGTATTCTTCTTTCCGGCTCCGCCCGATCTGCCGCCTATCGAAGAGACCTTTCGCACCTTGGGTCCAGACCAGATTGCCGAGATACCACCCCGCATCCGATTGCTTCTGCGCAAGGCCCGGACGTTCCAGATGGGCGTTGAAGAGCTGAACGGGGGCCGCAATCCAGCCGAACGGCTGATTACCCGTGACTTGGCGTTCCGCCCGACAGACCGCATTGAGGAAATCGCAGCTGAGGTACGGGCTTATCTGGGCGTCACGATGGAGCAGCAGTTCGCGTGGGGCAATGCGGAAACGGCACTTGAAGAATGGCGCAAGGTGCTTCTGGGCGTCGGTGTCTATGTTTTCAAGGACTCTTTCCGGGAGCCGGACTATTCCGGGTTCTGCCTCTATGACGACGAATTTCCGATCATCTACGTCAACAACACTACTGCGAAGACACGACAAATTTTCACGCTGTTCCATGAGCTTGCGCACCTGCTCTTCCATACCAGTGGTGTCGACCGGACCGGCGACGGTTTTGCGGATGAGTTGGTCGGAGACAATCAGCGGATCGAGGTCATTTGCAATCGTATGGCGGCTTGTCTTCTTGTGCCGGAAGATACTTTCGATGCCACTTTTGCCGGTCAAGCACTGACCGAGGCGACAGCGGCTGAATTGGCACAACTGTTTAGCGTCAGTCGCGAGTTCATCTTCCGAAAGTTTCTCGACCGCGATCTGATCACTCCGGGCGAGTATGATCAGGCCGCGCGGCGATGGGCCGAACAAGGGCAACGTGGCACGGGGGGGGACCACTACAACACTAAAATTGCCTATCTTGGTACCGAATATATCAACCTGGCTTTCCAGCGGTTCTATCAGAACCGGATCGACTACAATCAACTTGCTGACATTCTCGACACCAAACCCAAGAATCTGACCCGTCTTGAGGAATATGTCTCAAGGAGGGTGCCTTGAGCTACGTTTTCGATACGAACGCATTTTCCCAGCTTTTTCACAGTTATTATCGCAACCGGTTCCCGACCCTTTGGGAGCAGTTTGACGAGCTAATTGAAAACGGAGACATCACATCGACCCGCGAAGTCGCACGTGAGATTGATGGGGATCGCGTCGTTGCGCTACGAGAGTGGGCAGTTAACCAGCGCGACCTTTTTCCCGCGCCGGATGCTGTGGAGGCAGGTTTCGTAGGTCAAATTTTCGGAGTGCCACACTTCCTTCAAATAATTGAACGGAAGAAGCTCTTGAAGGGTGGTCTCAACGCTGACCCATTCATCATTGCGCGGGCGCAGGCCACAGGGGGGACTGTCGTGACCCTCGAAGGTGAACCACGGAACGGAGCAAAAATTCCAAACATTTGCCGCCACTTTCGAATTCCATGCGTTTCGCTGGAAGGCTTTATGGAAGAAGAGAACTGGACCTTCTGACAGCTAAAACTGAGAAACTGCAAGGCTTTGAAATCAAACCAATTACAGTCTCACTAATTTGGTCTCATTATTAACGAGTTCCGACACCCAAAATCTTCCTGACCAGATCGACGCATAATCAATGTTATGTTAAATAGGTCAGCATAGTTGACCTACATTACAGCCAAATATGGGCTACGATAGCATCATTCATAGATGACATTCTGACGTTTGCCATCTTTCCACATGGGAACGAGTGCTCCCGTGTTCCATTTGTAGAGCCAACCGACAACCGCCCGTGTCTCCCTATCTAGGATGAATTTGATTGGTTCAGCGGTTTGGCGCTGTTTGGCTTCCCGAACCGTAGTCTTTGTTGTTGGCATCGTTTCTTGATCTGAGTTGTCGAATGATAAGGCAGCAGTCACGATGATATTCCCCCTGAAATTGGCGCTGAAAAAATGCGTAAACACTCGTCCTGTTCCCGCGCAACGTGCGGTGGGAACTACCCTTAAGAGTTGTGCTTACAATCTCTGCAATTGCACGATAGAATACGCAAAGAAGCGCAAAGGAACGAAAAAATTTCTAGTAGTTCATTGATTAAAAACGGTAAATATTTTGTTGCACCGCAGAAAACCGAAGACAACTTCAAGGTGCTTTTTGCGCGCCTCGCCGCTGCCGGTGCTGGCCGACCTGTAAATGCGAGCGGCTTTCCAGACGGACCGTGGACACCAGATGCGCTTATGGAAGCCATCTGTTTGCTTGAAGAGAACGAAAAGGGAATCAATCTGCGGATTGTGCAGCTATGGTTCCAGGATAACGATCACGGTATTGGTCCCGAAAACATCAAGTGGCTTGCGCGGATTTTCGGTTGTGACGATCCAGAAGCAACGAGCGTATGGCAAGCAGAAATTACGGCATCTAAGGAACGCCTGACCAAAGAGCGCAAAGCCAAAAAACTTGCCGAGAAGCACACAACCTCGGACGAAGCCAAAGAGCCCGATCAACCAGTCACCACTGTCGAAGCGGAAACACAGCATCAAAGCCCATCTGTCCAACCGGAAAAACCGGCGAGCCGAACGCTGGCAGAGAAGACAGAATGGATTTTAAGCGGTTCAGGGTCGATGAACCTTCTCGTTGTGTATTGGCTCGTGTTCTGTGGTCTTGGCTTTTTGAACTACGCACTTGGAACGTTGAGTGTGACCTATAACCCGGTCGAAGGGCTATCGAAACAAGTCGGCTTCATCTGGGCACCAACGCTCAATGCCCTGCCCCTGATAGCTCTACCGCTCTACATTTACTTTGTTGGGGACCTCAACACATATTGGAAGCGTGTAGGCCGAGGTAACTGCACATCAGTGGATTCAAAATCCGTCACGGCGCATCGAAACGTGGCTTGGTACGCGAAGGTCAATGACTTCTCGTTCTCGTTCTGGGCCATCGCGTTGTTCTGCTTTCTGTTCGTTTGCTGCTTCCAGTGGTTCGGTATTTACCTGCCTGCGTATCTGTCCGGTGACGCTAATGGCGTTCAAATAGACCGATACCTTGTGACACTTGTGCGGCCAGAGGTGATTTCCATTCCAGAAGCTATGATCTTGTCTGCGATCGGATACCTTTACACCGCGTCATATATCGCGGTCTTCATGTTCGGATTGTTGTTTCTGGTAATCGTCGTTTTCGATTTTCATGATATTTGCACCACCTTGGTCCTCGAAGGAAGAACCATAAATCGGCGGCAAATCTTGAAGGAGGGTCAAAAAATTGTATGGGGCAGCTTCCGTGTTGCCGTCTTCGGCCTTTGGCTCG
Organism: Cognatishimia sp.; assembly: GCA_050633405.1. Lineage (GTDB taxonomy): Bacteria > Pseudomonadota > Alphaproteobacteria > Rhodobacterales > Rhodobacteraceae > Cognatishimia. The sequence continues at coordinate 10,118 of JBOEGL010000012.1, read as the reverse complement.
CGACCCTTATTAAGCTGCAAGTAACCTATCTGTCGTCAGACAGCCCAAATATCGTGCAGTGGATCAAGACGGACGCTCTATCATTCTTCGGAGTGGGTTCGACAAGGAACGGGTGGTTGGACAACACTTCCATTACCCACTTTACCACATTTCTAATGGTCGTGGTCACAGCGACCATCTTTGTATTCTCTGTCATGAAGGTTCAGAACATTTTCCAGCGACTTTCAATCTATGGCGAAGATCTCTCTTTCGCTCGCGATGGGCGAGAGGTTGTAAGAATGTTGTTTGTGATCGGGTTACTTTCTGTAAACTTAGTCTTGGTCGGTCGGTTTGATGGATTCTCACTAATCTTGGCGTTGAGCATCATCGCCTCGACGCGCGTATTGTCTGGGCCAAAACTGCAAACTTTCTTAGGTGGATGATGGAACAGGCGAAATACTACAGCGACATTGCTGATGGACCCGAAACGGCCAAAGCGTACTGGATGACCACAGATGACAACGTGCGCGTTCGCGTGGGCATCTACGCAACCAATACTAAGGCCAAAGGGACAATCCTGCTCATGCTAGGCAGGTTCGGATACATGGAGCGATACGGGCGTGTCGCAAAGAACTTTGCCGACAACGGCTATTCAACCGCAGTGATTGACTGGCGTAGTCAGGGATTGTCAGACCGGATGGCTGATGATGCTCAAGCGGGCCATATTCACCGTTTTTCTGATTATCAAAAGGATGTTGCCGCCCTACTGGCAGCGGTCGAGGAACTTGAGCTTCCAAAACCATACTATCTTGTCGGGGTATCTATGGGGGCTTGCATCGGTCTTCGTGCGATGCTCGATGATCTTCCTGTAGACGCCGCCGCCTTTATTTCCCCTATGTGGGGGATCAAAATGTCCACCCTTCAACGAGCGGCAGCTTGGCCCATTTCATGGGCCTCTCAAAAGATTGGTTTGAGCCACAAATATGTCCCCGGCGAGAGTGGGGATATCTACGTGTTGAACACCCCGTTTGAAGACAACAATTTAACCCATAACGCTGATATGTATGATTATTGGGTTGATCAGGCAAAGAAGGCCCCAGAGCTTCAAATCGGCGGGCCAACTCTGTCCTGGCTGTACGAAGCCCTCTCAGAATGTCGTAGCCTTTCAAGCGTTCCGTCACCTGATATCCCATGCATTACATTTTGCGGCGAATTGGATCAGCTGGTGGACAACTCGTCTATCAAGCGTCGGATGGAGCATTGGCCTGACAGCCAGTTCGCTATGATCAGAAACGCGAAGCATGACGTTCTTACCGAAACTGAGGAAGTTGGCGGTGACGTCATGGGTCAGATTTTCGCCTTCTTCGAAAAAAACGCCGAAACAGCTAATTCTTAGAAACGTAGACCGCTTGCGATTTGGGTATCGACTAGCCCCGGCTTAGAAGATCGGTGGGAAACAAGCAGATCAAAGTACCGAATAGATGAAAATTAAAATCAAACGACTGTCTGGCAACTTCACCGATGGTTATGCCCTCGATAAGCACATAGTCTCCAGCGTCTTTTTGGGGAACAATGAGTGGGGACGACCTCAATTCGATACGACAAGGACGCCAGCCGGTGAGGCTGTTTTTCGGCTAAAGTACCGTGGGGATTTTGATCAAGCCAAACCACTCGCCAAGGCAATTGTTCGTGCGATTGTACCTCATTTTCCGTCCATCGGCTTGGTGATGCCTGCCCCTGCATCTACGACGCGCAATCGCCAACCTGTTACGGAGGTTGCAACCGCCGTGGCCGAACGAATGGACAAACCACTATTTGACAACATCATCTCTAAATCTGCCATCGCTACCAACACCGCTTCTCTCAAGAATATGAACTCGCGGGCTGAGAAGGACGCAGCTCTAGCAGGCAGATATTTGTTGAACCGACCCATCAGCAACGAAGGTTGCTGGAATGTACTTGTCGTGGATGATCTGTTCGATTCTGGAGCAACGATGGATGCTGTCTGTAGTCTTCTTTCACAATATGATAAGATCAATGGCGTATATGTCGCGGCAATGACATGGAGGTAAAGTTGAAGACAGTTTTCATCGCTGGTTCTATAAAGATCAAAAGACTTCATCCCTTGTTTGTCGATCGGATCACGAACATCATCCGCGAGGGCTTGCCTATCATCGTTGGGGACGCCAACGGTGCCGACGCATCCATCCAGGCTGAACTATTATCGCAGTCTGCGCCGGACGTGACAGTGTATTGTACCGGGCGTCAGCCTAGGAACAACCTAGGCGATTGGCCGGTTCAGAGAGTGAAATCGTCAGCAGAGCCGGGAACGCGTGCTTTCTTTACAGCCAAAGACATTGAAATGGCCTCAAAAGCGGAATTTGGCTTAATGCTCTGGGACGCTGCAAGCACTGGTACGCTTAGCAATGTCTTTGAACTGCTATCACGAGGCAAGAAAAGCGTCGTCTTTGTTAATCGGGACGCCCGCTTCCAAAACGTGAAGGAAAACGAAGATATCCTCGATCTTGTTAGCTTCATGAGTGAAGGAGCGCGACGCACAGCGGATCGGAAAATCCGTCTAGGCGAGAAAGTTAGCATGTTGGCGGGTTCGCAAAGCCGTATGGCCTTCTAGGTGAAAACACTTGAAATGGTGTCTGATCTGTTCGACAAGTATGGTTCCTCCACAACTTGTGGACAGGTGGCCGAGCGGTCGAAGGCGCTCCATTGAAAACGGAGTAAGCGTGAAAGCGTTTCGCGGGTTCGAATCCCGTCCTGATTAAAAGGCTGTTCCCGGCGACGGTGAGCAGCCTTTTCAGTTCAAGAACGGTTTTTCCCACCGATGCCATCAAAGACAATCACTTGATTCAAGCCCCGAGTTTCGATTAAACAATATTATAACAGCATCACGCCGTTATAATAACTCACTTCGAAAGGGGAACATCATGAAGAACATTCTCCGCTCAAGCGTCCTGGCACTGGCAACAGCCGCAGTCGGCATCGCAGCAGCACCCGAACGCGCTCAAGCACAAACATACCAAATTGATTGTGCGATACTTCTCTGCCTGTCAGGCGGTTGGCCTGCCTCAGTACCTTGCGCTCGCGCCCGCGCCGAGTTCATCCGCAGGATCACACCTTGGCCTGTTGAACCCCCGTTGCAAATCTGGCGCTGTCCGATGGGCGCGGCTTACACCGTCGATCCTGAAACCCTGACTACCGACCGCATCTACGACATTCTCCTAGAGTTGGACGATGTGGCACCACAGCAGTCGTACCCAAGCGCACCACTCACGGATTTCGCGCTTGAGCCACAGCCCGCCGTTGTTCGACGCAGCGGCGGGACTGCGGCCCCTCTCCCAGAAGGCTACGCATTGCAACTTGTTCAAGATGGGGGCGGCGCAGACATCGACATCAGCGGGCAAGAGTTCAACTTTGTGAGGTCCATCCGAGTTTATAACGTCACTTATGCAAGCCAGCGCGAAAGCGGTCGCGACAATGATTGCAACAGATCATTCTCTATGCGTGTCGGCACATATGGAACGCAGGGCGATTTCCGCTGGACCGGATCAAACGATTATCGCTCACTTCCCGCAGCGCACACGGGTTTGGAAAACTACCCAAGCAACTGCCCGTCAATTTTCCACCGCTCGGTCTTCGTGGAATGGCGGGATTATGAAGGCAACTACGGCTTCGAGCAGGTCAACTACTAGGCGTGGTATGACGCCGAACGAACAATACTATAATTGCGACAGGCATCCAGACGTTGTATGCCTGTCGTCACAAATAATAAGAATCAACAGGCAGAGGAGCAGTTCCCGCCGTACAACGAGAAACCCCCGCAGAGGGGTTAACCTGTACGGGGGGTTTAGAACCAAGGGATTGGCGTCCCAAGTGGCTACCATATTTTTCAAGTCCGGTTCTAACACCCCACCCACATGGCAAGCAAGAAAAAAACGCATTTGTGCGCTCGCTACATCTGCATCTTGGTCTGACCCTTCCAAACGCCACAAGAGTTAGACCAAGGCGCAGCATACAGTAGGTACTATAGCCGAACGGCCAATACCCTGTATTCTAAGAGCGTCGGAAAACAGAGAATCGAAAGGAGAAAACAGCCCTAAAAAGTAGAAACCCCCGCAAGGCGGAAACCTAACGGGGGGGTTCTGAAACCAAAGAACGCCAATTCTTTAGCAGATCAAAAAGCTGTTGATCTCGGTTTTATCACCCCCTTCCAAAGCTGGCAACAAAAAACGCATTTGTGCGAACCATAAAGACTTGCCTGCTTCCGCCCTGCTTAAACCGAGCAAGGACAGAGACATGCACAGCATTGCAGCTCGTATTGAGAGATACGATCACCACACCGAAGGGTTTCCCACCCTGCCAGACGGCATGGAGCGTGACGGCTTCATCCGCTTGTTTGAGAACGTCGCACCGACGATGTTCAATCTAACTGACGCGGAAGTTTCCACTTTCGTCCGCATGGCAGAAGATCCCCGGCCAAGCGACTGGAAGTCGCCCGACCGCGAACCCTGTTGCTACCGTAGGCAGGGCGAGATTGCCGCGAGACGCAGCAAATCCCGTTACAGCATCGCCCGACACGAAAAGCGGCTTGCTGCCGTGGGCCTGATCGACAAACGCACAATGGCGCATGGCGGCAGGTCAGGATTTGATGGGTGCGGCGTGTTCTTCTCGTGCGCAATCGCACTGGTCCCCGCCATGCTGGCGCACCAGCACCAACAGGACGCGCTAAACAAAGAGCGCAACCTCCTGTGCAACACACGCAGCATCCACAAGGGCCATCTAAAGGCTGCCATCAATGACCTGGCCGACCTTGGGGCGGACACGTCGCAGATCGAAGCGGAATACGAAGCGTGGCCGGATGCACGGCAACTGAGGCGGATCGACATGGACGATCTTCGTCAACACGTCGCAGAGGCCGACTTACTCACACAGCAGACCATCAATTTGTTGAATGAAACACAGGATATGCAACACGGGTGCAGCACAAGTGCTACCCCCTATATACAAGATACAACCCAAGACTTTAAACCTGTCTGTAACGCAAGCGTGGATAAAAAGAGCGCGGGCAAGCCCGCGCACTCTGGGTATGATGGTTCAGAGCCTAACGGCCCTGAACATTGCAGGGAAAAAGATGATGAAAGGTCGCGCGAAGCAAGCAAGGGCGAAATTCGATTAAAGCTGTCAGGACCGATCCTTTATGGTCTCGCATCGCCGGACATGCAGCTTTACATCGACGCAAGGACCAGTGGACGATCCCCCACCGAGCATGACGTTTCTGCCGCAGCCGTGCAGATGCTTCCCGAATTGGGTATCAATCAAACGGCATGGCGTGACGCTTGCGAAGTGATGGGCCACAATGACGCCCTTCTCGCCTTGATCATCACAGATGCAAACAGGTTTACACCGGAAATCCGTGTTCAGAACCCCGGCGGATACCTTCGTGGCATGACAAGTGCAGCACGCAACGGCACCCTGAATCTCGTCGGTAGCTTGAAAGCACTGGCCGAGCGGAAAGATCAGCAAAGCAGATGATTGTTTTGCTATCCAGCGTCAGATTTGAGCCATTCCCCGTGCTTGTGGATCGTCATTTGTTCGGTTGGAAACGGTTCAATCAACGAAAAGGCATCCTCGGGCGAGCCGTGGAGCCAAACATCGTGATTTTCAGGCGACAGGATCACAGGCATCCGGTCTGGATGCACCTCGCGCACCAGTTCATTGGGTTTTGTCGTAATGATCGAGGACGTCACCTGCGACCGTTCTTCTTGTCCGTATTCGCCTTTGAAAAACCGCCAAATACCCGCAAACACAAACGGCGGTCGCGCTTCGTCGCCTTTCAGCCCAAACCAAAAATACGTCGCCGGTTTTTTTCCTTTGGCCTCGCAAAAACTGGTTGCTGGGACGAGACAACGCCGCGTTTCAAAACTGGTTTTCCAAAATCTCGAAGTCAGCAGCTTATCGTCACGCGCATTGTTCACGGCCTTGGGCTGAATCGGATTTCCCGTCACCTTGGATTTTTGCGGCAGCACGAAACCCCAATGAGAATTTGCCAGCCGACGCGAACCCTCGCCATCGAGCGTGATGATCGGGGCGTTACCCTTTGGGAAAATCGCAGGCAGTGGTTGCGCATTTCCAAGCTGATCATTTGCAGGCTTAACGTTGAACAGACGCCGCATCGTCTCTTGAGGCAGGTTGTTGGAGTAGAGATTGCACATTTTTCAGGCCCCGGTTTTGACCTTCATAATGAAATTTTTGGGGCGTCGAACGCAAGCGTCCGACCAGCTCTAGGTTTCAGCCGGCACATGACGGCTTACACCCAGAACAGCCCTACCCTGCGCACGGTGCCGCGATAGTCATTCCGCGTCTCTTACAGAGCCGCGTCATTTTCTTCGCTTCATCCCCGCCCAGGGAAGGTCCGATCTGCCCAAAGGGTGACGATCTTCGCCCACGCGACCTGACGGCCGCTAGTGGGTGCTTTGCGATGCTGGCAGTAGATCAAGACAACGGGTGTGAAGGGAGGGAAACCGCGCCAACAATGCCCGCTCGGTCGGGGCATGTGCCAAACCAATGCAAGTCTCACCAGATTCAAGTTGCGACAGTGCATCGTCATCACGAATTATCACCGCAGCTGGCATCGAACGCCGCCAGTTTTCAAGGTCGGCAATTACGCCCCATACAAGCGTAGAACGCATAGACCGTTTCATGTGATCAATAGGTCTTCGGGCGTTTTTCCGTTCGCAAGATGTTCCTTAAACCACGCTGGCGGACGGCCAAAGCCGGACCATGCTTTCTCTGGCGACCGAGGATCTTGATACTTCGGCGGTTTGGGCGGTCGAGGTGCCGATTGCCGCTTTTTCCTTTTCACTGGCGCCGGTGCGTCAGCCAAAAGCTGTTGCAGCGTGAAGCCATGCTTTTTTGCAATGTCGCCCACTACGCGCTTTGCCTCGCGAAATTCCTGCTTCCTGCGGCGCACAATTTCACTCTCGATGTTCTTCAGGAGCGCCTTCAGCTCGCGCTTTGACTTTCCTTTCAAATCCACCAGTGCCATTTTCCCTGCCTTCCTTGCTAATTCCCAGCCGATCTTTGCCCTTATCGTCCAAAAGGGCCAGTTCATTGCAACTATAGATCACAAATTCTTGGTCCTTCGGCCAAGATAGTTTCAGCTTCGATACCCGGCGCACCACGCCAGCAGCTTTGAAAATTCGGGCAGCTACGTCAGGCAGTGTTTCGTTGCGCCGCAACCGAAACCACTCGGTTCCGCGACGATCACCGCGGCCAAACCATCGCGCCCGCAAATCGCGCAAAACCCGTTGTTCCGTGAAATATGCATTGGGCATCGACAAAGTGTAATAGACCTTCAATCGACCCCCCACTTTGCCTTTCAATTCGTTTCTGCGGCTTTTCGTCAGCCGTTTGGTAAACCCGACTTTGAACAAGTCCGGTTCATCCAAAGACTGCATAAGATATACAGTCCCCCATGCCGGTCGCCGCCGAAACCAAGCAATTCCCTTGCGCCGCCTGCGGCGTCTCATGCGAACCGCCGATCAAGCCAGCGGTTTATCAACTCTTTGATTTTCTCTGCGTCGTTGCTATCGGCAAACTGGCCGGAAAGACGATATGCGCCCTTGTGCAACCTGCCATCAACGAAAAGCGCGACACGGTGAACCGTGCGCCGTCTGTTGCGCGTGTCAGAAACCACAATAGCGTCTCTGACTTCCGACAATCCGAACCGACGAGTATCGGTCGTGAGGGCTCTTTTTTCCGAAATCTCGACGTTGTTCATAAAGCTATCGAAGGTCACATCGACCCCGCCGCCCCAGAACCAAGTTCTCGATGATAATTGCAGAACATCGGTCGTGTTCTTGATTATCTTCAAAGCATTATCCTCGGATCAATGACCACTCACCAATGCCAGCCCAAACAACGCCTAAAAGCACTCCGAGGCCGTAGAACCGGCGCGGATCGGTTTCAGCAAGGGCGTGAGCAGCAGCAAACATCGCGTCCCTGCCCCCCAAACGATCCAACCGTTCGCCAACTTGTCTGAGCATCGCAAGTCCAGGCGAAGACAAGTCAGCCTTGCGGGGGTCAAAGGCAGTAGGTCCATGCAGTTTTTCCGCATGATCGAAGGCAGCTTCAAACGCCAATATGGCGCTAAAGCCTTCACGGTATGTCTCTGTGTTTTTCATCTACTGCGTCTTCGTCCGCCAACCAAAGGCATAAAAGAGATACGCAAAATACAATGCTGCACCGACCATGAGCAGCCCAATGAAAATTGCGCCGCCGCCAACTGGATCGTAAGACGACATGAAGAACGAGCCAACGAACACGCTCCACAAAAACATGAAGAACGTCCCGCCGAGCATCATGCACCACTGGCGAAACGATAAAACCATCCCACGCGCTTTTTTCGTTGCGGGGGGCCAAAGCACAGCCATCCCAGCCCACTTAATGTCTTCCAACACCCTATTCTCCCAAATTTGTGGAGCGCGACGGACTGCAACTATACATTCCCGTTTCCGCACCATCAGCATTATACGCGATCATCGTGCCATCCAGCACGGTCGCGCCCTCAACAGGCACCAGCGCCCGCAATTCAACGGCAGCATCTACGCCCTGAAACGTGCGCAAAGCCGCATCCGCGCAGGCTTGCATGTCGTCAAATTCCGCCGTGATCACCTCTGATCCCGACTGAAAATTGAACAGCACCAATATCAATACAAATTTCATTTGCGTCCTCTCAAAGAAAAAGGACCGAAACCTTGCGGTCCCGGCCCTTTCGGTAAATCCAACCGGAGTTTTTTTCACCTTCCACGCACCGTCGCATCCCTGCTAGGTCCGCAGTTTCCGACAATATTACAAGATTGTGTCTAATACAATAATATTATGTACCTGATCCGTACACAGACAGCGTGTTGTCCGCCGGTCTACGCGTAAAATCGTTTCATTCATCTTCCCCTAAAAATCCTCGGGGGAGCGCCCTGCAGGGCGCGGGGGCAGACAGCCCCTATTCTCTCAGTTTTGAGGGAATGCGTCAGGACACATACGGCGCATCGCCGCGATCCCACCCGCAACCACGGGGCTGTCAATTTGCTCAACACCATCAAGTGTTTCATCCATTGCTGACATGGCCTCCACCATATCTGCGTTTGCCTGTCCTCCGATCGACGTCAGAAGACCCAACTTATCAATGGATAATTGCACCATCGCTTCACTGTTGGCTAAATTCGTCTGCGCCAAATTGATCATGGCAGCGACGGCCAGCTCGCAGTCGTCAGATGCTGCGTCTTGCGCTACAGCGCCATTAGACGAGGATCCGATGAGTGCAACCAAAACTAAAGTGTGCAGGCGCATGTGCCTGCGTGAATTTTTCAACATGAATATACCTCCAAAGTTGTGTGCAGCATATTCATCTTTTGCTCTACTTCCAGCGAGATAGATCGGCATTCACGTCCGGCGTGAACCGCCCAGGGCGGATCGAAACATCATCGCTATGCTTCTGCGACGGGCCGGTGGCCCTGAGTCTTTGTTGGTCGTTTGGGGTTCGGGCAAGCCGAACGCCGCTGCACGACGATCAGGGGACCGCCGGTCCCCCAATGCAACCCCGAAATACTGCGCCCAAAGGGGTGTCCCCATCATCGGTCACGGCTGCGCCGCGCTGCGTTGACGGGTGATCCCCCTCCCCTTTGGGCTGGATTTCAGCATTGCATCGGTTCCCCCCCGGCTCTCGGCGAGGGCCAAGGTTTCAGGAGAGGCACCGCTACGCGGACCTTCCAGAACCCTTGTCCGATTTTGCGAAACACCAGAACGGACCACACCACAAAGGAACACGATATGAGCAACGCGCTTTCAATTCCCGAAGAAGATTTTGAGGCTGCGGAACGGGCCAAGCTGATCGCAGATCACAATGACCGTTTTCGCAATACATGGGGGGCGGATTTTACCATCCCCGGCCAGATCGTCATGACGCAAGCCGTGGCAGCATTAAGCCCCGCTTGGATGGCGCGACTGATGCAGGCAATTCAGAAGTTTTCTGACTTTACCGAAGATAACGACCCTTATGGGGATCACAGCTTTGGTGCGGTGGAAATCACTGTAGGCGACGAGACAAAGACCATTTGGTTCAAGAT
>JBOEGL010000011.1:0-15302 GCA_050633405.1 Cognatishimia sp. | reverse complement strand
CGACCTCTACGATTGGGACCTTGAATACGGAGCCGAAGACCCAACCGACTTGGAGCAAACCAAGCGGGTCATGACGGTCCTTTTCCCCTCTGACTACTGAAAATCGAGAGCGCCCGACGAAGGGCGTTCCACCCAAACCCATCACCATATCAAGGATAGAAAAATGACTGACCAAACAACAATCCCGCAGATCACCGAAACCGTAGCGTTTGCCGATCTTTATGTTTCCCCTTTGAACCCGCGCACAGTGGTTTCCGAAGATGAAATCGCATCGCTGGCTGAGAACATCAAAATCGCTGGCCTGATCCACAACCTTGCAGGGTTCCGCCATGATGGGACCAAGGGTGTTGGTGTTGTCGCTGGTGGGCGTCGTTACCGCGCCCTCGCGCTTTTGCAGGACGATCCGCGCTTTCAGAACGTGCAGGTTCAGATTGCGCCCGATGAAGACACCGCGAAACTCTGGGCGACAAGTGAGAATGCGCAGCGCCAAGACCTTCACCCCGCCGATGAAATCCGTGACTACGGCGCATTGGAGAAGACAGGTTTGAGCGCAGGACAGATCGCCGTGGCCTATGGCGTGACCGAAAAGAAGGTCTATCGCCGTTTGGCAATGGCTGGTCTGCACACGGCTGTTTTGGATGCGTTGAAGGCCAGTGAAATCAGCATGTCCCAAGCCAAGGCGTTCACAATCAGCAATGACGAAAAGCTGACCCTTGAAGTGTTGGAGCGCGTGAAGGCGAACGGCACGAAGGGTTGGGGCGCAATGTCCGATTATCAGATCAAGGAAGGTTTGAAGCCCGATCACGTCAAAGGCAGTGACCGCCGCGCCGCCTTTGTTGGTGTTGAAGACTACAAGGCCGCAGGGGGCCGTGTTGGTGGCGACCTGTTTGAAGACGAAACGATCTTTGATGATCCAGCGATTTTGCAGGAGTGCTTTGAGGCGAAACTTGCCAGCACTGCCGCGCAGATCGCAACGGACAATGGCTGGACTTGGGGCGAGGGTATCACGGACGATTATGTCTATAGCGATACGATCAGCCGCATGAAGATGGCGCGGGTCTACAAGGTCGAAGGCGTGTTGACCGAGGAAGAAAGCGACCGCTACGACGAGTTGGGCGATCTGGTCAATGGTGATGCTTGCGATGAAGCTGGCACGGCTGAATTTCTGGAATTGCAGGCAAAGGCTGATGGTGGCTTTACGGCAGAGCAGCAGGCCCATGCAGGCGTTGTGATCTACGTTGATCACAGTGGAGACATTGAGGTGATCGAAGGGCTTGTGCGCCAAGAGGATCAAGAGGCAGCTATCGCAGCGGGCGTCTTGAAGAAATCGGCGCACAAAGAGACCCCGAAGAAATCACCCATTTCAGCGAAGTTGCAGGAAGACCTTGACCGGATCGTCATTGGCGCACGTCAGAATGCGCTACTGGACGACCCAACCCTTGCCCTTGATCTACTGGCTTTCCAGTTGACCCAATCGAAGGGTTGGCAGCGTATCCATGCCTATGATGTGTCTTTGCCCCATCTGGCGAACGTGCCGGAGTGCGAGACAGGTTACACGCAGGACAAGCGCCTGACGTTGCCTGACCCCGTAGAGAGCAAAGGCAGCAAGGCCGAGGACTTCACCGCATTCCGCAAGCGCGGCCATAAGAAGTGCATGGATATGCTTGTGCGAACTCTGATCGGTCAGCTTTCAATCTCACACGCTGATCTTGGCGAGTTGATTGACGAGAAGACAAAGAAGGTCACGCGGGATCACTTCACCCCGACAGCCGAGAATTTCTTTAGCCGTGTTGGTGGCCCCTACATGATTGCCTTGTGGAACGAATTGCTGGACCTGTCCGACAGCCATGATGCTGCCAAGACGTTTGCGGCACTGAAAAAGGGCGAGAAGGCCGCAAAGCTGGAAAAGCTGTTTGGTGACGAAGCCACACGCAAGGCCCTTGGCGTCACCGAGACGCAAGAAGCCCGCATCGCAGCATGGTTGCCCGAAGGCATGGTTTGAAGCATGGAGTGGGGCGCATAAGCGCCCTGCCCCCCCTGAGAAACCAAGACACTCGTTAAGTCACGGCTCTCTTGTGTATCTGCAATATGGCAATGTAGTGACAATATTGTAATATTGTTTTGTTGCGATTACACAGAAGATGATCCCAGCCGTTTGGGAAAAGGACATAGCAATGCAATCGAAAAGAGACTTCATCAAAACAGCCGTGATGGCGTCCATGATGCTTTCGGCACCGGCTATTTGTAATGCTCAAGATACCCCGTGGGCAGAAATTGGTTATGATCGCATCTTGGTTGCGAACACCAATGGGGACAGGCTTGCCGTGCGGTTCCGCAACGGCCAGCGATATGACAATAGCAACCTTCAACGGCTGAATTGGTTGTGGCGGGACTGGCGGGCGGGCGGTGCGCAACGTCAGATTGACCCACTGTTGTTTGGTGATCTTGCGTTGATCCAAACGCGTATGTCGCTCGATTTTGCAGAACCCAAATTGATACTGATTAACTCAGGGTTCCGCACGGCCAGCCGTAACGCAACCATCGAAGGCGCAGCCCGCAATTCGCAGCACGTCCGAGGCCGAGCGTGTGACTTCAACATGGTTGGCGTTAGCCCTGCCCTTGTTGTTGGCTACGCCGAATCCTACGGGGTTCATGGCCTTGGCCGCTACGCCGATTTTACCCACATTGATGTTGGTCCAGAGGGGCGGCGTTGGAGTGGATGATAGAGTTTCCTTGTGGTGAGGATGTACCTGGCCCCGCTCGCAGTAACCATATTGCGGTGGGGCCTTTTTTTCCACGGACGAGTGAAGTGATAGCATTTTATAACTTGCCATCATTCCCCAGATTTGATAGCATTCATTGAAATGATAGCAAGGAGCGAACGCATGGGAAATATGTCAATTAGAAATCTGCCAGATGAAATTCATGACGCGCTGAAACTTCGGGCGGCAAAGAACAACCGAAGTGCAGAAGCCGAGGTGAGAGCGTTGTTGGTTGAAACTTTTGTATCGGAAAAGCAAGGGGGGTTTGGGACGCGCCTGCGGGCTTGCTTTGAAGGGATTGAGGGTGACGAATTGGATGTTGCCAGAGACAAAACCCCAGCACAGCCATTGGAGCTAGGATGATTATTCTCGATACCAACGTCATTTCCGAGCTACAGAAACCTGCGCCGAATCCGAATGTCGTGAACTGGTTGGATCAACAAGAACCGACGAACCTGTATTTAACGTCAATCACGGCTGCGGAGCTTATGTTCGGTGCACATTGTTTGCCCGATGGAAAGCGGGCCGCTGAGTTGCAAGATGCCGTAGCCCACATCATTGAGGATCAATTCAGAGGACGAATTTTGCCTTTCGATGCAACCGCCGCCCACTATTTCGGAATGCGAATGGCTCTTGTTCGTGGCGAAGGTATCTCTGTTGGGTTTGCGGACGGCCAAATTGCATCAATTGCGGTCGCAAACAACATGGCCCCTGTCGCGTCACGGGACATTGCCCCCTTTGAGGCGTTTCGGCTGGATGTGATCAACCCTTGGAAAGAAACAGATGACTAAACGCCCCGAGTATGACCGCTTCATGAAGATCATCAATAACAATGGTGGCTTGCCTATCGACAACGACGACCTCGCAGCCGAAGCCATCAAAGAGGCTGTGCTGGACATGGGGTTTGACCCTATCTGGGCGACCAAAATCCTTTTGACGGCGCTCGATAAAGTTAATGCTGAATTTGATCGACCCGATCACAAAGCGGTCGATTTGTTCACTCAGCACATGGCATCCCGACCAGATACAGGGCCAACCTCATCGAAATTAGAGCCTTGCGATGGATAATCCTACGTCGATCTATGGACGGTTCCTGTTGTGGGTCTGCGTTCAAGGCTACGGGGGTCGCATTTTGCCTGTATGGTTCCGGCGCTTGTTTCCACGATCACAGGTTCATCGCGCATGGCTTTATGGCCGTGACGGTAATTTCTGGGAGCGTGGTGTCCGATACGGGCCAGCCAACCCTTACCACGCATACCGCGCCGAAATTGATGAAGAATTGGACGAGTTTATGGCCGCAGAGTTGCAAGCCATTGAAGCAGATATGAACAGGAGTGCATCATGAAAATGTCAGGCGGTAAGGCCATCGTCGCGACGGTCGTTGTTACCGCCGTGGCTGGCATCTTGGGTTATATCTGCGCGACCGCCTATTTCACCTTCCGCGACTACGGTTTCACCGCTGCCGTGGATTGGTCTTGGCTGGCCCGCAGCTATTTTCCGCTTCGAACTGTCCGGCCCGACGATTTTTGGCTGGCGACCAGTATCATCGGCGGTTTCTGTCTGGTTGGGCTGATCGGGGCCGCTCTGTTGATTTATCAATGCCGCGCTCGGTACGAATGATGCTGCCTATCTTGGAAGAAATGCAGATACGCATGGCAGAAGTCATTTTCCGCCCCTTGCGTGTCTTGAAGTCTTGTTGGTCCGAGGGCCGAACAACCTGCAACCGCTATTCGCTTGCAGGCTGGACCGTGTTTCTACCGGCCCTTGGATTTGGCGCAATGCTCGCGAAGGGCCTTTCATCCGAGGCATTCCGCTTTGACCGAGAGCCAACGCTAATTTCAAACATCGGACTGATCTTTGTGGCGGTCTGGCTGGCCTTCACGATGTATACAGGGTTCATGGCTGTTGCGACCGGCCTTATCGGGACTGTGCGTCGGTCAAAGTGATTTTCTGCCCGTTCCCCCAGGGCGATGCCCTGCGAACACGGGCCTGCGCTATTCGCGCAGAAACGCTAAAGCGTCAGCCACACCAGCTTTGACGGCGACCACCATCATAAACTCGCGCCAACCCTTCGCGGATCAAAATGTCCGCTATATTTTCTCCCCCGACATAGAGCCGCGCTAACCCCCGATCGAAGCGGTCACGCCCCGGCAATCTGATCACTTCCACCACACGTCCGGACGTCATCAACGCCCGCAGTCGAGCGGTTGCTGCCTGTCCTAGCGCCAGCTCGAAGTCGCAGTGCGGTTCAAAGGTCTCTGGCGTGTCCAAACCGACCAGCCGCCAGCTATCGCCATCCATGCGGATTGTGTCGCCATCAACGACATACACCGCCGCCGGATCGACTGTTTCAGCGTTCACCTGCCCCGTAATCAGCGCCAATGCCAAACCAGCCTGCAATGCCCGGTAAGAGAGTGGGGGTCTTTTGTCCCACATCGAGGCGCAGACCCGCAGAGCTTTTTCTCTGAGGCGCGTTCCGCTTCTGTTGCCTGTGTAAGCCATGGTCATTCCATTATGCCAAGCGCGGTCTTTCCCGCTGCCAAATCATGCCACAAACATGGACCAATCGGGATGGACTTTCACCCTGTTTCTGCCCCCGCCGAAGATCCCCATCACGTTCCGCGTTTGCCCGTTCCGCTGCTGTCTTTGCTGTATTCGGTGTTGATCACTGTTGCACAGTCACCAACATCCTTGGTCTTACCCGGCCCTTCTAAAAACTGAGCGCGACGGTTCTCAAGTGTCCCCTTGGACGTGTTTCTCAAACGGAACTTCACTTAGTTTTCTCTTAGCGACCGGCTCCGGCTACGCCTTTGCCTTCAAACAAAAAAACGGTTTCCATCCGAATTAGAATATTTTACAATATTATAATATCGTTCGGACCCTCCGTTTTTTGGTTTGATCGCATCGAATACACGCTTGACCGTTTTTTATCGAAACACTCTCACCAAGGAGACACCACAATGAGAACCTTTGCAGAATTTCAGATCATGGGCCGCGTAGGTAAGACCAAAGACGTTGGCAACACCCTCCGGGTCACAGTTGCCGCCGAATACGGACGCAAAGACAACAACGGCGACTTTCAGGCAAACGCCTACTGGAACGAAGTGACGATCTTCAACGAGAACGTCATCACGTGGGTGAAAGAGAACACCCAACCCGGTGATCTGGTCCATGTTCGCGGCACGCTCCGCCAGACACAATGGGAAAACAGCTCCGGTGGCACCGAATACGGCATGACCCTTGCGGCTGACGACTTCGACAACATGAGCCAGGACGAACGCCGCCGCGCAGCGAAAAAGCAAGAGGGCTAACACCCTCGGTGGGCCTAACGGCCCACCACTCCCCCAACGGGCTTGTCAGTCGGCTGGACGTTTTCGGTCGCAGATAACGAGAATAAGGATTGGACGTTTCCGGTCGGCCCTCTCACCAAAGGTTCCTTCCCGGTGACAAAAACCCAAGGGGTTTTTCCAACCGGATAGCCGGGAAGGTCATCACAGAGGACAAGCCGATGGACTACAAAGACACGCCTGATCCACGTCACGACCTGCCATCGAGGCGGCTCACAGAGACCCGCAAAATCACGACACCAGACGGTCACAACATTCACCTGTCGGTCGGATATGATCCAAAGGAAAATGGGCGACCCCGCGAGGTCTTCTACTCCGCGGGCTTCAAGTCAGGATCGCAGCTTGAATTTCAGGTTCAAGACGCCTGCGTGATGTTCTCGCTTCTTTTGCAACACGGCGTGCGGCCAGAAGACGTTGCAAAATCGCTCTCACGATCCGAGCAGCCAGACGGTTCTATGACATATGCCAGCATTGTTGGCTTGATCGTGTCTGAATTGGCCCAAACTGAAACCGTTGCCCCAAACGACTGACCATTGTATGACTTATCTACCCTCGGTGGTCTTAACCGCCGTGTCTGGTTTCAAATCCAAAGCGCTGCTTAAATTCAAGGACCAACCATGCCCGAAATCTCGATTCCCGACTATCCGTTCAAACTGCCAAACGAGGCGTCCACTCTTATCTCGCGGTTCGGATTTTCCCAAAAAGAAGCCTCCGTCTTCTATGGCGTCCGCCTCGATACAATCAAAAAATGGATCAGCGGGAAGATGGCAATGCCCGATGATCTTGTTCTCGAAAGCTACAACAAGCTGGCTCGATTGCAGGACTTCGCGGCACTTGTTGCTTCGGCTTACAATGATCTCGCCGTCGCAGATGACGGCGAACACATGGCCCAACAATACATCAGCCTGCCTACCGTCACGCAGATGCGGCGCGGCTTCATGCCGGTCTCAAAGGGCTTCTACGAAAGCCTTTTCGCCGACATAGCCGCCCACGCTTATAGTTCAGGTCCCGATGACTTCTGCTATGTTGTCCCAGAAGCACCAGACGAAGAGATTGGCACAACGAATTTCTGGGTTCGTCTTTGGGTCGAACAGGATATGCAGATGGAGCTTTGCATCGAGCGCGAGGACAGCGTTGCACGCTTTGATGTTGATTTTTACAGCTTTCTAAAGACTGAATTATCCAGTTGGAAAAATGTTCAAACCACATTTTCTGGCGGCAGCGACTTCCACCCTCACCCCGACGAAGTTTGTCTCGATATTCCTTATTCGCCAGATTGGTACGGCGAAGCCCATGACCTCACCGATGAAGAAGTTGCGTTAGCTGGGACTTCGGTTCGGATCGCCATTTCCATCGCGGGTAGCGACACATTTGATGATATTGCTGGCGACGAACAGCGATTTATCCTGTTGGTCGAAGACGATGAAATTCGTCCGATGATGGAAGCACATGAAGGACCAGAGGACGCCGATCTGTGCGCAACAAATGAAAATTTGGCATTGATCCTGCGTGAAGTTTTCGGGTCGCGTAAAGCGTTGCTATCAAAAGCTGCATACCAGTAGGCGTTAGGCTCATGCCCCGCCCCCAAGGGCGGGCCACCGCGCCCTAGTTTCAGCCGGCAGGCGGCTTCCACCAGAACACCACGCCCCGATACGAGCTGATGAAATAGGATGGGGCCCGTCTCTTGCAGAGCCAGGCGCCACCTTTCCATCATGCCCGCCCTGGGCCGCGATGATCTGCCCTTCGGGTGACGGTCGTTCGCTTCGCCTTGTGCATCGGATCTCGCTCGATCCGGTTTTTCTAGTCGTTTGGGGTTCGGACAAGCCGTACGCCACTGCACGACGATCAGGGGACCGCCGGTCCCCCAATGCAACCCCGAAATACTGCACCCAAAGGGGTGTCCCCATCATCGGTCACGGCTGCGCCGCGCTGCGTTAACGGGTGATCCCCCTCCCCTTTGGGCTGGATTTCAGCATTGCATCGGTTCCCCCCCTGCTCTCGGCGAGGGCCAAGGTTTCAGGAGAGGCACCGCTACGCGGACCTTCCAGAACCCTTGTCCAATTTTGGGAAACACCAGAATGGACCACACCACAAAGGAACACGATATGATGAAGGTTTTTGAAAATCCGGCGCACCTACGCGCGGCGATTAATGATGTGCGAAATGGCACGGATACAGCGAAGCAGTTTGATCGCTGGGCTTACGTTGGGGCTGACGGAAATATCTACACACACCCAACGGAACAAGGCGCGATGCGCCTAGCTGGAACGCATGGCATTGGTATTTTCACACTGCGGGCTGACTACGACACGGCAACTTACGAATTTTCATCTTCTGATCAAACCATGTTGCGCATGTTCGGCAAAGACCACCACGAAGCGGCAAAAATCAAGCCTGAAATGACCCTGATTGATCCCGAGGGCAACACCATCGCCACAATGGACGCATGGGCGTCCGACTGGACGGAGGCGGGTCAATGAGAGAGGAAATCACGATCACCGCTCAAATGGTCTATGACTGTCCCGCAGAGGACAGTCGCCAAGATCAAGGCCAAGCCATCCATAATGATTTGCTGCGCCTTTTGGATGCCGACAGCACCACAGGCGTCGCATGTTGCGGCGTCACCATTCAACATCTATCGCCAGAGGCTTTGACATACGGCAACGCCGAAGCCCGCCAGTTGGCGGAACGTCAGAGCGACCGGATTTTCTCTGCCCTTGCAGAACTATACGGCGTGGATAGCGTCCCTGACCTGCTCACTTATGCCCTATGTGACCTGCGCCACCTTGCAGATCAAAGCACGCTTGCATTCGACAGGCACGACAAGAACGCCTTTCAATATTACCGCGCGGAAAAAGACGAAGAGGACAAGGAGTCCATGCGATGAAACCGAGCATTTTCAAGATCACGGGCGGGCATCTAACCGCCCGCGACAAACGCAATATCCTAGATTGCATCGAATACCTGCGCGGACAGGATCACCATAACGCATGGCTTGGCTACAAAGGATCACCAAAGCGGTATTGCGTCACCGCCGATGCAGACCTGCCGAACATCTACGGCGTTCGGATCAGCGAAAACTACACAACCGATTGGGGCGCAAAACGGCAACGTGAGTGGAAATTCACGGTTGAGGCAAAGGGCATCGACCCTTTGCAGCCCGTACCACCAAAAGCCGACCCCCAAGCCGATCTATTTGAAGGAATGAGCGCATGAACATGCAAGCCCCCGAAATCATGGCCGACGATAGCGAGCAGGCATCGAGCCTGCCCGCGATCACTTCGCAAATCGAAGATATTGTTGCTGCCCGCGATGCAGCACTTGCCAAGATCACCGACGCCGCCGCCACCCTTGAAGCAGCCTATGCGCTCACCGACGAGGCCAACGCCTTTGCCCGCAAAGCCCAATGCGGCCGGAAATATTGGGGCATCGACCGGACCCACAACAAACACTATGAACACCTTTCGCAGCAGGGCTTTGACGCCGCGCAGTCGGTTGAAACCTACCGCCGCCAGCTTGACGCATCCGTCTGGTCTTACCTGTTGGAAGAAACAGGCATCCGTGACCTGATGGACGCCACAGGATCACGCGAGTTCGACCAAGGCTTGCGCGAGGAAGTCCCGCCCGTCACCGTGCAGGACGTTCGCGCCACCTTTGAAACGTGGATGTGCAATGCCGATCTGACCTTTGCACGGGGGCTGGCCGTCGCATTTGCGCGGCTTGATAGTCGCTTCAAATCGCATGACGCTTTCAAACTCGGTTCACGCATGATCGTTGATCGTGCGTTTTCCGAATATTCGGGCAGCTTCAACCGAACATGGGCCGAAGAAACCATCATCGACGTGGAGCGTGTCTTTGCGAAGCTGGACGACCAGAAGCCAGCCGGTCGCGGCTTGATCCAAGAGATCGACGCCGACCGGCGCGGTTACGGGCCGCAACAGTCTTTGACCGAAAGCCGGTTTTTCCGCATCCGGGGCTTTATGAATGGCAACGCCCACCTTTGGTTCACCCGCGATGATCTGGTCACAAAGGCCAATCAGGTTTTGGCCGACTACTACGGCGAAGTGATCCCCGACGCCGCCCCCAAGGACGAGGACAGCGCCGCCTTTACCAAGCGCACAAACCTACCGTCCAAAGACCTGCAATTCTACCACACGCCCGCCGAGGCAGCGGCTTTGGTTGTAGATCACCTTCGCTATGAAGACGGCCAACATATCCTTGAGCCAAGCGCAGGAACAGGGCACCTTGTCAGGCCGCTTCTGGCGAAGGGCCACAAGGTTACGGCCATCGAGATACACGCGGACAGGGTGCGCCAGTTGCGGGCGCATGAAGGCCCAAATTGCAGCGTGATACACGGCAATTTCTTGAACCAGCCAGCGAACCCGATCTATGACGCGGTGATCCAGAATCCGCCCTTCTTTCGGACGCATTGGATGGACCACTTGCGCCATGCCTATGACTTCCTGAAATACGGGGGCCAGCTTATCGCCATCGTTCCGGCATCCGCCGAAGTCGGCCAAAGCAAAGCCCACATTCAGTTCCGCCGATGGGCCGAGAAAGCCAACGGCGGGCGAAGCTGGGGCATGTTCACCGACCTACCCGCCGAGAGTTTTGCCGAGGCTGGCACCAACATCAACACCGTGACTTTCAAGATCACAAAGCAAAACTGATATTGGATCAGCGCCCGTTGCACACATCACAGATTGCGGCATCGGGCGTCACCACCCCTTCGCTGACGCGGAAGGGGTTGTTGCAGTGCAGGCAGGTTGCATAATTTGCGCCGTCTTCAAGGTCACGATTCTGCTTATCTTTTTGGTCACGATCATCGCGCTTAGACATTTGGTTTAATCCTCTATTCTTCTCATTCATCTTCCCTAAAATATCCTCGGGGGGAGCGCCACCGGCGCGGGGGCCGACAGCCCCCTTTCACTGCTAGGACACGCTATGCCGACTGATCAGAATGAAATCGACGCAACGCAATCTGCGTGGCTCAGGGACGCGAAAGTGGCGTTGTTGAACCGCGATCCTGTTGACGCCGCCAACGATGCAGATGCCTTGGCGAAATTTGCTCAAAAGCGCCTTGAGGCCCTTTTGAACGACACGCCCTAGCGGGCGCGTCAGCACGGTCAGCGGGACCGTGGAAACGGTAAACCCTGCCTTGCAACAGGGTTTGCCATGCAGCCGCTATCGCGGCCAGTGCATCATTGTGAATTTGACCTGAAGAACCGTTGACGAGCTGAAGGCGGATCGAGCGCAGACCCCGTGTCTTCGGAAGCAGCGATCCTAGAACCGAAGTTTCCGAAAATATAGCAATCTCCGTGAAAAACGACCGGGAACCCTACACGGCGCGTGGGCCAGTCAACACCAAGCCCTTCGGGGCGCGTGCCGCGCGTGTGGACAGGCCCCCTTTAACGCCGTGTCTGGCGTCCCTGTTTATTCACTAAGGAGATTACCATGAAATATTTACGCAAAAAATCTAATCGGTTACGTCGCATCGCAGCCCGCCGCTTGAAGACACTCAGAAAGCAACTGCGCAAGATCGACTTGAGCCTCAGCATCGAAATCAACCTGATCCTTCTCAAGATCGAGTTCACAATCAAGCGCCGCGAAAAATAGCGCGGCTGCATGGCAAAGCCCCTCGCGGGGCTTTTGCCTTTGTCATCGCACAATCGGCAAATCTGACAGACGCGTCGTGTAGCGCGGGCTGCGATGTTCCGCCCGAAGCTGCCAAGGCCGGTTCACGCCCTCACTTGCAAGCACCATCGTCTTTTTCCCGAACCTATCATTAATCAGATCGAGCGCCCGCATCGCTTCACCGCTTTTGCTGCGGGGCGCATCAAAAAGCGTTCGCGGTCGGTCCTCGATAGGCAGAAGATCATCGAGCATAACGCCAGCTTTCGTGAAGCCGAATTTTGCCGCCTGTCCTTTCGGCCAGGCGGCGTCTGCACATCGCCGCGCCGCCCGCACCAGCTCAAATGTATCGCAGGACATTGGCATGATCCGCGTGGACCTACTGCCCGCATATTGCGGACGGTCCTTGCGATGCCGGTTGGTGTGGAAAAACACCGTCAGCGTTCCCGCGACAAGCCCGTGTTGGCGCAATTTTTCCGCTGCACGGGTCACATGCGTAGACACGGCTTGAAAAACCGTGTCGAAATCCGTCATGGGCTGACCCGCCGAGCGGGTGACAGCCATGCCTTTGCGCTGCGGTTCAACATCATCGAAAGCCAAACATGGTTCACCTTGTAATTCCAGAACCGTGCGTTCGAGTACGACCGTTCCGACCGCCCGGGCCTGCCTTAACGGCATGGCCCGAAGGTCTGACGCTGTTTGGATACCAAGCTGACGCAGTTTCGCGTCAGTCTTGCGCCCAATGCCCCAAATGCCCCCAACTGGCACCATTGGCAGGAGCCAATCGGCCAGTGTGTCGTCCATCATATCCAGCACCCCGCCGAATATCGGGTTCTTCTTAGCTATGTCGTTTGCGCACTTCGCCAGCGTCTTCGTCGGCGCGATCCCGACGCGCACCGGCACGCCGATCCGCCTCAGGACCTCGCGCCTCATCGCGCGGGCATGTTCTGCCCGATCCTTGAACCCGCCAAAGTCCAAGAAACATTCATCTATCGAGTAAATTTCCACATTGGGCGTGAAGTCTTCGTAAACCTCGACCACGCGACGGCTTATGTCGCCGTAGAGCGTGTAATTCGAGCTAAAGACCTTCACCCCATGCGCTTTGATCTTATCGCGCAGCAGGTGCAGCGGTTAGCCCATCTTGATTCCGAGCGCCTTGGCTTCATCGGATCGAGCTACCGCGCACCCATCATTGTTCGACAAGACGATCACCGGCACGTTTTTCAGGGCGGGGTCGAAGATCCGTTCAGCAGAGACGTAGAAATTGGCGCTATCGGAAATCGCGATAGGCCGCTTCATTCCAGATCATACCGCCGCACGACGCCTGCGATCACACCCCAAATTTCACTGTCCTCGGTCAGTTCAATTTCTGGGAAGGTCTCGCGGCCATTGGCCGGGGCCAGAAAATACCGCCCATCCCGCTT
The DNA here is from genome assembly GCA_050633405.1 of Cognatishimia sp. Taxonomy (GTDB): domain Bacteria; phylum Pseudomonadota; class Alphaproteobacteria; order Rhodobacterales; family Rhodobacteraceae; genus Cognatishimia. Next base: position 2,138 of record JBOEGL010000011.1, on the reverse strand, counting down.
GCGCAGGATTTTGGCGGTCACTGCCCCTTCCACAACGGCCAGAACCGCACGGCCAATCCTTCGCTTGCCCGCACGATCAACAGCGATCAGATCACCGTCACGGATTCCGGCGTCCCAAAGGCAGTCGCCTTCGACACGCCACCAGAATGTCGATGAAGGACGACGAACGACCCATGAAATCGGGTCTATTTCGTCTTCAAGATCATCAGCAGCGGGGGACGGAAAACCCGCGCTGGCAGGCGTTGTCACCAACCGAAGGGGCATACCATTGGCAACCACAGGTGTTTCCACCGGAAAAACAGGCATCCAAATCCCTCCTATGTTCTTGGATTGTTCTTTTCCTCTTTCTGCCAAGTCGCCCCATTCTGTCAAGGTTTGACCAAACTGGAATTGCGATCCGGCTGTGAAACTTTTCCTATTCATCTTCCCCTAAAAATCCTCGGGGGAGCGCCCTGCAGGGCGCGGGGGCAGACAGCCCCTTTGCTGCTTGTCGTTTCGACGGAGCTTGGTACAATAACATATCATTGTCTGCTACACTGGATTGTTCTTTGTCGGAAACACTTGCCCCGATCCCAAACGTGATCACTGAGGTGGCTTTGCGCCACCGGCTTGAAACAGGGTCAAAATTGCTAATCCGTTGCACCCAAACGCCAACGCGAAAAGCGTCAACGTGGCACGGTGTTTGGACCATGGAGGCCCATCATCCTGACGGGTCTAAGCAGATGCTTGTCACGGCGCGTTCTCGACTTGCTGGTCAAATTTGCGTTCGTGAGTTCAAGACTGTGACCGGGATCGTGTCGTTCCTAACAGACGGCGGCTTCACCGAAGTTTCCTTCCCCGTGATTGAGGGACATTCCGTGACACTTTCGCTGAATACCGAAATCTAAGCACACAGAGCAGGACGTTTGGTGGCCCATGTCCCGCCCGTTGGGCGGTCCACTGCGCCCTAGTTCCAGCCGCAAGCGGCTTCCACCTGAACACCGCGCCCCGATACGAGCTGATCCAATAGTCGTCGGGCCGTCTCTCTGAGCCGCCCCGCTTCCTTTGTCTCATGCTCGCCCTGGGCCGCGCCGATCAGCCTGCCGGTGACGGTCGTTCGCTTCGCCTTGGGCGGGCAGCGCGTTACCCACAATCCCGACACTTCGATGTGTGATGTCTTCGTTTGCGGGAGTGCGACGGTTTGGGATTCAGGCGGTCAAGCCGCCTTCACCCGCACTGGATAACCCCCTGCCCTACGGACCGTTGGTCCTGACTTTTCATTGGCCCCTTGGGGTTCGGACAAGCCGAACGCCACTGTGGGGCGTTAGCGGTAGGGATACCGCCGCCTCCAAGTCGAATAGCCGGGGGCCGTGTCCTCGCTGCGCTGCGGGCCGCACCACCCCCCGTCGATTAGGCTTGGAGCCTCCTAATCCTTCCTTTCATCGCATTCAGGTTTTCAGGAGCAGGCGCATTCGCGCTGTCCATAAAACCCGAACCATTGGGCGCACAGACCCAAGCGACACCACAAAGGATGATAGGTTATGCCAAAAGTAGATATTCACCAGCACGTCACAGATACAATCGTCGCGCAAATCGAAGCAGGCACACCACCTTGGCGCAAGCCGTGGACAGGTGGCGCAGGATCAGCCGCTTTGCCATTGCGTCACAACGGAGAGGCATATCGCGGGATCAACATTTTGATGTTGTGGGCGACCGCATCCGAGCGCGGTTATTCGTCCGAGCGGTGGATGACCTTTCGTCAGGCGCAGGAATTGGGCGGCATGGTCAAGAAGGGATCGAAGGCGGCACGTTCTGTTTTCTATGGCACATTCGAAAAGGATGCAGAGGGTAACGACGCACCAGACGGGGAAGGCAAAACCCGCGTCCCCTTTGCTAAGTGCAACAACGTATTCAACGCCGACGAAATCGAAGGTTTGCCCGCTGAATACTACGTCCTGCCTGATCCTGCCCGCGATCTTGGAACCGAGCCAGATGCCGACCTAGAGGCATTCTTTGCTAACACAGGCGCGAAGATCATCACAACCGACGAACCCCGCGCCTATTACCGCCCGTCCGAGGATCACGTTCACATGCCGCCAATCGCTACGTTTTTCAGCGCAGCCAAGTATTATGGGGTTCTAGGTCACGAAATCACGCAT
>JBOEGL010000010.1:0-50649 GCA_050633405.1 Cognatishimia sp. | reverse complement strand
TGGCAAAGACAATCAGAAGCAAGGGACAGGTGGCACTCTGCCAGGCGTTGGTCGACGCTCGCATCGATGCGGGCCTTGGCCAGGAAGACTTGGCGGACAGGCTCAGATGCCACCAGTCCCTCATCGCCCGCCTTGAAAGCGGTCAGCGCCGGGTCGACGTTGTCGAGTTGGTCGTTCTGGCGCGCGCCATCGGATTTGACCCGTTCGAGGTTCTGGCGATCGTTGAAGCCGCCACGGAGCCCGACCACAGGATTTGAAGCCAATGAATTGTTGAGAAAACCGGAACCCATTTTCCCGGTCTGGTGATCATTCCCTCATCGAGGACCAGGTAGCCAAAACCAACGAAGTCCGGCGCGCGGTCGTAGTGAACGCTCTGCAATTCGCAGCGCCACAGTGCAGGAAGTCAGTAAACAGTGAACGATGATAAGGGTGAGGGCGTCGCGATCGCCAATCTGATCGGGACCGATGGGTGCAGTGTTGTTGGTTGGGTTTATCGCTGGAGCACAGGATCACATGCGGTGATGTGGGACGTCCAAGGGCCCCAGCCGGTATCGGAAACCCGGCCGGATTTAAGTGACGAACAGAAGCAAGAAATCGACTTCGATGCGCTGACGAGGATCGGAAGAAGCGACGACGGGTGAACAGAGCGAACCCGCGGTGTTTGCCTAAACGCCAAACAGCATGTGGACCGCGAAGCGTATGCGGTGAGGTCGTGCAAGCCAAAGAAGCCGTCTTCCATGACAAATCTACGTGGCGGCAGGTCAGTAGTTCACCTGCTCGAACCCGTAGTTGCCGTCATAGTCACGCCAATCGACGAAGACGGATCGGTGATAAATGCCAGGGCAATGCTCGCCCCAACGTTCAAGGCCCATATGGGCCTCGGGCAGGGCAGTTATCGAAGATCGCTGCCATGAGAAATCGCCTTGGGTCCCGTAGGTGCCGAGGACCACGGTCGCGCTTCGGTTACAATCCCCATCGCGCCCGGACTCGTGCTGTCGTGCATACCGTACATCGAAGACGCGGATGGACCGCACGAAATTGAACTCTGGCCCGCTGATATCGATGTCCGCGCGGTCCTGAACGAGCCGCAGGGCGAGGTCGGTGAGAACGAGATTATCTACTGGCAAGGATTGAAGCGGTCGACGGGTGTCGGTTCGGTACAAGGCTTCAAAGATGCGGCCAGCGTTGTTTTGTAACCGATCGTTCTCGTAGGAGGCGCCCATGGGACAGCGCCAGATTTGCAGCGGTGGTTCGACCGGCCAAGGTGTAATCCGCCGGATAAATTCGGCGCGGGCTCGGGCGCAAGGGACGGAAGCAGGCCAGCCGCCAGACAGGCACAAGAGGATCGCGCAATCGATCGGGTATGTCTGCGCGCGGGCGGGTATTGGCAGCGAAGAACTTGTCACGGTCAAAGCGACTGCGACCGAGGGGAGGAGCTTCTTGAGTAAATGGCGCATGCTGTGGAGCCTCCGGGATAGGAGTTCAGCATACATACAATAATATACTATCGCAACGCTAAGTGTAAAGTCGCATAATGAAGTTTATGTTAACCAACTGGCGCCCTGAGCCGCTAAAACATTACGATTTGATAATGCCCCGGCAAGGGCAGTGCCACCGTACCAAAGTTACTCCTTTGCGAAAGGAGCGACCATGTTCAGAACTTTCGGATTGCTCTTGGGTCTCGCAACTGCTGTAGTTCTTTTGTTTATGGTTTCGAACAGATGCTGTCTTCTGCGAAGGCATCTGATTGAAAGCTACTCTACCTTTCACTTGCCCAGGCGATTGCCGCCTTCATTTCCGCCGGGTCGAACTAACGGAGTTCTGCCGTGGTCAGCACGTCGGCGAACCTGGTTCCCCACTCCAACAAAGCCCCTTCGCCCACCACAGCGACGCGGCGGAAGTCATTCCTATGGGCTGTGTCGATTTTCAGATCTTCGAGCAGAGCGGACGGCCCATCGTAGCCTTCGAACCTCGTGAGATCGAGAACCAGGCCGGGCTTACTTGTCTCTTGCAGGCGCTCATGAAGCAGGGCGTGCATCCGTTTCAGGTCGCTTTCGCTGAGCTTGCCCTCGCAGGCGAGGCCAATCGTGTCGTCATGAGCTGTCAGTGTCTCGGTGAACATGGTTTTCCTCCTCTTTTTCCGGTTTGCCGTGACCGTAAAGGTCAGCGTTTTCGTGTGCGCGGTCTTCGTGCTCAAATTCCAGACTCGAATGACCGATGCTGAAATCGTCCTTCAGCCGGTCCTTGATCGCGGCCTTGATCTTTTCGATTTGACCCCAGCCGTCCGCTGTCAGCACGACGTGGCAGTCCAGAGCCGCCTCGTGCTCCTGCATCTGCCACAGATGCACGTGATGAACGTCCGCGACACCATCCACACCCCGCATCGCCTGAACGACGGTTTCATTATCGATGTCCGGTGGACTGCCGAGCATCAGCGTCCGAATCGGACCGCCGATCTCGGTAAATGCGAGGTAGAGGATGTAGAGAGCGATGCCGATGGTGATCGCCGGGTCGACCCACCGCATGTTGTAGAGGAGGATGAGCGAGCCGCCGATGATGACCGCCACGGAGGCCAAAGCGTCCGATAGGTTGTGCAGGAAGAGCGCACGGATGTTCACGCTGCCTTTCTGCATCGAATAGGTGAGCAGCGCCGTCAACGTGTCGACGACCAGTGCCACACCGCCCAGGATCACCACCGTCCAGCCCTGTACCTCTGGTGGGTCGATCATGCGCATGCCACCCTCGTAGATCAGGTAGAAGCCGATCAGGATAAGTGTCGTGTAGTTGATGAGCGCTGCGACGATTTCTACCCGCCCATAGCCGAAGGTCATGCGCTTGTCCGCCGGGCGGCGAGCGATCTTACGCGCGAAGAAGGCGATCACCAGCGACGCCATGTCCGAGAAATTGTGGAGGGCATCCGCGATCAGCGCGAGGCTGCCGGAAAGGATCCCGCCGACGATCTGCGCGACCGTCAGGAGGCCGTTGGCCCAGATGGCGATGGAGACGCGACGATCACCGGATTGAGGATCGATGTGGGCGTGGCCGTGATCATGCGGCACGGTTCGTCTCCTCATGGCGGTGGTTCGGCCGATCGAATCCGGGGACCGGCGGCAAGATTCCGCGGCGGATGCGGCGAACCCTGGCATTCATCCAGTGACGGATGACGTGGCGATAGAGCAAGTCGCGCACAAATCCGAAGTTCTGGCGGTGATTGACCCATCCGTCGCCCAAGTCCACCTCTACCCAGGAGTGGAGGATTTCGGACGGCGCGAGGGGATAGACGAGTTCCGGAACGACGCCTCTCTGAAGCGCCTTGTGGATTGTGAACCCGTGCAGTCGGCAGCGAACTCCCACGCCACGCAGCAGGGCCATGAGGAGCGTGCCCTTGGTGTTGCACTGCCCGTGGCCATCTGCGAGGACCTCGGACGCCGGAATGTCGTCGGCGCGGTTGTAGCCGAAGGTAATCTCGTTCCTGACGAAATCGTAGATGGCCCCAATTCGGTCGTCGCTGGGAAGGTCTGCCCAGCCGCGCTCCTCGATCAGTTTTGCAATTGAGGTCGCGTCAAAATCCAGCAGCCGGGTTTTGGCCAAATGAGGGTCGGCGGGGTTCACGGGATACCTCCTCGAATCGTTCACGAGAATATGTAGTTGCTACAGTCACTGTAGCTTCAAGCCCCGATTTCAGGCCGAGTCCTTGGTTACCTGATCGTCATTGTGCACCGCCTTGTGGTGTTCACCATGCGCGTCTCTCAGGATTCCGACGCCACCCCAGGCCGCGATGCCGGCGACAATCACGCCCACGACAAGGTCCGGCCAATTCGTTCCGAGCCAGGCTACGAGCCCGCCTGCGACGACGATTCCGAGATTGGCCGCGAAGTCGTTCCAGCTGAACGTATTCGCCGCTCGGATGTTTACGTCTGGATCGCGAAGCCGTGCCAGCAGCCAGACGCAAAGTGCGTTGATGGCCGCCGCTACCAGCGCCATGACAATCATGATCGTGCCAAGAGGATCCGATCCGCCGACGTAGCGGCGCCACGCGTCATACAGGATTCCAAGGGCGAAGAGGATCAGCAGGCCGCCCGAAACGTTCGCCGCTCCGCGCTTCCACTTGGCGGAGCGGGACAGCGCGAAGAGGCTGATCGCGTAGACGAAACTGTCCGACAGATTGTCGAGGCCATTGGCGATAAGCGCGCTTGACTCGCCGAATGCGCCCGAGGCGAAGAAAGCGACTGCCAGCCCGATGTTGAGACCCAGCACGATCCAGAGTGTGCGTCTTTCCGTTGCGTTTCTCTGCTCCGCCATGCCGGGTATCCAAATTAGTGAATTGCCAATGAGTAACTAACACCGGGCTTTTTGCGTTCCGATCAAAGGTCGTCGAAATTGCTCAGGCGCCGATCTCTTCATGGTCGGTCAGGCATTCGGAATGGTCGCGCAGTACCTCGAGCACACGGCAATCAGAAGTCTGTCCGCCGCTGCACTCATGCACCATCCGCTTCAATTCCGTCCGCAGCGCCTCGAGCCGCGCCAATCGTTGCTCGACCTGTTTGAGTTGCCGACGGGCTATTGCATCCGCCTCAGCGCAGGACTTTCCCGGATGATCGCTGAGATCGAGGAGCTCACGGATCGCGTCCAACGAGAACCCCAGTTGCCGTGCGTGCCGGACGAATGACAAGCGGTCGAGTTCGGCGTCGCCATAGCGTCGTTGGCCCCCCTCGGTCCTGCCGGGCTCAGGCATAAGTCCGATCTGCTCGTAATACCGGATGGTCTGCACCTTTGTTCCGGTCTTCTTCGCCAGCGTCCCAATCGTCAGCATTTCCGCTCCCCACATTACCTACAGTGGGTGTAGCTTTATGCGGTGCGCATCACAAGCTTCACCCGAGTTTCACAGATCGGTGATTGTTGGCCGATCGATGACAATCACGCTTGAACCTACAGTAGCTAGAGGATGTAAACGCACACAAAATATAGAATCAGGTTCGGGCGGAGCGGCGTGAGGCTTTCAGGTCTTCAGAAGGTATTGTGGGTGTTGGCGGGCGCGGCGGCGTTCGTTTTCATCTGGCTGTTGCTATGGTCCGACTACCGTGCCGATCTTGCCCGCACCGAGAGTGAACCACCGTTTCTTGCTGATTTCGAACTGACCGATCATCGCGGCATGGTCCAAACGGACGAAGATTTCGCAGGGCGCTGGATGCTGGTCTTCTTTGGCTTCACCAATTGCCCCGACGTCTGTCCGACAACACTGTCCGAAGTCGCGGCCGTGATGGAGGGCCTGGGCGATGAGGCAGCAATGGTTCAGCCGATTTTCATAACGATTGATCCGGAGCGGGATACGCCGACTGCACTTGCCGAGTATGTGCCCCTGTTCGACGCAGGGATCATCGGGCTGACCGGTACACCGGAGCAGATCGCCGCGACATCCGAAACCTTTCCGATATTCTTTGAGCGGATCGAGCAGGCGACTGCGCCGGGCGGATACACGATGGGTCACACGTCGCATCTTTTCCTTTTCGACACGCAAGCAGGCTTCGCGGACTCCTGGCCCTACGGCACGCCCGCCGAAGAGATCCTCGCCGATCTGAGACAGAGGATCTGATCGTCATGACCCGACTTTCCGGAGAGACGGCCCTTGGCCTGGCCTGGATCATCGCGCTCACCGCGTCGCTTGCCGTGCTCTTCATCGGCGAGGTTCTGGGGCAGACACCTTGCGTGCTCTGCTGGTTCCAGCGTGCCTTCATGTTCCCCTTGGCCATCATCCTCGGGCTTGGGCTGTGGTGGCAGGATCGGCGCGTGGGTCGCTACGGGATCGCGCTGGCTTTGGGCGGTGCCGCCGTCGCGCTTTGGCACTTGGGCCTCTATGTCGGCGTTATCCCCGAGCGTATCCAGCCCTGCACGGCGACCGGCCCATCCTGTACCGACGACAATCAACTGGTCTTCGGCATTCCGATTCCTTTGATGGCGCTCGTCGCCTTCGCGATGATCGGTCTGCTGTCGGCTCTCTCACTGAAGGAAACACAAAAATGAAACGACGCGGCCTCATCCTGTCCGTTCTCGCGCTCGGGGTCGCCGGTTTCGGCGGTGCCGCCTGGTATGCCACCCGCCCCGACCCGATTGCCGCGTCCGATCCCATCGACCCTGAAATGGCCGACGCGCTGATCCGACCCTATTCCCCGATCCTCGGGCCCGAGGATGCGCCCGTAACCATCGTTGAATTCTTCGACCCGGCCTGCGAGGCATGCCGCGCTTTCTATCCGGTCGTCGAGGATATCATGGCGGAGCACGGAGACGCGGTGCGCGTTGTAATCCGCTATACGCCTTTTCACGGCGAGGCGTCGGTAGAAGCGATCCGTGTGCTCGAGGCGGCGCGCATGCAGGACGTGTTTGAACCTGTGCTCGAGGCAGTCTTGCGAGAGCAGCCCAGATGGGCGTCTCACGGGACCCCGGCACCCGGATTGATCCTTGAGATTGCAGCAAGCGGAGGTCTGGATGTCGAAGCTGCCCGGACACAGATGCTGGCCCCCGGTGTTGTGGCGGTGCTCAACCAGGACCGCGCCGATGTCGAGACAGTCGGGGTCCGCCAAACGCCCACGTTCTTCGTGAACGGCAAGCCTCACGATCCGTTCGGTGAGGCCGAATTGCGGAGGCTGGTGGCAGTGGAAGTTGCGGCAAGCCAAAGCTGATTTGCGGAGGCAGGAGAAACGAGTGGTGAAGAAGTTGAGATATACCAATGCATTGGCCGTGCTTTTGACGGTTGCAGGGCTGTCGGCCCCCGCACTGGCCGGTTCGGAGGATGTCGTGGTCGAGAATGCGTGGTCCCGCGCCTCGATCGGCGTCAACAGGCCAGGTGCCGCCTATATGACCGTGCGCAACACGGGTGAAGACGCCGTTACGCTGACCGGACTTGCGACACCGCTGGCAATGATGCCCGAGATCCATGAGTCGAAAACCAACTCCGATGGCGTCAGTTCCATGGCGCCTGCAGGCGAGATCACGATTGAGCCCGGCCAAAGCGTGGCATTGGAGCCGGGCGGGTTGCACGCCATGCTCATGAAGCTGCAAGAGCCGATGACCGAAGGCGAGAATTTCCCGCTGACACTGACCTTCTCGGATGGCGGCAAGGTGACGGTCGAGGTCCCAATCCTCGGAATCGCCGCGCGTGGACCGGAGGGCTGATGCAACGTCGGCAGCTCCTTCTATACGGCGCAGCCGGTGCCGGCGTTCTTGGCCTGACGCTCTTCGTGGGCTGGTGGCGGGTGGACGGGCCCGGTGCGCCTGAACCAAAAGGGCAGCGGCCCCTGCCCCTATCGGCGATGGAGTTCCGGCTGACCGACCACGAGGAAAATGAGGTAGGGCCTGGCAACCTGATCGGTCGTCCCACAATGGTGTTTTTCGGGTTCACCTACTGCCCGGACGTCTGCCCGACGACCCTATCGGATATTTCCGGCTGGCTTGAGGAACTGGGCGACGAAGCATCAGAGATGAACGTGGTCTTCATCACGGTCGACCCGGAGCGGGACACGGTCGAGGCCATGGCCGAATATGTCGGCTATTTTCATCCGGTCATTCGTGGCTGGACGGGGCCGGAAGACCAAATTGCCCGCGCTGCAGAAGGGTTTCGTGCCTCATTTGAGCGCGTCCCGACTGAGGGCGGCGGCTATACGATGAACCATACGGCAAGCGTATTCCTGTTCGATGCCGAGGGTGAGCTCGTCACCATGATCGACTATCACGAGCAAAGAGAATTCGCGGTGCCGAAGATCCAGCGCGCACTGACAGAAGACGTAGAGGGGGCAACATGAAGATAAGAACTGTCTTGGCGGCCGTTGCGGTCGCAGGCGCATTTTCGGTGACCGCCATCGCCATCTCTGGCGTTCTGTCCAAAGAACCGGTGCCCCCTGCGATTGCTGAAGCGACCCTCTGGACTCCCAATCCGCTTGCGCCGCCTCGGATTACCGAAACCAATTCGGTCCGCCCTACACTCGCCCAGGCGGATATCGCATTCGAGTTCAGACCCCGGCCGCTCCTGACCGTTTCCCCCGCTGATACCTCCTTGCCATCTATCGAGCCCCCGCTGGTCACCTGGTCGCGGGAGATTGCGTCCGGCGAGACGCTTGATGCGGTCCTTTCCGATGCGGGGCTGGATGCTTCGGATCGCGCCGAAATCGCCTTGGCGATTGGCACGGAATACGATCTGCGCCGTCTGCGTCCGGGTCACATCATTACGGTGGTTTCCACAACGGACGACAACCCGCGTCGTGTAGAGCTCGCCGTCGAAGACGGTGTCCGGATAGAGGCGGTCTTCGGCGAACAGCTTGCCGCCCGCGTGTTGGACCCGGATCCCGAATTGGTGACTTTCGCCGGCGAGGCGGTGATCGAGAGCTCGATTTTCGCCGCCCTGAACACGGCAGACATCCCCGCCCGTTTTGCGGTGGACCTGGCGCAGATGCTGGGCGGCACCGTGGATTTCCGTCGTGATCTTGCGGGTGGCGAGACGATGCGCCTCCTTTGGCGCGAGGCCCGAGACGGGAACAAGAGGATTGGTCAGCCCGAGCTTGCCTTTGCCGCACTGGATATCGATGGCTCGGTCTATGAAATCGTCTGGCCGAACGACGGCAGCGGCCAAGCGACGATCTATGTCGACGGAGAAGTCCTGCGCGTGTTTGCGCAACCGGTCGAAGGTGCACGGCTGAGTTCTGTGTTCGGGCGCCGCACCCATCCGGTCTACGGCAATGTACGGATGCACACAGGAGTCGACTTCGCGGCGGCGCGCGGCACGCCGGTACAGGCGACGGCGCCGGGCCGCGTTAGCTTCATCGGCCGACGCGGTGGGTATGGCCGGGTCGTCGAGATCGCTCATGGCTCCGACACCCTGACGCGCTATGCGCATCTGAGCGCCGTACCGGACGGGCTCACACAAGGGCAACGCGTGATGGCCGGAGATATGATCGGGCGGGTCGGTGCGACGGGTACCGCGACAGGCCCCAACCTACATTACGAAGTGCTGGTGGACGGTCGCCCAACCGACCCTCTCTCTGACGACCGATTGGCAGAGGCGGCCGAGCGTGAAGCGGACGACACGGCCGCGCTTGAGCGACTGCGTGAGGCGCGTTCACTTCTTGCTGAGAGGCTCGCCAGCGAATTTGCACAGACGACAACCGAAAGGCTTTGATCCATGAAACGATTTACTCCCGCCCTTGCCATCGCATTTGCCTTGCTTCCTGCGGCGCAGGCCGTCGCAGAGGCGATTCAGATCGACGTCCGGAAGACAAACGGCTGCGGCTGTTGCCTGTCCTGGATGAAGCACCTCGAGGAGAATGGCTTCGCGCCGATGGGCGAGGACATGTTCGGAGGATCTCTTGTGCGCTTCAAACTCGACAATGGCGTGCCGCAGCGCATGGTCTCCTGCCATACGGCTTTGGTCGACGGCTATGTGATCGAGGGCCACGTGCCGGCGGCTGACATCCAACGCCTGCTGGAGGACCGGCCAGACGCGGTAGGCCTGGCGGTGCCGGGAATGCCCTACGGGTCGCCCGGCATGGGACCGGAGGACGACCGGGAGGCTTACGATGTCTTCCTGATCCACGAAGACGGATCGACCGAGGTCTACACCAGCTACTCGGCTCCTGACTGAACTCGCGGCAGAACCTTAACAATTGGAACCCCTCTCCCCCATAGCGCTTGGCTTTCTTGGAAGCCTGGCCGCCGGATCGCTGACCGCGGTCGGGGCGGTCCCCGTTCTTTTTGGGCGCATCCCGTCCCGGGCCACGCGCGATCTGCTGCTTGGCTTCGCGGCGGGTGTCATGCTCGCGGCTTCGTTCTTCTCGCTGATCATCCCGGCTCTCGACGCAGCTGAAGGACAGTTCGACAACGGTGCTCTCCCGGCGGCCATCGTATGTGTTGCGATCCTGCTTGGCATGGGCGCGGTCGCTCTGATGAACGAACGGCTACCGCATGAACATTTCAAGACGGGGCGGGAAGGTCCCGACGCCGCATCGCTGCGGCGCGTCTGGCTTTTCATCATCGCGATCACTATCCACAATTTTCCCGAAGGGCTTGCCGTCGGCGTCGGGTTCGGGGCTGACGGTTTGTCGGGCGGGTTGCCACTTGCGATCGGTATTGGATTACAGAATGCCCCCGAAGGTCTGGCGGTGGCGGTTTCGTTGCTCGGCGAGGGCTATTCCAGGCTTCGCGCCTGGGGCATCGCCGCTCTGACCGGTCTCGTCGAGCCCGTCGGTGGACTTCTCGGCGCAGGGATTATCAGTCTTTCGCAACCGCTGCTGCCCTGGGGTCTCGCCTTCGCAGCAGGTGCGATGCTCTACGTCATCAGCCACGAGATCATTCCGGAAACCCACCGATCCGGCCATCAGAACAGGGCGACGCTCGGCCTCGCCGTTGGTCTTGTGATCATGTTGTTCCTCGACGTCTGGCTGGGATAAGCTGATGAGAACTTGCCTCTTCGTCGGTCTGCTTGCTGCGCTGATCGCCTTTCTTGTCGATCAGGCAACGAAGGCAATCGTTGTGTCCAATGCGACTGTTCTTAGTTCCGGCGTATCGGTCTTTCCCGGCTTCAATCTCATCTACCTGCGCAATGACGGAGTGACCTTCGGGCTTCTCGGCGGCGCGCCGTGGTGGAGCCTTGTCTTACTGGCGCTTGGCATCTGCGTCTGGCTGGCGTTCATGCTGGTCCGTACCAGCAGCCGGGTCGAGGCCATTGCCTATGGTGCGATCATCGGCGGTGCACTCGGCAATATTCTGGACCGCCTGCGCTATCGTGCGGTGACGGATTTCCTCGATTTCTACATCGGGACGGCGCACTGGCCTGCCTTCAACATGGCCGATGTTTTTGTGGTTGGCGGCGTGATGCTGCTGCTCATTGCGCCGTGGGTTGGCGCTCGACTTCAGACCGATTCATGAAGCCGGGATTGCCGCAGTTCGTTAGTGAGGACCTGAACCTGTTCCAGCGCATGGGTCTTGCCCTTGCTGCCGGCGGATTGACGGTTTTGACTCTTCCGCCGTTTTCTTGGCTCATCGCGGTCCCTGTCGCCTTCTCCGTGCTCTTTATCGTTCTCCGGAACATCTCAACCTCGCGCGCTTTCCTTGTCGGTTGGGCTTTCGGACTGGGCCAATTCGGGATTGGAATTTCCTGGATCGCCGAGAGCTTTTACGTCGATGCCGAACGTTTCGGCGCACTGGCGATTCCGGCGGTCGCGGGTCTGTCCGCCGGACTTGCCATCTTCCCGGGCATGGCGGCGATGCTTTTTGCCGCCATCATGCAGCGCCGAGCTGTCGGCGGCATTGCGGCGGGCCTGCTGTTTGCAACCTGCTGGGTGGCCACGGAATGGCTGCGGGGTCATGTCCTGACAGGGTTTCCCTGGAACCTTGCCGCTTATGCCCTTGTCGACTATGCCGCCCTGCGCCAACCCGCCGCCTGGGTCGGAAGCTACGGTTTGGGCTTTCTCACGGTCTTCATCGGCATATTGCCAGGTGTGTTGACTGTGGCGGCGCCAAAGAGACGCGCGCCTGTTCTCGTGCTCTTCGCCGTTGCTGTGGCGGGTTTCTGGGTTGGCGGTGCGCTTCGGTCAGGGCAGGACGTGCCGCCGACAGACGTTGCTTTGCGCATCGTCCAAGGCAATGTGCCACAAGTCGAGAAGTGGGTACCGGGCAGCCGCCAGCGAACCTTGGAAAAATACCTGGGCTTGTCCGCGCAACCCGGACGTTTCGATTTGCTGCTTTGGCCGGAAACGGCCTTCCCCGGCTTTCTGGACGAAGATGCTGCGGCACGCGCGCGGATATCTGCAGCTTTGCCAGACGGCAGGATCCTACTGACAGGTGCGCCTGACCGAGTGGAGGGCGATGGGGGAACCAGATATTTCAACACGGTTCAGGCCTATGACGGCAGCGGCGAGGTTCTGACGGGGTATGCAAAACATCATCTTGTTCCGTTCGGGGAATATGTGCCCCTGAAAGGCTGGCTGCCCATCGAGCGGCTGACCGAAGGGTTGGGCGATTTCACGCCGGGACCAGGGCCGCGCACGCTGGCGATCCCTGGCGCGCCTCTGGTCGCGGTGGCGATCTGTTACGAGATCATCTTTCCGGGCCACGTGGTCGATGACCTTTTCCGCCCCGACTGGATATTCAACGCCACAAATCATGCCTGGTTCGGAACCAGCATCGGACCCGAGCAGCACCTCGCCTCCGCGCGGATGCGCGCGGTCGAGGAGGGACTTCCCGTGGTCCGGGCGGCCAACACTGGGATATCCGCGATCATCGACGCCAATGGAAATGTCGTCGCGCGTCTTGATACCGGGGAAACAGGCACCATTGATGCCGGCCTGCCGGGCGCGCGTACTCCAACGCCCTATGCGCGGTTCGGCGACTGGACCTTGTTGGTTCTTGTTTTTGGGTGCTGGGTCTTCGGCTGGCTGGCCAGTTTGCTCGGACGAGATCCCGATGCGCGGCATTTTGGAACGGAGGTATCCTGATGCTTGTGATCGTGAGCGCTATCGGAGGCGCGATCTGGGGTGGCTATCTGGCACGACGGAGGAGGGGGAATCACCTGGATATCCTCCAATATGCGGTAGCGTCTGCGATCGCCTTCGGACTTGTCGCCCTGTTTGCAACCATCGTGCTGTCGCGGGTTCTCGGCTAGCGAGCTTCGAAATTGCGCAAACGTGTCAGCGGCTTGAAGACCTGATAGCTCGAGGTCCCGATAGAGAATCGCGCGAATGTGCATCTAGGCGAGCTCATTTCTGATTGAGCCGTCGCTCGAACGCCTCCAATGTCGTCCCGCTGACGTGATGCTCGATCCCTTCCGCATCGCGTTCCGCGGTCTCTTCGTCGATTCCCAGGCTCAGAAGAAAGGCGACGACGACCCTGTGGCGGCGTCGACAGATCTCCGCGAGGTCCTGCCCGGCATCGGTGAGGAATATCGCGCGGTATGGCTCCCGCCGGACCAGACCAGCAGCCTTGAGCCGCGAGATGTTCTTGGTCACGGTCGGCGGCTTCACGCCAAGCCGCTCGGCGATCTCGACCGGTCTGGCCTCCCCGCGCGTCTCGATCAGTTCCGCGATCAGTTCGACGTAATCCTCCGCCATCTCGCTTTCATGTGCCTGACGCACGGTCGCAAAGCCATCGGCCTGCGCCTCGGGAGCCCGGTCGACCGCTTCGAATGGCTCACGCCCTTGTGATTGTAGCTTTGTCATACTCGGGACTTTGCAGCGAAACAGCGGGATTGACAACTTGTTTGCTTCGGGTAGATAAGTTAGCCATGTCTAACTTTTTACTTTGGAGGCCGTGGTGATGCGAAATATTATGAGAGTGCTGCTCGCCACACTCGCAAGTGCGCTCCTCCTGTCCGGACCTGTCGCCGCGACGCCGGCCAAGGAGGCGCCTTGGCTTCCCGAGGCAGCGGCCTACCGTCTGACGCTCTTTCTTGGAAATCTCGAGCCTCTGCCCTGGGACGACATCGAGACCGCCTGGACGGAACCCTACCGGGGTTCGGAATTCTCTGTCGGGGCGCTGGCGTGGCTGGACCGCAAAAGCGATATCGAGCTACCGAAACCGCCGGATCAATGACCGTGCGCCAGTGCTCCTTTCGCCATCTGCTCGCCCACCGGTTCTCCGCCTGAAGGCCCGGCCTCAACCTGATGGCCGTTCAGGAGCCGAAGTGCGTTGGCGACCACCAGCAGAGACACGCCTACATCCGCAGCAATGGCGCCCCACATTGAGGCCATACCGAACGCGGTCAGCCCGACGAACAGCGCCTTGGTCGCCAGCGATATGCCGATATTCTGGTGGATGATCGTCATGGCACGGCGCGAATGGCCGATAAGCCAGGGTACCTTGCCGATGTCGTCGGTCATCAGCGCGATGTCGGCCGTCTCGATCGCGGCATCCGATCCGACAGCGCCCATGGCGATGGCATAATGCGCCCGCGCCATGGCCGGTGCGTCATTCACACCGTCGCCGATCATCGCCACCATGTCGTGGCTTTCGACGAGTTCCTCAATGGCCGTCACCTTGTCTTCTGGCAAAAGTTCGGCGCGCACCTCGTCGATGCCGACTTCGGCTGCCACCGCGCGCGCGGTGCGTTCGTTGTCGCCCGTCAACATCACGATGGTCTTCACACCCTGCGCATGCAGACGCGCAACGATCCCCTTTGCATCTGGGCGGATGCGGTCGCGAAGCTCCAGTACGCCGGTCACGCCGGTCTCGTCACCCACGGCAACGAGGGTGCTCCCTGCCCCTTCGATCCGATCCCGCAGATCCGCCGGAATGGCATTGCCGAACCCCTTCTCTTCGGCGAAGCGATCCGAGCCGAGCCAGATAGCGCGCCCGTCGGCGCGTCCTTCCAGACCGCGCCCGGGCACGGTACGGGTGTCCTCTGCGGCAGACACGGAAACACCATCGGCTTCGGCGCGCGAGAGGATGGCGCGTGCCAGCGGGTGTGAAGACCGCGCCTCCAGGCTTGCTGCCAGCGCCATGAGATCGCGTGCGGAAACGCCGACCAGTGGGTGAACCGCCGCCACCTCAGGCTCGCCCATGGTGATCGTCCCGGTCTTGTCCATCGCCAGTGCCGTGGTCCGCCCCGGCGCCTCGACATAGGCGCCGCCCTTGATGAGCACCCCCGCCCGTGCCGACGCGGTCAGCGCTGCCACGATGGAGACCGGCGTAGAAATGACCAGCGCGCAAGGACATGCGATGACCAGAAGGACCAGAGCATTGTAGAACCAGTAGTCCCAGGCGCCGCCGAGCAGCAGTGGCGGCACCAGCGCGATGGCGATCGCCAAAGCCATCACGATGGGTGTGTAGATGCGCGCGAACTTGGCCACCCACTGTTCGACCGGCGCGCGGCGGGCATGGGCATCGCCCACCATGCGAATGATTTTCGCGAGCACCGTGTCCGAGGCGGCCTTCGTCGCCCGCACCGTCAGTGTGCCCTCGCCGTTGATCGTGCCGGCATAGACCTCGTCGCCTGGTTCCTTGGGCACTAGCGCGCTTTCCCCAGTAATTGGGGCCTGATCGACGGCCCCTGCCCCGTCCACGACCTCACCGTCGAGGGGGATCCGGTCGCCGCCGCGCACGATAAACCTTGCATTGACTGCCACGGCCGCGGCCGGAACGTCGGATTCAGATCCGTCGTCGTAAAGAACCCGCGCCGTTGGCGGCGCCAGATCGAGGAGCGCGGAAACCGCATTACGCGCCCGCCCCACGCTCCAGCTCTCAAGATAAAGCGAAAGCGAGAAGAAGAAGGCGACCGTCGCGGCCTCAAAAAACTCGCCGAGGCCGATGGCGCCCGCGACGGCCACCACCATGAGCAGGTTCATGTCGGGGCTAAGCCTCCGCGCCGAAGACCAGGCCTTGGGCGCGACAAGCCAGACGCCAAAAAGAATCGCGACGGCGAAGATCCCTGCTTCCACCATAGGCATAGGCACCTCGCCATGGCCCGCAAAGAGCCCGAGCGCGCCGCCCATGCCGGTCTCGACAATGTGAAAAAGGAATCCCGCCGCCCAGAAGCCGCCGCTCAACGAGGTAAAGCGCTTCTGACGTGCCAGATGCGCCGCCTGGTCCTCTGCTGCGTTGTCGGCATCCCATGGCTTGGCGCTCATGCCGGTCGTTGCGACCAACTGCGTGACTTCGTCGTCTGGTATCCTCTCGGCGCTATCGAGGATGGTCATTCGCCCGTTGATCACGTCGAATGCCAGGTGTTCGGTTCCGCCCACTTTCGGCCCGACAACCCGGTTCAGGATCGCCACCTCTTCGGCGCAATCGAGCCCGGAGACCTGAAAGCTCCTTCCGCCAGACGGCGCTGGCGCCGTGGACGCGACGTCCTTGCTGGCGTCGCAACAGGAGTTGCCTCTTGGGTCAGAATGCTCTTGATCACCCGGATGGCCGTGATCGTTGCGGTTGCCGTCGGAAGACATGGATTGACCTCAGGATTCATTGATTCCACATTGACATAGCCCCTACAGTAACTAGAGCTTCAAGGGCAACAAGTGGATATTCGTCCAGCAAGAAAGGCGCCCTGCGGAGGCTTGAAGCTAGCCGCCCCCTTGAAACGACGCGGTTGGAGCAACGCTTGCCGGTACGAAGCGATCAGAATGAGTGAGGTAGACATGCAGAAACGAAACGCGCCGATTATCGCAGCGACATTGGTGCTTGCTGGCTGCGCGGTGCCAACGCTGGACGACGGCGGCGCTCGCAACGAAGTGGGAAGTGTTCCCGAGGCCGTCATTGCCCTTGCTGCGCCTGGTCAGGATCTCACCACGGCGCGGCTTCGTCCCGAGGATGGCTGTTATTGGTATGAACACAGCGGTCCGGTGGAAAACACCTTGGTTCCGCTACGCTCGGCAGGTGGCAACCCCATCTGCACTTCGCGCCAGTCCTGATCAGCCCATAGATGCGTCAAGCCCACGCGTAACACATGATGCGCCAGTCAACTTCTCGGGGTGACGCTGTCTTCCGCCGAGTACAGGAATGCCGTCGAGCCAATCTCGACGTTGGGATAGAGATCATTGATGTGTGCCATGACCATTCGGACGCAGCCGGAACTCGCACGGCCGCCAATGCTTCTTGGATACGGTGTCCCGTGAATCCTTAGATAGGTGTCTCGGTCGCCGACGAAGAGATAGAGGGCTCGCGATCCGAGCGCGTTTTCAGGTCCGGGTTCCATACCGTCAGCGATATCGGCGTAGAGCTCTGGGTCGCGGTCGATCATGTTTTGTGTCGGCTGCCAATGCGGCCACCTGACCTTGCGCTTGATCGTATAGGTGCCCGGTTCGTAAAGTTTACCGCGCGCGATCGCCACGCCATAGCGCATCGCCGTGCCGCCTTCTTCGATGTGGTAGAGATAGCGCGCAACAGCATCGACATGGATATCACCGGGTACAAGTCCGTCCTTCGCGAGGACCCGCTGTGGCAGGAAGCGAGGGTGAAGGCCCCAAGGGTTGGACGTGGCCGGGTCGTAGCCGGGAGGTGTAACCTGTGCGTCCCAAGCTGCCTTCTGCGCATCGGTAGGCCACGTGTCTGCAAGGAGCGGGCTGGATATCGATGCCGAAAACAGCGCGGTGGTCGTCTGGATGAAATGTCGTCTTGTCAGCATATAGATTGCTCCGTTCACGCATTGGACGGCAAACCGAACCTTACCCCGAACGCAGTGTTGTTCGCCCGGGAAGGAGTGAGGCGTTATTGGCAACTTG
The DNA here is from genome assembly GCA_050633405.1 of Cognatishimia sp. GTDB lineage: Bacteria > Pseudomonadota > Alphaproteobacteria > Rhodobacterales > Rhodobacteraceae > Cognatishimia. Next base: position 33,454 of record JBOEGL010000010.1, on the reverse strand, counting down.
CTCCATGGTGCCGTTCTTTGTCGGTGGCTTAACTCCTAAAGCTACTAGAGGTTCAAGAAAATTTTCTGTTATCAATAGACGCTGCTACTAATGGAGCTATCCGATCCGTCCCAGAACCGGAAATACGTCGAGCATCCAGTATGACAGCGCGCTCAACTGCCCTGTCATCATCGCCAGCCCCATCAAGATCATCACTATGCCCGCAAGCTGGTGGAGGCGGCGGCCAACCCGGCCGATGGCCCGCAACCGTCCCGCGATCTGGTCGGTGAATCCGGCCACGATCAGAAACGGTATTCCAAGGCCGGCGGAATAGACGGCAAGCAGCATGATACCTTCGCCCATCGTGGCACTCGCCGCACTGGCTGTCAGGATCGCGCCGAGGATCGGGCCGATGCACGGAGTCCAGCCGAAACCGAAGGCAAGACCGAGGACATAGGACGCAGCGGGTTGGCCCCCGGGGATGTTGAGATTGAATCGGAAGTCGCGTTCCATGACCGAAACACGCGCGGCTCCTATCATGAAGAGCCCGAAGAAAATGATGATGCCGCCCCCAACGAGGTTGAGTTCATACCGCCACCGAAGCAGGGCCTGACCCATTGCAGTCGCGGATGCGCCAAGTCCCATGAAGATGGTGGAGAAGCCGAGGACAAAACACAGGCTTAGCCAGACCGCGCGCGACGGCGAAGCGCCGACCACCCCGCCCTCAGCGGCTGTGCGCCCGGTTACGTAGGAGACATAACCTGGCACAAGAGGTAGCACGCAGGGGGACAGAAATGATATCGTGCCGGCTAGGAGGGCGGCGGTGAGGGCGCGCGCCAAGTGATGTCTTCGTCGACCCAGATCAGCAGGGACCCCCGCTTGCGCAGCGATGCGTTGTAGCTGGACCAGTTGGTCGTACGATAGCGGGCGGGAGATGGGTTGCTCATGGAATGCGGCTAACAGCATGGGTTCGCGAAGGGAATCCTGAGGCGTCAGACTTGTGCAACAACGCCCCGTATCATCGACCTAGTGGTGCCCACATGGCAGGCTATTTCAATGGATAGATTTTTCTCTATCAGTATGCCCGCGGCTCAGTTTGTTAGAAATGTCCTGCTGTTCAGCTTCGCTGCATTACTGCCGGTCCTGTTGTTCTACGTCTTACTGGCTCCGGGCTTTGCTCCGGCTCTTGCTGCCGGCGGACCGGCACTCATGCGCTTTCTAAGGCAGGTTGCGACCAACGGTTTGCCCGTGGTTTTTGCCGTCAACTATGTCAGTTTTTTCCTTTTCGCTATGACAAAGCAACCAAAGGCGGGCTCAAGAGACACGGCGTTTTTCGTGCTGGTCGATGTCTTGCTCAGAGCCCTTCTCTTTCCAGGTCTCCACGTGCTGATATACGTTCTATCTGCCGACTGGTTCGGGTCATTCGGCGGCAATCGTTCAACCGCTTTGGCGGTTGTATCCCCGACTCTTGCGCGTTCGGCGTTTTTCGAGAACATCTCCGGCGTTTACCTCTATGCGACTATGATAAGCGCGTTGCCGCTCTACGTCTCGGCTTTCGGGCGGTCGGAATTTCTTGGACCGGTTGTACGTCGCTTGCCCATGAACACGGGCGTGATGCTGCTTGCCCTGGCTGCGTTTGCCTTGTCGGTCGGGCTGATCACGATCGGCGCACAAGGCATCGCATCTCTTCAGGCCAGGTGATGGCAGGCTAATCACCGTGGGCGTGGGCGGGGGCGGGGGCGACTTGCGGTGCCACCCATTGCGACAAGTAAACGCGCTCGAAGGCGAACACAGCGATCATCCCGACAGCGGCGTAGAGAACGATCATCGGGTCGCTTTGAAGCTTCATCACGGTGAAAGCTGCCAGTACTATCGCATCGAGCGCCAGGGCAGTCAAAAGCACGATACCGAAGGCGCCGACGTCTGCTCGACGATAGCGGAACACGCCCCAATGTATGATCATGTCCATGACGAGGTAAAAGAAAGCACCGAGGGATGCGATCCGGCCTAAATCAAAGAGCACGGCCAACGTCGCGGCGATGACGACAGTATAGACCAGGGTGTGGCGTTGGATGGGACCTGGCATACCGAAGTGGCTGTGCGGGATCATTTCCATGTCGGTCAGCATCGCCAGCATACGCGACACCGCGAAGACGCTGGCCAGAACGCCGGACGCCGTTGCGACAGCGGCCAGGATCACCGTGAGTATGAAGCCGGTTTGTCCAAGGGCGGGCTGCGCCGCTTGTGCCAGCGAATAGTCACGCGCTGAGATGATCTCCTCGATCGTGAGACTCGAACCGACCCCGTAGGCGACCAACAGGTAGACGACGACGCAGATTCCGATAGAGAACATGATCGCTCGGCCAACATTGCGATTTGGTTCAGTGATCTCGGCTCCGCTGTTGGTGATCGTGGTGAATCCCTTGAACGCAAGGATGGCCAGCGCCGTAGAGGCGATGAACCCCGTGAGCCCGTAGGATTGTGAGGTCTCGGACGCCGCGGCGAACGCAAAACCACTGGACCACAGGGCCGCGATGCCAAACAGAGCTATGCCTCCGATCTTGATCGCGGCCATGATCAACGAGAACAGCCCGACCGAGCGGTTTCCGGCCATGTTCACCAAAAAGGCGAAAACGATTACGGCCACGGCCAGAGCGGGGACCAATGGGCCACCTTCGATATCGAAAGGGCGCAAGACATAGGTGGCGAAGGTCCGGGCGACGAGGCTTTCCGCGATCACCATGCTGAGCGCCATCAGCAGTGCGGCCCCGCCCGCGATGGCTCCGGGGCCATAGCATTTCTGCAGGATCATGGCGATGCCACCCGAGGACGGCCATTTGTTCGACATCCTGATGTAGCTGTAGGCGCTGAAGCTTGTGACGACCGCGCCGGCGATGAATGCAAGCGGGAAAAGCGGGCCGGCGAGCTGCGCGATTTGCCCCGTCAACGCAAAGATTCCAGCGCCGATCATCACGCCTGTCCCCATCGCAACGGCTCCGCCCAGACTGATGGAATTTTCGCGGTACGTTTCTTTTTCGCTCTGCATAAATGGCCCCCTTTTAATTTTGGTTCATCCGAACGCTGTTGCGCGCTTCTAGATACGAACGCCGCGAAGGCGCAGCGAATTGAGCACCACCGAGATTGACGACGCGCTCATGGCGAAGGCAGCAAACATCGGACTGATGAGGATGCCAAAGAAGGGAAACAGAACTCCCGCCGCGACCGGCACGCCGGAGGCGTTGTAGATCAGCGCGAAGAACAGGTTCTGGCGGATGTTGCGCATCGTGGCCCGGGCGAGCCGCCGCGCACGCACGATACCATCAAGGTTGCCCTTGACCAGCGTGACGCCCGCGCTTTCGATGGCCACATCGGCGCCGGTGCCCATGGCGATGCCGACATCGGCCTGCGCGAGCGCGGGGGCGTCGTTGACGCCATCCCCGGCCATGGCGACCTTGTGGCCCGCCTCTTGCAACTCAAGGATGATCCGCGCCTTGTCCTCCGGCAGCACGTCGGCCCGGATCTCATCGATTCCGAGCCGCGTGCCGATGGCCTTGGCCGTGCGTTCGTTGTCGCCGGTCGCCATGATGACGCGGAACCCCAGTTCATGCAGATCCTCGATGGCTTCTGGCGTGGTCTCCTTCACTGGGTCGGCGACAGCAACTAGACCGGCGATCTCGCCATCCAGCACAACGAACATGACCGTCTCGCCTTCGTCGCGGCGGGCATTGGCCTTGGCGGTCAACGCGCCCGCCTCGAGCCCCAATTCGCGGATCATCGCCAAATTGCCGAGCGCGACCGCTTTGCCGTCAACGACCCCCTTGACGCCCTTGCCAGTGACCGCCTCGAAGTCCCGTGCCTCGTCCATTTTGACATCTCGCTCCTCCGCACCCCTGACGATCGCTTCGGCCAAGGGGTGCTCCGATCCGCGCTCAAGCGATGCGGCGAGACGCAAGACCTCGGCTTCGTCGTGGCCGGGTTGCGGGAGTACGTCGACAAGCCGCGGCTTGCCTTCGGTCAACGTGCCGGTCTTGTCGACGATCAGGGTATCGACTTTCTCGAACCGCTCCAGCGCCTCGGCGTTCTTGATCAGCACCCCTGCCTGAGCGCCCCGTCCTGTCGCTGTCATGATCGACATCGGTGTCGCCAGGCCAAGCGCACAAGGACAGGCGATGATCAGAACCGCCACCGCCGAAATCAATGCGTAGGAAAGCGCAGGCGCGGGCCCCCAGATCGCCCAGGCGATGAAGGACAGGACCGCGATACCGATGACGGCCGGAACGAAATATCCCGCCACCTTGTCGGCGTATTTCTGGATCGGGGCGCGCGAGCGCTGCGCGTTCGACACCATCTCGACAATTTGAGCCAGCATCGTGTCGGACCCGACACGCGTCGCCTCCATCACCAGACTGCCGGTGCCATTGATCGTCGCGCCGGTCAGCGGGTCGCCCTCGGTCTTCTCGACCGGCACGGGTTCACCGGAGATCATGCTTTCGTCGACCGAGGACCGGCCGTCCAGAACCACGCCATCGACCGGCACCTTGTCACCGGGCCGCACGCGCAGCCGGTCCCCGACTTGCACGTCCTCCAGCGGGATTTCCTCCTCGGATCCGTCGTCCCGGATGACCCGCGCGGTCTTTGCCGCCATGTCGAGAAGCGCGCGGATCGCCTTGCCGGTCCCCTCGCGGGCGCGTAGTTCCATCACCTGGCCGAGCAGCACCAGCGTCACGATCACCGCCGCCGCCTCGAAATAGACGCCGACATGGCCTTCGGAGTCTCGGAACCCATCAGGGAATATGTCCGGTGCGAGAACGGCAACGACGCTGAAGAGCCAGGCGGCAAGAACGCCCATGCCGATCAGGGAGAACATGTTGAGGTTCAATGTGCGGAACGAAATCCATCCGCGTTCCAGAAACGGCCAGCCGCACCACAAGACCACTGGCGTTGCCAGGATCAATTCGATCCATTGTGTGGTGCTTTCGCCAAAAAAAGTCCGGACTGCGGGGAAACCGACGAATGGCCCCATCGTGAGGACAAGGAGCGGGATCGTCAGGACTGTGCCGACCCAGAACCGCCGTGTGAAATCCACCAGTTCGGGATTTGGACCTTCATCGCCCGGCACACCGGATTCCAGTTCCAATCCCATACCACAGATCGGACACGCGCCCGGATCAGGCTGCCGCACCTGAGGGTGCATCGGGCAGGTGAAAATGGGACCATCATGTCCTGTAGGAACCAGATCATATCGGCCATCGGCCGGCGTGGCACCCGCGTGGTGTTCGTGATGATCATGTGCTGAATGGACCTCGAGCTCCGATTCCGGCACGAGGTGCATCCCGCATTTCGGACAATTGCCGGGCTCGTCCTGCCGCACCTCAGGGTGCATGGGGCAAACGAATACCGAAGAAGCTGCTGTGGTTTCAGAACTGTCGGGAGTGCTCATTTTGCGGTCCTTTCCGAGAATGCTTCTCTTGCCTAGGGCTTCCATCCGCGGGAGGGTCAAGAGAGATCAGTACGGCGATTACATTGCGGCTCTGCGGGGTGGCGCTGTCCGGCCCCGTTCCCGCCGGGCGAACACGATCAACGCCAGCCCGACCAGCGCCATTGGCATGGAGAGCAACTGGCCCATGGTCAAACCCCACTCACCAAAATGAAGCGCATGGCCGATCGGGTTGTCCGCCGTCACAAATTGTTGGTCCGGTTGCCGGAACATCTCGACGAAACTTCGGGCAAGACCATAGCCGGTCAGAAACACGCCAGCCAAGGCACCGGGCATTTTCAGCCAGCCCCGGCCCCAAGCGAGATAAATGAGCAGTATTCCAAGAATGAGCCCCTCCAATACCGCCTCGTACAGCTGGGACGGGTGTCGGGCGCAGAGGCCGCTAACCCCTGGGCAGGCCTGCGCGACTTCGCCGGGAAAGATCACCGCCCAGGGAACGTCCGTTGGACGCCCCCACAACTCATTGTTGGTGAAGTTCGCCAGCCTTCCAAGAAACAAGCCTGGTGGTGTTGCCAAAGCCAGCAAGTCGCCAGTGCTGAGCAATGACGCGTTCTGTCTAAGGCAGAACAGCAAGGCCGCGATGACAACTCCCGCGAACCCCCCGTGGAAAGACATGCCGCCTTGCCAGACCATCAGAATTTCCAAGGGATTGGCGAGATAATATGCGGGCTGGTAGAACAGTACAAAGCCCAGGCGACCACCAGCAATCACGCCGATGATGATCCACGTCAGAAGATCTTCGATCTGCGTTCGGTCAAGCGGCGGTCCAGCTGACGTCCAGAGCGCGGGACGGCTTATGGCACTCGAACAAATGCGCCAGCCAATCAGGATACCGAAGATATAGGCTAGCGCGTACCAGCGGAGTGCGAATGTGACCCCCCCGATGTCGAAGGAGAAGAGGTCGGTTCCAATATCCGGAAATGGCAATCCCGCTGGCAGCACTGGGTGAGTTCCTCATCAGGAATTTACGTGGGGATTAGATGGCATTGATCGAGCACCGCTAAAGGCGCTCGATCTGCGACAGGGCATCCAACGCCCATCCCGCCATCACGCGGTGTCGAGGGCGTCCCGAAGGAGATCGCGGACTTCGCCGGCGACCGCGTCCAGGTCTTGGTTCTGCACCGCCTGCATCGAAGCGACAGGATCGACCGCGCTGACCTCGGTGTCGCCGTCCAGTTGCCGCAGGATAACATTGCAGGGAAGCATCGCACCGATGCGAGGCTCGATCTCGATGGCTTTGTGCGCCATGCCCGGATTACAGGCCCCCAAGATGCGGTAAGGCGGCATGTCCGCATCAAGTTTCTTTTTCATCGTCGCTTTGACGTCAATCTCAGTCAGAACGCCGAAGCCCTTGTCTGCCAAAGCATCCCGAACACGCATCTCTGCGTCATCGATTTTGGTGTCTTTCAGGACGCGATCATAGGTATAGGCCATGGGAATTTTCCTTTCCGTGTCTCTATTTGTTGGCATACCGAGGCTAAACGGTTCAGGTCGCGGTTCGGTTCAATGTCCCGACCGCGAATGGTTTTGGGGTTGTGAGGACGGGTGCCGGAAAAAAACCGGCACCCATTGGCTCAGTTGTCCTGCATCATGGAGCCGTTGCCCATGCCCTGACCGTTGCCAGGCCGCGCAGGCGCATCTGCCATATTCGACCGCATCATCTGCATCCGCTCCATCCTATCGGCAGGAGCGGCCATCTCTTCCGGCGTCACCGCGCCGTCGCCATCGGCATCGAGGTGTTGGAAGCGATCCACCATCATTTCGCGGATCATCGCGCTGTGGAGAGCTTCAAATTCAGTAATCGAGAGGTTTCCATCCCCGTCGCTGTCAAACTCGGAAAGCTTGGCCTCCAGCTGCGTGCGCATTTCTTCCGGCGTCGTTGTGCCGTCTCCATCAGTGTCGAACATTTGCATCATGCCGCCAGCCATGCCTGGGCTCATCATACCACTGCCCATGCCTGCGCCCATCATGCCTGCGCCCATCATGTTTCCGTGCATGCGCTTCATCATGTCCATCATTCCGCCCATGTTCCCCATCATACCGGGACCACCGTTCTGCATCATGCCTGGTCCGCTCTGGGCGCCAAATTGTCCCCCACGCCCGTGGTTGGCGTCCGCGAATGCGGCACCGCCAAGGGCGGTTGCAGCCAGGGTCATTGCAGCGAGTAAAGTGTTGCGTTTCATTTCGATCACCTCGTGTCAGTGTTGCGATACCCAGCATATGGGGGGCACCTGCAGATGCGGAATGCCACGCGAGCCGGTGTTTTGTATCGCGAGGTCACAAAGGCGGGGTCTGTTACAAATTGCGACAAATCAATTCGGGGCGAACGCTCCTCTTCATCTGAAACATGCGATATCCAGAAAAAAAGGTGTCGAGGATCCGTATACCAACCGAAACCGAACCCATGTTTCGGTAGAGGTGAAATCCGGAAGAGTTGATGTCGAGATTGCTAGAGGCCCTGAATATCCCGAAAATTCAATCATTCAACTCATGGCAGGAGGCTGCAAGGTGCGCTTTTCCAATCGCATTTTCTCAGTTCTAACCGTGGTGATTTTGGCGGGGTGCGGTGCAGGAAACGACATGCGCCCTGATGCTTCAGCCGAAGTCATCAGTAGTGCATCCTACCGTCACGACGGACCGGCCGCGCTGACGCTGTACACCATGATCAGCAACAGATCCGGGGCGGGTGCGCATAGCAGCGTCATGATCAATGGGTCGCAGCGCGTTATCTTCGATCCGGCAGGAACGGTCCGGCTGAGCGCGGTACCGGAACGGGGAGATGTGCTTTATGGCATTACTCCACAAGTGGCCGATTTTTACGCACGGGCTCATGCACGGGAGACCTACCACGTCGTCATACAAGAGATCGATGTGTCCCCCGAAGTCGCGGAGCAGGCCTTGCGGCTTGCAATTGCCAGCGGCCCAGCCGCTTCCGGTTTTTGTAGTGCCAGTACCTCCGCGGTACTCAGACAATTACCAGGATTTGAATCCATCGGACGCACATTTTTTCCAAAGCGCCTGATGGCGGATTTTGGCAAGTTGCCGGGCGTGCGAACCACAAAGCTGTTCGAGAACGATGAGGACGACAAATCCGTAGCGATCGCACAGTTCGAAAGTTCACTTGCGACACAGCCGTGAGTGTTCGTCCAACAATTCATTGGAAGATGTCCCTGCACGACGCAGTCCTCGGCGTGTGAGCCAAAGATGCAATAGGTTAGCTTCGAGCGGTAACGCTGTCTTCGGCCGAGTAAAGAAACGCCGTCGATCCGACAGCGACATTCGGATAGAGATCATTGATGTGGGCCATCACCATGCGCACGCATCCCGAACTGGCCCGGCCGCCAATGCTGCGAGGGCTCGGCGTTCCGTGAATTCGAAGGTACGTATCCCGATCTCCGACGAATAGATACAAAGCCCTGCTGCCCAAGGCATTGTTGGGGCCGGGCTCCATACCGTCGGCAAACCGCTCGTAAGCCTCCGGATCGCGTTCGATCATCGACTGCGTTGGCGTCCAGTGCGGCCATTCGACCTTTCGGCGGATCGTATAGGTGCCGGGTTCATAGAGATCGCCCTTGGCAATCGCCACCCCGTATCGCATCGCGGTGCCACCCTCCTCGATATGGTACAGATAGCGCGCGATCGCATCGACGTGAATGTCACCCGGGCGCAAACCTTCATTCGCCAACACGCTTTGCGGCAGCAGCCTGGGATGCAGCCCCCATGGGTTGGTTGTTGCCGGGTCATAGTTGGCGGGCGTGACCTGCGCATCCCAAGCTGCTTTTTCGGCTGTTGTCGGCCAGGTCTTTGCGAACGCGGGTGAACTCAGAGACGCTGAAAACAGCGAACCGGAGAGTGCAAGAAAGTGTCGTCTTGTAACCATGAAACGAAGCCCTATGTTTGTTTACGATGAATGCGGGACGATTCAAGAAACGTCCGCGACCCCATGCCACCGAACCTTTTGATGTCTTGCGATCGCGACCAACCAGAGGCAAGCAAGGACACCGCTCAGGATCGCGTTCCAACTCGCCATGGACAACGTCAGAAATTCCCAGACAACCTCATCGCACAGAACAAGAGTGGACGCATTTGAACTGGCAGAGGGCAGCAATTCCGATACCGACATTTGGGAGACATCGAGGCCGGATCCCGTGCAAGAAGTCGGTCCCTCCCACCAGCCGCGCTCGACACCGGTATGAAACACTCCCAACGCGGATGTGCTGAGTGCCGACAGGGCACCGATTATCAGGATTGGCAAAATCGGCAGAGCAAAGAGCAACATTGCGCCCGTTCCAATGGCGATTGCGTGTGGGTAGCGTTGCCAGATGCACATTGCGCACGGCGCGTAGCCAAGAGCCTGGAAAACGAAGGCCCCTAACAGCAAGGCGGCTGATCCTGCCGCCGCAGTCATGCCGAGAGATTTTGGTGTCAGGGTCAATGAACGCTCCCGTTGGCAATCGATGGACCTGTTTCTCGCTTGTCAGGTTACGTAAACGGCAGAAGGGCTGTTATCATTCAGAGATTTGTAACGGTATGTATCCGTCGCGACCCTCAGCCGACTCTGATCCACGTTGCCATACCGTCGGCTTGATGGCTCAACATGTGGCAATGAAGCATCCAGGATCCCGGATTGTCCAGGACGACGAGAATATCCCGCGTCTCGCCGGTATCCAGATAGGTCGAGTCCCGGTATGGACCGGCTTCACCCGCCGCATCGAGTTCCCAGAAATGGTGGCCATGCAGATGCATGACGTGTGGAAATCCGGTTTCGTTGCGGATCGAAATGCGCGCGGTCGTCCCCTGCGCGACAGATAGGAAAGGGGTTCGAGGCAGGCCCGATACGTCATTGAGCGCCCACGTCCCTGTGCCGTTGTGGGACGCGCTTCCCGCACCTCCCTGAAGCACCAGCTCCGCGGTTTGGCCGGGGTCTTGCGGGGCGGGCATTCGGTTGGCGGGCAACGCGGTGATGGGCGCTTTCGCAGGCTCACGAGAGCCGGAAACAGCGATTTCGCCAAGGCTCAACGTCCGCTCTCCAAAGCTGTCGTCAAATCTAATAGGCCCGGTCGCATCACCAATCACATCGCATCTTTGCCCCGGAGCTAGGAGGATGGGTTCGAGTGTCTGTGGCTGCGCCAGGGGCATACCATCCAGTGCAACGATCTTGCCTGCCAGACCGTCCAGCCCGACACGGTAAACCCTGTCGATAGAGGGATTTATCAGGCGCAAGCGCAGGCGGTCGCCTTGTCTCACATTCTTGCTGGTTCCATTGGAAACAAGCGCCGTGACCGTATTGCCGATACGGCCCTCGGTCGCGAAATGAGCCGGGTTGAACCCTTCGTCGTACTGTCCGGACTGATCCAACAAGACATCGAAGAACTGAACAACGATGTCATGGTCGACAGCCGGCGCATTTTGCTCCTCGACGATGAAGGCGCCGAAAAGACCGCGGCTGACCTGATCGTAAGACAGGTAATGCGAGTGATACCAATACGTGCCGGCATCCGGGACGCCGAATTGATAACGATACGAGTCGCCCGGAATGACCACATCCTGAGTGAGGACGTTGACACCATCCATCCGATTTGGAACCCGCAACCCATGCCAGTGAACGAGAGCGCCCTCCTCCAATCGGTTATCGAGGGTGATGCGGGCGGTTTGTCCTTGTCGCATTCTGACTTCTGGGCCCGGCAGACCACCGTTGAAGCCCAACATCGACACGTCGTACCCAGCAAGGTGCGCCTTGATCGATTGGGGCGCGAGGATCAACTCGTGTGTCGCTGCTGGCAAGCGGGTACCAGCCAGCGCAACGGTCATCCCGCCAAGGAAAGACCTCCGGCTCAAAGACAATTCCGTCACCTCATGAATGATAGACTGGCTTTCGCCAACTGCCGCACTTGTGCCATTTCCGGAAGAGGAACTTCAAGGCGACAGAACACTCCTCACGCCGTTGTCACTTTGGGATACAGGAAGACGCGGGCGCCGATTTCAACGCGTTCGTACAGATCCTTCACATGTTCATTCGTCAACCGCGCGCATCCATTCGACACGGCAGACCCAATTGTCTCCGGGGCGTTCGTTCCATGAATGCGAAGATAGGTATCGCGTCCCTCGGCATCGTAGAGATAGAGCGCGCGGGCCCCGAGCGGGTTGTTTGGCCCGCCTTTCAGTCCATCCTTGTACTTTGCGTATTTGCGTGGCTCGCGCCGGATCATGGCGTTCGTTGGCCGCCACCATGGCCATTTGGCCTTGCGCGCTACCGTGAACTCTCCGGGTTCGTACAAACCTTTGCGCCCTACCCCGACCCCGTAGCGGATCGCCATCCCGTCCTCGAGCATGAAATAAAGGAAAAAATCGTCGGGAACGACGTGGACATCGCCTTTAACCCAGTCACCACGACGGGTGTTTACCAATTGTGGTTCAAACCGTTCGGGCAATTTGACTTTGTGGGCCCAGGCAGTTGTGGGCAGAAAGCAACCCATCGCTCCGGCACAAATCAATTCTCGTCTCGTGAAATTCTGCATGGCGCGATCTCCTCGGACCCATGAAAATTCAGTGCGCGTCAGGGGCAAAGAAAAGAAGCCGTGAACCGGGGCAAACGACGCGCCTTTGTTGCCTTGAAACTACGAAAATTCGTGCTTTTGGAACTCTCCAGCGCTGGAATGTTGTTGTTTTACAGAGAACTGCAAGGAGGTGACTGGAAATGCACTACTCACGATTCTTTATGATGATCGGAACATCGACCGTGGTCATGTTCGTTCTGATGTACCTGAACACCTATCTTTGGGGCCATATCTTCTTTTCGGAGACACGCCTTTACATGGCCATCCTGATGGGGGCGACCATGGCCGTGATCATGTTGGCGTACATGTTGTCCATGTATCAGAACACCAAAGCCAACATCGCGATTTTCGTTGGCGCAATAGTCCTTTTCGCGGCGAGCCTCTGGCTGGTTCGCGGGCAATTCACGGTGCAGGACAGGTCCTACATGCGCGCCATGATCCCGCACCACTCGATCGCCATCATGACGTCGACTCGTGCCGAGATCACCGACCCGCGCGTCCGGGGGCTCGCAGACGACATTATCTATGCGCAGGACAAGGAAATCGCCGAAATGCGCTACCTTATTGCTGACATTGGAGCAAACGGCGAAGCATCGGCCACGCGAAGCGAAACGCCGGCGCAGGTTGTGGATGCGCAACAGGCGCTTCAAACGGAGGTCGTGTCGAAGGTCGATCCTGAGTTTCTGACGGAAGACGAAATCGCTGCGGTGTTCCCGAATGGCGGAAATTGCCGCTTTGCTTACACCTCGGACAGTCCGGCTGTACTGGTGACTGGTGAAACCGGCGAAGGGTCTGCAGCCGCAATGAAGATCAGCGGTGATCTGGTGCGCCTGAATGCGCAGGGCGAAAATGCATTTTCTGAAGGCCCGCTGTCGGCCGAGATCGCAGAGACGAACGGTGACCTGACCGATCTGATCGTCAGCGCGGGAACCGACTACGAAGCCGGGTTCCGTGGTCAACTTACGTGCAGCGGATAAGGAGGAAAGGACATGCCCCGCGACACAGACAGCAAATCCGCGCAGCTTTATCGCATGGTCATGCCGGGCCATGTCTGCCCCTACGGTCTGAAATCGAAAGACCTGCTGGAGCGGCAAGGCTTCGAGGTGGAAGACCATCCGCTTGACACCCGTGAAGACACCGATGCTTTCATGGAGAAGCACGGGGTCGAGACGACGCCGCAGACTTTCATCGGGGACGAACGGATCGGCGGTTACGATGATCTCAGGGTGTTTTTCGACATTGACCCACCCGAGGAAGAGCAAAGCGACACGACCTACCAGCCGGTCATCGCGATCTTTTCTGTCGCCGCGCTGTTGGCATTGGGCCTGTCTTGGCACCAGTACGGGTCGGTCCTTACCTTGCGGGGGTTCGAATGGTTCATTTCGCTGTCCATGACCATTCTCGCGATCCAGAAATTGCAGGATGTCGAAGGGTTTTCGACGATGTTCCTCAACTACGATCTGCTGGCGCGCAAATGGGTGCGATACGGCAAGGTCTACCCGTTCGGCGAAGCGTTGGCAGGTATCCTGATGACTGCCGGCGCGCTGCTGTGGCTCTCGGCTCCGGTTGCCTTGTTTATCGGCACGGTAGGCGCTGTCAGCGTGTTCAAGGCTGTTTATATCGACAAGAGAGAGCTGAAATGCGCCTGCGTCGGCGGTGACAGTTCCGTCCCGCTGGGGTTCATTTCGCTGACGGAAAACCTGATGATGATCTTCATGGGTATCTGGATGCCGGTCCGCGCGATCTGGTTCTGAGGTACAGCCCCTTCTTGCCTGTCACTTGGCCAACCGCTCCGGCGACAGATCCTCGATGATGGGGCAGTCGGGCCGGTGATCCCCGGCACATTTTTCCACCAGTTCGGCGAGCGTCGCGCGCATGGATTGCAGTTTCGCGATCTTTTCCTCGATCTGGCGCAGATGGTCTTCCGCAACCGCCTTCACTTGCATGCTTTCGCGGTTTTCATCCTCGTAGAGCGACAGGAGCGTCCTGCAATCTTCGATGGTGAACCCCAAGGCCCGTGCGCGACCGAGAAACGCCAGCTTGTGAACGTGGTTCTCGGTGAACGCGCGATAGCCGTTCTCGCTACGGTTCGGGCGGATCAGACCGATGTCCTCGTAGTAGCGGATCGTCTTGGCGGGCACACCCGATTGTCGGGCAACGTCTCCGATGTTCATGTCGGACCTCCGTTATTCTGCTGGAGCAGGAGTGGCGGCTGCCATCTCTGCCGGGATTGCGCGCTGCTCGTCCATCGCAGGCGCGATGCGCCGCAGCCGCAGGGCATTGGTCAGGACAAACACCGAGGACAACGCCATCGCACCCGCCGCAAGGATTGGTGACAGGAGCAACCCAAAGGCCGGATAGAGCACCCCGGCAGCGACCGGAATAAGTGCCACGTTGTAGGCAAAGGCCCAGAACAGGTTCTGCCGGATGTTGCGCATGGTCCGCCGCGATACTTCGAAGGCGTTCACCACGCCGCGCAAATCGCCCGACATCAGGACGACATCCGCAGATTCGATGGCCACATCGGTGCCGGTTCCAATGGCGATGCCCACATCGGCATGCGCCAGCGCCGGGGCGTCATTGATCCCGTCGCCGACAAAGGCGATGCGCTTGTTCCCTTGGCGCAAACTGTCGAGCGCCGCAACCTTGCCGTCCGGCAGGACGCCGGCGATGACGTGGTCGATACCGGTTTCGCGGGCGATGGCTTCGGCGGTTTCGCGTTTGTCGCCGGTGATCATCGCAACCGCAAGACCCTTTTCGTGCAGCGCTGCGATGGCTGCGCGGCTTGCCGGTTTGACCGGATCGGCCACGCCGATCACGGCGGCGACACGCCCATCTATGGCAGCGTAAAGCGCCGTGCGACCCTTGCTTGCGATCTTCGTTTCCTCTGGAGACAATGCCGAGACGTCAATGCCTTCGCGCGCCATGTAGCGGTCGGCCCCAACCAACACCTCCACGTCTTCGACCACGGCGCGCACGCCGTAACCTGTGACCGATTGAAAGCCTTCGGCCGCCACAAGAGGTGCGCCCTCGGCCCGCGCGGCCCGCACGATGGCGTCCGCGACAGGATGCTCGGAGAGCGACTCTACGGCGGCCATCTTCGAAAGCGTTGTTGTACGATCGAACCCTTCCGCCAGCACAAGGTCAGTCAGTGCGGGTCGCCCCTCGGTCACCGTGCCTGTTTTGTCGAGGGCGACCACATCAACGGAATCGAGCTGCTGCAAGGCGTCACCTTTACGGAACAGGACACCCATTTCCGCAGCACGTCCCGTCCCGACCATGATCGAGGTCGGCGTCGCAAGCCCCATCGCGCAGGGGCACGCGATGATGAGCACCGACACACCGGCGACCAGCGCCATCGTCAGGGCCGGATCAGGCCCGAAAAACAGCCAGACCAGCACGGTCGCCGCCGCGATCGCCATCACGGCAGGCACGAACCACAAGGTGATCCGGTCGACCAATCCCTGGATCGGCAGTTTGGCGCCCTGGGCCTCTTCGACCATGCGAATAATCTGCGCCAGGGTCGTGTCGGCGCCGACCCGCGTGGCGAGGAACTGCAGGCTTCCGGCGCCGTTGACCGTCCCGCCGGTCACCGTATCTCCGGCACCTTTTTCAGCGGGGATCGGCTCGCCTGTCAGCATGCTTTCGTCGACGCGGCTGGTCCCCTCGATGACCTCGCCATCGACCGCGATGCGTTCACCAGGGCGCACGATGACGATGTCACCCTGAACCAGCGCATCGATCTCGATCTCGACGCTTTCTCCGTCCCGCATCACGCGTGCAGTCCGCGCCTGAAGCCCTAATAGCTTCTGGATGGCCGCGCCCGTTCTCCCCTTGGCGCGCGCTTCAAGAAACCGCCCCAGAAGGATCAGAACGACGATGACCGCTGCCGCCTCGAAATAGACGGTGCGCAGCGTGTCAGGCAGGACCGACGGTACGAATGTCGCAACCACGGAATAAAGGTAAGCCGCCCCGGTGCCGACCGCGACGAGGCTGTTCATGTCGGGGGCACCCCGGAACAAGGCCGGGAAACCCTTGGTGTAAAACGTCCGGCCTGGGCCGAAGAGAACGATTGTCGTCAGCACGAACTGAAGAAGCCAACTCGTCTGCTGGCCAATCGTGGTCTCGATCAGCATATGAACGGCCGGAATGACGTGGCCACCCATTTCGATCAGGAAGACCGGCAAGGCGAGGATGGCCGCAAAGGTGACCCGTTTGGCAAGCGCCTGAGCCTCTTCCTCCTTGCGCGCAACTCTGTCGTCACCGGCCTGGGCCGTTGCCACGGTTGCTGGATACCCTGCCGCGCCGCTTGATTCGATCAGATCGGATGTCGTGACAAGACCTTCGACGTAAACGACCGTCGCCGTCTCTGAGGCGAGGTTGACGTTCACCTCGACCACCCCGGGCACCGCGGCAAGCGCCTTATCGACCCGCCCGACGCAAGAGGCACAGGACATCGCTGCAATCGTGAGTTCGGCCCTGGCCTTCCGCGCGGGGTAGCCCAGCTCGCGAAGGGATTCGATGATGTCGGGAATGCGCTTGAGCGCGTCCACGCTCATGCGAGCAGTTTCCGAGGCAAGGTTCACCGACACATCCTCTACGCCGTCGATTGCATTCAATGCGCGATCGACCCTGCCAACGCAGGACGCGCATGACATGCCTTCGATCGGCAGGCTGATCTGTTTGGGTTCGGGCATATGTGTCACCTGTTTTTCCATTCGAAGTGGAATATGAGGCTTCCAGTTACTGGAGGGTCAATGGGAGGGCGCCAAATAAATTTCTTCACTTGACCTTCCAGCGGGGGGAAGCCCCATGTCACCGATAGAAATCAGATCAAGGAGTGGTTCCGATGAAGTTCAGCGTTCCGGACATGAGCTGTGGGCATTGCACCGCAGCAATCGAAAGCGCGGTGAAGAGCGCAGATCCGAATGCAGGCGTGGAATGTGACCTTTCTGCCCGACAGGTGCATGTCGACAGCGTGTTACCAGCCGATCAGGTCCAAGCGATCATTCGGGATGCGGGCTACAACGTGGAACCTGCGGCCGCTTGATGCAGTGCCTGGACCACCCAAGGGTGATCCGGGCACAGAATTTCAGTCTTCGACTTTGCGGGCTTCCTCGACCAAGTCGGCAAGCTGCGCCTTTTCGACGAAGCCCGGGACCAGCGCATCCCCGATCACGAAAGACGGCGTGCCGTTAAAGCCCAGAGCTTGGGTCAGTTGCATGGAGGTCGCAATGTGCTCTTCGACCTCGGGGGCCTCCATGTCCTTGCGCAACTGCGCGATATCCAGGCCGATCTCCTCGGCCACGCGCAGCACGGAGGCCTCTTCCGCGCGGCCTTCCAGCCCCATCATTGCCCAGTGAAACTCTTCGTATTTGTCCTGCTTGCGCGCTGCCAAGGCCGCTTTCGCGGCAAACACCGATCCGTCTCCGAGAATGGGCCATTCACGATAGACGAGGCGAATGTTGGGATCGTCTTCGATCAAAGCCCGCACCTCGGGTTTGACCCGCCGACAATAGGGACAGTTGTAGTCGAAAAATTCCACAACAGTGACGTCCCCTTCCAGGTTGCCGAGAACCGGCGCATTCGGATCGTTCTCGATCAGATCGCGCTGGTCATTCAGAACTTGGGCCTGACTGAGCTCCTGCGCTTGCGCCTGCCTTTGTTCGAGGATCGCCACGGCCTCCATGACAATCTCCGGGTTCTCGCGGATTGCCTCGAGCACAAGTTCCTTGACCCGGGACTCTGACAGTTCGTCCGCGAGTGCCGGTATCGGAAGCAAGGCAGCTATCGCGACCGTCGTGAAGGCTTGTCTGAAACGCATTTTAGTTCTCTCCCCGTTGTTCGTCGGCTTCTGTCCGCGCGGCCTGGACTTCGCGGATGCGGTCTGGCCAGGTGGACCGGATGAAGGCCAGGATGTTGTGAATTTGCTGGTCGGTCAGCACGTCTGCGAAACCGGGCATGCCACTGTCGAATTCGACGCCCTGACGCGCCAGAAGCGCCGCACCCCCCAGTTTTGTGTAATCGAAGAGCAGGCTGTCAGGATGATGCCAGGTGTGACCCGTCTCATCATGTGGTGGTGCTGGCAGGCGCCCATCCGCGCCGGGCGTTCGCCATTCCGGCTGGCCTTCCAGACCCGCGCCATGACAAGACGCACAGTTTTCTGCGTAGAGCAACGCGCCTTCTTCGATGTCGTAACTCTCCGCCCTGGACGCGCTGCCGACATCCGAGGATGCACTGGTCGAGAGCCAATACGTGAAGGCGGCTGCTGCGACAGTGATCGGAAGGGACCAAACGAGATATCTCATGTGACCCGTATCCAGGTTGTCATGCCAGATGCGGCGTGGCTGAGCATGTGGCAATGGAACAGCCACTTGCCGGGATTGTCTGCCGTAAAGGCGATCTCCCGGGACTCGTTGCCGGCCAACAGGATCGTGTCCCGCATCGGCCCGAACGCGCCGTCGGGGCGCAGCTCGCGGAAATGCATCCCGTGCAGGTGCATCGCATGTGGGAAAACGGTCTGGTTCTCGATCTTCAGGCGCACCGGCTCGTTCAGGGATAGATCGGCCAGTGGCGTGTAGGTCATTTCGGCGACATCATTCAGGGCCCAGAATTTGCCCGCTTGGGCAAGCTGACGGAATCCAAGACGTTCCCCGCCAAGCAATGCGGACTGCATTCGCCCCATTGCCCCGCCGGACATGACCAGTCGCAAATCACGCGCATCGGCAAGGTCCGGGGCGTGTGCCGCGGGGTTCGGCGGCAACGGCAGTGGCTTGCCTCTTGGTACTGAACTGGCTGTGCCGTTGACCAGAAAACTCACCAACGGGGTCAGTTGATCATCATCGCCGATGCGAAGCAATTGGGCGGTGCCGCCTTCGCCTTCGGTCACATCCACAATTAAGTCGACGCGCTGTGCCGGGCCGAGGATCAACTCGCCGTCAACCGACTGGGGTTGGCCGGTTGGCATTCCATCCACGGCCACCGTCCAGCCACTGAATCCAGAGAGCCTCAGCGGGAAAATTCGAGCGCTTGCTGCGTTGATGATCCGCAAGCGAATGCGTTCGTTGCGCTTCGCGGGCAAGGTCAGGTCATAGCGCCCATTGGTCGTGATAAAGTTGCCGATGCGTCCACCGTGGCTCATCATCATAGGCTGTTCGAAATTGTCGAACAGCTGCCCGCTCTCAGGGTCGAGCAACCAGTCCTCCAGAACGATGACTTCCTCGCGGTCTATGTCCGGTCCATCGACCTCTTCGACGATCAAGGCACCGCGCAAACCACGCGCGACTTGCTCGTATGAGCGATTATGCGCGTGATACCAATAGGTGCCCGCGTCCGGTACGACGAAGTCGTAGTCAAAGGTTTCACCTGGTGCCACGGCTTTCTGGGTCAGTCCTGAAACGCCATCCATCGCGTTATCGATCCGGATTCCGTGCCAGTGAACCGAACTGGGATCGGGTACCTCGTTGCGGAACCTGCGACGCACCCGATCGCCTTGTGCAACCCGGATTTCCGGGGCCGGAACAAGACCGTCATAGCCCCAGATCTCTGTTTCCGGGTAGGTGTCCGGAAGAAGTTGTCGACGCGCAACCTTGGTAACCACGTCCTCGAACGGGGTTGCGGCATAAGCCGACCGCGGGATGGCGGCCGCACAGGCCGCCAGAGTTGCATTGCGCAAGAAATCCCTACGTGTTTGTTTCATTTCGATCCTCGAGAAAGCGGGGGCGTGTCGCCCCCGCGTGATGTTAGTTCGAAGCGGAGTTCTCCGCCTCGACCGTGTCCTTGTTCAGTAGGAAAAGCGCCATCGCTTCGCGATCGGCAGGTGTCAGAAACCGAGTTCCGTCGCGAACGACTTCCGCCATGCTGCCGCCGAACGCATCGCCCGAAGGGGTGATGCCGGTCTGGAGCGCATAAGCGAGGTTTGAAACCGTCCAGTCATTTTTGGCCAGGTCTTTTGGCCGTATCGCGGGTGCCTTGCTGCCACCGGGAAGCTGGGCGTTGCCTGCAAAGGAAGCACCGATATCGCGGCCTCCCGCAAGATTGCGCGGCGTATGGCAGGCTCCGCAATGTGCCGCACCGCGCACCAATTCCCGTCCGCGATTCCATGAGTCGCTTCGCCCTTCAACCGGTTCGGTATCCGGATCGTAGAAGAACGCCGCTCGCCAGAGCTTCAGCCCCCATCGTTGGTCGAATGGGAAGCTGACATCGTTTTCTGGTGCAGGCTTGTCCACGGGCTGCACGGTTTGAAACGCCGCCCAGAGGTCAGCGATATCCTGGTCAGAAAAATCCGCATAGAACGTATATGGGAAAGACGGATAGTAGGGCGTTCCATCGGGGCCGATACCCTGCCGCACGGCTTTTGCGAACTGTTCTGCCGTCCATTCGCCCATGCCATGTTCGGGGTCTGTCGTCAGGTTGGGCGGATAGAACGTTCCGAACGGGGTTTCGAGCGGCGCCCCTCCGGCAAGTGGCGCGCCGCCCGCTTCGAAATTGGTATGACAGGCAATGCACCCACTGGCGCGCGCCAGATACGCGCCCCGGTCGACATTGCCCGCTGATGCGATCGGCGCCACCGCACTGCCGACAGGCCATGCAATCACCGCGCCGAGGCCGGCCGCGCCCAGCACGGCGACCCCGCTGACCAGTGTCAAAAACCGTCGCATGGTCAGTCTTCTTCCGCCCGGAAGCGTTCATGGCACGCGGAACAGACCTGGGTCGTCATCGCGAATGCCGCGTCGGCGGGCATTTCGGCAATGGCGGCAGCATCCATCATGCCGCCTCCGCCCATCATCGTGCTCCCGCCCATCATGGACCCACCGCCCATCATCGAGGTGCCACCCATGGAGGTATTGCCGCCCATGCCGCCCAATCCATTGTCGGCTGCGCGTTCCAGGCCTTCGGAATATTCTTCCAGCTGACTCGCCAATGCTGCGAAGCGGTCCCAGTCGGTCCACACCTCGTCTTTGGCTTCCGAGGGCATGCCCCCTGTGCCCTCAGGGAACAGGTTCGTCATGCTCTCACCGGCGTGCTGCTGGAACAGGCGCGCGGCATCGCGCACTGTTTCTGCGTCATAGGCCGTTTCGCCCCTCATCATCGGGGCCACGGTCTTGACCGCCTTCCCCATTGCAAGCATGGCGTCCATGCGCTCTTTCACGATGCCGGTGGCACCGCTATGCGCGAATGCCGTGACCGCAGTACCTGCAATCAACACTGCCGCTACGATAGTCGTCTTTTTCATGTCTTCGATCCTTCTTTGGGTCTGCTTTTCGAGCGATGTGAAATCAGACCCACCGTCGTGGCGGTGGAGGATCGCTGGCGGAGCGCAACTCGGTTCGTTGGGTCGCGACGTCTTGCATGACTGCCGTCAGAAACTGCGGCTCGTAAACCACGTTTGGCTGGAGAAACACCACCGGCGTGACAGAACAATCGAGTCCCGGATGACAGTGGCCAGAGGCCTCGTTCGTCGATGACCCTACATCTTCGTGAGCGTGAAATTCTTGCGCCAAGGACGCTTCACCATGAAAAGCTGGCGCCTCAGGCACTCCGAGAACCACTAGGAAAAGGCCGAAAACGGCCGACAGAATCCATCGGTTCGTCTTCGACCAACGCATCAGTTGATCCCGTTGGCCCGCTGCAATTCGCGGACATAGGCGGCCACCATCTTGACGTCTCCTTGGGTCAATCCCTCGATCTTAGGCATATTACCGAAATTCCAGTGATGTGCACGGACGCCGTTTTGAGCTGCCAGAACAAAAGCCATGTCCGAATGGTGGCTCGGTTCGTAGATCTTGTGCACGAGAGGCGGCGCAACACCGTTGCGACCGGCGGCATTTTCGCCGTGACACTCGGAACATTTTGCCTCAAATATGTTCTTCCCAAGCGCCGCCTGCTGCGAGAGTGCGTCAGGCAGCTGGACCTGGACGATCGGGCCGCCTTCAGCGATCTCACTTGTGTCGGGTGGCGTCATGGAGTGGCCAACCGCTGTATCTTCCGCTCCAACGAACTGCCAAACGGCAAAACCCCCGCCGATAACAAAAACGGCACCAATCAGCGCAGTCAATTTGTCCATGCCTGTATCTTCCGCCTTGCCCGTTGGGTCAGATGAGTTTGACTTGAGTGCCGACAGGTGCCCGCTCGTAGACTTCCTCGATCTGTGCGTTGAACAGGCCGATGCAGCCGTTTGACGACCGGCGGCCGATCTTGCGCGTATCCTGTGTCCCGTGAATACGGTAGTACTGCCACGACAGGTACAGTGCACGAGTACCCAATGGGTTGTCCGGATCACCCCCCTCGACACGAGCCGGCCATTCCGGATTGCGTTCCCGCATGGAGGGCGTTGGCGCCCAGCTGGGGTTTTTGCGTTTTTCCACCACTTCGGTGTAACCGCGTTTGGTGAGTTCGTCGGTCAGCGGAACGGACGTTGGGTAGATCCGCATTTCGCCATCTGATGTCCAATGCTGGAGCGCCTTCGTCACGGTATCGGAGATGATGATCCCCTTTCCGAGTGCGTCGAAGTGATCTTGCCAGTCATGAACTCGAAAAGAAGAGATGTTGCGGCGAATGGTTTCGGCTCGAACCACGCTTGGTGCAACCAAAGCGACAGCCGCATATCCCAATAGGCTTCGTCGATTAACCTTGTTGTTTCGCAAAATTGTCATGACACACTCCTAGCCTCGGATTTGTTGCATCTCTTTTACGGGAGACCCGGCATCAGGCAACCTGACAAGGCCGCGAGAAGTGTATCCATTTGTATCCTTGACCTTACCCTGCTGGAGGGCCGCAAATGACGCCGGGAACGAGACAATGGGGGTGTCATGGACCACCGGAACCACAGAAAAAAGCCGATCACGGACAGGCTCATGCATTACGGAATGATGGCGTGTTGCGTCGTCATGCTGCTGCCCATTGCGGGATTTTTTCTTGCCGGCGGCACATTGGCGGGCATGTGGGGCAATGCAGCGGCTTTTGCCCCGCTCCTGCTGTGCGTGGGGGCGCATCTCGTGATGCACAAATTCATGGGAAAATCGTGCCATTCCGACAAGGCAAAGGATACTATCGAGGAAACGACCGAGCCCATAACCTCCGCGATTCCAGTCGTGGTCCGCGACAGGCCGTGATGTGCGCGGGAAGGTACGCGTAGGCGCGTTGCTGTTGTCGGGTTTCATGCTTGGGGGATGTGCCGGAAGTCTTGAAGACTGCTCGGATCGCGGCGCTATCGTGTCCACGAAGCAAGCGTCAGACCTTCTGCCGGATGGGTGTCGAACCCTTTCATCTTCTGCGACTGGCGTTGCGCGAATTGTCTGTGCGGACGGTCGTCAGGGTTTTGCCACAGGTGGACTTTGACGCAATTTCCGCCGTCCTGGCGAAATCTGCGGAAAATATGGGAAGGAAGCAGGTATCTTGATCGATTGCCTTTTGATCCTGCGACGGGTTTTGCTTATTCCCTTCGTGCTCTTGGCCCTTGTCTCTGGAAGTGTCTCGGCAGCAACCTCTGCTGAATACCAAAGTGCGCCACTTACCGCGTATCTCATCAGTGTACAGGACGGCGTTCCCGAGAACACACGGACTCTGTCAGCCGGGCTTCATCTTCAACTGAACGAAAACTGGAAGACCTATTGGCGGTCGGCGGGCGAGGTGGGAATACCGCCTTCGGTCGAATGGAGCGGTTCCGAAAACGTCGCAGATGTCGAATTCATGTGGCCCGCCCCAACGCGCTTCACCGCCTTCGGCATCGAAAATTTTGGTTATGCGGGTGACGTCGTCTTTCCGCTGCGCATAACGCTCAAAGATCCCGGCGCACCTGTGACTCTTTCCGCGCAGGTCAAACTGCTGGTGTGCTCCAATGTCTGTGTCCCGGAAGAGTTTGACCTGTCACTTCGCCTCGGACGGGGCAACGTCATCGACAGCACTTCGGCTGGGCTGATCGGTACGTTTTCCGAGCGCGTCCCCGAAGGGGCCAAGACGAGCGGCGTCAGCGAGGCAAATGCCTTCATCGACGAAGACCTCACGGAGTTGATCGTCAGCCTTCGCGTCGATGAACCACTCCAGTCGCCGGATGTGTTTCCCGAACTGGGTATGGGTGTTGCGCTTGGCAAACCCGATATCCGTTTGGGAGAAGAGGATCGTTTGCTTTGGGCGCGCTTGCCGATCCTCTCGTCGAATACGGATGTGACAGTGGCTCCGTCGATTACCGTCACCGACGGCGAGAACCGGGCGTTTACCGTGATTGCGGATCGCGTGGCGCAAGGCATCGCGCCGCCTTTCGAACTGGCCGCCACGACACCGGACATGATGGAACTGCTTTGGATTGCCGCGATCGCGCTGCTGGGTGGATTGATCCTGAATGTGATGCCCTGCGTGCTGCCGGTGCTGTCCATCAAGGTGTCGTCTGTGCTCAAACACACCGATCACGACACAACCCGTGTCCGGTTCGGTTTCGTCGCTGCCAGCGCCGGCATCATGACGTTCATGTGGGGTCTGGCGCTCGTCCTCTGGGCGCTCCAGACGGCAGGCCTCAGCGTCGGGTGGGGTTTGCAGTTTCAAAGCCCGCTGTTTCTTGCGGCGATGATCGCTGTCCTGCTCGTCTTTTCGGCAAATCTGTTCGCAGCGTTCGAGTTCGCCCTTCCACACGGCATGCAGACGCGGCTTGCAGGGGCCGGAGGACGCAACGGGTATTCCGCCGACTTTTTCACTGGCATGTTCGGTGCCGTCATGGCGACGCCTTGTTCGGCACCGTTCCTCGGCACCGCGGTGGCCTTTGCTTTGGCCGGGCGTGGCGTGGACATCCTCATCGTCTTTACGAGCCTCGGGCTCGGCCTCGCCCTGCCCTATCTCGTCATCGCCGCGTTCCCGCGTCTGGTCGCATTCATGCCCAAGCCTGGTCGATGGATGCTGATCATCAAAAGCGTCATGGGGGTTTTGTTGCTTGCAACCGCCGTGTGGCTGTTCTGGGTGCTCGACGGTGTCGCCGGGCTTGCGTCTGTCATCGCGGTCGCGGCGTTGTCCGGTCTCGCCGTTCTGATCTTGTCCCTCCCGAATGTGCAGTCCCAATTCAGGTGGTCTATTGCCACAGCCAGCCTTGTCCTGGCTCTTGCCGCAGGTCCTGTCCTGCAGCAATCAGCGCCGGCCCGTTCAGAGTCGCAATCGGCATTGGCTTGGATCGCATTTGATCGTTCGGACATAGCGAAACGCGTGTCCGCAGGAGAGGTCGTCTTTGTCGATGTGACCGCTGACTGGTGCCTGACGTGCAAAGCGAACAAGACACTTGTCATCGACCGTGATCCGGTCCGCAGTGCGCTGGACACGCCGGGCGTCACGCCGATGCAGGCAGATTGGACACGCCCGGACGCGCGCATTTCCCGTTACCTTGAGAGTTTCGGCAGATATGGCATCCCCTTCAATGCCGTCTATGGACCGTCGGCACCAAACGGCATTGTGCTGTCCGAATTGCTGACGACCGAGGACGTGATGAACGCCTTGGCGCAAGCCAGGGGTCGGGATATTTCCGCAAAGGTTGCCGGACAGGAGTGACCTGCCCGGGCGGGACACCGACCAGTAGTCAGCCGCCGAGCCGCTCAAGCGCGGCACGGACCGCCGCACGCCGAGGATCACTGGCAGGCTGCTGTTCCAACAGCGCTTCAGCCTTACGGTAGGCGGCGATGGCGCGATCGGGCTCCTGAAGGACGGTATAGGCGTTTGCCAGCCGCATCCAACCATCCAGATCGTCCGGATCATCCTCAAGACGCTCGGCCAGCCGCGAGACCATCGACCGGATGAACTCCGCGCGGTCCGCGTCATTCATCTCCGACGCCGCCGCAACATCTGCCGCACTCGGGCCGGGTTGTGATGTCGGCCCGCTGGGTAGATCGACGACCGGGAGGTCAGCTGCCGCTGCAATCCGGTTGATCTGCAAAACGTATGTTTCCATCCAGGGCACGAACGTCTTTTCCTGGTTCAGCCGGGAAACGAGCAGATCGTAGGCCTTACGCGTCTCTTCTTTTTGAAGATGGTAGAGAGACTCGAAATAGGTTGCCGCAGGATTGGATGGGTCAAGTTCCAAAGCGCGATCAATGGCCAATTTCGCCCGTGGAATAACAACGCCATCATTGGCAACCGCGACAGCCTCCGCCAGCATGGAGAATGTCGCGGAGGTGGCATCCTCCCGTTTGGCGACAACTTCGAATGCTTCGACAGCATCAACTGTTCTGCCCATGCGCTGATAGGTCTGGCCCAACAGCATCCACCCTTCGCTGGGGCCGCCGGTCGGATCGGATACAAGCCTTTCGCGAAGTTGTATTGCCAGCGCCGTCACTTCATCAGTCTGTGCGCGCTCCTCTGCACGGGCAGCGAAGGCCATTGAAGGCACCTCCGGCGATCCCATTGTCAGATAGTAGCCCGCGGCAATAACCGGCGCGAGGACCGCCGCGACAACAAGAGTGCCTCTGCCACCACTACGGGACGATCCGGCTTTTGCTTCCAAATTGCGGGTCGTCGCGAGGATCCGTTTCTTGATCTCGAGTCTGGCTGCTTGAGCTTCTTGTTCAGAAATCAAACCGCGGTCCATGTCTCGTTCGATTTCCTGCATCTGATCGGCGAGGATGGCCGGTACCGCATCTCCTCTGGTGAGAGTGTTCGATTTGGACAGCAGCAGCGGGTAGAGGACTATTCCGATCGCGACCAGCGTCAGAAGACCGAAAATACCCCAGATCATGACGCATCCCCCGCTTCGTTTTGTCTGAGAATTTCGGACACGGTGTTCTCATCCTCCGAGCCCAAGTCTTCAAATGCCTCTTGCTTTCGCCGACTCATCAGTAGCCCGCCACCAACGAAAACCCCGATCAGAACGAAAGCGATCGGAGCGAACCAAAGCGCGTAGGTCGCAGGCTCCAGAGGCGGTTTCAGCAGCACGTAATCCCCGTACCGCGCCCGTATGTATTCGATCACCTCGGTGTCACTGTCTCCGGCGACCAAGCGCTCGCGTACGAGCAGACGCAAGTCCCGCGCCACACCCGCGTTCGAGCTGTCGATGTCCTGATTTTGACAGACGACACATCGCAGATCCTTGGAAATCTCCCGCGCACGCTGTTCCAATACCGGGGCGGTCAGCATTTCGTCCGGTTCCACCGCATTGGCGGCAATGGGAAGGAGCCCGATGCAAAACGCGAAAATCAACTGTCTCATGATGCTGCTCCATTTGGCAGTGCGCCTGCCTGCTTCAGGGCTTGCGTGAACCGTTCGACGGCGTCCGGACCCACGACCGGCCCGACATAGCGAAACAAAACGGTGCCATCGCTATCGACGATGAAGGTTTCCGGCACGCCCGACAGGCCCCATTCGATCCCGGTCCGGCCCGACAGGTCGGACCCGATCCGCTCGTAGGGATTGCCGAGGTCATTGAGCCACTTCACGGCATCCTCAGGTTTGTCTTTGTAGTTTATTCCGAACAACCGCATGCCGTCTCGTTCGACAAATCTTGTCAACACGGCATGTTCCGCGCGGCAGGGCACGCACCAGGACGCAAAGACATTGACCACGACCGGTCGTTCGTTGCCGACAAGATCGCTTCGGGCCAGGCCGGGTGTCTCCAACCCCGGCACGGGATCGAGGTCGAACGCCGGGGCCGGTTGCGAGATCAGGACGGAAGGGATCTCGTTGGGATCCCGGTCGGGATTGAGCCCCCAGAGAAAAAACCCCCCGAATATGACCGCCGCAATAAACGGCAGCCCGGCAATGAGACGTTTCATCTTCTCTCCTACTCGGCAGGAACGGCATCGGTGGCTGGCTGTTTGGCACGGCGCGGCGCCCCGACCCTCAAACGGCGATCCGACAAGGACAAACAGCCACCGATCACCAGCAGGATCGAGCCGATCCAGATCAGGTTGACGAGCGGTTCATAGAGGATCCGAAGGGTCCATGCTCCGGCGTTGTTCACTTGATCGGAGGCTGGCGTTGCAATCGACGTATAGAGATCACCCGCCAATGTGGAGCGGATGGCCGACTCCGTCGTCTGGCTTTCCGCGACCGGGTAATACCGCCGTTCCGGGAAAAGTGTCGTGACCAATTCGCCATCCCGACGCACCACAAGGGTGCCGCGATCCGCGATGTAGTTCGGCCCTTGAACCTTTGCGGCCCCTTCGAAGGTGATGTCGAACCCGGCGATCGTGACTTCGGTCCCGGGGGCGGCAAAGACGATCTCCTCACTCTTCCATCCGGTCGAGCCGATCATCCCCATCATCAACACAGCGACGCCGGCATGGGCAAGCGTCATACCGTGAGAGGCGCGTGGCAGGTTGCGCACGCGTCTCGCGCTCTCTGCAAGGGAAACCTCGAACAGACGGATGCGTAGCGCCCATTCCCGCAGGGTCGCAAAAAGCAGCCACGCTGCGCCGAGGATGGCAAGATAGGCCATGATCGGCCCGCCATACAGAAGATACCACGCGGCCAAGGCGGCGACGACCGCCAGCACGGCCACGAACCGAATGCGATCGAGCAAACCGGCGAAATCAGCCCGCTTCCACGACAGGAATGGACCAAGACCCATGAACACGACCAGCGCCAGCATCATCGGAATGAAGGCCGCGTTGAAGAAAGGTGGACCCACCGAGATCTTGTCCCCCGTGACAGCCTCGAGGATCAGCGGATAAAGCGTCCCGAACAGGACCGTTCCCGTAGCGGCGGCCAGAATGAGGTTGTTCACGAGCAGCCCGGCTTCGCGGCTGATCGGGCGAAACAGACCGCCCGGCTCCATTTCGGGTGCCCGCCAGGCGTAGAGCGCCAGCGACCCACCGATGGACACGGCCAGCAGACCCAGAATGTAAAGCCCGCGCTCCGGATCGACGGCGAACGCGTGTACCGATGTAAGCAGGCCTGACCGGACAATGAACGTCCCGAGAAGTGAAAGCGAGAAAGTCAGGATGGCAAGCAGGATAGTCCAGCTTTTGAACGCATCGCGCTTTTCGGTGACGATGGCGGAATGCAGCAGCGCCGTGCCCAGAAGCCAAGGCATGAAGCTTACATTCTCGACCGGATCCCAGAACCACCAGCCGCCCCAGCCCAGTTCATAATAGGCCCACCAAGACCCGAGGGCGATACCCGCCGTCAGGCTGATCCAGGCGGCCAATGTCCATGGCCGGACCCATCTGGCCCAGGCCGGATCGACGCGACCCTCTATAAGAGCCGCAACGGCGAAGGAAAACACGATGGAGAAGCCGACATACCCGAAATACAAGAGCGGCGGGTGCATGGCGAGACCCATGTCCTGAAGCAACGGGTTCAGGTCATTGCCGTCGAGCGGCGGCGGAAACACCCGCTCGAAGGGGTTCGACGTCAGCAGCAGGAAGGACAGGAAGCCGACACTGATCCACGCCTGCACCGACAGGGTGCGCGCCTTGGTCTCGGCGGGGATGTTCGATCCGAACCAGGCGACGCCCGCGCCGAACACCGCGAGTATCAGGATCCAGAGCAGCAGCGAACCCTCATGGCTGCCCCAGGTCCCGGCCACCTTGTAGAGCATCGGCTTGAGCGAATGGGAATTCTCGACGACGTTCCTGACGGTGAAGTCGCTGACGATGAAGGCCTGCATCAGCGCTGCGAAGGCTATGGCCACAAACAGCACTTGTCCTATTGCCGTCGCCTGGGCGGATTTCATCCAGACGGCGTTTCCACGCGACGCACCTGCAATCGGCAGAACGCTTTGAACAAGCGCAAGCGCAAGCGCGAGGGCCAGTGCAAAGTGACCAATTTCCGGGACCATGGCGTTCTTTCCGATCTAAAGTTAGTGACGTCGCGTGGGACGGTGTTCAAATTCGTGATGTGGACTACTCGTCCAGTGTTGCTTTCAGGCGACGAAACTCTTCTTCGTCGATTTCCCCATTCGCAAAGCGACGCCTCAGCGTTTCCCGCGCGTCCGATTCCGGCGGGGGAGTGCCATTGTCCCGCAGCCTGAGCACCAGAAACACGATCAATGCGATCACGGCGCCCCAGAAGGCGAGCATCATGAAGCCGCCCATAAAGCCATAGCCACTGCCCCACATGTGCCCCGTCCAGGAGCCTGGTCCATCAGCCTGCGCCATGCTGGCGGGCAAGCTGGCCAGCAACGTTGGAATGAGCGTTTTCAGTTTCATCTGTTTCTCCTTCGATTAGTTCGCTTTCATCCAGTGGGATGGTGACAACAGCGCGCAAACCCGCGCTGTTCTGGTTGACCAGCTGGATATCGCCGCCATGGGATTGGACGATTGTCCTCGCGATCGAGAGCCCAAGCCCATAACCGCCCGTTTCCAGAGACCTCGATTGCTCGAGGCGATAGAAGGGATCGAAGACCTTTTCCAACTGGTCGACGGGAATGCCGGGCCCATTGTCATCGATGTTGAGTACGAGGTTCGAACCGTGGGTCGCCCAGCTGACTTTTGCGGCACCACCGTAGCGAACGGCGTTCTCAAGCAAGTTCCTCAGTGCCCTTCGGAACGCGTTGGGTCGAAGCCGCACGGCAACATCATCACTCGGGGCAAAGGTGCAGTGTGCCGCCATATCGCTGCACAAGCTGTCCAGAAAATTGCGCAGATCGACCACTTCGGCACCCTCGGATCCGGTAAGGCCGCGTGCAAAGGTGAGCGTCGCTTCGACCATACTCTGCATCTCTTCGACCGATGCGATGAGGCTGTCCCGCGTCTCTTCTTCGTCAACCAGCTCCGCGCGGACACGCATGGCGGTCAACGGCGAGCGCAGATCGTGACCAAGGGCTGCGAGCATCCGTGTCCTATCACTGACAAACCGGGTCAGCCGTCGCTGCATGCGGTTGAAGGCGACGGTCAGATCCCTGACCTCGGTCGGCCCTGTGACCGCCAATTCGCCCACATCTTCGCCCCGGCCAAGATGGTCCGCGGCCTTGGAGAGGTGCCGCAAAGGACGCGTCAGGCGCGTCATGACAAACCAGAAGATCGCCACCAGAAGCAGTCCGGCGGAAATTCCAAAGGTCAGCATCGAATAGAAAGGCCATTGGATTGGCGGACGCTCGAACCGCGTTCCGACATTCAGCCAACGCGCCCCCTTGATCGCGATCGACAGGTTCATTTCAACCGCTGTCAACTCTCCGCGCATCATCGCTAGATGCATTTCCGTCATCTCGTCCGAGAGATTGGGAAGAGGCCGCAACTCGCCCTCGATCTCGTGCAATTCAACGCGAATGTCCCGGCTGTAGCTGTCGTCCATCAGGGCGCGTATGCGCGCTTCCACGATGCCGCCGTCCGAGTGACCGGTGTGATCCACGATCGGAGCGTCCGACAGATCGAACCGGATCAGAGGCGAATTTGCCGCGCGAAGGATCGAGTCCTGCAGATCCAACGGAGCCTCCTCGATCAACCGCGCGACATTTGCTGCGCGACCCGCGGCCTCGAACCCCAATGCGGCACGAATCGCAAGGCTGCGCTCGTCAGCGAACAGGAACAGGCTGATCGCCTGGGCCACGACAAGTGCCGCGACCACAAGCAGGATCAACTGGCCGCTCAGAGACCTCATCGCACGGCGCATCACGGCGCATCCTCGACATCGGCAGCCAGACAGTATCCGCCGTTCCGCACCGTTTTGATGACACTGGGCCTAAGTACATCCGGCTCGATTTTGCGGCGGAGACGGCTGATCTGATTGTCGATGGTGCGATCCATCGGGCCTGCCGTCCGACCAGCGGTCAGGTCAAGCAACTGGTCACGGCTGAGCACCATCCTCGCGCGTTCCAGCAGGACCGCCAGCAATTTGAACTCGGAGGTCGTCAATGGGGTCTCGGTGGTGGACTCGTCAATCAGCACCTGCCGGTCGGTATCCAGTATCCAGTGCGCAAAAGAGACTTTCCTCCCAGCGAGGCTTCCGGCCACGGGTTCGTCACGGTTGCTTCGCCGAAGAACCGACTTGATGCGGGCGAGCAGTTCTCGTGGATTGAACGGCTTGGCGAGATAATCGTCCGCACCGATTTCCAGCCCCACGATCCGATCCGTTTCCTCACCAAGCGCCGTCAGCATGATGATCGGAAGATCACCCTCTGGCGCAAGTCTGCGGCAAACCGACAAACCGTCCTCGCCCGGCATCATGACATCGAGCACGAGGAGGTCGAAGTGACCGGTGGCCAGTTTGGCATCCATCTCCACGGCATCCCTGGCGACGGTCGTGCGCATTCCGTTCTTCTCCAGAAAGCGCGCGACGCTTTCGCGTATCTGAGCGTGGTCGTCCACGATAAGGATATGAGGTTGCGGTCCCATGGCGTCCTTCCTAGATCATCGTTGCATCGTGTTTCATGGGCAGAATTGTAGCCGTTTGTATCAGGTCAGTCCCTTGCTACAGATGGATACAAATCTGTGCCTGCACCGTGTCGTGCTCCCGGGTAGCGTCGCCGGCATGTTATGTGACCAATTGGGATCACAACCGATCAAAGGATGAGGTTTTCGAATATGGCTCTTGATTTGAACCGGCGACGTTTCGTTCTGGGTGCTCATATGACGGTGCTGACCGTCACGGCGTCACCGCTTTTGGCGCAGAGCCGATCTGTCTGGTCGGCAGAGAATGCCTTTGACGCGCTTCTATCGGATACGGCGCGGATCATCGATGTCAGAACGCACGAAGAGTGGCAAGAAACCGGCGTAGGTGCTGGTGTATGGCCGATAAGCATGCACGCGTCCGGTTTTCCGGACCGCTTGTTCAGGGCGAAGGAACTGAGCGGTGATCGCACTGTTGGACTGATCTGCGCCACTGGCGGACGCTCCGCATCGCTGCTTCGAGCGTTAAGACAAGCTGGTTACTCGGGCTACGCCGATATCTCGGAAGGGATGTTGGGATCAGGCGAAGGGCCTGGCTGGATCGC
Organism: Cognatishimia sp.; assembly: GCA_050633405.1. Taxonomy (GTDB): domain Bacteria; phylum Pseudomonadota; class Alphaproteobacteria; order Rhodobacterales; family Rhodobacteraceae; genus Cognatishimia. Next base: position 579 of record JBOEGL010000010.1, on the reverse strand, counting down.
ATTGAACTTGCCGACCGTTCCGGTGGATGTCGCCCTGAACGGGTTGCCCCCCGCGTTGACCTGACCTGTGAAGAATCAATCGGTTCCGTTGTGCTAAAAGCCTGATGTATGGTCAAATTGACCTGTTTGAACAGGTAGACGGGTTTGGGTGTATGACCGAGTTGATGGCCATGTTTGTCGGAATATGCGCGGCGATCCTGATGGGAATTGTCCATCATTATGCGTTGTCGGGCATTCTGAAGTTTTCCCCGCAGCGGTCGGATGGCTCCGGCTTTCGGATCATCCTGACGTTTTCCGCGTTGCTGTTGCTGCACGTATTGGAACTTGTGACGCTCGCCGTGTTCAACACGATGGTGGTGGCAAGCGTTCTGCCGCAATCGTTCAGCAACAGCCCGCCGATGTTTCAGGATGTTCTCTATGTTACGGGCATCTCGTTCTCGACCCTTGGCTATTCGTCCATAGAGGTGGTCGGGCCCTTTCGACTGTTGCTGATGCTGCAATCGCTTTTGGGCTTCATGTTGCTGACCTGGTCAGCGACGTTTCTTTACTCAGCCTGTCAGCAAGTCTGGCAGAAGGCGA
>JBOEGL010000009.1:0-61563 GCA_050633405.1 Cognatishimia sp. | reverse complement strand
ATGTTTTCACTGTCTTGGCTGCCGACGACGCTGGTGTTGGCGATGCCATAGCCGACTTGAATATTGCCATTAAAGCCAACAAAGGTGACTTGGCTGAAATCATAACCTCCACCAGCACCGACATAGAGCATATCTAGGTTTGCAGAATTGTCAGCTGTGCCATTCAGATCGATGATTTCGATGTTGGTGAGCACGGCTGAACTGCTGATAATATTATATGGAGTTCCGATAAATTGCAGGGTGTCGATGCCTGCCCCACCGTCGATTGTATCGGTAAGTTGGCCCCAATTTGCATCGTGAACGAATATGTCATTGCCTGAAGTGCCAGTCGCCATTTGAATGTCCTTTAAATGAACTTCATCCCATTCAAATTTTTTGTGCCTCTGGAGTGCTCGTTCTTTGATTTTGAAATGAAATTCGGTTGTGAATGCACAACCAGACATGAATCAATTATTAGTGGTTTTCAACCATGAAGGTATTAATGCGCGGTTAATACAAGGCCGTCAACAAGAGCTGCGGCCTTGTATGAAACGCGGAAATCAAAAGGGATTATTCGCCCATCGCTACCTTGTTGTCGCCCATTTCTGCTTTCAGCAGGGCTTCGTACATTTTGCGGTCGGCTGCGGTGCTGGTGCCGTCGGCTTTGAGCACGCGCGAGGACATTTGCAGGATCTCGTGGTAGCTGACCGAGCGGGCCTCGGCCCGGGCGACGGCGTTTTGCAGGCTGGTCAGGCTGCCAGCGCGGGTGAGCGAGATCAGGGACACGGGTTCGCCGGCGCAGACCTGTACGGTGACGCCAGCAAGGCGGGTGGCGGTCATGTCGCGCATTTTGCGATTGAGGGTCTTTTCCAGCTCGAATTGCGAAAACGGTTTGCGGCTGCTGGTGGCGCAGGCAAAGACGCCATTGCCGCGATAGGTCACCAGCTCGGAATGTTCGCCGTAAAGCTCGGTGAGTTGCTGGCCGATTTCAGTCAGCATCTGGCGAAAGCCAATGCGCGACATATTGCGAAAGACTTTTTCGACGTTCAGAATTTTAATGGCAAAGACGCTGGTCATCAGCATTTTCATGCGCGACAGCTGCAGTAGGTAGTTTTCAAACGACACATAGCCCACCAGACGCTCTATGCCGAGGATTTCGACCGGTTCGCTGAGGCTGTGTTCAAAGCTGCGGTTCAGATCGTGCTTGAGGGCGGAAATTTCGGCGTGGCGACGTGCGACGCGCTGTTGTTCGGCGATCAGACGTTCGGCGTTTTGCAGGCGGCTGACAAGTTCGAGCAGCTCGAAGGGTTTGGTGATGTAATCTGTGGCCCCGGCCAGAAAGGCCTGGTCGATAAATTTCTTCTGCGCCATAGCGGTGAGCATCAGAATGGGGGTGTCTTCGTAATCGTTAAGTTGGCGCAGGCGCTGGCATAATTCGATACCGTCCATTTCGGGCATTTGAATATCAAGCAGGAAACAGTCAAATTTGCTGGGGCTGTTGGCGCAGGCAGACAGGGCTTCGGCACCCGAGCTTGCGGTCCAGATCACGTGATCTGTTTCCGCACCAATCGAGGCGGTCAAAAGCTCTCTGATGTTCTCATCGTCGTCGACGGCAAGTATGCGCATGGCCTTATCCAATCCAAGGGGTGCAACCGATACGAGAGGCCTAATAGAGTGCACATGCACCTGACCGTTCGCTAGTTGGTTACCCAGTACGGAAAAACACAGTTATTTGTTGAGTTTGGCAGGAAATGGGCGAATTGCGGGCGAAATGTGGCGAATATCCTGTGAGTTGAGCAACAGTTCGGTGACGAAATTGAAACAATTGCTAATATTTGGCTAAATTTGCGGATTTTGCTGCAAGGATTAATCCGCCTTTAACCCAGCTGGGCTAGTTTGTTCTTGTGAGGCAAATAAAAAAATAGTTCGAAAGAAACTTAAATGAGCATAACCGCATATAAGCGGACGATATCTGATACAGAATCTCCGCGACAAATAGAACGGCGTGTGTTTACCAGTGTTACGGCAGAAATAGAAAAAAGTTACCTGGCCTATGATCAAGCCGAAAATGGCGGCGACAAGCTGCGCATTTTGGCCGAAGGTTTGCGCGATTCATTATGGCGCAATCAACAGGTTTGGAATGCTGTACGTGGCGATCTGATTGAACCGGGCAACGCGCTTCCACCAGATTTAAAAGCTGGATTGATTTCCTTGTCGTTGTGGGTTGATACTCACACCAAAGATGTCATGGGTGGCAAAAAGAAAGTGAAACCATTGCTGGATATCAACCGCAGTATTATTCGCGGTCTTGAAGGCAATCCGATGCATGTCATGGAGTAAGTCTTGGCACTTCGTCTAACGCTGAAACCAAATGAGAAAATCGTCATTAACGGTTGTGTCATTCGCAATGCTGATCGGCGCCAGATGCTGACGATTGAAAACCACGCAGATATTGTGCGTGGGGTCGACCTTTTGGACGAGTCCGAAGCAGGGTCACCGGTTAAGAAAGTGTATTACTTTATTCAGGCTGCCTTATTAAAGCCTGATATCCGTGATGAACTTGTGCCGGTGATTCAGAAAGATCTGGCGAGCCTTGTGCCTATTTTCCACGAAGAGATCGGCGGCCATATATTTGAGGCGGCCACGCATGTGTCGTGCAGTGACTTTTATAAAGCCATGCGGGCGCTGCGCCCTTTGATCGAATATGAGGCGCGGTTGCTGGATATGATCAATGGCAAGACGGTTGCTGCTGCGGAGTAAAGATAATGGTGTTGAGTGTTTCAGGATTGGGCAGCCAGATGGCGTTGAACCTGGTGGATCGCACCAGGGATCGTCAGATGGAGTCGCTGAAGTCTGAAGCACAACATCAGCGGTTGGCAGAGGGGTTTCGCGAGCGCATTGCCTCGATCACCACCCCAGAAGAATTTGTCAAAGACTTTGAGGTCTATAGCTTTGTGATGAAAGCCCATGATCTGGAAGATGAGATTTATGGCAAAGGCATGATCCGCAAGATCTTGGAAAGTGATCCAGACGATGACAGATCGCTGGTCAATCGGCTGACCAATTCTGATTTCAGCGCATTACATGAAACCATGGGGTTTACCACGGGTTCCGGCCCGCAAATTCCGGATTTCGCGGACACGGCCTGGCAGGATGCCATGGTGGATCGCTATTTTGAAACCACCTTTCGCGTCGAAAACGCAGAGCAAAATCAGACCGTTGGCACGGTATTGGAGCTGCGCGAGAAGGTCGCGGATATTGACAATTGGTTTGACGTTTTAAAAGACAAAGAGTTGACGGAATTTTTTCAGCGGGCTTTGTTTTTGCCAGAGGAAATGTCGGGGCTTGATGTCGACAAGCAGGCCAAAGTGTTTGAGAAAAAATTTGATCTGGAAAAACTATCAGACCCGGATGAGATTGACCGCTTGGTGACAAGATTCATCGCAATTTCTGATATCCTGGACCCGCCGCAAACCACTTACAATAGTGTGGCGATCAGCTTGTTGAATTCATCGATTACCGGGCAATTTGTGCCGATCACGCTTGATATTCCGCCGATCAACTATTCACGGGCCAGCCTGTACCGCTAGGCGTTAGTCGATCAGATCGTCTTCGTCTTCTTCCGGCAATTCAATTTCACCGCCGTCAGCCAATTGCAGCGCGGCTTCTACCATTTCAGACTGGGCTTCTTTGACGTCGCGGGATTTCACCGGGCCCATGGCTTGCATTTCTTCGACCAGCATATCGCGGGATCTGGCGGGCATCGAGCCCAGGAAATATTCGCGAACATCTTTTTCAGCGCCGCGCAGGGCCAGAGGCAGGTTGTTACCGGTGACTTCGCGCATGACTTTGGCCAGGGCGCTGGCCTTGAGTTTGGTCAGATCGTCAAACACAAACATCTTTTGTTTGATCGAGCGTAGTTTTTCCGGGATTTTGGCTTCTAGATCGCGCGACAGGCCTTCCAGCAGTTTGGAATCGAGCTTGTTGAACACTTTGACCAGACGTTTTTCGGCTTCGGCTTCGGCATTTTCACCGGCTTTGGCCAGCACTTCGCTGCGCAAGCTTTCTTCGATGGCTTGAATGGCGTCCGCGGGCAATTGCTCCATTGCGACCATGCGTTCCACCAGATCAACTGACCGGTCATGACCCAAGAGGGGCAGGACCTTGGCCACCGCATCTGGCGAAAGGCGCGACAGCACAACCGCAACGGTTTGGTTGTGTTCTTTGCGCAGATAGTCGGCCAGCATTTTCTCGTCGAGCTCTGACAGATCTTTCCAAAGGTTGCCGGTGCTGCTGCCTTCGATTTCTTCCAGAATTTCGTTGACCCGGTCTTCGGGTAAGAAACCTTTGAGCAAGCCGCGCGCTGCCTCGACCGAGCCGGTGATACCGCCGTAGCTGGATACTTTTTGGCCAAATTCGCGCATGACCTCTTCGACCACCTCGGCCTGCACTTCGCCCATGGCCGAAATCGCGCGGGTGATTTTGCTGATTTCACGGGTATCGAGCTGCTGCATCAACGCACTGCCGCGTTCTTCGCCAAGGCAAAGGAATAAGATGGCCGATTTCTCGGGGCCGCTTAGTCGTTTGGCCCGACGGAAGGAGGCGAATTGGTTCATTACCTGTCCCGGTCATGCACGTTGCAAGGATTGTTATCCATGAATAACCCGAACTATTCTTGAAGTCCAACAAGAACCTTAATGAATCGTAAAAACAATCAGCCTATGGGGGAGCGGTTGCGCTATCCGCCGCCCGCATAGGGCAGGTAGGATTGCATGAGTGATCCCGCCAGCATGTACCAGCCGTCGATCAGCACAAAGAAGATCACTTTGAAGGGCAGCGATACAATGACCGGCGGCAACATCATCATGCCGGCGCTCATCAGCACCGAGGCGACAATCAGGTCGATGGCAATAAACGGCAGGTACAGCAGAAATCCGATGGTAAAGGCGCGGCGCAATTCCGAGATCATGAAGCTGGGCACCAGAATGCGCCACGACACATCGTCAGGGGATTCGGGGGCCACGTCGGGGTTTTCCTGCCCGGCGATATCGGCAAACAGCGCGATGTCTTTTTCGCGGGTGTTGGCATACATAAAGGCGCGGAACGGGTCGGATATGGCGGAAATGGCCTGTTCTTCGGTGATCGAGTTTTGGATCAGCGGGCGCAGGCCTGCCTGATAGGCGTCATCAAACACCGGCTGCATGACAAAATAAGTCATGAAGAGCGCCATGGCATTCAGCACCATATTGGGCGGGGTTTGGTTAAGGCCCAGAGCCGATCGCAGCATGGAAAAGACTATGACAAAGCGGGTGAAACTGGTCATCACCACCAAAAGCCCCGGCGCGACCGACAGCACGGTGACCAGTGCAAAAAGCTGAATGATGCGGCCGGAAAGAGTGGCATTGGCATCGCTGCCGGGTTCGGATTGGCCGAATGTTGACGACAGGTCGCGGATCAGGCTGCCGATGTCGGCATCTTGGGCGATGGCCGGGCTTGTCAGGACAACAGCGGCCACAAAAAGCGCGCCAAGCCCCCATCTGCGCCATGCTTTGAGGTGGTGAAACACTGGGATTTCTATTGGCCGGGGATGAAATCTTTGACGATCTCGCGCAGCGCGACGCCAATGAAATCACCGTTTACTTTGACCAGATCCCCACGGGCCACCATACGATCATTGATCATGATATCAATCGGATCGCCAACTTTACGATCCAGTTCAATCACCGAACCGCGGGTCAGTTCCAAGAGGTCTGAAATTGACATGCGGCTGCGTCCCAGTACCACGCGCACGTCCAGTTTGACGTTATAAAGCGCGTCGATATTGCGGCCATCGCCACCTGCGGCCATGGCTTGCAAAGTTTCCGCATCCAAGCCTTCTGTGGTGTCAGCTGTCTCGGTTTTGGTCTCTGGGGTCGGCGTGTCGTCTGACATGGTCTGGACCTTTGTGTTTACGGTTTCAATTGCGCAGAGGCGTGACGCAGCGCGTCCAAAAGCTCTGTGCAGATGCGATCAAGGCTGTAATTCATAAAGCCGTTTTCCCAGCTCATTTTGGCTTCGCCATTGGCGAGGGATGGGTCGGCCACAATCTGGGCATTGCTGACTTGCTCTGCAGCAAAGGCGGTGCGCAGATCTTGGGCGATGGCGGCTTCGGTGTCGGGCGACAGGCGCAGCGAGAGCTGGGATTGGCCGGTGCCCAGCCGAATGGCATCTTTGAGCCGCGCCTGCACCAATTCAGCGGACATAGTTTTGATCAAATCCGGGGCGATGCGTTCCGCAATTTCCAGCACCATATCCACCAGGTCGCGTTCCAATTCGGTGCGCCGGGCGGTGTCTTGGCTGATGAAGTCCGCCAGATGCTGGCGAATGTCTTCCAGTGCGGCGGTGGATTTGACTTGCTGGGCGTCCAGCACTTCACGACGGCCTGCCTGACGACCTTCGGCCTCGCCCATTTCCATGCCTTGCGCGCGGGCTTCGGCGAGCAGGCTGGTCAACTCGTCTTCGGTAAAGGTGTAAACCGGCGCAGCGGGTGTGGCGCTTTGGCCCGATCCATGACGGTTGATCTGGTCGTTTTCAGCATCAAAGTCGCGTAAAATAAGGGCCATCAGACTTCAGCCTCGGTGCGCAACCATGTGCGCAACACGCGCAGCACATCTTCGGGTTTTTCTTCGGCCATGTTCTGGATCGCCTCGACACGGGCCTTGATCAGGTTCCCGCGCACACCCAGGGTTTCGATGTATTCATGCGGGCCTTCATCGCCATCCAGATCAAAGATGCTGGTGACGCCGGGGGCTTTGGGATCAAAGGGGCCGACGTTGGGCAGCGGGGTTGTGTTGGGCCGGGCAGAGGAGGGTTTGCCGTCAGAGGCCAATGGCATGCCATCTTTTAGCGGGGGTTCTGGGGTCACAGAGGACAAGAGTTCGGCGGATTCTGGATTGACCAAGGTCTCTGTGCCGTCTGGGCCAGCGATGGCGGCGGCACCATCGGCAGGTGGCAGCGCGGGGGCGGGTTTTTCAAGCAGGGTGCGCAGGGCAGGGCGCACGCCCAGGATCATCACCAAAGCCACAATTGCCAAGCCAAGCAGGCCACGCAGAATGGGCACGATATTGCGGGTCAGTTGCTCGCCCATTGATAGGGTGATGGGGTCGCCGACCTCCATAGAGTAATCCATGAAACGCAGGCTATCGACAGAGATATCGTCGCCTCGGGCGGCGTTAAAGCCAACCGCGGTTTTCACCAGTTCAGTCAGGCGTTCGATTTCGGCGGCGTCGCGTTCTGAATAGATCACCTCGCCGTCTTCGACGTTGTAGATGCCGTTGACCAGCACCGCGATGGACACCCGTTTGACTTCGCCCGCTTCGCGAATGATTTCGCGACGGGTGCTGCCGATTTCATAGGTGACCACTTCGTCGGTTCTGGATTGGCTGGAGGCAGCGCCACCGCCGCCGGCATCTTGCAGGGCGGCCGGGATGTTGTTTTCAACGCCCACGCCACCGCCGTTTTCAGATCCGGCCTGTTCTTCGGTGCGGCTTTCGGTAGAGCGCACAACCTGTTGGTCGGGATTATAGCTTTGTTCCACAACCACTTCGCGCGCGGTGGTCAGATCGACGTTGATGCGCACGCGGGCATTGCCAGCGCCAACCCGGGCGGTCAGCATATTGCGTACTTCTTGCGCCAGACGTTCTTCGATGCCTGATTTGGCAGATTGGCTGCTGCCTTGAGAGGTGCCGTCGGCATTCTCTGCCAGGATGACTTCGCCGCTGGCCGACAGAACCGTCACGCGGCCCAGATCGAGCTCTGCCACCGAAGAGGCGACGAGGTTGCGAATGGCAGAGGCTTGTTTGCGGCCAATGGTACGGCCCGGCACCGGGCGCACAATCACAGAGGCACGAGGGTTGGCGCGTTCGCGGGAAAAGGCTTCGCGTTCGGGCAGCACCAGATGCACCCGTGCGCTTTGCACACCTTCCAGGGTCTGGATAGAGCGGGCGATTTCGCCTTCCATGGCGCGCAGGCGGTTCACCCGCTGCATAAAGGAATTCATCGCAAGGCCAGAGGATTCATCAAACAGCTCCCAGCCGGGATCGCCTTCGATGGGCAGGCCGGTTTCCGCCAAGACCATGCGGGCGCGGGCCAGATTGTTGCCGGGCACCAATACCGAAGTGCCGTCTTCGGACATGCGGGCGTCAAAACCAGCGTTGGCCAGAGTGGCCTCGACCGAGGTGGCCGTGGCGGGCGACAAGTTTTTGTAAAGCGGTGCATAATCAGCGGTGGTGACCGCCGAGATACCAAGAATAAGCGCCGCCATCAGACCGGTTGCCACAGCGGCCAGAATCATCAACTTGCGTTGGCCCAGTCCGATCAGGTTGTTTATCAGGTTTTGCACGGTGCCTCCGGGGCGTTCTTGGTGTTGTTGAATTAAACTAAACTATTTTTGCATAACAAGTAAATATCCATGTCTATACTTGCATTCATAAAGAAAAAATAAGATTATAGTCCTTGATAGATCTAAGAGTAATCAATGGCCAAAGCACCAAAAAACAAGGATCAAGAGCCTGAAACCGACGCCACGGCTGACGGGGAAGAGGCGGCGAAGCCAAAGTCCAGCAAAAAGCTGCTTTTGGCGGCGGTGGTTTTATCCTTGCTGTCCTTGGGCGGCGGGTTCTTTTTGGCGCGCATGGCGTTTCAGCAAGATGCCCAGCAATATGAACCCGATTACGTCGAAGAGACGGAAAGCGCCGAGATGGCAGAGGATGCTGAAGGCGGGCATGGCGACGAGGCGGATCACGGCGATGAAGAAGATGCCGATCATGCCGACGAAGGGGGCGCGGCTGGTGAAGGTGAGGAAGATCCAGGCACAGAAGGGCTGTTGGCCTTTGACGAGATCCTGACCAATATCACCAGTTATGATGCGCATGGCGTGCCGGGCCATTCGTTTTTAAAGCTGAGCGTGGTGATGATTTACCGGCCAGATCCCGGTGCCGAGGCGCTGATGGAAAAACGTCAGCCCTTTATGCGCGATCTGTTCAACGGCTATGCGCGCAGCCTGACCGAAGCGGATGTGCGCGGCATGGCTGGGATTTTGACCGTGAAGGCCGAGCTGTTGAAGCGGGCGCGGGCGGCGGCGGGCAATGATTTGCCACAGGAAATTCTGATCAGCGATCTGATCGTACAATAGGGGCGGTGATGAACAAAACCATGTCACCAGAAGAAATCGCAGCGCAAAGCGGCAATCTGATTGATGAGATCATTCGGATGTCTGACTTTAGCTTTGAACGCCTGCCGATGCTGGACATCATTGGCGAGCGCTTGGCGGACACGCTGTCGGTTCTGATGCCGGATCTGACTGGGGTGATTTGCGAATCGTCGTTGAAGCAGTTGGATTACCTGCCGATGGCGCAGGCGATGGACGGGCTGAACATGCCCGCGCTGTTGGGCGTGGTGGCGGCACAGAACCTGGATGGTGAATTGCTGATTGCCATGGATGCCACCTTTGCCCTGACCGCAATTGAATTGATGCTGGGCGGCACCGCCAAGGGTGAGATGCAGCGCCAATCAGAAGAATTCACCGCGATTGAGCGCGGCTTTGGCCACAAGTTGGCAGATGTGATTGCGGGCGAACTTCAGCGTGGTCTGGCCATGGTGGGGGATGTGCATCTGGAAATGGACCGGATTGAAACCGATCCGGATTCTGCCACCGTCACCCAGCCTGCCAATCTGTGTGTGCGTATGCGGTTGGATGTGGTTTTGGCCGGGCGCACCGGGTCTGTCGATGTAATCATTCCCTATGATGCGCTGGAACCGATCCGGCCCAAGCTGGGCAAGATCCACTTTGGCGAACCCTCTGAGGACGGCAACCCCTGGAAGGAACAGCTGTCAGACCAGATTGAACGCTCGACCATCGAGCTGGAAGCCGTGCTGACCAATATTGGCGTGCCGATCCAATCCATCATGGATTGGAAGCCCGGCGACACGTTGAACCTTTGGATTGAAGAAGATCACGCTGCCACCGTGGTCTGCGCCGAAACAGAGATGTTTAAGGCGGTGATGGGCAAACGCAACAATGGCAATACGGCCATTCGCATTGTGAAACAGATTGAACAGGAAGAGGAGACCGATAATGGCCGCGACCCTTACTGATATGGTGATCATTGTCTTGCTGGCAGGCAGCATTGGCTATGGCTGGTATATTTCCCGCAAAGTGCAGGTCTTGATGGCCGCGCTGCAAGAGCTGGAGCCTTTGGTGACTGCGTTTTCGACGGCGGTGGATAAATCCGAAGAATCCGTCAATCAGCTGAAGCTGAATCTGGAAGAGCCAGAGCAGCCCGCAAATCTGCAGCAGATGTTGGCCGAAGAAGACGAGGATGAGCCGATGTTCGCCACCCGTCGTGCCCCGGCGCATAAAATTCCCGGCGTGCAGGTTGTGCGCAACAAACAAGATCTGGTGCGCCGGTTCTTTGATGCCTCACGCTCTGAGTCAAAGGTATAAGTCATGGCAAAGTTTCTGGTTGGTAAAGTGTTGATTGGCGGGCTGGTGTTGACGGCCTTTGCCAAGGCGGCGGTGTCCTTTCCGGAATTGCCAACACCGTTTGATACGCCAGCGCCAACCCTTGCGCCTGTGGTGCAGGTGGCAGGCGCGGCCGAAGAAGAAGAGCCAACCGGCCCAGTGCCCGCAGATGCGCCCCCCCCGGTTGTGGCGGGTTTAAGTTCTGTGTCTGGTCAATGTGAAACCCCCGAAGAGGTGCTGCGGGCGCTGTCGGTGGAACGCGACTTGATTATGGGCCAGCAAAAGACCCTGAATGTGCGCGAGTCTGAATTGGCGCTGGCCAAGGAAAAGCTAAGCATCGAAAAGGCGGCATTGGTCGAGCTGAAAGAGTCGATTGAATCCTTGCTGGGCAAAGTAGAATCCGCCCAGACCGAAGATCTGGAACGCTTGATCAGCTTTTACAAAAACATGAAACCGGCCGAGGCCGCGCGCATCATGGATGATCTGGATATCGAAGTGACGATCATGGTTTTAGGCACCATGAACCCCCGGACCGCCGCGCCGATCATGGCCAAAATGGCCCCCGTGCGGGCGCGGGCTGTTTCCAAGATTATTCTGGAACGCAGCCAATTGCCCGGGGATCAGGATTTGAACGGGATCCGGTTGAAATAGGGGTTTGGGCGGTTGTGAATGGCTGTTTTGAGGCCAACCCTACCTTACTCGATGAGCTTGTCGGCGTTCAATTGAAACCGTGTTCGGCCGTGAACGTCTGCAAGGTCGTGAGGTTTTTTGATGTCGATCAAAACGCCAACTTCCGTCCTTGAAATGACGGCGCATTCTATTTTCACCTCGATGGGAAACGTGCTTTCAGCTATAGGTATCTCTACGCCTAGTACGGGTAATTTCTCATGTATAACAATGACTTCTCCCAAAGCATCAACGAAATCAAATTCCCCGAAAGTTGGAAAACTGGAATCAATAATGCGAGTGAGTTTGGTTTTAATAAATGCCATGTGCTTGCCGAAAAGATTGCTGCGACGCTTCGGTATTTTGGTGATATCGGGCGAAAATTGCAAGGCGGCGTCCACTCCAATCTCAAATGACCTTTCACCAAATGCCTCCTCCGGTACATAATTCGCTTTTTCTATGGTTTCACATTGCCGCTACCACCGAGAAAGTTGAGTGTCAGCTTTGGGCCCGAAGTGTCGAATGCTGCAAAACGCGTTGATGTTTGCTATGAGGAAGAAACACCTTTTGAAAGAGCTTTTTGAATTAGTGAGATGGAATGGAAACGAAACTGGAATATCCTTTGCTAGGCATGATCCAAAACTGCGCCACTTTATGTGAAGCAGAGTGCTGCGGTGCCGACGCTTATGAGTTCTCACCCTTTCACATCGCATCATTTCTTTTGAGATACACAGGTCGTATTGATCAAGACGAATTGGATAAAATCAGAGGACAACTTTCCACACTTGAGGCGAAACATGGTATTCATGGAGCCAGTCAAAAGGCCTGTACGATTGAAGAAATGAACCAGATTTTTTCTAGTCATGAAATAAGCAAACTAGTCATAGACATAAATGTGGCATTGGATCGTGCCTGTGACCTCATTGCTGTAGAATTAGAACAAAGTGGTCATTGAAACGCGATAGATCAATGGCAGAAAAGTCCCGCAGAGTCGACTGCCGCGCCGATCATGGCCAAAATGGCCCCCGTGCGAGCGCGGGCTGTGTCCAAAATTATTCTGGAACGCAGCCAATTGCCCGGGGATCAGGATTTGATTGGTATTCGGTTGAAATAGGGGGGCGAATGTCAGGTTTGAGCCCAATGTGACTGGTGCTGCACAATGCACGAACGGCAGGTTTGGGCAGACGGCCCTTTGAAGAGGCTCCGGCTTCCGCAATCGGGTTTATGGATCGTCTGATTGCTCAAGAGGCGATTTGAACCAGGACCAATACTTCAGAATTTCGTCTTCCGCTTCGTCGAACTGCACATGGTAGTGGTGCCTGTGAGGAAAGGGCACAGCGACTTTGCCTTCAGAGTACCCATCAGCAGTGAGTTGCGCGGTCATTCGATCAAGATCGCCGTACGCAAAGATGTAGTTGTGCTGATCAAAAATGAACTGGCCCTCGCCGGAGAGTGACGAAACCCAAATCGAGTGCCGACCATCCTGCTCAAAGTACTCTTGGAAGGTGTACATGAACAACTCCAGATCATCGTAATCAATCGGCTCAGGGCTTTGGTACCTTGCGGGCTCATTTCCCAATCGTGAGGCAAGCAAAACATAAAGCACGCCAAAAGGACCACTTAGTGGTCGGCACAACTCCAACATTCGGCGTACCTCGTGCTGCTCAGACCCGATCAAAAGTCGGGAGTATTCGGGATATGTCTCTCGTTCCCAAACATTGGGAAAAGTAAATTCTGTCGGTTGAGATTCAGGAGAGCTCTCTCCACCAGAAAACTTCACGTAGGAGCGCATGCGCATTGTTCCTTCGACCTCGTACTTGGTACTGATTGCTCATAGTTGGTCTGAACGCAACGGCTGTTCAGAAACCGATGAATAATTCAGACGGAATTAGCGGTAACTCCCCGAAAGCGGCCATTGGTGCGGTCGCGACGAACGTCCGCATTGCCGACATGCTCACTCCTATTCCTCATCGTCCCTTAGCGTCGATCCAGCTGGCGGTTTGCGTTTGGGGTTGCGTTGGAATTCCATCACAAAGCTGATGATTTCTGCCACCACTTGCCAATGTTCGACGGGCACAACGTCGTCGACTTCGATCACGTCATAAAGCGCGCGGGTGAGGGGTTTGTTTTCGACAATTGGCACGTCGTGATCGCGGGCGAGGTGGCGGATTTGGCGGGCCATCAGGTCGGCGCCTTTGGCCACGCAAACCGGCACATCATCAACGCCCTGTTCGTATTTCAACGCCACGGCAAAATGCGTGGGGTTGGTTAGGATGACGCTGGCGGTGGGCACGGCGGCGGCAATCCGTTGTTGGGCGCGTTGACGGCGCAGGGCGGCGCGTTTGCCTTTGATCAGCGGGTCGCCCTCGGCCTCTTTCATTTCATCGCGGATTTCCTTGATCGACATCATCTGTTTGCGCCGCCAGTCAAAGCGTCGCCACAGAATGTCCAGAATGGCGACGGGCACCAGAAAGGCGGCGGCAGCAATCAGCAATTTGGTGGTGGCGTCCAGCATATAGCCGGGCAGGGCTTCGGGCACAAAACCCGGCGCCTGCCAGATGTCGCGCACGGCGGTGTTTGTGACCCACAGCGCCAGCCCGCCAACCACCAGAACTTTGGTGAGATTTTTGACAAACTCGACCACGGTATTGGCGGAAAACTGGCGTTTCAGGCCTTCGACAATCGAGATTTTTGACAGTTTGGGTTTGACGCGATCCAAGGCAGCAACGGTTTCGCCCTGGATCAGCACCCCAAACAACCCACCGGCCAGAAGCAGCAGAAAGATCGGGGCCAGGGCGGCGGACACCCGCATGATGAAATCCCAGAATATGGCGCCAAGCGCCACGGTGCCCGGTGCGCCAACGCCGATATCAATGCTCCCAGAGTGATCGATCAGCGACGACAGCGCATCTACCAGGGGTGGGCCCTGCCATTGCAAAGCAAAGGTGGTGACGCCGATCAGCGACACAACCACCATCATATTGCCGGTTTCGCGTGAGGTTGGGACGTCGCCTTTTTTACGGGCGTCGCGGAGCTTTTTCTCTGTGGGCTCCTGGGTCTTACTGCTTTTGTCTTCGTCGTCTGCCATGGTGCATCAGAACCGGAATGTGCCGAACCAAGTGATAAAGTCGGACAGGAAAAATTCGATCATCGAAGGGATGGCCACGGAAAAGATCAGCAGGCCAACCGCAATTAGTATGGCTGCGGCGACAAAAAACACCGGCAGCTGGGGCATCATACGGTTTGCCAGCCCCATTCCCAAGTTCAGAATGACCCCCATGACAAAGAAAGGGGCGGCGATGGCGGTGCCGATGTAGAGGGAATGGCTGCCGGCTTTGACCATTTGCTGGGCGAAATCGCCGGTGATCTGGGGGCCGGGCGGAAACACAACATAGCTTTCAATCAGCCCGCGCAGGATGATGTGGTGGGTGTCGGTGATAAAGATCAGCGCCACAGAGCCGATGATCAAGAGCGAGGCCACAAGAGTAGCGCCTTCGAAAGAGCCCAGCGAGGGGCCAAAGGCATTGGCCAGACCCGAGACTTGCCCCACCTGATAACCGGCAAATTGCATGGCCGACAACAGCACGCGGGCCACAAGGCCGATCCACAGCCCAACGGTGACCTCGGAGGCCAAAAGCACAAACATTTCTGCCGGGGCTTGCGGCGCAATACCGGCGGTGGGCACGATGGGATAAAGCGCTAGACACAGCACCAAGGCAAAGGACAGCCGGGCGCGCAGAGGAATTTGGGTTTCACCGAAGGCGGGCAAGAACAGCATGGCGCTGCCAATGCGCGCAACCACCAGAACATATCCAAAGATCAGGCTGGCGACAAATTCTTCGAGTGACATGGCTATGTCCCGATGGTGGCGACGGTTTTAAGCGAGGCGCGGCGGTGGACTTCGTTATGGGAAATCACCTGGGTCATCGGGCTGACCCGTTCCAGAATAGAGCGCACATAGGGCCGGCTGTCAGGCGCCACCAAAAGCGCGGGCCATTGGTCGCTGGCGGCAAATTGCTGAATTTCTTTGCGCACCGCCAGGACAAATTCCTGTACCCGTTGCGGTGACATGATGAAATTCACCTCTTCGCCATTGCGCGAAATCGAATTGTGCATTTCGGTTTCCCAGGACTGGCCAAGGGTGACCACAGAGACATAGCCGCCATCATCGGTCAGGGCCTGACAGATCTGTTTGGCCAATTGCGCGCGCACATGTTCGACCACCAGTTGCACGTTTTTGGTGGTGCCTGCGGCTTCGGCCACGGCTTCGATGATTTTGGGCAGGTTGCGGATGGAAACCCGTTCAGACACCAAGGCTTGCAGCACATGTTGCAGCATCACAGTGGGGGAATTGTTGGAAATCTCGGCCAGCAGTTTTTGATAGTCTTTGGTTTGGCCTTCGATCAATTCCTGGGTGGCGGCATAGGTCAAAAGCTCTGGCATGTGCTCTTTGATGATCTCGGTCAGGTGGGTGGTGACCACGCTTTCGGGGTCGACCACGGTCATGCCGCGGGCTTCGGCCTCGGAGGCGCGGCTTTGATCAACCCAGACCGCGTTTAGGCCAAAGGTGGGTTCACGCGTGCGTTCGCCGGGCAAATCAATTTGCGCGCCGCCCGGTTCGATCACCATCATGGCACCGGGGCGTAATTCGCCGCGCGCGGTTTCAATGCCGTGAATGGAAATGGCATAGGTCATGGCGGGCAAAGTGGCATCGTCTTTGATGCGCACTGGCGGGATGACAAAGCCATAATCAGTGATGAACAGATTGCGCAGGCTTTTGACTTTGCCGGGCAGGGCGGCATCTGGCGAGTTGATCAGGGGCACCAAAGCGGCGCCTAGATCCAGCCGCAGATCATCGAGTTTTAGCATTTCCTTGATAGGATCTACCGGGGCTTCACCGGGTTTGGCGGCATTGGCTTCGTCGGCGATGCGTTTCTTTTCCTGCTCGGCCAATTGGCCATGCATGACATAGCCCAGCGTGGACATGGCGATGGCCAGCGCGGTGAAGACCAGCATTGGGAAGCCCGGCAGAAAGCCAATGACCAGACAGAGCGCCGCCGCCATATAAAGCGCCTTGGGAAAGTTGCCGAGTTGCGCCAGTACGGCCTCGTTTGCGGCGCCTTTGGTGCCGCCTTTGGTGACCAACAGACCGGCGGCCAAAGACACGATTAGGGCCGGGATTTGCGATACAAGCCCGTCACCAATGGTCAGGACGGTATAGTTGTTGGCGGCTTCACCAATGGTCAAGCCGCGGCTGGTGACACCGATCAAAATGCCGCCAACCACATTGATCAGGGTGATGATCAGGCCCGCCACCGCGTCGCCACGTACAAATTTTGACGCCCCATCCATGGCCCCAAAGAACGAGCTTTCTTCTTCGAGTTCTTTGCGGCGATCGCGCGCCTGATTTTCGTCAATCATGCCGGCGCCCAGATCGGCATCAATCGCCATTTGTTTGCCCGGCATCGCATCCAGAGAGAAGCGCGCGGCGACTTCGGCGATGCGGGTGGAGCCCTTGGTGATGACGATAAAGTTGATGATCACCAGGATCGAGAAAATCACGATGCCGATGACAAAATCACCGCCGACAATAAAGCGCGAAAAGCCTTCGATCACCTTGCCCGCAGCAGCGGTGCCATTGTGGCCTTCGCTGAGGATCAGGCGGGTTGAAGAGACGTTTAAGGCCAGCCGCAGCATGGTTACAACCAGCAGCAAAGTCGGGAAAGAGTTGAAATCAAGCGCGCGTGGAATCCAGAGCGCCACCATCAGGATCAAAACCGAGAGCGACAGGGATAATGCCAGACCCAAATCCAGCAAGATCGGCGGCAGGGGCACAAACAACATGCCCAAAATCATCACCACACCCAGCGCAAAAGCGATATCGCGGTTGGCCAGCAGCTGCGAAAAATCGCGGCCTGCGGTTGGGGTTGGGTTGGTGTCTGGGGCGGTCATGGTGGGTTAAAACATCTCTTTGTGATCCGGCAGAACCGGGCGCAGCGGGCTGTTGGAATATATGCTGTAGGTTGCGCCATTTTCTGCAACGCTCCAGAACACTGGCGGTGCTGGCATTTTGGGGGCGACCTCTGCCACTTGCACGGCTTGCGGTGCGGCGCTTTGGGCAAGGGTCATCAGGCGGTCAAGGTCGTTTGCCACCACTTTGCGATTGCGTTCCAGCGAGGCCAGATAGCGCGCCTGGTGAATGTCGGTGGCAGAATGATAGCGCCCGGCAGCCAATTCCCATGTGCCGGTTTGCCGATAAAGGTCTTTGAGAAAACGCGCGGCGTAATCAGCGTTTATGACGGGGTCAAAAGCCGCATCCTGGCTGGTGAATTGTTCGCCATGCCAACGCAGATTGATCTGCATACAGCCCACATCAATACTGGTGATGCCTGCGGCCTGCTTTTCCCGCACCCAGGCCTGCGCGTCCGCGCGGTTTTTGAAAAACGCCCCCTGTCCGTTGGCATTGACAGTCCAGGGCCAAACCGCAAGGCCAGCAGGACCGGTGCGCCCGGCCTCTTGAATGCCGATTGACAGCAGCAAATGGTCGGGAATGCCGTGTTTGGCCTCGGCTTGCAAAATGGCGGCGATACATTGCGCACCGGTGGTTTCGCTTTGCGCCGGCTGGGGTGTCTGCTGCGTTTGCTCTGCGCCAGGGGCTTGCGAGGTGTAAAGATTAGAGAACAGATCGGCGAGGGCGCGATCTGCCAGACAGAGCAGGGTCGCCAGCACCACAAACCAGAACACCCCTGATATTCTTGCGCGTGTCATCTAGATACCGCCCGAAACAATCAGGTCAAACACCCGGTTTGAAAGGCGGGTCAGCGTGGAGAAGATGAACGGCAGAGTCAGAACCAAAATCCCAAAAATCGCGATGATTTTGGGCACAAAGGTCAAGGTCATTTCCTGAATTTGTGTCAAAGCCTGAATGAAAGAGATCACCAAACCCACCAACAGCGCGACCACAAGGATAGGGGCGCAGGCCACGAGAATTGTGGTGATGGTCAATCGCAGAACCTCATATGCGCCCGTTGGGTCCAACCCAGTCTCCTTTCTGCGGTTTGTATCGCAGCGCCTTAGATCGGCATGCGCATGATGTCTTGATAGGCCTCTACAATTTTGTCGCGCACTGCAACCGACACCCGCACAGTGCTTTCCATGGTCATTGTGGCTTCGACGACCTGCTGAATGCCAGCTTTGCCCGCCAGACCTGCGGTGGCGGTCTCGTCACCCTGACGCACATTTTGGACCGATTGCGCGGCTGCGTTGCGCAGCATATCGCCAAAGCTCTCGGTCTTGGCGGCGTCCATATCCTGGCCAACCTGACCCGGGCCACCGTTGAGTTTGCTGGCTTTGCCATAGGCCCCTTGGACAATCGCATTGGGACGGATCGAAGAAATATCGCTCATGGGTCAGGCCTATTCTATCAAATCTATCAAACGGTTACGCATAGAGCGTGCGTTTTCCAACATGGTCATATTGGCCTCGTAAGACCGCGAGGCTTCGCGCATGTTGGACATTTCAAGCAATGGGTTCACATTCGGTAATTTAACATAACCATTGTTATCGGCGGCGGGGTGTGCCGGTTCGTAGCGTACGGTGAAATCTGTCATGTCGCGGGAAATATCGGCCACTTCGACCTGCGAATTGCCAGAGCCATCCGAAATCAGCTCGCTGAAGGAAATGACTTTGCGACGGTATGGGTCCCCGCCCGGTTCGGTGGCAGTTGAACTGGCATTTGCGACGTTTTCAGAGACAACGCGCATACGCTCGCTTTGGGCACGTAGACCACTTGATGCAATGCTGGTGATCGCCTTAAAGGAATCCATAGCGCTGCTTACCCTCCTGAAACCATGCGCACCATGTCATGCGCTTTGCGATACAGATTGGCCGCAATCCGGTATTGGCCAGCTGTGTCTGTCGCCTCTAGGATTTGCTCTTCGAGGATCACGTTGTTGCCCGAAATATCATCGCCCCAGCTGGTGGCCGACTCTTGCACTGTGGCGTCCAATGAGGTCCCGGCAGCCTCGGCAGCCTGCAAATAGCTTTCAAATCCCTCTACTTCGCGCGCCCGATAGCCAGCGGTATCGGCGTTTGCGATGTTTTCAGACACAACCTTCTGCTTGTCAGACAGCCACTTGAGACGGTCGGACGCGAGCTGAAACAGATTAGGTGTATCCAAATTCATGATGGACTCCTGCTTAATTCTTGTTGATTATAGCAAGTATAGCAAAGATTAACAGGGGGTTTATTCTTGTGTCCAAGGTTTTTTTGGAGCTTAAAAGCAAGATTTCCTCATTGGAAAGCACAGTTATAACCGGGCGGGTGCAATCGGTTGTGGGCATGTCGCTGACGGCGGCAGGGCTGCAACGGGCAGTGGGCATTGGCCAGCGCTGCATGGTGCGCGGCACCAAAGGCCCGGTTTTGGCAGAGGTCGTGGGGGCCAATGACACTGGGTTGAAACTGCTGCCCTTTGGCACTTGGGAAGGTGTGGCCGTTGGCGACCCGGTTGAATTGGTGCAGCACGACGAAGGCATTTCACCGGATGACAGTTGGATTGGCACCGTTGTGGATGGGCTGGGCCGCCCCCTATCGGATGCGCCAAACTTCAAACGCGGCCGCAGCCGGTCTTCGGGGCGCAATGGGCCACCGCCGGCCTTTGGGCGCAAACGGGTTGGGCAGAAACTGGAAACCCGCGTCAAATGCATTGATGTGTTTACGCCGCTTTGTCAGGGGCAACGCATGGGGGTGTTTGCCGGCTCTGGAGTTGGTAAATCAACCTTGATGGCGATGTTGGCGCGCAACACCAATGCTGATGTGATTGTGATTGGGCTGGTGGGCGAACGGGGCCGCGAAGTACAGGAATTCATTCAGGAAGATCTGGGGCCGGAAGGCATGGCGCGCTCTGTTGTGGTGGTGGCCACGGGGGACGAAGCACCGCTTTTGCGGCGACAGGCAGCCTTGACGGCGACAACGGTGGCCGAGCATTTTCGCGCCGCAGGGCGACAGGTTTTGCTGCTGCTAGACAGTGTGACCCGCTTTGCCATGGCGCAGCGTGAAATTGGGTTATCAAGCGGCGAACCACCGACCACCAAGGGCTATCCGCCGACGGTGTTTTCCGAAATGCCACATCTGCTGGAACGCGCGGGGCCAGGTCGGGATGGCGAAGGCGATATCACCGCGATTTACACCGTTTTGGTGGATGGCGATGATATGAACGAGCCGATTGCCGACGCCATTCGCGGCATTGTTGATGGGCATTTGGTGCTGGACCGCAGTATTGCCGAACAAAACCGCTATCCGGCGATCAACATTCAGAAATCCATCTCGCGGATGCTGCCCGCCTGCCATTCTGACGAAGAATACACTATCATGCATGAGGCGCGCAAAGCGCTGGCGAAATATGCGGATATGGAAGATTTGATCCGCGTGGGCGCTTACAAGCCCGGCACCGACCCGGAAATCGACGCGGCGGCACAGTTTTACAAAGTGGCCAATGACTTTCTGGCGCAGCGCAAGGCGGAAAAACTGCCATCAGATCAAAGCTTTGCTGAATTGTTTCGCATGCTGCTAGAGGCGGGCATCGAGGTGCCGCTAGATCTTGGGGCCCCAGCTTAACGGAAATCGGCCGCTATAAACAGCGGCCGACCAAGCTCTATCAAAAGAGATAGGAACAAGCTTTCAATTGCGAAGGTTAGCTTCGCCAAAAGCTCTCCCGCTAGCGGGTATTCCTTAACGGAAGAGCGACAGGATGTTCTGCGGTGCCTGGTTCGCCATAGACAGCGACTGTGTCGCCAACTGTTGCTGAACCTGATAGGCTTGCAGACGCGCTGCTTCTTCTTCCATGTCGGCATCAACCATCGCGGAAACGCCGGAATCCAGCGTGTCTGTCAGTGCAGTCAAGAAAGTCTGTTGGTTTTCCACAGATTTCTCTGCAACACCCAAAGATGACTTGGCTGTGTTAACCGCTTCCACTTGGAGGGCCACAGCTTCAGCATCTGCTGCAAGGTCAGTAGACGTGGTTACGTCAATCGCGTCCAGAGTATCACGAATTGTTACCAGATCAACTTCGTCAAATTCCAGAGTGGTCATTTCTAGGGCACCGGTTGTTGCACGCGAGATGCCTGACACAAACGTACGTGTCGCAGATGTCCCTGTGCCGGCATCATCAGCGTCACCATTCAGCAGGTTTTCACCGTTGAATGTTGCGCCTGAAATCGCTTGGGTCATTTGTGCAACCAAGTCATCAAGCTGGCCTTGAACAACGGCAAGATCTGTAGATCCAGTTGCTGCGAAACCAACCTGCTTTAGAAACTCATCTGCTGCGGTTGAAAAGTTCTCAGCGCCGACGGTTGCTGTGGCGATAGAGTTCTTGGTAAAAGTCAGACCGTCGTTCACGGCAGATGCCAGACCGCTGTCAGACCTCATGTTTTCAGAAATGGTGTAAAACGATGCGTTGTCTTTACCAGAGCTGATTTGCAGACCAGTAGACACGCGGTTTTGTGTTTCGTTCAGACCCTTGTTGACCATGTTCAAGGTCTGAAGGGCTACCATTGCGGAACTGTTAGTGAGAATAGATGACATTTAATGCTCTCCTCAATTTCTCATATTATATTCAGTCTTCTGACTGAGCTGGTTATGCACCAGTAATGACAATATAGCGCGCAAGGTTAAAGCTGAGTTTACGTTTTGTTAATTTTTAAGAAAGACCTGTGACTAAAATTCACGATCTATCTGTAATTTAGTGGTTTTATTATCATTCAGCTTTTGGCCGGTCTTGCCGTACAGTCCGTTCAGACTATGGCGTTGGGTGGCTTTTTCGATCTCGCGCACAACGGTGCCTGCGGCGGTGGCCATCCGCGCCAACAGGCTGCTGTTTTCTTCGACAACCCGTTTTAAGTCGTCCAAACGCTGAGGCAGGCGCCGGGCTTTGGCGGCATCTTCTGCCATAAAGGGTTCAACCAGGGGCATCTTGAGTTCAAGCCACTTCAGCGCGTCGGCCTTTTGTTCATAAAGCGCGCTGACGATGTTCAGATCACCGGCATTGATGGCGTCAATCTCTTGCTGCAACAGATCTATGGCATCTGAAAGCTTGGCGGCAAAAGCATCTAGGTTTTGCACGTCGCGTTCGGTCAGGCCCGCCGAAAGACCCCCGGCGGTTGCGGTGTCGCGGGCCTTTTGCCGCTCTCCAAACCGAAATTTACGTTCTGCGATCATCGTTAAACACTCCTGTCACATCAGGGCTTTTTGTAGGCCGCCATCATTTGTTCGATATTGCCCGCCAAGCCAAGGCCGCCGCGTTCCACCAAGCTTTTGGACAGGGCTTCGGACATGAAACTGCGCCACATTTGGCTGTCTTTGCCGCCTGCCGTGCCAGCCATATCGACGGTTTTCATCATCTCGTCGACAAATTGCGACAGAAACACCGCCTCAAAATCTTTGGCAGATTGCAGTTCTTTTTCGGTCAGCTTGCCGGACGGCGCGGTTTGTGGGGCGTTGGGACCAAGCGCATTGAGGGCTGCAATGTCGCTCATCAGATGATCTCCAGATCGGCATGCAGCGCGCCGGAAGATTTGATCGCTTGCAAAATCGAAATGGTCTGGCGCGCGCCAACCCCGATGGCGTTCAGCCCATCCACCAGATCTTGCAGGCTGACGTCGCCTTCCAGAATGGTGAATTTGCTGTCTTTTTCTTCGACATCAAGATCCGTGTCGGGAATGACAACCGTGGTGCCGCCAATTGAAATCGGGTTGGGTTGGCTGACATTAAAGCGTTCGCGCACCCGGACGGTCAGACCCCCCTGACTGATCGCCACCTGGCCAATGCGCACGTTTGCACCAATCACAATGGTGCCAGACTTTTCATCCACCACCACCCGCGCGGTGACGTCCGGCATGACTTTCAGGTTTTCGATCACCGACATGAATTCCGCGACATTGGCCTTGTTTTCAATGCGAATTTCCACAGTGCCAGGGTCAAGCACCTGAGCGTATTGCGCCCCCAACTCGACATTCACCGCATCGCGCATGCGGGTGGCTGTGGTGAAATCCGGGGTGCGCAGGGCCACCCGAAAGCTGGTGAGTTCACTAAGGCGAAAGCCAACTTCGCGTTCGACAATCGCGCCATTGTCGATGCGGGCAATGGTTGGCACACCTTCGGTTACGGTGGCGGCATTGCCTTCGGCGCGAAACCCAGACACCGCGACCGCGCCTTGGGCCACAGCATACACTTCGCCGTCCGCCCCCGAAAGCGGGGTCACAAGCAAAGTGCCACCGCGCAGGCTGGAGGCATCCCCAAGTGAGGACACTGTCACATCAATCGGGGCCCCGCGTCGCGCAAAGGGGGGCAATTTCGCGGTCACCATCACCGCGGCGGTGTTGCTGGTTTTCAAAAGGTTGGCATCAATATTAGCCACACCCAGACGTTCCAGCATACCGCGCATGGATTCTCGGGTGAACGGGCTGTTGGCCAATTTATCACCGGTGCCCAGCAGACCAACCACCAAACCATATCCGATCAGATGGTTTTCGCGCACGCCTTCGAAACTTGCGATATCCTTGATACGCACGTCCGCTGTGGCCACTGTCGCGCAGGCAAGCGCGCCCAGCATCATCAGCAAGCGCGCACACCATAGCATCAGGCCTTTGGGAAATTGTTGGTACTGCTCCATAGGTCTTTCCTCTTGCCCTGCCCCAAGATTAGCCATTTATCTTTGCGTCGTCCACATTAACTCGCATTTAATCTTGGTTATTTTTCTTTTTATTATTGAAACCCTGATTTATCCTTGCTAGCGATAAAGGATAACATGAATAATGTGGGAACGGGGGTAGCGATGCGCGCCTATGTTTTCGAACCACGAGAGAAACGCCGGGCCTCCCTGGCAGCAGAGCTGGAAAACGCTGGCTTGCAACCTCTCTTTGTTGGCGAAGAATTCTTTGAGACGGGGCTAGCGCCTCTGTTGCAGCCCGGCTGCGAACATCGGGCGATCCTGATCGGAGAGTCGCCCCAAACACATCAACAAATTCGCGCCGTTCGCAGCGCGAATTGTGAAAATCCCATGATTGTTTTGCGCGATTTCCGCAACTCACAAGACACTGCTGCTGCCCTGGATCGTGGGGCCGATGATGTGATTGTCAGCCCGATCAAAGGCGGCGAAGTCCTGTCACGCATCAATTCTGTGGTGCGGCGCTTTCATGGCCATGCTTCTGAGAATGTCGTGGTGGGCGAAGTCACCGCATACTTTGATGGCCGTGATCCAATTGTATCAGGTGCGCGTATTAAGCTCAGCAAACGCGAGCACTCGATCTTTCAGCACCTGGCGTTGAATTCCAACAAGGTGATCTCCAAAAACGCCATCTATGATGCGGTTTATGGCATGAGCGCGGATCAGCCCTTTGACAAGGTAATCGACGTGTACATCTGCAAGCTGCGCAAGAAAATCGCGGCCGCGGCAGAAAGCGGTGCGCAGTATATCGAGACCATCCATGGGCGTGGCTATAAATTGAGCGCCCCGGAAGCAACCGATGTGCCGCCGGTGAACGGCATACGCAGCCGTATGGGGCTGGAAGCCCGCGCCAACTAAGCGCGTGCAATTTATCTGAGGTAATTCAGAATACTAAGACCTGACAGGCGGGCTGACACGGTATAGCTCGCCTGCAATTGTGTTTCCATATTGGACACCCGCGTCGCCGCCTCATAAGGATCTGCATCTTCGATCGAGGCGATTTGGGTGCGCTGTAATATGGAAAGATCTGTCAGTTGGGTATTGGCGCGTTCAACGATTTGTTGATCAAAGCCAATAGACGATGAAATATCCAGCAAGCCCTGCGTCCCAGCGGAGAGCGCCTCGGCTGCGGAGGTCATCCAAGCGCTATAGGCGGCATCGTCGGCGATTGCATTCACATCCACGGTGGCCAGCATTGCAAGCCCCTTTAGCATATCACGCACACCTTGATCATTGGCTTGCACACCATAGTCCAGTTGCTGGCCCTGGTTGATGCGCGCCACAACGCGGTTGTTGGGCTGCGCACTACCGTCCAATGCGGGTGTGCCATTGTAAAATGTGGACTCGAAATTGTAATTTGGGTTGCCGCTGTGGCTGGAGTCAAAAATCTGATCAATTTCTGCCGCCATGGTCGCGGCCTCTGCGGCTGTGGTCGGCCCAGAGCCCAAAACCGCCTGCAGCACGTCCTCTGGGGACAGGCCTGTGTCGGGGTTTGCCTCGGACCAGCGCGTTAAGGGAGGCGCATTACTGGCGGTGCCGCCAAACATAAACTCACCATTAAAGCTGCCGTTTAATCCGCCCAAAATGGACTCTATCGCGGCTCGCGCCTGGGTTTGCAGCACAAAGGTGGAATTAGATTTTCGGTCGCTGTTCAGCAAGGCCGCTGCGGTCACATCCTCTACGGATTGTCGGATGCCATCAACGGAATCCAGCATGGTTTGCAGCTTATTATCCAACAGCTTGTTGGATAGCATATAGGCTTGGGTGTTGTCTTCCAGCGTTCGCATCGAAAAGGCGATGGCGGCCCGCGAACCCATATCGCCAAACAGATCGGCGCGTTTGCCGGTGGCCAACTCGTGCCCGGCTTTTTGCAGCGCGATCTGCGCGGTACTGACATTGCTGCGCTGCGACTGATTAAGCTGCATGGTCGACATGCGGGTGATATTGGCGAGCCAGGTCATAAACGCCCCCTAAACGGCTGCCAGCAGCGTATCTAGCATTTCTGCCACCGCTGTTAGCATCTTGGAATTGGCCGCAAAGCTTTGCTCGATCATCAACAGCCGCTGCATTTCTTCGTCAATATTCACGCCTTCGACGTTTTTGCGCGAGGCCTGTACAACTTCGGCAGCGGATTTCGCGGCATTATAACTGCGTTCGGCGCGCGAGGTTTCGGTGCCCTGGCTGGTGACCATTTCAGCCATATATTGCCCAAGGGTCACATCCGGGTGGATGCCGGTTGCGGAATCTGCCCCTAGCGCAGTGCCCATGGCATCAATGAAGGACTGGATCTGAGTAGAATCCGAGGCCGGACCCGCCGCAGTCGCACCAAGCCCATCGCGGATCAGCCAAGGGCTGCCCCCTGCCCCCGCATGCACCGCGTCGTTCACCCGCAAACGAGAGGCCAGACCATCCAGATTGCTGGCGTCAAAGGCAAAACCATTGTCGGTGAACAACCCGGCCTGGCCAGCCGACAATGAGGCATCAGCGCCCTCAAAGGCCTGGATCAGCCCGCGGGCAAATTCATCAAGTTGCAGTTGAAATTTTGGCACGGTGTCAAGCTTGAGCGTCGATAGGCCCGCCAAGCTGCCATGCTGAATGCCGCGCACCCCATCTTTGTTGGGGGTAATTTCATTGTCGCCCGCCATGATGGTGCCGTCGCCGGCCTCAAAAGTCACATCGTGAACGCGGTCGCCTTCCAGCAGGGCTGCACCGCCGGTGGTATAAACATTCACCCAACCGTCAGCGTTATAGGTGACGCGGATGTCGGCAATGCCCGAGATCTGATCCAGCACCTGATCAACCTGATCGTGATAGCCCGCGGCTTCCAGGCTTCCGGGCTCAAAATCGGCCAGTCGCAGATTCAGATCGTGCAGCTTATACAGTGACTCATTCAGATCCGCGATTTCATAGCGGATTTCCATATCCAGATCGTTGCGCACACCCGCCAAGCGATTGCTGGTTTCGCGGATCGAATTGGTCAGATCTTCGGCAGCAAACACCGCGCCTTGCTGGGCCCCCATAGACGAGGGCATGTTCACCAAGGTGGTCAGCGACGAATTGAATTCGGAAAACTTGCCATTCAAAGAGGATTCTGACGAGGGATCGCCCAAAAACACCGTATAGTCGCGCAGCCCTTCGTGCAGCGCCTGATATTCGGCCATTTTCGAGTTTTCGTTGCGCGACATGCGCACCAATGCGGCATCCACTTCACGGCGGATTTCACCGATATGCACCCCGCCGGTGCCAAGCGCGCTGCTGACAAGGATCGCTTCGCGGCGCACATAGCCCGGAGTCATCGCGTTGGCGACATTGCCCGCGGTCACGCGAGACATGCCCTGCGTTGCGCTTAACCCAGATGCAGCGGCATAAAGGGACCCCGAAAGGCTCATGTGATGCGCCTCTTAGCTACGTCGATTATCGTTTCAGACGTGTGGTTTCATCCATCATATCGTCAACCGTGGTGATGACTTTGGCGTTGGTCGAGAAGGCCCGCTGAACTCGGATCAGATCGGTCATTTCCTCGGCGACATCAACGTTAGAGCCTTCGAGCGCCCCCGCGTTGATCGCACCGGTAGAACCGGAATTCGCTTGCTCTGCCACAAAGGTGCCGGAGTTTCCGGACAGCGTATAGGCGTTGCCCTTCATCTCGATCAACCCATTGGGATTGGCCACGGTGCCCACCGGAATTTGATAAAGCGCGCGGCGCATGCCGTTGTCAAACACCCCAAACAGTGTGCCTTTTTCATCAATTTCCGTGCGGATCAATTCACCCACACTAGAGCCATCGCGGTCAAAGGATTGCGAGAAATCACCGGCAAATTGCGTGATGCCATCAAAGGTGCCCGGGGCACCAACGTCGATGGTCATGGTTTGCGGCGCGGTGCCGTTGTTCAGGGTAATTGTGGCCTGACCGGTGGTCGCATCAAAGGCAAAGGCCGCCGGGGCGGTCGCCACAGAGGTGATGTTTGAATAGGCGGCTGGCGCCCCAGACAGCGCCCCGGAATCGGTGAAATCAACCGTCATAGAGCCAAGCGGATTGCCCTCTTGGTCATTGATGGTCACATCCCATTGGTTGGATGTCGACGTCGGCTGCCAGCTGAATTCAATGCGCTGGGATTCCCCCAGGCCGGTAAAGATCTCGGAGGAGGTTTCAAAGGGCGCACCCGGTGTGGCCAAACCTGTGTCTTGCGACGGCAAGTTGCCCAACACGGTCATGGCAGAGGTTTGATCTGCGGACAGGCTGATATTGCCAATGTTCACCGTCTGCATCGAGCTGAAGGAACTGCGGTCAATATTTCCAAGACCACCGTCCATATCGTAAGGAAAGCCCGAAAGATAAAACCCAGCGGCGTTAACCAAGTTGCCGTCTTTGTCGGGTAAAAATGCCCCCGCGCGGGTCAGCATATAATTGGTTTGAACGGTTTCATTTGGATTGGCCGAGACCACAAAAAAACCATTGCCGCTGATCGCCAAGTCGGTGGCTTTGTTGGTCGAGATCAAACCACCCGATCGATTCATATCCAACTCGTCCACCGCGGTGACCGACAAAACGCCAGATCCATTGCCGCTAGAGGCGGTTGTGGTGACCATATGGGCAAAGCCGCGACGATACCCAACAGTATTCGCGTTTGCGATGTTCTCTGAAATTCCGCCAACAGCGTGAGAGTTCGCCTGAAGGCCACTCACCCCGGTCTGAAGCGCACTGGAAATGCTCATAACAACTGCCTCATTTTTATTTTTATGGGTTGCCCCGTATTCTTGACATACACGAAACTATTTTAAGGAGAGTTAAAGAATTCATTAAAAAAGCAAAGATAGTCAATTTTATTCTTATATTTGACTAAGATAACACAAATTTAACCATCACAACCCCTGCCCCGACAACCTATCCAAGGATTGATCAAGACTTTCTATTCTTTGATCTGCGCCATTGCGAGTCAGCGGAAAGACATCTGCCGGCTGCGTCAAAAAGCTTTGGGCGATGCGCAGCCAGTCCTGGGACTCTGTCAGCCCCGGAAAGGCCCCAACCACCTTTTGCGAGGTGACCATGTCACCAGAGCGATGCGATGCGATCAACAAATAGGTGGCATCATCCACGTCAAATTGGCCGGGGAATTCTGCCCATAAGCGACTATAGAATATGGCGGATTGCCCCCATTCTTGCTCGTGCCACAACGCCTTGCCAATGTCGCGCAAATTGCCTGGACCCGGCGATTTGACATGGGTGCTGAGCAGGCCTTTGCTGTCGCCAAGCCGCGCCATGACATCCGCTTTAAGGCGGTTCACCTGATCGCGCACCTCGGGGTCATCCGGTGCCTCCAAGGCCAGCAACAAATCACGCGACTCTTGCAATTGCCCACCTTTGGCAAACGCCTCTGCCAACTTTAGCGTCACAGTGAATTCTGCTTGCGGGTCTTTGGTGGCCGGATTGAAAATCGCCAGATCACGTTGCAATTCCAACGCCCGCTGATATTCGCGCACAGCCAGGGTTGTGCCCCCGATCGACAACATATAGTCGCCCATTTTTTCGACGTAACTGGGGAATTCAGCATAGTATCGGAAGGCCGGAACCAATTGATAATGCACCGTTAACCACCGCGACAGGGGCAGCTCACCCCGTACGCCTTTGGCATAGACATCTTCCAACTCTCTGGACGCCAGGGCTTGCGCTTTTGTCGCCGCCTCGCTGTTTGGAAAGCGCATCATGATCTTGCCGTTGGTTTTCAGCGCCCCAATGCTTTCACGGTTGCTTTCATAGACCAGCGCCAGCTTTTGCAGCGCAATCAATTCCAGCCGGTCTCCGCGCCAGGAATCCGCGCCAAATTCCAACACATCCTGCGCCGCCAACAAAGCCCCGCGCCCGCCGTCCTCCAGCGCCATTTCAGCCAAGGCCAAACGGCCACGCACCGCATATCTGTCCCAGCCCTTGGCGGCTTCGAAATAGGATTCCAACGCGGTGCTGTCGTTCTTGCGCACCTCTGCGGCGCGACCCCGCAAATAATGACCGGCAGAGCCTTCGGACAATTCCGGGAAATCCTGCAACAGGCGCAAAGACTGCGCTGCAACCGCGTGATTACCCACTTCGATCATCGCTTCGGTCAACAAGGGCAAGACCACCCGTGCAACCGGGCGGGTCTGATAGATCAGGCCCAGCAGGCCCGCCTCCAGATTATTGGTCAGCAATGCCGCATCTGCATCGGCGATGCCCTGCATGGCCGCCCAAAACGCGCGGTCCGGGCGCTTGCTGTCCGCCAAAGCAGAGGCCTCAAAGTCCTCCACAGCAACACCCGACAGCAAATTCCGGGCATCCTGCAAGGCCTGAAAGCGGCGCTGTTGCGCATCCCCTGTGGGCGTGATGGCGTCCAGAACGGATCCCGCCTCATACATCATCATCTGACCCAGATAGAGCTCGGCGGTGTCCATCAGGATCATCGCGGTTTCCGGACCGTGCGATGAAGACAGGGTATCAATATGCGCGGTCAGATTTTCATAAAACCGATCTTCCGGCCAGCGTCGCAAATCCAGATCCCAAAGTTGCTGCACCCCACGTCGTGGCGTGGTGATTTCCAGGGTCTTGGGTTGCGTCGAAATTGCTGCCTTGGGGCTTTCTTCTTTTGGGGCCGACGCGCCACTGATTGCGGTTGCCCAAGCAACCAGCGCAACAGCAAAGACCGAAGAGCCCCAAACCTTATTCATCTTTTCTTATCTATCCTTGATAAGCGGCAATTAAACCTTGTTTTAATCTTTATATTGATGGATAGTTTAACAAGCAATACGCAAGATTTTCCTAATTCGCGCGATCTATTCTTGAGATCGTCTCAACGAGGCTCTGGCATGGGAACCACAAATTACGTCTCCCTTTCGCTCGCAACTGCGCTGCAGCGCAGCTTGGACCTTGCGGCGCATAATATGGCCAACGCCTCGACCGCCGGATACAAAGCCACACACCCCTTGATGGAAGCGGTGGATCCCACCAATTCCGGCGACACCACCCAAGCGGTGAGCTATGTGCGCGACAAAGGTGTCTATGTGGACGCCACCCAGGGGGCGCTTGTGCCCACAGGCAATCCGCTGGATGTCGCAGTGTCGGGCACCGCTTGGCTGGGGTTTGAGGCCGAAGGCGGACAGGCCGCTTATGGGCGCGACGGACGGCTTGCCGTAGACAACGAAGGCCGCTTGGTCACCATGTCGGGGGCCGCCATTGTTGATGTCAGCGGCGCTCCGATCACCATTCCGACCGATGTCGGCCCCGCGATCACCATCGCATCAGATGGCACCATCACCGACCGCCAAGGGGCCACGATTGGCCGCATCGGCATGTTTGACGTGCCGCAAATCGACAAGATGACCGCGCTTGGCAATGGGCTGTTTGTGCCCGCCGCTGATGCCGGGGCCGCCCAACCCAGCGAGAATAGCAAAATCGCGCAGGGCTATACCGAACAGAGCAACGTAAAACCCGTCGTCGAAATGATCCACCTAATGGATATTCAGCGCGCCTACGAACGCGCCGTCAAAATGATGGACGATGAAAACGACCTGACAAAACAGGCAATCCAGCGGCTTGGCCGTGTGGTGTGACCTGATCAGCAGGCAAGCAGGAGAATGAGGCAATGAAGGCATTAGGGATCGCCGCAACCGGCATGTTGGCGCAACAGACCAACGTAGATGTCATTGCGAACAACATCGCCAACGCAAACACCACCGGCTTTAAAAGCGGGCGGGCGGCGTTTCAGGATCTGATCTATCAATCTGTGCTGCAAGAAGGCGCGCTGACCTCGACCGATGGCACCGCGCGGCCTGTCGGTCTGAACGTCGGGCTTGGGGTACAGGGCGCAGGCGTGGTGCGTTTGAACACTCAGGGTGGTCTTATTCAAACCGCCAACCAGCTGGATCTGGCCATTGAAGGCAACGGCTATTTCGTGGTCAACCGCCCAGATGGCACCTTGGCCTATACGCGCTCTGGCAATTTTAACCTGTCGGCAGAGGGTCAGATTGTGACCTTGGATGGCTATGAGGTTGACCCGGGCGTGAACGTGCCCTCGGGCACCCGCGAAATTGCGATCAATGCCCAAGGCGTGGTCATGGCCTATGTAGACAATGACACCACGCCGGTGGAGCTGGGCCAACTAAGCATGGCGACCTTTTTGAATGACGCCGGCATGAAGCCCATCGGCAACAACCTGTTGGAAGAAACAACCGCATCGGGCGAGGCGACAACCGTCACCCCCGGAGATCCGGGTGTCGGGGTTATTCGTCAGGGACATCTAGAGAATTCCAACGTGAATATCATCCAGCAGATCACCGATCTGATTTCCGCGCAACGGGCCTATGAGATGAATTCCAAATCCATCGAAACCGCAGATCAAATGCTGCAAACAGCCAATCAGATCAAATAGATGACACAGCGGGTATTTCATAGGTTTCTTGCAGCGGTTGTCGCGACAACCCTGACCTGCGCCACAGCAGGCAGCGCGCTTGCGGCCCAGATCATCGATCTGATTGCCGAACGGGCAGAGCAGGAATATGGCCCCGCAATGCCCGCCAATGGTACGTTTTCCATCCGCATGGCTCAGGGCCTGCCCCAAAGCGGGGAATACATTCAGGAATTCTGGGTGGACCGTGACACCGGCCAATTTATCGCCAATATCATCACCGATCGCGGTGGCATTCAACGGGTTTGGGGCTTGGCCGTGCTGACGGTGCCGGTGCCGGTGGTCAATCGCCGCATCATGCCCGATGAAATCATCGCAGCCACAGATGTGGAAACCATCGAAATGCCCTGGGCCCGCGTACATGCCTTTGCCGTCACCGAAGTGGCGGAATTACAAGGCATGCAAGTGCGGCGCATGTTGTCACCCGGGCGCCCGGTGCATCATCAATCTGTCATCCCGCCCATTGTTGTGTCGCGCGGCCAGCGTGTCACCATCGAACTGCAACACGGACCGCTCAAGCTTTCGGCCATCGGCAAAGCCATCGGCGACGCCCACAAAGGTCAGGAAGTCCGGGTTGTGAACCTTGCAAGTAATAAAACCATCATAGCCGTCGCTCGTGCTGACGGCGTTGTGGAGGCCCAGTTTTGACCCTTCGTTCCGCATCTTTGACCCGTAGAAAAGCACGCTTTGTCACGCTGATCGCCACCGCCGCCGTGGTTGGTTTGGCCGGGTGTACCGAAAAATACAAAGAGCATCGCAACCCGCAATTCAGTGAAATGGATGCCGCGCCCATTCCCGAGGTCAATCGCATTAGCGTGCCGATGCCAGCGTCTGAACCGCAGCGCCGGCCAAAACGCGCCGAGGCTTCCAGCTTGTGGAGCCGAGGCACCAGCAGTTTCTTTGACGATCAACGCGCCCAGATGGTGGGCGATATTCTGACCGTTGTCATCAACATCAACGATGATGCACAGCTGCGCAATCAATCAGAACGTGCCCGAACCAGCACGCAGGATGTGAATGATCCGGTGTTCTTTGGCTATGGCGGCAAGATTGACCGCATTTTGCCGGGCATTTCGGCGGCAGACCTGCCCACCGGTGGCAATATCGTCGACCTTGGCAACACGTCTTCTTCGGCGGGCGAAGGCTCTATTCGTCGTAACGAAGCCATCAACCTGCGCGTCGCTGCGCTGATTGTGAAAGAACTGCCCAACGGTAATTTCGTGATTGCAGGGCGGCAAGAAGTCAAAGTGAACCAAGAACTGCGTGAATTGCGGGTGGCGGGCATCATTCGGCCGCAAGACATTGGCACATCCAACATCGTGGCCTATGACAAAATCGCCGAAGCGCGCATTGCCTATGGCGGACGCGGACAGCTAAGCGTGGTGCAGCAACCGCGCTATGGCGAAGACTTCCTGGATGTCATATTGCCGTATTAATGGCCTGAAATGAAAAAGCTTTTAATCATACTCCTCGGGCCCCTGTTGCTGGGCCCGGCTGGGTTTTTTCTGGGAAAGATGATGGCGCCCCCGCCAGCAGAGCCAGAACCTGCCCCAATTGAAGCCCATGCCACAGCCGAAGAAATTCTGTATAAAATGCCGCTGGGCAAATTCACCATTCAGGTGATGCAGCCCAAAGACATCCTGCACATTATGATCGATTTTGATGTTTACATCGCGGGCGCATCAGAATTTGAGCGGCTCAATGGGTCCAACGGGCGCACCCGGCTGCGCGACTCTACGATTTCAATTGTGTCCGACATGGCCGAGACAACGCTTTGGATTGACCATGGCGAAGAAAAGAACCTGGATCACGCAGAACTGGCAGCCGATATCACCCGCAAATTGCACCGCCAATTCGGGGCTATTCGCACCGCAAAAATCAACTCGTTCTATTCTGCGCGCACGTCGCGCAAATAAGCTTAGCTGGCGGCCAGGATCGCTTCGGCTGGCAAGGTCTCATCGCCATCAAGTTTAAAGTAATTCTGCCCCTCGGTGAACAAAACTTCCTGCACAACCGCCTTGCGATAGGTAAAGGCCGTGACCGGGTCGCCATCGCCGTTTTCGGCCTTGATGGTAAAGGTATATTTGCCATCCAACACCGCATTGCCGCTATCGTCGAGACCATCCCAGGTCAGCTGTTGCAACTCGGATGAATCGGTGGACAGACCGGTGATTGTGCGGACCACCCGTTCGGTGGTGGGGTCATAGATTTCAGCCGTCACCGTCGCCGCGCCGTCGCCGACATTATAATAGGAATTGGTTTCGCCCGCCGCCAAATGCACTTGATCAGAGGACACTGTCACTTCGCGACCAATCATCGCCGCACCTGACACCGACAACAAAGAGGCCATCTGGCTGCCCAGATTTTCCAAATTGCTGTTGGTTTTCACCGATTGCTCGACCTGGCTAAGCTGGGCCAACTGCGACACAAACTGCGTGCTGTCCATCGGCTCTAGCGGATCCTGATGCTGTACCTGCGCTGTCAGCAGGGTCAGAAACCGGGTATAATCCTCGCCCAACTGCGACAGCGAAGAGGTGCTGTTGGTTGTCGAAGCTGCCGCGCTGCCAGCTGTGATTGGTGCCAAACCCATGCCGCGTCCTTACGTCATCAAATCCAATTGCCCACCGCCAATCTTTGCGGTTTGCGTTGCGTCTTGTCCGTCTTCACTGACCTCAAGGTCACCGCCGGAAAAATCATTGCCTCCAGAAGAAGAGCCGCCTTGCTCTTGATCTGGGTTTTTCGAATATTCTTGGAATTCCACCGAGCCTTGACCCACATCGGCAATCACCTGCGCCAGCAGGTCGCGTTCTTCGCGTAGGCTGTTTAGCACATGGGCATTTTCAGCCCGCACCACCACAGCCAAAGAGCCATCCGCCCGGGTTTTCATTTCAACTTCGATGCTGCCCAGACCCCGCGGGGTCAGCTCTATTTTGGTCACGCCCTCTTGCAATTCAACCGCGCGCACTTGCTGGATCAACGCGCTGGCAAACCGAGGCGACTGCGCATCTGGGCTGCGCGCCTGGGTCGCGGCCTGTGCTGTGGTGCTGTCCATTGTCTGTGCGGCGTCAATGCGCAATGCGGGGGTGTCGCTTAGGGGTGTCGCCATCAATTCACGCGGCACTTCGATCACCCCACCCACCATTTTTTCCAAAGCGGTTAGCGCGTTGGACTGCGCGGCAGAATTGGGGGCAAACAAGGCCAGCATCATACGGTCTGACAATGGCTTTATATCGTCAGACAGGTTCTGAGGCGCAATATTGGGCAGCAGTACGTCGTCAACTGACAGGCCTTGTGTTGGCTGCGTGGCCGCGGTCAAAACCAAACTGGTTGGGCTGTTCACCATATTCTGTGCCCCTGCCGCAGCCGTGGCTATTGGCAAAACCGCAGCACCACTCTGTACTGGGGTTTGTACAAGGGTCTGTGGGACCTGCGGGGCCTCTGCGCTGTTGGCAGCTTTCTTCGCTGGCAGCGATGTGGTCACCGCGCCACCGGCCCGACCAGCCACAACGGCCTGCTGGGCCAAGCCCTGTGTGACGGCGGCTTGTTTTGCCCCACCAACATTCAGACCCACGCCGGTTTGTTTTACCAAATTCTGCATAATTTCAACAACTTGCGACCGCACCCGATGGGTAACATCAACAAGCGCAGCCAACACTTCGGGCACGGTTGCCATCGCATCGGAGCCAACCACGCCCGTGTCAGTGCCCATGTCTGTGCCAATATCTGTACCGGCCGCACCATTCAGACCAACTTCGACCCCCGGTTGCGTCTCTAGGCTGGCAGTTTTTGTCGCAAAGGTTGTCAGTGCCCTGCGAAGCTCCAAAACAAATTCGTTGCCAGCCAGCGCCCCTAGCTGCTCTAGCACATCTGCCAAGGCTTGAAATTCTTGGTTCACAATCTCTGATGTTATGACTGTTTGAACGGCTTCCTCAGATTGGGCGTCCAACTGAACCATCTCGTCCAACCGCTCAAGAATTACGCTCAACTTCGTCAAAACCTCTTGCAAGGCCTTTGGTGATAGCGCCAATTCAGTTGCCTGCGTGCCCTCTTGCTTGACGACCTGTCCGAAAATCATCGCTGCAAAATTTTGCGCTCCGTCGGCTGCAGCATCTGAAGTTACCATCGGAGGCGGCGCCAGCACAGCAGAAGATTTCCCAGCGGTGCCGGACAGGCCCAACAGCGCCATCATTGGATTTGTCGCTTCTGTTTGCATCGCTTACCCCGCCATCGCTGTGGTGACGCCGCGTGATAGCAAGGCGAATTTCAATCGAGACATGGCGCGCCGTTCAATCTGTCGCAGCCGTGCACGCCCGACGCCCAACCGCTTAGAGATATCTTCCACCGATTCCGGTGCCGCACGCAGATTGCGTGAAATCACGATATCTTGCTCGACTTCGCCCAACTCTTTCAGCGCCTCCAGCATCACCCGACGCATTTCAGCATTACCAGATTCCGCAATCGCATGTTCTTCGGGGGTCGGCGCATCAGATCGCAATGTCTCGTCCAGCTCGCCTTCCAGCGCCTGAACCACACCAGGCATAAAAGCCAATGCTTCGGAACTGAGGCTTGCATCCCCTTCGCGTCCCTTTGGCACATCAACGATATGCTTTAGACGCGCATTGGCCTTGCGGACGTAATTTAACACCCACCAATGGGCATAGGTCGAAAACCGCACGTTCTTGGCAAGTTCAAATCGATCTGCGGCATGGATTAATCCGATCATACCTTCGGCAACCAAATCGTCGTGATGATCAGGGTTTGAAGTGAGCCGACGGGCACAGGAATGAATTTGGCGGGCATGCGAGGTTATCAACACCTGCAAAGATGCCCGATCCTGTTTGATTTGCCATTGCTGGATCAAATCGCGCTCCTGCTCCGCCTCCAGTAACGGCGCATCAAGCGCCGCTGAATATGAAATTGCCATGTACTGCCTCGCGAAATCTATGTTTCGTTAAGGATTACAAGACCACAATCGCAAGGATGAGCAAAGATAAATCTGATTAACAGAAGATTAAATCAACTGTGCGTTGCACTTTGATGACAAGTGGGAGGGATTATTGCAAACGCGACGCGCTGGGGTGCGAGATTTGGCTGCTCGGGGCAAAAGATGTCGCAAAATCAAGCGCGCGGCTGACCCCGGCCCGACGGTCTACATCGGCAATTTGAATCGACTGTCCTTGCTTGGTCATTTGCAAAATGACGTTGCCAAGCAATTCGCCCAGACGGTTACCAGAATAATCCTTGGCCGCTGCAAATCCTTGCGGTTGTACCAGAACCAGCGCGCCATAGGGCACGTCCAGCCCCAATTCTTCGGCCAAAACATCCCCCAGGGATGTGCCCGGCAAGACTTCGGCACTTTCCATCATGGCGATGGGTTGCGGCAGGTCGCCCTTAGAGGTCAGCGTGATCACCGTCAGATCCATGACCGACTCAAGCAGCCCAGTCAAAGGCGAAACTGACATTGGGGCTTCCAAAGCGACGTCGCCACTCCAGATCTGCCCAATCAACTTTCTGTGTCCCACTATATATTCCCCCAGGCCATATATATATGCTTGAGACCAGACTAGAGCTTTTCGCCTGAAAGGAGAAATATCTCTTTGTAAAGATGAGTTCACTCGCGCAAAAGTCGCAATTTGGTGTCAGGGCGATATTTAGAGCAGGTCTAAGTTGTAATAAAAGTGTTACACTCTCGAATTTACTCTTATTCCCAAAGACACTGACAACATTTTGCGAGACACAAAAAGTTATCCACAACCAGTTGTAGCTACACCAAGCAGCAACACAAGCGCCAAGAGAGCTGTGGATATTTACAATTCTCCTCTTGACAGAGAATTTCAGCGCAATCGCTCAACCCAAGAGGTCTTGATACCCTTCGGCGTCCACTGTCAGGACATAACCAGCGGAACGCACGGTGTTCACGGTTACATGTGCACCAAACACCGCCATCAGTTTCTTTCGGATATTGGCCACATGCACATCAAACTTACGATCGCCATAATCCCATGGCCGCTGGTCCATCGCATAACTGAGTGTGTCACGCGTTACGACCTCGCCATTGTTGCTGATCAAAATATGCGCAATCTGGGCTTCAACCGCGGTCAATCCAGCGCGGCTGGCGATATAAGCCTCGGAATCCCAATTTGAGCTGTCACGCAACAGGGCCTCGCCAGCGGCATCAGCCAAAATACCGATACGCGCCCGCAAACGCAGCGCCAACTCTCGCAGGGCAAATGGCGCACGGATCACATCATCCGCCCCGGCCAGAAACGCTGTTTCCGCTTCTCCCGCCTCTGCCTGTCGATCAATCACAAGGATAAAAACCCCGTTAATGGCATCCAGATGCGCAATCAACCCGTCACGATCCGCAAGCTTGCCCAGGATCGCCACTTTGGGCCGCAGCCCCGCCTCGACGGCCACGCGCGCATTTTCACCGTTCACAAAAACTTCGGCAGAATAGCCGCAAATCACATCAAACAAATGGCGCAATGACAATGCCATTCCGGGGTCTGTATCCACGATCATCACAAAGGGAGCACTGGGCGTCATTGAAAGCATCATCCTTATTGCGACTCAGGCTTTAACAAAATTTGGAAAAAATGGGCAGCCTGCCAACAAGAATTTCCAGAAATTCGCGACAAAAACACCGCGCTGCCCAACATGGACAGTCTTAAATGACCCGATAGAATAGGCATGAATAACCCAGCTTTAACCATTTTTTCTATTTGCGCCGTTTTTTTGGCAAAAATTTAACCCAAAGAACAATATGGTAGTTGTGAGGTCGCAGAATGCACCCGAAGAACTCAGAATGGAGTGACCGCTATGGCAGGGACTCTGGCTATAAACGTAGGCACATGTGCCGCAACGTTTGCTGTCGCGCGTATCAATGATTTGTTGGCGTCCAAGGACACCGACCGCTTTACCAAAGAAATCCTTCAGTCGACTCGTCGCATTTTATCTGCTGATGCCCTCGCATCTCAGATCTATACGACTGAGACGCCCCCACAGGTGTCGTAAGGCAATCGCGCCCGGCCCGAACTGCACCTCTATGCAGTTCGATCCGCCAAGAGACTCAACCCTTGGTTTTACTTAGGCTTTTCAACGCCTAAGCACCAAGAACAAACGTGACTATCCTTGACACATTCAAGAAGTGCTCTATATAGTCCGCGACGAACAGGGACCTAGCCATGCCGATTAAAGAACACATGGACAACGATAAAAAAGACCCCAAAGACAATGTTGCAACAATCGTTGCAGCCTATGCGCAGCGTGCGGATGTCTCGATTGACGACATCATGACATTGACCAAACAACTTTTGCCGGTTTTTCAAACCCAAACCGCAATGCTGGCCGAAGTTCCTGTTGCGCCAGCCCATAAACCCTCGATGGTGCCAGCGATCCCGCTGGAAAGCGCGGTCACCGACGACAAAGTCTTCTGTCTGTGCTGCGGGCGCGGCTTTACCATGCTCAAACGGCACCTTAATGCCGAACACGGCCTGACCGAAGCGGAATACCGCCAGGTATTTGGCCTGCCAGAAAGCATGCCGCTGGTGGCCCCAAAATATTCCGAGCGCAAGGCGGCTTATGCCAAGCAGGCCGGGCTTGGAAAATACAGCCGCGACGCGGGCCCCGAAGACGCGCCCCACGCCGGATAAAAACAATCCCTCGCAAATTGCCTTATTGTTGACCCAATCGTGCCCTTCTGCGGGCACGGTTTCAGTCAATACCTTGCCTTGACCCAATGTGTGCAGAAGCGCGCCTTGGAAAAAAGCCGGATCAACCGGTGACAAAGAGGCAAGAAACATGGCATCCGATGCAACGGTAAACATTATCCGAAAAATCGAAGTGGTCGAAGGCCACGGGCACCACGGTGGTGCTTGGAAAGTGGCCTATGCGGACTTTATGACTGCGATGATGGCGTTCTTTCTATTGATGTGGATCCTGTCCTCTTCAGATGAACAAAAACTGCGCGGCATTGCCGAGTATTTCACCAATGCCACCCTGCCCGGCGGCAGCGGCGTTTTGGATGGGGCCACATTGGGGCCTCCCGGTACATTAACCGCTTCTAATGGCGCAACCGTGGCCCGCGGTTCAGAATTTGGCGAAGTCGACGACCCCTCGCCTGCAAAATGGGAAGTGATGGACACGACCCCAACCGGCGACCCCAAGGAAACCGTGCGTGGCACAAATGAAGGCCACCATGACAACCCGGCCTCGGGTGCCCCAAGTGCGGAATTTAATGCCGACGTTGGCCAGGATGCCGCGGGTGCCGCCCAAGCGATGGCTGGCATGGCCGAAAACGGCGACATGACTCAGGCCGCTGATGGCGCAGGCGGCATGGCCGCCGGCAACGCCAACACCGACCAAGCCAATATGACAAATATGGCTGCGGGGAATGTGACCAACACCAACCCGGACCACACCGCAGACGAAGAGCGTTTTGCCGAGATGAAGGCCGAAATCCTGCAAGCAATGCAGGCCAGCCAAGATCTTGCGCCGCTGCAAAAGAACCTGATTTTTGAAAAAACACCCGCAGGCCTGCGCATTCAGATCATTGACCAAAAGGGTCAGCCGATGTTTTCCAGCGGCAGCGCCCAGATGAACGATGCCACGCAAGAACTGATGGCTTTGGTGGGTGAATCCCTGCAAAAACTGCCCAATTCTATGGTGATCTCTGGTCACACCGACGCGGTGCCGTTTTCCAACAAAAAGGCCTATGACAACTGGGATCTGTCGTCAGATCGCGCCAATGCCATGCGCCGCGTGTTGCTAAAAACCGGGGTCGCCCAAGAGCGTATCACCCGCGTTTCTGGCATGGCCGCAACCCAATTGCTGAAACCCGACACCCCAAAAGACCCAACCAATCGCCGTATCGAAGTGTTGCTGGCCTATGAATCTGCGCCAAAACCCGCGCCACAAATGGCGAAACCGACGGTGGCAGAAACCACAGCTACCCCAGCCGCAACTTCTGTGAAAACCACAGAGGCACCAGCCGCCAAGCCCGCGCCAAGTGTGGCAGAGCAAGTGGTGCCCGCGGAAACCGTTACTGTGTTGGACGAAGCGGTGTTTGAAAACCTGCGCAGCGCCCTGCGCTAAGCAAACATTCCGAAAACGCGGGCTTTAGCCCAGGCTCTCTGATTGCATGGACAAGCGAAATTGCTTCCAGTCGATCGGAGAGTTTTGCGTATTTTGGTCAAGCGGATCAGAAGGTTGCATCCCGAGAATTAAAAATATCGCCACGGTGGTGATGGCGGTCAGGGCAAACAAACGCAATCCGCGCCCCAAAATAGAGGGGCGTTTCTTTTTGCTGACAACCTCTGCCGTGGGCACGGCCATTGCAACAGGTGTCTGCTTTGTTGCCTTGGCCTGATGCTTTTCACCGACAGGGGGCGTCTCTGCCAAGACAACAAATACATAGCCGTTTTCACAGCTTAACTGCACCTCTCCCAGGGCACCCAACAAAACGCTGCGCAACGCGTTGGGCA
Organism: Cognatishimia sp.; assembly: GCA_050633405.1. Classification (GTDB taxonomy): domain Bacteria; phylum Pseudomonadota; class Alphaproteobacteria; order Rhodobacterales; family Rhodobacteraceae; genus Cognatishimia. The sequence goes on along the minus strand of JBOEGL010000009.1, from coordinate 19,782 downwards.
GCAAAGCTTCTGCAATGCGCAGATTGCCCGGCATTGTCTGGCGTTGTCCGGTCAAACGCACCGCCAACAACTGACGGTCATCGCGCAAAAACAGCGATTGCGCATCGGTCACCTCTGTCACCGGGCCAATGCCATTGCTGATTTCAAAACAACCATCTTCAAACCGCATCACATAGGGTGCGGGCACCTCGGGCGTTTGGTCTAGCATTTGCAGATCAGAGGCTGACAAAAAGGCTGCGCCCGGACCAGCCGGAGTAGCAACCTGCGCGGTCTCTGCATTCTGCACAGATGGCTTGGATTTAGCGGCTTCTTTGACCAGAGCCACCAACCCCTGCCCCGCCTGCTGCAATGCCACGGCGTCAGGCTCTGCCTCACGCGTCGCTTCGTGTTCAAAATCAAAATGCAGATTGCGCAGCGATGGTTTTTTGGCAACTTGCGGTGTTTCAGGTTGGCGACAAGAGGCAAATTGCAAAGCGGTGTTTGGGGCCGCCACCTCGGGTCGTGCTATATCTTGCGGTGCGGGCATATCCAAATCCATGGCATCCACACCCATGAACGCCGCCGGATTCAGCCCCTCTTCCATCGCATAGGAAAAATTCACCGAATAATCATGCGCGTCTTCGACAATATCCGGGGTTTCTTGCAGCAGCATTTCCAAGCTGCGTTCGTCAGAATATTTCATCTGCCGCGAGGGAAATCCGGCCACCGGCGGGTGAATGCTGATCTCTTCGGGGCGCAGGCCAAGATGTTTGCGCAGGCGTTGCGGGAACAGACCCGCCTCTTCCTGGCGGAACAACAGCAACTGACATTCGCCGCTGGGCATCAAGCACACCGCCAAACGCATATTTGCGGGCCAATCGCGATGCAGCAGACGCAGCTCTTCTGCCTCTAACATCACGGTCATCACTTGCTCTGTGCCAAACATGCGCTTTCCCCAAAAAGCATCTTTATTCTTTAACTCATTCTTTACCAATCAATGGAGAGTTGTCAATTATTCATAGCTATCCTTTTGGTTGAACGGCTATTTTTAGATGATTTAGGTGCTATTCTGGCAATATCTGCTTTTAATTCTTGCTCAACGCCCACTATCCATGGCAAAAATGTGGCAAATCGAGCAAACGGCCCAAAACGGGCCCCAGGATTAGTGATACAGCATGAACATTATTCTCGGCTTCATTCTTGTTATGGCACTTGTTTTTGGGGGCTTCCTATTATCCGGCGGGGAAATGGGCCCCATTCTGCATGCGCTGCCATTTGAAGGCATGATGATTGGCGGGGCCTCTTTGGGGGCCTTTGTCGCGGCGAACTCTTTCGCTGATTTTGGGGCCACAATCAAAGGGCTGATCAAATCGCTGAAAGGCCCGAAGTGGAAGCAAAGCGATTACATTGACCTTTTGAACCTGATGTTTGGCCTGACAAAGATTTACCAAAAAGACGGGATCTTGGCGCTGGATGAACACATCGAAAACCCGCATGACAGTTCCATCTTTTCGCAGTTTCCGAAAATCCAACATGACCACCACGCCATCGACCTGATCACCGACAGCTTCCGCATGCTGGCACTGCAATTTGATGACCCGTATCAAACCGAAGATGTGATCAACAAAAAACTGAAAAAGCACCACCACGAAGTATTGGTGCCCGCCCATGCGCTGCAGGTTGTCGCCGATGGTCTGCCGGCGATTGGGATCGTTGCGGCGGTTTTGGGTGTTATCAAAACCATGGGCTCTATCGACAAACCACCTGCGGTTCTGGGTGAAATGATCGGCGGCGCGCTTGTTGGGACATTCCTTGGGGTTTTCTTGGCCTATTGTTTTGTGGCCCCGCTTTCAGGTCGTTTGGGTGTGATCGAGGAACAGGATGGCGCGTTTTACAATGTGATCCGCGATATCTTTATCGCGATCTTGCAAGAGCATTCGCCAACAATCTGTGTCGAAATTGGTCGCGGCAACATCCCAACCAGCTTGCAGCCCTCTTTCTATGAAATGGAAGAGGCGCGTCAAGAACTGACCGCCGCCTAATGGATCGCAATCGCCGGATAGAAGCCCTGACGGTTATCCAGCGCATAAAAGAACACGAGCTTGATGGCCACGCGGCCCAGATGGGGCAAATTCGCGCCCAGCAGGCCACGTTGCAAAGCGAATTGAGCGACCTACAACAGCGGGTTGAAACCGAAGCGCATATCACCTCACCAGAATCCGCGCCGTTTTTGGCTGGATTCTTGCAGGCCATCGAAACCCGCCGGGCCTATTTACAGCAAGAACTTGCGAAACTTGACGAAAAAGCCGCCCTGATCGAGGGGCGGCTTTATGAAACCTATACCGAGGCCCGCACCAACGAGGCGGTTTTAGACAAAAGTCTGCTTGAGAAGCGTAAAGAAGCAGATCATGCAGAAACAGCATCGTTGGAAGAGGTCGCCCGCAACCGCTATTTGCGGCAAATGGCAAGCAAACCCTAAGCGGCGTTTGCCAGACCCTGTGCCCAAAGCTCGCGAATTTGCGTCGCCAAAGTGGTCGGATCAAACGGCTTGGCAATCAGCCCCAATTCATAAGGCCCCATCAGACTGCCTTTGTCGCTTTCGCCCACTTTGGCCGTCATAAAGATCGCCGGAATGGTTTCATAGCCGGGGATCTTGCGAATGGCCTCGATGGTTTCCGGGCCAGTCATGCCCGGCATTTGCACATCACACAACAAAAGGTCGGGCGCAAACTCCTCGACAATATCCAGCGCAACAGAGCCCAACTCGGCCTGCGCCACCTGAAAACCACCAATCAATTCCAGCGCCATATTCGCGATTTCGCGAATGTCGTCTTCGTCTTCGACATGTAAGATTTTGTTCAAATCACTCATCGTTTTGCCTCTCTATCTCTCATTCTCGTTTATCCACCGCGGGCGCGGCGACGTGATTTTCCTCTGCCACCGCCAGATGGGCGGGCAAATTTTGAAACCACGCCAAGTTCTGACTTTGGTGCTTCTGCTTTTGTAACAATCAAAATGACCGGCGCAGAGTCGGGCAACCGGCCGCCGCTCAACGGCAAAATCGTCATGCAGCTGGCCGTAGCGGTTTTGTCAAAGTGCAAGACCGCGTCAAATTGATCCTCTGCGCTCAGGGCCAATGCCTGGGGCACATCTTTGGTTGGCGCAAAGCTGGCTTCTTCGGAATCCAGTTGTGGCAGATCACCTTCCCCTATGCCGATCAATTTGAACGACAGGTTTTGTGCACCAGAAAGCGCGGGAATATTGGCCAGCCAGCTGGAATACATATTGGCCTTAAGCCCATTCAGAACTACCGGGTCAGACATATTGCCGTCCTGCGATTTGGCCTGCAAAACGGTAACATTCCGATTAGACAGCTTGTTGCGTTCGACCAAGCCGCTGATCAAAGCCCGCCCATCATCGCTGAGCCAATCAAAGATCGAGGATTGCCCAACAACACCTTTGCCACTGACAACTTGATTGACGGTAACACTGCCCTTTTCCATGTCGACGTCAAAGCCGCCACCGCGCAATTGTTCCAGCAAAACCGTCAGGCCATCATCGACATCTTCAATCGCCGCCACCGCAACCGGTGCCACATCAGCAAGACCAGAGCCGCTAAAGGCGACCTCTTCGTCAAGCGCCGGCATTGGCACCTCTTCCTCATTCACAATACGCGGCAGATCGACAAAGAATTCCGTGCCTTCGCCCACTTCACTGGCAAAAAAGATCGCGCCCTTGTGGCTTTCGACAATCAGTTTCACAATCGACAGACCCAAACCCGTGCCCTGCTGGGTGCGTGTGTCACCCATGTCGGCCTGGGTAAATTTGTCAAAGATCGTGGCATGGGCCGCCTTGGGAATACCACAGCCAAAGTCGCGAATCGAAAAGCGCAAACGTCCCTGATGGATGATGACCGACACGATGATCTCGCCACCTTCTGAAAACTTGGCCGCGTTTGACATCACGTTGTCCATGACCTGCGTCAGGCGATCTTTGTCGCCCATAATCATAAAGCCGTTACCGTCATCCACCACATGCTTGCGCATGGTTGCTTTGAATTTCTCGGCGTAAAATTTATTGGACTCCATGGCTTTGTCCACCACATCCATCAAATTGATGGGGGCCATTTTAAAGTCCATCTTCCCAGCTTCGATCTTCTCCATATCTAGAATATCGTTGATCAGGTTCACCAGACGATCACAGTTGTTGCTCGCCATGCTGACCATTTTGTTCATCTGCTCTGGCATTTCGCCAATCGCCCCTGACAGCGCCAGTCCAAGCGCGCCTTTCATCGAGGTCAACGGTGTGCGCAATTCGTGGCTGACAGTGGCAACAAATTCGTTTTTGGCCTTTTCCGCCACTTTGCGCGCTGTGATGTCGCGATAGATCGCAATAAACCGCGGCTCGTCATTATCTGGCTGCACATATTCCAGACTGATTTCATAAGGCGTGCCGTTGCCAGCCGTCACTTCCCAGGTCATGCGCCGTTGCGGGCCTTCTTGCAAAGCTTCACACCGCAATTCCAAGGCACGCAGATCGCTTTCCGTCAAAATGTCTTGGGCGGTGCGGCCTTTCCAGGTGCCGCCCATGCGGTCTTCGATCAAACGCTTGGTCGCGGTTTTGTTGCAATACAGCAGGTCCAATGTCATCGGTCGCAGCACCACAACCTGATCTTCAATCAGCTCCAGACTGTCATGAAAACTGTCATCCGAAATGCCTTTGCGGGTCTGGGTCATATCCGTGGCAACCACGGCAATTTCGCTCAGTTCGTCACCTGCACCCGACACCGGAATAACCGTACATTGCACCCAGGCCACAGAGCCATCGGCGCGCAGAATTTTCAGCGGCCCGTCCCAGGGCGCGCCCACCTCGACCGCCTTCATGATATCGTCTTGCAAGATCTCTTGTTCACGTTCTGGCAAAAGATCTGCCAGCGGTGTGTTCAACAGGCTATCGCGTTGCCGATCTGTGGTTTCACAAAAACTGTCGTTCACATGCGAGATCTTGCCATTGGTGTTCAACATCAGGAACACGGTGTGTTCTTCAACCGCACTGCGATAGAAAATCTTGGACCGCATTTCAGACTGCAACACATCTTTCTGGCTTTCGGCCAACAACATGCTGCGGCGCAATTGCAGGACCAAAAACAAGAGCGACAGAATAATAAAGGCCGTCAGCCCCAGAATGGTCCATTTATAGGTCTGATAAATCCGCGCCGTGGCTTGCATCAGATAGTTTTCATAGGGCCGCACACGCAATGAAATCAGCAGATCGTGCACATTGCTATAGTTCTGCGGGGCCTGCCAAACGGTGGACCCGGCACTGATAGATTCTGTACTGTCGGCCTGCACATTCAGCAGCGCATTGATCACCAGGGCCAGCGCATCTTCGGGCACGCTTGGCATCGCCGACAACACCCATTCGGGATAGAGCGGCGTTGACACCCAAAACGGATGATCCACAGCGGTATTCAAAGACAGCGGCGTAAAATCCGCAAGATTGATCGCGCCTTCTTGCGCCAGTTCCTCCAACACGCCAGAGCGCACCACGCCAGCATCCACAAGGCCCGCTTGCACGGCGTAAATCACTTCACGCTGGTTGCCACCGGAAAAAACAACTTCGCCCAACAGATCGTTGGGCTCTAGGCGCCGCCGACGAAATTCTTGTGCAGCCAGCCACCATCCGCTGAAATCGCTGGCAGAAACAGCCATCAGGCTGGCCCCTTGCAACTGGCCAAGTTGGCGCAGGTTCGAGTCAGAGCGCGCAAAAACCACCGCCCCGATTTTATCATAGGTGCGGCCTTGCCACATCCGCGCCTGCGACAGCACCGCGCGCGCACCGCTTTCGACCTCGGCGGCCACAAACAACGCGGGATTGGTCAGCGCAAAATCTACATTGCCCGCCGCAATTTCCTGCGACAGGGTTTCAACCGTATGGGGACGTACATTAAAGCGATAAGGGACTTCCTGGAATTCCGCTTCGCTGTTTAAAAAATCAATGGTTGGACGCCAGGATTCTAAGGCACGTGTCGCGCCTTCGGTTGCCAAAATGCCAATGGTAAAGCTTTGCGTTTCTCGGCCATTTTGCGCCCAAGCCCCAGAGCCTTGCGCCACAATCAACAAGGTCACTGCCAGTTGCAGAACCCAAGTACCAAGCCATCGACCAAGGGCTTTAAGCCCAACGCCTAGGGTTGCCCTATGTGCCATCCACACTTTGCTCCATCTCATCGAGAAGCGCGTTGAGGAGTTCATCGACAAAGTCGGTGTTGAGGGGGCGCGGTCCGGCAATCACGGTATCAACATGCTGTTCCAGCTGCGCGGCCAGCGATCCCATACGGGGATAGCCCATGCTGCCACAGATACCATGTAATTTATGTGCGGATGCGCGAATTTCCATGCAGGCGGATTCTTCCGTTGCTGGATCTTCAAGTTGTTCAAGTAGGCCACAAAAGCCTTCGATGCGATCTTCTAATGACGCCACAAAGCGCGCACGAATACGCGCAAGTCCGGCCTCTAGCACGGCAGCTTTGCTGGCATCCATTCCCTGCATCATGGTTCTGCTCTCACCCAAACATCTTTTCCTCAACGCTCTTCAGGCGCTGATTGTTTCTTGCCTTCACACAATTACCATAAAACTGGGCAACAATGTGGCAAAAACGCCTAAAGAGATTAAAGATTGGTTAATGAAATCGGCACATTAAGCCGGTTAGTTTGCAAGTGGTGCCGCCCTGACACGGACGCGCACCCCTATCAGTGCCTACGCAGCAAAGGCCGACCGGCCAGAGCCTTGACGCTGTGTGCCACCTGCCACTTCGTTCAGTTTTTCAACCGCCCGATCCAAGAAGCGCAAATCGCCGCGTTTCTCAAACAATTTGGGGGCAGCGACGTCACCGATTGTCGCGGTAAATCCTGTGGCAACTTCTTCGCAATACACCAGATCCGGATCGTTCAGCATCATGACAAATTCATCATGCATACTGTCGGCGGTTGGCAATTTGCTTTTGGCACCCACACAGACAAACACACCGTTGCCAATATAAGACAGAAACGCCTGCGCACCGACCAGCACGTCCGAGATCACTTCGGCCACGTCGGTCACCACATAGGTGAATTCTTCGATGTCAGAGCCAGAGTGCACCATCTCTAGTTCAGGAATGCGCAGGGCAAAGGCGCCCATGGCAAATTGCTTCTGCTCCAGCATCAGCATCACATAGTTATCAAGCGCTGCGCTTTTCACCACGCCCCGCACCTCTTTCACCGTGACCGGATCTTTGAACGGCGGCTTGGGGGCCGCGGCAGTTGGCGATGCGGCGCTGGCCTGCTGGGCCTTGCGGGATTCAGCCTGCAGACGATCTGCAAGACGAATGCGCGTCATCAATTCTGTGGTGTCAAATGGCTTGGTCACATAATCCGTTGCCCCCGCCATAAAGGCCCGGTCAACGTATTCTTTATTATTCATCGCCGTAATCATAATGACCGGCGTACTGCGATAATGCTCCATTTGGCGCACGTGTTGGCACAATTCAGTGCCGTCCATACCAGGCATTTGAATGTCAAACATAAACCCGTCAAACGGCGTCGGCGATGCGGCGATCTTTTGCAACGCATCTTCGCCACTCTCAGCCAGGGTCACATCGGTGTACCCATGCGCCTCGAGAGTCGCGGACAAAATCTCACGGATCAGTTCGTCATCATCGACGGCAAGGATCTTCATCATCTTCTCCAGTCGCAATGCCGTGCAGTCACGGCGATACGGGTGCTTCTGCGCCCCAAAAATTCATCGGTTGCTGATCTAGGCCAATTGCATGGACACTTTCGGCATGATCATCAGAGACCCTTCAAGTCTCATTGTTGAAGTTATCCGGACAATTGTGGCGCAAATTGGGCGATCTCTTGGATTGAGTACATCATTCTCGCCTTGTTTTAACCGGATGTTAACTTCGATATTGAGTAATTCTTAATTTAGTATTAATTTTCAATATCTTGCGGTAAATTCATTCGAAATCAACTTTCCAGAAAAATTTAAACCCAAAGTTGAATTTGATGTCGGAAATAATCTTTCGATGATCCCTGGGAAGCGCATCCCCAGGTTGATTCTCTGCCAGCGCCTCTGCTGACACGCTAGAACTGCCCCTTACACCACGGTTATCGTTTCGTTATTCGAAACAACACGCCATCAGCCATCCGCATCAAACAAGCCAGGTTCCAACCCTTCCCAAAAGTCGAATATCGCATTGGCATTTAGGGCAGAATTCCAGCCATGGGCGCGAAATTCTTCGCGATCCAACTCTTCAGACAAGGACGCGCTGAACAGGCGTTTGTCAGCATCGCGCTGGGTTGGGTTTCGCCGCACAACCACGTCAGCCACAATCGCAAACTTGCGCCCGCGTTCTGCCCGTGCTGCCCGCCGCGCATCTTGATCCGCATCCTCGGCCTGCGCCTGCGCTTGCCGGTAAGCTGCCACTTTTTTGGCCGCCTCTGACGGTGGCGCAACCACCTCTGCTGCGGTGGGTTTGTAATCGTCTTTCAGGGCCGCAGACAGATACCCAACTTTGGATTTCACCCCAGATTGCTGCCCCATATACGACAGTTTTTCATTCACATAATCCGCACCGTGTTCGGCAATCCACTGCCGCGCCAGCCGGTCGGAAATACCTTGGGCAATCAGCGCTTTATAGACCGGCAAATTGCGGGTGCCATCGCTGTCATCAATCTGGAACATCGCCAGTTGCGGGTTTTCCTTAATCAAAAACCGTATGTCGGTGACCGCCCTGCCCTTTTTCTGAAACTCTGGTGTGATTTCAATATCTGAGCTTTTGTTCACCTCAGCCACCGCCGGTTTGATGATCTTTGCGTTCAGATGTTTAAAGCTCTCATAATAGCTCGACCCGGTCACACCCATGAGTTTGCGAAAAGTCTCCAGGCTCCACCAGCCCGTGCTGCCCGTGCGTACAAAGCGATAACAGTTTTCATACAGCGCCAGCCCATGGCCCGAACTGAAATTGCGTTGAATATGCACGTTGATCAGCGCATAGATTTTTGGGTCATGCAATTTCTGCGCCAATGCAGGCGAATAGGCATATTCGCAGACACCGTTTTTCAGCTTGGCATAGGACAGCAGCGAACTGACGCCCCATTCCTGTTTGCCATCCTCGTCCAGCATGTCCCATTCAGCGACCGTTTCCGCCAGCGCCCGCAGGCTGCCGCGCAGCGTGTCAAAATCATTGGAATTATAGCCCACCATCATCGCCAGGGTGCGCGCGTCAATCGAATGGCTTTGGGCCGAGGTCAGCGCGTCATAGGCATTCAGCAAAAGCACATTGGACAGCTTGCGTTGCAACAGGCTGAGCTTGCCGCTGATGTGAATAGCCGCGACGTTTTTCTTAACCGTTTCCCGGCGCAATGCCCCGGCAAGGTTATCCATATCTAGCTCTGTTTGGGCCATGATTCTCGGCTGCTCTTAGATGCGTATGAACCTGCCACAAAAGGTACCCACACTCAAGAATAAGCTGGGTTCTTTAAGGCGTCCCGTAAATGGGTCCCTAAAGAATCAGATTGACTCCGACCGCACGAATCGCATGGATGTAAGGGCTGCTGACCGGTCTAAAGACGAGATGAAGACGGGGTTCTCAGGCCAAATTGCCCCTTAATGACCACATTTCCCCCATAAATTCGCCATACCGAGAATCGGGGCCCCTTATCCCGCTGACGGGTCCCTATGATCCCGTATCAGGGTACCTTACATCCCGGAATCGGGTGCCCTTTGTCCTGATCTCCGGTACCCAAACTTACTTAAGTTCCTGAAATCACTTATTTATTTCAAGCCAAATATCTTAAAGTCCTAAAACTAAATAAACTCTTTGTTGGGTGTCTTTTCATTAATTGAACTAGGTTTCGCTGCGAAACCTCATGGGTTTTGATCACAAATTCTGTTTCATCGCTCTGCAATGCTAGCCGGGTTCCAAAATGTACGCTAGTTTGCGATATATCCTGAAAACAGGCGCACATATGACGAGGCACAGTAAGTGAGCAAAGCTTCCACACCTCCCCTGCCCCCCTATCTGAATCTAGATCCCGAGGCAGCGGCACAAAAGTTACCCGATCCTATCGACACCACTCGATTCGCGAAAGCCGCGGCTTTTTGCGGAAAAGGCCGCGAAGACATGGCCCGGCGGGGCTATGCTCCAGATGGTGAAAAGCGGCTTAGAAAATTCTCGACTTGGGAAATCACCAAATATCTGATCCCCGTTGCCCCCGCCCATTTGCGGCGTGTTCTAAAAGCTAATCCCGACCTGCCTCAGGGCGAAGGTGTGGGCGGTTCAAAATGGTTTACCCTTGAAGAGGTGCTGACGCTGCGCAAGCATTTTGCCAACGAAGGGGTCAGCACCAAAGAATACCTGCCCTACCGCCCCGAAGGGCAACCAGCCAAGGTTGTGGCTGTGGCCAATTTCAAAGGCGGTGTTGGCAAGACCTCTACCGCGGCGCATCTGGCCATGTCGGCGGCTTTGGACGGTTATAAGGTTCTGGTGATTGATCTGGATTCCCAAGGCTCGATGACATCCATTTTGGGCGGCAAGGTGCCAGATGAATGGTCGACAGTTTTTCCGCTTTTGGCCAAAGATTATGCCAAGGCCGTGGTCGCCGAAAACCAGGTGCGCACCGCGGGCGGGCAACCCGAAATTCCCCTGGACGAAACCCTGCAAGAAGCCTTGAAGGTTTCGTCGCGCGACGTCATCCAAAATACCCATTGGCCTAACATTGATCTGATCGGTGCCCAGCTCAATCTCTATTGGGCAGAATTTCAGATTCCGGTCTGGCGTATGGGGCTGCGCAATTGGCCATTGTGGGACGGGCTGGCAAATTTCCTTGAGGACGAGGGCATCTTGGATGATTACGACGTGGTCTTTCTGGATACCCCCCCTGCCCTTGGCTATCTGACCATCAACGGCTTGGCTGCCGCTGATATCCTGTTGGTGCCGCTGGGGGCCTCATTCCTGGAATTTGATTCCACCGGACGGTTCTTTGACATGCTGTATTCGACCTTTGCCAGCATCGAAGACGGCGAAAATTCTGCGGCCCGCGCGGCGGGTTTACCAGAGCTTAAGTTTGAATGGGATGTGGTAAGGGCGATTGTCACACGCTTTGATGCCAGCCAACAAACCGATATGGCCAATGTGATCCAGGCTTATTTTGGTGACTTTATGAACGCATATCGCCAAGATTACACAGCGCTGGTCGGGCAGGCCGGTGAACAGGTGAACGGCATCTACGAAGCGGACTATCGCGACTTTAACCGCGATACCTATGTGCGGGGCCGCGAGACCTTTGATCGTACTTATGCCGAGTTCAAGGAATTGCTGATCGGCAGCTGGTGGCGTGACGCAAATATGGAGGAAAGCTAAGATGGCAAGACGCAGACGGCTGGTTGCGCCGGATCAAAGCGAACTTGAGAAGCTAGACGAAGGTTTCGCCGCGAAACCTCCGCTGGGCCAATCCATGACGCCGCCGATTGCCCAGGTTGCGGGCGAGGCTGCTGCCTTGGCGGGCATGGCCAATGTCACCGACCGGGTCGAAGCCGCCAAAGATGCGGCGGATGCCAAAGATTGGCGCGCGGCTTATCAAGATGGGCGCGTCGTGCAGCAAATTTCGGTGGAAGACATCGAGGTGAATTTTCTCAGCCGCGACCGGGTTTTCAACGATGTTGAAGAGCGCAAAGAGTTGATTGGCTCGATCATGACCCATGGGCTGCGCACGCCGATCGAGGTCACGCCAACCGAGGAGGGCTATGGGCTGATTTCCGGCAACCGTCGCCTGACAGTTTTTCGCATGTTGGCCTTAAAAGACCCTGAGTTCTCAAAGATTCCCGCCTTTGTGCGCACCCATAAAGACCGGGCGCAGGCCTATCTCAGCATGGTGGAAGAAAACGAAATCCGTGCCAATCTTTCGCATTACGAACGTGGTCGGATTGCGGTCTTGGCGACGCAACAAGGGGTGTATGGCTCTGTTTCGGATGCGGTGAACCATTTGTTTGGACAGGCCTCCAAGGCGAAACGCTCGAAAGTGCGCAGTTTCGCGGCGGTACATGAGGCATTGGGGGACTTGCTGGGGTTTCCGCTTGAACTGACGGAACGTACAGGTCTGCGTATTGCAACGGCGTTGCGCGGGGGTGGACAGGCCAAATTGCGCTCGGGTCTGGCGGGATTCGACCCTAAGTCTGCAGCACATGAGCTGAAGCGTTTGGAAACCGTGCTAGGGGCGTTGGAAAATACAGAGAAAGACCCCGCGCGAGGTGGTCGGCCGTCAGAGATTACCAAACTGCCCAAAGTGACATTGCCCGGCGGTGGGGATTTGCGTGCGCAATTGTCCTCTCAGGGATTGAAAATTGACGTGAAAGGCCGCGAAGTCAGCTCGGAAACGGCGCGGGATATCTTGGCCAAGATCGCCAAAATGTTTCATTAAACTAATGGCCGAGGTTTCGCCGCGAAACCTCGGCAGGCGCTTTAAACAATCTAAGCGTGGCTGAGTTCAACCTGCACCACATTTGTGTGATTGACAGAAAAGGACGCGGCGCAGATTTCCAGATAGAATTGCCAGTTGCGTAGAAACGGCTGATCATAGCCCAGGGCTAAAATCTGTTCGCTTTTGTCTTGGAGCCGCTGGGCCCAGATACGGCAGGTTTGGGCATAGTCCTGGCCAAAAGCAAAGTTATCTTTCACCACCAAACCCGCTTGGCGGGCCTGATCGGCGATGATGGCATCAGACAGCAACATGCCGCCCGGAAAGGTGTATTGCCGAATGTAATCAGACCCACGGCGATAGATGTCAAAATAGGAATCCTGCACCGTGATGGCCTGTACAACCGCGCGGCCGCCTTTGGCGAGGCGGGCTTTGAGCATGTTGAAGTAACTGGGCCAATAGCGTTCGCCAACGGCTTCGATCATCTCAATCGAGACAATATTGTCAAAAGTACCCTCGATGGCGCGGTAGTCTTCCAGGCGGATGTCAGCCCGGCCATCCAAACGGGTCTCGGCAAACCCTTTTTGGCTGGGCGAGATTGTCAGCCCGGTAACATGGCGGCCTTGGTCGGCAGCGCGTTCGGCAAAGCCGCCCCAACCGCAGCCCACCTCTAGCACTGTTTCGCCGGGGGACAGGCGGCTTAGCACACGATTGTACTTGGCCGCTTGAGCGCGTTCTAAATCAGTCTCTGTTCCTCTGAATAGAGCCGAAGAGTACGTCATGCTGGGATCCAGCCAGAGCTGATAAAATTCATTGCCCACATCGTAATGCGCCCGGATATTGCGCGAGGCCCCACGCACAGAATTGGCGCGCAGCAGACGGTCTACAAATCTGAATTTGAGCCGGTTCCACGCGGTCGGATTGGCAAAGTCAGAAAAGGTATCGAGGTTTCGCAACGCAACTTTGACCAGCCGCTCGATCGAAGAGGTTTCCCAAAGGCCCGCCACATAGGTTTCCCCCATGCCCACATCACCGCGGGCGGCCATCGCGGCGACCACAGACCAATCGCGAAGGATCATGTCGGCCTCTGGGCCATCGCTGCCGAAAACGTGTCGCGCGCCGTCTGGGGTGGTGAGGTGCAATCGACCAATGGTCATTTGGCTGCAGGCGTCAAAGAATTCTCGTTTAACGGCGTCGGTCAAAATGGTCATCCTGAGATCTCCTTTTCAGGCGGGGCAGGGCGGGCTTAGACAGCGTGCCCCCAAGATTGAGAAGCAACGCGTTGCAATATATTAGCCCGATTGTAGGCAAAGCCCCAAATGGCTTGTGCATATTGGATGAAACGAGCGTTCAGATTTGTCTGGGAGCGTATTTGAAATTTTAGATAAATATCGCTTAAGTTATTGATAATTAATATTATTATTAGCTGCAAGAAAGTGAAATATCTGTGGTGATTGATAGGTCTTCAAGTGCTTTCAAGCGAAACAGGCGCTGAGCATGGGGGTGCACGGGTCGGAACGGTGGGTGTTCAACCTATTATTACCGCGGCAATTGGTAATCGAGGGTGCGTCGTCTTTGGACTCTAATATTGCGTAAAACAGCAAAAGCCCGGGCAGAGCCGCGGGCTTTTGTTCATCGGAAAGGCATTGATTTATAGCAGAGCAGCCATCGCGCGGCCGGTGTCGAGCATGCGGCAAGAGAAGCCCCATTCGTTGTCATACCAGCTGACCACACGCACCAAACCTTCGGAGGTCACAGAGGTTTGTGGCGCGGCAAAAGTGGAAGAATGCGGATCGTGGTTAAAGTCGATGGACACCAGAGGGCGTTCTTCGTAGGCCAGCACATCCTTCAGCGGGCCAGAGGCGGCTTCTTGGACGGCAGCGTTGATGCCTTCGACGGTTGCCGGCTTTTCCGGCACAAAGCTGAGGTCCACCAAAGACACATTGGCCGTGGGCACGCGGATCGCAGAGCCTTCGAGGCGGCCCTTGAGGTGCGGCAACACTTCGGCGATGGCTTTAGCAGCCCCGGTGGATGTTGGGACCATCGACATCGCAGCAGCACGCGCGCGGTACAGATCTTTGTGCGCGGCATCATGGGTCGGTTGATCGCCGGTATAGGCGTGGATTGTGGTCATATATCCGGTTTTGATGCCAAAGGTGTCGTCCAGCACCTTGGCCACGGGGGCCAAGCAGTTGGTTGTGCAGGATGCGTTTGAGACGATGATGTCGTCTGCGGTCAGATCTTTGTCATTCACACCAAAAACCACAGTGCGATCGACGTTTTTACCCGGGGCAGAGATCAACACGCGCTTTGAGCCGTTTTGCAAGTGTTTGGCGGCGCCGTCGCGTGTGGTGAAAATACCGGTGCATTCATAGGCGATATCAACGCCATCCCAGGGCAATTCTTCGGGATTGCGGATCGCGGTCAGTTTGATGTTTTGGTTGCCCACAAGGATGCGGTCGCCGTCAACTTTGACCTTGGCATTCAAGCGGCCATGGACAGAGTCAAATTGCAGCAAATGCGCCAGAGTTTCCGCCGGAGCCAGATCATTGATGGCAATCACGTTCACATCTTGAACGTCGTTTTCAATGATGGCGCGCAGGACGTTGCGACCGATACGGCCAAATCCGTTGATTGCGATATTCAGGGTCATGCCGGTCTCCAATACTTCAAATTCTGTGGCCCGCGACTCAAATTGCGAGCGTTAGCGATAACATTTGCGCTACCGTTAACGCTAACGAAAAGCTTTTGCAAGCTGAATCAGTGTTGCTGGAAATTTGGGTGGAATTCGGAAAGGCCCTTGCAGTTCCTGCTCTGGTCCTTGACGATGTGCGCATGACCAAACGGCTGAACCTAAAAGATGTGGCAGAACGGGTGGGCGTCAGTGAAATGACCGCCAGCCGCGCGCTGCGTGGGGCCCCGGATGTATCTGAAAAGACCCGATTAAAGGTAGAGGAGGCGGCGCGCGCGATGGGCTATGTGCCCAATCGTATCGCCGGATCCTTGGCGTCGCGGTCGGTAAATCTGGTGGCGGTCGTGGTGCCGTCGCTTAACAGTTATGTGTTTCCAGAAGTGTTGTCTGGTATTTCGTCGGTACTGAAATCGACACCGTTGAAGCCGGTGGTTGGCGTGTCGGGCTATGATCTGGACGAAGAAGAAAGCGTGATCAGGGAAATGCTGAGCTGGCGACCTTCGGGTTTGGTAGTGGCCGGGCTGGAACATACGGACACAACCCTTAATATGCTGCGCAGCGCGGATTGCCCGGTGGTCGAAGTCATGGACACCGATGGCACGCCGATTGGCCATTGCGTTGGCATTTCACACCTAGAGGCAGGGCGTGAGATGGCCCGGCAGATGATAGCGCGCGGCTATCGGAAGATTGGCTTTATTGGTACCAAGATGCCGCAGGATTTTCGGGCGCTTAAGCGGCTGGAGGGATTTTCAGAGGCCTTGGCGGATGCCGGGCTGAGCCTGGCAGATCAAGAGCTTTATTCCGGGGAATCCTCGATCCAAAATGGCCGGGCCTTGACCGAAGCCATGGTATCGCGTGCCCCTGATATTGATGCGATATATTATTCAAGCGATGTCATGGCGGTGGGGGGCTATATGCATTGTCTGGCGCAGGGCTTGTCGATTCCTTCGGATTTGGCCCTGGCTGGGTTTAACAATTTGCAGATACTAGAAGGGTTGCCCTTGTCCTTGGCCACAACCGATGCCTGCCGTCGTGAGATCGGCCAGCGGGCGGCAGAGATCATTCTGTCTGAAAACCGCAAAGATGCGGATTTGGTTCAAGGCTGGGTGTTTGAAAACTTGCAATCCACTGTGACATTGGGGGACTCGCTTTAGCGGCGAGGGCATCATACGGCCGGTTTGAAACGCCTTAAATCCAAGGGTTGATGCAATTTGTCACCCTGGTTTTAGCGGCAAGCCAATTGATTGCTGGGCAAACCTGCTCTAAAAGGGCGGCGAATGAGTCTATTTTGCAAGCTTGTGGCAAGCTTCTGGGCTTAACGGAATTAATGAACCCGCGGTTTTGGCAAAACGTCAAAGTTCGCGAAACCCCTTCCAAGATCGGTGAAAGGTAGAGAACTCATGACCGAAACATCGCAACCAGACGTATTGTATACCATTGTAGACGAAGCGCCCGAGCTGGCTTCTGCTTCGCTTTTGCCAATCGTGCGCGCCTTTACAGCGGCCGCTGATTTGCAAGTGGGTACCAAAGACATTTCTTTGGCGGGCCGCATCTTGTCGACCTTCCCTGAAAGCCTGACCGAAGCACAGCGTCAATCAGATGATCTGGCGGATCTGGGCGTTCTGGTGAAAACACCAGAAGCCAATGTGATCAAACTGCCAAACATCTCGGCCTCTGTGCCACAGCTTGTTGGAGCGGTTCAAGAACTGCAGGCCATAGGCTATGCACTGCCAGATTACCCCGAAGATCCGCAGTCTGACGCTGAAAAAGCGATCCGCGCGCGTTACGACAGCATCAAGGGGTCAGCGGTGAACCCGGTTCTGCGCGAAGGTAACTCTGACCGTCGCGCAGCCAAAGCTGTGAAAACCTATGCGCAAAACAACCCGCATTCTATGGGCACTTGGGCGACTGACAGCAAAACCAAAGTCAGCTCTATGCCGGGCAATGATTTCTATGCCAACGAAGTGTCCGCCACAGTGACTGCGGCGCAGGCGGGTGATGCCAAGATTGAATTTGTGGGCAAAGATGGGGCGGTGACCGTTCTGAAAGCGGCATGGCCTTTGGACGCTGGCACGGTGGCAGATGCGACCTTTATGTCCGCCAAAGCGCTGGGGGCCTTTTTGGCCGAAGCGATCGAAAACACCAAAGCAGACGGCACCATGTTCAGTCTGCACATGAAGGCCACCATGATGAAGGTCTCTGACCCCATCATCTTTGGCCACGCGGTCAAAGCTTGGTTGGGCCCGGTTTGGGACAAGCACGGCGCGGCCATCACCGCGGCGGGTGGCTCTGCCAACTCTGGTCTGGCGGATGTGCTGACGGCCATCGACAGCCTGGACAATGCGGACGAGATCAAAGCCGAGATTGCAGCGCTGGATCGCCCAACAATGTATATGGTGGACAGCGACAAGGGCATCACGAACCTGCACGTGCCATCTGATGTGATTATTGATGCCTCTATGCCGGCTGTGATCCGCGCAGGCGGCAAAGGCTGGGATGAGAACGGCAACAAAGGTGACACCAATTGCGTGATCCCAGACCGTTGTTATTCCACGATTTATGACGAAGCGGTGAACTTTTTCAAAACCAATGGCGCTTTGAACCCGGCCACTGCTGGGGCGGTCGCAAACGTCGGTTTGATGGCGCAAAAAGCCGAGGAATATGGCTCGCATCCAACCACATTCGAAGCGCCTGCTGATGGGGTTATCCGTGTGGTTCTGGCCAGTGGTGAAACACTGCATTCTCATGACGTTGAGGCGGGCGATATCTGGCGGTCTTGCACAGCAAAGGCGGCCCCGATTGAAAACTGGATCGAACTGGCATTGGATCGTCAGCGCTTGACCGGGTCTGAAGCGATTTTCTGGTTGGACGCCAACCGGGCCCATGACGCGCAGTTGATTGCCCTGGTGAAACCAGCGCTGGAAGCGGCCGGAGTGGCCGATAAATTCCAGATCATGGCCCCACGCGAAGCGACGGCCCAGACGCTGAAAACCATCACGGCTGGCAACGACAGCATCGCGATCTCGGGCAATGTGCTGCGCGATTATCTGACCGATCTGTATCCGATCCTAGAGCTGGGCACGTCAGCGAAAATGCTGTCGATTGTGAAGCTGATGAAAGGTGGCGGCTTGTTTGAAACCGGGGCAGGGGGCTCTGCACCGAAACACGTGCAGCAGCTGCTGGAAGAAAACCACCTGCGCTGGGATTCCATGGGTGAATTCTGTGCCCTGGGGGAAAGCCTGAACTTTATCGCAGATACACAAAACAACGTGAAAGCGGGGATTTTGGGTGCAGCGGCCGAGGTGGCGACACAGGGCATTCTGGACAACAACAAATCGCCATCCCGCAAGGTCGGCGAGCCGGATAACCGCGACAGCCACTATTGGTTTGCCCGGTATTGGGCCGAAGCTTTGGCGGCGCAAACAGAGGATGTTGAACTGGCCAACCACTTTGGTGAAATCGCCGATCAACTGGTCAAAGGCGAGGCGGCAATTGTCGGCGAGCTGGCGGCCGCACAGGGCAAACCAGCAGATCTGGGAGGCTATTATAAAACCGACCCAGCCAAGACCGCAGCGGTGATGCGCCCTAGCGCCACGTTGAACGCGATCATCGGCTAATTGGCCAATCGTTTGAACCAGAAAAGCGTCCGGGAAACCGGGCGCTTTTTGCGTTTCTGGGTCTGTGAAACTCCACCCAAGGTTTCGCCGCGAAACGGTTGCTTGCGCTGCGTTCGCGGGGTTTATTTTGGGTTATTTGTACAATTTGTACGTTTGAGGGGCTGAAACGTACGATTCGTTTGTGGATGGTGGCGGATCAAACCGCCACCAAGGGATCAAAAGATAAAATCATCCGCTGACACGTCTGCAAGGGTGACATTGGTCAGACGAATTTCATCACCCAAACCATTTGTGATGCTGAGATACCCAGAGGTTTCTGTGACATGGTTGGCGATCAAATCGGCAAAATCCGTGATTTCTGCATCACCGCTTAGATCGATGATATCGCCATTGCCGGAACCAGCCTCAAAGTCCGTAATCACGTTCATATGATAGGTTCCGCTAAAGACAAAGGTGTCGTCGCCCGCGCCACCGGTTAACACATCATAGGCCGCTCCGCCTTCCAAGGTGTCATTGCCACTGCCGCCACTTAAAACGTCTGAAGAGTTACCGCCAAGCAAAAGATCGTTTCCGCTGCCACCGTCTAGCGTGTCGCGACCACTCCCACCCTGCAAAGTGTCGTTATCAGCACCACCGTCAAGCAGGTCATGGCCTTGGGCACCGTCAAGGAAATCATCCCCATCGCCGCCCTGGAGACTGTCATCGCCTTTGCCCGCACTGATAGAGTCATCACCACGATCACCTGACAGCGTATCATTGCCGTTCCCACTGTTCAGGGTGTCGTTGTCGTTGCCCCCAACTAGGCTGTCGTTGCCGTCACCGCCGGTCAGAAGATCGTTGTCATTTCCACCAAGCAAGGTGTCATTGCCGATGCCGCCATTCAGCGTGTCATGTCCGTATCCGCCGTCTAGGGAATCGTCCCCGTTTTCGCCCAATAATGAATCGGATCCGGAGCCACCGTTTAGGGTGTCGTTTCCATCTTGGCCGAACAGCGTGTCATTGCCATTGCTACCTGTGATGTTTTCACTGTCTTGGCTGC
>JBOEGL010000008.1:0-57628 GCA_050633405.1 Cognatishimia sp. | reverse complement strand
TGTGGAACGTCACGAACCTTTGACTCTTTTGGAAACCATAACTTCAGGAAACAAGAAAATCACGTCATTCAATTCTGACCCAAACGTCAAGCATTTCTAACCCAAAATGCCTCGGCACCTTCATCCGGCAGAAACTAACGCAGTCTATTCGATCCCAACGGCTCCGAAGGTCGTTCCTGTCCATCGCATCAGCGCGGCGCATCGCCTTCGAACAAAAAGTGGCTTGAACGAGCATTTGGTGCGACATCTAAGCGAGACAGGTCCATATTGCATCTCCCAAGGTTTCAGTAGTGAAGACGCTTCCAGAGATTTGGGACAAAATCGAGAAGGCGTTGTGGAACCCGGTTTCGCTGCTGGACATAAGCTAGCGCGTCCGCCACCTCCATTTTTCCATGAGAACGGCTTCCGCCAAATCCGTGTAGAATGAGGTGAACGAGAATTTTGTACCGCTTGTCTTGACCCTCGCACCAAACACATTCCGGCTCAGGCCCGTAGTCTCGCTCGAATGGAAGATATGCAGATTGTAGTTTTTCGTAATCATCGCTCGCGTCACCGGACACCGTCAAGTGAATGACTTTGTGAACCCATTGCGCGGTTACATTCTCTTCATGAGCTCGAAATTTTGCCACGACACTGCGATGGTTGCCGACAGTCACATATAGCTCTCCGCCGATCTCGAAGAGAATCCACTTCTCCAAGTCGGTCGCATGTAGTTCGGGATCATCGTAGTATTCAGGTTTGGTTTCCAGAACGTCGAGTTTAGTCTTGATCCGCTTCCCGCCGCCAAGAAACTGAAGCCACGTCATACCTTGGTTGTATCTGGCATGATCAGTGCCAACAATATTTTGGGGGTTGATGATTGCGCCTTCCTCTTCGACCCACTCTACCACAAAAGGTAAAACTTCACTGAGGTTGAAAGCCTCAATTTTATTGTTGGCCCAGTCACCAGCGCTTTCCAACCACTTCCTGCCTGTAGGTGTCGTGACTTCTTCTTTCAGGAAACGGTCCCAGTTCACTCCTGCTCTCCTCTATGTGGCTTAAAGTTTTGCAAAAACAGTAGTTAGCACCAGAGGCGCAAATCCATAAGTTTCTACCCCTAGCGTCCAGCAAGCATTGTTTTCCAATTCTCCATTCCCATATGGACAGAATGGAACTTACATACCCCATCAACCTTAATGGATTTGAAGATAACGCCACCAGCGGGGACGTTTTGACCCGCTACGGTGAATACCTAGGAACCTGGGCGTTTGTCACCGACGAAGACAACGAAACCGGTGTGTTTCATTTTACTGTTCATGACGCAAGAGAACCTATGTTCTCTGAAGGAGTTGGTGTCCTGAGTAGTGGGATGCTGACAGGCATGGCTATGAGTAAGTTGTGCAGCTCCATTCGTGATTGGCATGAGGACTCAATCTGACTTCGTTAAATTGCCTCCAAACTTCCGTCTGATTACTCAGCAAGCCTTAGCAAAAGAAACGCAAGTGCTGCACCAGCGACCATCGCTCCTGCTGATGAATTCCCTGATTTAAGGTCATCTTTCGATACAACCTTTACGCCTTCTTTTTTCGCCAACTGCACCTGCATCTTGTCGGCTTCTGAGGTCAGTTCGCCAATGGAACAGCCCAACACACGGCATGCTGCGCGAATATCTTCTATTTGGAAGTGAGCTTGGCCGCGCATTATTCGTGACCAAGTACCCGTTGCGATACCCGATTTTTGAAAGAATTCTTGCTGTTGAATTTCTTGTTGTTTTCCACGCTGAGACATCAAGGTGCAAAGGATCATCGAGTATGTAGTCGTATCGCTTGACATATTTCATATTTCTCCATATTGGATAAATATCGCAATTACGCGAAGTTCTCATTAAGGAGTGTAACATGAGCAATTTGAGATTTGTAGCAGAATCGCCATCCCTACCTAACCATGAAGCAGCCATTTTGAACAAAAGAAGAGCTGTTGATGTCATTTGAGTACAACCTTCAACCGGGCGCACAGATTGTAACCTGCATGGGCAGTTATGAGCATCAATCAGTTGTGAGTGACCGTAGATGCCCTTTGGGAAAGCCGATGCTGATATCGGCAACTGCGCGAACCGGCACGGTGCAAGAAGAGCCCTATGATACTGTCGTTAAAGGTAGGCGGACTGGATATGCGCCTCGACAATCTGTGTTGCCTGTAGACGTGGTGCTTGCCAACGCCCGATCAGTAATTGGTAAATGGCGGTACGATGTCGTGTTGCGGAATTGTGAAGGCTTTGCGAATTGGGCAGGCGGGCTTGAGATGTCGTCACGTCAGGTCAAGGGAACGGTCGCTGGTGCAGCAATTTTTGCTGTAGCTACAAAACTGATCTCGGAAAACCCAAGTCTGGGTAAGTATGCGTTTTGGATGGCTATTGGTGGCTCAATTGGACTTGCGGGTACTCAGGTTCTTAAAAATCGCACTTGAAACGTGGCCCAGTATTGAGGCGCAGAGGCGATAATGAGGTCGTGAAAGATATTGTCCTGTAAGCATAATTCAGTGCGAGTCAGCAGAGTTCTCTTTTTCCCGATACCAAGCAGAGCGCTGTCCATTCATCTCAAAGTACCGAAGCTCGAACACACGCGACTCATGCACAACCTGCCGCCAAGTTCTGCATCCATACTTCGCGGGTAGTTGTTCGGAATGCCGCTCAGCAACCCACTTGCTGGCATCCGCTACAGAAGCCCACCCGTCATCAACAGCCAATTCAACTGCTGCTTCTCGTAACGCGCTCACGATGCCTGCCGCTGGCCAAGCTACGGTGCCATCTGGGGCAATGCCATTGACCACGAGGTCATGGACGACACCAGAATGAAGAAATTCTGCCAACATCCGACGAGATTTTTCCATGTCATTAGCCCATTCACGGAGTTGTTCTAAGTGCTGGTTGATGCAGTTGTAGGCTGCGATTAGCGCATCTTGTGCACGACGGCATCCTTCCAAGTCCTGAAGGTTATGCTGGTCGATGAAATGGTGGACCAGATTGTTTCGCAGAAGTACCAGTTCTTTCAGGTTGTTTTTGGTGCAGGCAAAATCCGTGTCAGACAGTTGAACAGACATACGCATGCCGACCGAGGTAACGTCCTCAGGAAGACAGTCCGTCTCATCGCCGAAAGTATCCGTTTTGTTAGTGATAAACGATCCAAAGAGGTCGCCAACCAGTGTACCGAGGGTTTTGCGGGCGGTGTCGGCCATACGCTCGGATTTAATGGCATCCAAGGCATCAACCGGCCCTGAAATTTCGTAGTGCGCCATTATGGCCTTAATCAGACGTTCGTACTGCTGCAACCGCAACAAACACCGCCCTAGCAAACGCTGGACTTCATGCTGTGGGGTTCTCAATGCGTCGCTAGGTAATGTTGCCATTGCGAAATTTGGTTCCTGCTTCATTTCAAGTAACTATTATTGACACCTTATCTAGTCCTATCCCTGACAATTGAGACACAGCCCCATCTAAGCTTTTAAAATGCCTTGGTTTATAAGGGTCTCTTGCGCTGCAAAGAACAACACGCTCCCCCTTCCACTCGGCAGAAGGGCCATAGAACTCAACTATATACTCTCCCTTACTCCCTACAATTTTAGCCTTATCGATCATTTTTGCTTCGACTCTAGTTTTAGCCATGGATTCTAGAATGCAATTACTGCCGTTTATTCCTGAGATCATAACAGCCTCACCTTCAATATTTAGTATTGTTACATAATCAAATATCGTTACAAAAGCGAATGGTCAATAGTGCTCATTGGATGGGGGTAAATTGGCCCAAAACGGTCCCTTGTGCGCGTGCTTGGCTACTATGACAGGGTTGGGCTTTGCGTAATTATTTGACCAGTGGGCGCATCAAGTCTGCCGCATCAACATCAAGCGCAGCCGCGATTTTTTCTAGGGTGTCTAAACTAACTGAATGTCGCGTGTTTTCGATATGACCTATGTATGCGCGGCTAACACCGGCGCACTTTGCCAGGTTCTCTTGACTTAAACCTACGCTTTTGCGGTGTTTTATGATGCTCTGAGCAATGCGTTCACGAAGTTTCATGACAGGTAGATTAGCCTTCACCAACGAAGCGAAGCCACGTGATATATGCTACATTCGCATCCGACTAAAACGTTGGTTTGGGGAGAGCGGGTAACGTCCAGTTCTGTGCAATCACCTATTTCAGGGTCTCTACTAAAAACATGGCTAGTGCCTTAACGTGAGGTTTCGCTAGTTTTGAATTTTGCGCAGTCAGCGCAACGGGAAGCGGGTCAATATGCCAATCCGGCAAAAGCTGAATGATCTTCCCAGTCGCTAGATCAGGATCAACAATTTCTTTAGCTAAAACGGCTAGACCATACCCATTGCGTGTCGCCTGAACACAAAGCTCATACGTGTTGACCAATACCTGCGGCGGCGATGTCTCGAAGCTCCAGTTTTCAGTTTTTGACCTCAAAACCCAAATGGGCTTTTCTTGAGCCCTCATAATCAATGGAAGATTGGCCAGGTGTTTCGGGTGGGTTACATGATCGACCGATGGCATCGCGGGTGAACCAACGCACAGAACACGTTCAATGGGTCTTAATGGAAACGTTTTGGCACCGTCGTCGTCCACCTCACCTACTCTGACGCGCAGATCAATCCCGTCAGCCAAGGGATCCGCTGGGTGGTCGCCACCTACAAAACGGAGCCTGATTTTCGGGTATTGCAGTAAAAACGGGCTTAGCTTTGGCATGATATATTCTGTGAGGTAGATATTTGAGCCTGCCAGTGTCACGACACCCGAAACCTCTACCCCTTGCTGCGCGGCCCCTCCAAGTTCAGAGCGGGCCAACGAGACAATATCGACAGCATTTTCGCATCTATCCAACATGGCTTTTCCCGCCGTGGTCAGAGCAAGCTTGCGAGTGGTTCGATGGAAGAGCTTC
Organism: Cognatishimia sp.; assembly: GCA_050633405.1. Taxonomy (GTDB): domain Bacteria; phylum Pseudomonadota; class Alphaproteobacteria; order Rhodobacterales; family Rhodobacteraceae; genus Cognatishimia. The sequence goes on along the minus strand of JBOEGL010000008.1, from coordinate 52,710 downwards.
AGATCAATGTCCAGCTCCAGTTCTATGAGTTTCTGGCTTGCGTTGGACTTGGAAATACGCAGCGCGTTGGCCGCCTCAATTATTGACCCATGACGTGCGATTGCCACGAAGACCTCGATCTGTGAGAAGAATTTATTGTTCATAATTTAGGACAATAGGTCAGGTATTAGCGCTAATAAAGGACTGCTTTGTTCGTTAAAAGGTTGCTTACGGCATCGCTTAGGATGTCTCACTTGCCTCAGAGGATATTGAAATGACCCAGAAACACGTGGTGGAACTTGTCAAATGGACCGCTTTGGATGGGGTGGCCGATGCAAAAATGATTGATGCGGTTAATCGGTTGCTACCAGATTTGAAAACCTTGCCGGGCTTTGTGAAACAGGATCTTTACAAAGATGATGACGGCCAATGGGTCGATCTTTATATTTGGGACAACAGGGAAGACGCCCTTGCCTCAAATGATCTTATGGCCCCGAAACCTTCATTTGCTGGACTGATGTCATTGATTGACCCAGCCAGCATCACCATCGAATTTCTCAACCTACCATAATCCATGATGGAACGTTGCAGCTGGGCTGGGCCCGATCCAATTTACTTTGAATATCATGATAGCGAATGGGGTGTTCCGCTGCGCGACGGACGTGCATTGTGGGAGATGCTTATTCTGGAAGGGTTTCAGGCGGGGTTGAATTGGATCACGATTTTGAAAAAGCGCGACAATTTTCGATCCGCATTTGAGGGGTTTGATCCAAACATCATCGCCAAATGGGGCGAGGAAGACGTCGCTCGACTGTTGCTTGATGCAGGCATTGTCCGACATCGAGGGAAAATCGAAGCAACAATCACAAATGCCCGCGCATACCTCGAAATCGGGGATTTCCAAAGTTGGTGCTGGGATGCGGTCGGTGGAAACCCGATTCAGAACAATTTCCAGAATTTGTCGGACGTTCCAGCCAAAACAAAGCTATCAGAGAGCTTCTCAAAAGACTTGAAGAAAGCAGGATTTCGGTTCTGCGGCCCCACAACGGTTTACGCATGGATGCAAGCTGTGGGCATGGTTAACGATCACGTGGTCACCTGCCCCCAGCACAAGATCTGTGCCGCCCTTAAGTAAACAACATTGTTCAACATCGTGACGGCAAAAGACGATTCAGCACAGCGGGCTTTGAAAACTTCCAGAAACCGTCGATTTTGGCTTAGGTGCTCAAATGTCACGAGGATCTACAATAACGAGCGGCGCTTTTCGAAGGAAGCCTTAGCCTTCGCATACGCCGCGTCTATTAAAGGTCGCATGCCTTCCAATGTCTCAAGGGTTGGATTTAGCACCGCAACCCAACTCATCCATCCGTAAACTGGGTGAGGCGTCAGCTTATTCAATTTGGTGAAATCCCACGACCCTTCCACAATGCCACCTTTGCCGGGACGCGGTGGAGGTGGGCCAAACCTTTCAAAATAGAGTGGCTTGCTCGTGCCGACATTTAGGCGAAAAATGCCGTCCCGATCCAGTTTCGAGGCGCTGTCGTTCGCTCCGTCCTTTTCCTTTATCGTCGCAAAGTAGACACCCCGCGGCAAAGCACGGCCCGGATTGTAGAAAAGAGATGTCTCGCCCCAAGCTTGCACAGTAACGGTTCCATCAAAGCTGCTTACAAGGTCGTTGAGGATATTAGTGGGGGTCAAGTTGGTCATTTTGTTCTTTCAAGATAATCATTTAGGCGTTTTCCAGCTTCAAGTCTGAAGCCGCGATCCAACAAGCATGCGCCTGACATTCGGTCCAGCCGGAACACCCGGAAATCACCGCGCGTTTCACACCACCCGGTCACGGTCAGGGTGCTATCCCATGCCTCGATCTCCAATGGGCGAATGACGCGATGTGACTGGTTGTCGCCCAGTGAGCAGTAATCAAACTCCAGAACCGTGCGGCTGAGGATGGCCCGTCGGGTCACTTCCAACACGTCTTGCACCGCATCAGGAAACCGCTGAGAATAAACACCTACCGCGCCTCTACCCGGATCAAGCATTTCAGGTCTGGGTAAGACCGCACGCACCTTGTCGCTGAGGCTTTTGCCATGCTCTGATAAGGTTTTTCCGAATCCCGATTGAACCAAGGCAATGCCGAGTTCCAGAACCTCCAGTTCTCCAGGGGTCAGGTTGAGCGGTGGCAGAAAGACCGGCTCCGTCATCATGTATCCAACACCACGCTCGCCGTCTATCGGGACGCCCGAGGCAATGAGCGTATCGATGTCGCGGTAGATTGTCCTGAGCGATACCTCCATTCGCTCCGCGATATCCGCGCCCTTGTGCAGTCGCCCGTCACGGAAAATCTGGATAATGCTGAAAAGCCGGTCTGTTCTGCGCATGCACTTACTCTACTGGTCGAATGGCCGAATACCGTAACGCAACCGTATTAGGATCGATTGACGTCATGAATGGCAACACGTCTTCACGCTGCATTGCGGCCTCTGCAGCAGATTGAGCGAGATCCAAATCAGTCCATTCAACGTAATCTGTCCATAAACCAGTTTCATCCCGTGAAAGGCTGCGCCGAACAAAGCCATCAACCGAGCAAAGGTATGACATCGAAGTCGCCGCTGCATTCAAGAATTGTTCGTCGTTAACGCCCTGAGCCAGACGAAATTCAACAATCTCGGCAACGGCGGACACACCGCGCGCAGTGTCGTTGCAGTCTTGTGCGCTGGCTGCGCCAGTCATTGAAAGGCATGTGATTGCTGAAAGCAGAATTTTCTTCATGTCGAATCTCCAATATTCATGAAGGTCTCTCTTCACACACGCCAACTGACACGGTCTGTCAGTTGCATGATGTGACTCTCTAAGAAACGGTCGTTTCTGCCGTTCTCCCCTGCCCCACGCAAAACCAATCGCTTAGATGTGACAAAAACCCCCGGCAAAACCTTTGAGGTTCTGACAGGCTTTTGGCCGAGTGTCTGAAGCTGAGAGCGGACCTTCAAGAAAAGTGCGGCGAAGGTTCCTGAAGAGCCCAGAGTGACCGATGCTGCGCGTTGCACGGATGTCCGCTATCATAAGAGGGCCAAAGACCTTCAACAACCACTTCGGTTTTTGACATGGTTCTGGGCAGCGAAAAACAGGGCCATTTACTGGCACGCTAAAAACGAAAACGAGGGTTTGCTGAACGCTTAGGTCTTATCTTGGAACATCTTACCCGGCGAAATTCCGTACTCGGAGCGGAATGCCGTGATAAACGACGATACGTCTTTGTATCCTACGTCGAATGCAGTTTCAGTGACTGAGATGCCCGCACCAAGCCGCGCCAGCGCCGTTTGAAGCCGCAGCTGTCGCCGCCATGCACCGAACGACATGCCAAGCTCCGATAAAAAATGCCGCGCAGCAGTGCGTTCGCTCAGACCTGCACGTGGGGCCAGTATCGACAGCGGGTCTGGAATGGATGGATCGTCCAGCAGTAGTTTCGTCAGTCGTGCCAACGGCTCACCCGACGAAATTGGCAAACCCGTTCTAGGGTTGGGTAAGGCGCCCAACCTGTCGAACAACACACCGACCAGCCGTTTTGCTTCTGCGGTTTTCCAATCTGCTCCGAGGGTCGCAACTTCGGGCAGCAACGCATGGGTCAGTGCATCAACAGCAACAATGCCTTGTTGCCTCGCGCCAAAAAGCTCCGGCTCAATATAGCAGGTTGTGAGCGTGAAAGGCGTGGCCGAGGCGATCCGGTGTTCGGTGCCAGGTGCGATCCAGACACCCCGTTGCGGCGGAATTGTCCACTGGTGGTCTCGGGTGACCACGGTGAGTGTTCCACGGCTCACATGGATGAGTTGTGCGCGGCGATGCGCGTGAAACGGAACACGGATATGCGCGTAATTCTCTTTCAAAACAAAGAGCGGCATCGGTGTCTGGTCAGGGTCGATCCGCGCTATCATAGCTCACTATCGCCTTTGGCCGTTAATCAATAATATTTGGCATATAGCGGAAAGTTGGCCAGTTCTCCAGTTGCTATATGTCCGGCATCAACATCGAAACAGGAGAAAACCGATGAAAGTAACGATTCTTGGACGCGGAAACATGGGCGGCCCTCTCGCCGACCTGAGCCGCAAAGCCGGATATGACGTGAGCGTTGTGGGGCAGGACGGAGATGCAGCCGCCGCGATCGTGGCTTCCGACTTGATCGTGCTCGCCCTGCACTATGATCCTGCGAAGGCGCTATTGTCCGAAAAAGGCGTGCAGGATGCGCTCGACGGCAAGGTGCTGATCGACGTGACCAACCCGCTGGCACCGGATTACATGAGCCTGACAGTCGGTCATGATACCTCTGCAGGTGAGACGCTGGCCGCAATGATCCCCGGCACGCGGGTCGTCAAAGCGTTCAACACGGTCTTTGCCGATCTTCTCAAAGGTCAGGCAGCAGGTACGGATGCGCCGGTGCCAGTCTATGTTGCAGCCGATGATGCCGATGCGCGCGCGCAGGTCGTAACTTTCGTCGAGGATCTGGGAATGGTGGCAATCGAAAGCGGCCCGCTCAGCAACGCGCGGTATCTCGAACCGATGGCAGAAATGATGATTCAACTCGGTTACGGCTTGGGTCACGGCGCAGAGATTGGCTTCGCACTTGTAAAGGCCGCCTGATAAGATCGGCCAACACGGAGGCGGTTCATTACCCGCCTCCCAAGAACCACCGTTTGTTGATCGGTTCGTCAAACCGGACATTGGAGCACGTGCAGTGCGCGGCAGCTGCGTCCGCACTGCGGGCTTCGGTCAGACCATAATCCAAAGCCCGCTATGCAACCAGTTTCGGCCAGAATTCCTACGCTTGTGCCACTGGCAGATAGGACATTTTTTGGAACATCGCCAAGGTTGACTAAGCGAACATGCATCATCGTTCGAACTATGTTTTGCTCAGTGTCGTGACACTGGGCCATAAACTCGAGTCATGGCCACCAGCAAGAAGGCATGCGTCTTATTACGCCTGCGTGCCTCCGAGTGTTGCGGCTGCTTCCAGAAAAGCCTCTTCGATAAATTCTTCACGATTTCCAAACATATCATAAATACCGATAAGCTCTTCATTGGCGACAAGCTGTGTGAACGCGATTATGTCAGCTGGACTGAAGTGTTGTTCAAAATATTCTTGATAGTGATAAGGATAGCGTTGTTTTCGACCACTTTTGAACCGAACCTCGCGAAATTGCTCGTCATAAATGATGTTCTTGTTGGTCGGGTTGGATGGCTCACCCTGAAAGGGTGAAACAACAATGAAGTCAACGTGCTCCCATTCGTCAAGAAATGTGGTGATTTTGCGGATGGTGTCACCGCCGGTTCCTTCTTCATACGAAAGGTGCGTGCTGCACTGTCTTGCATAATGGTCAAGTAGAGCGCTTCTCCTGAGTCTTAGCTTTTCAACCAATACTTCATGCATTTGATTTGGTGACAGGTCATAACGTTTCGCAGTGTCGTAGATGTCTGCCCCATTCATGTAAGCATATGCTAACGGTTTAAGCGTCTCGTTGATCATTTTTGAAACAGTTTCTGGTGAGCGTGATCCAAAATCTTCAGCAATTTGTTTGTTTGTGAGGCCTTCTTCATAGCGCATTTTGATAGCACGGCTTACATCAATGCGCTTTTTGGAACGTTCGCGGTTAGCCTGCTTTACTTCAAGAAATTCAGTGAACACCAAATCGGGATCATCGGGACTGTCAATCGTTCTTTCTACCACAACCGTCGTCGTAACTTTTTCGATCTGCATACCGCCATCGGTTTCGACAAGGCGAAAGATGGCTTCACTCTTGGCCGACTTGAAGGGATGGGATTGCTTGATGATTTTTCGCTCGTTGTCCTGTTTTTGTTTGTCCATCATTTTTTGCTCCGAATATATCCTGCGCGAAAATCTAACCGTAGATACTTTTGGTCAAGAACAAAGAAGATAGCAGGTTGCTTCGCCAAGGCGACATGGACAAAACCATACGTTTCTGACCAAATCGCATCATGATCATTGGATACGCCCGCGTCAGCACTGACGACCAGAACCTTGATGCTCAGATCGATGCACTGACAGCGGCAGGCGCTGGCAAGCTGTTTGCAGACAAAATCAGCGGATCGAAGCGCGAACGGCCAGAACTGGACAGAATGCTGGATCAGCTCCGCGACGGCGATGTTGTTACCGTCACCAAATACGACCGCCTGGCCCGATCCCTGAAAGACCTTTTGGAGATCGTGGAGACGATCCGCGAGCGCGGTGCTGGCTTCCGGTCTCTGGCCGAGGATATTGATACGACGACGCCAGCCGGCCGTCTCGTTTTTCACGTCTTTGCATCCGTCGCACAGTTTGAGCGCGAACGGATTTCGGAGCGCACCAAGGAAGGGTTGGCGTCAGCTCGCAAGCGTGGGCGGATCGGTGGCAGGCCCCCTGCCCTGACCCCAGCCCAGAAGATCGAAGTGCAGCGTATGAGGGACCAGGAGCACCGCGCCGTCCCAGAAATCGCACGGCTGTTCAAAGTTAGCGAGCGGACGGTGCGTAGAGCATGAACACAGCATCTAAACCTACACGCCGCTGCCATTGGGTGCCGCAGGCATATCTCAAAGGCTTTGCGGTTGATGAATGCAAGCCGCCGAGGATTTGGCGTCTCAGCAATCAGAGTGGCGACGCAGAACTTAAACGGATCGACAAGGTTGCGGTGAGAAACCACCTCTATACCGTTGTTGAGAACGGTGGCCGTCGCGATGATGCACAGGAAAAGCGGTTTTCTGATTTGGAACAGCTTTTTGCATCCAAAGCTTGGCGCAAGCTGCAAACCGGTTTTGTAGACCTTTCTGATCCGATTATCCGCAAGATGGTCGCTCTGTTGGCCGCAACGCTCTATGTTCGTAACCCGGCGCATTTTGAAATGTACAAAGGCATGCATGCCAAGTTCGTCGAAGAATTCTCGGGTCCACGTGGATTGCCAGATTCAGTTATCCTCGATGGAAAGCGCATCGAGTTAGATCACGCGGATTGGCCGAGCTACGCCAATGCCGACGAAAACGACCTGAAGCGGAACTGGTTCGATGTCATGAATTCATGTGGCGACATTGCTCAGATGTTTTTGGGCATGCGTTGGGTCGTGATAGCTGCTGAAGCCCCCATTTTTATGACCTCGGATCATCCGATCACATTCACTCACCCTGATCTAAAATTTCGAGGCATCAACAACCCCGAAACATCCGTGATTTTCCCGCTTAGCCCAACGCGCGTTCTTTGTATGGACCATCGGCATGGTGAACCTGACAACACATATTATCCGGCGCACCACAACGGTGCGGCTGTAAATATGCTGGTTTGGAGAAACGCATTGGAACACATGTTCGCGCATCGAGACCCCGAAGATATTTGCGCCGACATTGTTGCACTGGAAGAGAGTGACGAGTTTCAAAACACTCTAAACATACCGCAGCAGGATCGACTGAGATGAAACGTAAACCATTGCCCAAGAAGCTGGAGAAAGAGATTTATCAACAGTTCGGGTCACAATGCCCCTTTTGCGGCGAAGCGGACGTGAACACTTTACAGGTGCATCACATCATTGCGCATGCACAAGTCCAAGCGCATCATGCTGACAACCTTTGTCTGACATGCGCAAATTGCCATCAGAAGATCGAGAATAAGGTCATTACGGTACAAGAGGTTGCCGACGCAAAGTTCAAGGCTCAACGCGCGCACAGTAGCCTATCAAGACAAAGACCAGCGGGTAGTGGAAACGTATTGACCTTTAACGGCACGAACACCGGCGTCGTGGCGAACACAGTCAATGTGACGACCAAATCGAGTTCAGTGAAGCAAGGACCGATACTTGGAACAATCGGTTCTAACCTTGAACAGCGAAACTATGCCAAGCACCTGATAGACCGGTACCATGAGTTTAAGAAGGCCGAAGTCGGCAAGAAGGCAATGAAATATCAGGTGTTCTACAACAGTATCAAACGTGAGTTTGGTGCCAAATGGGACCACATCCCCGAAGGCGCTTTCGGCAGTTTGGTAGCTTTTTTACAAAGACGGATAGACAGCACACAGCTTGGGAAGACGCGGAAAGCTAGGCAAGAAAAGAACTACGCGACCTTTGACGAACATCGGTCAAAAGCGCTGTAGGTCTGAGTTTTGTTAAAGGCCTGAGCTTGCTCTGAAAGCTGGAAGGGTTTGATGGGCAAAATGAAATATCGCTTCCATTCCCTCCAGAGCATCATCGCCGCGATCAGCGCGACTGGCCAATTCCTCCAGCACCAACCAATTGACAGCAACTTCGTCCCGTCCCAGATCAATGTGCTCAAAGTCTGGCATAATGCAGTCCTCGTGCAGATGAGGGAACACCAGTTCTGCGAGTCGGCTGAGTTCAAGATTTTCACCCACTAGAGGGATCACACGCGTAACACCCGCAACAAGGTCAGCGAGTTGAACACCGTTATGCGTATCTGATGAGGCGAAGTTGATAGAACCTGACATATTCCATGTCAGCGGACGTCGTTTCCCAAAACCCTCAAATACCCGCTGTTCGGGCCGGTTAATCATGACATCCATAAAGCCAGAAATTGCGCGGAGAGGCTTTGAGTCATCGCAGGTCACTTCTAGCAGGGCGTGGCGCTCACCCCACTCCGCTAGATGGCTGAAAACGGCAGACGCCGACAAGTCCAACACCCATTTGCCTTGATCATCCGTATCACGGAGGTGTGCCGTTTCACGGGCAATAACAATGTTATAGCCTCTGGCAAATCGTAAGACCTGCCCAATAAGGGGATCTGGCTCCGTTCCGGGTGAGTAGTGCAGCAGACCTGGGGCGTCTTCGGGATCAAGGCTGCGCATAAAGGCTTCAAACTCTTGAACCAAGGTCTGCACCGGTGTTTGAAGCATTTGCATGTAGATATACATCGCCACAAAACGATGTGTGTTATTCTTGTAAAACAAAGCGTTATTGCGTTGTAGAACGGGCTCATAGATGTACTCAAAAAGCTTGCATGCAAGGCTCAGCCTTTTTTCATAGATGGTCGCAATATAGCGCCCTTCCATCTGTTCCAAGACATAGGCCAAGAGTTCTCGTCCATTGGCAGACTTCAATAGCTTTGATGCTTTGAGTTCAGGCATTTGCACTTTGAATTTCCGGCGTGCTGTTGAAACTAAATTATCAGCTTCCGCCTGTGAAAGGTCGTGTGACGCGTAGGTGAAGTGGGTTTGCGACGGGTCCAGCATTCGATTGCCGGTAAATCCTGATTCATCACATGAAATCTCTGTTGGGATGATAAGCGCCACGGCATGTTCTTTCTAGGAGTTCGATTGGATTTCTTGCCTAGCATTCTAGCCAGCAACGCCAATCCTGAAACTGGCCAAATGTTAGGACAATGCAAAAAGACCCAGCACTGGGCTGGGTCTTTCTGTATTCTTCCACTAGAGGCGCTTCCTTAGCACTATGGGTTCGGAGCGGCCTTTCGGCCTCGTGGATAACGATCTTGCTGCTAAGATCGCCGTCGGGATACGCGCTATAAGTGCAGCAAACACACGTGTCATGCCCTTTACGTACGTTATAACTACGCTGCTAAGTGTCGTTTGTCAAGTTTACAGTATGAGTACGCTGGCAAAGTGCGCTGCTAAAACACGGCGTTTACCTAATGACTGTCACTTGTTGTCCGCGCGGACTGCGCTGTCGGTATGCCGTTACTACAGAATAAGCTCGCGTGCCATCTTGCAGGGTTTGCAGTTGAAGGATGGCCATGCCCAGGTTGTTACGCAAAGTGATCAGTTTTGAGCCTCCAGGCCGAGTAAAGTCACGGAGTACCAATGAGCGAGGACGGACAATAGCAGCAACGAAGTGTGGCACCTGTGCAAGTGAACGATAACCCATAGGTGTTATCTGCGACCCATGCCGATGCCAGATGTGCTCGGCACCGAAGCTACCCCGCCCCTTTTCAACCCCAAACTTTAGGATAACTGGAGCCTCTTCAATGGTGTAATGAGGGTTGCTTACACCAACCACATGGCCAAAGATCGTTCCCCCGTTTGGATGGTTTAAGAGAGTATTTTTCAATTAGATCTTACCTTTTCGTACTCTCGTCGCTGCTTTGCACTTTCCAGTATTCTGAGCGCGCTTTTGGCCTCTGACGTACAAAGAAACAAGTCCTGCCCAACATGGCCACCCTGCTCTATCCTCAAAACTGTGTTTGACAAACTTGCATTTTTGCAACTGATTTGCGTGCCAGCCCAAGACTTTGATTTTGCAGGGCCGACCAAGGTGGTGAAACAGTCATGACTTGCGCACCACGCTGCCATGTTCGCCATACCTTCAAAAATGCGAAAGCGTCCATTGCACCGCGATCGAAACTCAAGTGGCGGCAATCAATTTTCGCAGGGCCGTTACGATCTCGTCCTCAACCTGCGCAAGCCGCAATCCCCGTGTCAGGGTTAGTTCTCTGACTAGGTTTTCTATATCCACGTTCTTAGGCCCATAGAGAAACCAATCGTCGACAGCATGTTGATCAGGGTGGCTCACATCTTCGTCCGGTTTCATACGTCGTCCCCCTTCCTTACCTTGCAGCCATCCAAGCCAAACTCTCTCTTGTTGTAAACTCGGACAAGTGCACCGGCACAGGGGATTGGCGCAATACCGTCAGCATCCAGCTTGCGCGCGAGATGGATCGGAGCAACCTTCTGGACTTCAGCCATCTGTCCAAGGGTTACAAATGACCGCTCAAATGTCTGGATGCTTCCCTTAGAAATATACTGCTTCTGATGATTGGTGTCTGGATTTACTTTGCGGATTTGGGAAAGTATCCCTTGATCTCGAAGGTGTCGGATCGCAGCGACATTGATTTTCAAGTACCGGGCGGTTTCAGGTAACGTGATATCTTGGTGAAGCCTCACAGTCTTTCGTGGGCATATTGCGTCCCAATCAACTTCAATTGCATTCAGGCCCACACCGTCTCCTTGGCAGATTTGGCCCTCTAATTCTCCCTTGCGCCAAAGATCAACAACTTCCGCCAATGGTATACCCTTTTCTCGGCAAAACAGATTTAGCGGCGCAACCGATCTTCCCAAAAGTACTTCCGGCAACCGCTGAACTTGCTCAATGAGATCCATCACCTCAACACGAGACAGATATCGCAACGTCGACGTAATCCGTATGGTTTGCAGCACGCCTCGGTTTTGCAAGCCTTTCACCTGAGACGTCATAAGCCCAAGCATCCGAGCCGCGTCTTTCAAGTTGATAATACCCTCCCAGAAATTAAGAACTTTCGAGATTTCGTCTACATGGACATCAGTTCGTTTGAGGGCCTCTTCTTCCGCAACGCTGTCCAAATGACCCAATAGTTTTTTGAGGAAAACTGCACCAAACCCAAGGCGTTTCCGCGCTTGATCAATCGTGAGCCAGACCTGCTCTGGGGGCAATCGGTCAAAGACCTTTTTGCCCGGTTGCGTTGGGTAACGCGCAAAAACATGCTCCCGAGCAACACTTGCGAGCACTTCGATCTCAGGCGCATTGCGCACTTCACGCAACCAACGAAAATGCACGCCAAAATCGGCCGAGTAATAGGGCCGCTCTGCGTTTCCACTATTATACAGGCTGGATAACGCTTCCCGATAGGCGTCAGGGCCCTCGACAAGGCTTTGAAAGCCCGCTTGGCACAGTTCCCTAATCCGCGTTTCTGGCAAATCCTGCATGCGTTTGACTTTGACGCCGCATAAAGCGGCACCAAGCGATACGCTGGCGCGATGAAGTTGTGTTAGATCGAGTTCCTTCAACCAGTCTTCCGCCGCCCCATTTCGGAGCCTTTCCCTGACATAGGTTTCAAAACCGATTTCTGGTATCTCGACGCTGCGATCGGCTGCATGAAACACCTCATCACGATGCGCCAAAACACGGGAGACAAAGTCATATGTGGCATGTGAGTTCTCTGCGCTTGGAAGCGTTATGAGACGGCAGCCATGCTTCGCGCATCGGTCGATACAAACAAGTGACCACTCTACTAACTGAAATACGCTGAGAGGCCCCGCTTCAGACAATGAGCGAGTGACGCATTGCGGGCATAGGCGAACAGTTGTGCGCCGCAAGGTGCCCATGCTTGCATGCGCTTTCCCCACTCGATATCGCCCATTCCCAACTTGCTTGACGCTCCATGACCGTAGCTTCTGAGATGGCGCGCCTATCAACCAAGCTAAGCGTTCAACCTGTTCATCATGACCACTGCAAAGGGCCGGCCAACGCATGCCGAGATCAGTGCAGAAATCACGCGGGGTCGTCTCAAATAGCTTAGCATGTCGGCTGACGTAGCCTGACAATGTCTCCCCCTCAAAGAGGGGGAGTGCTGGTGTTAAAGGCGCTGTCACGCTTCCTCTCCATCGAGTTCAAAGATATGTCTGGGGTCAATCCGTGCAAAATCATCGGCAATGAACGGGTTGAGGCCGTCGATCGCGGCACTTCGCTCATAGAACACATCCGCAAAATGCTGGATTCCAAGTTTTGCTTCAAATCCATCTGTCAGAAGCGCTTTCGCAAAAGCTTGGACGGTGATTTCAGCCATCAGGCCAAACTCGTAATCCGCCGCGTGCATGAGTCGTTGCGCAAAGACCTCGTTGCGCACAGATGGCAGCGTTTCGATCTTTGCCTTTGCAGCGTATTGCTGGATTGTTCCCAACACTGGGGTCACATCACGGATCGCATGCAACCTCCCGATCTCAACTGGATACAAGCGACGCGACAACTGAGGGTCTTGGTTCACGATCTTCTTGAGATCAGGCATGCCAGAAAGAACAAGCCCTGTCGGCCAGTACGAATTCTCCATGACGGATTTCAACGTATTGACGACCGATTGCCGTTCCTTGTCCGTTTGATACCTTGCCAAATCCTGTGCTTCATCCAAATGCAAAAAGCATGTCTGCCTAAGCTTAAGCTGCACCTTGACCTGATCCCAAATCGCGGGCCCCTGCTTATCCCCTGAATAAGGGTATCCAAGAGCGCGCAGCGTTGCCGCACCAACATACTTCATGGTTGCCGGGCTCGGCACCTGCAACCCGATGAACTCACAGTGGTCCTGTGTGGCATCAGTCTTCAGCAACGACTTATTTTTACGGATAAGTTCTCGAATGGCAGTGGTTTTCCCACTGCCAGACTGCCCCACAACAACAATGCCACGTGCGTTATTCATCGTTCCTTCAGCCATGTCAGCACGCCGTTGCTCCAGCAGGTTCCTGAAGTGTGACTCAAGTTTCTGGTATGCGGGCGTCATAAGATACACCGAACGCAGGTATTGGATCGTCTTGCGGATTTCATTATTCGTTGATGTCATCGTCGCTCTCCTCGTTGGCAGAGTTTTCGTCATTGAATTGTTCGTCGTCGCCATCGCTGGACGGCCAATATGGGATGGGTTCGTCTCGTTCTCCGCGCAAAACCGGCTGCTCCTCTGGCCGAGGGTTGGGGTCGTGCTCGATTTCGTTGGATAGAAGACCCTGAATACTTAGGTCGCGATCATCCAATGGCGTGGGGTCCAACTGAGGATCAGAACCCAAGGAGAGCCCCCAGAAAGTCTCCTTCTGGGCCCGCTTGATCTGTTCGTAGGTCTCACCAATTGGCCCGAGCTGTCGCAGCGCACATTGTTCCGCGTCGATTGCTTTAATGCGCTCGATTGCACGATCCACAACGCCTTGTGTCAGAGACGCTGCATTGCGGTTGTTCTGTCGAAGATTAAAGATCGTCTGTTCCCAAGCAGCAAAGGACACGCCGTCGAGGCCATCAATCTGCGACTTGAGGGTGGACCAACCACTATCTGCACCGTTTTCCAACCAGACCGAGATGTGCCCCATGTCTTCGGGATCAATCCGAACATCGGCGTGCTGTTTTCCAAATTTCTGGAAGTGCTTTGCCAGACGCTCAGCGTGGTAATTCACACCATTAACCAGAACGCCATGACGACCAGTGTCCCGGGTGAATGCGACACCGAGGATGTGTCGCAAGGTATGGTTGCTCATGGGTGGAGACCAACCAAACTCCTTGATCAGACGATCCCAAACAATATTGGGCGTCGCATACTCAAGCCCCCGATGTTTGCGGTTGTGATACACATCCACGGTGAACCGCACCAAAAGCTCAACGATACTTTCAGCGGTGTGCACAGCGTAATTCTGTGAGGGATAGTCCCCACGCTCTTTCGGGTTGGAGAATGTACGCCCTGTCAGATGCGGCATCAGCAGCGTTATCAGCGAAAGAAACACACGTTCGATGCGTCCACGTAATTTCGGTATGCCTGCGGGGAGCACTGAGTAGTCAATCCGTAAATCCGAAAGCGCGGCTTTGAATTCCGCATTGACGAAAGCAGGTCCATTGTCGACAGCGACATGGCCAATGTGCCCATATTGCTTCCAGGCCGTTTCACAGCCAAGTTGGCGCGCAAGTTCAGTTTTGTCCCGCATTGCCATCCATAAAACGGCTTTTGCGTCCTCAGCAGTCGGGCTTTTAGAAAGCTTTAAACCAACGATGCTGCGGCTCGCCGTATCAAACGCAACACATACCCAGTAACGACCAGTTTCGATGTCTCGGACATCATTTTTACTGATATCAAAGCCACCCTTTTTCAAGATGGCTATGAGGTCAATCTCCCATTCATCCATCTCAATCCGGTGGAGCGGAACATCAAGTTTCAATCCACCGCCATGAGCTCCCAGCTTATACTTGGCAGCCGCCAGTCCCTTCCGGGCAGCAAGCACCTCAAACTTATCAAGGTCGTTAATGCGACGTTCGATTGTACTCTTGGACACCTCTTCAAGTGGGAGATCTCCGGTCAACTGCCGGACCTTGTTTCGCTGTCGAATTTCCGCATTCACGGCATCATGCACATGCGCAGGAAGAAGTTGGTTGGGGTGCAAATAGCTTTCTAACGCACCTTGAATGATGGCTTCTCGTTCAGCGCCCACGCGTTTGGCGTTGCTGCCGTTGAAAATCGATTTTTTGACGAAGACCATTGGGTCTTTGGAGACCGCCCAAACTCGGACCCAAAACATAATGGACGTCCTTCCTGGCGTCCTGCGCAAGGCGATACTGTCAAAGTCGGCACCAGCCGTTGCCTTCTTCAAACCCAACTTGAGTTTTTCAGTAACACGGCGCTCAAGTTCCGGCAGGAACTCATCCCAGCGATCAGAGGAACGGTTAATCGCACCTTCGGCTTCCATTTCTAGATACGTTGTCGCCCAACACTCTTTCCAAAAAGCATCCAGCTGGGCTTTGGTTGAAACGCGCGTCATCAGCGAACGCCCAGCAATGGCACGTCTCGCAACTTGGCGACTTTCAAAGTAGCCATACTGGATCGAAAACTGGCCCCCGTCGATTAGGTCGGCAAGCTCCGTATGCGTGAGCGAGATGGGCTCGCGGTCGCTGTGCAGAGGTTTGATCTCGACTAGCAGCGGTGTCACTTTTGTGACTGCATGAAGATCGGCGTTTGCGATGATTGCATCACAAGTGGTCACACCTAGGCGCATTGGTTCATGTTTCATTGTTATTGCCTCTTGGTGCTACGATTGAGTTGGTGGAAATGGGTTCACGTGTGTTGGCGATGAGCTTTCCCGAATAGATCGCGCGAAAGGCTGCTCTGAAGGCGCGTGCGCCCAAGCCAGACTTATCGATCAACTCAGTAAGAGAGATTTCACCAAACAGGCGGTCGATCAGGTCAGCCACAACGCTATCAGCATCGTCGTCCGGGCAACGTCGGAAGAAATTCAGAAGTTCCGCATTTCGTACTTCAACACGATGTCGTTCGCGTTCCGTGACCAGGACCACCTTGTGCGCAAAACCAGAAGGCAAATCGCGTTTGATTGCTTTCAGCGATGCCTTGAAGTTAAGTTTTCTGGCGCGATCCAGTGGCTTAACTGCAATCGCGACACGTTCACCACCCTTGAACTCAGCAAGATAATCAAACCGATGGGTCCGCTGCCGGCCATCGACTTCTACGAAGCTGACCGGCTTCGGTTGATCGAACAGATTCCAAAGGTTTGGCATCGCCAGCGTCAGGAGGCAGGTTTCACGCTCGCCCTGGCTGGCGCTAATGAACTGCCGCCAATACTGTTCTGCAGGCGTCATCGCTAAAGTGAAACCGCGCACGGTGAACTTTGATCGCGCAGGGAACATTAGCCCAGCCGTTGTCGGCGCAGGCGGACGATAGAGATCGTCGTCAAAAAATGAAGTCATGTTTCTTGCCAAGGCAGACGGTTTCCCCGACGCCAACGGCACTCCTTAATGTTAAGATAAACGAGACCCGTCCACAGAAGCGCTCTGCAGAGTTGACGGGTCTCGGAATTTGGGTCATGAAGGAGATGCAAGGGCTCGTAACTTTTGCATCTCAGACCTTGATGGATGTCACAGACCTCCTTCGAGGTCTTTGCATTTTATGGGCTCATTTTTTTCTCTCCTCTTGTTCAATAGGCTCAAAGAGCTGTCCTACAGGCTTGCCGACAGCTTCAGCTAAGGCTTGCTCGACGCGCGGAACGCTCATCTTTCTCAAACCGACAAGTGACATGGTTGTCCGAGAGACCCCGAGTTCGCGTGAAATTGCAGCCAAGCTCGTGCCGTTGAGGCGTAAGGCCATCTTTAGAGCTTCATGCGCCGCAAATGCCGCTCGTTCACGTTCAGTCAAAGCAAAATCCTCATATCGCTAGCCCTTTTGGAGGCTTGGCAAGCGCCGTCAGGTTTGCGTGTAAACCTAAACTGCGCAAGGGCTGCAAACCGGCAGGCAAGACACATTATTTTGGAGTCAGGGGTGTCTGATCCACAATATTTTGTAGATTGTTTGCATTGCTCATTTGATTTCAACAGCCGGATACGCCAAGAACACTGGCAAATATTCTCTGAAAAAAGTGTGCCCGCAGTTGCGGTTTCCAACCGTAATGACCCGAACGACTACGGCTTGAGCCAAAGGAAACCCTATGAGATGAAGGCGAATGATTCGAAACCGCATCCAAACGATGGTATGCGCCTCAAAATCATCAGGAGAATGCATGGAAAGTCGCAACGGGAAATTGCAACTGAACTAGGTGTGTCAGCTGGAACCGTCGCTAACTACGAAAAAGCCAAAACGGAAATTCCGCTCAACCGCTCTCGAGCCGTCCTTAAAAAATATGGACAAAACCCGACCCCGCCAAACCCTGAGGAGGATCCGAAGTTGCTTCTGTCATCTGGTTATTCCGTTGCCATTGTTGACGGCGCAAAGAAGCATGTTTCGATCTGGACGCGCATGCTGCAATTGCGGCGGAAGTACTCAAAGCTACGAAATGAGCAGTGTTCAGACTGTCGGCGTTATTTCGACAACGTCATTCACGTAGTTTTCTGCATAGCAACGATCATGTTTTGGGTTGAGTACGTACGACGCGCTTTGCCCTTTGGCGTCCAGGATCCAAATATCCTCCAAGACGCTATCTTTGCTGCCGCTTCATTGACGATGGCTGTATTTGCCATCCTAGTAATCCAGAGCATACCTTGGGGGATGAAGGCTCGATTGAACGATATGAATTAATCACCGGCGGAAAGTGTGCATTCGCTGCTCTACAGCGAAAATTTGCGGAGATCGAGAAAGCGGACGTTCGACCTCACGAACCAGGGTTGGTCATTTTTCTAGAAAGTTCTTCAGGGAGGCTGACATTCGCAGCGGCAAGCGCAAATGGCCGGTTTGCAGTCGATCGCGAGCCCAGGGTACTTTCGCGGGGTGCTGCATGGATCGTCAAATCATCGATCAAAATTCTGCGAAACCCGTGGTCAAAGTCGTTCGATCTCATGAGCTTCGAACCAGCCGTTACGAAGTGCAGAAGCTGCAAGAGTATCGGGATCTTCGGAATAGGCGACCAGCGCCAAGCTTTTCTTAGCTCGTGTGCAGGTGACGTAGAGCAGGCGGCGCGTGCGCGTAATGCCGCCTTCGGTGCCTTCGGCAAGATGCTTGCGGTCAGTATCCGACAGCGGCTTGGCTTCGAATAGCTTATCGTAAGAAAATAGGAAGCCTCGCGCGTCGCTGTCGTCAAGAATTACCAGCACACGATCGAACTCAAGCCCTTTTACGCCCTGATGGGTTCCGAACGGACCACGATCACTGACATATTCGGCGAAAGGGACCGTTTGGTTGTATGGGGTCTCAAGAAATGCCCGCCAAGCCTCTAGGCTTTCGGGAGACGTCTCCGCAACTGCTTGCTCCTCTTTCGACTCTGCTTCTTCATTTGTCTTTTCAGGCTCCGCAATTTCAGCCTTCGGCTCATCAGCTACAAACGGCTGCAAGGCAGCAGGAATCTCGAACAGCCCGTGTTGCGCCACGCATTGGAGAACGGTGAGAAAGGTTGCATCTGGGCTTTCAGTGTCGAGGCCCAGCACCGCGTCCACACCTGCACGTATTGTCTGCAACGGATCGCCGGTTATTGACCTCTCAGCAATTGCTGATCGCTTAAGAAGGGGAGAAGTCGCGCGTAGGTGAGCCATGACCGCGAAAGCATTGTTCGCCTGTGCAGCCGCGACTAGTGGAGCGACGCGTTCAGTAAAAAGTCTTAGGCCCGCCAGTTCACCTGTCCGAACCCCGGTAGATAGGCGCGAGTCCCGGTTAAGCGCCTGGAACATCTCTAGGAACCCGTACCTTGAAGCCGCCATATGGTGTTCAAGCGTGAGCGCCTTAACTCCAGCTTGATCCCGCCAATTAGGATCGTTGCAAAATTCAGCCATTCGATCCTGAACCTGCCGCTCAAACGCTGGCTTGTCGGACGAGTTGCTGGAGGCAACAAACAAGCGAACGATGCCGACATCGCTATCGTCGCGGGCCACCTGGCTTTGGCGATCAATTGGGGCGCGAAGTACATTGCCAAGCTCGATCACGCGTTGAGGCGATCGGTGATTCATTCTCTTCACGGGACGCGCCCAATCTTCCGGAACGAGGCGCTCCAGTTCTGGATGGCCGTCAAGAAAGATCCGCTGCATCATATCCCCGAACAAGCCCACCGCAAACTTGTTCCTGTTCGTCGCAGCAAGTGCGAAGAAGGCCTCGAGTAGGCCCTTGTTAGTGTCCTGACTCTCGTCGACGAGCAAAAAAGGATACTTGTTGACGAGGACTGCCTGCATTGATCGTTTGGTTTCGATGAAGGCCGCCGTGATCTTGAGCACCTCGGAATGGGACAGCGAGTCCTGGCCGAAATTGTCTCCGTTTGGATTGTAAGCAAACCGCCGAGGAGTACTAAGCCACTCGAGACGCCGCATGACCGAGGCGATTGCGCGTTCGCGGTCCAGCGCCGCCTTCGTACCAGCGCGCCCCTTTGCTTGCTTCTCGTGCAGTTCGGCTAGGTCGTCAGGGAGTGTCGCGAGCAGCCATGCTTGGATATCGCTATGGTAGGTTCCAATATGCTTCCAGCAAAAGCTGTGAATCGTCGAAATCGGAAACAAGGAATCCTCACCAACGCGTTCCGCGATCTCGTCGGCGGCCGCATTTGTATAGGTGATTACCGCAATCTTCTTGCCGCTACGCCTGAAGGCTTCGCCATGTTCTTCGCGGAAAGTATCCAGCGCGTTCTTAAGGGAGCGGGTCTTTCCCGAGCCCGCGCCTGCATACAGGAAGAAGCTCCGTGGATTGAGGGGGTTCAAGCAGTCTCGTATCTGGGCGTCGGCGCCATCATCGAAGTCCGCCGGCGCAGTCTCAACGTCCGTCATCAGCTTTCCCCTGTCTTGAGTTCGCTTCTTGCAATATCTTTGCTGACGGCCCGTTCGAACCATTCGAGTCCAGCCGCGATATAGCTCGGAGGCATCAAGATCTTGGGATCTTCAAGCATCAGACAATCGAGTGCGAATGCCGCTTTTTCCGCAGTCTTCAATAGCTCGAAAAGCCCGTCTTCGAGATCATCTCCAGAAAGACCTTGTGCAACGATCGTGCGGATCTTGCCCGAAGTCACAGAGCCTTGAATTTTTTCGACAACATCGAGGTTCTCTAAGACCAGAGCGTCTTCGAATGTTCGAGGAATGGCGATGGCGTCGTCCTTACTGCTGGAAGCGATCTTCACCGGCTTCTGATAGGCAACATAGAGCTCGTAATCCTCATCCCCGTCCGATACATGCCCTTCGGGCGGAAGGGACACCAAATCGTCGATCAGCTTTTTCTTGGGATGCCATTCCTTGAGAACAGAGTTGGCTGTCTGTTGCCCTTTTCCTTTTTCGGGGCGCGCCGATTTCCAGCGGGTCGTTTCATTTTCGTTCTTGTCGATAATTTTGACCGCCGCAGTCGCATCGAGATCACCGATAATCAGGGTTGCGATCCCAAGTGCATCGATCAGATCACGGAAACTGTGCACATGGCTGCCACCGAGTTCGAGCAATGAGACAAAGCGACGTGAAAGCTCCGGAAAGTGATGGCGAATGAAGTGTGGTACTAGGATTCGCTCGGCCTGGCCTTCCACGAAGATGACCCCGTCCGCAAAGAACAGGTCACAATGTGTCGCCTTGAGATAACGCTTCACAAATCTCTTGGTTTCGTCGCCGTCACCAAAAATATGTGAGAGATTCGCGACCGTTGTGGTGGGAGTTTCCCCTTTACTCACGGCTGGTCGGCGCCGAAAATATCGCAGGCTTGCGAAATCGGCCTCATGCGCAACATGGCTGGAATGGGTGCTGACGACTAGCTGAGTGGCGTAGCTGTCTGCGGCTCCAAGATCGGGATGCTTTCTGAGCAGGTTGTAAGCCTTGTTGATGAAGACCTGCTGCACCTGCGCATGTAAATGGGCTTCCGGCTCCTCGACAAGCACCAAGTGGAGAGGCTGAATCTCGTGTGAGACATCCACTCCTTCGAGGAGCCCCGCCTTTTCGACGCGCATCCATTCGTCACGAAAACCCATCAGCATGAACACCATTGCGATCAGGTTCTGATAACCGAGGCCTGAATAGTCTTCGGGTAGCTTGAGGGTCTTGGTGCCGTCCCCAGAGGGATCGGCTACTTGATACTGTACCGAGGATCCATGTTTCAGCCCATCCGTCGCCCGAAGAAGTGTTGAGATTTTGAGCTTCGGATTGCTCATCCCCGGATATCCAAGGTCTTCCAGTTCTTCAAAGGCAGTTGCGAATCCGGCCTCAAGTCGCGCGTCAAAGCTGCGTTCGGCAGCTTGGATCGCCCCGAGCGCCTCGTAGTCCTTGTCAGATGGCGTTTTGGACGGGTCGAGATGGCGATCATAATAGGAGCGCAGCTGGTCGGATAGACGGCGCTTGAAACGGCGGTTTGTCATCTCGCCCTTTTCTTCTCCACCGTCGTTGCCGCCGGCATCGGCGAAGTCACGCTGTGCCGCGATCTCGTCGATCTTAATGAGATTTTTGAAAGGCGGCTGTTCGAATGCAAGAGCACTGGCGGGTAAGGTTTGAGGTATCGCCAGACCATTCTTGCCTGGTGGCGTGGCCGCAGTCGGATCAAGCGGGTAGGCCGAAAGTTCGACATGCGCTCGCAGTCGCCGTTCGAGGAAGTCGGTGAGGCTGCGAGGCCACACCGCTATCTTGGTCACTTTTCCCTTCGGGTCGGTAGTTGACGCATCTCGTGCTGCACTGCGCTGCGCGAGATACTCTGCCTTTAGCTTTTCCAGGTCTTTGGCATGGTAATTTAGTCGTACGCCCAGCGATCCGCCGGACCAATCCAGCGTCGGCAATATATGTACGACGTGCTGAATCTCGCAGAGTGGCACGTCGAGCCAGACGTCCATCGAGGGAAGGAGCGCATCAAAATCGACCGTGGATTCAGCATCCGTCTCCCACTCCTCACCCAAGAGGTCGATCTTGGTCCAGTTGGCGATCGTCACGTCGCGCAGCCCAAGGCGGTTCGGCGAGAGGAGAAAGATGCGCAGAGCGACCATCGCAGAAGTCTTGCCGCTATTGTTAGCGCCGACCAAAATTGATGTCCTTTGGTCGAAATCCAGATGTGTATTTTTCAGCTTCCGAAAGTTCGAGATCTCGATAAATTTGATCCGCATGATACTGCCTCCTTTTGTCAGCGTAGCACTCACAGGTTGAGTTATCGACAGTACTATGCGCCAATCGGCCGTTTATATGCGGAGGATTAATAGGCGGCTTTGGGCCGCCAAGCAGCACTACTTTAGATTGAAAAACTCTCGGCTTCCCTCTAGGCTTGTCGGAACGAAAAAAGAACATATGAGGTGGTGCTATGGGTTATGCAATTGAGCTTACCGAAGATGAGTCAGAAATCCTCAGCGGCATTGAATTCGATCAACCAGCGCTGGATCATGAGCAATACAAGCGTCAAGGGCCATTGGTCCTGAGGCTGTTGAAGTCGCTTGTTGAACGAAGCGCTATACCCGAAGCCCGTTTGCGCTATTGGTCGGACCCAGTGTACCAGATCGGGCGCTCAAAGGCATCGCACAAAGGACTGTTTGAGAGGAACGGACGGCAGGGCGACGAAATCTACACACATCCACATTTTCTTAAATATCTTCGGTACTTCCTCTACGGGGCAAATCTTCCTGAAGGTGCAATCTCCGAATTCGAGAAGGTGATTGGAAACCCGGAATGGGTGTCGTCAGGCGATATCACCGATATTACCAAGGGAACTCGGGACATCGTCCGAAGACATGGATTGAAGGATCAAGACGAAGAGTTTTTTCGGCTCGCACTTGATGTCGGCCTAGACGTCTGGTTCGCCAAGTCGGTCCGGGATTCCGTTAAGCAAGTTCGCTGACCTCTGCCAATGCGTGACTATTACCGGAACAAGCTGAACAAGCATTTATCGTGCGCAGGTGATGAAGAGTTTATCCAACTCTTGTGGGCCACTCATATTCTGCAAACAGAGAACCCTGGCCCTGCGCGAAAGTTTTTTCTTCCGGAAACCATTCCTAACGGCGCAATGAGCGCAAAGATGCCAAGCGAGCATTCGATACATAAGTGGGAGATCGAGACGCTGGCAAACGAGCTGATGACAGTTCCAAAGGCCAAGCCGAAGAAGAATGGCCCGACAAGGACATTGCGCTGGGACCACTTTGGCGCTGCGAGGGATTGCGTGAACTGGCTACGTAAGTTGGAAAACGTCGAATATCGCGTCCAGAAGAAGCGTGAGGACATATTCGTCGAAATGGGGCGTATAGCTGCGCGTCAGTTTGACTGGCAGCGTGGGTTTGTGAACATTCCACAGTTTTTCCGCAACGCCTTTGTTTACGGTCAAGGGCCATGTGCTGCGCAATTCGAGAAGGCACACGGAATCACGCTGAACCGCTTTTCGCAAATCGGATTCATGCTCTTCGTATCTCTGACCAACTTCCCGATCGTGCGAAACGACAAGTCATGGATGAAGATGGCAGTCGACTGGGAGGAGGTCGAAAGGGTCTTGGCTCTGATAGCAATGCCGTTTCCGAAGGCTGCGGCTCTGGCAAGAGACAGGCGACGTAAAACAATCCACACGGCAGACAAACCTAGCATTCTTCGGCAAGCTCCTTGCTTGCGCTTCGGCGAAAACGGCGAACGTATTCGCGCGCCTTTGCCGGAACTCATTCTTGAGCGGGTCACATCTGGAGTCTTCTATGATGTGGTGGGCGGCGGCGGGCCGATCCGAGACGACTACGGAAGAAGGTTCGAGGACTACTGTGCACGGTACCTTGCTGAAACGTTGCCCGGTTTCGAATGGGAAAGAGAATTCAGCTACCGGAAGAAACCGAACAACCTTGATACCCCAGATATGCTTTGCAAGCAGAGTGACCGGATTTCTGTCGCATTCGAGTGCAAAGCAACGCGAATGTCACAAGAAGCAATGTTTGGATTAAATCCGATTGAGGCGAGAGGCTATCAGGACATAACAAAGGCAGTATTCCAACTGTGGCGGTTCTTTTCCCACTGCCGCCGGGGCTACACAGGCAAAATTGCCAATGACGACGCAGTTGGAGTTGTGCTCACCTTGGACAACTGGCTTGTGCTGGCCGACACCCTGAGAAAACAGGTCTTGGTAGATGCAGAAAAAATGGCGGCTGAAAAGGACGCCGGTATTTCTGAAACCGATAGGAAACCAATCGTCTTTGTAGCAGTGCCGGAACTTGAGCGTATGCTCTCGAAGTCAACGGAAGTGACCTTTTTGCAGGCATTGAAATCGTCCAACACGGAAAAGTATCGGGGATGGCGATTGGATGGGGTACACGACGATCTGGTTGCGGGGACAGCGCATCCAAATCGAGACTATCCGTTTGCCGATGAGCTTGGAAAGCTCCTGCCGTGGTGGGATGAGCTTGGCGAATAGCGACGCGATCGCGGCGGTCGCTAAACTTGTAAGAACCCCAGGTCCCTAACTTCTTTGCTCAGAATACTCTCACAAGTAGGGCGCGTGCTTACAGCAATTCTCTGGTTCGAAGGGTTGCAGCTTGGCGTGGCCAAGACAATTTGATTTGCAGCTAGGGGCCGATTTCCTCGGATGTCCCGTGACCTATTTGCCGTCCACCGTCCGGCGAGCATCAACAATGCGCAAGAGATGGCTAGCGAGCAAAACAATCTCAATCGCTTCTTGAGCATCATCCATAGATACATTTCGGTGAGAGTGCGGGTTCTTGTAAGACCCGATGGCCCCCGCAAATAGGTGCATCAATGCTTCAGCCTCGGCGTCCTGTTGCGTTCGGTCACGCAGTGGCCCATCCTTGAGATTGAAGGCGCGGCGTATCATCGGGACACCATGATCTCCTTCAGGAAAACCTGCGGCACTACGAACCGCAATCTCGACCGCCCGCATCGCTTTAAAGACGGCTTCAGCATAGTCGCCCCGAACAAACGCTATCCAGACGTTTGTGGCGATCTCAGGGTGAAGTAGATCGCGTTGCAACCGACGTGCGGTCACATATTGATCGAAGTCTGTCTCCGCTTGGAAGGATTTAGCACGCCTGCTGAGAAGCTTCCAACTCTCGTTTCCCGGTTCCGGCACAAGGAAGCCTTGGGATTGAAGCCATGCAAGAGCCTCTGAGACAGCCAAGCTAACTTCTTCTATGTATTCTCTTGGATAACTGGGTGTTCTGTCATTGTAACTAGCTGAGTTCTTCGTCTCCAGCATCAAGTTGTGAATGCTGAAGGTTCGATCGCCTCGGTCGTGCCTTTCGCGAAGGAAGAAAAGCAGTTTACCCGCCAACTCTTCAGGCTCAAACGCAAGTACAACCTCTGGGTCCGGAAAAGTCGCGGGAAGCTCATGCACAATTGGACCCCATCAATCAATCACTGTCTTTTATGCGTTTATCAAACAGGTGGCCAAACTCCAAGTTGCGCGAATGGCCGCTTCAGGGAAGCCGCACTGCAGCGTGCGGTGCAGTTGTCAGTGTCCGCTTTGGGCCGTCCTTATCGCGTCGCTGAACACGCCACACCAATTTTCTGCATTTGATCTAATGTAGCTCAAATGCTTCGAGATAGCCGTTCATCTCCATCAGCGGCGATTTCTTCGAAGCAGCTATCGAGAGTTTGAAACAATTCCCATCGATCAGTTTGCAACCGGGCTGCCACGCCATCAATAACTTGTAGTTCCAGGTCGGCTTCTCGTGAACCTTTCCACAATGTATCAGCAAGCGCGATAATAAGCTCTTCGAACGAAGCACTCATGCTGGCGTATTGTGAGTGGCTGCGACAGCACCGAGAAATTTTGGCGTCAACTCCCTGGTCTAGAAGTAACTTTTCGCCTGCTGCTTCATGCAGGTTACCACCTTTTTCAAGTTCTTTGGGATGTACGATTTTGCCCGCATCATGCACCGCAATGCCGATTTCGACGAAGAGCCTATCGTACTGAACCCCAAGGTCATCCAGCTTTGAAATGACTTCATCACCGGCTTCCCCTACCAGTTCGAGGTGTTTTATCAATCGTCGTGGTGCACCTAATCGTTCGAGCAAGTTGAAAGCGTCTTCCGGAGATTTCAGCACGACTAGCTCCAAACAATATAATCGGACATGGATGTAGGCTTACCTTCTGTAGCATTCAAGTCAGCATCGATCTCTCTGGGCTCAGCGCCGCCAAAGGCAGACGCACCGTAAACGGGGGATGGGCCAACCACATCCTACGCAATGAAAATAAGGGTGAGGGCGCAGCCCTCCCCCTCGGGCAACCCAATTAGACCGGGCCGGGTCCTCGGCTGCGCCTGCGGGCCGCACCAACCCTGTCGAATTGCATTGCCTCGCCCCCACCCGCGTTCGCCACGTGGCAGATTTGCAGGAGCAGGCGGCTTCGCCGTCTGACCTTCAAATCAACCCTGATTTTCGGAAATGGAAGTCAGATCAACGAAACAAAAAATTGGAGCATGAAATGGAGATGTTGGGTCAGTTTATGACGCAAAGGTCAAAGTCATATGACGTTCAACAGGAAGAAAATGGCGCTCTGGGGAGGATTCGAACCCCCGACCCCCTGATTCGTAGTCAGGTACTCTATCCAGCTGAGCTACCAGAGCGCGTTATGTGGGCGGTTTAGTCTGAACCACTGAGGGGTGCAAGAGCTAAAACAAAAAATCTTCTAAATTCCTGCAACACCTCCTTTTGGAAGACAAATTTCGAACCGCGTGCCGGTTTCGTCACTGTGTTTCAGGCTAACATCTCCGCCATGGCCGCGCATGAGTTCAACTGAAATCGCCAATCCAAGACCGCTGCCACCTTTGCGCATGCCACCTTGGAAGGGTTGAAACAAATGCTCTTTTGCCTTTGGCGGCAGTCCGGGGCCCGTGTCCTGGACATCGACAAACCATCTTGTATCATCTTCGCGAAACGACACCACAATTTCGCCAGGTTGGCCCGCTGTGACAATGGCTTGCCGCGCATTGCGCACCAAGTTTGACATCACCCGATGCAACTGCTCTTCATCGGCACTGACACGCACCGCCTCGGGTATATCGACCCCAAGGCTGAGGTCATAATCGCCTATCGCCAAGCGCTCTGCCTCAAACACATCATCAACAAGCGCCGACAGGTTCACATCCGTCAAATTCGGCGCGGGCTCTTCTGCCTTGCCAAAGGCCAAAGTGCCTTCACACAAATGTACAGCCCGCGTGATCGAATTCACCAACTTAGGAGCCATGCGCTTAACGATTGGATCCTCTGACATTTCAATGCGATCCGTGAAAAGCTGCGCAGACGTCAGAATATTCCTTAGATCATGACTGACTTTGGCCACCGCCCCGCCAAGCTGCGCCAGACGTTCTTTTTGCCGCAAGGCTGCCGTCAGTTCGAGTTGCAAGGCCTGCAGGGCATCTTCCGCTTCACGCAGTTCAGCTACGCTGGAGGTGGGCCGAATAATGCGCCGGGCATCTTCTGGAGCCGCCGCATAGCTTTGCATATAACCCACAACCCCCTTGATCGGCCTAACCAAAATGTATCGCACTGCGAAAAACAGCAATGACGCGGTAAAGGCGGAAATCACCGCTGACAAAAGCAAAATCGTCAGGCCATAGTCAATCATCGCATTGCGCAGATCTTTGGTCCAAATCGTCACTTCGATCAGCAGCCCTGCCTCACGCACCGGAGCCCCAATCACCCGGATGACTTCGGGTTCTGGCGAGAACAAGCGACGCATGGCATCCATAATCAACTGCATCGCCGTCGCGTTGCGCAAATCAAAAGTGGCTTCAATCGGCGCCGGCATCTCAGATGACAGCATCAATTGACGGACTTCATCGCGCCGCAGCACCACGTTGTAAACTTCAGCGTTGCGCAGCAATTCAGCCTCTAGATCTGCGTCAATCATGTCATCCGCCAGCAAGGTCAATGACGCGATTTGGGCGCGCTCAAGGCGCGACAGCAAATAATCTTCGCGAAACCGCGCCACCGAGGGGACAAAGATCAGAACCTCTCCAAGCATCACAAAGATGATTGTCAGGAAAAGAAAGCGTCCTGAGAGGGTCTTTAACATAACTGCGGACCAATCATTCTATGGGAGCCAACGCTGCACAAAGCCGACGATACGTTTCACTTTAGGGTTTTCAAACAGTCTTGGGGAAAAATATGCGCCCGCAGCCCGCTTATTCAACTCTCCCACAGTTGGGTAAGGCGCAACCATACCAGCAACCGCAGACATTTTTAGCCTATTTGCAATCACCAAGGCCCAAAGATTGATCAGCTCTCCGGCTTGATACCCCGCGATAGAAGCCCCGACTGGTCGCCCCTTCACAACCATCACCTTGATCAATCCCTCGGTCTTGCGGTCGGCAATGGCCCGGTCATTATGTGAAAACGGAAACCGCACAACTTCAACTGCGTCGCCGTGCTTTTGCTTGGCTTGGGCTTCGCTTAAACCAACCTGCGCCAATTCCGGGTCGGTATATGTGGCCCAGGGAATATGATCTGTGCGCTCTTTAGCTGGCAGACCAAACAACGCGGATCGAATGATCAGCCCGGCGTGATATCCGGCGACATGGGTGAATTGCAAACCACCTGCAACATCGCCTATGGCATAGACCTTGCGATTGCTGGTGCGCATGCCCGCGTCAACCTTGATGCCTGCCGGGGAAAATTCGATTCCCGCTTTTTCCAATTTCAACTTGTCGATATTGGGTTTACGACCCACCGCCATCAACAAATGTGTGCCTTTGAAAATACGCCCATCTTTGGTTTCAACCTCGATGGCACCGGCCTGGCCCCGAATTTCGGCCGCCAGTGCCTCTTCTTCGATCACGACGCCCTCGCCGCGCAAGTTATTCAGCACCACAGCCGCCATTTCAGGATCGTCTTTGCCAAGCGCCTTCAGGCCTTCAATAACAGTGACCTGGCTACCCAAACGCTGATGCGCTTGGGCCATTTCTAATCCAATCGGCCCACCACCGATGATCAACAAGTGTTTCGGCTGATCACGCAACTCAAACAGGGTTTCATTTGTTTCATAAGGCACGTTTTCCAGCCCGGGAATCTGCGGCACAAGCGGCGAGGACCCGGTGGAAATCACAACACGACGGGCTTTGATAAAATGATCGCCCGCCTGCACTTCGGTTGGCGATAAAAACGCCCCGTATTCTTGGATCACCCGCACCCCAAGGCCTTCAAAACGCTCAACAGAATCATTGGGTTCGATTTCGGCGATCACCGAGGCCACGTGATCTTTGGCTGCTGCATAATCTACGTTGGGCACGACATCCGCGACACCATATTGGTGCGCGTGGCGTTGCGCCCAGGCCGCCTTGCCACTTGCAATCAGCGCTTTGGACGGGACGCAGCCAAAATTCAGGCAATCCCCGCCCATTTTATGGCCTTCAAGCAGAGTCACATCCGCACCCATTTGTACAGCCCCTGCGGCCACCGACAGGCCACCAGAACCAGCCCCGATGACCAGCAAATCCGTCTTAATACGTTTCAAGTTCATGCCTCCTTTTTGCCGCGCAGAGCTTTGATCACGATCGGCAGCGCAGCCAATGCACAAAACCCTAGAATCGGCAGCAAGATCTGCGGTTCGAATATGATGCTCAGATTGGGTGTCTCGCCCCGCTCAAACACCTCGCCAAGACCGGCACCGACAGAGGTATAGACCACGCCGCCCGGTATGATTCCCACAAAGGTCGAAATCGCAAAGCGACGCAGAGGCACCCCCACTAAAGCGGGCACCAGATTGGCCACAAAAAACGGCACAGCGGGCACCAGACGGATCAAAAACAACATCGACCACTGGTTTTCGTCGATTCCGTCTTTGATTTTTTTCACGGCCCCTTCTGATCCTTCCATTTTTGCGGCCAAACGGTCACCAAGACCCCAGCGGGCCGCCATAAAGATCAGAATGGCCCCAATCGTGGCCGCCGAAACATTAAAGAGCGCGCCCGGAAATGTCGCAAACAAAAAGCCTCCGGTCAGTGTCGCTATGGTGGCCCCTGGCAGCGAAAACGCCACAATCGTAATATATGCCAACACAAACAGACCAACCGTCAGACCATAGTTGGCATCGCGAAAGGCCAAAAGAGAGTCGCGATTGTCGCGCAGGGTTTCAAAACTCAGATAGTCCCGCAGGGTAAAGGCCCCAATGGCTGCAACAACGAGGATTGCAATCAACGGCAGGCGCTTGGTCAATCCACTTTTGGGTAAGTCTGTCATGTCGCTCATCTTTTTATCTCGCTTCTACTGGTTTCCCCCAAGATGCAGGCCAGAGCAACCAATCGGTACCTTTCTCACGGGCGCTTGATAATCATCACGGCTTCTGTGAACAGAACCGGGGGTTTTGACATGAACTGAAACATTTCCCCTGCCCTTTTTGATATTTTTGTTGCAAAAGGCATTTAGGGTGTTTGACTTATTTGTAAGCTGCTCCTATAGACCAGTCTTCGAATAGAAAGCGCACCGGCATGAGTCGCGGTACGCAGCTCACACAAGTACGGAGACGGAGCGATGAAACGCACCTACCAACCCTCGAACCTGGTTCGCAAACGCCGTCACGGCTTCCGTTCGCGCATGGCGACAAAAGCTGGCCGCAAGATCATCAACGCACGTCGTGCGCAAGGCCGTAAGTCGCTGAGCGCGTAAGCCTCAGCTTGACTGCCTTAAGAATATGAAGCCGCCCGAGGCCCCTATGGATGGAATACCCAGCCAGCGGGACGACCCTCAGGCGGCTTTGCCACGTTTGCAGACCCTCAAGGTGCGCAAAGACTTTCTCGCCGCGTCCCGCGCGCGCAGACAGGGCACCAAAAGCATGATGGTGCAGGCCTGCAAACGCCAAGACAACGAAACAACGCCCGCAGAGACCATGCGCGTCGGCTTCACCTGCTCAAAAAAGGTTGGAAACGCCGTGGCCCGCAACCGCGCCAAACGTCGGCTGCGCGAAGCGGCACGGCTGGTCTTGCCACAAAACGGCCACTCCGGTTGGGATTACGTGCTGATCGGCCGCGCCGATGCCACCGCCCAGCGCCCCTTTGAAGATCTGCAACGCGATCTTATGTATGCTCTCAGAAAGCTTCACGAGTCGCGCTAATGTCTCCGCTTGCCCATATCGTTGCCTTGCCCATACGGGCCTACCGGCTGATCTTCAGCCCATGGGTGGGGTTTAACTGCCGCTACCAGCCCACCTGCTCCGCCTATGCGCTGGAAGCACTTGAAAAACACGGCCCATTGCGTGGCACCTATTTGATCATCCGAAGACTGGGCCGCTGCCACCCCATGGGGGGCGATGGATACGATCCAGTGCCTGACCAAGACACTTCGGCCTCAGATCGCCAAAAGTAGGTATTTCCCTACTTTGCGGGAAATCTCAACCTGATAGTAAATCGGTACGTTCCACGATCAGCAAGGAGGCACGTTATGACACGATTTCAATGTAACGCAGGCTTCCGACGGTTTGCGGCCTTTGCGGCGCGCGCCTAAGCGCACCCCATCTGATCCCGCCTGTTCTTCAGGCAATCCACAAATCATCTGAACGTCTTCTGACCAGCCACGGCCTAATCCCCAATTTCGTATTGGCGCGCGGTTTGGTCCCGATCCAATCACGCTTTACAGGAGCCCGCAGCCATTTGCGGGAGACAACAATATGACTCGAATTGAACCCAGCCAAAGCATCACTGACATCCACAATGAAGTGCGCGACTTAGTCACAAAGTTTGGTCGCAAAAAGACGCTATTGTCTCTCTTGCTTTTCCTTGTCAGGCCCAAAGGCGTGCCGCCGGATACGACATTCGACCTGAACGATCATTACCGTAAAGATATTGGCCTACCACCAAAGCCAAATGCCATCGCACGCAGAACCCCGCCACGGCAGTAACCAAATCGGCAGAGCGCACTGACAGCGCTCTGCCCGCCTTTTGACCCGCACCAATCTTTTTCCTTTTCCTGCGCAAGCACAAATGCCATATCCGCAGCATGCTTGATGATCTCGACGATATTCACCCGCTGTTTCATGGTGCCCCCTCCTCTGCCAGCTTTAAAAAGCTGCGCAAACGCATTGTGCGCCAAACCCGTGAAGCCATCGAACAATATGGTATGATCGAACGTGGCGCGCGCTGGCTGGTCTGCCTGTCTGGCGGCAAAGACAGCTATACTTTGCTGGCGGTCTTGCACGAACTGAAATGGCGCGGATTGCTGCCCGTGGATCTTCTGGCCTGCAACCTTGATCAAGGGCAGCCCAATTTTCCAGCTACCGTTCTGCCGGCCTTTCTAAAAAAGATGGGTGTCGAGCATCGCATAGAATACCAAGACACTTATTCGATCGTAAAAGACAAAGTGCCTGCCGGGCGCACCTATTGTGCGCTTTGTTCACGCCTACGGCGCGGCAACCTGTATCGCATTGCCCGCGAAGAGGGCTGTTCGGCGGTGGTTCTTGGCCATCATCGCGATGACATTTTGGAAACATTTTTTATGAACTTGTTTCACGGTGGGCGGCTGGCAACCATGCCACCAAAACTGCTGAACGAAGAGGGCGATGTCTTTGTCTATCGTCCTCTGGCGCATGTGGCAGAGGACGATTGCGAAAAGTTTTCCAAAGCGATGAGCTATCCTATTATCCCCTGTGACCTATGCGGCAGCCAAGACGGATTGCAACGCCAGCAGGTCAAACAGATCTTAAATCAATGGGAAACCAACAGCCCCGGACGGCGTCAGGTGATGTTTCGCGCCTTGATGAACGCCCGCCCGTCACATCTTTTAGACCCCAAACTCTTTGATTTTGCGGGGCTAACCAGAGAGTCGTTAAAAGTCGATGCAGATTCCAGCGACATCCCCCAGTTGCGTTAATCGTCACCTTATCTTGATGGTTTAGCGTCCCTCAGACAGTGGCAAGCCACAACGGGGATGCAAGATGATACGACATCGCAAAACAGGCAGATCACTGGATCACGCTGTTTATAAATGGGCCACCCGCCCAAAATGGCTTGGGATGGGCATCAGCTTATTGTGCGTAACGGCCTATTTGGCTGGCGGTGAGCAAAGCCTGTTGTTTGCTGCGATTTCTCTGCCATTGCTAGGCTTTCACTTGATTGCCAAACAGCTGCCAAAACAAACAGAAAATCCAAATATTGACAGCCTGACCGGGCTGCCATCAATTTGCTATACGCGTGATGTGGCTGAAAATTGGCTGAAAAAATTTGAAGTTTCACATCGCAAAACAGCCTGTTTTATCCTAAGGATTGCTGCGTTGGATGACATCATCACCCAATATGGCGAGGATGCGGCACAGCAAATTCAACGCACGGTCGCCGGCCGTATCTTGCGCGGATTGCGAGACGAAGACCTGTTTACCCGCACCACGGACGGCGATTTTATCCTTTTGTTGACTCCTGTCCGCCACCTCGACCTTGAAATATGTGTGCAACTTGCTGCGCGACTGAAAGCCGCCGTCGAAACGCCTATTCCATTAGAGGCAACAGCTGTCGAAGTCAGCGCCAATATCGGATTTTGCCGCAGCGATCAGATTTCAGCCAGCAATTTTAAAGATCTAGAAGAGGCCGCGCGCATGGCATTAAGCGAAGCGCTCAAATGTGGCACCTCGACAATGCGGGCCTATTCCGAAAAAATGCGCCGCAGAAAAGAAAGCCACCAGCAACTTTGCCAAGACGCGGCGCGGGCGCTGCAATTGGGTGAAATCCGCGCCTGGTTTCAGCCCCAAATCTCAACGGATACCGGCGAAATCACCGGATTTGAGGCGCTTGCGCGTTGGGAACACCCCCAAAAGGGCATTGTGGCCCCTGGGGAGTTTCTCGACACGTTGGCCGAAACCGGGCAATTGGAAAAACTTGCTGACTTTATGCTCAGCAGCGCACTTGAGGCGCAGAACCAGTGGGGAGAAAGCGGATTTGAAGTGCCGCATGTTGGGGTGAATTTTTCTGGCGAAGAGCTACGCAATCCAAATTTGGTTGATAAAATTCACTGGGAATTGGACCGCTATAAATTATCTCCTGATCGTGTGGCGATTGAAGTCTTGGAAACGGTCATTGCCGGATCTTCCGAAGGGGCAATTTCGCAAAATGTAAACGGTTTGGCCAAGCTGGGTTGCTATATAGACTTGGATGACTTTGGGACTGGGCATGCCTCTATCAATTCCATTAGACGCTTCTCGGTATCACGTTTAAAAATCGACCGATCATTTGTCATGCGTGTCGACAGTGACCCAGAACAGCAGCGTTTGGTGGCCACAATTGTCACGATGGCGGAAAGATTGGGGTTAGAAACTCTGGCCGAGGGTGTCGAGACCGCTGGTGAACATGCAATGTTGGCGCAATTGGGCTGCAACCACGTTCAGGGCTTCGGGATCGCCCGCCCCATGCCCTTTGAGCAGACGATTCCTTGGATGACCGACCATATCGCCGCATTGCAAAGGGCACCGGTGATTGGCAAGCAACAGCGCTGAAAACCGCATAAATCCCCTACAATTTGGTCTCTGACCGCTCTGCAAAAGGATTCCACTTGACCTTTTGCCCCTACCTCTGTTGAACCAGCCTGAACCAAAGTGTGCCCGCGTCCGAGACTTGGCGCTGCCGCTTATACTGGAAAAGGTCAGGAACGCTTGCTTTGGCACCATACCAAAGGCGTTTAAACAGACAGGTGGCCCATCGTAATGGACAACAATAATAAGAACCTCATTCTTGCAACTGCTCTCAGCTTTGCTGTGATCCTCGTTTGGTTCCTTCTGTTCCCACCTCCGGAACAGCCAGCAAATGTCGCAGTTAACGAATTGGAAGCAACGCAACAACTGACGTCACCGGTGGCCACGCAGGCAACTGGCACCGCCACAATTGAAACCACCACAACCGAACCAACGGTTGATGCGCCGCGTGTTACCATCGAAACCGCCCGCCTCAGCGGCTCTATTTCCCTGCAGGGTGGCCGGATCGACGATCTGTCTTTGAAAGACTATCGCGAAACACTGGATGACGATTCCGAAATTGTCCATTTCTTCAAACCACGCGGCACCGCAGGCAGCTATTACGCCCTATATGGGTGGGCACCGGGCACCGGGCTGACATTGGATACCGTCCCTGGTGCCAATACCATTTGGTCCGCTGAACCAGGCGCGAGCCTGTCAGAAAATGGGTCGGTATTGCTGTCCTGGGACAATGGCAACGGCCTGACTTTCCGCCGCGAAATCTCTGTCGACGAAAACTTCCTTTTCTCTGTGAAGCAATCAGTTGAAAACACCGGTGCGGGCACCGTTTCTCTGGCCCCCTATGGCGTTTTAGCCCGCCACGGCGAACCTGAAGACCTAAAGAATTTCTTCATTCTGCATGAAGGCATGGTGTCAATGTCTGATGGCGAGCTGAACGAGCTTGACTATGACGGCATGACAGATTTTGAATTCAACCAGAACGAAGGTGCCAAGGCAGAGGCCACCCAGGTTTCTGAAAGCGGTTGGATCGGCTTTACCGACCACTATTGGATGGCGACATTGATCCCATCCCAAACCAGCGCGTTCCGATCAGTTGCCAAATATGATGACCGCCGCGATATCTATCAAACCGAAGCCGTCATGCCGACCGAAACATTGGCCCCTGGCCAATCTGTGACGGTTGAAAGCCAGTTGTTTGCCGGTGCCAAAGAATGGGCAACCATTCGCGGTTATCAAAACGAAGGCGGCATCAACGGCTTTTTGGATAGCATCGACTGGGGTTGGTTCTTCTTCCTCACCAAACCTATTTTTGCACTGCTACACTGGCTGAACAGCGTCATCGGCAACATGGGCTGGTCCATCATTGCCCTGACAGTGATCATCAAGATCATTGTGTTCCCGCTGGCCTATAAATCATATGCCTCGATGGCACGCATGAAAGAGCTGCAGCCTCAGATCGAAAAACTGAAGGAATCAGCAGGCGACGACCGTCAGAAAATGCAGCAAGAAATGATGGCGCTGTATAAATCTGAAAAGGTGAACCCGGCCTCTGGCTGCTTGCCGCTTCTCATTCAGATTCCGATCTTTTTCTCGCTCTACAAGGTGATCTTTGTCACCTTGGAACTGCGCCACGCCCCTTGGATTGGCTGGCTGACAGATCTCTCAGCACCAGATCCCACCTCGATCTTCAACATCTTCGGCCTGTTGCCCTTTGCGGTGCCTGACCTTGGGTTGTTCGAGATCCTGAGCCTGGGTGTTCTGCCAATCTTGCTGGGTGTTTCCATGTGGTTGCAGCAAAAGCTGAACCCGGCCCCAACAGATGCCACACAGGCGATGATCTTTGCCTGGATGCCTTGGGTGTTTATGTTCATGCTGGGCAGCTTTGCCAGTGGTCTGGTTGTCTACTGGATCGCCAACAACACCATCACCTTTACGCAGCAGTATTTGATCATGCGCAGCCATGGGTTCAAACCCGATGTGTTTGGCAATATCAAAGGCAGCTTTAAGCGTAAGGCAAAGGCCGACGATAAATGAATGTGACCGTTGCGGCCCTTTGGCGCCATCCCATCAAAGCACATGGCCGGGAAGCCTTGCAGCGCGTAGCGTTGCAAGCAGGCAAGTGCATGCCGTGGGATCGTCATTGGGCCGTGACACACGACGCCACCAAGGCGGATGGCTCTGAATGGGCCAGATGTATCAATTTTTCACGCGGTGCCAGCGCCCCGCGTCTGATGGCCATGACTGCCAAGCTGGATGAGGCCACGGGCCGTGTGACCCTGTCCCATCCCGACCTTTGGGACCTGACCATCAATCCAGACACCGATGGCAATAAATTTGCCAGTTGGGTGCAACCGATCATGCCGGCTGATCGCCGCCAATCCACTGGCTTTATCAAAGTACCTGGGGTTGGCCTGACGGATTCTTCGTTTCCATCCATCAGCTTGGTGAACCGGGCTTCAAATGCCGCGCTTGGGGCGGCCTTAGGGGCAGATCTGTCGATGGACCGTTGGCGTGGCAACATCCACCTGGATGGCATGTTGCCCTGGCAAGAATTTGACTGGATTGGCAAAAGCATCCGCATCGGTGGTGCCGAATTCGAGGTGCGCGAACGCATCGAACGCTGTTCTGCCACAACGGTCGACCCGTCTTCTGGCGAACGTGATCACGACACGCTTGCAGCACTTAAATCAAATTGGGGTCATACGGACTTTGGCGTCAAAGCCGTGGTGACCAAAGCTGGCGACATCGCTGCTGGCGATACCGTCGAGGTTCTATAATGCAATTGCCCTTCCCTCTGGTCGAAGAACCAGACGCTATCAGCCTTGAAAAAGGCCGCAAAATGTTTGTTGGCAGCAATGCTGACTTTCTCAAAGGCGTTGTTGCCATGTCTGGCCTGCCCGGAGACGACCGCATCGAAGTTTGCTTTGCAGGCCGCTCCAATGTTGGAAAATCCAGCCTGATCAATGCCTTGACGGGTCGCAAAGGCCTGGCCCGCGCCTCAAACACACCGGGGCGCACACAAGAGATCAACTATTTCACCCTGACCGACAGCCACTATCTGGTTGATTTACCGGGCTATGGATTTGCCAATGCGCCGCTTGCCGTCATCGAAAAATGGCAAAAGCTGCTCAAGCAATACTTGTCTGGGCGGGTTTCTTTGCGGCGTGCCTTTGTGCTGGTGGACAGTCGCCATGGCATCAAAAAAGTCGACGAAGAAATCATGTCTCTGTTGGACAGCGCAGCTGTGACCTTTCAAGTGGTGATGACCAAGGCAGATAAGGTCAAAGAAGCGGACCGCGAAAAGATTTTGGCACAGGTTCGTACCGCTTTGTCCAAGCACCCCGCGGCCTTCCCTGAAATTGTGCTGACATCGAGCGAAAAAGGCTGGGGGCTGCCCACATTACGCGCCCTGATCGCCAACTTGAAATAACCTCATATGGGTCCCCGATGCGCCAATGGGCTTCTTCGCTTGGCCAACCACGCGCAATTGGGTAAGACAGACGGCCAGAGGGACTAGGAAATGAAAAAGCAGAACATGAACCGAGACTGGATCGCCACCGCCCGTACGTTGTCACAAGCCTTGCCCTATTTGCAGCGCTATACTGGGGCGATTGTCGTCATCAAGCTTGGTGGCCACGCCATGGGCAGCGACGACGCGATGGATGAATTCGCCCGCGACGTTGTCTTGATGCAGATGGTTGGCATTCACCCAGTGGTGGTGCATGGCGGCGGCCCCATGATCAATTCAATGTTGGAACGCCTTGAAATCAAATCAGAATTCGTCAATGGCAAACGGGTCACCGATGCCGCCACTGTCGAAGTGGTTGAAATGGTTTTGTCGGGTCGCGTGAACAAACGCATTGTTCAGGCAATCAATTCCCAAGGTGGCAAAGCGGTTGGACTTTCGGGTAAAGACGCCAATTTGATCACCTGCGATCAAACCAACGCCGAACTGGGCTTTGTCGGCACACCAACCGAGATGAACCCAGAAATTCTGCACGACATGTTTGCCAAAAACACCATTCCGGTGATCGCGCCTTTGGGGGCGGGTCGCAATGGGGAAACCTTTAACATCAACGGCGATACAGCAGCGGGGGCCATAGCCTCAGCCTTAAATGCGGATCGCCTGCTGTTGCTGACCGATGTGCCTGGCGTCAAAGGCGAAAATGGCGATGTGATGACAGAACTGAAAGCCCAGCAAATTCGCGACATGATCGCATCTGGTGTGATTGCCGGCGGCATGATCCCAAAAACCGAAACCGCGCTGAACGCCATCGAAGGCGGAGTGCGGGCGGTTGTCATTTTGGATGGGCGCGCGCCAAATGCCTGTTTGCTGGAATTGTTCACCGAACACGGTGCCGGTTCCCTGATCCGCGACGACGCCTAACCCGTTTGTGAGCGGCGCTGAATTGACAGGTGATGGCAGTGCTTTAGTCTGATATCATGCAACATGAAGCACTTATCAGACTTGGCATTTTCATTTGTCTTTTCATAGCCTTAGCATCCATTGAAGCCTTATTGCCACGCAAGGAGCGTGTGCAGCCGCGGCGAAAGAGATGGGTCACAAACTGGGGCTTCACCCTGCTGAACACCGCCACATTACGTCTGATGGCCATTGTCTTGCCTGCTCTGGCTGTCGGCGCGGCGCTGGATGCCAAGGTGCTGGGTTGGGGGCTGTTTAATCTGATCGGCCTGCCGATTTGGATAGAAGTTTTCCTTGCGATATTGATCTTTGATTTCGCGATTTGGGTACAACACCTGCTTACCCACAAAATTCCCATTTTGTGGCGTTTACACCGGGTGCATCACGCTGATCGCGATATGGATGTGACCACCGCCATCCGGTTTCACCCCATCGAAATCGCCCTATCTATGTTATTGAAAATAGGGTTGGTTTACCTGATTGGGCCCAGTGCCATTGCCATCATTCTGTTTGAAATCATCTTGAACAGCACCGCGATGTTCAACCATGCCAATATCCACCTGCCCCAGCCGATGGACCGGATGCTGCGTCGACTATTGGTGACCCCAGATATGCACCGGGTGCACCATTCCATACATCGGCATGAACATGACAGCAATTATGGGTTTTCGCTGTCGATTTGGGACCGCCTATTTGGCACCTATATAGCGCAGCCAGAGGCGGGGCATGTGGCCATGAGAACTGGATTACAGTGGCAAGATGAACGCCCGGCAAAACTGCGTTGGGCGCTGATCTTGCCATTTTTAAAAACCAAGACAAAACAGTGACTTGCCCTAATATCTCTGGCAATTGTAAGAGTATTTCTAAGATTTTAATACATTTGCAAATGAGTCTTCCCCACAGCCGGAAAAAACTGGCAGGGTACAGCAAACGCAACACCTGATCGAAAGACCGATTCTCCATGGCCAAACGTCTAATTCTGACGCGTCACGCGAAATCCAGTTGGGACTTTTCTGGGCCAGATCACGAGCGCCCGCTGAACCCGCGTGGCTATTTGGCCGCCCCCAAGATCGGGCAATGGATGCGCGATCACTCTTATCTGCCAGATCAGATCCTTAGCTCTTCTGCCCGACGTACGGTTGAGACATGTGAAGGCTTGGGCTTTGATATTGAAGTGAATTTTCTCAAGACTCTGTATCATGCCAGCGCAAGAACCATTCTGGAAACGCTGCAAAGCGCCACTGGCGATACCGTATTGATGGTGGGGCATAATCCCGGATATGCCGATTTCGCACAGAAAATTGTAAAAGCTCCGCCAGCCCATGATCGGTTTTATGACTATCCAACCTGCGCCACAACGGTTGTGGATTTCGCGATTTCTAACTGGGACGAATTGGGGTTTGGCTTGGGGCACTGCGTCGATTTTATAGTCCCAAGGGACATCAGCGACGCCACAGAGCGCGGTGCGTTAACCTAGCAATTGTGTGGGTCCCAGAGGCCCAAAGAGGCCCGGCAGGGGCCCACTTGGCCACCTATATGGTGTCCGATCATAAATGTGCACACAACGCGCGCCCTAGAAATTTTTGATAAATTGTACAATTTGTACGTTTCGGCCTCTGAAACGTACGAGTCGCGGCGCGCCCGACCAAAATGGTTAATATGGGGGTTTTCTACGCAAAAGCCCCGCACATGGCGGGGCTATCTGAATTTTTTCACGGTAAATCACAAAGTGTATTAGTGACCCAGGATCTGGCTCAGGAACAGCTTTGTCCGCTCGCTTTGCGGGTTGTTAAAGAACTCTTCGGGTTCGTTCTGTTCGACAATCTGGCCCTGATCCATAAAGATCACCCGGTTGGCGACCTGACGGGCAAAACCCATCTCGTGGGTCACGCACAGCATGGTCATGCCCTCTTCGGCAAGCTCGATCATGGTGTCCAGAACCTCTTTGATCATCTCTGGATCCAAAGCGGATGTTGGTTCGTCAAACAGCATGATACGTGGTTTCATGCAAAGCGAGCGGGCAATCGCCACACGCTGCTGTTGCCCGCCCGAAAGCATGCCGGGATATTTATGGGCCTGCTCTGGAATTTTGACCTTTTCCAGAAAATGCATCGCTGTTTCGACGGCTTCTTTCTTGGGTGTCTTGCGCACCCAGATCGGGGCCAAAGTGCAGTTTTCCAGAATCGTCAAATGCGGAAACAGGTTGAAGTGCTGAAAGCACATCCCCACCTCGGAGCGCACCTTGTCGATATTCTTAAGGTCAGAGGTCAGCTCTGTGCCATCGACAACGATCTGACCTTCCTGGTGCTCTTCCAGCCGGTTGATACAGCGGATCATTGTGGATTTGCCGGAACCCGAAGGGCCAGCGATAACGATGCGCTCACCTTCGTTAACGGTCAGGTTGATATCCTTGAGCACGTGAAAGGATCCGTACCACTTGTTCATGTTGGTGATTTGAATCGCCACATTGTCGCTCACCTGAAGCTTTGAGCGATCGACGTTACGATCTATTGCAAGATCAGACATATCTGGATCTCCTATCGGTTATAACCAGTCTGAAGCTTGCGCCCAGATACATGGAATAGCGGCATATGGAAAAGCAGACGAGGCAGAACTGAAACGCGATCAACGCGAAGAGTTCTAAATAGACGCCATTCCAAGCGGTGTCGGTACGAATTCCTGCGAACAAACCAAACACATTGAACAGGCCAAAGATAGACACCAATGTCGTATCTTTGGTGATCCCGAAAAGAGAGCGCCAATACATGGGATAAGATTTGACAATAGTTGCAACATTTTTGACCATCGCGTTGCGCAAAGCATCAAATGGCCAACAATCCGAAGTGAGAGGGGGGCGAGACCGATCTCACGCCCCCATTCTTACAATTTAGCGGAATGGAGGCGAATAAAGCAGGCCACCTTCGGTATATTGGGCGTTCAGACCCCGCGCGAGACCCACCGGGGTATTTTCGCCAATGTTGCGTTCGAACACCTCGCCATAGTTTCCCCCGGCCATAATGGCGCGCTTTGCCCATTCGGCGTCCAGTCCAAACATCTGGCCCAAGGCCCCTTCGGTCCCCAACAGGCGGTTGACTTCGGGATTATCTGTGCCGGTTGCCAGCTCTGCGACATTTGCAGAGGTCACCCCCAACTCTTCGGCTGTGATCAATGCATTCAGCGTCCAACGCACGACATCAGCCCATTCGTCATCGCCCTGGCGCACAAGCGGGCCAAGAGGCTCTTTGGAAATGATTTCTGGCAGAATAATATGATCGTCAGGGTTTTCGAACGCAGCGCGCGTTGCCGCAAGGCCCGACGCATCCGTTGTATACACATCGCAGTTGCCCGACATATATTCTTGCTGTGCATCCGCATGGGTTTCGATCGAAACCGCCGTATAATTTATGCCATTTTTGCGGAAGAAATCCGCTAAATTCAACTCTGTGGTGGTATCGGATTGGACACAAACCTTTGTCCCTTCCAATTCTTTTGCAGAGGCAACGCCCAGCGCTTTTGGCACCAAAAAGCCCTGACCGTCATAATAGTTCACGCCAGCGAATGTGAATTTGAAATCGACGTCATGGGTGAATGTCCAAGTGGTATTTCGCGCCAACAGGTCAATTTCACCGGATAGAAGAGCATTGAACCGAGACTTTAGCGTCGTGTCGACAACTTCAAGCGCATTCGCATCCCCTAAAACAGCCGCAGCAACAGCACGACAAATCGCGACATCAAAACCGCTCCAGACACCGCTGGCGTCAGGTTTGGAAAAGCCCACAAGGCCGGTAGACGTCCCACATCTCAAGAGGCCACGCGCCTTGACGTCATCCAATGTTCCGGCAACAGCGGCACCGGCGGACAAACATGCAGCAACAGCAATGCCAATAATAGCGGATTTATTCATTTCTTCCTCTTCCTGAACTTGCGTTCGTACTTGGAACGATACCCCAAACATTGTCTACCTGTTTAGTCGCCAAGGGCCCACTTCCCACCCCCTTAGCATTTTGTGCGAAATGCGCAAATAAGGTCAAGGGCTGGAAC
The DNA here is from genome assembly GCA_050633405.1 of Cognatishimia sp. GTDB lineage: Bacteria > Pseudomonadota > Alphaproteobacteria > Rhodobacterales > Rhodobacteraceae > Cognatishimia. The sequence continues at coordinate 10,049 of JBOEGL010000008.1, read as the reverse complement.
CAACACAATTGCGGTCAAATAAACGTGCTCAGAAAGCAACCAATCTCGCGTTAAACCATCTCTTTTTCAGGAGATTTTGAAAAACCGGTGCGCATGTAAAAAAGCCAAGCGTTTGGTCTCTGACAACGCATGCGCCTCTTCATCTCGGCCCCATTGCTCTTCCTGCCACAATTCATCCAAACGCGACAGTGTCCAGCAGGCCTCGGCCGGGCAATAGCCTTCTACAGCGGCAAAGCCCAGAACCAGCGACCCAGACATGCACACCAGATCATGGAACGCCGCCAACTGAAAACAGGTGAGACGCTGGACCATTGCGCGCAAGGTCTCCAGCGCCTCCTGATTTTGCGGCTGAAACATCACCCCAGACACCGGATGCAGCCGGGCCTTTAGGGTGTCAGCAGCCCAATCCAGCACCGGATCCCAGTTTTCGGCCTGCCGCGCCACCAGCTCTGTTGGCGCATCTGCCCGATAACACAGCAGGTCTGTCCCGCCATAATCAGCCAGCATATCAGCCACTTCGGATTTTTGAATGGCCACTTTGTCCAAGGCGGAATTTGCAGTGCGGGTAAAGGGCATCGACAGCGGGTCCACCTGATCACCCTGCGCTTGCCATTCCGCTGCGATGGACTTGGCCAGTTCTTCGGTTGGCACCACAACCGGTGTTTTGGCGGGGGTCTTTAAACTGCGGCCATCCAACTGGATGGCAAAGCCATCCTCATGCGCCGCATAGCCCGCGTTTTTCCAAAAGCGCTTGTTTGTGTTCCAGCCCGCCATCGTCTTAGCCCCAAAACTTGTTCAGCACGTCGTGCAATTGATTGAATTCATGAATGACCACATCTGCCTGATGCAGCTGCTCTGGCTTGTGATAGCCCCAGCTGACACCAATGGCATATAGCCCGGCCGCCTTGGCCATTTCCATATCAAAACTTGTGTCGCCGACCATAACCGCGCGCTCTGACGCAACGCCGGTTTCAGACAAAGCCGTGTGCAGCATCGCCGGATGCGGTTTTGACGGGTGGAAATCAGCAACTTGCTCGGTCACAAATGTTTTGGTCAGCCCATGGCCTTCCAGCAGCTTGTCCAACCCGCGGCGCGATTTGCCGGTGGCAACCCCCAGTAATGTTTCCGGCTCGGCCCCCAGGGTGCCCAGCATATCCTGCACCCCCGGATACAGTGGCGAACTTTCGGCGCTGCCTTTGCTGGCCCGCAGATGCATATAGGCATCCTTGTAACCCTGCACCAAACCGTCAAATTGCGCCTGCGTGCCCCCAGGCAGCAAGCGCGGAAAGATCACCTCGAGCGACAGTCCAACCTGCGCCAAAACCACCTGTCGCGGTGGCATCGGCAGGCCTTGGCCCTCAAAGGCCATGGTCATGGCTGCAATGATATCGCCCTGGCTGTCCACCAAAGTGCCATCCACATCGAAAACCACCAACCGCAAGTCAGTCATCGCAGTTCCTCAAACGGATCCTCGGCGGCCATATGCGGGGCCCAGTCAAAGGTATCAAAGGTGTTTTGCATATGCTCTGGCAAGGGCGCATGCACAATCAACGGCTGCTTGGTCACCGGATGTTCAAACGACATGGTGCGCGCATGCAGATGCAGCTTTTTGCTGATTACGCCGCCCAATTGAGCGCCCCAGCCATCCCCCATGTTTTCCTGACCGGATCCACCGTATTTGCCATCCCCAATGATCGGATGACCAATTTCAGCCAAATGCGCCCGCAACTGATGGGTACGCCCGGTGATCGGCTCTAGCGCCACCCAAGCCGCGCGGCTGGCCACCCGGTATAGCGTGGCATATTGGGTGATCGCCCGTTTTGCGCCCGGCGTGTTGGCCACCTCGCGCGGGTGCACACAATGCATCTTTTCACCCTCGCCCCGCGCCCCGTGACCGCCGGCTTTGACCAGACCATATTTGATCTCGCCTAAATAGGGCGTTGGCACCCCGGCCACGATGGCCCAGTAAATCTTGCGCGTGGCGTGATGGCGAAAGGCCGCCGTCAATTCGCTGGCCATCTTGCGCGACCGGGCCAGCACCAAAACACCGGATGTGTCTTTGTCCAGGCGGTGCACCAGACGGGGCTTTTCCTCATAGCCAAATTTTAGCGCCTCCGCCAAACCATCCACGTGGCGCGTCTGTTTGCTGCCACCTTGGGTGGGCAGACCCGCCGGCTTGTTCAGCACAATCAAATGATCGTCGCGATACAGCACGCAGGATTGAATCAGCTTTTCATCCGCTGCGGAAATCCGCCGCTCGCTGTGCTGCTTTGGCTCATAATAATCTGGCACCGGCGGAATACGAATATTCTGGCCTTCCACCAAACGTGTCGCCGGTTTCACCCGGCCCCCATCCAGACGGATCTCACCCTTGCGGCACATCTTTTCGATGCGGATCTGGTTCAACTGAGGAAACTTCTGTTTCATCCAGCGATCCAGCCGCATATCAGCGTCATCCGCCACGATCGTCAAATTCTGTACGCCACTCATGCCCATACCCCGCGTGCAAGCCAAACCCCAAGCGCCAGGGCCAAGATCGACCCCACCACTGAAATCAGCACATAGCTAAGCGCCGCGCCGGTTTGGCCGCGCTCAAATAAAGTCACCGTTTCCAGCGAAAACGCCGAAAAGGTTGTGAAGCCCCCCAAAAACCCTGTCATCAACAGGGGGCTTAAATGCATCAACCCACGTTTGCCCAAATAGACCACACAGAGCCCCATCAGAAACGACCCAATGATATTCACCGTGATAATGCCCAGCGGCAGACCTGCCCCCGCCAGACGCGCCGCGCCCAAGCCGGTCAGATAACGCACTACAGCGCCCATTGCCCCGCCAAGGGCCACATATGCAAGGTTGATCAGCATCCCGCGTCTGTGTCGCCTACCCCCGCTCTTGTCAAGCGAAAGCCCCTATTCAGCTTTCTACAAATACTCTGAGGTGAACCCTGCAACACAGTTCCAGCGAAAGGGTCTTTGAAACTGGTGCGATTAAGGTGATGAAAACAGCGCAGGTGACGGCTAAGCGGACGAAGTGAGCATTCGATTTGACGCGTGCTGTGGCCGTTTTGTTCGTGAACATCCCATCCCGTAACGCCAAAAAGGAGGCACATTGGAAGAATGGGCTGCTCTGTTTCAAGCAGCCCCGCAAAGTAACAGCTATGTAAGCAAGCGCTTGAGCATTGGAACACGCGACAAAAGGAGTGCGTCCAATACGAGAACCGCCAACAGGGTCAGGCCAGCTAGGGGGAAAGCCATGGAGACGGCCAGACCAACAAGCACAGCCCCTCGCCACAATGGCATGTCTTTCGGCATTGGCGGAGCGGCCAGCCGGGATACCCCTGCCGGACGACGTTTCCACCAAAGAACAATCGCGCTGACGCACAGGAACACCACCGCCAGACAGAACACGGTGTTTGCCAGCACGCTCCACAGACCCATTGTACCCATATGCAAGGCGATACCCACGGCCATAAACTTGCCAAAAAGCGAATAGTCCTCGTATCGGACATCCGCCAGAATGTTACCGGAATAAGCGTCAATGTGGACTGTGCGATCCGCAGTTGGGTTGGGGCCGTCATTACTCATAGAGTCATGGCCGAGTGTCCACACACCCGTCGCACCTTGTGGCAGCGAAAGCTGGTAACGCTTGGTGAACCCAATTTCACGGGCAAACCGGTCAACCGTGTCAAGTGTGAGCGGGTTAGATGGGTCAATGCCAGCTTCTCCGGCAACCGATCCAGAGGCTGGCATCGGTGTCAGCTCCAACGCCCAGGGCACCTCTTTTATGCCGCCATTCATACTGGCGTGTGTCTGGTCAGACAAAGGCGCGCCCCACTTTTCAGCGGGAAACTGATTCCAAGCCTGCATCATTTTTTCACCCCAGACACCAGCCCAGGACAAGCCGGACACAAGGAAGAAGAGCAGAAAAATCGAAGACCAGATGCCAACCACACCGTGCAAGGACTTCCACAGGGCCCGGCCTCGTCCGAAGGTTGGGATAAAGGCGCGCCGCCATGAATGCTCACCTCGGGGCCACCAGATGTAAAGACCGGTCGCGACAAGAACCATACCGAGCGACGCTGCGATTTCGATCATTCGGTCGCCGGCTACGCCCAAGAGCAGACTGCTGTGGATGTTGTCGACTAAGTCATAAAGCCCTTGCCTGCGCGCATAATTGGCAAGCACATCGCCTGTATAAGGATCAACCGCCACCATAATCGGCCCATCCGCGCCATCCACGCGGAACACTGCCGCAAGATCAGGCGCGCGTGGGGCGATGTATGTCTTTAACTCTCCATCCGCCACCGCGTCGACCGCCGCTTGGGCTTGTATGGAGACAGATATCGGGGTGTCATGCTGGGTGACAGCATATCGCTCGCCATCGCGTCCATCAAGGAAGGCAAGCCAGAGCATCAGCAGCCCGGTTACGGCGAGCATGATAAAGAATGGGATAACATAAAGACCGGCGTAGAAATGCCAGCGCCATGCGGCAAAGTACAGTTTGTTCACGCCGCCCTTTGGCTGCGCAGTTGTCTCAGTGAGTGTCATAAGAGGCCTCCAAGCCCTTTCGCCCCGCATCCGACAAGATGCGTGCGTATTTGATTTCAATTGGATTAGTGAAATCAGGCTAGAGGTGGGGCTCTTGTCAGGCGGGCTGGGTCAAGTTCACTCCGCTCAGCAATGCGCTTAGCGACAAACGCAAAGGCGTGCATTTCCACCAGTTCTCTAACGACTAAACAAGTCGATTTAGTCTGAACGGTGTTATCGGTTATTCGGCAAACCTCACAATCGAAAGCGGAAGGTGCTCCCTCGCCATCAGCTTTGCCACAGATATCGCTCAACTGACCGCCCGCAGCAACAAAGTCCGCGAGTTCTGGAGTCATGACCGTAGACGACGTTCGGTGTCCAAAACCCACAGAAGTGAGTGCAATTGCCACTGCAATCACGACACACCAATCCCGGATTTTGAAAACTGAAACGCACATAGCGGACTACTAGCCAATTGATCATTTCGAAGCTAGCTGTTTTAGCACGCAAAGGTCTGGGAATCCTACTAAACCCGCTTTTCATTCGTTGCGCAGCATCAGTCAAAGTTGGTTCAATCCCGCCATTCTCCAAACACAAAAAACCCCGCCTCAGTGAGACGGGGTTTTGTTAATCTGTTTTGTTTGAGGCTTAGCCTAGCGCTTCGGCGATCTCTGCTTTCACGGCGTCGATCTCTGCCAGACCATCCACCCAGACCAGGTTACCCTTGGCATGGTAATAGCCAATAAGCGCATTGGTCTTTTTGTAGTATTCCATCAAACGGATCTTGAGGCTTTCTTCGTTGTCGTCCGCACGGGCAGTGCCACCCGCGGCCACGGCTTCCGCCGCGCGGCCCACAATCCGATCCACCAGGATCTCATCGTTCACGGCCAAAGCAATCACCGCGTCCAGCTTTTCGCCAACTTCTTCCAGCAGATCTGCCAAAGCGTCTGCTTGGGTCAGCGTGCGGGGGAAGCCATCAAAGATGAACCCTCCCTTTTTGTCGCCTTCCAGCTTTTCACGGATCAGACCAATCACAATGTCATCGGTGACCAACTCGCCAGCATCCATGATAGCTGCAACTTTCAGCCCCATTTCGGTGCCGCTGTTTTTGGCTTCCCGCAGCATGTCCCCGGTGGACAGCTGGATCATGTCACGTGTTTCTACAAGATGGCTGGCCTGTGTGCCCTTACCGGCACCTGGTGGCCCAAGCAAAATAATATTCATCGACGAGCAGCTCCCTTTCTACTGCGCTTCTTGCTGCCTTTACCACGCAGCTGAGACTTTTCAATCAAGCCTTCGTACTGGTGCGCAAGCAAGTGGCTCTGAACCTGTTGGATGGTGTCCATGGTCACAGAGACCACAATCAGAACCGACGTGCCGCCAAAATAGAAAGGAATGGCCAATTGACCACGCAGAATCTCTGGAAGGAGACAAACTGCCGCAAGATATGCGGAACCAAGCACCAAAACCCGGGTCACAACATAGTCCAGATACTCTGCTGTCTTCTTTCCGGGGCGAATACCCGGAATAAAGCCGTTCTGATTCTTTAGGTTGTCCGCCACTTCTTCGGTCTTAAACGCCACGTTGAACGTATAGAAGAAGGCGAAAAAGACGATCATGCCCACAAAGAACAACAGATACAGCGGCTGACCTGGGCCAAAATAGGCCAACAAGGTCGACATGACCGGGTTGGTCGAGTTGCCCGAGAAAGTCGCGATTGTGGTCGGCAGCAGCAACAAAGAGCTGGCAAAAATCGCTGGGATAACACCGGCTGGGTTCACTTTGACGGGCAAATGAGACGACCCACCGTCATAAACCTTCATGCCAACTTGGCGACGTGGGTATTGAATGTGGATCTTGCGCAGCGCGCGCTCCATGAACACCACAAAGGCGATGGTCGCCACCACCATGACAATCACACCCACAATCACCGCTGGGCTAATGGCACCAGAGCGACCAGAGACAAAGAACTGCGCCAAGGCTGCGGGCAATTCCGCAACGATGCCCACAAAGATGATCAAGGAAATACCATTGCCGATGCCGCGCGCGGTGATTTGCTCACCCAGCCACATCAGGAACATGGTGCCGCCGATCAATGTCACCATGCAGGCCACAATGAAATAAAGGCCGGGATCTGTGACCAATTCACCAGATTGCAGGCTTACCGCCAGGCCATAAGACTGCAATGTCGCCAACAACACTGTGCCGTAACGGGTGTATTGGTTGATCTTTTTGCGGCCTTGCTCGCCTTCTTTTTTCAACTGTTCCAGTGCCGGAACCATCGAAGTCATCAGCTGCACAATAATCGACGCTGAAATATAGGGCATAATGCCCAGAGCGAAAATGCCCATACGGCCCAAGGCGCCGCCTGTAAACATTGTCAGAATGCCGCCAATACCGGTCGCCGCAGTGTCCATGAATTCACGCAGGGCGTTTGCGTCAATACCGGGCACAGGAATATATGTGCCAAGGCGGTAAACGATCAAAAGTCCAATAGTGAACAGGATTCGATTGCGAAGATCGGTGGCTTTACCAAGCGCGGCCCAGCTTGTATTGGCCGCCATTTGCTCTGCTGCAGATACCATTCGGATCTCTCTATCAAATGACAACGCCGCCAAGAGCGTTTTCCAGCTCTGGCGGCGTCTTTAGGAAAACTAGAGTGTATGTAAGCGGACCAGCGCCCGCTCACAACCTCTTATTCAGCCGCTGGCGCGGAAGTGACTGTCAAAGAGCCGCCAGCTTTGGCAACAGCTTCGACGGCGGACGCCGATGCGCCGGTCACTTCGATGGTGGCTTTCGCAGTGATTTCACCCTTTGCCAACACGCGCACACCGTCTTTGATGCGGCGGATCAGGCCAGAAGCAACCAGAGCTTCTTCGGTGATTGTTTCTTTGGCGTTCAGCTTGCCTTCGTCGATAAATTTCTGGATCAGGCCCAGGTTTACAACGGCAAATGCTTTACGGTTACGGCTGCTAAAGCCACGCTTAGGCAGACGTTGGTACAAAGGCATTTGGCCGCCTTCATAACCTTTGATCGCAACACCTGAACGGGATTTTTGACCTTTGATACCACGGCCACCCATTTTACCCTTGCCAGAGCCGGGGCCGCGCGCAACGCGCATACGTTTTTTGGTTGCGCCAGGATTGTCGCTAAGTTCGTGCAGTTTCATTTCGCTTCTCCTTGCCGGAACTGACCCCTGAAGCGTAAAGCGGGCCAAACACGGCTTTTCTTGATTGTGATTCGAGACCCACTCCGGGCCACTGGCCGCGTATACGGCGTGAGGCATGGGGAATCAAGCGTTGTTGCCTTGGCGCATTGGATATTGTCGGTTTGTCCAGGATGCGGGACTTTGCGACCAAAAGTATTTCTCTCACGCGTGTCCGCTAATGGGATTCCTTAGGTCGGTTCTGTGCGCTTTGAAATTCGCTATTCGCTTGATTTGCAATTTTGGTTGCTTGTTTCCAACTGATGCCCTTGAGTTGATCAACAGCAAGTTGATGGGGGTTTTCCCACAAGCTTATTTTTGGTCTTTGACCCTTTGAGCCCCAATATACTTCACACTCAAGATGGGTAAGAGGTTCGTCAATCTGAGCATTGTTATAGAAAGGTAAGTACACAGGCAGCCATCCGAAGCTCCCTTCATCCGACTGATCAGTTTCAAAGGTCTCAATATATTTTTCGAAGTTTTCTTTCGACTGGGTTATCCACACCCCCCATGTAAAAGGCTCGGATGCCCCTTTAATTGGGATTTCTAGAATGACCCTGATGCAATAGATTGGTTCGTCACAGGAGTTGGTTTCACTTGGGACTATCTTGCAAAGATCATCGCTAAATTGAACGCGATCACTTCTCTCAGCTTCAGGTACATCAAAGAAATAAGGGGGGTACTTCAAGGAAAAGGATGGCGATCCCTCATGATACTTTCCACACTCATTGCATTTATACTTGAAGCTCTTTTTCCGTAATAACCGTTCAAACATGTCTATTTCCTTCGATCCACCATGAAGAAAGCAGACGTCGTGAGGACTTTCAATCAGATCTGCTAAGGGTTTAATGCAGACAGCCGACTATCCCGGTGGTTTTGCCAATATGAGTCCACAAAAGGAGCGGATGTCGGCTCTGCGGATTTGCAGCAATTTGTAGCAGCTGTGTCAATATCTGCTTTTTTTGATCCTACTTGAGGGTCGAGCTTCGCGGTAGAGCGGAAATAGTCGCCTACAACATGCCTTGTGAACCAAGTACCCTGAGCTTGGATTGTGAATTTTGGAAAGCTATCTTCGTCGAGTCCGCTAGGTGACATTTCAGAAATGAAGGTAAACGCAGCGAGCAGACTTTCGCTGCGGTTCCTTTTTGTCGCGACTGCAAAAGTCCGTTTGGCGGACCCAACTGCCGACGTTCGCCACCTCAGAATGAAGGTCTGCTAGCTACACTGAAGTATTAGCCAAGTGTTTTCGAAGTTCCTATTTTCAAGGTCCGACTGCTTAATCCAAAGGAACAACGTTCCCATATCACCCCACATCATGTCTGCTTCGTCATCGGTCCCGATTTCGAGCAATTGCACCCACTCGTTTGGTTCCGACATAATCTTCTTCGCTTCTGGCGAGTTATAACCTTCCGGCCCACCACAATAGATGCCGGAGGTTACCAGAGCGCACTCTTCTTCCATTGGAGCTTGGACATTGTTTGACCAACCCAAAACCTTGTGGTTCGATGCATATCGCCAATCAAGTTCGGGTCGCTCCTCTATCAGCTCTACAAATTCAATGTAGGCGTCCTTGTCAGAACCAGAGATGGCAAGGTTTTCAAAGTGCAAGCCTTCTGCCGGGCAGTACTCGAACTGCAATTTTGGTTCGAGAACGACCTCACTATATGATGGAACGTCCTCATGAAATTCAGGCTTTTGAGCGATCTCGGTACTCTCGAAGTTTGGTGCATAAATCACCTTGAAACCAAGGGTGTCCTTCGGGTCATACCCCCAGCACTGCGCCAAATCATCATAGAACAGAAAGAGAGCGCCCTGAGTTGGCAATGATAAGCCCTTGGTGCCAGTAGCGAGCATCTCTTTAAACGAAATTTGAGCGATGAAATTATAAGGTTGCGGGGATTGGTAGTATCCTGCTTGATTGCTGTTTTGACCGTTATCCACTTGTTGTGGCCAACTTGGTCGGAAAGGCCATTCCACTCCATTTGGAAGTGCGGGGCTTCCCCCAACTTTCGAGAACATTCCAGAATTTGCCCTACCTTTTTTTGTCGGCTCAAGGTGCAAGCTGAAACGTCCAAGATGCGCTAACTTGTGCGAAGCATCATCCGATATTCCAAATTCTTGTAGAGCCTTTTCCAAGGTTTCATTGTCGTGAAATTTGGGAAGTTTGCGCCTATTTTTCTTTTTCCAAAACATGAACTTGCTCAACCACTTCAATCTGTCGAACAAAGTATGTGACCATAGCTAGCTTATGGCAAGCGGACGTTTATTCTTGTTGCAGAAATTGTCGCTCTGGGCTTATTCTGTTGAAAAACTCATGG
>JBOEGL010000007.1:0-519618 GCA_050633405.1 Cognatishimia sp. | reverse complement strand
AGATGTGTATAAGAGACAGCCTCAAACACCTTGAAAGCTCTACAGGCGGCCTCGGTTGTTGTGGCGGTTCCATTGATGCCAATTCTTGTCCTCATGGTTATCTCACTCTTCCGTTGGCTGAAAGAAGATCACCCTGAACTGCTTCAAGAAGAAGCAGATGAAGCAGATGAAGCCAGCTTTAAAGCACGCAAAACGTAAAGTTTTGACCCTCCTGGGTCTCAGCAAAACACACCGGCCTCCTCGCATAAGCGAGGAGGTTACCCTGCCAAATCATCGAATATCGGAGACAAACTCGATGAGTGTAAATTTGAAATCTTGGCGTTTCGCTACAGAAAACGTGTTGCAGGTGTCTGTTATGGTGCCTGACGAAAATGCTCAAAGTGTGATGGATGCCGTTCTGGAAGTCACGGACCTTAAGTATGGTGACTACGACAAGGTCATGTTCAAGTCCGCGGCAGGCGTTCAAAGCTTTCGCTCGCTTGGAACGGGGCGCAACAAGGCCACCGGCAAAATTGTAAATGTTCCTTGCTGCGAAGTGGTGTTTACCATTCCGGCAAATGAAGATTTGTCTGCTCGGGTCCTTGAAGCGGTGTTTGATAAACATCCCTATGAAGAACCCGTCATTCACATCACCCAGACCACGCGAACACTTCACCATCGCGGGCTTGATGAAGACAACCCACATCGTTTCTGGAATTCGGTTGTTAACTGGCTGCCGCCTGAGCAATTAGGCGATTCACCAGCGACCGCACAGGCCCGCTCTCAGACAATCGCAGAGCGCGCTTCAGAACCTGTGGTCACACAAGTCGCACAGCCCGCCATTCAATCCAGCTCGCAAGAGCAAAGTGGAGCAAACCCTGTGAACGATATCAAACTGTATATGTTTAACACCGGCTCTTTGAAGCTGAAGGTGCACAACATCAAAATGAACCAAGGCGACGGGGCTGATTACGAAATCCCGGTTCCATTCTTCCTGCTGACACACCCGCGCGGACACACCCTGATTGATGGCGGTGTCGCTGTTGAATGTGCCAAGGATGCAATGGGCTATTGGGGTGGCGTGTCAGAATTCTTCCAGCCACAGATGAAAGAATCCGAAGGTTGCGTTGAGCAACTGAAATCCATCGGTATCAAGCCCGAAGACATCAAATTCGTTGTGCAATCCCACCTCCATCTGGACCACACCGGATCTCTGGGCCGCTTCCCGAACGCAACTTACATTGTTCAGCGTTCTGAGTATGAATATGCTCGCAACCCTGATTGGTATGCTGCACCGGCTTATATCCCTCGCGAAGTCGACCTGCCGCTGAACTGGCAATTCCTTGAAGGCACGCAAGATGATTTCTACGATGTATATGGTGATGGCGTCTTGCAGACCGTCTTTAGCCCCGGCCACGCGCCTGGCCATATGTCTTTGATGGTCAACTTGCCCAACACCGGCAATATTTTGTTGGCCATTGACGCAGCATATACCACTGACCACTGGGAAGAACAGGCGCTGCCAGGCTTTGTAAGTTCGGCTGTTGATGCCGTGCGTTCGGTTAAAAAGCTACGTGCGCTGGCCGAAAAAACAGATGCTCTGGTTGTTACCGGCCATGACCCGGATGATTGGAAGCGCTTCAAGAAAGCCCCAGACTTCTACAGCTAAAAACATTCCCGGCGGTCCTATTGTGCGACCGCCGGGCACCCTTTTCGCACTGTCCACCTCGACGAACAGGCCAGTGCAGACCAGCGACCAAGAGACTTCACAATTCTCTAAGGGCTGGAAAAAGATGCAACCATTGAAACCGCAACTGGCGGGACCAGTGGACACGATGCAAAAGCCGAATTGATAACTGACTTGCGGGAAAAACGCACATGGAACAAAAAATCGCTGACTATATCATCGTCGGAGCTGGATCTGCGGGATGCGTTCTCGCGAACCGTCTAAGTGCGGATCCTCTGGCCAAAGTTGTCCTGCTTGAGGCTGGCGGCAAAGACCTGAACCCGTGGCTGCATGTTCCTGTTGGTTTTTTCAAAACGATTGATCGCCCTGCCTATGACTGGCAATACAAGACCGAACCTGTACCGGGCCTAAACAATCGCGTTGTTGATTGGCCACGTGGCCGTGTTCTTGGCGGATCCTCGGCGATCAATGGTCTGCTCTATGTTCGTGGCCAAGCCCAAGATTACGACCGCTGGGCGCAAATGGGCAACGCGGGTTGGTCATGGGACGATGTCCTGCCCTATTTCAAACGCTCTGAAAACAACGAACGTGGGGCCGACGAGTTTCACGGTGACAGCGGACCGCTTTCAGTCGACAATATGCGCGTCGAACGTCCAATCACCAACGCCTGGCTCGAAGCGGCCCAAGAAGCCGGTTACGACTACAATCACGACTACAATGGTGCCGAGCAAGAAGGTGTTGGTGTCTTCCAATTCACCTCACGCAATGGCCGCCGTTGCAGTGCTGCTGTGGCCTATCTGAACCCGGTGAAAAAGCGCGAAAACCTGGAAATCATCACCAAGGCTTTGGTGGAAAAGGTCAATATCGAAAACGGTGTGGCCACTGGCATCACCTATCGCGATCGCAACGGAAAATCGCACACCATCAACGCCACCAAAGAAGTGATCTTGTCGGGCGGTGCGGTCAACTCTCCGCAGCTTTTGATGTTGTCTGGTATTGGTGAAGCAGAACAGTTGCAAGAAAACGGCATCACGGTCACCAAAGACCTGCCCGGTGTCGGCAAAAACATGCAGGATCACCTGCAAGTACGCCTGGTTTTCAAGACCAACATTCCAACCCTGAATGACGAGGTGCAATCGCTGTTTGGCCAGGCCATGATCGGGCTGCAATATATCCTTAAACGGTCGGGCCCAATGACAATCGCGGCCTCTCTGGCGACAGCATTTGTCAAATCCGCCGAGCATGTTGACACGCCGGATGTTCAATTCCATGTGCAGCCCATGACCGCGCAAGATATGTCAAAAGGTGCGGATCCATTCTCGGCCTTTTCTTCTTCGGTCTGTCAATTGCGCCCGGAAAGCCGTGGCGAAATCCGCATCAAGTCAAATGATCCAAGCGACTACCCGAAGATCATTCCAAACTATCTGGACACAGAGAATGATCGGCGCACAATGGTGGAAGCCGTCAAGATCGCCCGCCGTATTGTTGAACACGAGCCTGTGGCGTCCAAGATCACCGAGATGTTCAAGCCGGACGGATCTTTCGATCTGGATGATGACGAAGCGACACTGGCATGGATCCGAGACAACGCTAGCTCTATCTTCCACCCCACTGGCACCTGTAAAATGGGCAATGACCAAAACGCCGTTGTTGATGAACGTCTGCGCGTACATGGCATCAAAAAACTGCGCGTTGCAGATTGCTCGATCATGCCCGAAATCATCAGTGGCAACACCAATGCTCCCGCCATGATGATCGGCGAGAAATGTTCTGACATGATTTTGGCAGACAACAGCTAAGGCATTCAGAAATTAAGGTAGTCAACCGACCCGAGTCTCCCCTCTTCTGTCGGTTGTCGCAAAAGCCCCTCTATTTCGAGGGGCTTTTGTATTTTTTGATGCCGGTTTTTGCGTGACACGGGGGAGGCGTATCTGACCAAGAGCAACAATGGCAAACGCAGATGACCCGCACCTTTTGCACAGCGCAAGCTGCAGCAAAGATCACAATGTGAAATCAAGGCAAAAGCGATGCCCTTGGTTTCTGTTGATTTTGGGAAGCGCGCGACAAAACAGCAAAACCACATGCGCATTTCACGTGGAGGATTGGTTTGTCGATAAGGTGTTTTGATGGACGGCAGTAAAGCGAACTGCGGTTCGAGGGGGTTACTGCACCCTACCCCAGAAGCTTTGATAAATCGCGTGTTCGGGGAAACGCCGTAAAGGTTGCTTGGGCCGCATTCAAGCAGCCCAAGCGATTATTTTCTTAGTTCATCATACCGTTCCAGTGGGCACTTGCGCGCTCACGTAGCATTGAAACATCTTGCTCTAGGATCAAGCCTTGGCCGATCAAATCATTGATCGAAGCTTCGACCTGCGCCATATAGGCCGCTTCGCTTTGGTACAGCTCATCAATCGCAGGGCGGCTGTCATCTGCAGATTTTGCAGAGGCTTGTTGCGCAAGCGGAATGTAGCTGCCGTCCAGGCTGCAAAGCTCACCTTCGGCGAAACCTTCTTCGCGCAAGTTCCAGCCCGCATGTGTCCCCAATGGCGCAGCAATCCGTGGCAGCTTGATGCCGTCAATGACGTTGCCGGTATTATCTACCGCAGCAACGAAAATAGGGTACTGTGCCCCATCTACCGGTGGCTGTTGCTGATGATCCAAAACATTCAAGTTGTTGATATTGGCCTGATAATTCATACCCGGGATTTTCCCGATTTCCAGGTTTTCAGGCGCAACCAAAGTGGCCCCTACAGTATTTGGAAAACGGCTTTCAGGTGGTGTGACACCCTCTGTTACCCAAGAATCCAGCCCAGCCAGCAGACCGCGCATCACAGCACCAATATGGAAGTAGTTTGTTTCAAACTGGCACTGTTTTTTCTTTTTGACAGCAGCGTTTGCCATGGTGAAATGCTGGGTTCCTGCAAGGTAGTACAGCCGCACGTTCTCTGGCATTTCAATCGCTTCACCGGATGGACCAGTTGCAACCAAAGAGGCGCGTGCCTGCCAAAACTCTGTATCGGTGTCGCTGTGCATGATTTTTGGACATGTGTCAGACGCTTCGCAAAGGCGCAAGATTCCGTCTTCTGTGCCGGTCAGCGGATCGCTGCTTAGCGCATAAGAGAATGGAAATTGATCCCCTGGAAAGGCGTGATCTTCGTGCTGACGCGAATAGCGGCCAGGCTGAGGAAAGCGATAGTTGGTGAAGGTTTTCCGAGAGCCCGCAATATGCGCGATCAGCCCGTCAAAAACCTTATTGCCAGCTTCGTCAGCGTTGAAACCCTGATAGACAAAATCACGTGCGAAACGTCCTGACTGAGAGATACCAATTCCAAGAACAGCATCTATGTTCGCAAGCGGTGTTTCGATATCATGACCTTCTGACCCTTTCAGGAAAGACACCATATCGCGTGTCGCCGCGAACCCAAGACCGGCAACTTTGGAATCTTTGGCCGTGTAAATGAATTCATAAATCGCACCGGCTGGCATATTGGCCGGCCGTGTGATCTCGATTTCTGAGTCGCTGATATACTTAAAGCTCAACCCTTCAACGGTCTGGCGCGGGTCTGTTTCATTGACGCGCACAGTCAGCGTTGCTTGACTTGGATCAGTGCTAACAGCTGGGTAGCTCAGTTTTTTGGTGACAACAGGTTCATCATTACCAAAAATATACTCTTCGCGAGATTGGCCCGTTACACCTTCGGCAATCGGCACTTGCATACCAACGGCCTCGCCTTTCAGGCCTGGCTGCCAACCGCCAACAACGATTGTGTAACCTTGGTTCATCAGATAGCCGTTGCCAGCGCTTTTTGCCGTCATCGGATTAGGATCGTAGGGACTGTCGTTTAGGGTTTCGAAACTAAGGTTTCGGCCACGGTTTGCAATTTCATAGACTATTTTGCCATTGGATTTTGCCGCATTGGCGGGCTTTAGAATGACGACATCAGAGGAAAACGCCACGTTTCCGTTGGCGTTCTTGGGTGCCTTATCCAAATCAACAATGACTGCGTTTTTTGGGTCATTCGGATCGACTTCAAAGCCAACCGTTGCCCGGATGCGTTGGTACTGTCCGACTTCACCAAAGCTTTGTCCATCAAATGAGGCAGGTTGATCCTCGAGGACTTTAAATTCGGTAACTTTGGCCAATGACTGGACCGGTATCAGTGCAGTCGACGCCATGACCGCTGCGATCGTCGCGAGCTTCTTTGCGTGCATGTTTTCCTCCCATGCGAAAAGTTAATCTTCACACACTAAATATACCATTATTGTATGCAAAACTCCACTCAAAGAATGCATAACTTGAGTAACTGTCGATCAAAACCAACCTGCAGTAGATTGAAAAATGCGTTTCAATCATTGATTGATCATCGGGAGAATTTCAGCTCCCGAATTTGAAAATAAATCATTTAAAATCAACGGGTTAACCTAATTCCCCAAGATGCTGATTGCTCAGGTTACTTTGCGAAAAACACTTCAAAATTGTGTCACAGAGGGTGATAATTGAACGTCGCGCCAACTTAATTTTGCAGGGTTTGATTTTTTTTGCACGTGACACATGAAAAGCCACGAAATTACCTGTGGTTTGATCCTTCAATCACCCTGAAAACGCCACGCTATGATGTCACCAAAACACATGATTCCTAGCTTTCTCGCTCGATGAACTGTGAATAAATTCTGGCCTGAAACTGATCGTATTTGCACATGCAAAAACAACCCAAAATCCAGTATTTCACAGGTATTTTCGACGATGAAAACCTGCTCTTTAAATAATTGTGTTGCATCCGGGGATTTTGCATACAAAAATAGGGTTCTTGAATTTGACTTGTTTTTGAATTGGACGGCTCTAGCATTTGCTTATGGAACAAACACGCGCAGAGACAATCTCTACTGAAATAGAAGAACGTATTTTTGACGGCACCTATTCGGATGGCGATCGCTTAGATGAGGTCAGTCTCGCTGCTCAGTTCGGAGTTTCCAGAACACCGCTAAGAGAAGCACTTCAACGACTTGCCCGATCCGGTCTTGTAGAGATCGTGCCGCGGCGCGGCGCATTTGTGCGCCAACCCGGTTTTTTGGAACTGATTGAATTGTTTGAGGTCATGGCGGAATTTGAAGCCCTATGTGGCAGGCTGGCGGCAAAACGTATTTCGGACACCGCCTTGTCGGAATTGCGTGATGCAAATGCACGATGTCAGACGGCACTTGTCGCCAAAAGTCCGGATGCCTATTTCACGGCAAATGAACGCTTTCACAAAATCATTTACGAAGAATCCGGCAACGGGTTTCTGGCAAATGAGACCGCAGCTTTGCAACGCAGACTTCGCCCCTTTCGACGCCAACAACTGCGATTGCGCGGTCGTATGGCGCAATCCATGAATGAGCATGACGCCATTGTGGAAGGCTTGGAAAATGGGAAGTCGGAAACCGTGGCCAATACGCTGCGCAAACATGTCGCCATTCAGGGTGAAAAGTTTCATCACTTGATGACCAATATGAAAAACGCAGAGCAAGTTTCTGACAAAAAGAAACGTCGGCCAACTTAAAGACAAAGCACTGATTTTTTTGACTTTTCCCGAAAAACACCCGGCATCTAGTCGCGTGTCCGCACCGCTTTTGTCAGGATACAAAGCCTCGCTGCGCAAGCCGAAAAAAAACCCCAGCGTAAACTGATACGCCGGGGCAATTCAGGACATTCGCCCTTATTTTTTCTGGATCAAAGACCTGGTAGCCACAAGATGAGCTGTGGATTCAATACCATGATCGTAAGATTGATGGCCTGGATGATGATAAATGGCCAGGATGCAGAAAAGATATCCATAAGCGACACATCGTCGGGTGCCACACTTTTAAGATAAACCGCAGCCGGAGCCAGTGGCGGAGTGAGATATGAAATCTGCATGTTGAGGCAGAAGATCACACCAAACCAGATTGGATCATATCCCAAGCTGACGACCAAAGGCAGGAAGATTGGCACTGTCAAAAGCAGGATACCGATCCAATCAAGGAACATGCCCAGGAAAATCAACACAACATTGATCAAGATAATGGTTTGCAGCGGTGAAAGCTGAAGCCCTTCGGTGAAGAACTCGGTCACAACACTTTGGCCATTCATAAAGGTGAAAACACCCACCAGCGCATTGGCACCAAAGGTTACCCAAAAGAGAACGCCGGCAGTGGTAAACGTGGTTACACCAGAACTGATCAGCATATCCCAGCTAAGATTCCCACGGGCCCAGGCTGCAAAAATTGTGCCAGCAGCGCCAAACGCAGCGGCTTCGGTTACGGAAGCAATACCACCATAAATGCTGCCCAAAACACAGAAACCGATAAACAATGGCAGCAAAAGGTTGAAGCGCTCGCGCCAAGAAACTTCTTCTTTGACATCCGAAATGATTGCTTTTGGCGCAAGCTCTGGATTCATCAAAGCGCGAATGACAATATAGGCAATATAGCTGCTTGCCAGAATAAGGCCCGGTACAATCACGCCTGAAAATAGATCAGCGATCGAAACGTTGGCAGTCAAACCATAGAAAACCAGAACAATAGAGGGCGGGATCATTGTGCCCAGCGATCCACCGGCCACCACGGTGCCGATTGCCAATTTCTTGTCATAGCCCAGCTTCAGCATCTGCGGCAGAGCAATCAAACCAAGAAGAACAATTTCACCACCGATGATACCGCTCATTGACGCCAGGATCACCGCAACAACCAGTGTTTGAACCGCCAAACCACCTGGCAAGCGACGCCCCCAGACATTCATCGCGCGAAACAGATCTTCGCCGATCCCGGCCTTTTCCATCATGGTTGCCATGAACACGAACATCGGCACCGCAAGCAGCGTAAATTCATTCATAAGGCCGTAGGTACGGCTCGACAAAATCCACAGTGCGGATTCGCCAAATAGAGCAAAGCCAAAGATCGTTGCAATGGCCCCTGTGGCGATCGCGAGAGGCACGCCAAGAATAATCAGCGAGAAGAGCGTGCCGATCATCAGGGAAATAAGATATCCGTCAGTCATCGTTATTGCTTTCGGTGGCTATGTACAGAGGTTTGCCGGAGAGGATCGCGATCAAGGTGCGAATTCCGTTCCACAGCAGTAAGAGGAAGAAGAGCGCACATCCAACAAAGAGAATGCTCTTGGTCACTTGAGGAATTGGAACGTCCCAAGCACCGCCAAGAGTTTCGCCAAGTTTGACGGATGAGGATGCCATTGCATAGGCACCGTAAGTCAGAGCGCCAATATAGATGAGACTGCAAACGATCTTTACAACTTCCGAAATGGCTTTCAGCCAACGTGGAAAATGATCGGAAAAGACGGTAATCTCGATATGACGCCGCTTAACCAGCGCATAAGGCCCCGCCATCGCATAGGTTGCTGCGGCGACGGCAACGATCAGATCGTTCGCCCAGATAGAGGGATCGACCAATATGTATCGCCGGAAAATTTCTACGACGGAAAGCAAAGCGATAAAAATAATTGCCACTGAGCCCAGTTTGCCCAGCCCATTATTCAATCGCTCAAACTGTGTTAAAACAGTGCGCACCTCGGAAACCTTTCATTTTTGAAGAGTTATTTTCGGGTTCGCACGATCACAGGATCATGCGAACCCTACATGGGCTATCTTCAGAGAAGGCCCAATTTAGCTAGGTAAGCCATGTGGCTTTCATAGATACGGCCAGCAAGCTCGTTTTTCTTGCCAAAATCAGCCCAAACTTCTGCAGCAACCGCACGGAACTTTGCACGCTCTTCATCAGACCAATCGATCAGCTCGATGCCATTTTCAGCCGCTTTTTCAACAGCGTCTGCATCTTGCAGCTCCAATTGAGCGATCATGTCATAGTTCAGAGTACGAACAGCCATCTCAAAAATGGATTTGTTCTCGTCGCTCAGCGCATTCCAAGTATCCAGGTTTACGACAAGGTCAGCCGCTGGAAGCTGGAAAAAGCCAGGGTATGTTTCATACTTTGTGATGGTGTGAAGGCCCAAAGCCTCGTTCATGCCCAAAGTACCCCAGTCCGCGATGTCGATCACGCCTTTGTCCAGAGCAGAGAAAATTTCGCTGCCTGACATGGCAACAGGTGCTGCGCCAAGACGGGTCATCAGCTCGGAAGCCACCCCAGATGTTGTGCGGATTTTCTTACCTTTGAAATCTGCGATGCCACGCAGAGGCTCTTTGCTTGGCAAAGCTTCCATGCCCCAGAAGACTGGACCGACATAGTAAGCGTTAAACTGAGCATAGGCCTCACGTGCCAGCTCTAGGCCACCTTCGTAGTAGAACCAGTTCGACATCTGATAAGGTGTCTCATATGCGCCGCTCAGCTCACCCACGAGGGCCAGCGCTGGGTCTTTACCGGCAAAGTACACAGCACCTGAGTGCTGACCTTGCAAAATGCCCATGCCAACCGCTTCCAGCGTCTCTGAGAATGGCACAACCGAACCAACCGGGAAGAGGTTCAGGTCAATGTCACCGCCAGTTGCCAAAGTAACGCGCTCAGCAAAGCTTTCCAAAATCATTTGGTTTGGCGAACCTGCAGGCCATAGAGTTTGCATTTTCCAAACGTCTGCATATGCAGTTGTTGCCAAGCAAGTTGTTGCGGCAATTGCAGCAATCGGTTTCAAGAAATGTTTCATTTTTCCTCCATTGGATTGTAGTAAAGATAGAATTTGATTGACACGTTATGTGTGTTTCTGAGCTTGTTTCTGTGGGGTGGAATGCGCCTTGACCGCCTTGATTGACTATGCGGAAACGCAGCAGGCATCTCATACGCAATAGCGACGACCCTGGCCTCATTCACGCAATCAAAGATGAATACCCTTGGTGGCCGCCCTAGAGGTCTACCACCTTCGTCGGCATTCAACCGTGACCTCATATGCATTCAGTCTTCCGTGAATCGCCAAACGTAATCACCAGTTGCGTCCCATTACCTCCCCATTTCGTTCCCACATGACAGACAATTGAATTCTTAAAACCCACCACTCGCAGCGGGCTTATCCAGTGATCAATTCAATTGCGTCTCCCCATACGAATCAAATATCATTTTGTACGTACAAAGACAATGCCTGATTTAAATTCCACCAAATGTTTCAACGAATTTTTGGCTCAAAAATGCCGTAACAAGTATGCGGAAAAGACTGCGCACTTATGATTTTCTTAGCAGCTCAAAACGGCCCAGCCTCGTGCAAGCACCTCCCAAAAAGAAGGCTACTGGCATGCTATGCCTAAATCTTTGGAACCCGAATTTGAGAAAAACTATAAAAGCGATTTCACGCAATGGTCGCATTGAGTCGGGCACAATAAAGGGTTTTTTTACGCACCGCGCGCACCTTGCTTGACCATGCTTGCCGCGCAGAAGAACGCATGTGAATCTCACTCTCAAAGCAACCAATCGGTCAATGCAAAACTCTAAAAGGCAGCGACATCACAATCGTTACCGCCAACCCCTGGCTTGAAACGCCGCAAAAACAGGCAAGAAATCAACAAATTACAAAATTTGCACTTAGTAAGTTGTTTTAAAAAGAATTCTACCGGAACGCGCCGAATTTGAAATACAATAAGTGCGTCGACTTCAAAACAACAAAAGTCGCGTTTGCCTGCTCTAGCTCAGACGGTTGCAAATGTAATTCGACCGTATTTTCGTTTCGCGGTTAACCATGGCATCGGATTACGCCCCCAAACCTCTATAGAACTCGCATATCACCCGATATCAACGCGATACTTAACCTTGCATCCCACCTCGCCTGAAAACGCTTCTCAGCGGAACCCAAAGCAGGCCGAACAGGAAAGAACCTTGCGAGCGCTAAGAACCCAAGAGGATTTCGATGCGTGATTGAAAAGACCACAATATCCCTCCCCTCTTTTTGCGCGCTGCAAAAATTTCGCAGGCACCAAAAAGCATGAAGCGCAGGCAACCTTCCAACAAAGTGATCACATGCAATGCGGACGCAAATCTTGAAATCCATAAGTCGGCGAACATGCGCCATTTGATTTCTAATTATACGTACATTTAAAATAGATAATATGACTCCGCGCAGATGTGCGGATCACCAACAAAGTCCCGGTGATCGCAACCATGCACACATATTTCTATCGAAATGCCCTGAGTGAGTAATATCGCGGCTTTGAAAAACCCTGCTGCCTATACTGCTATTGGACGTTCAAGAAGCGAATATCCCCCGAAATTTGTCCCGCAAAACATTCTTTTGAACTTTGCCCATCGTATTGCGAGGAAGCTCGTCCAAAACAATTAGCTCGCGGGGGTGCTTGAACCGTGCAAGCGATTGATGGACTGCGGCCTTCATCGCATCCAGATCTGATGTAGCGTTTTTCTTGCAGACCACGATCCCAACGACGGTTTCGCCAAAATCAGGATGCGGCACACCAATAACGGCGCTTTCAAGCACACCGGGCTGATCATCCAGAACAAGCTCGATCTCTTTGGGGTAGATATTATAGCCACCCGAAATGATGAGATCTTTGTTACGACCAACAATATGGACATAGCCATCTGCATCAATGCGACCTAGATCGCCGGTGATAAAGAAACCATTGTCGCGCAGTTCGGCGGCTGTTTTTTCTGGCATTTGCCAATAGCCCTTAAAGATATTTGGCCCCCGCACTTCGATCTGGCCGACTTCGCCGTCTGGCAACTTCTCTCCAGTCTCTGGGTTTGTGACGATAAGCTCCACATTCCGCAATGGATACCCAACCGTCCCCGCCCGGCGTTCACCCTTATACGGATTGGACGTATTCATATTTGTTTCTGTCATACCGTAGCGTTCAAGAATTTGATGGCCCGTGCGTTTTTCAAACTCTGTGTGGGTCTCTGCCAACAGCGGCGCAGAGCCTGAAACAAACAAACGCATGTGCTTGGCAAGCGCTTTGGTGAACCTGTTGTCATCCAGCAACCGGGTGTAGAAAGTCGGAACCCCCATCATGGTTGTCGCCTTCGGCAACCAATCGATGATTTGGTCAATATCAAATTTCGGCATGAAGATCATGCTGCTGCCTGCCGCCAGGCTGATATTGGTCGCAACAAACAGCCCATGGGTGTGGAAAATCGGCAAGGCGTGTAGCAGCACGTCGTTGGCATCAAAACGCCATGCCCCAACCAGGGTTTGCGCATTTGACAAAAGGTTGTTTTGCGTCAGCATTGCACCCTTTGAACGGCCTGTTGTTCCCGAGGTGTAAAGCAAAGCTGCCAAATCATCGCCATCGCGCTCTGCTGTCACAAAGCTATCAGGCATCACATCAGCCTGCTTTGTCAAAGTGCCAGCGCCATCGGCATCCAATGTTTCAATCTGAATACCAAGCGTCTTGCAAAGATTGCCCAATGCCTCTTCACGTCTGCTGTCACATATCACAAGCGATGCACCGCTGTTTTCAATGAAATAGGTCAACTCATCGACCGTATAGCCCGTGTTCAGCGGCAGAAAGACCAGACCGGCTTGGGCGCAGGCTGCATAGAGCGCCAATGCTTCGGGAGATTTTTCGATTTGCGCGGCGACCCGGTCCCCCGGGTTCAGCCCAATTTGCGTTAAAACATTTGCAATCCGGGCGCTTGTCGAAAGAAACTCGCTATGCGTGATCACTTGCCCATCGCATAGGTGCAAAAACGGTGTCGTCTTTCCGGCATGCACACCGAACAGACCATCAAAAAGAGGGTTGGCCATGGGGGTTACCTTTCTTCAGCAATGGGGAGTGTTGTTAATCCTGCCAAAGCAAGAACGTCAGCGCTCGCTTTGACTTCGCGTGTGGTCGCGAAATTTTCGTGATTTTGTGCAACTTGAGGCAAGTCATAAAGATAGTTCACCATCGCGCCACCCGACTGCCCCCTACCCTTGTCAGATATGTCTGCATCAGCATGAACCGCGTGAACAAGTGCACCGTTGCCAAGATGAAAGCGGGCTACAGGATCAAGCGGAAGCCCGCCCTTGTTTTTTGCATTCAACAGGTAATGTGCCGCAAGAGATTTTACGTTTTCAGGATCATCGACGTTCCAATTAACCCCTTGCTTTTTCAGCCATTTGGTCAATCCGGGTATCGGTGACAAAGTTACAAACGTATCCAGCCCATCAAGTTCTGCGGACAGATCAGATGCCACTTGCTTGATCAAAGAGTTGCCAAAGGAAATGCTGGCCAAACCTGACTGGCAATTTGAAATCGAATAGAAAACGGCGGTATCAGCTGCGGTTGCAGGCATGGCATCACGATCTTCAGCCAGCAAGGCCTGTACAGAATCCGGGATGCCCTTGGTCAGCGCCACTTCGACAAAGATCAGCGGCTCGTCTGGCATCGAAGGATGAAAGAACGCAAAACAGCGACGATCAGCTGGTTCCAAACGGCGCCGCAGATCATCCCAGCTTCCGATGGCATGCACCGCTTCATATGCAATGATTTTTTCCAGAATATGCGCAGGGCTTTCCCAACTGATTGGCCGCAACACAAGGAACCCACGATTGAACCAAGAGGAAAAGAGATGGCGAAAATCCAAATCCAACGCCTCAAGTTCGGGATCGCCGCGCCCAAGACGCAGTAGATCACCGCGCATGTTCACAAGACGTTCGGTCGCCCCAGGCAACCGGTTTAACCGACGGATCAATTCTTGCCGCTTAGGCTCTGCCGCGCTGGCAAACGCACGATAGCTTGCTTTTGACGGGGTGCGCTCATAGTCGTCAAGCGTGCCGCGCACCTCTTCAGGGTCGATATTCATCAAGGTGGCGATGTCCCGAAAGAACGCTAGTTTCTCGGCATCACCCAGCGTGCTGAACCGCATCAATATTTCACGTGCAAGCGCGAGCCCAGTAGTTTCACCCGCCGATCCAACCAAAGCCGTGGCCAGATCTGTTAAAGGGCGGCCATCTTCGATCACTTCCGATGACTCACGGCGTGTTCGCCGCTCAAATACCGTCGACAGCAAATCAGCAAGAAGGGTCATATAGCCGCTCCCATGACCGCATCAGGCAGCCAAGTTGCCAAAGATGGGAACACACACAGCAACACAATTGCCAGCACCATGCACGCCACAAACGGCAAGGACCCTGTCAGAATGGTCTTTAAGGAAATATCCGGCGCAATGCCGTTGATCACATAAAGGTTCAGACCAACCGGAGGGGAAATAAGGCCAATTTCCATGTTGATGGTCAACACCACAGCAAACCAAATTGGATCAAAGCCAGCGGCGTCGATGATTGGCAACAGAATGGGCGCGGCCATCAGAATTACTGCAACCGGCGGCAGGAAAAATCCGGCAATCAGCAAGAAAACATTCACCACACCCATCAAAACCCACCGATTTACATCCAGCGTTCCGATCCACTCGGCAATCGACTGGGTGATGAAAAGTGAGCTAAGCATGTAGGAAAACACACCAGCTGCGGCGATGATGAACAAGATCATCACGCTTTCCTTGGTGCTGTCACGCAACACGACCCACAAGTCTTTGGGGTTCCAAAGTTTGTAAACGATCATCGCAACCAGCAAGCACAACAATGCACCGACTGCAGCTGTCTCTGATGGTGTGGCGATGCCGCCATACATGGCATAAAGCACGCCAAGAATGATGCCCAGAAAGGGAAGAACCCGCGGCAAAATTTCGAATTTTTGCTTCCAAGTATAGCTGCCTGAACTCAGACGTGTGGCGTCCCCGGACTTCCATGTTGAATACAATGACCACGCCATGAAAAGCCCAACCAGCATCAAGCCAGGAACCACGCCGGCCAAGAACAAGCGGCCAATCGAGGTCTCTGTGGCAATACCGTAAACAATCATGGTGACAGATGGCGGAATGAGAATGCCCAATGTGCCGCCGGCCGCAATAGAGCCTGCCGCAACCGCATCTGGATAGCCGCGTTTACGCATCTCGGGAATGCCCATTTTGCCGATGGCCGCGCAGGTCGCAGGCGACGAACCAGACATCGCTGAAAAGAGAGCGCAGGCACCAAGGTTTGACACAACAAGCCCCCCCGGGACACGGGTTAGCCAGCGTTCCAGTGCTTCGTAAAGGTCTGCGCCTGCACGCGTCGAAGAGATTGAAGCGCCCATGATGATAAACATGGGAATTGATAGCAGCGCAAAGTTGTCCAGCTTGCCAAATAGCAGCTCTGGCATAAGCTCAAGCGAACGGGCTCCGTCAAATATGAGGAGAAAACCAGCAGAGACAATCAGCAGGCCAATCGCCACTGAAACGCCAGAAAAGAGGACCAAAATGGTGGCTATTGCGACGATCGCGCCAAGAAGAAGAGGATCCATCGGGGCTACTCCAGGCCAAAGGGTTTATCAACGCGGGTCAAAATGGCGACCAAGTCAGCGATGAGTTGCAGAAGAAAAAGGCCGAAACCAACTGGAATAGAAAGGTAAGGAATCCAAAGCCTTACACCCCAAACCGTGTCAGACTTCCAGCCACGATCCCAGGCGAAATGCCAATACTCATACCCATAAAAAAGCATTACTGCGACAATCACGATCGACAGGACCGACGTTAAGATAGACATAAAAAAACGCGGCCGTGGAGGCAGCGAAATCGGGATCAAGTCCACGTTAACGTGGCCGCGTAGCCGCTGCACATATGGCAAGCCGACCAGCGTCGCCGCGATGACCAAATAGATGACGGCTTCTGTTTGCCAAACCGTCGACTTATTCAACACAAACCGCACAACGATCATCTGGCATGTGATTGCGACAGCCGCGACAATCATACCCGCCGAGCACCAGCCAGCTAGAGTTGACAATGCCGCAACGACGCGAAGAAAAGGATTGTTCCCGGAACGGGACGCAACTGCAGAGCTGTGACCGGCCATATTCGCCTCCTGTCAATGACGTCTATTAAAGAACGAGTGTATTTGAATGGGCGGCACAAGGCCGCCCAAAATAATCACTCGACAGCCAAAGCCAAGTCTAGCAGCTCTTGCCCGCCCGAGACCTCCTCGACGAATTTGGCATAGGAAGTGTCCATCGCCAGTTTGCGCCAAGCTTCAAAGTCATCAGTACTCATTTCTGCAATCTCAACACCCGCATCTGCGAATACCTTTGCAGACGCAGCGTCTTGTTTTTTGGCTTCTTCCAAATAGAAGGCCTCTGCCTTTGCAGATGCAGCCATAAGCGCGGCCTGCTGATCCTCATTTAGATCATCAAAGGCGCGTTTATTCATCAAAAGCGGCTGATACATGAACCACAGGGCAACATCGCTTGCAGGTGTATAGCAGCTAACTTGCTCATAGATTCGATAGGAAACAAATGACGAGGACGATGTATTGGCAGCCTGGAGCACACCTGTTTGCATCGCATTGTAGATTTCAGACGAAGCCATAGATGCAATAGAGGCATTTGCCCCCGCAAGCATCTGTTCGAAAGACTTGCCAGCTGCCCGGGTTTGCAGCCCAGCAACATCTGCAGGGTTTGTGATGCATTTGTCTTTTCCGGCAAAACCACCGGCCAAGTATCCATGCACCAGAACCATTACATCGTCCTCTGCCATCTTCGCTTCGAGAGCCTCCATGAAGGGCGAGTTCGACAAACGCGCAGCATGATCATGGTTTTTCACCAAGCCTGGCATAAGAGTCAGGTTATAAGCAGGCTGTTGGCCGCCAGCATAACTGAGAGGGAGAACAGTCATGTCAAGCTGCCCACGGCTTAGGGGCTTATATTGCTCACGCGGTTTGAAAAGAGATTTCGAACCGAAGATTTTAATTTCAAGGTCAACGCCAGCGGCCCCCACTTCGTCGGCGACCATCTGGGCAACAAGGTGGCGAATGTCCTTGTTTGACCACTGGTGCGACAAACGCAATTCGGTTGCGTTCGCAGTGGCGCTCGCAGCAATAAGAGCGAGCGAAGCGACCGCCGTCTTAAAAATGGATTTCATGGTTTCCTCCCAAGAAAGTTAAAACCGGAATACACCGGTGATGACGCACCTTAGACACACTCGTACATCAGGTCAAATATTTTGTATACAACAATAACCATTTTGAATACGCACCTCTAGGTTGTAGGGCGTGAATGCGACAGTAGTTTGCGCCTCCACCAGTCCTTTGGATGCTCTGTCAGCAATTCCAGTCGCTTGGTGGAAGGAGCGCGGGAAAGGTTGCAGACTGCCGTGCAGTAAAACGTGACTCCGAAAATCGCTCAGGGACGACGCCAGTGCAACACAGCAGACAAAGGAACCCCTCGCAAAAGGCACGCCAATGGCTGCTATGTCTTGGCCTCTTTGATTGTATCACGCAGCGTTTCGCGTAATGCAGATAAGGCTTGAACTACATCAGGGTAGTGCCGCCTGCGCATATGGGTCGCCGCATAAATCGGGTGCTGTATCATCGGGGCATCCTTGACAATCCTCAGGCCATCAATTGTCGCTTTGAGATCATCAAATGCCCGCATAGGCACAAAGGTACTGCCACCGGTTCTTTGCAGAAATTCCACGGCGAGGCCCTCAAAACTGACGGACAGAGGACAATCGGAGTATTCAGGCAATAGCTCACGGTGACGTTGTCGAAAATAAGACGTGTAGTGGGTGTTGATGTAACGCTCTTTTGGTACTGAACTGAGGGTATCCCCATCAGTCGAGACCATAACAAAATCCTCCTTGCCGACCTGCTTGATGTCGAGATCAGGCAAATACTGCGGTGAATAAAGGACACCGATGTCGATCGCGCCGACGGAAAGATCACGGATAATTTGCAACGAATAATCGGCCTGTAGATCAATGGCCGCTCGGGGTTCTTGCGTCCGGATGCGTGTGACCCAAATGACAAGGACGGGCCTCATCAAACTGAATTGTCCGGCAAGGCGCAACAACCGATCGCGGTTAACACTGGCCCCTGTCTCGCGACAGGCATGATCCCATGTGGCCAATAGCATGCGCGCGTGCGGTTCAAACCGGATGCCCGCCGCTGTGGGCGCGGCACCAGCCCGGCCACGTTCAAACAACTGCGCCCCCACGGCGGTTTCTAATGCGCGGATGCGACCGCTGACACTGGATTGGGTTATGTCCAATCGATCAGCCGTGCGGTTGAAGTTTCGGCTTTCGAAGATATCGAGAAAAGTCGTGATCAGTTTGATGTCCATAACAATCACTAAATCCGATTGTTAGAAATAACACAATCGATTGCGTGCGCTCAATCGTATCAACTATGCAGTCTTTTAGTCTATGCACTAAAGCCACTTTCAGACGGAGCCAGCCATGCCTTTCCAAACCACAGATCTGTTGTCACGCCGCACGCCGGGTCACGCATTGGAACGGGCATTTTATACCGATGCAGAGATTTACGCGCAGGATTTGGAACAGATCTACTACAAAGAATGGCTGTTCGTTGCCCCAGCTTGCGAGCTGCCAGAGACCGGCAATTACATCACCTACAAAGTTGGTGATTATCGTGTCGCGATCGTGCGCGGCGCAGACGGTGAGATTCGTGCATTTCACAACACCTGTCGTCACCGAGGGTCAGTGATTTGCAAAGAAGCCAAGGGAAATGCGGCCAAACTTGTGTGCCCCTACCACCAATGGACATATGATCTGGATGGATCATTGCTGTGGGCGCGGGATATGGGCGATGATTTCAAACCCGAGGATCACGGGTTGAAGTCCGTCAATTGCCGCGTGTTGTCAGGTTTGATTTACATTTGCTTGGCAGATGAGGCACCAGACTTTGACACCTTTAGCGACATCGCCGAACCATATCTGCACCCCCATGATTTGAGCAACGCCAAGGTCGCCCATGAGACCCGGATCATTGAAGATGGAAATTGGAAACTTGTGTGGGAAAATAACCGCGAGTGCTACCATTGCAGTTCTAATCACCCCAGCCTGATCCGCACATTCCCTGAAGATCCACGCGTGTCCTTTTTGGGAGAAAACAATATCCCCGATTTTATTGCAGAACATTTCGCCGCCTGCGAAGCTGCGGGACTGCCATCCAATTATGTCGTGCCGAAAAACGGCCAGTTTCGTCTGTCGCGGATGCCATTGGTCGAAGGGGCAAAGAGCTTTACGATGGATGGCTCATTTGGTGTGCATGGCAAGCGTCTTGGCAAAATCACCAAAGAAGATGCGGGCGTCCTGAACAAGTTTCACTACCCCAGCAACTGGGCCTATTTCCTGCCGGATCACTGCATGACATTCCGCGTGACGCCCATCAGTCCGACCGAGACAGAGCTGGTTACCTGCTGGCTGGTGGATAAGGACGCGGTTGAAGGCGTGGACTACGATATCCCACACCTGACAAAGGTCTGGCTGGACACCAACGACGAAGATCGCCGGGTGGTCGAAGACAATCAACGCGGCGTCAGTTCTCCCGCCTATGTGCCAGGCCCCTACTCGCCCGTCCACGAAGCAAGCGTGAGAGGGTTTGTTGATTGGTACTGCGAGACGATTGGCAGGCGTTTGTTGCCAGATGCGGCTGCCGCAGAATGAAAAACAATGACACATCATCAGTGAGCCGCACCACTTGGTCTGCATGGAGCGATAACGAACCATTGGAATGCGTGGCCGTTCACCGCGAAATGCTTAACGCGGCCACGTTTTCATTTCGCGCGCCATCGGGCGCTTTGTTCGACTTTGATCCTGGACAGTTTCTGACGCTTGAAATTCCGGTGGAGGGTGGAGCAGCCCATCGCACCTACACGATCTCTTCGTCTCCGTCGCGGCCACGCAGCATCAACATCACCGCCAAAGCACAAGATGACAGCATCGGAACGCGCTGGATGCTGGACAATCTGAAGCCTGGCATGCGGATAAAGGCGACCGGGCCAGCTGGCGCGTTTACAAATGTTCATAGCAAAGCTGATAAGTACCTGTTTGTGTCCGCCGGGTCGGGCGTCACACCCATGATGTCGATGACCACATGCCTTTGGGATGAAGGTCGCCCACTCGACATTGTGTTCATCAACTGTGCCCACCGCCCGTCCGAGCTGCTGTTCAAACAATCGCTTGAACACCTTGCAAGCCGATCTTCTGGGCTGAACCTTAAGTTTGTCGTCGAAGAACCGGACCCCTATCAGCCCTGGACTGGATATCAGGGGCGTCTGAACCAAGTGATGCTGGGCCAGATCGCGCCGGATTATCTGGAACGCGAGGTCTATTGTTGCGGGCCAGAACCCTTCATGCAGTCGATGCGTGAGGCATTGATTGGTCTCGGCTACAACATGGACGGATATCATCAAGAGAGCTTTGGTACACCTGCATCATTGGCAAATGAGGTCGCGACATTCGAAGATAAGTCCCCGAGTGACGACTTGGCCGCAGAGGTTCATTTTGCGTCGAGCGATACCCGCCAGACCTGCGCACAAACCGATACGATACTAAGTGCTGCGAAATCAGCCGGGATCAGCATTCCGACTGGGTGCACCTTCGGGCTTTGCGGGACCTGTAAGGTCAAAAAAACCTCTGGTGAGGTCCACATGGTGCACAGCGGTGGTATTACCGAACAGGACATTGCTGCCGACTACATTTTAGCGTGCTGTTCCAATCCTATCGGTAAGGTGACGATTGATCTATGAATCCGTCTTCAGTCTAGATTTCGCATCTATGCAGACCAAGACAGAGCGCAAACCCAGCGGGGACGGAAGCCCCCGCCCCTAAAAAAACAGCCGCATTTTGCGATTGGATTTCCTTAAAAAAACTTTCAACAAATCAGGCTACTGATTGCATCATGGTGCGCCCCTAACAAGGCCCCTAGTCCGACCCCGGCATGTAAATCAAGTATGTCCGCAAAGGGCCGCTTTGGCATCGGTTGCATCCAATTTGAAATACGATGAGATGTCCTACATAAGACTACATAAGACCAGCTAAGGATCCTCGACAGTGAGCAGTTTGACTACAAATGTTAATCGACGCGTTGGGGTGAAGGCTTTTGTCCAGGCGACGTTTGGCCTGCGCGGGACGTTGGCCCTTCATCGTTTTGCTTTTGGCGCTGATCTGCTGCGTGCTCCAGCCAATGTCCTGCTAGCACCGATTTTTCTTGTGACCCGACTGCTCGCCTTTCTTGCCAAGACAATGCGCTTTCATAAAGCATCAGCTTGGATGTCACGTCGCAAAATTTTGCTAGAGACCAATGTGTCGCGGCAGGTTTCTGTACGCGTGCTGGCATTTGTAAAAGACATTGAGGCGAAAGGCTTTGAAATTGCCGCCCCGCATGACGTGTTAGAACATGAAATTGCTGAGTACGCAGGTGTGCGCAGCGCCGTTGCCGAAATCACAACGACGCTCGTGACCCTCATTGTTGGATATTTTGTGTTTCAGACGGTCACGCCGGGGGTAATCTCTATCACTGGACCGGTGGCTGAATTGGGGGCCCATTCCCTTGCCATTACGCAGTTCCCGTTGGGACAAGGGCTGGGGCGCATGTACTATGGCGTATTCTCGACTGACCTCGAGCTTTGGAAATTGGTGGCAACAGGTGTTGTGCTATCGATGCTGGCGTCGGTCGTGACGACCTTCGCCGGCGTGATTGCCGATCCACTACAGGTCATGACAGGTACGCACCGACGCCGTCTGTGTCGTCTTTTGGACCGCCTAGAGATCGCTTCAGATCGTAACGGCAACATCGAGCGAGAGCATATCACGGCCCGGTTCGCTGATCTTTCCGACATCGCGCTTAACCTATGGCGGATCCTTCGAGGGTGAACGCCTGCCTTCGGTGCGCTGCGCGGCGTCGGCGGCCTTTCGTTCATCGAGACTTTGAAGCCCATTTCCTTTTCAAAGTCCTCGTGAGGACCCGACATCAGATCGTCACATTGGTGCTTCTGAACC
This sequence comes from Cognatishimia sp., assembly GCA_050633405.1. Classification (GTDB taxonomy): domain Bacteria; phylum Pseudomonadota; class Alphaproteobacteria; order Rhodobacterales; family Rhodobacteraceae; genus Cognatishimia. The sequence continues at coordinate 497,216 of JBOEGL010000007.1, read as the reverse complement.
CACTTGTGGTCGTGTCCCACTCTCGGCGAAATTCTTCGGTGTATCTCGGTGCCATTCTCAATTTCCATTAAAGCAAACATTGCTCGAATGAGACCGGACCTAAACCGCGGCAAGATCAAACGCGGAATGGGTGTTTTTCAACCGATTTCGGCTTGGCACTTGCTCCAGCAATTGTGCCTCACTCGCCGCCACGCCAAAGATATCTGTCTTGCCATTTGTTACTTTATAAAATAGCAATTCATCAACGAAGGAGTAGGTGAATGCGAAAGCGCGCGTCGGTACGGCAGACTGATATTTTGAATGTACTCAGCTCAAACGACAGGCCGATGACGGCCTATCAAATTCTTGAACGGCTTCAGCTTCGAGAGCCCGATATCGCACCGCCTACTGTCTATCGCACGCTTTCAGCTTTGACCGATCAAGGACGCGCACACCGTCTTGAATCTATCAAGGCTTTTGTCCCGTGCCGCTGCAGCCATGTGGAAAGCGTGCCTGTTCTGGCGATTTGTCAGGATTGCGGATCAGTAGAAGAACACGACGGCAGCGCGCTTTTGCCGACGCTAACTGCCCTAACAGACCAAAATACCTTTCGCGCGGATCGACACATCGTCGAGATCCACGGCCAATGCAGCGCTTGCTGCGTTTAACAATTCTATAATCAACATAACGGATTAATCATGAAACTCGCTATTTCTCTCATCGCGCTTGTCGCAGCTACGCCCGCGCTCACTGAAGAAACGCGTCAGTTGGATGCTCATGAACATGGTGTTGGCGCACTGAATATTGCGATTGATGGCACAACTGTCGCGATGGAATTCCATGCGCCAGGTGCTGACATCGTTGGCTTTGAACATGCCGCTGAAAGCGACGCTGATCATGCTGCAATCGATGCGGCGATTGCCAAGCTCAGCGCCCCGCTTGATCTGTTTGGCCTGTCGGCAACGGCTGCTTGCACTTTGGTCAAAGCAAATGCGGCCCTTGAGGGTGAAGGTGCCCATGATGATGATGAACATGACGAAGAACATCATGAGGGTCACGCGGATGAAGCACATGACGATCACGCAGAGCATGATCACGAAAAGCATGATGATCACGACCATGACGCCCATGCTCACGATGACCACGACGATGAAGATCATCATGATGGGCATGACGACCATGCTGAAAACCCAGGCCACAGCGAATTCCACGCCGAATATGATCTGACCTGCACAAACCCGCATGGGCTGACAGAGATTACTTTTGGCTATTTCGATACCTTCCCGAATGCGCAGGAAGTTGTCGTACAACTGATCAGTGCCACGGGCGCACAGGCATTTGAAGTTACGCCTGATGCCCCTGTCCTTGATTTGAAGCGCTAAAGTCAAATGACGAAAATCGTCCTTAGGATTTCTGACGTGACTTATCAGTGGTCGGGGCGGGCAGCATTTTCGCTGAGCGTCCCTGCCCTATCTGTTAAGCAGGGAGGGAGCGTTTTGCTATTGGGGGAAAGTGGCTCTGGAAAGTCGACGCTTTTGTCATTGATCTGCAGCACCATTCTGCCGGACAGCGGTGCGATACACATCGCCGAAACCGAGGTCACAAAATTGTCGGGTGGCGCGCGTGATACGTTTAGGGCCGAACAGATTGGCGTTATTTTTCAGCAATTTAACTTGCTACCATTTGCCAGCGTCATCGACAATATTCTGCTGCCGCTGCGCTTTGCCCCCAAGCGTCGCAAACGGGCGGGCGACGCAACAAAACAGGCTATGAACCTCTGCACGGCCCTTGGATTGCCCCATGACCTTGTGTTTGCCAAGGCCAATACCCTGAGTGTTGGCCAACAACAGCGGGTTGCCGTTGCGCGGGCTTTGATAGGTCAGCCGCCCTTGATCATTGCCGATGAACCCACCTCTGCACTTGATGCCAATAGCCAGGCCGCCTTTCTTGACTTGCTGTTTGCCCAAACGCAAACCCATCAGACCGCATTATTGATGGTCAGCCACGACCCAAGGCTTGCGGACCGGTTTGATCGTGTGATCCATTTGGAAGACATTGCCCAGATTGAAAGGGCCGCGACATGACATTGCGCCTTGCCATCGCTTCGCTTTTTGCCCGCGCATTGACCGTGGGCATGACCGTTTTGGCAATTGCCTTGTCGGTGGCGCTTTTTCTGGGCGTGGAAAAAGTGCGCACCGGAGCGAAAGCCAGCTTTGCGGACACGATTTCTGGAACCAACCTGATCGTCGGCGCGCGATCTGGGTCCGTACAACTTTTGCTGTATTCCGTCTTTCGCATTGGCAACGCCACCAACAACGTGACCTGGGAAAGCTATCAAGACATCGCACAGCGCCCCGCGATTGATTGGATTGTGCCTATTTCATTGGGCGACAGCCATCGTCAGTTTAGGGTTATGGGCACCAGTCAGGCCTTTTTTGAGCACTATAAGTATCGCCAAGGCAGATCATTGGCCTTAGCCCATGGCGTCATCATGGATGATCTTTTTGACACGGTCATTGGCGCAGATGTTGCTGCGAAACTGGGCTACAGTGTTGATGATCCGATTGTGGTTTCACATGGGCTGGCGTCCTTTACGGACCACAAAGATCAACCCTTTCGCGTATCAGGTATTTTGGAAAAGACTGGCACGCCCGTGGATCGAACCGTGATCGTCAGCATGCAGGCAATTGAGGCCATTCATGTCGATTGGCGAAGTGGGGCGCAGATCCCCGGGCAATCTACATCACCAGATGACATCCGAAAAATGGATCTCACCCCAAAAGCTGTGACCGCAGCGCTTATTGGTGTCAAAAGCCCTTTGCAGACCTTCACCTTGCAACGCGCCATCAATGAGTATCGCCAAGAACCCTTGCTCGCAATTTTACCCGGCGTGGCCCTACAGGAACTTTGGAGCATTGTTGGCATTGCTGAAACGGCGCTACTGGCGGTGTCGATCATGGTCGTCGTCACCGCCCTGATTGGCATGATGGCCACGATTTTTTCCAGCCTTAACGAGCGCCGCCGGGAAATGGCAATCTTTCGCGCGATGGGTGCCCGCCCCCGCACCATCCTGACCATGCTCGTGACAGAAGCCATGGTCACAGCGGCAATCGGCGCGGTGTTTGGCTTGGTCCTGTTATATATTGGACTGATCATAGCGCAGCCGCTGGTCGACAGTGCATTTGGCCTGTGGCTGCCAATCGATGCGCCGACGATGCGAGAGGTCTGGGTTCTGGTCGCGGTTGTCTGTGCTGGCGCAATTGTGAGCTTGGTTCCTGCATTGCGCGCTTACAGAATGTCGGTCGCTGATGGTATGATGGTGAAAACCTGATGTCACACCCGAGGAATCGTTCATGATGAATCGCAGACGCGCATTGCTTATATTGTCTGGCGTAGCCTCGGCCCCAACGGCGGCCCTTGCTGCACGTCCCAAAGAAATCACGTGGGATGATTTGATTCCAGCCGGGGTGCCCTATTCGGAAATCATTGGCGAAGGCGAAATGGACGAGGCCAACGACATTTGGAACCCGATCTATGACGCAAATGGGCAAAAACTGAATCAAAGGTTGAACGGGGCCTATATCAAAATGCCGGGCTTCATCATCCCATTTGATATCAGCGCAAAGGGTGTCACGGAATTCATGCTTGTGCCCTATGTTGGTGCCTGCCTGCATACCCCGCCGCCGCCGGCAAACCAATTGGTAATGGTCAATTCTGCCACACCTTGGTCTGGTGAAGAGTTATGGGATCCCGTTTGGGTCATCGGAACAATGCGCACCCAGCTTCAATCTACCAACCTTGGGCAAGTTGGCTATTCGATCGCAGCGGATAGGATGGAGGTCTATGTATGGTAAGGCACCACCTTCAGCGCCGTGCGCTTTTGGCGGGTCTGTCCGCAACCTTACTTGCACCAACTTTGGCGCAGGCCCGAGATTACATTGACCTTGAGTGGGACGATCTCTTGCCGAAGGGTGAGCCATCAATTCCACCGGCGCTATTTGGGCTGATCGAACATGACAACGCGCCTTTGTCCAGCCAGCAACCGACATCAAGCGGCGTCCGAACCGATTGGAACGGACAAGTGGTGCGGCTTCCGGGGTTTATTGTGCCGATTGACTATAAGGGCACCGGTGTTTCGGCATTCATCCTGGTGCCCTACGTTGGTGCCTGTGTGCACGTTCCTCCACCGCCCGCCAATCAACTGGTCTTTGTCACCACCGACCCGCCCTATGAGAGCAAAGGCCTGTTTGAACCGGTCAATGTGATCGGTATGTTTGGTGTTTCGTCCATCTCGACCCAAATCGCTGACATCGGCTATGCCTTGTCTGCTGACAAGATACTGCCGTATTAACGTAGCTATCAGATAATCCCACGTAATCTGATGAAATGGTGGTCACTTGGACCGCCATTTTAGTTGTTTAACCCAATAAAATTCCGCGGTCCGCCCACTTTTGTGCGATGTTCTAATCGTGGGTCACCAGCACGATGGCAATTTGGTCGTTGTCTGCAATGCGCGCCAACATTGCCAAAGTTTCCCGCTGCGTGATCGGGTCAAGGCGCGTCGTTGGTTCTTTGACAGCCTTTACTGGGTTTTCGCCCTCTCGGAAGCCTGAAGCTTTAGCCACGTCCAGAACGGCCTTTATGCGCTGGGCGAGGCGTTTTGCCGTTTCGTGTTTCTCTGTCCAAATCGGGGAAAGGCACATCAGCACTTCGGGCTGCCCTATGACATCAACCGGCATGCGCCCTATCTTGGGAAACGCATAGTCTCGCAAGGTATTCAGCCATTGCTGCACGTGCTTTGGGTTTTTCCAAGTCGGTCGTCGATCAATGTGAACCTGACGGCTGAGCTCTTCGAAGGAAGGCACGTCGCGCTTGGCATTGAATCGCGGGTTAGCCCAGACGTCGCCATACGCCGATATTCCAAGGCGCGTTCGCGTGCTTGATTGGGTGGGACAACGTCCGCCCCGCCTAATCCAAAATCGGTACGTAGCGGTGCGCCTTTGGCGTTCTTCTGCCCTTTGACAGTCACCCGCACCACCTAGCGCCGCGCGCCGGATGGATCAACCACAAGGTAAAGCCCCGAACCATCGCCATGACGCCCCGGCCCAAGATTCTCTACCAGCTTCTTTGTAAGCTTTCCGTCCAGCGCTGCCACGCGACATACCACCTTTCATGGCACACAATGAAAGCGTCGCTGGGCAAGCGAACGAAATCCAGCAAAACCTTAAACCAGGTCATTATTCATGAAATACTGAGGTTTAAGTAATTCAAAGCCACCTCACAAAACCTCATAAAATGTGCGGGTGGCGGAGACGAAGGGATTCGAACCCTCGATACCGTTTCCGGTATACTCCCTTAGCAGGGGAGCGCCTTCGACCACTCGGCCACGTCTCCGCTGACCCGTATATTTAGCAAACCTCAGAGAAACAAGGCGTTTTTTCAAAAAAATATTCGGTCACAAAAACAAGCGGCTTCGAGCAAATTGACTGACCAAACGAAGGGACCGCTCTGACGGTAAACCATACTCTTAAAAGGCAATTCTTAGTTCCCTTTATGAAGCGAAATTGTGCTTCCACCGCATCTGCAAGCAAGGCACTCTATGCTTGTCACATGATGCTTGTCACATGTCACAAACATGCCAAAGCTTTTCAAAAAGAAACGCTATGGCGGCAATTTGATGTTAGCCCAAAATGGCGAGTTCAAGTTGCATAATTTGGCAGCACCGGAGTGTGACCCCTCCTACAACTTAGAACCTAATGGGCCCAAGCAAAGCAAGAGGGGTCACCACGCAACACTGTAATCCGGTTGCGAGACGCAAATGTTGATCTCTGGGGGATGCGATACCGATCCAGAAAGAAGCATCTACCCTCAAAGCTAGTATCATATCGAGACTTCGATGCACAGATATTTTCAAGAATTTTTGGATGAAAACTATGAATAGAATCAAAAACTTAGGCGCAAAAAAATCGCGCCTGAAAAGCGTTTTCAAACCCAAGATGGGATTAAGAATCTTCTTTTTCCAAGCTGCGGAAGGCCGCCTCAAGGTAAAATTGGGTCGCAAAATACTGGTTATCTTTTGCGCAGCCAATAGAATATTCTATCAAGTTTTTTAATGCGTCCCGATCAGCCATGCGCTCTTTTTCAGCGAAGCTAACCAGCCTTATTCGATCTTTGAGCATATGCCCTATTTTCTACAGTGCCAGGGAATGACTGTATGCTAAACTTACTCTGGTAAAGCCCATCAATCCATCGAGAATCGCAAATAAATACATGAATAATCTAAATGTATATAAACTTGACGCCCACACCCTCAGGATCTTCCTAAAGGTCTGTGAATTGCAATCTGTTAGCCGCGCAGCAGAGCACTTTGACCTCAACCAATCCACGGTCAGCAATATGCTGGAAAGACTGCGGCAAATGCTTGGCTACAAACTGTTTGAAAAAGTGGGACGCAGCATCGTGCCCACTGAAAATGCAAAGAATCTCATTCCGCGCGCAGCACGTATCGTATCTGCCATCGAGGGGCTTTCTGAAACTGGTACTTATGACCCATTGGAAGATGCGCGCCCGATTAGTATCGCTGCCAATCTCAATTCCATGATGGGTGCGCTGCAGACCATTCGAAACGCCATTTGGGCCATCAACCCTGAGCGTCATGTGCGCTTTGTCGAAATGGGCAGCCGAGATCAAGTGGAGGGGGTGCTTACCTCTGGCGCCGCTGATGTGTTGATTTCAGTGCGTGTTGCAAAATATCCACCTGCCTTGCAGTCACATCCCCTGTTCCGCGACCAGTCGGTGGCATTTTACGATCCGAAAGAATGCTCTGCCCCGGACACTGCTGAAAAATACTTTGCGGCCCGGCACGGGGTTTTGGACTTTGGCGGGTATGTGCGCAGCTCTGTTGCCAATGAACTTAAGCGCCTTGAAGGTCACCGCAACATCGTATGTTCCGCGTCTAATGTGTCAGTGCTCGCAGAGATGATTCGGGGAACTGATGTTGTGGCCAGTATGCCAAGTCGATTGCGCCACGACGTTTTCAAAGAATTTGCTTGGTGCGCCCTGCCCTATCTCGGAAATGTTGAGTTAGACTTTGATTTACTATGGCACAAACGTCACAACGACAATTCGCGCCACCAATGGTTGCTGGGCATCATTAAATCGCTCGACCTGTCACAAAGTGCCTAGTCATTAGGCCAAATTTGCGAGACGCGCTAAGAACAAATCCTTAACACTCTTTGCCGCCACGGACGTATAGACCAACGAGGTGCTGCGCTGATCTTCGGCATCTCTCGTTGCACCAAGCGAATCCCCGTCACAGGACACCGTTATTTGCACGTGAGACCCATCAAAAAGCTCCGGATGGGTGCAGGCGATAACCGCCGCCGGATCATGCAGACTGCAGCCTTCAAACTTACCGACGCTCGCATAAAATTTCAGATAAAAGTGGCTCATGTCCTGCAACATGCCACCCAGACGCGGTGCGCCCTTTGCAATTGCTTCAAAATCTTGAGCTGTGCAAAGAATTTGATGTGTCACATCCAAGCCCACCATTTCAACCTGTGCGCCTGATGCAAAAACGATTTCTGCAGCGTGCGGATCATGGTAAATATTGGCTTCCGCATGCGGGGTGATGTTGCCGCCTTCACGGTAAGATCCGCCCATCAAAACAATGCGGTCTACGTTGGTCGCGAAGTCCGGGTCCAACTGCAAGGCCAAAGCAATATTTGTCAGCGGCCCGATTGGGCACACCACCAACTCGCCTTTGTGCTCCCGCGCCATGCGGCACAGAAATTCCGCGGCGGTTTCGCTGATCGGTTGCCCGCTTGGGGTGGCGGCCGGAATATCGCCAAACCCTTCCGCACCATGAACATGCGATGAGGGCTTAAATGGAGGCATCGCCATCGGAGTGGGCGCCCCTGCCGCCACGGGTGCATCAACACCCGCGGTTTCCAGCAAACGCAGCGCGTTGCGCGTTGCGGTTTCAACCGTCACATTGCCAAAAATTGATGTCAGACCCAGCAGGTCGATGTCGGGTGCGGCTGCGGCATAAAAAATGGCCATTGCATCATCAATTCCCGGATCCGTATCAATGATCAGCTTGGTGACTTTACGCATAAAATACCTCTTTAAATGCAAAAGAGAGGCCGATGGCCTCTCTTGAAAACCAAAATTTCGACAGGCTTATGTGTTAAACAGGAAATGCATGACGTCACCGTCTTGCACAACATAGCTTTTGCCCTCAGCCCGCATTTTACCAGCCTCTTTGGCACCTTGTTCCCCATTAAAGGTGATAAAATCATCATAGGCAATGGTTTCAGCCCGGATAAAACCGCGCTCAAAATCACCATGAATAACACCAGCTGCGGCTGGGGCGCTTGTGCCCATGGAAATGGTCCAGGCCCGCGCCTCTTTGGGGCCCACGGTAAAATAGGTCTCTAGTTTCAACAGTTCATGCCCGGCACGGATCAACCGATCCAATCCGGCCTCTTCCAGACCCATCTCTCCCAAAAACATTTCAGCTTCTTCGGGATCCAACTGGCTGATTTCTTCTTCAATCTGCGCTGAAATAATTACATGCGAGTTACCCTGAGCAGCGGCCATTTCAGCAACCGCCGCAGAATGAGCGTTGCCCTCGGCAGCCTCAGCCTCGCCCACGTTACAAACATAGAGCACCGGTTTGGTCGACAACAGCTGCAGACCCTTCCAAAGCTTTTCATCCTCGGGATCAATTTCACAAGTACGCGCGGGTTTTTCGTTCTCAATCGCCTCTTGCGCCATAGCCAACAGACGGTCTTGGTCTTTGGCTTCTTTGTCATTGCCTTTGATCTTGCGCACCAGACCCTGACGCCGCTTTTCAATACTTTCCAGATCCGCCAGCATCAATTCGGTTTCGATGGTTTCCGCATCGGCCACCGGATCAACACGATCATCCACATGGGTCACGTCATCATCATCAAAACAGCGCAACACATGCGCAATCGCATCGGTTTCGCGAATGTTGGCCAGAAATTGATTGCCCAGGCCTTCGCCTTTCGAGGCACCCTTCACCAGACCCGCAATATCCACAAATGTCATCCGGGTTGGAATGATCTGTTTTGATCCAGCGATACCCGCAAGCTTTTCCAAACGATCATCGGGCACAGCAACGTCGCCAACGTTTGGCTCAATGGTGCAGAACGGGAAATTCGCAGCCTGCGCAGCGGCCGTTTTGGTCAACGCATTAAATGTGGTCGATTTGCCCACGTTCGGCAGGCCGACAATACCAACTTTAAAGCCCATCTCGGCCTCCTGTGACAAGTTCGTGCCGCTAATATGGGGTGTTTGGAGTTGACGCAAGCCATGTTACCCTTTGGGCTCGAAATAGGAGGACCAAATGACATTTACGCCCTACATTTTCTTTCATGGCAATGCCGCCCAGGCCATAGATTTTTATGCAGAGGTCTTTGGCGCAGACAACGTCGTTAAGATGCCGTTTTCCGATGCCCCACCAGAGGCTGGGCTGGCGGATGTAGACCGTTTGATGCATGCGCAAATTGATGTGGGTGGACAAACATTGATGTGCAGTGACGTCCCACCTGATATGCCCTACCAACCACAAGCGGGTTTTGCTGTGTCCCATGCTGTCGAAACGCTTGAAGAGGCCAAATCCACTTTTGCAAAACTCTGTGACGGTGGAGAAGCAACTATGCCATTTGCCGCCACCTTCTTTTCGTCAGGTTTTGGCATGTGCAAAGACCGTTTTGGCACCGATTGGATGGTGATGGTGAACGACGGTTAATTTCCATCTAGGCGCTCGACATCTTCAAGGTATTTTTCGCCGTCACCTTTCACAATGTTGCGCCATTGATTTTCCCGCGTGAAACGGGCAAACCCCTTTTGATAAGACAAAGGGATCCTCATGACTCGCATCGACGCCAAATTCGCAGAATTAAAAGCTGCCAACAAAAAAGCATTTGTGTCTTACGTGATGGCGGGTGACCCCAACTATGATGAATCGCTTGAAGTGGTCAAAGGCTTGCCTGCTGCGGGTGTCGATATTATCGAGCTTGGCCTGCCTTTCACCGACCCAATGGCCGATGGCGCAACAATCCAGTTGGCCGGACAAAGGGCACTTGGCGCGGGCATGACCCTGCAGCGCACTTTGGACTTGGCCGCCGAATTCCGCAAAACCGATGACACAACTCCGATTGTATTGATGGGGTATTACAACCCGATCTATAATCGTGGCGTTGAAAAATTTCTGGTCGACGCCAAAGAAGCTGGCATTGACGGGCTGATCGTTGTGGATCTGCCGCCCGAAGAAGACGAAGAGCTGTGTATTCCGGCCCAAGCCGCCGGCCTGAACTTCATCCGTCTGGCCACACCAACAACCGACGACAAACGCTTACCCAAAGTGCTGCAAAACACCTCTGGCTTTGTCTATTACGTGTCAATCAACGGCATCACCGGGTCCGCCGAGGCCCAAGCCACCAATGTAGGCCCCGAAGTGGCGCGCATCAAAGCCTCGACCGACCTGCCGATCATCGTCGGCTTTGGCATCAACACGCCGGAAAAAGCCGAAAACATCGCCTCTGTTGCTGATGGTGCGGTTGTGGGTTCTGCCATCGTTAGCCAAATCGCCGCGGGCAAACCAGTTTCCGAAGTGTTGGATTTTGTGAAGTCCCTCGCCGACGGTGCGCACCGGGCTTAGGATAAAACCAAAAGAAAGGGTACCACGTAACAACACGACACCCTTTTCTTGCGCTGTTTTTTCTTAGCTCAATACCTAAGACGCCCTCTTTTCAACCGGGGGGTACATCGGCTCAAACAGCCCTTTGGCCTGCGCCAGTTTTATATCGGCCATCAAGTCACGCTCTGCCGCGGCAAACAAATCATCCAGATCTTCGATGACAAAATACACCGGCTGGTGAATATCAATCCGATAAGGCGTGCGCAGAATATCAATCACATCAAATGCCCGCAGCACCGGCGCGCCCGACACTACAGCGTGCGGCAGTTCTGTTTTGGATGATGCCAGCCCAGAGCCAAGCGCCTTTAGCTTGCCTGCTTCACGTGTCAGACCAAATTCGATGGTGAACCAATACAGCCGGATCAGCCAGCTATAATCTTGCTTTTGTGCCTTTAACCCCGCAAGGCCGATCGCTTGGGAAAACCCGGCAAAACGTCGATCCGTCAACAAGGGGGTGTGTCCGAATATTTCATGAAAAATATCGGGTTCCTCAATGTAATCGAAATCCTCGCGATAGCGAATAAAGGATGCGGCTGGAAACGTCCGATCTGCCAACATAGCAAAAAAGCGTTCAAACCCAATCAGCGCGGGCACCGGGGCAACCTTCCAGCCAGTCTCACGCATTAAAACTGCCGAAATATCGGGGCATTGCGGCACGCTGTGCGTTGGCATGTTCAATTTGGCCAACCCATCCAAATAAGGTTTCGCCATATGGGCCTGCACTGGTCCAAGTTGTGCAGCAAATAGATCTCGCCAAACAGCGTCTTCTGCGGCGTCATAGGCAATATAGCCAAAGGCATCCGGTGTCTTGGCAGCGTACTTTGTGGATATTGGCATCGCGCGTCTCCTTACCTCATGGTCGCCCGCCAAACCGGAAAAATCCGCCCCATTCCCTGTGAAATCCGCTATGATCTTGGAATAAATTGCTTAACAAAGGTAAAATTTCGGTAAAATATGCCCAAACTTGATCAAAAAGACCGAGAGATTCTGCAAGTCCTACAAGCCGACGGCAAAATCAGCCTTCAGGCCCTTGCTGACAAAGTCAGTCTCAGTTCATCGCCCTGCTGGCGCAGGGTCAAGCACTTGGAAGAAGTCGGCGTAATTGACCGCTACGTCGCCATATTGAACCCGCGCGCCTTGGGTCTACACGCCCAGGCCTATATACATGTCAGCCTGCTAGATCACACCCAAGCCACAATCGACACCTTTGATCGGTTTGTGCAAAATGAACTGCAAATCGTCGAATGCGCCTCAATCACCGGCTCTGATGACTATATGCTGAAAGTGGTGGCTGAAGGTCCAGAAGCCTTGGAAACCTTCATCATGAAACGCATTCTGCGTCTGGGCGTTGTTCGTAGTTCCCACACGAACTTCGTATTGCGCAGCACAAAGTCCAGTTCCGCACTGCCGGTTTAGCTCTTAACTTTTCGGGCGGAAGTGTCTGCAAAAGGGTCGGACACAAATTGATATGCATCCTTAAAAGCCTTTGAAACACGCGCCTAAAATCCTGTGCACTTTTCTGTGCGAAAACGGACAACACCGGCGCTTTTTAGCCTCCCCAATCTTGGGTATTGCATCAAACCTTCACCAGTGGTAAATAAACTTAACCAATACAGCGAGTTTACCCCATGCCAGTCATCACCTGCATTGACGATCTAAAGAAAACCTATGAACGCCGCGTCCCCCGCATGTTTTATGACTATGCGGAATCCGGCAGTTGGACTGAACAGACCTTTCGTGAAAACACCTCAGATTTTGAGAAGATCTATTTGCGCCAGCGCGTGGCCAAAGACATGACTGGTCGCAGCACGCAATCCACAATGCTTGGTCAAAAGGTCTCCATGCCCCTTGCCCTGTCCCCAGTTGGTCTAACGGGTATGCAAAATGCAGACGGCGAAATCAAAGCCGCCCGCGCGGCGGAAAAATTTGGTGTACCATTCACACTTTCCACCATGTCAATCTGTTCGATCGAAGATGTGGCCAGCCATACGGAAAAGCCTTTCTGGTTGCAGGTTTACACGCTTAAGGATGATGATTTCATGCAGCGATTGTTTGATCGCGCAAAGGCCGCAAAATGTGCGGCGATGGTCATCACAGTTGATTTGCAACTCTTGGGACAAAGGCACAAAGACCTGAAAAACGGCTTATCCGCCCCGCCGAAACTGACCGTTAAATCTATGGCGAACTTGGCCACCAAAGTCTCTTGGGGCCTGCAGATGATGGGCACAAAACGTCGTTTTTTTGGCAATATTGTTGGCCATGCTAAAGGCGTCAGTGACCCCGCCTCTCTCAGCAATTGGTTTGCAGAGGCCGCCGATCAGGCACTGGACTGGGATCGCATCCGGCAGTTTCGCAAAATGTGGGATGGCCCGTTGATCATCAAGGGAATCATTGATCCGCGCGACGCGATCAAGGCGGTAAATGTTGGCGCGGATGCCATAGTGGTTTCAAATCACGGGGGACGGCAACTGGATGGGGCACTCAGCTCTATCCGGGCCTTGCCAGCGATTCTGGACGCAGTGGGTGACAAAATCGAAGTCCATATCGACAGCGGCATCAGGTCGGGCCAAGACGCCCTGAAAGCTATCGCCCTGGGGGCCAAAGCCGCCCATATTGGCCGCGCCTACATCTATGGATTGGGAGCCATGGGCGAAGCGGGCGTCACCAAAACCCTAGAGCTGATTCACAAGGAATTTGACACCTCCATGGGGTTATGCGGCTGCACATCCGTCGCTCAGCTTAGCCGCGATATCCTGATGGTCCCCAAGGGATTTGAGGGCAATTGGCAGGACTAGCCACTTTGAAACCATGCGGAATTTCCAAGGGTGCGCCCTGCGCCCCCTTTCCCCTTTGACACCATCGCGGTGGGTGCCATACTTGGTCTAAACAGCCAGCCAAGCGGGTAATATGCAAATCTATTTCAAACAGAATCTGGCCTTTCTGGCGACGCCAAAGACTGGCTCCACTGCCTATGAAATGACCCTGCGCAAACATGCCGATATTGTCTTTGCAAAGCGCCGCAAACATATGACCGCCGGGCAGTTTCAACGTAAAATGACCCCGTTTCTTGATGATTTCTACGGTATTTCCCCGGAACGTCTGGCCGTGATGCGCCATCCTATAGAGCAAATTCGCAGCTGGTATCGGTATCGCACAGCCCCCAAAAGCGGACGCTCAGACGCAAGTACTGCAAATCTCAGCTTTGATGATTTTGTGCTGGCTGTTTTGCAAGAGCCACAACCAAAATTTGCCGCGATTGGCAGCCAATATGGCTTTCTGTCGATGGCTGATGGTTCGGTGCCTGTACATCACCTATTTGCCTATGAAGCCCAGTCAACATTGCGCAAATTTCTCGAACAGCGCTTTGACGAAAAACTGAGCTTCCCCAACAAAAATGTGTCGCCCCCAAAACCCGCGCCACTCTCTCCGGAGGTCGAGCAAAAACTACGCCAGGCACGCGCCGCCGAATTTGCGCTTTATGACCGCATACAGCAGGCGGATGGGCATTTGCAGGCTTTTGCCTAACGCGGCACGAAAAAAGTCATATGCCAAAGGGTTTTTGGCGTTTTTTTGGCGATTTTCAGTCTTCCAAGATCGACGAATCTAGGGTATGGCCAGCGCTTCACGTGGGGTTACAGCCTTGGAGGAACCCCACCCTAACATATTGGAGAATTCAAATGGCTGGACAGATCCCTGATCTACACGCCGAAGTCCGTACGGGGACAGGCAAGGGCGCCGCTCGTCAGGCACGTCGCGATGGTATGGTCCCTGGTGTTGTATACGGTGGCGACGCTGATCCAATTGCGATCAACATCCCTTTCAACGTCCTGTTGAAAAAACTGAAGCAAGGTCGTTTCTTGTCAACGCTCTTCAACCTGAAAGTTGAAGGCCAAGAAGACGTTCGTGTGATCTGCCGTAACGTGCAGCGCCACACAGTCAAAGACTTGCCAACGCACCTCGATCTGCTGCGCCTGCGCCGCACATCTAAAATCAACCTGTTCATCCCGGTTGAGTTCATCAACGAAGAAGAAGCACCTGGCATCAAAAAGGGTGGCGTTCTGACCGTTGTTCGTAACGAGGTTGAACTGCGCGTGACGGCTGGCGACATTCCAGAGAAACTGGTTTTCGACCTGACAGGCAAAGACATTGGCGACACCATCACCATCTCGCAGATCGAACTGCCAGAAGGTGCCAAATCGACCATCGACCGTGACTTTGTGATTGCAAACCTCTCTGCACCTTCCAGCCTGCGTTCCGCAGATGACGAAGATGAAGATGATGCAGTAGAAGCAGATGCACCAGAAGCAGAAGCGGCGGCAGAAGACGCATAAGCGTTCTTGTCCCTCTGCAAAAATTCAAAGACGGCTCCAAGAATTTGGGGCCGTTTTTTTTCAGACCCGCATAAACCCCAAGGTGCGGCCACGCGAAGACACCGGGTCATATGTAAGACCAGAGGCCGACATGCAGTCGACAATTTGTTTGACCGTCGTATTTGGGTATTTTTTGGGGTGCAGTTCTAGAACCACAAAGCGCACAAATTTTGGCAAAGGTCTCTGAAACAACGCCGCCTCGGCGCCTTCGACATCCAACATCACAAACCGCGGTCGATGCATTTCCAACAAAGCCCCAATGTGCAGCGCAGGCACAGAAACCATGTCTTTGCGACTTTGACCCTCTGCAACGATGCTCCCGCCCCAAAACAAGGTTCCCGCGCGAAAATTAACCACCAAATCCGCATGCGCATCCCCCACGACCGCGCCATGCATAACGGTCGCCGCCTGTTGCCCATTCAGACGAAGGTTATTCTGCAACGGGTCCAGCATCCGAGGATTGGCCTCAACCGACATCACGTTCTCTGCACCAGCCTTCTGCGCACAGATCGTACTGACAAAGCCAAGCCCTGCCCCAATTTCCAGCACGCGCATACCTGGCCGAATTCTTTGACGCGCCGCATGTGCCTCATGGCCTTCATAGCTGCCAGAGACGATTTTTTCTTCGATCGCTGTGCCTTGCAGCCATTCAGGCAATTCAAGGCGAACGCCGTCTAATATATGAAGTGTCACGTCGCTGCTCCGTTTTAGATACAATGTCGCCTCGCGAGCGTCCCGACAAGTCAACCACCGGCAACAATTGCACTTTTTTGACGCGCAGCTTAGGTTGCGGCAAACTAAAGCTGCACCAAAGAATGAACCAAGATGAAACTTTTCGTAGGTCTGGGTAATCCGGGCGCAAAATATGCTGGTAATCGCCACAATATCGGCTTCATGGCGCTTGATCGCATTGCCGATGATCATGGCTTTGGTCCATGGCGTAAAAAATTTCAGGCCGCGGTCACCGAAGGAAAATTTGGCAGCGACAGAATTGTATTGCTGAAACCTGAAACCTTTATCAACCTTTCTGGTCAGGCTGTTGGCGAAGCCATGCGGTTTTACAAGCTCGACAGCACCGATGTGATCGTGTTCCACGACGAGTTGGATCTGGCGCCGGGCAAGTGCCGTGTGAAATCCGGTGGTGGCCATGCTGGCCATAATGGTCTGCGCTCTATTCATCAGCACCTGTCGCCACATTATGACCGGGTGCGGCTGGGCATTGGTCACCCGGGTCACAAAGACAAAGTTGCTGGCTATGTGCTGCGCGATTTTGCCAAGGCTGATCAAGACTGGCTCGATGACCTCATGCGCGGCATCAGTGACGGAGCAAAGCATCTAGCCGCTGACGATCCGGGTAAATTCATGAATGCGGTGGCCCTGCGCGTGGCCCCACCCCGGCCTTCGACAGGAACATCCCGCAAACCCAAAGCTGTAAAAGACGCGAATACCCAAACTGTTGGCAGCGCGCCTGAACAAAATCAAAAGCTCAAATCACAACCGACGCCTGAGGCTGATGATACCCGGACATCTATGCAAAAACTGATGGATAAGTTCCGATAATCTGCGCGAGGATATCATGCAAAAAGATCCTAATATCAATGTATTCGGCAAAACGCTTGCGCCCTGCTCCACAGAGCCTGTCACGGGTTTTTTCCGCGATGGCCATTGCAACACCTGCATGCAAGACCAAGGCAGCCACACCGTCTGTGCCGTGATGACTGCAGAGTTCCTGGCCTACTCAAAATATGTCGGTAACGACCTGACAACCCCACATCCCGAGTTCCATTTCGCGGGCTTGAAACCCGGTGACAGTTGGTGCCTATGTGCCGGGCGTTTTTTACAAGCCTATGACGAAGGCTGCGCACCACAAATCAATCTGGCGGCCACGCATCAGCGGGCACTAGAGGTGGTATCTTTAGATAT
Source organism: Cognatishimia sp. (assembly GCA_050633405.1). Lineage (GTDB taxonomy): Bacteria > Pseudomonadota > Alphaproteobacteria > Rhodobacterales > Rhodobacteraceae > Cognatishimia. Next base: position 480,215 of record JBOEGL010000007.1, on the reverse strand, counting down.
TCTTCAGGCCTGTTCCGTGGCCGGATCAGATTAGGTCAATAATAACCCGATCAAAAAACGGGCCAAAGGCCCGTTTTCACCATACATCGCGCTATTCCGCGTCACTCATGTCAAAGCCAAGATGGCGCGCGACCGTAAAGATGTCTTTGTCGCCGCGCCCGCACATATTCATCACCAAGATATGGTCTTTGGGCAATGTGGGGGCCAGCTTCATCACATGCGCCAGCGCATGGCTGGGTTCCAACGCCGGAATGATACCTTCAGTGCGGCACGAAAACTGAAAGGCCTCTAGCGCCTCTTTGTCGGTAATCGCCACATATTTCGCGCGGCCAATTTCATGTAACCAGGAATGTTCCGGCCCAATTCCCGGATAGTCCAACCCAGCTGAAATCGAAAATCCTTCAAGAATTTGCCCATCATCGTCCTGCAGCAAATAGGTCCGGTTGCCGTGCAGAACGCCAGGGCGGCCACCCGTCAGCGAAGCACAGTGTTCCATCTTTTGGTTCACGCCTTTGCCGCCCGCTTCGACGCCGATAATGTTAACACTGTCGTCATCAAGGAAGGGAAAAAACAGGCCCATCGCATTTGACCCACCGCCGATCGCGGCAATCACAGTGTCAGGCAAACGCCCCTCACCTTCTTGCTCTTCCAGCTGCCAACGAACTTCTTTGCCGATGATCGCTTGGAAATCGCGCACCATCGCAGGATATGGGTGTGGTCCTGCCACCGTGCCAATGCAATAGAACGTGTTTTCAACATTGGTGACCCAATCGCGCAGGGCATCGTTCATGGCATCCTTAAGCGTGCCGCGGCCTGATGTGACCGGGACAACTTCGGCCCCCAGCAAACGCATACGGAATACATTGGGGGCCTGACGCTCTACGTCATGCGCCCCCATATAGACCACACATTGCAAGCCAAATTTGGCACAAACGGTGGCTGTGGCAACCCCGTGCTGCCCCGCCCCGGTTTCCGCAATAATCCGTGTCTTGCCCATGCGTTTTGCCAAAATGATCTGGCCCAACACATTGTTAATCTTATGCGCACCCGTATGGTTCAACTCGTCACGTTTCAGATAGATTTTCGCACCACCCAACTCTTCGGTCATGCGCGGTGCAAAATACAGCGGGCTCGGGCGACCAACATAATGTTTCCACAGATCATCCATCTGCGCCCAGAATGTCGGGTCGGTCTTGGCCTTTTCGTATTCCGCTTCTAAATCCAGGATCAGAGGCATCAGCGTTTCGGACACAAACCGCCCGCCAAAATCACCAAAACGGCCCTTTTCATCGGGGCCATTCATGAAGCTATTGAAAAGATCGTTGGCCATGTTTGCCTCTTACTAAAACTGTTGCCATTTGTCTTAGGGCGCTTGACCCAAAACTTCCATCCCAAAGTGTGACTACAGCTTTGGCACAGGTTTTTCTTTGGCCGCGGTGATAAATGCACGGATCAGGTCTTCTGATTTCTCACCCGGTGCGCTTTCAACCCCTGACGAGACATCAACCTGCCGTGCGCCGGTCATTTGCACAGCCGTCGCGACGTTTTCAGGCGTCAGCCCCCCTGCCAACATCCAAGGACAAGGCCAGTATTTACGGTTCACCAGACGCCAATCAAATGCCAATCCGTTGCCCCCGGGCAATTCCGCTGTTTTGGGCGGCTTGGCATCAACCAAAAGCTGGTCGGCCACGGTGCCATATAGGTCTATCTGCGCGACATCCGCCTGATCAGCGATGCCAATGGCTTTCATCACCGGTAAGCCATAGCGCGCCTTGACCTCTGTCACGCGCTCTGGGCTTTCACTGCCGTGAAGTTGCAACATATCCAGCGGCACTTTCTGGGTGATTTCGTCCAACAGCGCATTGTCTGCGTTCACCGTCAAAGCCACTTTAGCCACGCCCACCGGCACTTCTAGTGCCAAGTCAAGCGCATCCGCGACACTGACATGCCGCGGTGACTTAGGGAAAAACACAAAGCCAACATAGGCCGCACCGGCGGCGCAGGCCGCCGCAACATGTTCGTGTCGGCGCAATCCGCAAATCTTAACTCTGGTATCCATTGGGTTTCCTTAAACGCAAAACGCCCCGGATCATCTCCGGGGCTGCCTGACGATCTGCCTAAGCAAGTTTCTAGCTGGCTTCGTCCAAAAGCACCAGCACCTCATCTTTGTCTTCGGTGCGCGCGCCCTTTAGGCGGCGTACTTCGCGCTGCGTGGTTTTCAGCGAACGTTCCGCACGCCCCGCTGCGGCGCGATGTTTATGCTCGCGCATCCACTCCCAGAAAAAGCCGATCAACAATCCGGCAATAATTCCGGCAAAAATCACCACAAATAGCGGCAGGCTGATGGAATAACCCAGGCCCAAAAGATCCGCCAAAGGGGCTGGCAATAAGTTCAGCGTTACCATTCCGCGGTTGGCCAAAGCCACCGACACCAGCACCACGCCAAGTGCTGCCAAAAACCCATATCTGATGTAACGCATTACGCTTTTCCGTTCAGCCGATCTCGAAGAAGTTTGCCGGTCTTAAAGAACGGCACATGTTTCTCGTCAACCTTAACAGCTTCGCCAGTGCGTGGATTGCGACCAACCCGCGCATCGCGCTGTTTCACAGAGAACGCTCCGAAACCGCGCAATTCAACCCGATCGCCCCGCGACATCGCATCGGTGATCTCTTCAAAGATAGAATTCACAATGCGCTCAACATCCCGTTGATAAAGATGTGGGTTCTCATCAGCAATTTTTTGAATCAATTCCGAACGGATCATCGACAGCTTCTCCCCAGAGCAAAGCGGTTACTTTTTACATTGGCTATAAGAAAATATACGGACAAAGCGGCGAAAACGGAAACACTAAGATCTGCCAAACCCCTGATTTACCGCAATAATGTGGAAAAAACGTCCAGAATGGGCAAAGCTATGCCGATCAAGGCCCTTTCCTTCTGCGAGCGCAAACATCGCTGCAACGCAGAAAGTCCCGTGATTCGGGTCCTTTTATGGGCTTCACGCGCCAACTTCACCCGGATAATGCCAGCCAATCCGCCTCAGACCACGCGATCCAATATTGTTTTTTAAGAGGCTACGCGCTGCCGTTAACGCCCAATTGAAAGATCGCAGACCGCAAGAAACACGATATGAATACAACAGATGTGTTTGTGCTTCAGAACCGTTCAGAGTTTGACGTGGCTGAATGCCAACTGCGACTGTGCGGGACTTGGCAGAGCCAAATGGTCGAGCTCTAGGTGTTCGATTCCAGCTTGTCAGCAAAAATATTGAAAACCTCATTGAGGCTATCTTCCGCAGCATGGACGAAAGATGGTTCGATCGAGATACACTGATCGGAAGCGACGATCTCGCAGTTTGCACCCTTGGACTTGAACAGGAGAAGCTCCTGTTTAACGAAATGCTGGTCAAACATTTCCCCTTCAATGCTCATTTCTGTTTGGGCGACAATCATCTTTGCAGGCCGGAGGATCACGTAACGCCTCGTGGTTGTTCCATACAGGTGATTTTTCCAACGGTCTTCGTATCGTTCTATACCACCCTCTGAAATAGAGACTTCTTTTACTCCGTTTTTGTACCGACCATGAGCCAACACACTTCTTCGGATTTCTGGGTCTGTCCAAGCGGAATAGGTATCTTCCACTGACATCGGAAATTCCCGACGAACAACCACAGTAAAATGGCGCGATTTCTTTTTCTCTGACATCTCGAACATACCTCGATGCAATCGCCAACTAAGCGTGCTGCCAAACCTCACGGCTCAACTGCGGATGCTGAAGCCGACATTCGTCCAATGCGCAGCATGTGTCAAACAGGACTCATAGCTGTCATCGCCTTATAAGCCTAGGAAGCCCACAAAACCTATCAAACCACCACAAAAAAAGCCCCGCTTTCTCAAGCGGGGCCTCAAATTTTCAAGCATCAAGCAATCTAAAGATTACTCGTCACCTTTCAGGGCCGCGCCCAGGATGTCACCCAAAGATGCACCGGAGTCAGAAGAACCATACTGTTCGACGGCTTCTTTCTCTTCTGCAATCTCACGTGCTTTCACAGACAGACCCAGACGGCGTGTTTTGCCATCTACGTTGGTCACGCGCACGTCGACTTTGTCGCCTACGTTGAAACGCTCTGGACGCTGGTCTGCACGGTCACGTGCCAGATCAGAGCGGCGGATGAAGGATTTCATGCCTTCATAAACCACTTCGATGCCGCCTTCTTCGATGGCTGTCACTTCAACAGTCACGATAGAGCCGCGCTTCACGCCGCCAGTCGCTTCTGCGAATTTGTCACCGCCAAGGGCTTTGATCGACAGAGAGATGCGCTCTTTTTCAACGTCAACTTCAGACACAACCGCTTTGACAACATCGCCTTTGCGGAAGTTCTGGATTGCGTCTTCGCCACGCTCGTCCCAAGAAATGTCAGACAGGTGAACCATGCCGTCGATTTCGCCAGGCAGACCGATGAACAGACCGAATTCAGTGATGTTTTTAACTTCACCTTCAACTTCGGTGTTCTCTGGGTGTGTTTCTGCAAACACTTCCCATGGGTTGCGCATAGTCTGTTTCAGACCCAAGGACACACGACGTTTTGCACCGTCGATTTCCAGAACCATAACTTCGACTTCTTGCGAAGTGGAAACGATTTTGCCTGGGTGTACGTTTTTCTTGGTCCAAGACATTTCGGACACGTGTACCAGACCTTCAACACCTGGTTCCAGCTCAACAAATGCACCGTAATCGGTGATGTTGGTGACGCGACCAGTGTGTGTGGATTCCAGTGGGTACTTGCCCGCAACCAGATCCCATGGGTCGTCCATCAGCTGTTTCATGCCCAAAGAGATACGGTGTGTCTCTTTGTTGATCTTGATGACCTGAACCTTAACGGTTTCGCCGATCGACAAGATCTCGGATGGGTGGTTCACACGACGCCATGCCATGTCTGTGACGTGCAGCAAGCCGTCAACGCCGCCCAGATCAACGAAGGCACCGTATTCAGTGATGTTCTTAACAACACCGTCAACCGCATCGCCTTCTGCCAGCTTGCCGATAACTTCAGCACGCTGCTCTGCGCGAGACTCTTCCAAGATCGCACGACGGGACACAACGATGTTGCCACGACGGCGGTCCATTTTCAGGATTTGGAATGGCTGCTTCAGACCCATCAATGGGCCCGCGTCGCGCACCGGACGTACGTCGACCTGAGAACCAGGCAAGAACGCAACTGCGCCACCCAGATCCACAGTGAAACCACCTTTGACACGACCAAAGATCGCACCTTCGACGCGTGCGTCGTCGGCATATGCTTTTTCCAGGCGGTCCCAAGCTTCTTCGCGGCGCGCCATCTCACGAGAGATAACAGCTTCGCCACGGGCATTTTCAGCCGCGCGCAAGAAGACTTCAACTTCGTCGCCAACGGCAACTTCAGCAGCTTCACCAGGATTAGCGAATTCTTTAAGCTCAACGCGGCCTTCCATTTTATAGCCTACGTCGATGATGGCCTGACCCGCTTCAATTGCGATGATCTTGCCTTTAACAACGGAACCCTCTTGAGGGGTGTCCATTTCGAAGCTTTCATTCAGAAGGGCTTCGAAGTCCTCCATAGATACGTTTTGAGCCATGAGGTCTCATGTTTCCTTTACAAATCGTTTTATCTGGCCGCGCGGTTGTCTCCGCCGGTCTTGGTTGATGCCCCTTATGGGACGCATTGGTCCTGACAATACGCAAAACAAAGAGGGCCGGTTAACCCCAGCCCTTGCTCGATCTCTTTATTCCGCGGCTGTATCGCCGTTTCGACAGGCGCTCTATAGCTTCAAAAACCCTATAATGCAAGGCCCCAGCCCGGTTTTATAGCCTATTCAAAGCTGCCAATCACAGACAGAACCGCAGGCCTTGGCTTTGGCCCCTAACGCACAGCATCAACCAAGCCGATTGCTTCCGCGACCGCTGCGGCGATATCCATCTGACTTGTATCAATCAAGGCCGCGTCCTCTGCGGGCTTGAGTGGGGCCTCGGCGCGGTTCATATCACGCGCATCGCGGGCTTTGACATCTGCCAAGACCTCGTCGCGCGTGACGCTCAACCCATTGCCCGAAAGTTCTAGATAACGCCGTTCCGCCCGCACCTCAGCGCTGGCAGTGACAAACAGTTTGGCATCAGCACCGGGGCAAATCACTGTGCCAATGTCGCGCCCATCAAGCACCGCGCCACCCGCGCGCTGCGCGAAAGCACGTTGAAAATCCACCAAGGCAGCACGCACCTCAGGCAATACAGCCACTTTACTGGCCGCCTGTGCCACCTCTGGGCTGCGCAAATTGCCGGTCTCCAAATCCGCGGGCAACAAAGACTGCGCTGCTTCAATTGGGTCAGTTCCCAACAAGACTTTGGCCCCAACCGCGCGATACAACAGCCCGGTGTCCAGATGCGCAAAGCCAAAATGGGCGGCAACCGCCTTTGAAATTGTGCCTTTTCCCGCCGCTGCGGGCCCATCAATCGCAACCGTAAATGTCATACAAGCGCCCTTAACCTATACAGGGGTGCGGGTGATCTGCGCGCCCAAATCGGCCATCAAACCCTCAAAAATCGGGAAGGACGTGGCAATTGGCCCGCCATCATCCAGACTGACAGGCTTCTGCGCTGCCATGCCCAAAATCATAAAGCTCATCGCAATACGGTGGTCCAATTGGCTGGCACAGATCGCCCCGCCCGGCACGTTGCCATGCCCCAGACCTTTGACAATCCACCAATCCTCGCCTTCGTCTACCTCGACCCCATTGGCACGCAGACCTTTGGCCATAGCATCAATGCGATCACTTTCCTTAACGCGCAATTCTTTCACACCGCGCATCACCGTGTCGCCTTGGGCAAAGGCCGCGACCACAGACAGCACCGGATATTCATCAATCATCGACGCCGCCCCAGCCGGGTCAACTTCAATGCCTCTAAGATCAGGAGAGAACTTAGCCCGCAAATCCGCCACCGGCTCGCCCCCCTCTTCGCGTGGGTTTTCATAGGTCAGATCGGCCCCCATTTCGCGCAACGCTTTGAACAGACCTGCGCGCGTGGGGTTCAACCCAATATTGGGCACCAAAACATCTGACCCCGGCGTGACAATCGCGGCACAAACCGGGAAGGCCGCACTGGAAGGATCCCGCGGCACCACTATGTCCTGCGCCTTTAGCTCCGGCTGGCCGGTCAGCGTAATCACCCGCCCCGCCTCGGTCACTTCCGTTGATATCTCCGCGCCAAACCCAGCCAACATGCGTTCTGTGTGATCGCGCGTCGCTTCTTTCTCGGTCACCACGGTTTGACCGGGTGCATTCAACGCTGCCAACAAGACCGCAGATTTCACCTGCGCCGAGGGCATCGGCACCTCGTAACGCACCGGGATTGGATCTGGAGCACCCACAATCGTCATCGGCAAGCGCCCGCCCGCGCGCCCAACCGACTGCGCCCCAAACAGGGCAATCGGGTCAGTCACCCGCGCCATCGGACGCGCGTTTAACGACGCATCCCCGGTGAATGTCGCGGTGATCGGACTAGACGCCATGCAGCCCATGATCAAACGCACGCCGGTTCCAGAGTTGCCACAGTCAATCACATTGTCAGGCTCAGAAAACCCGCCGACACCGACCCCATGCACAGACCATGATCCGCCGCCGTGATCTGTCACCTCAGCGCCAAAGGCCTGCATGGCCTTGGCCGTGTCCAGCACGTCCTCGCCCTCAAGCAAGCCGGTAATACGGGTTTCACCAATCGACAAAGCCCCCAAAATCAACGCGCGATGCGAGATGGATTTGTCACCGGGCACATGGGCTTCACCGTGCAAAGGCCCACAGGGGGATGATGTCATTGGAATGGGGGTGCCGTGGCTGGACATAGGCGCAATCCTCTTCTGCTCTTGGCAAAAGCTGTTAGCGCAGAACAGGCCCAAGGTCCATGGCTAGGACAGCGCCAGCCACCAAATTCGCCCAATCTTCATCTTTGCAAAAATACTCCGGGGTGAACGTCGAAACCACGTTTCGACGAGAGGGGCAGCGCCCCTTATTTCCCTGGTCAAAACGACGGCCTCAGCCCTGACGCACAAACGTCAAGTAATGCGGCGTGCGGCCTTCGCGAAAGGCCTTTTGCTCATATCGGGTCGAAATCCAATCATCCCAAGGCTCTTGCCAATCGCCCGGACGCTCTGCCAACCAGTCAAAGCCCGCGCGTGGCACTTCCTCCAAAGTCTGACGCACATAATCTTCGATATCTGTGGCCACCCGAAAGATCGCACCGGGTTTCAGAACCCGCGCCAAAGGTTCCAGATGCTCCTGGGTCACAAACCGCCGACGATGATGCCGCTTTTTTGGCCATGGATCCGGATAAAGCAAAAATGCCCGTGAAATCGACGCCTCTGGCAATACATCAAACATGTCGCGCGCATCCCCCGGATGCACCTTGATGTTATCCGCGCCGCTTTCCCGAATTTTGCCCAACAGCATCGCAACACCATTGATGTATGGCTCGCAGCCAATAAACCCCACATCCGGGTTTTGACTGGCCTGATGCACCATGTGCTCGCCACCGCCAAAACCAATTTCCAACCAGGTCTCCCGCCCGCCAAACAGCGCTTTCAGGTCGATATTGATGCGGTCAGGGTTTTCCTCCCAGCCCACTTTGCCCGGGGCAAGCTTGGCCAGATCTTCCTCAAGCCACGCCTCTTGAGACTTGCGCAGTCCCTTGCCCTTGAAACGGCCATAGAAATTACGCCAAGGGGCCCCAGAGGGATGTTGATCAGGACGGTTTGAGCTGTCGTCGGACATAGAATTCTCGCAGATTAAGTCGCGTCCATTTGCCGTATGTGCTTTCAAGCGTCAAGTCCGCGACCGTCGTAAATGCACAATGAGACGCGCGCCTTGCCTGCGGCGCAAAATATCCAACGGCGCGGCCGCGCATCTGCGTCTAACCGCCAAGCCCCTGAATTGGCGCGAATTCAACCGATCAAAGACCAAAAAACGCGACGAAAATTCCGCCGCGTTTCAGATCTTCCGATGTCAAAACATTAGACCGCCGCTTTAAGCGCCTCGATCAGATTGGTTTGCTCCCAACTAAAGCCGCCATCCGCATCCGGTGTACGACCAAAATGCCCATAAGCCGCAGTGCGCTGATAAATGGGCTTGTTCAATTGCAAATGCTCTCGAATGCCGCGCGGTGTCAGATCCATCACCTGCGCAACCGCCGCTTCGATTTCCGCGTCAGCCACCTGACCTGTGCCATAGCTGTCAGCGTAGATCGACAAGGGTTTGGAAACCCCAATCGCATAGGACAGCTGAATGGTGCATTTGTCGGCCATGCCCGCCGCCACAACATTCTTAGCCAAATATCGCGCCGCATAGGCCGCCGATCGGTCCACCTTGGTCGGGTCTTTGCCCGAAAACGCACCGCCCCCATGCGGGGCCGCGCCGCCATAGGTATCAACGATAATCTTACGCCCCGTCAGGCCCGCATCGCCATCCGGGCCACCAATCACAAATTTTCCGGTTGGGTTTACATGCCATTCAGTTTGCGCGGTCAGCCATCCATCTGGCAAAACTTCGGTAATGTAGGGCGCGACAATAGCGCGGATATCTTCGCTGGTCAGGCTTTCATCCAAATGCTGGGTCGACAAAACCAAGGATGACACGCCCACCGGCTTGCCATCTTCATAGCGCACCGAAAGCTGGGTTTTGGCGTCGGGGCCAAGCACAGCCTGCTCTCCGCTTTTACGCACCTCTGCTAGACGGCGCAAAATCGCATGGGCATATTGGATCGGCGCTGGCATCAAATCAGGTGTTTCACGGGTCGCATGACCAAACATGATCCCCTGATCGCCCGCGCCCTCTTCTTTCTCAGACGTCGCATCCACCCCCTGCGCGATATGCGCAGATTGGGCGTGCAGCAAATTGGTGACTTCAACCGTTTCGTGATGAAATTTGTCTTGCTCATAGCCGATATCTTTGATGCAAGATCGCACGATGCCATCGACATTTTGCAAATAGTCTTGCAGCTTTGCCTGATCTGAAAGACCGACCTCGCCGCCAATCACAACGCGATCTGTGGTGGCAAAGGTCTCACAGGCCACACGGGCCTCTGGCTCTTCGGCAATCAATGCATCAAGGACGGCATCAGAAATGCGGTCGCAAACTTTATCTGGATGGCCCTCCGAAACTGACTCGGAGGTGAAAACGTAATTCGATCTGGCCATGAAATGCTCCATTAAATTTCATCTGCCACGCCAGGAAGCCGTTGTGACAGTCATGATTGAGATCGACTTAGGGTGGCAACCGCCCCGGGTCAATTGCTATTGCGTCGCTTTCTGGCCCAAAGACCCAAGTATGCCAGCAAAAGTAACATAAATACCGGCATATCGCCGGTTGAGGCGTAAATCGTCTTTGAAAGTGGCGGCGGCAATACAACATCCAAATAGCCAGCTTGGTTCAAAGGCAGCGCATCCACGATACCTCCCTTTGCATCAATCATCGCCGATACGCCTGTATTGGCGACCCGCACAAAGGGCAGACCCTGTTCTATGGCCCGCATGCGCGCCTGCGACAAATGCTGGTACGGACCGGAAAAGTCCCCGAACCAAGCATCATTGGTGATTTGCAGCAAGAAATCAGGCCGGCTGTCATAGCCCCCCACATCCTGCGCAAAAACCGCCTCATAGCAAATCAACAAAAGCGCCTTGCCCAGCCCTTCAAGATCCATGGTCTTTGGCCCCGGCCCGGGCGAGAACCCCTGCCCTTCGCTCGCGGCCAGACCGTGAATGCCAAAACCGGCCAGCAGGTCTCCAAAGGGCACATATTCGCCAAAAGGCACCAAATGGTGCTTGTCATAGATATCTGCAATCTCGCCAGATCCATCCAGCAATACCGCCGCATTGAACAGACGCGCGCCTTCCAGCCGATTGGCCCCCACAATCACCGGCACACCGCCCGCGGCCTCGGTCAACAGCCGCAACGAGGTTTCCGCATAGTTCAACGTGTTTGGCAAACTGGTTTCCGGCCAAAGGATCAAATCAGGTCTTTGCGGTCCGGGCGATCCCGCGCGCGTGAATTCTAAGCTCCGTTCAAAGAACCCGCGCATATAGGCGATGTCCCACTTTTGATGCTGCGGCGCATTGGGTTGCACCAGTCGAATGACCGGCGCGTTTTGGTTCAAAGGCAAAGCTTTGGGCGGCAGCACAATCAACGTCATGCCCAATGCCGCCAAGGCTCCAACAGCCAACCTCTGCACCGCGGTTTTCTGGGTCACGTGCCAAAGCGTGACGGCCAAACCCATCCAGAGCACATTTAACCCATGGGCCCCGATCCACGCCGCAGATTGCGCCAATTGGCTATCGATCAAGCCATAGGCCGGCATGCCCCAGGGAAAACCGGTAAAGACATAGGCGCGCAAAAGCTCGGCCAAAGGCAGGGTCAAAACAAGTGCAGACACGGCGCCCAAACGGCGCGCCGCACCAAAGGCCACGGCCCAAAAGAGCGCCAAACCCCCAGCCATAAAAAACAAAGCAAAGGGGGCCATCCAGCCATGGCGCTCTGGTTCGACCATAAACGGCGACACCAACCATTGCAGGCCAAGCGCGAAATACCCAAGACCAAAAACCCAGCCAAACCAAGCTGCCGTCACACTGTTTTCAGCGCGCGACAACATAGCCACGGCCGCCACAAAACCCAGCAACGACACAAATGTCAGATCAAACGGAGCCTGCCCTAGACTGGCAACGACGCCCAGAAAAAGCGCTGTAACAAAACGCAAAAAACGCCCCATGGAATTGGGGCGCTCAAGCTGGCTTAACGCCTTATTCAGCCACATGCGCCTGCGCTTCGGTCAGCAAAACACGCAGGCGTTTGATCCGCCGCGGATCTGCATCAATCACTTCAAATTCAGTGCCATCGGGGTGCTCGACCACTTCGCCACGCGCCGGCACCCGTCCAGCCAACATAAAGACCAATCCGCCAAGCGTGTCGATTTCATCGTCGTCGATCTCTTCGCCTTCGGTCAATGACCGGCCGATCACTTGCTGAAATTCATCCAGCGGCGTTTTTGACCAGGCCAAATAGCTGCCGGGCGCTTCTTCCGTCCAAAGCGTCACCTCTTCCTGATCATGTTCATCTTCGATTTCACCAACAACCTGTTCAATCAGATCCTCGATGGTCACCAATCCATCAACGCCGCCATATTCGTCAATCACCAACGCCATATGACGCCGCTCGGTTTGCATTTTTGTCAGCAACACGCCCAAAGGCATCGACGGCGGCACAAACAACAACGGACGAAGCATTTGTCGCAAATCAAAATGCCCACCATCGCCGTTAAAGCCATATTTCAAAGCCAAATCTTTGAGATGGATAAAGCCAATCGGTGTATCCAGCGTGCCGTCAAACACCGGCAAACGGGTGAAACCGCTTTCACGAAACAGCTCAACAACCTCTGCGCGCTCTAAGCTGGCTGGCATCGCAGTGATATCAACTTTGGGCACCGCAACGTCTTCAACACGCATGCGGCGCAAGTTAATCATCCCATGTGTCGGGGTTTGGATCCGATCTGTTTGTGGAACCGCTGTGCCATTCGCCGCATCTTCGGGGCTAATGGCTTCTATCAATCGCCGGAAAAACCCGCTCGATTTCTGTTTATCATGGGTCTCCGCCTGCGCGCTTTGCGCTGCGCTAGAGGACCCGTCGGTGCTGTCGCCCATCGTACCTTTCCAAATTGGGGGATTACCCCGCTAAGTCCTATATGGGTCAGCCAGACCCATTTTGCCAAGTATCTGCGTTTCCAAATGTTCCATCAAAGTGGCATCTTGGTCACGGATATGATCATAGCCAAGCAAATGTAGCACCCCGTGCACCAATAAATGCAAAACGTGCTCTTGCATGGTTTTGCCCTGTTCCGTCGCTTCGCGCGCACAGGTGTCATAGGCAATGGCGATATCACCAAGTTCTAAATCTGGCCCCTGCGGCAGCTGTGGGCGCGCCCCGTCCTGATCAGCCGCGCGTTCTTCGGATGGCCAGGACAACACATTGGTGGCCCTGGGCTTGTCGCGAAAATCAGCGTTCAAACCCTGGATCCGCGCATCGTCACAGGCCAGCAGGCTGATCTCCCAGGCATCAGGCTCCAAACCAAGAAAGATCAGGCAGTGCTGGGCCGCCCGATCCGCCAAGACCTGCAAGCCAAGATCCTGCCAGCGCGGGTCTTCAAAATTGATATCAACCGTCATGTCGCCAACTGCATGGGGGCTGACTGCCCCCAAACCCCCGTGGGTATTTTCATCAAGCACAAATATTATGCTTCTTTGGAGTCCGCGTCATAAGCCTTGATGATCGCCGCCACAAGCGGATGTCGCACAACATCATCAGCGGTGAAGTAATTAAAGCTGATGCCTTTGACATCAGACAGCAAACGCTCTGCATCGCGCAGCCCAGACGTCACGCCGCGCGGCAAATCCACCTGACTGCGATCCCCGGTGATGGCCATGCGCGAGCCTTCGCCCAGACGGGTCAAAAACATCTTCATCTGCATGGTTGTGGCGTTTTGCGCCTCATCCAACACCACAAAGGCATTGGCCAAAGTGCGGCCGCGCATAAAGGCCAGCGGCGCTATTTCGATGCGCTTTTCTTCCATCAATTTTGCCAATTGCTTGCCAGGCAAGAAATCATTCAGCGCATCATAAAGCGGCTGCATATAAGGATCGACCTTATCTTTCATATCACCAGGCAGATAGCCAAGTTTTTCGCCAGCTTCGACCGCCGGGCGCGACAATATGATCTTATCGACCTCTCCGCTGATAAACATGCTGACCGCCACAGCGACCGCCAAATAGGTTTTGCCGGTGCCCGCAGGGCCAATGCCAAAGGCCAATTCCTGCTGAAACAGGCTTTGCACATAGGCTTTTTGCGCGTCGGTACGCGGCTCTACCAGCTTTTTGCGGGTTTTGATTTCAACCTTGCCGCCTTTGAACAGCTCCATCTGGTCTCCATCTCGGGTGCCAGTGTTCTTTTCTGACCCGCCCATGCGCAACTCGCGGTCCACGTCAGCTTTTTCAACGGATTTTCCAGTTTCAAGCCGTTCGTACAGGGCTTGCAAAACCTCAGCGGCTTCAACACGTGCGGCCTCTTCGCCCAGCAATACCAATTGATTGCCACGTCGAATGATTTGAACACTCAGCTTCTGCTCTATATCCGCCAAATTGCGGTCATATTCGCCACAAAGATCTATCAAAAGTCGGTTATCAGGAAACTCGAGCAGATGTTCAGCAACGGTTTCACTGGCGGGCGGTGGGGTCAGGGCGCTGGTGGCCAAATAAGTCTCCTAGGTTGAAGGTGTCTTTTTCGTAGCGTGCCAAGTTGTGGCCGCAAGTGCAAGTATTGACAGGTATAATTTCACGCAGCCGTTACAAAAATTGGCCACATGAGATCCATGTGGCCAACCCGCGTTGAACAATATTTTAGCGCCCTGTTTAGGCGGGATCATTAAAGAATGTGCCAGCCTTATAGGCCCCCGTCGCGGTTGAAGGTGGCGCGATTGGCGCACAAACCGGCTTGCCATAGCGATCAAGCCGGGCATCCATATAGCCTTCATTGCCATCATCAATGATCCAGTGGTGGCAGCCATTTGGATCCACCCAGATCCCAGCAACCAACTGGCTTAGATGTTTTTTATCATAACCGCCATCTACGGTTTTATCGGTGATTTCACCGCCAGATTCTTCGGAAAAGCACCCCGACAAAGCGGTGGCAGCTGCGAGTACGGCACAGAGTTTAACAACTTTCATGACCCAACCCCCTAGCGGATACACATGATTTCGACGCGCCGGTTTTCTGCCCGGCCTTTCGAAGAACGATTGGACGCGCGCGGATTGCGTTCGCCATAGGCGCGCACATCAGCAATATCTGCCCCGGCACTTGCGCCAACTTTTGCGACCGCAGCGGCACGGCGGAAACTCAGCGCCATATTGGCTTCGTCGCTGCCGCGATTATCGGTGTGGCCTGTGACAATATAAAATTGCGCATTGGCGCTTTTAAAGAATTCAGCGATCTTTTTGCGGCCTGCTGCGCCCAGCGCGGAACTGCCAGAAGCAAAGAATTGATCCGAGTTCATTTCGCCGCATAGATAGCCATCTCGGCACACAGGTAAACCTTGACGGGTCAAATGTGGGCTCATATAGCCCTCGGCCCCGTCATCCATAACCCAATGTTCACACCCATCCGGATCAACCCAAATGGTTGGCACATATTCCTGTGCCCGAACGGTTTTTGTACCCTGTGAGAATGCCGCGCCAGTCAATGTGGTCAGGGTCAGGGCTGCCACTGCAGCGCCTCCCGCCAATTTGCGCGCGGTCGCCATAAATCTGTCCGCCACGATGGTGTCCTCTGCTTGCCTCGTCTCCCGCGCTTCACTTGGCGACAGGTTATGCGAAGTCCTGTAATGGGCTTAGTCTAGCAAATTTCTGGGGTATGTGAAGAATAAATCACAAGATATGGTGGCGAGACCAAGGAAAATGGGAAACCGTGACTTTGGCAACACGTGCGCAATCCGCTCTTTGGCGTTAAGCCCGCAGCCCCGCCATAGGTGCCTTTACAACAATACACCCATCAAGGAATTGGTCTTGCTTTCAGCCACCTTCACCCGCACGATATCACCTATTTCATGGCTTGCTGCATCCAAATGCACCGAATGCAGATATTCGGATTTACCCACCATCTGCCCAGTTTCGCGCCCATGACGTTCTAGCAAAACAGAGACCTCGCGGCCCACCATACGATTTTGAACGTCGCGCTGCTGTTGCGTCAAAAGCGCCTGCAATCGGCGCAACCGGTCATTTGCCTCATCTTCATCCACCAAAGGCCGCTCTGCTGCGGGGGTGCCCGGGCGGGTTGAATATTTGAACGAATAGGCCTGGCCGTATTCAACCGCTTTGATCAGATCCAAAGTGGCCTGAAAATCCTCTTCGGTCTCTTCAGGGAATCCCACGATGAAATCCCCGGACAACAAAATATCCGGGCGAGCCGCACGGATGCGATCAATCACCCGCAAATAGCTTTCGGCAGTATGGCTGCGATTCATGCGTTTCAGAATTTTATCGCTGCCAGATTGCACCGGCAAATGCAGATAAGGCATCAATTTCGAACATGTGCCATGCGCTTCGATCAAATCATCCTGCATGTCATTGGGGTGGCTGGTGGTAAAGCGAATGCGTTCTAAACCATCCACCTTGTCCAACTGCCAGATCAGATCTGCAAGCGTCTTGCTGCTGCCGTCGCCCCCAGCCCCATGATAAGCGTTCACGTTCTGACCCAGCAAAGTGATTTCACGCACGCCGCGCTCGACCAAATCCCGTGCTTCGGTCAGTATGCGATCCACAGGGCGCGACACTTCGGCCCCACGCGTATATGGCACAACGCAAAAGGCGCAAAACTTGTCGCAACCCTCTTGCACCGTCAAAAAGGCCGCCGGCGCACGTTTGGCTTTCGGGCGTGATTTCAGCTTTTCAAATTTATCTTCTTCCGGAAAATCCGTGTCCAACGCGCGGGCCCCACTGCGGATCTTTTTCTCCATCTCGGGCAAACGGTGATAGGCTTGTGGCCCCACCACCAAATCCACCGCGGGCTGACGCCGCATGATCTCTTCGCCCTCAGCCTGCGCCACGCAGCCTGCCACGCCAATTTTCAGGTTGGGGCGGTCGGTTTTCAACGCCTTCATGCGCCCCAATTCCGAATAGACCTTTTCGGCGGCTTTTTCGCGAATATGGCAGGTGTTCAACAAGATCATATCCGCATCATCTGCGGTTTCCGTGGCCTCATAGCCCGCGCCACCCATGGCTTCCGCCATACGCTCGCTGTCATAGACATTCATCTGGCACCCATAGGTCTTGATGAAAAGTTTTTTGGTCTCGGCCATGGTCCTGCCCCTTAGAAATCAGGCTGCGGTTTCAAGCCGGTGTCTTACATCAGTTTTGCACCGGCTTGCAATGCACGAGAATTTAACCGAGTTTAGGTAAAAACACCAAGGCAGAGCAGCGGTAATATTATGAGTTTCACCTCTTTTGAACAGCTTCAGTCTTCCAAAGATACTTTGGATCCCAAGGGGCCTTTGGCACTGATTTTTGTAGAGGATGAGGTCGAGGTCGACTCGACCTTGCGGCATCATATTGCATTGGGGTTCAAACAGGTTGTCGCCTTTATGCCCAAAGACTTTCGAATGCACTACGAGTTAGAAGAAGACATTCTGCGAGTCGATATGGAAAACACCACCGGCAAGGCGATGATCGACATGGTCAACAAGGTGGCACAAACGCAGCCAGGCGCCTGGATTTACTACTGCTTCAACGCCGAATATCTGATGTACCCATTTTGCGAATCTCGCACAGTTGGTGAAATGCTATCGTTTCACAACGAAGAACGGCGACGGGGGATGCTAACCTATGTGGTTGACCTTTATGCTGCGGACCTCTCCATGCATAAAAACGCGGTCTCGATTGAACACGCGCAGATCGACAAAACCGGCTACTATGCTCTGGGTCGTGATGATCCCGACAATCACAATCATCCCAAAGAACGCCAGTTGAATTTCTATGGCGGATTGCGTTGGCGCTATGAAGAACATGTCCCCAGAGACAAGCGCAAGATCGACCGCATTTCGATTTTCAAAGCCACACCCGGCGTGAGCTTGAAAGATGACTTCACTTTTACCGAAGAAGAATTCAACACTTTTGCCTGCAATTGGCACAACAACATCACGGCCGCCGTGTGTTCATTCCGCACCGCCAAAGCGTTAAAAACCAACCCCGGCAGCACCTTTGATATCCCCAGTTTCAAATGGCACAACTCGGTGCCGTTTGAATGGCACAGCCGGCAATTGCTGGAACTGGGCTTGATGGAGCCGGGCCAATGGTTCTAAGCTCGGCTGCGCATTCCTTTATTGCTAGATCCGGAGCAAACCCATGATTGGCTACGTCACCGTTGGCACCAATGACTTTGAATCCTCACTGGCGTTTTATGACGCGCTCTTTGCAAGTATCGACATCCAGCGATTGTGGAAACACGGCAATATGGCGGCCTGGGGCACCACCAGAGATCAGCCATCCTTCTGCATCTCCTCCCCCTTTGACGGCAAAGCAGCCACAGCCGGAAACGGCACCATGATCGCACTCAGAATGGCCGAGCAAGCGCAGGTCAACACCATCCATGCCAAGGCGCTTGAATTGGGCGGGTCCTGTGAAGGCGCGCCGGGACCTCGTGGAGATCACGGGTTTTACGGCGGATATTTCCGCGATCCCGAAGGCAACAAACTAAATGCCTATATTGCGGGGTAACTGTCGCGGGGCAAAGGTCTGGACAGGCACCGATAGCGTGCAAGTCCCTTTTATTTGCACATTGCGCCTATCAAAGGTTACGCCCGATTGGCTTTTCTAGATTTATTAGATCGCCCACCGGTCGCAGTTTGCTGCCTTTTCCCGAACACCCCGACCAGACGCCGGAATGTCGGACAGGCCATATGTGACGGCGCAGGACAATCCGCAACATGCCGCAATGTTTCACGCAACAAGGTCAGCTCTTGGATTTGCTGATCTATCTCATCCGCCCGGTTGTGCAATTCCTGACGAGGCAATTCTGGGCTTCCATCTTTGGCAAACATGCCAGAGATGTCCTCGAGCGAAAAACCTGCTGATTTGCCCATGGCAATCAACGCAAGCTGTAACAACACATCTGGCTCAAACTGACGTCTTAGCCCATGACGGCTGACCGATGATATCAGTCCAATTTCGTCATAATACCGCAGCGTTGATGCCGGGACACCTGCCCGCTGCGACACCTCTCCTATGTCGATCAGTTTCATCATTGACCTCAAGTTGACTTGAATTCGTAAGCTCTCAGCAAATGTAGATTCTGACAAGTGAGGACAACAAATTGCCAGACAACAAATTTACGACAACAAAGACCACACAGCGCATAGCGCAGTGGTGTCTTGCCCTATCCATGCTTTTGGCGTCCATGGGCACCAGCATCGCGAATATTGCTTTACCAACGCTTGCCCAAAACTTTGCTGCCCCGTTCCATCAGGTACAGTGGGTTATGATCGCTTACCTTGCCGCCATGACGCTCATGGTGGTTTTTGCCGGACGCCTTGGGGACCTTTATGGGCGTCGGCGCATGCTTGTATCCGGGCTCTTTCTCTTCTCTGTCGCGTCCATATTCTGTAGTTTGGCCTCAAATCTTTTGATGCTGATTATCGCCCGAACCCTGCAAGGCACCGCAGCAGCGTTTCTAATGACACTCTCGATTGCCCTTGTGCGCGAAACCACAAACGACAAACGCATCGGTCGCGCCATGGGATTCATTGGAACAATGTCGGCGGTCGGCACCGCGCTTGGTCCCTCGCTTGGCGGCATGTTGATCGGCCAATTCGGATGGCAGGCGGTGTTTTTTATAATGGCACCTTTTGGCTTATTGGCTGGCGGCCTGGCACTATGGTTCGTCCCTGCGGTCACGCCCGCCAAGAAATCACCGCTGATGGGCTTTGGTGAACTTAAGAAAAGCGGCGTAGTCATCAGCCTTGCAACAAACTTACTTGTTGCCAATGTCATGATGGCAACCTTGCTGGTTGGACCGTTCTATCTGGTCCTTGCGCTTGGATTGCGCGAGACGATTGTCGGCCTGCTCATGTCCGTCGGACCGGTCATTGCCATGGCTACCGGCGTTCCGTCCGGTCGGCTGGTCGATAAATTGGGCGCAGAACGCGTGCTTAAACTGGGGCTTGCCATGCTATTCACCGGCACGCTCGCACTCTCTGGGTTACCCTATGCCTTTGGTTTGTTGGGCTATTTATCTGCGATCGCCATTCTGACACCCGGATACCAAATGTTTCAGTCCGCCAACAATACGCTGGTCATGACGGAGGTGCCGGAAAATCAGCGAGGCACAATCTCGGGTTTACTCAGCCTATCGCGTAATATTGGTCTCATTTCGGGTGCGTCCGTCATGGGTCTGATCTTTTTCACATCTGTTGGCACCAGCGTGATCAATGAGGCCACACCAAAAGACATTAACCAGGGAATGCTTTTCACCTTTTTGATCGCAGCGACAACCCTGTTGCCAACACTCTGGCTGGCAGGGGTTTTTCAGCGCTCTAAGCATTTTCTTGCCAGATAAATCCACATCCGCTAAAACCGGGGTATCAGAACGCCGGGTCCACGGCGCTGATAACAAGAAAGTTCTTACATTAATGACGCTTATGACGTTTGCTGCCTACGAGCAGCCGATGAAATGGGTCGCTTTTGTCTTGGGTCTTGGCAGCGCTATTTGCGTGGTTCAAGGCTGGCAACTTGCGGCCATGCTGTGCAGTCTGCCGTTTTGCCTGATTTGGATTTACTGCGGCTGGCTTCGGAGCGAGCCACAATTAAAATACATCAATGTATTGTTCACCGGGGTCTATGTTTACGGATTGACCCGCTATTGGCTTTTATATGTCTAAAATCAACGCGGCTCTTCTGGGGCCGCGTATCACTGTCATACCCTACGATTAGATCACTAGCGGCCGGATCACTTGCGGCGCAAACGAATAACCACATCCACCTTAGAGATCTCAGCGCCCTCAGGGGCCTCTGGCAAGGCCACTATGTTCAACTGATCCGCTGGCGCATCTGTCAAAACACGATCATCTTCCCAAAAGAAATGCGGATGATCGGAAATATTGGTGTCAAAATAGCTTTTGGCCCCATCCACCGTGATTTCCTGCAACAGCCCCGCGTCACAAAAGGCGCGCAATGTGTTGTAAACCGTCGCCAATGAAACGCTTTCGCCTTGCTGGCACGCATCTGCAAACAGGCTTTCTGCGGTAACATGCCGGTGCAGCCCATCCCCCACCAAAAGCGCCGCCAATGCCACACGCTGACGCGTTGGACGTACACCACTTTCGGTCAACCAGTGGGTCCCGACGATTTGGGAATGTGCTGTCATTTTGGCCTGTCGCTTGTCTCTGGTTTGACCCTAGGCAGTTTTCGCATGGAATTCAATTCAATTCCAAGAACCGCCCCCAGCGCTAACCCAGTCTCCAGCCCTTGCAGGACACACGATCTGGGTGATAGAGGAAGGGTAGAACACAACATGACAAGGGGGCGCGCCTGCATGGCCGATTATCCAACCAGCTTCGACAAAGAGGGACTTTTGAAATGCGCGCGCGGCGAATTATTCGGCCCGGGCAATGCGCAACTGCCCGCACCTCCGATGTTGATGATGGATCGTATCAGCGAAATATCGGCTGACGGCGGCGCACACGGCAAAGGCCATGTTCTGGCAGAATTTGACATCACACCCGAGCTTTGGTTCTTTGAATGCCACTTCCCCGGCAACCCGATTATGCCCGGCTGCCTTGGCCTTGATGGCCTCTGGCAATTGACCGGCTTCAACCTGGGCTGGCGTGGCTGGCAAGGCCGCGGCTATGCGCTGGGTGTTGGCGAAGTCAAACTCAAAAGCATGGTCCGCCCCGAAAACAAATTGCTGACCTATGAAATCGACTTTACCAAAGCCATCCAAACCCGTCGCCTGACCATGGGCGTGGCAGATGGCGTCGTGAAAATCGACGGCGAAGTGGCTTACGAAGTCAAAGACATGAAAGTTGCCCTTTCAGAAAGCTAAGCCCTCCCCGACGAACATCGCGGCCAAAATCAGGAGAACGCATATGCGTCGAGTAGTTGTCACCGGTTTGGGCATTGTGTCCTCAATCGGCAATAATGCAGAAGAAGTCATCACCTCTCTGCGCGAAGGTAAATCCGGCATCGAAGCCAGCCCCGAAATGATCGAACATGGCTTTCGCAGCCGTGTTGCGGGCACGTTGAAAATCAACACCGCGGATCACATCGACAAGCGCACCCTGCGTTTCATGGGGGATGGCGCAGCCTATGCCCATATCGCCATGCAGCAAGCGATTGCGGACTCTGGCTTGGCCGAAGATCAGATCGTCAACGAACGCACCGGTCTGGTGGCCGGTTCCGGTGGCCCGTCCACCTCTGCGATGCTGACAGCGCATCAAACCGTTGCCAAAACCGGTGCCACAAAACGCATCGGCCCATTCGCAGTTCCAAAATGCATGAGTTCGACGATTTCGGCAAACCTGGCCACAGCCTTTAAAATCAAGGGCATCAACTATTCCATCACCTCTGCCTGCTCGACTTCCCTGCACTGTATCGGCAACGCCGCAGAGCAAATCATGATGGGCAAACAAGATGTGATGTTTGCCGGTGGCGGCGAGGAATTGGATTGGACATTGTCTTGCCTGTTTGACGCCATGGGTGCCATGAGCAGCAAGAAAAACGACGAGCCCACCAAAGCGTCTCGCGCTTTTGACCAAGACCGCGATGGTTTTGTTATCACCGGCGGCGGCGGCATCGTCGTGCTGGAAGACCTCGAGCACGCCAAGGCGCGCGGCGCGAAAATTTATGCCGAAGTCACTGGTTTTGCGGCCACATCCGACGGCCACGACATGGTGGCCCCGTCTGGCGAAGGCGGCGAACGCGCCATGCGCCTGGCTCTGAAAACCCTGCCCAAAGGCCGCAAGGTCAGCTATATCAACGCCCACGGCACATCCACCCCGGTTGGGGACGTCGGCGAAGTCGAAGCGGTGCGCCGCGTCTTTGGCGAAGGCACCACGCCGCCCATCAGCTCTACCAAATCTATGACAGGTCATGGCCAGGGCGCTGCTGGCGCGATGGAGGCGATCTTTTGCCTGTTGATGCTGGACAATGACTTTATCACCCGCTCTATCAACGTCGACACCTTGGCCGACGGCATCAACGACGGTGAAATTGCCATTGATCATGTGGAAAACGCAGGTCTCGACAGCGTTATGACCAACAGCTTTGGTTTTGGCGGCACCAACGGATCGATGATCCTTTCAAAGTATAACGGCTAAGGAGCAGATCCGATATGTCAGACCAACTGAAGGGCAAACGTGGCCTTATTATGGGCGTTGCCAACGAACGCTCGATTGCTTGGGGCATCGCCAAGGCCATGTCCGAAGCAGGCGCAGAGCTTGCTTTCTCATACCAGGGTGACGCCTTTGGAAAACGTCTGGCCCCCTTGGCGGAACGGGTGGGCAGCGATCTGTTGGTCGATGTCGATGTCACCGATGATGCTTCGCTGGACGCCGCGTTTGAGGCGCTTAAAAACCGTTGGGACAGCATCGACTTTGTGGTGCATGCCATCGCCTATTCAGACAAAAATGAACTGACCGGGCGTTTTCTGGACACCAGCCGCGCAAATTTCAAAAACTCGCTGGATATCTCGGCCTATAGCCTCATCGAAGTGGCCCGCCGCGCCTATCCAATGATGAAAGACAATGGCGGCACTCTGCTGACATTGACCTATCAAGGGTCTAACCGCGTCACGCCCTTTTACAACGTCATGGGTGTTGCCAAAGCAGCGCTCGAAGCCACAACCCGCTATTTGGCCAATGACCTTGGCCCAGACGGCATTCGGGTAAACGCCATTTCGCCCGGCCCGATGAAAACTTTGGCTGGTGCAGCCATTGGCGGCGCGCGCAAAACCTTCCGCCAAACGGAAACAAACGCGCCAATGCGCTCCAACGCAACGCTCGAAGCCGTTGGCGGCACAGCCGTCTATCTGGCATCAGATGCCGGGGCCTGCACCACAGGTGAAATCCTGCGGGTTGACGGGGGTTATCACGTGCTGGGCATGCCGCAGCCCGAAAACCTGTAAAACGCATCACATCACGTCAAAAAGGGCCCTGCATTGCGGGGCCCTTCGCCTTTCGACAAGGCACATTTCGCATCAATTCTCAGGCAAATTCTGCCTCGGTCTGCACAATCCGCAACCCATTGGCAAAAACCTGACGCCACCGCATAATCTGAAAAGACTTGCGCAATCCGGTCGGCCAAAATGGGTCCTCCCGCACAAAGCGCACAACTTCATCTTCATTTTCAGCGCTCAACACCCACAGATCGCCACGCCCGATGTCATCGGCGTCGCTCAACCCGCCGACCGCGGTTATCTGTTCCGCATTCTTCTCTAGATATGCCAAGTGCAACGGAAGATAGCTCAGACGTGTGCACAGGTCTGTCTCAGGGTTGTCCTCAAATAAAACCACATATTTCATGACGCTCCCTCCCTTGATCCGTCACAAATTTTAGTATCACAGCAAATTAGCAGATTGCCCCAGCGATTTAGCCAAGTTAACCTGCAAAAATGCAGGATCATGACTGGAACGACCTCAAATACCTTTTGGCAATCCACCGCACAGGCTCGTTTACCGAGGCTGGACGCAAAGTCGGCGTCAGCGAAACCACCGTGTCCCGTCGCCTCGCTGCCCTTGAAGCAAAACTCGATGTCAAACTCATTCAAAGGGGCGGCGACAAAGGTTATGAATTGTCCAATATCGGCCTGACAATCCTAGAACATGCCGAAATCATCGAACAGCAGAACGCCCAGATTCAGGGACTTTCTGGCAGTGTCGGCCTATCCACCAGCGGCATCGTGCGTGTCAGCGCTGTGCCTTTGGTGATCAACCGCATTTTGGTGCCCGAGTTGAAGCGCATTCAAAGGCGCCATCCAAATATCACCATCGAGCTGGTGCCCGAGACCCGCAATATCGACCTGACAAAACGCGAAGCAGATCTGGCAATTCGCCTTGCGCGTCCGGTGGCCGGCGGCTTGAAAACCACGGCACGAAAAATCGGTCAATTGCACTATGCGGTTTTTGGCCCCGAACAATCCACCAGCGACAAATCAGATACCTCTGCCTGGATCGGCTATGACGACTCGCAAGCCACATTCCCACAGGCCGTTTGGCTGAATGCCGCCATTGCGCAAAGCCCTCAGGGGGCCTCCTCTTTGAGCGTCCTGGACGCGACCACCGCATTCGAGGCCGTGGCTGCCGGAGTAGGCAAAACCATTTTGCCCAGACGTGTAGCCGCCATGGACAGACGGCTGCGCGAACTGGTTTGCCCGAAAGGTCTGCCTCCCCTCCCCAAGCGAGATGTCTGGCTGCTCTCGCACAGTAGTCAGTCGGACAACGCTGCGATCAAAGTGGTGAAGGAATGGTTGGCAGGAATAAAATGGCAATAGGGCGCGGCCAAAGCCACGCCCCATTCGAATCGTACGTTTCACGCTCTGAAACGTACAAATTGTACAATTAACCAAAGATGGCTTAGGCGATCGCAACCAGTTCCAATGCAAAGGTCAAATCTTTGCCTGCCAGTGCGTGATTGGCGTCCAAAGTCACCGCTTCCTCGGTGATCTTCATCACCTTCACTGGAATAACCTGGCCATCAGGGCCCTGCATTTGCAGCATCAAGCCCTCTTCCAGCGGAATTTCTGTTGGGATTTGCTCGCGTGGCACATCTTGGATCATGCCATCGTGTGATGGTCCATATGCGTCTTCGCAAGGAATGTTGATGGTCTTCTTTTCGCCAACCGTCATGCCGGTCACACCATCGTCAAAGCCCTTGATAACTTGGCCAGTTCCCAAAGTGAACGCCAGCGGATCACGTCCTTCAGAGCTGTCAAAAACACTTCCGTCGCTCAATGTGCCAGTGTAGTGAATTTGCACGTTATCGCCAGACTTTGCAGCCGTCATAAGATTTCCTATCTAAGTTTTCGCTCTGATCATCAAAGCGGTCGCTTGGCAACTTAGGGTTTGATGTCAGGAATGGCAAACCGATCAATTGACATTGTCTTAAGGCTGCGCATTCTGGTCTCGCAGAAAACACTCCAAACAACCAACAGCGGCGTCCCATCCTGAAAAAGTTGGATAGATCAAACAAAATTACTAAAATCGTAGGAACTTAATGCCCCACTTTAAAACATCGGACGGACTGAACCTTTTCTATTCTGACAAAGGCCAAGGCATACCTGTGCTTTGCCTTGCTGGACTCACAAGAAATTCAAGTGATTTCAGTTATATAGACGGAAAACTGGACGGAATTCGGCTGATTAAAATGGATTATCGCGGGCGCGGTAGATCTGATTGGGCCCAAGATTTCTCTAGCTATAATATCCCCCGAGAAAGCCAAGATGCATTGGAGCTAATGGACTTTCTTGGGCTGGAAAAATTCGCAATTATTGGCACGTCACGCGGCGGCCTTTGCGCCATAACAATGGGCGCAATGACCCAAAATCGTCTATTGGGTGTTGCCTTTAACGACATTGGTCCTGACTTAAATCTTGACGGCCTAAAAGTGATAATGGACTACATTGGCCGCAACCCGCCCTGGCAAACCATGGCGCAAGCCACGGCGGAAAGACACAGTGTCATGGCCGGGTTCGCCAATGTGCCGCAAAGCCGTTGGCGAGAAGAAGTCGACAAGTTTTATCATCAGACGGAAAACGGTCTGATTATTAACTACGACCCAAAACTGCGCGACGCTATACTGGCTGTCCCTTTGGACTCTGCACCAGATTTATGGCCTTTTTTCAACGCACTATCAGACCTTCCTATTGCAGTTTTACGCGGCGAAAACTCAGATTTGCTCACCGCAGAAACCTTTCAAAAGATGCGTATTACTTTACCTAATGCTATAATGGTCACCGTAAAAGATCGTGGCCATGTGCCTTTTTTGGATGAACCTGAATCCTTAGAAACCCTAAGAACTTGGGTGGCAGAGTTACGGTAAAACACGCAGGCTCAACGCAAATGTTTATGGGTCAAAGCCAGAGAAACTAATAGATACGGTGGCCGAATGACACGTTTTACGATCGCATCCTTTAATGTCAAAAACCTGATTGGGGCTGACAAAGAATATTACAAATTTCAATCCTACACCCCAGAAGAATATGCTTGGAAAGTCGATTGGATGGCAGACCAACTGCTCTCGATGGATGCTGATGTGATCGGATTTCAAGAGGTGTTCGAAGAGAGCGCGCTGCGTGACGTGTTGCGCGAAGCCGAACAACGCGGCGACGCATTGAATGCAGCCGTGATTCCGGGCCAAGAAAAGCGCTACCATCGCAAGGCAATCTTTAAAAAACTTGGATTTTCAGGTTATAAAGACGCCGCCCTCGCCTATGCGCCAAATATCAATGACGCCGCAGTTCCAGGGCAAAGGCGCCCCGGTGTCGCGATCCTCAGCCGGTTCGGTTTTTCATCCACACCTGAAGTTATTCAAGACCTAATGGATCCTGTTAAAGTTCCCCTTAAGGCATTGGGCGGTGAAACCGCCGGACACGTTGAAATCAAACGACTTTCCCGCCCTATCCTAAAGGCGAAAGTGCCGATTGACGGAAAAAATGTTACTGTTTTCACCTGCCATCTGAAGTCAAAACTCGGCGAGTATATGACGCCAGAAAAGGCTGATTTTCCTCCCGAGGCAGACCTTGATAACTATGATCCTCTGGGACGTGCCTTGGGTGCAATGCGTGCCGCCATACGGCGCATGGCCGAAGCTTGGGTGTTGCGTCGCGAGATTGTCGCTGAGTTACAGGCTGGCCATCCTGTGATCGTGACCGGAGATTTCAATGACGGCGAGCATGCCGTGAGCTCTGAAATAATCTCCGGCGAAGCGCCGTTCAAAAACTATGCTTGGATGCTGCGTCATGACGCCAAAACACCACGGGATCGCTATAGCAAAGAACAGGATTTGACCATCCGTGCGAACATCGAGGCCATGCGTCTGACATCGGCAGAAAAACTGTTTGTTCGCAAAAGCTTGCGGGACGTTGTCTATACCACCGCATTTGGTGGGGTGCATGAAAGTATTGACCAGATTTACCTGTCTCAGCATTTTCACCCTGACAATCCAAATAGACTGGGTGAAATGGAATATTTTTGCGTATTGAATGACCATCTGACAGACGGCAGCCACCCTGAAGCGCCCTATAATAAATTGGCCAGCGACCATGGGCAAATCATGGCACATATGCGTTTGAGAAAAACTGATGGCTGATTTGAAGAATATTGTGCACCTAAACGCGGCGCAGCGCGGCCCTGTTGATGCACCACCTATGGTTTTCCTGCATACGATCGGCACAGATTCAAGCCTCTGGTCACAGGTGATAGATTTGTTGCCTCAAAACTTACATGTGATTTGCCTTGATCTGCGCGGGCATGGCCAAACAGATTGCCCAACGCCACCCTTTGCAATGGGGGCTCTGATCAAAGACGTAGAGACAGCGCTCGATGAACTGAACATTCGCGATAGCATCGTCGTTGGGTTGGGCATGGGTGGTTTGATTGCGCAGGGCTTGGCCATCAAAAGGCT
Source organism: Cognatishimia sp. (assembly GCA_050633405.1). Taxonomy (GTDB): domain Bacteria; phylum Pseudomonadota; class Alphaproteobacteria; order Rhodobacterales; family Rhodobacteraceae; genus Cognatishimia. Next base: position 451,990 of record JBOEGL010000007.1, on the reverse strand, counting down.
AGACCAGGTGCGGGCATTGGTATTATGCGGGAGTGCTGCAAAAATGGGTTTTGCCCCGCATTGGGAAGCAGATATTGCTGAGACAATGGCAAATGGCCCAGGCTTTATCTGCCAGAAAATGATGCGCGCATGGTTCAGTCGTCAAGCGCTTGCAGACGATGCGCATCTTGTTTGGCAATCACTGTTCCTTACGACGCCGACTGATGCACTACTGGGGTCAATGCACGCCATAAAGGGCGCGGATTTCTATACCCCGACCAGCGGCTTACGCTTACCTACTCTGGGAATTTGCGGCAGCGAAGATGGCGTGGCCCCCCCTGATTTAATGCGTGAGACACTGGCGCTGATACCAGCTTCAGACTTCAAGATATTGCGCAAAGCAGGCCACCTTAGCTGCGTTGACCAGCCCGCAGCGTTTGCGCAGCTCGTCACAGAATTCATCCAGCGCATTGGACATCTTTGATATATTCTTTGCCTTGGGCGCGACTTGCGTTATTCGGGCAAAGACGAATTCTCTGAGGACACTATGGCCGCATCAATTTTCGAAAGCCCTCTTCTTTCCAAACGATATCCCACAGGTGAAATCGGGCGTCTGTTTACTGATGCTGCAGAAATTCGCGCGATGCTGCTGGTCGCCGGCACCTTGGCCAAGGTCCAAGGTGAATTAGGGCAAATCCCTGAAGATTCAGCATTTTTCATTCATCGTGCCGCGATGGAGGTGCAGATCGACCCAGCAGGTTTGGCCGTAGAGGTCGCCAGCACCGGAAATGTGGTCGCTGCATTGCGCACCGCCTTTTCCAAAGCTTTGGAAGCGCCGGAACATAGCGGCTATATCTTGAACGGGATCACGTCACAAAACGTGGCTGAAACCGCGCGAACCCTTAGATTGCGCCAGTTTTTAAGCCTGTGTGAACAAGCGTTAACAAACCTGACGATCCCTGCAGCCGCTCCCCTGCTGGCAGACCTTGCTGATATTCGCACAAACGTCGTTTCTGTGTCCTTTGCAGCCAATTCGCCAGACGAAACAGCCACCCGCTCCGCCTTGGCGAAAGCGCTGCGTTTGGGTGCTGTGGAAATTGCAGAAGTTTCAGGCGTTCAAAGCTGTGCGGACTGGGCTGCGCGGGTTTGCAACTTATTGGCCACACAATTTGGTTCTGCGCAGCCACAACTCAAACAATTGACCACGCTTGCGTCCGCGCTTTGTGATGCTTTGCGCAATGATCAAACAACAATGGCCACCCCCTGTCTTGCACAAATTTGCCTATGCGCAGCCGCTGCTTTAGAAATTTCAAAACCTTAGACTTTTTTGTTCCATAGTTATCCCAATTCCGCAGCAATTGTATCAATGCTGATTAGCAAATTCGGGAAAGAGTTTTATGACGTCGCGCTTACCTATTGTGTTTATTGTTTTGACGGTTGTGATCGACGCTATGGGCATTGGGCTGATCATGCCGGTGATGCCTGACCTCATCCGCGAAGTTCAAGGTGGCGACATCCCAAAAGCCGCTATTTGGGGAGGTGTGTTGACCACCGCTTTTGCCGCGATGCAGTTCCTTTTCAGCCCATTGATCGGGAACCTGTCAGATCGTTATGGCCGTCGCCCCGTCTTGTTAATATCATTGGCCATAATGACCGCAGACTATCTGGTTATGGCCACGGCGGGCGCTATCTGGCTGTTGCTTGCGGGGCGCATTGTCGGGGGCATTACAGCGGCAACGCATTCAACGGCTTCGGCGTTCATGGCAGACATCAGCGCCCCGGAAGAAAAAGCCAAAAACTTTGGACTGATTGGTGCCGGGTTTGGCATTGGGTTTGTACTGGGCCCAGTCATAGGCGGGCTTTTGGCCGGTTATGGAACACGCGCACCGTTTTATGCAGCTGCTGCATTGGCCGCTATGAACGGTGTCTTGGGATGGATGGTTCTGAAAGAAACAGTCACCGATCAAATTCGCCGCCCTTTCACCTGGGCTCGGGCAAATCCGCTTGGCGCATTTTCGGCGGTGACAAAAATGCCGGGGTTGACGGCACTTTTGTTGGTTTTCTTTTTCTATCAAGTATCAAGCTTTGTCTATCCAGTCACCTGGCCCTATTTCACCACAGAAAGATTTGGCTGGGGGCCCGGCATGATTGGTGTTTCTCTTGCAGTTTTTGGTGTTTTCTTTGCCATTGTTCAGGGCGTGTTGGTTCAGCCATCAATCAAACATCTTGGCCATAGGGGGACCGTCGTCGCAGGTCTTTCGATCGAAGTCATCATGTTGGTATTCATGGGTTTTGTGTCGTCTGGCATGCTTGCGCTTGGCTTTACGCCTTTTGCCGCCTTGGCCGCGATTGGTGTGCCAGCCCTGCAAGGTATCATGTCCCGACGCATACCAGACGATGCACAAGGCGAGCTGCAAGGCGTCTTAGCCTCGGTCACCTCTGTGGCGATGATATTTTCTCCTCTGCTTATGACGCAGACTTTTGCATATTTTTCTGGCCCGGAGGCACCAATATACTTACCTGGTGCCGCCTTTCTGCTGTCTGCGATCCTGATGATTGTGTCGCTGATAATTTTCATTGCGCGTCGGCGAAAGACGACAGCGAAAGCTTACTAATGCCGGTCATGGATCTCGCACTTGGATTATGGGCGTGTTAATAAATAGGAAAAGTACAAGGCTCTTTACCAAATCATGCAGAATGCAGACATTTCCACAGACGCCATGGCAAGCAACGCAGAGACCGCTGCCGCTTATTTGAAAACCTTGGCGCACGGCGGCCGGTTGATGATACTTTGCCATCTGAGTTCGGGCGAAAAATCGGTCAGTGAACTTGAAACCCTTTTGGATTTGCGGCAAGCGGCGGTCAGTCAAATGCTTGCGCGCTTGCGCGAAGACGGTTTGGTCGCGGCACGACGCGATGGCAAAGCGATTTACTATTCGCTAGCTGATCCAAATACGGCCCAAGTCATCGGATTGCTGTACCAATTATTTTGTGCACCAGCGCAGGACTAAACTCCCGCATGAGTGTCCTTCCGCAACAATTCCAAAATTGGTTTCGGTCAAAAGGTTGGGAAATACATCCACATCAAAATGAAATGCTGCAGCGGCGTGAAGACCCTGCCCTTTTATTGATTGCCCCCACCGGCGGCGGCAAAACTCTAGCAGGCTTTTTGCCAACGCTTGTTGACCTGTCAGTGGCACCGCACACCGGAATGCACACGCTGTATGTGTCACCACTGAAAGCACTTGCAACAGATATCAAACGAAATCTGCGAAAACCTGTCGAAGAAATGGGCCTTGATGTGCGCATCGAAGATCGCACAGGAGACACATCTAATTTTCACAAAAAACGACAACGCGCTGATCCACCTCATATCTTGCTGACAACCCCTGAAAGTCTTGCACTGCTGATCAGCTATCCAGATGCGGCCCGAACTTTTGCAGGACTTAGGCGGGTGATCGTTGACGAAATTCACGCACTCGCCGAAAGCAAACGCGGTGATCAACTGATGTTGGCTCTGTCACGTCTTCAAAACCTTTGCCCTGATCTGAAACGTGTTGGCCTGTCAGCCACTGTGGATGATCCTGAAGAGATCGCACATTTGCTGGCACGAAACCCTGACCCCTGCCCTATTTTGCAAGCAGATCCGGGCCCGGACCCCGACATTCAAATGTTGACCACACCAGAGGCACCGCCATGGTCAGGCGGCGGCGCCGCCTATGCGATCCCGGCAGTTCTAGAGCAAATCAAAAAACACAAAACAACTTTGGTGTTTCACAATACCCGTGCGCAGGCCGAAATTTTTTTTCACAAACTTTGGCTGGCAAACGGCGAAAGCCTGCCCATTGGCATCCATCATGGTAGTCTTGATCGCGCGCAACGAGAACGAGTTGAAGCGGCGATGGTGCGCGGTGACTTGCGGGCCATAGTGTGCACGGGCAGTCTGGATCTTGGTATTGATTGGGGCGACGTTGATTTGGTCATCCAGATTGGTGCACCCAAAAACGTAAAGCGGCTGGTTCAAAGGATTGGCCGCGCCAATCATCGCTACAACGCGCCCTCCAAAGCTTTGCTGGTACCCGCAAACCGATTTGAGGTGGTTGAATGTGTGGCAGCGCTTGAGGCCGTTTATGCCCGCGATCTAGACGGTGAAACGCGCGGCGCAGGTCCGCGCGATGTTTTATGTCAGCATATCCTGCTGGTAGCCGCGTCCGGGCCATTTGATGCAGATGCGCTGTTTACAGAGGTGTCGTCGGTGGGGGCCTATAGCAGCCTGACGCGCGCTGATTTTGACGCCTGCTTACAGTTCTGCGCCACTGGCGGATATGCCTTACAAGCCTATGACCAATGGCAGCGATTGCAAAAACGGCCTGACGGATTGTGGCAGCTGCGCGACCCGCGCAGTGCTGCTAAAATCCGTATGAATGCGGGAACAATTCAGGATAGCGACCTTTTAAAGGTACGCATGAAGCGGGCACGCGGCGGCAAACCACTTGGCGAAATAGAAGAAAACTTCGCTGCATCTTTGACCCAAGGGGACACCTTTTTAATTGGTGGGCAGATCGTGCGCTATGAGGGATTGAGAGAGCTAACGGTCGAGGTCTCAAAAACCCCGGGGCGAAAGCCAAAGATCGCTGTGTTCTCTGGCACCAAATTCGCGACCTCCACCCAATTGTCGCGTCGAATCCTGCGGCTATTTCAAAACAAAGACTGGCCGAATTTCCCGAGCCACACAGCAGATTGGTTGAAACTGCAACGGGAAGTCTCTCAATTGCCCCAAACCAATCGTCTGCTGATCGAGAGCTTCCCGCACGACCGGCGTCACCATATCTGTGTCTATGGGTTTGCAGGTCGCAATGCGCAGCAAACCTTGGGGCTTTTGCTGACAAAACGTATGGAAGACCTTGGGCTTGCCCCCATGGGTTTTGTCGCAACTGATTATGCCACACTGATCTGGGGGTTAGACGCTGTGACAGACCCCACTCCGCTTTTTGCACGTCACCACCTGCGCGAGGGTTTAGAAGGCTGGCTGTCACAAAATGCGCTGATGAAGCGCAGCTTTCGCGGTGTGGCCACCATCTCTGGCCTCATCGAGCGCAACAACATGGGAAAGCGTAAATCTGGCAGACAAGCCACGTTTTCCAGCGACATTCTTTACGATACCTTACTGAAATATGATCCAGACCACCTTTTGATGAAGATCACCCGCGAAGAAGCCATGCGGGGTCTGGTTGATTTCTCTCGCATCGAAGAAATGTTGGATCGCGTCGACAACAGGATCGACTTGTTAAACCTCGACAAGGTCACACCGTTGGCTGCCCCGCTATTTCTGGAGATGGGCAAAGTGACGGTGTCAGGGGGCGCTGAGGAACGCTTGCTGCAAGAGGAAGAAGTCGCGATTATGAATGCGGCCGGTTTAGAATGACCCAGCCAGTTAAGTGTTGATTGGCAAATAGAATCACGCCACCAATTGCTTATGAATTATTTGGACTTCACCCTTGCCGGTACCCAGTTGACGGCGCTTGGCTCTGGTGCACTTTGGTGGCGTGCAAAGAAATTACTTTGTGTCTCAGATCTGCACCTTGGGAAGTCCGAACGGATTGCGCGCAAAGGCGGCGGTATGTTGCCGCCGTATGACACGCGGGACACTTTAATTCGGCTCGAAAATGACATCCGACAAACCGCGGCTGAAACCGTTGTTTGTCTAGGCGACAGCTTTGATGATCTTTGGGTCCTCGACGCTTTGCCCGAGACCGAAAGCAATTGGATCAATCGCATGCAGGCCGGGCGTCGCTGGGTTTGGATTGAAGGGAACCATGATCCTGGGCCGATTGAACTGCCAGGGGCACATCTTTCGGAACTACCGGCACCACCATTGACGTTTCGTCACATTGCTACACCAAATCAAAGTGGTGAGATTTCGGGCCATTACCATCCCAAAGTCCGGGTACAGACGCGTTTGCGTAGTATTTCTCGGCCAGCGTTTCTATATGATTCAGACAGGGTGATAATGCCTGCCTATGGAACTTACACCGGCGGTTTGCGCAGTACAGACCAAGCCCTTCGTTCTTTGATGAGACCCGAAGCAATGGCTATCATCACGGGCCAAACCCCTCGATTGGTTTCTCTGCCTAGATAAAAAATGAAAGTCGCCGCGAGTTACCTCACGACGACAGAGAATTCATAACAATAGCATCAATTATGCGGTCAGGCCTTCAGGCTCTGCTAAGCCATTTGCCCGGCTGCAAGCTGTAACCGTGTTGGCCAGCAAACATGCGATTGTCATTGGGCCCACACCACCCGGCACAGGGGTGATTGCTCCCGCATTTTCAGAGGCGCTGGCAAAATCAACATCACCGACAAGTTTGTTTTTGCCGTCACGCTCGATACGGTTAATGCCAACGTCAATGACAGTTGCGCCCTTTTTGATCCAGTCACCAGGTACCATTTCAGGACGCCCAACAGCAGCCACCACAATATCTGCGCGACGCACAACTTCTGGCAAATCTTTGGTGCGACTATGCGCAATAGTGACTGTGCAACTATCACCCAACAGCAATTGTGCCATTGGCTTGCCAACGATGTTTGAACGGCCAACGACCACGGCATTCAAGCCTGACAAAGAGCCATGATAATTGCGCAGCATCATCAGACAGCCAAGCGGCGTACAAGGCACCATGGATTTCTGGCCGGTGCCAAGAAGTCCGACATTGGAAATGTGAAAGCCATCGACATCCTTTTCTGGCGAGATTGAATTGATGATTAAATCTTCGTTCAGGTGATCCGGCAATGGCAGTTGCACAAGAATGCCGTGCACCGCCGGGTCGTTGTTCAACTTATCAACAACGGCCAATAGATCCGCTTCGGAAGTGTCTGCATCCAGCTTGTGTTCAAATGAATTCATGCCGACTTCAACGGTCTGCTTGCCCTTTGAACGTACATAGACCTGACTTGCAGGATCTTCGCCCACCAGTACCACGGCCAGACCTGGCGTGATGCCGTTTTCTTCTTTTAGGCGCGTCACATGCAGCGCGACCTTCTCGCGTACTGTTGCCGCAAAGGCTTTACCGTCAATAATTTCCGCCGCCATCTTCTTCTCCAGCAATTTTCTGTGGGGTCACAACTATTTTTGTGAAAGCCCCATCTCTTCTCGGTCTATTGACCAATCAATCAATTGTCGCCACAGACCATCCACCAAATTTGGGTCCAATCCCTGGCGCGCGGCCTCTGCACGTACATTTTCGACAACTTCTTCAACGCGATCGGGAATGCGAGCCGGCCAACCATTGCCTTTCTTGAGTTCGAGCGCGCGGTCAATAAAGCCCGCGCGCTGAACCAAAAGGGTCACAAGGTCCTGGTCTACTGCGTCAATGCCATGTCGCACAGCGGTCATGTCATGACAATTCTCGGGACGTCTTGTTGTGCTCATGTTTTCTCTCCCTCGGCCCTCGGGCTTCAGGAGAGCAGAAACCCTATTTTTGAGCCTAGAACAACCCTTCTATCTGCCCATCGTTGTTGAGCTTGATGAATTCCGCCGATGGTGCGCGTGGCAAGCCCGGCATTGTCATAATCTCACCGCAGACAACCACGATAAACCCAGCCCCCGCAGACAGGCGTACCTCACGCACTGGCACCGAATGCCCTGTGGGTGCGCCACGCAGGTTTGGATCAGTCGAGAACGAGTATTGGGTCTTTGCCATACAGACAGGCAAGTGACCGTACCCCGCCTCTTCCCACTCACGCAGCTGATTGCGAATTTTCTTGTCCGCAAGAACTTCGTCCGCGCGGTAAATGCGCTTTGCAATTGTTTCGATCTTTTCAAACAAAGGCATTTCATCAGCATAGATTGGCGCAAAATGCGCAGAACCTGACTCGGCAAGCTCGACAACTTTCTTGGCAAGATCTTCGGACCCTTCAGACCCAAGCTCCCAGTGTCGTGACAAGATCGCTTCGCAACCATGTGTCGCCACAAACGCCTTGATGGCATCAACTTCGGCGTCGGTATCGGTCACAAAGTGGTTGATCGCGACCACAACTGGCACCCCAAAGGACTTTACGTTTTCAATGTGACGTCCAAGGTTTGCACACCCCTTTTGAACCGCATCAACGCTTTCAGTGCCAAGATCAGCTTTGGCAACGCCGCCATTCATTTTCATTGCACGTACGGTGGCCACCAGTACGACAGCCGCTGGCGCAATACCCGCCTTACGGCACTTGATGTTCATGAACTTTTCAGCACCAAGATCTGCGCCAAAGCCAGCCTCGGTCACGACATAGTCAGACACCTTAAGCGCCGTCTTAGTTGCAATCACTGAGTTACAGCCATGTGCAATATTTGCAAACGGACCGCCATGCACAAACGCTGGGTTGTTTTCCAGTGTTTGAACGAGGTTTGGCTGCATTGCATCTTTCAAAAGCACGGTCATTGCGCCTTCGGCCTTGATGTCGCGGCAATATACTGGCGTTTTGTCGCGACGGTAGGCCACGATAATATCACCAAGACGTTTTTCAAGATCTTTGAGATCAGTTGCAAGGCACAAAATCGCCATGACCTCAGAGGCAACGGTGATGTCAAACCCAGCTTCACGTGGGAAACCATTCGACACGCCACCCAAAGAGGCTGTGATCTGGCGCAAGGCGCGATCATTCATGTCAACAACACGACGCCATGTAACACGACGTGTGTCGATTTCCAGCTTGTTGCCCCAATAGATATGGTTGTCTACCATCGCAGAAAGCAGCGAGTGCGCCGAGGTTATCGCGTGGAAGTCACCCGTAAAGTGAAGGTTCATTTCTTCCATTGGAACGATCTGCGCATAACCGCCACCAGCGGCCCCACCCTTCATGCCGAAGTTTGGTCCAAGCGACGCTTCGCGAATACAAATTGTTGCGTTTTTTCCGATGCGGTTTAGACCATCACCAAGACCAACAGTTGTTGTTGTTTTACCTTCACCGGCGGGAGTTGGGTTGATCGCAGTGACCAAAATCAACTTACCATCGTCGTTTGATTGAACAGAGTTAATATAGTCCTGGCCAACTTTTGCTTTGTCGTGGCCATAAGGCAGAAGATCTTCAGCCCCCATGCCCAGTTTTGCTCCGATTTCCTGAATTGGGCGCTTTTTCGCAGCGCGCGCAATATCAATGTCAGACTTATAACCCATGGCGAATTCTCTCCAATCCCAAGCATTTCATGGTCAAATCTTACATAATTCCACAATCAATCTACGTGTATTTCCGACATTTTCACCCTAAGGAACGTCGTGTTCACTGCAACATGCCATTGCACAGACACGAACGGAAATAAGTTCTGCAAAAGGAAACCCCCAGCGTGAACTTGTCGCGCTGGGGGTTTCATTCAATAATAAAGCATTATGCAGATGGTTCTGGTTTTAAGTCGCCATCACCAGGGGGCTTTGACTTTGGCTTTGTCTTAGGGATCGCCGTCAAACTTGGCGCATTGCCTTCGTCTTTATTATCCTCATCATCATCGTCAGATGCATGCGGTGGCTCGCCTCTAATGACACGACTGATTTCTTCACCCGTCAGCGTTTCATATTCAAGCAAGCCTTGGGCAAGCCGCTCAAATTCTTCGCTTTTCTCAGTCAAGATGTCCGCAGCGCGTTGATATCCTTCGTCGATCAAACGCTTTACTTCCGATTCGATCATTTCCTTGGTGGCTGCAGACACAGAGAAACCGCCTGCCCCGCCATTGGCTTGATAGCCCGCTGCAGCTTCTTGGTAATCGATGTTGCCGACTTTGTCAGACATGCCCCATTGCATAACCATCGCCCGCGCAAGACCAGACGCTTGCTGAATGTCACCAGCCGGGCCGTTGGAAACTTCGTTCTCACCGTATTTGATGATCTCGGCAGCTTTACCAGCCATCGCCATTGCAAGGCGTTGATGGCACTCTTCCTTAAACATGTTCAAGCGATCCATTTCTGGCAAACTCATAACCATGCCCAATGCACCACCACGCGGAATAATTGTCGCCTTATAAACTGGATCACATTTTGGCAACGAAATGCCGACAATCGCGTGCCCCGCCTCATGATAGGCAGTCATTTCCTTTTGTTCTTGTGTCATGACCATGCTGCGGCGCTCTGCCCCCATCATGATCTTGTCCTTGGCAAATTCGAAATCAACCATGGTCACAAAGCGACGTCCAACACGCGCTGCTGTCAGCGCCGCCTCGTTCACGAGGTTTGCAAGGTCTGCACCAGAAAAGCCGGGTGTACCACGCGCAATGATGCGCAGGTCAACATCTGGCCCCAAGGGTGTTTTGCGTGCGTGTACGCCCAGGATTTTTTCGCGACCTTTGATGTCAGGATTGCCAACGGTCACGTTCCGGTCAAACCGACCCGGACGTAGCAATGCAGGGTCAAGCACGTCTTTACGGTTGGTTGCGGCCAGAATAATTACGCCTTCGTTGGCTTCAAAGCCGTCCATTTCAACCAACAATTGGTTCAAAGTCTGTTCGCGTTCATCGTTGCCACCGCCATAACCGGCACCACGATGGCGACCAACTGCGTCGATTTCATCAATGAAGACAATGCATGGGGCGTTTTTCTTTGCTTGTTCAAACATGTCGCGCACACGAGAGGCACCAACACCCACAAACATTTCCACAAAGTCAGAACCGGATATCGTAAAGAACGGAACCCCCGCTTCACCCGCGATCGCGCGCGCCAGCAAAGTCTTACCAGTGCCCGGAGGGCCCACTAGCAGCGCACCCTTGGGGATTTTGCCGCCAAGGCGCGAGAATTTCTGCGGGTTGCGCAAAAACTCAACGATTTCTTCAAGTTCTTCCTTGGCTTCGTCAATACCCGCAACATCATCAAATGTGACACGACCATGCTTTTCCGTCAGCATTTTGGCTTTGGATTTCCCAAAACCCATAGCGCCACCCTTACCGCCGCCTTGCATCCGGTTCATGAAGTAAATCCAAACACCGATCAAAAGCGCGAATGGCAACAGGCTTAGCAAGAAGGACTGGAGTCCTGACTGCTCTTGAGCCTCGGCCTGTACAGGCACATTTTTGTCCAGCAACAGCTCTGTTACTTTTGCGTCGTCTGGGGCGATGGTCACATAATCTTTGCCATCAGCTCCTCGATAGATAACCTTTTCGCCGTCCAGCGTTACGCTGGTCACCGCGCCGTCATCAACAGCCGCTACGAAATCTGAATACCCAATTTCGCGGCTCTGTAGCGCGCTGCTGTTGCCACTGAATAAATTAAACAGTGCGACAACCAGCAGGAAGGCCACCAACCAAAAAGCAATATTGCGTGCGTTGCCCAAAGCAAGTCTCCTAAAAGTCGATTGGAGCTGTCTCTAACACAGCTGCCATATGTGTTAAATAGACATCAATCACCTAGGTTCAATCCAGAAATGACTAATCCGGCAGAATAGTGCGATGAAATGAACCGTTTACCAGCTTCGCCTGCCAACCTTGACCAAATTGCGCCATTGGTGCCGCAATAAGTTTGTTCTTTTGCCAAACCGAGGGAGACGCCATGAGTGTCTGGCGGGGAATCTGCAAAGATCGCCAATCTTCCAGACCTGCAATCGAAGGTTCACCCAACGCGCGCACCGCCATTCCCACGCGCCAAGGGCCCTTTATGGCCCAGCGGTCCCAAAGTGGTGAGTGTTCAACTAGATCCCGGACGGCGTTGTATTCTCGTGCCACTCGAATTTCGCGTCGCCCCACAAAAACGATACATCCGCCAAGCGAAAAGTTTCGACTCTCTTGAATTGAAACCATCAAATCGGCAATCGGCGCGCGTCGCACTGGATAGGCCCGGTTTGAAATCCAGCTCAGGATATCATTCAAAAGACGGCGCTGAATTTCCGGATGTTCAGAAAGAAACACCTCGCGTTGAACAATCAGGTCGCCGTGTTTTTGCGTTACAAGATTCGTACTGACAGCTGATGTCATGGCACGAAGGGCATCACGAGCCTGGGTCATATTCTTGGTGACTGAAGCCAAAGCGGAAATCGAAATACCGCTGCTGTCCAATGCGTGCAACGCCCGGCGGGCACGCACTCGTTCAAAGGCCTCATTCTTATTGGAAGGATCTTCGCACCACTCAATCCTTTGGCGCGTCAAAAACCGTTGCAGTTCATCGCGCGAAACGTCCAGCATTGGGCGTAGAAAGCGCATCCCTAACTTATTGAAGTCCTCTGACATGCGTGACAGCCCGTCAACACCGCTTTCGCGCGCCACACGCATAAGAAACGTTTCTGCCACGTCATTTTCGGTATGCCCTAGGCACACAAATGCCAAATTCCGTGAACGCGCCCACTCTGCAATCAAACGATAGCGCGCCTGACGCGCTTCGCTTTGCAGATTTCCATCCCCTTGCCAGCCGGTCCACTGCTTTGAAACATGCGGCACATCAAGGCTTTGGCACATTGTCCTGACGAATTCAGCCTCGGCTGCAGACCCCTGCCGCAGACCATGGTCAACCGTTATGGCCTCTAAAGAGCGGCCAGAGTCTCGGCAGAGCTGTTTCAGCACATGCAACAAGGCGACAGAGTCACCCCCGCCAGAAACGGCCACTCCAATTTTTTCGCCTGTGTCATGTGGCAACGCCGACGAAACCAGGTTGAAGATCTTAAGCTCTTCTGCGCTTAGGTGCATCCCAAGCTCTGCATTTCTACTTTTGCCTGGCCAGCAAATTCATGACCTGGATGACGTACTTCGACTTCGTTCAAAGTCACGCACGCCTCATTGACCTGACCTAACTTTCCAAGCGAAGCGCCCAGACGAAACAGCGCCTCTGGTGCAACCAAGCTTTCTGAATAGCCGGAATAGCTTTCCAAATAAGCACGCGCGGCATCCGTAATCGCACCTGCCCCTTCCAAGGCCTGCCCTTTGCGCAAATGCGCTTCAGCTTCTAAGGGACTGCCCGGATAAGTCTGCGTAAACGCCAAGAACTGATCTGCAGCTGACCGAAAATCCGCGTCTTCCAAAGCCGCTGACGCACGTTGAAAATCTGTTTCTTCGCCAACGGCAAGCTGGGTCTGAGTTGCTTCGGCACGTGGCCTTTCAACAGGCATCTCTATCTCGCCACCGAGCGTTGTCGTTTCGGAAAGCTGGCTAACATCGCCGCCTTCAAGTTCCACGAGACGGAATTCCAAATCGCCGATTCTATTGGTGCCATCGGCAACGATCTGTTCAATCCGAAACTCGATCTGTTCACTTTTTCCGGTCAACCGCTGCAATTCAAGTTCAATGGCATCCATGCGCGACAAAACCGAGCCACCCGACACAGAGTTTTGCGCGGCTCCGGTGGTAGAAAGCTCGCGCTTTAGTCGTTGAACATCCACATAAAGGATCGACAGTTGTTGACGAATGTCAGCAAGGGTTTCTTCATTTGATTGCGCGTTCACTGCCCAGGGCGAAACACTGGCAAGTAACAACGCAGCAACTGCAAAGGCACGCATCGCGATCTCCTCTATTAGCTCGAAAGGCCACCAGAAATAATTGTGACCGCGCGCCGATTTTGCGCATAGCAGGCCTCGGCAGAACAAATTTCAATGGGACGTTCTTTACCGTAGCTCAGAGTTCTTAAACGCACCCCAGCGACACCCTGAGAAATCAAGTATTCGCGCACGGCATTGGCGCGACGCGCCCCCAATGCCAAGTTATACTCACGTGTGCCCTGCTCGTCCGCATGTCCTTCAATAATCGCGACATAGTCGCCATTCACGGACAACCACGACGCCTGCGCACTTAATGTGGCGCGCCCAGCGTCAGTTAAAGTGGCCTGATCGACAAGGAACAATACGCGGTCACCGACAGTTTGCTGAAAATATGCGGGGCTGGTTGGATCGTTTACGCTCCCAGCTTCAAAGGATTGATCGTTGCGGTTACCACCGCTAAACAAGCCGCCATTGCCAACACCGTTTGGATTGGTACAGGCCCCAATGGCGACGACCGCCAAGACTGCTGTGGTCAGTTTAAAATTCAGCATTTTTAATTCTCCGCCTGATCCGCATTAATACGTGTTACTTGATTTACAATTTACCATAGGGCTGTCTGATTTGATATCGCTACTGTTGTAATGGCGACCAGCTCGGGTCTGATCCGCCTCCCTGGGTCCGCACAGGTTTCAGATTTCGCCCTGACACATCCACGGAATACAGGGAAGCCGATCCATTCGCCCCCTGGGTCTCACGGGTAAACATGATGACGCGACCATTTGGTGACCATGTGGGTCCTTCATCCAAAAAACTGGCGGTCAAAAGACGTTCTTCACTGCCATCAACCCGCATAACACCAATATGAAAGCGGCCTTTATTCTGTTTGGTAAAGGCAATCAGATCACCGCGCGGACTCCAGACCGGTGTTCCGTATCGCCCTTGCCCAAAACTAATGCGTTGTGCCTGACCACCTGTGGCGGGCATGACATAAAGCTGTTGGGTGCCTGAACGGTCGCTTTCAAAAACAATTTTGCTGCCGTCTGGGCTAAAGCTTGGGGCCGTCTCGATCGATGGTGCAGAGGTCAAGCGGGTTCGGCTGCCATTGGCAATATTCATGCGATAGATGTCAGAATTGCCACCTTCGGTGATTGAAAAGACCACGTCTTTACCATCAGGAGAAAACCGTGGCGCAAAGCTCATTGTGCCATCTTGATCTTCCAATGCTCTGCGGGTCACACTGCCGACATCCAAGACAAACACACGTGGAAAACCTGTTTCATATGAGGTGTAGAGTACGCGGTCACCTGTTGGCGAAAACCTGGGGGCTAGTACAATACTATTGCTGTCTGTCAGGAATTTTAGCCCTGCCCCGTCATAGTCCATGATGGCCAGACGCTTTTTGCGATCATTTTTGGGGCCTGTTTCGCTGACATAGACCACACGGCTGTCAAAATAGCCGCTTTCGCCGGTGATGCGGCTATAAACGGCATCAGCAACTTTGTGCGCCATTCTGCGCCATCCGTCTCGGGTGCCACGGAAGCGCAAACCGTTGCCCAATTCTTGGCCCGAAAACACATCATATACGCGAAATTTAACGGCAATATTGCCTCCGCCATCTACACTCACAGCCCCTGAAATCAAAGCTTGGGCGTTAATAGCTTTCCAATCTGCAAATTGCACAGGAGACGCAAAATTAGTAATCGTGCTGATGAAGGCATCCTTTGGGATCTGGCGGAACAAGCCTGTTCCGCTAAGATCGGCAGCCACAACGTCTGAAATATCTTTCGCAAGCTGCCCTGCGCCGCTGGTTTCAGCAATGAACGCTGGAACAGCATAGGGAATAGGTTCAATAACACCCTTGGTTATCTCGATACGCAGGGGACCATTTTGGGCAAAAGCAGCCCCAGATAGCTGAATGGATCCCAATAGCCCGATCAAGAGCGTCGCAATAAATCTGTTCATCTGCGCCTCATATTCTCTGGATTAAATGTTAATTCAATTTCGCGCCAACTGTCATATTTTTCAGCTGGTAAATCATACCCACCACGCTGGCAACGCATCACAGCGCGACGAACAGCTTCAAATGCAGCGCGTGCGGTGGCTTCGTCACCGCCCTGTGCACTGATGCGTCTGATCGAATTTGCAACAATGCGCCCATCTCGATCAAGCGACATGCCAATCACAACGGTTACGTTTGCTGACAGACTGCCAGGATCAACAACCCAGCATTGTTCGACGGCGACACGGAAAGCATCTTTCTCACCCTGGGCCAATGGAGGCCCACTTGGCGTCGCTGCTTGATCAGCCAAAACTTCCGCCATTGCGGCGATTACCGCCGCATCGGTTTCAGCTTCTACATTGCTTTCAATAGACGTGGCGGGTTGACTATTTTGGGCTGTTGTCGGCCGGGCAGCAGGTCGTAGTTTTGGTCGAATTGATGTCTTTGGTGCCGCGGCAACTTCCGTTGGCTCTGTCGGGGTTTCGGTCGCCGTTTCAGGTCGCGCGGAGGCTTTGGTTTCTTGGACAATATCCGCGGGCGTATCAGCTGGGCTGGTCTGTATCTGATCAACTTCTGAAAGCTGGACATCAGGTTCTGGTGCGACCACAGGTTCAGGGGCGACACGACGCACCGGGCGCGCTACTGGGCGTATGGATGAAATAGGTGCCGAGGGCTCTGGCTCGACGACCGGAGGTTCAACATCCGGCGGGGCTACCTCTGGGATAATCACCGGGGTTGGTTCTGAAATTACCGGCGACCTATCTGGAATGGACGGGGTCGTTTCTTCAGGTTGTTGACGTGTTGAAGGGGGCTCTATTGGTATCGGGTTTTGCGGTGGTTCGACATCAACCTCGGGTGCAACAGGTACTTCGACATCGGTCTCGGCAGCGGGTGGGTGTTGCCTAGTTTGGATTGCATCAAATTGCTCGGGTGTGATGATCTCAACACCCGTCACAATAGCCGGCTCGGGCTCTGAACGAAAAACCCCACCAAAAAGCACCCAACTGATCAGAAACGCATGGGCTCCACCTGATATATAGTGACCGTAATGCACTGACCCGGCCTAACCGCCAGTGCCATCAAGTGCGGGACCACCAATATCAGTCACCAATCCAATATCTGTAAATCCGCCTGCATTCAGCGCCCCCATAACCTGCACGACAGTTTCATAAGGAATCGCCCCATCAGCGCGCAGGTAAACCCGATCAGAGGATCTTTCGGTGGCAATCGCCCTTAGTTTTGGAACCAAATCCTCAAAAGGCGTTTCGGTGGTCTGGATAAGCACGTTACCTTCTGCGGTCACAGTGACCGTCAGCGGCTCTTCCTGCTCACCCGGCAACGCACCTGCCGCTGTCTTTGGCAGCTCAATCGGGACGCCAACCGTCAGCAAAGGGGCTGCCACCATAAATATGATAAGCAAAACCAACATCACGTCGACAAATGGCGTGACGTTTATCTCTGCCATAGGCTTGGAACGTGTTCGGCGGCTCTTGCGCCCCCGACCCTGCTTGCGAACGACCCCGGCCCCCATGGTCTAACTGTCCAACTGACGACTGAGGATGGTTCCGAATTCATCGGCAAATGCTTCGTATCCGGCAACTATTCGGTCACTGTCGGCACTCAGCTTGTTATAAAAGATCACAGCTGGAATAGCCGCTAACAATCCAAGCCCCGTTGCCAGCAATGCTTCGGCAATCCCAGGTGCAACAACCGCAAGGTTCGTATTTTGCTGTTCCGCAATTTCGATAAAAGCATTCATGATGCCCCAAACCGTTCCAAACAGGCCGACAAAGGGTGCCGTAGAACCAATCGTTGCAAGCACTGGCAGGCCGCGCTCAAGGTCTTCAGATTCTTTGGCAACTGCAACGTCCATAGTTCTGTCAATTCGGCTTGTCGCGTTGGCAATCAATCCACCGTCCTGACGATGGCTTCGGCGCCATTCCATCATACCTGCCGAAAAAATCCGCGCGGCGCGGCCGTCTGGCTCGGGTCCTAACTCGTCAAATAGCCCATCCAATGGTTCACCTGACCAAAAAGAGCGATCAAACTCATCCGCTTCTTTTCGAGTTTTCCGGTATAATACCAGTTTTTGGATGATGACAGACCATGACCAAAACGATGCAATGAGTAGCACCACCATCACAAGTTTCACGGTCAAAGTGGCGCGCGCAAAAAGCGCCCACATCGAGAAATCGACTGCTGCTTCCATAATGCCTGCTCGTTTGTTGTGGCCTTTTCTAGACCTCTTTTGCCCTGAATCTACAGAAGTTCCACGGGGAAAGCCACAAGATCTCTGTCAGAAACGTTTTTTTGCCCAGATCAGTGTAGCATTAAGCGAATATTTGCCGGAAGCCTGACGGGCTGACCTGCTTCATTGATGCAAACCAGTGTAACGATAGCCTGAAAAAGCAAATCCGCGTCGCGCTTTACGATCTGCTCCATGACCAATCGTGCACCCGTCACGGCAATAGGGCGGGTTTCAACCACAAGTTCGTCATCGAATTTTGCAGGTGCCAAATAGTCAGCTTCAACACGGCGCACTGCAAATACCAGTCCGTCTTGCGTCTTGAGCTCTGCTTGATTCACCCCTTTACCACGCACCCAATCGCTGCGTGCGCGCTCGATGTATTTCAAATAGTTGGCGTAAAAAACGATCCCCGCCATATCGGTGTCTTCATAATAGACCCGCACTGGAAATAAATGCTGCATCTACCCCTCCACATCTTACCTTTCCCGGTTACAAAAACGGTGGAACAATTTCAACGCACTTAAATGCTGGGACAATGGCAGACATCGAGAATGTCACATTTACTGCTGATCGGGCGCAGAGGCACCTTGTAAACGGGCAAAGAGTCTGTGAGCGTGACTGGGGTCATTTGCAGATGCGGGCATCATCCGGTCATAGCTGGCAGCGATGACCGCTGAAATTTCAGGCTTTAGAATTGTTGCACCGCTTTCAGGAATTACCGCCAAAGGCGATGATTTGGCAAACGCGCTTTCGCCCCACAAAACAATTGTTTGCGCGGCCTCTGCCAACGCAATGGATTCTGCGGGAATATCACGTAATGCGCCTGACATTCTCAGAAACACAAATGCAGCTTGAATGGCGTTGTTTTCATCAAATCGAAAAGCGCGGTATTGATTGGCCTCTGCAGCATTTAAACGTGACACAATGCTTGGCAGATCCGGGATCAATTTATCAAGATCGGGCACAGCCAGCAATTCATCCCATTCCTGAAAGAAAAAGAACATATGATTGGCACCGAGTTCCGGATCAGTTTCCGCCATGCTGTGCCCAGCAAGGGTAGCGATGGCCTCTATAGCACCTTTCACTGTCTTCAAGGTGTCCTCTTGGACACCAAAAACTACCGGGACAATTGGCCGTCCCCATCTGGCAAATCGGTAGGATCCGTCCGAATTGGTAAACAGCTCTGCGATGTGGTCCGGCGTGTCAAAAAGGCCCATCAATGAAACTCCGATGTATTAAGCGACTGACTTAGAAAGCACAGTGCTAATGCCCTGCGGTGCTTGCTTAATCAAGAGCGCATCAATTCCATCAATCAAACATTTTGACCTGAGTATCGCCAACATCTGGCACCGCAAATCCAAGATGCTTCCAGGCTTTACGGGCCAGCATTCTTCCACGCGGGGTTCGCTGAATGAGGCCTTGCTGCAATAAAAACGGCTCGATGACTTCTTCTATCGCATCCCGGCTTTCACTGAGGGCCGCCGAAATGGTCTCGACGCCAACTGGACCGCCCGCATAATTTTCTGCGATAAACAGCAAATATCGGCGATCAGCGCCATCCAACCCCAGCTTATCGACCCCCAATCGTGTCAGCGCCCCATCTGCCAAAGCAGTGGTGATGCGCCCATCCCCTTCGACCAGCGCAAAGTCCACCACCCGACGCAGCAAACGGCCAGCGATACGTGGCGTCCCTCGTGAGCGACGCGCAATTTCGCGTGCCCCTCCTTCATCGTCTGGCACGCCCAGTTTGCGGGCATTGCGTGTAACAATCTCGTTCAACTCATCTTCTGTATAAAACTGTAACCGTGTCGGGATGCCGAAACGATCGCGCAATGGCGTGGTCAGTAGCCCAAGTCGGGTTGTTGCCCCTACCAAAGTAAAGGGCTGTAGTTCGATCCGCACTGTGCGTGCGGCCGGCCCCTCACCGATCACAAGATCCAGCTCAAAATCTTCCATTGCCGGATAAAGCACTTCTTCAACAGCCGGGTTCAAACGATGTATTTCATCGATAAATAGCACATCCCGTGCTTCAAGATTGGTTAGAATCGCAGCAAGGTCCCCTGCCTTTGCTAAAACCGGCCCCGAAGTCATACGGAAATTCACGCCCAATTCTCGCGCCATGATCTGGGCAAGAGTGGTTTTACCCAAACCAGGAGGCCCATGAAATAACGTATGGTCCATTGCCTGACCACGTTGCTTGGCAGACTCGATAAAGACACGCAGGTTTGCGCGCGCCTCTGCTTGACCGATGAATTCGCCAAGCCCCTGAGGTCGCAGAGCACGATCTGCGTCTTCAGGCTGCGGCTCGGGTCGCAATGTCAGATCTGGAGATTGCATCATCTATCCCTTTGGCGCCAACAGCTGCAAAGCAGCTTTGATCAAAGCAAGCGTATCAAGCTCACCTTCGGCGCTGGCCGCTTCGGCCACCGCGGCCGCTGCGTCACTTGGCCCGTAGCCTAAATTGGACAGTGCGGAAAGTGCTTCAGCTTGCGCTGCGGCACCAGAAGAGGCGGTAGGTAACGAACTGCCTGACTTCACAGACTTGACGGCAGGTTCAATCACCTCGTCAGCTTCAGCAGACACTTCGCCTGCAGCGTGCTGGAGCGAACCACCAAGCGCCATGACCGCCGGCGCTTTGTCCTTCAGCTCTAAGACAACACGCTGCGCAGTCTTTGGCCCGATACCTTTTGCAACTTTAATTGCAGCAACATCCCCCAGGGTAATCGCGCGCCCGACGCCTTCTGGCCCGAGCGCACCCAAAATAGAAAAGGATGCCTTGGCCCCTATTCCTTGAACGGAGGTAAGCAATCTGTGCCATTCTTTTTCCAGCAATGTTTGAAAACCAAACAATTGCAGCAAGTCTTCACGCACCAGCATTTCGGTATATAGAGCGACTACCTCGCCATTTCCCGGCAAGCCCATCAATGTTCGCTCTGAGCAATAGACAATATAACCGACCCCGCGCACATCGACCAAAATATGATCTGCCGTGCGATACTCTAACTTGCCCGAAATTTTGCCAATCATGAATTCGCCTTTCGTAATGCCCGCTCAAGACTATCTGATGCTTTGGCATAATGCGCATGACAAATCGCGATTGCCAATGCGTCTGCCGCATCTGCCCCAGTGATCTGTACCCCGGGCAGCTGCAGCTTTACCATATGCTCCACTTGGTGCTTTTCAGCATGACCTACCCCAACAACTGTTTTCTTAACTTTGTTGGGCGCATATTCCCCAATGGACAAACCAGCTTGCGCAGGAACAAGCAACGCGATGCCGCGCGCCTGCC
The DNA here is from genome assembly GCA_050633405.1 of Cognatishimia sp. Taxonomy (GTDB): domain Bacteria; phylum Pseudomonadota; class Alphaproteobacteria; order Rhodobacterales; family Rhodobacteraceae; genus Cognatishimia. Next base: position 431,050 of record JBOEGL010000007.1, on the reverse strand, counting down.
CTAATTTCAATGTGCCAGCACCATCTTTGTTCACAAATGTCTGTTCAATTGCGGCGTGATCAGGCTGATGACAGGTCACCACTTCAGTAAGCTGCTTGTGAAGTGACAACAGGCGTGCAGCAAGGTCGCTTCCATCTGAATGACAAATACCATTGGCAACGTGGCTAATCCGACTGCCATTCACATCAATAACACCCCACCCCATGTTCCGTAGACCAGGGTCAATTCCGATAACGCGCATTTCAACTGCTCCTGCCATTTCTTGGCTTTTCCCACCCAATAGCACAAAACAAGAACAAAGGCCAAGCCACGTTTCTTGGCAGTGAGTCGCTGGTTAATTTGGCCAAGAAGACATGTACCGAGTGACTATTTTTCAAACCCCCGGCAGCTAAATGCGCATGCGTCTAATTTAATGAATATTTTTCAACAACTTACACGGCAACTCAGCTATGCAATTTGATCATAGCCGGCATGTTTTAATTATGCTTGTGAATTAAGCAACACGCTACTAGATCGGGCTTAAGACACATCAGACCATAACTCAGACAAAAGGAAAAATGATATGGCCGCTATTGAAAACACCTATGCACCCTCCGCTTTCGCTGGCCGTTTCGGAAAATCGTTTGTCTCGATCGTATCGCGTTTCCTCGTGTGGAACGACGCACGTAAAACACGCATTGTTTTGGCTCAGCTGACCGACCGTGAGCTTGCAGACATCGGCTTGTCTCGCTCTGCGATCGTTGAAATTCAGTAAGACTAATTCACAGATTTGAAAGCCGCGGTCGAGATTTCGACCGCGGCTTTTTTTGTACTTGTTACCTAAATTCGTACTCGTTACCTAGAAAAGCCCGCGAAGGCTTTGTGCAATCGCTAAAGAAATTCGATCCGGCTGCATGGTCCACCCGCCAACGGTTGCAACCAGTGAATTTGACGCTGACAAATCATTGATCTTAGTTGAATAGTTACCTGTTCCCATCTCTGCGATCATTAGACCTTTGAGACCAAAGAACCCAACTGCGACCAGCAGCATTCCAATCATTGGAAAACCACGTCGACGCCGATACCCACGCACAATCACATACCCATCCGTATCAACAAATGCAGAACGGGGCACGATTTTTGCTTTTTTACGCTGCTTGGAAAGCCGGCGGAGGCGGAGATCAAAATCAAAATGTTGATCGGTCATGGTAAATCACTTCGTTTGGCCCCCACCAAACAAGGCTACATTCCCTCGAAAATGTGGCAAAACTAAGGCGAAAGAGACGAATTTTCACAAAACTGCCTGATTTCCACCGTTTTGCAGTCTGAATTCAAGCTTGCGATACAAAAAAGGCGACCACATGGCCGCCTCGCACTGGTGCCTTAACCAGTCTGGGTATGACGCAAAGTTAGCGTCGTCCACTCGCCGATTTCTTCGCGCGTTCTAACCTCAAACCCATGATCCCCGTAGGCAGCAACAACATCGTCGGCCTGTTCGTTCAAGATACCTGACAAAATGGCGTATCCGTCTTTCCCTATATTGCGTCCCATATCAGGGGCCAGCATCACAAGCGGTGCTTTCAGAATATTGGCAAAGACCAAATCAAACGGTGCTTTGTTCAGCAAATCAGGATGTTCAAAACCTGCCGCCTCGTAACAACGAATACGGCCTTGCAGATTGTTGGCAGTGACATTGGCCAGCGCCACGTCAACCGCAACTTCATCAATATCACTTACCAAAACGGTATTGGGCCACACCCGCGCCGCAGCCATGCCAAGCACGGCCGTCCCACATCCAATATCAGCGACATTCTTTCCCACAAAACCCAGATCCATCAGACGATCAAGGGCCTTCAGGCAGCCAAGAGTTGTTCCATGGTGTCCAGTACCAAAAGCCATTGCGGCCTCAATCAACAACGGTTCACAATCTGCAGGAACTTTGTCAGCATCATGGCTGCCATAAACAAAGAAGCGCCCCGCTTGAACCGGTGAAAGCTCGCGTTTCACTTTGGCGACCCAATCTTCGTCGGGCAATTCTGAAATTGCAAAAGGCTTGGCCCCCAAAGCAACTTGCAACAAGGTCAATGACATCTCGTCTGGCCGTTCGGTAAAATAACCGCCGACCTCCCACAGACCAGACCCATCTTCGATTTCAAAGACACCAACGCCCGTTGGTTCCGGCTCTAGGTTTTCCATCGCAGAGGCCAAGCGATCAGCGCTTTCTTTGCCTGTTACGGTCGTCAGGGCGGTAAAAGTTGGCATTCTCTGGCTCCAATTTGGTTCAAGGCGGCCTAGTCACCCACGCCGCAAAGGTCAAGCGATGGCAAGCCAATGTAAGGGTTATTCCGCTGCGACCTCGGCAAAGTTGGACAAACGAGTCTCGTAGCCCTTTTCAGGATGACGCGGGATCAAAAGCGCCAGCGCAAAGGACACGCACGCCATGAAGGCCGCCAGCACAAAGACCGCTGCGGGCGATACCAACCAAAGAAGACCCAGCAGTGCAGGTAAGAAGACTGCGGCAATATGATTGATCGTAAAGGCAACAGCGGCAGTCGGCGCAATGTCCTGCGGATCAGCAATTTTCTGAAAATAGGTTTTGAGCGCCAAAGCCATCGAAAATAAAAGATGATCAATAACATAAAGCGCCATTGCCAACAGAATGCCCCAACCGAAAAAGTAAAGCCCCCCATAAGCTAAGAACACCAGCACAAGTCCCATGTATTCCACCAGCAATGTGCGCTGCTCCCCGAAACGAGAGACAACACTTCCGATCATAGGGGCTATAATCATATTTGCGACGAGGTTGATTAAATACAGTTTTGTCAGCTCATGCACTTCAAAACCGAACTTTTCGACCATCATAAAACCGGCAAAAACCACAAAAATTTGCCGACGAGCACCAGCCATAAATTGCAGCGCATAATACAACCAATATCTGCGCTTTAGGACGATCTCTTTGGTTTGAACCGTTGAATTTTCAAACTGCGGATATAGCAACAGAGCAACGAGTGCGATCAAAACAGTCATACCGCCAGAGGCCAAAAACACAAAATTGTAGCTCAGATCCAGTTTCTCCCAGGTCATCACAATCAATAGGTAAACCACCAATGTGCTGGCAGAGGCCGTCGCCGCCATCCACCCCAGCAACTTGGGCGCGCGTTTTTTGTCCAGCCATTGTAGCTGCAGTGACTGATTGACGGTTTCATAATAATGAAAGCCAATCGAGCTAAGCAGAGTGATCATCAAGATCCCGCCAAACGTCGGAAACCAAGCTGTGATCGCCGTCGCACATCCAAGCAAAACAAGCGAAACCAATCCAAGCACCTGCTCTCGGATAAGCAAGATCACAAAGATGACCCCGAAAGCCAGAAAGCCCGGAATTTCACGGACTGAGTGCAACCAGCCAATATCTGAACCATCAAAATTGGCGACCCCAACCACAAAGTTGTTGAGAAGCGCATTCCAAGTCGCAAATGCAAACGGCATGGCCGCGGCCATTACAAATAGCAGGGTTGTTGGCTGTCGCCAGCGGGGCAAATTGGCTGCGTCACTTAACGGTATTTTTTCAAACATAGGCAGCGATTACGCGGGTTCAGACCATTTTGCGAGAAAAAACCACTCTTGATAGCCCTGCATTTTCGCACAGCTACGTCGCGCCGACGCTTCAATAGAAGTTTTGCGGGTCGATATCGACGGCAAGTCGCAAATCGCCTCTAATTGGGAATTGGGCGATCCATTGGGCGAGTGCAGACTGTAATTGGGCGGTTTTGTCGGCCTTAATCAAAAGGCGTACGCGATGCCTTCCTCTGACACGCGCAATAGGAGCTGGTGCGGGCCCAAATACCTGCGCGCCAATTTTGCGTAAGGCCTGATCATTTCTTGCAAGCGCATTTCCCAGATCAAATGCCCGCTGCGCATCTGGTGACGAAATAATGATTCCGGCCATTCGCCCATAAGGTGGTACACCTGCTTGCTGACGTGCTGCGGCTTCGGCTTTCCAAAAACCCTCTTCGTCCCCAGCCAATATGGCGCGAATAACGGGATGCTCGGGCTGAAATGTTTGCATCAATGCGGTGCCCTTGCGTTCGGACCGCCCTGCCCGCCCTGCGACCTGTCGCATTAGCTGAAAAGTGCGTTCTGCGGCTCTCAGGTCACTGCCCTGCAATCCCAAATCTGCGTCTATAACCCCTACAAGCGTTAGAAGCGGAAAGTTATGCCCCTTGGCGACAAGCTGGGTTCCAATGATGACATCCGCCCCCCCGTCAGCGATTGCTGTAATCCCCTCTTTCAAGGCTCTGGCAGAGCCAAAAAGATCCGAAGACAGAACCGCAAGGCGTGCGTCCGGGAACTTGGCCTGAGCTTCCTCTGCCAGACGTTCAACGCCCGGTCCAACAGGTGCCAATTTGCCCTCAACTTCACAACTTGGGCAGGCGTCGGGCATGGGTTTACTCTCGCCGCATTGATGGCAAAGCAATCGTTTGAGAAAACGATGTTCAACCATGCGCGCATCACAATGATCGCATCCAACTTGATGGCCACAGGCTCGGCAAATGGTCACCGGCGCATAGCCACGTCGATTGATAAACAACAGCGACTGCTCGCCCTTAGCAATTCGAGCATTCACCGCAGCTTGAAGGCTCGGTGAAATCCAATTGCTCGACGGCAAATCCTCGACCCGCATGTCAATAGCTTTCATGTCGGGCATGACTGCGGGGCCATAGCGAGAGGTCAACTCTATGCGATGATACTTGCCCGCATCCGCATTTGCCCAGCTTTCCAAACTTGGCGTAGCAGATGCGAGGATAACCTGGGCACCACAGATACTGGCCCGTAACACAGCCATGTCGCGGGCGTTATACAACACACCGTCATCTTGCTTGTAGGACGTGTCATGTTCTTCATCGACCACGATCAAACCCAGATCCTGGTATGGCAAAAATAGCGCCGAGCGTGCACCAATTACCACTTGGGCCCCACCTTGGCCCACCATTTTCCAAATGCGTCGACGCTCTGTCATCGTCACACCAGAATGCCACTCGGCGGGCTTGGCCCCAAAACGTGCATGAATGCGGGTCAAAAATTCGGCGGTCAGCGCGATCTCGGGAAGCAATACAAGCGCCTGCCGCCCGCTACGCAGACAATCTGCCACCGCTTCCAAATAGACTTCTGTCTTGCCTGACCCAGTTACGCCACGCAGCAAAGTCGTTCCGTATTTACCTGCTTTGATACGTTCACGGATGCTTTGCGCCGCAGACCTTTGATCTTCGGTCAAATCTTTGCCGCTGTGTTCCGGGTCCATTTTTTGAAATGGGGTATCACGGGGCGCGTTTTCTTCGAGAACCACCCCCTGTTTTACCAAGCCTTTGACAACCGAAGAAGTAACGCCCGCCATTTCGGACAGCTCTTTTAGAGTAAAGGAAAGCCCACCATATTCGGTCAATGCTTCCAGCACACGACGACGGGCATCTGTTTGCCTGTCCGGCTCGCCTGTCCCCAGACGAAAAACTTTGCGCATTGAAGGTGGATCGGAAAGGCTGGGTGCACGCGTCGCGAGGCGCAACATGGATGGCATGGAAGTAAGAGTGTACTGCGCAGCGCGTTCGATAAAACTTCGCATTTCAAAACGCATCGGAGCAACGTCTAAAACCCGAATCACCGAACGCACTTTGGACAGATCCCAATCTCCACGCCCCGACCCCCAGACGACACCTAAAACTTTACGTGGCCCCAGCGGCACTTCGACAAACGCACCAAGCCACAAGCCACCTGCCGGCGCTTTGTAATCAAGCACGCGATCTAAGGGTTGCGTTGTCAGCACACCGACAAGTGCGCCTTCATCAAAGAAGTCAGCTTCTCCCAAATCAACCTCGGCAATAGGGGTTCCAGCACATCATACAATGAGGTAAACGAGCCGCAATAGAAGGCCAACCCATCAAAGGATGATGTCCATGAAATTCTTCGTTGATACTGCGGAAATCGATGCAATTGCAGAGCTTAATGATCTGGGTATGGTGGATGGTGTCACAACCAACCCGTCATTGATCAAAAAATCGGGTCGTGACATTATTGAAGTCACTAAAGAAATTTGCGCAATGGTCAAAGGCCCCGTGTCGGCAGAGGTGACGGCAACTGACGCTGACATCATGATTGCCGAAGGTCGCAAACTGGCAGAGATCGCCGAAAACATCGCCGTTAAAGTTCCGCTGACATGGGATGGGCTTAAGGCGTGCAAAACGCTTTCTGACGAAGGAAAAATGGTCAATGTGACTCTTTGCTTTTCGGCAAATCAGGCCCTTCTAGCAGCCAAAGCAGGTGCAACTTTCATTTCGCCGTTTATCGGTCGCCTGGATGATATCAATTTGGACGGCATGGATTTGATCGCGGATATCCGCAATGTCTATGACAACTATGGTTTCGAAACACAAATCTTAGCCGCCTCAATCCGCAGCGCAAACCACGTCCTGGAAAGTGCACGCATTGGCGCTGATGTGATGACAGCGCCACCTGCTGTTATCAAAGCTATGGTCAATCACCCGTTGACCGACAAGGGTCTTGCGACCTTCCTGGATGACATCAAAGCAGCTGATATCAAAATTCTGTAATATCGCATCTTATCTGAGATCAAAGCTCAGTCAAAATTAGCGGCAAAGCATGAAAAGTGCTAAGGGGCAAAGCCCCTGCCCCGAACCCAAAAGCGGTTCGCCGCTCTTTTGCCAAAAAACTGCAGAAGTTTCCTTGGCCTTCTGTTAAGGTCTCTCAAAAGACAGATGGCGCGAGCAATGACCAACACCTTAAAAATTGAAGAAACCTTGCGAGACAAGATCATTTCCCAGCCGGAAGCGATTCTTGATGACCCTGACCTGATGAACGCGCTGATTGCCGCCAATGAACGCGCCATGGGCGGCAATATTGTGGATCTACGCGGCATTGCAATGGAGCGTCTGGAAGCACGTCTTGATCGACTTGAAGACACCCATCGCAGCGTGATTGCAGCGGCCTATGAAAACCTGGCGGGGACCAATCAAGTTCACCGTGCCATTTTGCGAATGATGGACCCGCTCGAATTCGAAGCATTTCTAAGGGATTTGGATGGCGCAGTTGCAGAGATATTGCGCGTTGATTGCGTCCGTCTAGTTCTGGAAACCGAGCAAGATGACAATGACTCAGCTCTCAGTAAACTGGATAAAGTTCTGTCCATTGCCAACCCGGGTTTTGTCGATGCTTATCTGACCTTTGGTCGCAACGTTCCAGCAAGACAGGTTACATTGCGTCAGGTCGAAGCCGGAAGCGACAGCATCTATGGAGAAAAGGCCAATTTCATGCGGTCAGAAGCCTGCCTCAAGCTCGACTTCGGCGAAGGTCGGCTGCCGGGCATGCTGGTGATGGCATCGGAAGATCCCCACCATTTTTCACCGCAACAAGGAACAGATCTTCTCATGTTCTTTTCCGGGGTCTTTGAGCGTGCAATGCGCCGCTGGCTGTCATGATATCTGCAGCGGCCACAGACGCGCGCGACACTTGGCTTGCGTCTGAGAAGGCTTTGAAGGGCGCGTCAAAAAACACGCTCAATGCATATTTTGGCGACGTCACCGAATTTTTAGCCTTTATCACTGAACACAAAGGAGCGCAGCAAGGGTTAAGCCCGCTGTCGCAATTGACTGTGTCCGATATGCGCTCTTGGATGGCTCGAATGCGCGCAAGTGAAATCGGACCCCGATCTTTGGCTCGAAAGCTTTCAGCCGTTAAGAGCTTTTTTAAGTGGCTTGCAGAACGCGAAGGATTTGACCCAACAGCTGTTCTAAGCACACGTGCCCCGAAATTTCAGAAAAAACTGCCAAGACCTCTCGCGCCAGATGCTGCGCTCAGGGTTTTGGAAACCGTTGAAATTCAATCAGAAAAAAGCTGGATTGGGGCCCGTGATACTGCCGTAGTCACGCTCTTATATGGTTGTGGCTTACGTATTTCGGAATCTCTGAACCTCAATGGGTCGGATGCCCCGCTGCCTGACGTTCTGCGAATTTTGGGCAAGGGTCAGAAAGAACGCATTGTTCCTGTTATCCCTGCGGCACGCGAAGCTGTTCAAACCTACCTAAATCTATCCCCTTTTGAGAATGAGCCTGATGCCCCCCTTTTCCGTGGCGCAAGGGGCGGCAGATTAAACGCCAGACAGATACAAGGGGTTATGCAAAAAGTACGTATGCAATTAGGATTGCCTGCCACTGCAACGCCCCATGCAATGCGGCACAGCTTTGCCACTCATTTACTGGAAGCTGGAGGCGATTTGCGCGCAATCCAAGAACTATTGGGCCATGCTTCGCTGTCTACCACCCAAGCTTATACAGCGGTCGACACAGCGCATTTGATGGAAATCTACAACAAGACGCACCCCAAAGCGTAACGTGCCTAATTTTTCCGCACCCAATCCAAACGAAAGCATTTATTTTCATCGCGCACCTGAAAAGCATGCACAAATTCAGTAAAGCCCTCGCCATATTCGATCAAACCTCTAAGGGTCTATTTGTTCCCGTCATCCGAGACAAAATGTGGCAAAAACTCTGACAATTGTGGTCGTCGAAAACGACAAGTCCCGCGCAATGGCTATCGTGGACGGTTTGCGAGAGACGGGTGGCCATGAAATTCATGTCCTTGCTGAACAAAGCGGGCTCGCGCGCTCAATTGCAAACCTAGCCCCGGACGTTGTTCTGATTGATGTCGCCAATCCCTCGCGCGATTCCATTGAAGAGCTGGCGCTGGCATCAGGCCCATTGGAAAGACCGGTTGCCTTTTTCGTAGATCATAGCGACACGAATATGACAAAGACTGCGATTGAAGCAGGCGTATCGGCTTATGTGGTCGATGGCTTGCAGAACGATCGCATTAAACCAGTCCTTGATGCTGCAATCGCACGATTTCAACTGTTTCAACGCATGCGTATTGAGCTGGAAACAACAAAACAGGCTTTGGAAGAACGCAAAGTCATCGACCGCGCCAAAGGCTTACTTATGAAAGCGCGCGGAATTTCAGAGGAAGACGCCTATGCATTGTTGCGAAAAACAGCGATGGACCAAGGAAAACGCGTGGCTGATATCGCCATTGCTCTGGTGACTGCGGCGGATTTATTATCATGACAAACCTGCGTATTACTGCGGGCTATGTTCCATTGGTTGATGCCGCCCCGTTGATCGTCGCTAAAGAATTGGGATTTGCCAAGGAAGAAGGTCTAAATCTGGACCTACAACCGGCACCAAGTTGGTCAGCTTTGCGCGACTGGCTGCTTTTTGGGCAAATCCAAGCGGCACAAATGCTTGCGCCCGTTCCAATTGCGTCGGCTTTGCAGGCCAAGTCGGGCTTACCCACACTGACTGTTCTTTCTGGACTTTCCTCAAATGGAAATGTTTTTGGTATTTCCGCTGAGCTGCTGACTAAGTTGAAAGCCAAAGGGCATTCTTTTGATTTTCAGGATGCAAAACGAGCCGGAGACGCTTTGGCAGGTTTAAACAGGCACCTGAAAATCGGGGTTCCCTTTGTCTTATCGATGCACGCCGAATTGGTGACATTTTGGTTAACAAAATCTGGTCTAAAGCAAGGCGAACATTTCCAAATCGTAGCGGTGCCCCCCCCCTTGATGGCGCAGGCGATGCGAGATGGCATATTGGATGCCTTTTGTGTCGGCGAGCCATGGGGTTCGGTCACAGTTGAAACGTTCGGCGGTGGCTTGTTGTTACCCGGAACAGCAATTTGGTCTAGCGCGCCTGAAAAAGTTTTATCAGCTCGCAACGACTGGGTCGACGAAAATCCAGTTAGCGTCAGGTGCTTAATGCGCGCAGTCTGGCGTGCAGGTGAATGGCTTGCCAATCCAGACCATCTGACAACGGCAAGCGAGCTTTTGGCCCATTCTGATTATCTAGGCCTGCCAACGGAAATTATAGATCGGGCTCTTTGGGGCCGCATGATCATCAATCAATCCGGTGAAATGCGTGTCACACCAAACTTCCTAAAGTTTAGTGGCGTTGATACATGCTTTCCGTGGAAATCCCGTGCCAGTTGGATTGCAAGCAAATTGGTTAAACGGCTAGATATCAAGGCAGCTGACGCCGCTACCACCGCACAACTGATCTATCGCAGCGATCTTTACCGCGAATACCTGGGACCTCTCGGCGCAGACCTCCCCTTGTCCTCATCCAAAATCGAGGGGGCATTAGACAGCCCAACGGAAGTCGCCGGCGTGCGTAAAAGTCTGATTCTTGATCAAGATCGGTTCTTTGATGGCTCAATTTACGACCCCGGCCCATAAAACTGCCTATTTTTTTTGCAGTACCAAAAAAAATGCTGCGATGCGGCAAGCAGACTTAAGTCTTGGGTTCGCTACACTTAAGAAAAGTCACATACTCAATCCAACAGCACGGCAATGAAGTCGCGCTTTAAGTGAATTTCCCAATGATCGGGAACCCTGAGCAAAGCCGCTCGACACCTTGGCCCCTCCTCCTCCCTGGGCCCGGACTGTCGGCGGTTTTTTTTTGCCCTCAAATCATGATGGGCCTAACAAAGGACAAAATGATGAAACGAATTGCTTCCTTTCTTGCGGCTACGACAATGATGGCCAGCCCCGCATTGGCGGAATTGGCACTAGAAAAAGATGAGCTTACATTTGGGTTTATCAAGCTTACCGATATGGCCCCGCTGGCTGTCGCCTATGAGCAAGGTTTCTTTGACGACGAAGGCCTGTTTGTAACACTCGAAGCTCAGGCAAACTGGAAAGTCCTGTTGGACGGCGTCATCGATGGCCAATTGGCAGGCGCGCACATGCTGGCAGGCCAGCCAATTGCCGCAACCATCGGCTTTGGCACCAAAGCGCACATCATTACACCCTTCTCAATGGATTTGAACGGCAACGGCATCACCGTATCGAACAAAATTTGGAGCGAAATGGACCCGTTTGTTCCAAAAATGGAAGACGGCCGTCCTCAGCACCCAATTTCCGCTAGCTCGCTTAAGCCTGTCGTTGAACAGTATGCATCCGAAGGCAAGCCTTTCAATATGGGCATGGTGTTCCCTGTCTCGACCCACAACTACGAATTGCGCTATTGGCTAGCCGCTGGTGGCATCGAACCAGGTTACTATAGCCCCGAGAACATCACGGGTCAGATTGGCGCTGACGTTCTCCTTTCTGTAACTCCTCCGCCTCAAATGCCAGCAACGATGGAAGCTGGAACAATTCTTGGCTATAGCGTTGGCGAGCCTTGGAACCAGCAAGCGGTTGCAAAGGGAATTGGCGTGCCGGTCATCACCGACTACGAACTCTGGAAGAACAATCCAGAAAAAGTCTTTGGTATTTCCGCTGAATTTGCGCAAGAAAACCCGAATACAACCCTTGCAGTTGTTAAGGCATTGATCCGCGCTGCAATGTGGCTTGACGAAAATGACAATGCGAACCGTGCTGAAGCCGTCGCTTTGCTCAGCCAACCTGAATATGTTGGAGCAGACGAAGAGGTTATCGCTGCGTCAATGACGGGCACTTTTGAGTATGAAAAAGGTGATGTTCGGTCTGTTCCAGATTTCAACGTCTTTTTTCGCTACAACGCCACATACCCGTTCTATTCTGATGCCATTTGGTACCTTACACAGATGCGTCGCTGGGGTCAGATCGCCGAAGCAAAACCCGACAGCTGGTATGACGAAGTTGCGAAATCTGTCTACAAACCCGAAATTTACCTAGAGGCTGCAAAGCTTTTGGTGGACGAAGGTTTGGCCGACCCAAAGGATTTTCCTTGGGACAGCGATGGCTACAAGGCCGCGACACCGGCCGAAGATATCATCGACGGCATTGCCTACGATGGGCGTACACCTAACGCCTACCTCGAAAGTTTGCCAATTGGCCTAAAGGGCGATCAAAAAATCGTTGCTTCAGAAATCCAAGGCTAACCACTTATGCGACAGAGTGCCGACCTAGTGTCGGCCTCTGTACGTACTCTTAATACACAGGATCCCAAAATGACCGCCATCGACCCGCAAGCCGTCGCAAGCCAAGAACGCGAAGCCAAGCGCGCCCGCCTCTTCACCAGAATCAACAAGGCCGACACGTGGTTTCAGGTCTTGGGACTGTCCTGGGTCACCCCTATTTTAAAAGCAGCTGCTGGCGATAATCCAAAGGCGCAACTGAAAGAAATCTGGCGACTTCTTTGCGTACCATTAATTGCGATTGCATTGTTCATGTTGCTTTGGGCGACGATGGCCCCAAGGGTTCAAACTTCGCTAGGTGCCGTCCCGGGTCCTGCACAGGTATGGAATGAAGCCGTTGGCCTGCATGAAGACGCAAAGATCAAAGCGACAAAAGAAGCGAAATTCAATGATCGGGTCGAAGCCCGTAACCAGAAATTCATTGCAAATGGTCAGCCTGAAAAAGTGAAAAACATCGCTTATACAGGTGCCCCAAGTTATTATGCACAAATCTGGACATCGATCAAAACGGTGTTTTTCGGGTTCTTGATCGCCACTGCTGTCGCGGTACCCGTTGGCATTATGGCTGGCCTAAGCCCAATCGCCAACTCGGCCATCAACCCAATTATCCAAATATTTAAACCGGTTTCTCCCTTGGCTTGGTTGCCCATTGTCACAATGGTTGTATCAGCTACTTACACGGCAGATGACGGATGGTTCTCTAAATCGTTTCTCAATTCAGCTATCACTGTAACGCTTTGCTCTCTTTGGCCGACATTGATCAACACCGCTCTTGGCGTTGCCAGCATCGACAAAGATTTGGTGAGCGTTTCAAAAGTATTGAAAATGAATACTTGGACAAAAATCACCAAATTGGTGCTGCCGTCGTCCCTGCCGCTGATCTTTACTGGATTACGCTTGTCGCTTGGTGTGGGATGGATGGTTTTGATTGCCGCAGAAATGCTGGCCCAAAACCCCGGCCTGGGCAAATTTGTTTGGGACGAATTCCAAAATGGGTCATCAAGCTCTCTCGCTAAAATCATGGTTGCAGTATTCACCATCGGTATCATCGGCTTCATGCTGGATCGCTTGATGTACGCAATTCAATCCTTGTTCACCTTTAGCGCGAACCGGTGAGCGAAATGAGCATTTTAAAATTTGAAAACGTTAGCAAAAGTTTTGGTGAAGGTACTGAGCGTACCGACGTCCTGAAAAACATCGACCTAGAAGTGAACGAAGGTGAATTCCTTGTTTTACTTGGGTTTTCGGGAACCGGAAAATCGACTCTAATCAATTTGATGGCAGGCTTGGAAGCCCCATCAAAAGGGAAAGTTTCCTTTAAGGGGAAACCCATCACCGGTCCCGGCCCCGAGCGTGGCGTTATTTTCCAAAGCTACTCGCTCATGCCTTGGCTCACCGTGCTGGGCAATGTGATGTTGGCGCTGGACTCTGTGTTCCCGAAAATGCCCAAAGCCGAAAAAGCCAAAAAGGCCTCCCACTACATTAAGATGGTGGGCCTAAGTCACGCCGAGGCAAGACGCCCCGCGGAACTATCAGGCGGCATGCGTCAACGCGTGAACGTGGCGCGCGCTTTGGCGATGAACCCAGAGGTTCTGCTGTTGGATGAACCGCTGTCTGCGCTCGACGCTCTTACGCGTGCCAATCTTGCGGATGAGATTGAAGAAATCTGGCAAAGAGACAAAAAAACCTGTGTGCTGATCACCAATGACGTGGATGAAGCAATCATTCTGGCCGATCGCATTATTGCGCTGAACCCGGATGGCACGCTTGGACAAGAGTTCAAAGTCGATATTCCCCGAACGCGCGACCGCATCGAAATGAATGACAACGAAGATTTCAAAAAGCTGCGCGTCGACGTCACAAAATACCTGATGGATGTCGGTATCGAAGGAAAAGTTGAAAGCACGCGGCTATTGCCAGATGTGATGCCTATCCACGGCACCCCAAAAGCGGTTTCAGATGCGCAAAAAGGCCTGATTGACAAAAACTTTCTGGACTTCTCGCAGCTTCACAAAGTCTACCCAACGCCCAAAGGCCCCCTGACGGTTGTCGAAGACTTCAATCTAAAGCTGAATCGCGGTGAATTTATTTCTTTGATTGGCCACTCTGGCTGCGGCAAGTCGACAGTACTAACCATGGCAGCTGGCCTCAACGACATTTCCAAGGGCGCAATTCGCCTGGATGGTCGTCATGTCGAAGGCGCAGATCCAGAACGCGCAGTTGTTTTTCAATCCCCCAACCTATTCCCTTGGCTCACTGCAAAGGAAAACGTCGCGATTGGCGTCGACAAAGTCTTCCCCAAAGCGACCATGGCAGAGCGTCAGGATGTAATAGAATATTATCTTGAGCGCGTAGGTCTTGCGAACGCGATGGATCGTCCTGCTCACTCAATGTCAAACGGTATGAAGCAACGTGTTGGCATTGCCCGGGCCTTTGCCCTGTCTCCAAAATTGCTGCTGCTGGATGAACCCTTTGGCATGCTTGACAGCTTGACCCGATGGGAATTGCAAGAGGTTCTGATGGAAGTTTGGGATCGCACCAAAGTGACGGCCGTCTGTGTCACCCATGACGTCGACGAAGCCATCTTGCTGGCAGATCGCGTTGTAATGATGACCAACGGTCCGCAGGCGACCATCGGCAAAATCGTGGATGTAGATCTGCCGCGTCCCCGCAGTCGTAAGGCGCTGTTGGCTCATCCAGACTATTACAAATACCGCCAAGAGGTTCTCGATTTCCTAGAAGAGTATGAACACGGCGCAAAACCAAAAACCAAAACAGCTTCTCAGGATTCCAAGTCCAAAGTAGCGGCGGAGTAAAGCAATGAAAAAGAGACTTATCGTCATTGGCGCTGGGATGGCATCTGGCCGCGCGCTCGAACATCTCGTCGAAGCCGACAAAAATGCCTACGACATCACGCTGTTTAACGGCGAACCACGCGGAAACTACAACCGGATCATGCTCTCTCCAGTGCTTTCTGGCGAAAAAGAGTTCCAAGAAATTGTTACGCATGACGACAATTGGTACGAAGAGAATGGTGTAACCTGTCGTTTTGGCGAACAAGTGACTGCCATCGATCGGGACCGCAAAGTTGTTGTCGGCGAAAACGGCGAAGTGGCCTATGACAAGCTCTTGATTGCAACAGGTTCAGCACCCTTTATCATTCCGGTTCCTGGCAAAGACCTGGCAGGCGTGATTGCCTATCGCGATCTTGAAGACACCAATGCCATGATCAATGCCAGCGCCATGCCAGAGGCGAAAGCGGTGGTCATTGGTGGTGGACTTTTGGGACTTGAGGCCGCCGCTGGCCTGAAAGCCCGCGGCATGGACGTCACCGTTATCCATCTGATGGGCCACTTGATGGAGCGCCAGCTGGATGAGGCAGCAGGGTATCTTCTACGCCGCGCCCTAGAGGACAAAGGCATCACTATCAAATGTAATGCTTCGACATCTGCAATCCTAGGCGAAGACAGAGTTGAAGCGGTTTTGCTTGACGACAAATCCGTCATTCCTGCGGATTTGGTTGTCATGGCGGTTGGCATTCGGCCTGAAACACGCCTTGCAACAGATGCAGCAATCGAGGTTGCACGCGGCATCACAGTCGACGATGCCATGGTGACTTCGGACTCTGATATTCTAGCTGTCGGAGAATGCGTGGAGCACCGCAAACAATTATTTGGTCTGGTTGCGCCGCTCTACGATCAGGCAAAAGTTGTCGCCAAGACTCTTCTTGCTGAAGATGCGATCTTTGCGCCAAAGGAAGTTGCCACAAAGTTAAAAGTCACTGGCTGTGATTTGTTCAGCACCGGCGATTTCGCAGAAGGTGAGACACGCGAAGATATTGTTTTCCGCGACCCGGCGCGCGGCGTTTATAAGCGCTTAGTCCTTGAGGGAAATCATTTGATTGGTGCCGTCATGTACGGTGATACCGCAGATGGAAATTGGTTCTTTGGCTTGATCAAAGACAAAACCGATATCTCTGAAATGCGGGAAACCTTGATTTTCGGACCTGCCTTCCAAGGGGGGGCCTCTGTGGACCCCATGGCGGCCGTTGCAGCCTTACCGCTTGATGCGGAGATCTGCGGTTGTAACGGTGTATGCAAAGGGCAGATCGTTGACGCCATTAACGCTGGTGCAACAGACCTTGGCGCAGTGCGCGCGACAACAAAAGCAAGCGCCTCGTGTGGCACATGCACCGGATTGGTCGAGCAAGTTCTGGCCACAACACTAGGTGATGATTTCGTTATGCCAGCGGCACAGCCGGTATGCGGATGTACAGATCTCACCCATGAAGACGTACGTCGCTTGATCAAGTCAAAGGAACTCAAGTCTCAGCCTGCCGTTTGGCAAGAACTTGGCTGGTCAACACCCAATGGCTGCCACACCTGCAGGCCTGCGCTAAACTATTATCTGCTGGCAGATTGGCCTTTGGAATATGCGGATGATCCGCAAAGCCGTTTTGTCAACGAACGCAAACACGCGAACATCCAAAAAGATGGCACCTATTCTGTTGTTCCCCGCATGTGGGGCGGAATGACCACGCCGGATGAACTGCGCGCCATTGCAGATGCTGCCGACAAATTCAAAGTGCCAACCGTGCACGTGACAGGCGGCCAGCGCATCGACCTTTTGGGCGTCAAAGGCGAAGATTTGCCTGCAATTTGGGCCGACCTCAATGACGCAGGCATGGTTTCCGGTCACGCCTATTCTAAAGGTTTGCGCACGGTCAAAACTTGCGTTGGCAAAGACCACTGCCGTTTTGGGACACAAGACAGTACTGGCTTGGGCGTCAAATTAGAAAAGCACCTTTGGGGATCCTGGACCCCGCATAAGCTAAAACTTGGTGTGTCCGGCTGCCCACGCAACTGTGCAGAAGCAACCTGTAAAGACATTGGCGTTGTCTGCGTAGATTCTGGATATGAAATTTCGGTTGCTGGTGCTGCCGGCATGGAGGTCAAGCAAACCGAACTCCTTTGCAAGGTCACAACCGAAGAAGAAGCCATCGAAATCATTTCAGCCTTTACACAGCTCTATCGTGAAAATGGCAAATACTTGGATCGCATCTTCAAATGGGTCGCCAAAGTCGGCCTGGAGTGGTGCATTGAACAAGTGGTCGACGATATAGACAACCGCAAAGCCCTGGCAGAGCGGTTTGAAATATCTCAAAGCGTCTATCGCGATGACCCTTGGGCAAAACTGTCCACAGAAAAAGAAGCACCAAAGTTTGCCCCTCTTGCAAATCTAACATTGGAGGCCGCAGAATGAGCTGGCTTGATATTGGCACAATCGACGACATTCCAGTTCGCGGAGCGCGCATCGTAAAAACAGTGTTGGGCTGCGTCGCAATTTTCCGCACTGCAGAAGACGAAGTCTTTGCCACATCAGATCGTTGCCCACACAAGGGCGGCCCTCTGTCCGAAGGCATTGTACATGGTCGCAATGTGACCTGCCCGCTGCACAACTGGGTCTTTTCATTGGAAAGTGGCGAGGCGCAGGGTACCGACGAAGGCCAAATTGAGACCTTTGAAGTCAAGATAGAAGCAGGCCGCTTACTCTTGAATTCTGCTAAATTGCAGGCCCGGAGCGCTGCATGACCGTCAAAACAACCTGCGCCTACTGCGGTACTGGCTGCGGTATATTAGCAAGCCAAGGCAGCCAAGGCGTAACGATCAAGGGTGACCCCGGTCACCCTGCAAACTTTGGACGTTTGTGTTCAAAAGGGTCTGCTCTTGGGGACACGCTTGGAACCGAGGGGCGACTTTTATTTCCAGAGATCAACAATCGTCGTGCAACTTGGGACGAAGCGCTTGATCTTGTCGCCAGCAATTTTTCAAAGACCATAGAAACCTACGGACCTGATTCCGTTGCCTTTTATGTGTCTGGTCAGCTTTTGACCGAAGACTACTATGTGGCGAATAAGCTGATCAAAGGCTATTTGGGCACGGCAAACATCGACACGAATTCCAGACTGTGCATGGCATCGACTGTTGCGGGCCACAAACGAGCATTTGGGACCGACACTGTGCCCGGCACCTATGAAGATCTGGAAGAATCCGACTTGATCATTTTGGTCGGTAGTAATCTGGCCTGGTGCCATCCTGTTCTCTACCAAAGAATTGCAGCGGCAAAGGCCGAAAGGCCCTGGATGAAAGTCGTCAATGTCGATCCCCGCAAAACAGCGACGTGCGATCTGGCAGATCTGCACCTGCAAATCACCCCTGGTAGTGATGTGGCCTTATTCAACTATTTGCTCGCAAAAACTGCATCCAGCGGACACCAGAATACCGATTTTGTAAATACTCACGTGGATGGCTACCAATCTGCTGTGGATGCAGCAAACGCCGACGACGTCAAGAAAACCGGTCTTAGTGAGCAAGACCTTGACGCCTTTCTTTCGCTTTGGTTGCAGACTGAAAAAACCGTCACTGTTTTTTCCCAAGGAGTGAACCAATCCTCCAGCGGTGCAGACAAAGTGAATGCGATTATCAACTGCCACCTTGCAACAGGACGCATTGGCCGCAAAGGCATGGGGCCCCTTTCTGTGACTGGGCAACCCAATGCCATGGGCGGCCGCGAAGTCGGCGGTCTGGCCAACATGCTCGCGTGTCACTTGGATATCGAAGATCGGTCCCATCGCGATGCCGTACAAACATTCTGGCAATCACCTAACATGCCAAGCCAAGCTGGCCTAAAAGCTGTCGACATGTTTGACGCAGTCGAAGCTGGCAAAATCAAAGCCATATGGGTCATGTGCACCAACCCAGCGCAATCTCTGCCAGATGCTGACCGTGTTAAGCGCGCGCTTCAAAATTGCGAATTTGTCGCTGTTTCAGAAATGTATTCCACCACAGAAACGGCAAAGACGGCCGATGTTCTGCTGCCAGCTACCGGCTGGGGCGAAAAACATGGGACTGTTACCAACAGTGACCGTATGATCAGTCGGCAGCGATCCATCACGCCCCCTCCTGGCGAAGCGCGGCACGATTGGCAAATTATGTGCGATGTCGCCAAACGCATGGGGTTTGAAACCGGTTTTGACTTTGCACACCCGCACGACATATTTATCGAACACGCCAAGCTATCAGGCATCGCTGCGAGTTTGGGTAAAGACTTTGACATCACTGGATTGGCCGACCTAACCCGTCAAGAGTATGATGATATGAGCCCAACTCGATGGCCCATTGCAAAGGCTGGCGGTAAAGAACGGTTCTTCGCGGCTGGGCAATTCTACACCCAAAATCGCAAAGCAAAGATGCTTACCGTAAATCACAAATCACCAATCGTATCCAAAAGCGACGCTTTGCCGTTCACTTTGAATACCGGAAGAATTCGCGATCATTGGCATACAATGACCCGCACAGGATTGGCAGCACAGCTCGGCCAACACACGGGCGAACCCTATGTCGAGATCCATTCATCTGATGCACAGCGTCTTGGCTTACTTCCAGCCACTTTAGCGGAGCTTTCCTCGCCAAATGGCCGAGCCATCGCCCGAGTTATGATTTCGGACAAAGTGTCTAAAGGGGCTGTCTTCATGCCATTGCACTGGACGGAAGACACGGCAGCTTTGGCCCGCGTCAATGCTTTGGTCCCTGCGCATGTTGATCCGGTTTCCGGCCAACCCGAGAGCAAAGCAGCACAAGTAGAAATAAAAAGTTTTCCAGTTGAATGGTATGGGTTTGCGGCCTGCAATCAATCATTCCAAGCATCCAGTGCATATTGGGCGAAATCTAAGATCGGCAAAGGTTGGCAAGCTGAAATGGCAGGAACGACAATTCCCGAAAATTGGGAAACATACGTATCTTCGCTGTTTGGGCTACCCGAAACCGAAACGGAAACCATCGTCGTGACCGGTACAGACAAATCAAGTGCAAGAATTGCCCTGTTGCGTGATGGTAAACTGGCTGCCGTGTTTTTTGCATCGCGCAATCCGGTCGCCCTTTCGCGTAGTTTCGTTTGCAATGCCTTGAATGGTGATGAACCTGTTTTGGCTGGGCATCCAGGTGCAGGAGTTCCTGACCCAGGTGCCACGCTTTGTGCGTGCTTCAACGTGGGTATAAACACTATTTTGAATGCCATTCAGTCACAAGAACTGGTATCCGTTGAGCAAGTCGGCGAAGCATTACAGGCCGGGACCAATTGCGGTTCTTGTCGTCCGGAAATTTCTGCCCTGTTACAACGCCCTCCCCTTCTTGCTGCCGCGGAGTAGTCATGCGAAGTTTTCCAATGTTCTTCAAAACATCAGGCCGTCGCATTGTGATTGTTGGAGGAGGCGAACAAGCGGCGCAAAAATGTCGCTTGTTACTAAAGACCGATGCCCAAATAATTGTAATCTCGGATACATTGGAAGAAGAACTCGCGGCGCTCGAAGCCGCAGGGAAAATTCAACACTCAGACAGCCCACTTACGCCACACAGCTTTTCTGGTGCGATTTTGGCCTTCGTGGCAACCGGATGCCCTGCAATCGACAGATGCGCGCATGCGCTCGCAAAGGCCGCAGGAATATTAGTCAACGTTGTCGATCAGCCCGACCTTTGTGACGTCACCACGCCCTCTATCGTCGATAGAGATCCGGTTGTCGTTGCGATTGGGACCGAAGGCACAGCCCCGGTACTCGCCCGCCGGATCAAAGCGCAGATGGAACAGATCTTAAACCCCAAGATTGGGCGCTTTGCAGCTTCCGTTGGTCTGCTTCGGAACATGGTCACTCGACACGTGCCAAAGCCTCAACGTAGAGATTTCTGGCGCAGTGTATTTACCGGGCAGATCTGGCAAGATTATGAACGCGGCGCGGAAAGAAAAGCACTCGCAGATCTAAAAACCTACATCAAGGGTGGTCACTTTGACGCCACCGGTGGGTCGGTCACACTTATTGATACCTCCGCGGGATCTTCGGATTTGATTTCCCTTCGTGCGGTTGAACGTTTGCAAGAAGCAGACGAAATTTTCTACGAATCCCCAAATGACGAAACCATCCTCGAATTGGCTCGAAGGGACGCTGAAAGGCACATTCTCGCCTCATCCACAGGTGCCAATCCGTGGCCTGCCAAGATGAGTATTTCATTTGTGAAACGTGCCGCGAGCGATGGCCGAAAGATTGTTTGGCTAAAAAACTTGCAAAAATCTCAAAATATTTTTTCCCAGAATGCGACCAAAAACTTTGGTGAAATCCGTTTTGAAGTTTTACATGCACCACAGCAACCAAGTGCAAGTATTCAAGCGGTTTCCGCTTAGATTTTCTTGGATTTTGAGAACCTTTTCTCTGCCTGAAAATAAATAATTTGAGGAATATTAACCGAAAGTTCTGACCTTTGTGTTTCCTTTAACGTGAACACATTTTTATGAGCGGGACTGGCAATTTGCCGGTTACACCACAGATTCATATAGAAAGTTCGGAATTTTTGATGTATCCTAGTGTCATAACTACCGACGAAAAAGGCAATGCCTTCAATGACTTCCCCACAATTGGGGAAACAATACACGTCGGACCTAAGTGGCAACATCGAGCCCATTCTGAACATTTGCGCAGACTGCGGTTGCCATGACTGACCAGAACACTCTGTTGAATTGCGTCTGCGCACAGCCTGAAACCCGAGGAGGACCCTGGGCCAATTGTCAGTAGGAGGTTTTGACCTGATGAAGGACATCGTCGAGCTATTTGCAGAACAGTATTCGCAAACTCAAGAACAGGAAATGTCGTTGCAAGAGTATCTACTAGGATGCCGTGACGACCCCAGTATGTACGCCAATGTCGCCGAACGGATGCTGAAAGCAATCGGCACCGAAGAGTTGGTTGATACATCTAAAGACTCTCAACTTGGACCAATCTTCCAAAATCGCACCATCAAGCGCTATGCCGCATTTCAAGATTTTTATGGCATGGAAGACACCATCGAACGGATCGTCGGTTACTTTCGCTATGCAGCGCAGGGGTTAGAAGAACGCAAACAAATCTTGTATCTTTTAGGGCCCGTAGGCGGGGGCAAATCCTCGCTTGCAGAACGTTTGAAACGTCTGGTCGAAGAAGAGCCGATTTACGTGTTAAAGGCTGGCGACCAGATAAGTCCAATTTTCGAATCCCCTCTGGGGCTATTTGATCCCGCCAGCATGGGCAGCATGTTAGAAGATGAATACGGTATCGCAAAACATCGACTTCCAGCTTTAATGTCGCCTTGGGCTGTGCGTCGGCTGGATGAATTTGACGGCGATATTTCAAAATTCTCGGTAGTAAAAATTCACCCATCGCGGTTGCGTCGAATTGGCATCACTAAAGTAGAGCCCGGTGACGAAAATAACCAAGATATCTCTACGCTTGTCGGCAAAGTAGATATCCGAATGTTGGAGCATTTTAGCCAAGATAACCCCGACGCCTACAGCTTTTCCGGTGGTCTAAATCGTGCGAGCCAAGGCATTTTGGAATTCGTTGAAATGTTCAAGGCCCCAATTAAGATGCTGCACCCTCTGCTCACGGCCACCCAAGAAGGCAACTATATGGGGACAGAGAGTTTTGGGGCAATCCCGTTCAGCGGATTGATTTTAGCGCACTCTAACGAAAGCGAATGGCAGCAATTCAAAAACAACAAAAACAATGAAGCCTTCATTGATCGCGTTAGCATCGTGAAAGTGCCCTACTGTCTACGTGTCTCTGGTGAAGCGCAGATCTATGCCAAGCTTCTTGAAAACAGCGAATTGCGCGACGCGCCATGTGCGCCAGAAACACTCAAGATATTAAGCCGATTTTCTGTTCTTTCGCGTATCAAGCCACATGAAAACTCTAACCTTTACAGTAAGATGCGAGTGTACGATGGTGAATCACTAAAAGACACAGATCCCAAGGCAAAAACCGTTCAAGAATACCAGGATGCCGCAGGTGTTGACGAAGGTATGGATGGTGTTTCAACACGGTTTGCCTTCAAGGTTCTAAGCAACGTCTTTAACTATGACACCAATGAGGTCGCTGCCGATCCGGTTCACTTGATGTACATCTTAGAACAGATGATCAAGCGCGAACAATTCCCTTCTGAAACCGAAACACAATACCTTGAATTTATCAAAACCGAATTGGCACCGCGATACGAAGAATTTATCGGCAATGAGATACAAAAGGCCTATCTGGAAAGCTATTCAGAATACGGGCAAAACGTTTTTGACCGTTATATTTCTTACGCCGATGCTTGGATCGAAGAACAAGACTACAAGGATCCAGATACAGGACAACTCTATAACCGAGAAGTCCTGGATGCAGAACTAAGCAAGACCGAAAAACCCTGTGGCATCGCCAATCCCAAAGATTTTCGCAACGAAGTTGTGAAATTCGCACTGAGGCATCGCGCCAATACCGGTCAAAATCCGGTGTGGAACAGTTACGAAAAACTGCGGGATGTTATCGAAAAACACATGTTCAGCCAGGTCGAAGAATTGCTGCCCGTGATAAGCTTTGGCAGCAAAAAAGATGGCGATACTGAAAGCAAACACATGGAATTTGTCAAACGGATGAAGGGCCATGGCTATACCGAGCGACAGGTCCGTCGCTTAGTTGAATGGTACATGCGTGTTAACAAGGCGGGGTAAACGCCGAATGCATCATTTCATAGACAGACGACAAAACCCAAAAGGCAAAAGCCTGGGAAACCGGCAACGGTTTCTCAAACGTGCCCGCGAAAACATCAAAGAAATGGTCGATAAATCCGTGCGCGATAAATCGGTGGCGGGAGCGGACCGAGAAGGCGGAGAAAAGGTCACCATTCCTGCTAAAGGCATTAAAGAGCCACATTTTGTACATGCCTCCAAAGGGGGGCTGCGCGAGCATGTCCTGCCTGGCAACAATGATTTCGTGGTCGGAGACAAAATTCCGCGCCCCAAAGACGGCGCAGGAGAAGGCGGCAAAAAGGCTTCGGAAGATGGTGAAGGCGAAGACGGGTTTTCTTTCACCTTAACGCGCGAAGAATATCTAGAAATTCTCTTTGAAGGGTTAGAACTTCCAGACCTTATTAAAAAGGCCTCCGTTGAGACCGAAACCGTAGGCACACGTCGTGCAGGGCTAACCACCGCCGGCTCTCCGAATAATTTGAACTTGGTGCGCACCATGCGAAATTCCCTGGGCCGCAGAATTGCACTGCAGCGCCCGTCTCGGCAACAAATGAAAGATTTGCAGGCTGAACTGGAAGAGCTTTCCAAAGTGTTACTGCCTGATGAAGCACAGCAAGCCCGCATTGTTGAGTTGAAAGAAAAACTCACGCTACTTGATCGAAGGCGCAAGGTCGTAGGCTTCATCGACCCAATTGATTTGCGTTACGACACCCATGTGCCAGAGAAAATCAGAAACTCAAAGGCGGTTGTATTTTGCTTGATGGATGTTTCTGGCTCGATGCAAGAACGAGAAAAAGATCTTGCAAAACGCTTTTTCATGCTGCTGCACTTGTTTCTCGAACGCAGTTACGAACGCACGGAAATCGTTTTTATTCGCCACACCCACCACGCCCAAGAAGTCGATGAAGAAACCTTCTTTTACGCGCGAGAAACCGGTGGCACGATTGTCAGCACCGCACTGACAAAAATGAAAGACATCATCGAAGAACGCTTTCCTATTGATGAGTGGAATATCTATGGTGCGCAGGCATCTGATGGCGAAAACTTTGGCAGCGACAGCAAAAAATGCCGAAAATTGATGTCAGAATTCATCGCCCCTGTCTGCCAGTATTATGCATATGTAGAAATTGTCGGTGAGGAAGACCTCAGCCTATTGTCCGATGATACGGCTGGTGCCGACCTATGGCAGGAATTTCGGAAAGTGCAGGACAAATGCCCACAATTTGAAATGCGAAGAGTTGCTGAGGCCAGCCATATCTACCCAATTTTCCGAGATCTTTTTTCTGCGAGCAACAACAAGGTGACCCCATGACCAAAGGAAAGCTCTTGTTTGATGGCCCCGAGTGGTCGTTTGAATTGCTCAGTGAAACCCATGATGCCATCGAAGAGATTGCACTGGGCGAGCTGGGTTTAGATGTCTACCCCAATCAAATCGAAATCATCAGCGCAGAGCAAATGCTGGATGCATATTCCTGTGTAGGTCTTCCCCTAATGTACCAGCATTGGTCGTATGGAAAGCGCTTTGCGCGTGACGAAGCTTTGTATCGAACCGGGCGACAAGGTCTTGCCTATGAAATAGTCATCAACTCCAACCCCTGCATTAGCTATAATATGGAAGAGAACACCATGGCGATGCAGACATTGGTGATGGCACATGCGGCCTTTGGCCATAATCACTTCTTTAAAAACAACTATTTGTTTAAAAACTGGACGGACGCCTCGGCGATTCATGACTATTTGGCCTTTGCCAAGAACTTTGTGGCAAATTGCGAAGAACGCTATGGGTTAGAAGCGGTCGAGACGGTTCTGGACGCCGCACATGCGTTGCAAACACAGGGTGTATTTCGCTATGGCCGCCCACCGCGACCCTCCGCAGAAGAGCTGCAAGCCATGCAGCGCCAGAGGGACGGTTTTGTGAGCCAGCAGAGTGTCTTGGATCTTTGGACCAATAACACCATGGGGCATGCTAAGCCTTTGCAAAACATCGCGGATTCTGGTGCCCAAGATCGAAAAGATGAGATGAACCTGCCACAGGAAAATATTCTATATTTTCTTGAAAAGCACAGTCCAAACCTGAAATCTTGGGAGCGCGAACTCATTAGAATTGTGCGATATCTAGCGCAGTATTTTTATCCGCAGAAACAAACCAAAGTCATGAACGAAGGCTGCGCAACCTTCACACATTATTTCATTATCAATCGATTGTTTGAAAGGGGTCTAATCTCCGAAGGTGCGTTCATGGAAATCATGCACAACCACACCAATGTCGTGCTACAGCCTGATTTCAACGACCCAAGATATAACGGGATTAACCCCTACGCCTTGGGGTTTGCAATGATGCAGGACATCCGCAGAATCTGTGAGCGCCCAACCCAAGAAGATCGGGACTGGTTTCCCAGCTTTGCTGGGGACGCCGATTGGAAAGCTGTGTTACGCGACGCATGGGCCAACTTTCGAGACGAAAGCTTTATCTTACAATTTCTCTCTCCGAATTTGATGCGTAAATTTAAGCTGTTTAAACTGTCCGATGATTCCAAACAGCCAAATCTTGTCGTCAGTGATATTCACAACAGTCGCGGTTACAAAAAGATACGTGCAGCATTGGCCCAGTCTTATAACCTGTCATATCAAGAACCCGATATTCAGGTGCACGATGCAAATCTGCGCGGTGACAGAGAGTTAAAACTCACACATTCGGTGCGCGACGGGATAAACCTAGATCCGAAAAACCGCGACGCTGTGTTGCTGCACGCCCGGCGGCTTTGGGGGTATGACGTCAGCTTGACAGCCAAAGACCAAATCACCGACGCTCACATTTCTCACACATCGACCGCAGCGTAATGTCAGCTAGAACGGCACATCAGTTGAAACAGTTACGAATTTGGCCACGACCTTTTTTTCACCGGCCTTGTCAAATTCAATCACGAGTTTATCGCCTTCGATCTCCATGATTTCGCCATAGCCAAACTTCTGGTGAAAGACACGGTCGCCAATTGAATGACTCGATACGGCCTCTAGATCAATAATCGCGTTCTTGCTTTCCTTAGGTTGGCTCACACCCCGAAGGCCAGATCTGGCCTGCAATCTTTTCCAACCTGGTGAATTATAGGTATTGGCAGAATTGACTTTAGATTGCACACCGCCACCAAAATCACCTGCCGGATTGCTATAGCCACCGCCATACAATCCGGGTGCTGTCAGAACATCTACATTGTCTTCTGGCAACTCATCAATAAAACGGCTTGGCAATTGTGACTGCCATTGCCCAAACACCTGCCGATTTGCGGCAAAGGAAATTGTGCACACTTCTTCGGCGCGGGTGATGCCAACATATGCAAGCCGTCGTTCTTCTTCCAACCCCTTCATACCGCTTTCATCCATCGACCGTTGTGAAGGAAATAATCCGTCCTCCCAACCGGGCAGAAAGACGGCAGGAAACTCCAGCCCTTTGGCGGCGTGCAGGGTCATAATGCTGATTTTCGCATCTGAATCTTGGCTCTCATTGTCCATTATCAAACTTACGTGCTCTAGAAAGCCCTGCAAGTTTTCAAATGTTTCCAATGCCTTGACAAGTTCCTTAAGATTCTCCAATCGGCCCGGTGCTTCGGGTGTTTTGTCGTTCTGCCAAAAGGCAGTATAGCCGGACTCATCCAGAATTACCTCGGCCAATTCCATGTGGTTCATTTGACCTTGTGACGGCTGCATACGCATTGCTGTTTGCGTTAATCCCTCATCAATGACAGCTTCGTCATTGCTGGGAGCCTCCACCATGCGTTGCACAGCAAGGCCACGCCAACGATCAATGGCATCCACCAAAATGGCCAGTTCTTTGGCCCCTTTGCCGCCGATTCCTTTTTCAGCAAGCAGGATTCGCGCGCCCTCTAAAAGCGAGACACCATTGGCACGCGCACAGGTCTGAATCTTTTGCTGCGCAACATTACCAAGCCCCCTTTTTGGCGTATTCACAATACGTTCAAACGCCAAATCATCATCAGGGCTGGTGACCACACGAAAATAAGCCATGGCATCGCGGATCTCCATGCGTTCATAAAAGCGTGGTCCACCGATCACACGATATGGCAGCCCAATCGTCAAAAACCGATCCTCAAAGGCGCGCATTTGATGGGACGCGCGCACAAGAATAGCCATATCTTCGAGGCTAAAACCACGCATTCCGCGTGTACCACCCTGCATGGCTTCGACCTCTTCGCCAATCCAACGGGCCTCTACTTCGCCATCCCAATGGCCAATCAGACGCAATTTCTCTCCGTCTTCGCGCTCTGTCCAAAGGGTTTTACCAAGCCGCTTTTCGTTGCCTGAAATGACGGCCGAGGCCGCAGCAAGGATGTGTTGCGTTGACCGGTAATTTTGCTCAAGCCGCACCACTTTCGCACCGGGAAAATCTTGTTCGAATTTTAGAATATTGCCAACTTCGGCACCGCGCCAACCATAGATAGATTGATCGTCATCCCCGACACAGCAAATATTTTTGTGCCCTCCAGCGATCAGGCGCAACCACAGGTACTGAGCGACATTGGTATCCTGATATTCGTCCACAAGCACATAGCGAAACCATCGTTGATATTGTTTTAACACGTCCGGGTGGGTCTGAAAAATCGTCACCACGTGCAACAAAAGGTCGCCAAAATCGACGGCATTTAATTCTAACAGTCGTTTTTGATATTGCGCATACAGCTCTTCACCCCGATGATTGAATGCGCCGGCGTCAGCCGCGGGCAGCTTTTCTGGGGTCAAGGCCTTGTTTTTCCACGCATCTATCAAGCCAGCCAACTGGCGCGCAGGCCAGCGCTTTTCATCAATTTCGGCAGCTTTCAAAAGCTGTTTTAGCAACCGTAACTGGTCATCTGTATCTAGTATCTTAAAGTTTGACTTTAGCCCAACAAGCTCTGCATGCCGTCGCAATAGTTTCACACAAATCGCATGGAACGTACCCAACCAAGGCATACCTTCAACCGCATGCCCCAACATTTGCCCCACCCGATTTTTCATTTCACGGGCGGCTTTGTTAGTAAATGTAACGGCCAAAATTTCATTCGGACGCGCGCGCGCCGTGTTTAACAAATGCACAATGCGCGACGTCAGTGCTTTGGTTTTACCGGTGCCAGCCCCAGCCAACATCAAAACCGGCCCATCTAGCGCCTCAACCGCTTCGCGTTGCGCCGGGTTCAACGCATCTAAATAGGGTGTTGGCCGCGCCGCCATAGCACGGGCGGAAAGCGAAGCGCTTTCAAAAGCGTCATATTCATCAAAACTGCTCATGGCGAATACCGTACCAATTAGGTGCACCAATGAAAAGATACGTTCGCTTAATGTTCCCCTATTTCCAGATGAATAAAAGACTTCGATAAATCTTAAGTAAGAAATCGCTGTTCTTAAGAAACAAGTAAACAAGCCGTGAAATTTTCAAGCGTGGCAACTTGGGAGCTGACATGAAACCTATTGTACAACACCTGCGGGACGGGCTTTGGATCAGCCTCATTGTAACCGTGGCGCTTCTTGTCGCTGGCGCGTCCTTCGTAGCGGTGCAAAAACTACCAGAACCTATAGTGCGATGGATGCTGGATACTGATGTGCGCACGCAGGCAGAAGTTTGGAAAAAACGCGTTTTGTCCCAAATGTCTCAGGGGGCCGAAAGTTTTGTAACGCAGGATATCTCTGTCGAAGACATTGCCTACCTTTCTCTAATTCCAAAATCATCTGACATCTATCGCCTGAATCTGATCTCCGCAGAAGGACGGGTATTTTGGAGTACAAACCCAAAGAAACTAAACCAAACTGTCACAGATTCATTTTATAAATCCATCGTGGCCAATGGCACAATTTACTTGGAAAGTGTTCAAAAGCGCCCGGCAAACATTGACGGTCTTTCGATACATGCGCTTGATACGTCAAATACTAAAATGCACCGTGTATTTGAAGTTTATACCCCAGTTTTCAAGGACGGCGAATTTGTTGGGACAATCGAATTTTACAAAGACGTTACCGAAGTTCATCAAGTTCTGCTGCAGCGCGTAAAACAGGGAATTTTGATCGCTGCACTGCTATTGAGTGCACTTATTTCTCTCGCGACTCTGCTCAGCCTGCGCGTGTCCCACAGACAGATGCTCAGGATCCGTCGGCGAAACCTAGACGAACGCGGCTTGTTGGAAAACCAAATGCAACTCGCTCGCGAAGTAAAATTGCTTGGTGAGTTGAATGAATGGCTGCAGTCAAGTCGCTCTATCGAAGAGCTCTTTCAAATGGTTTCAAAGTTTATGTGCCATATGCTACCAGAGTGTGAAGGCACGATTTACGTGTATTCCAATTCGCGCGATGTTCTGGACGGATCCGCCGCGTGGAATGGTGGTAAATTCAAAAACCATATTCACCCAGAAGCGTGTTGGGGGCTCAGACGCGGCCGAACTTATACATATGGCACCAGCGATGTCAGTTTCATATGTGAACACGCTGAACCGCATGACGACTCCGCATATTTTTGCTTTCCAATTCTCGCACATGGCGAAACCGTCGGCTTGATGCACCTAAAGCAAAAGCAAGGCTTTGACACCGATACCTTCTTTGGCACCCAAAAGCTGGCACAGATGAGTGCCGAGCAAATTTCCATGGCCATCGCAAATGTGCGTATGCGTGATCAATTGCAAGAACAGTCCATAAGGGATCCTTTGACAGGCCTGTTCAATCGTCGTCACATGTTAGATCGGTCACGGCGCCTGCTGAAACAATATGGGCAGCATAGGGAACCTGTGCACTTCATCTATATCGACATCGACCATTTCAAAATCTTTAATGACAATCATGGTCATGACGCGGGTGACATCGTTCTGCGCACTGTCGGCGAAGCCCTTAGCAGCGCCTGCGATGGTGAAGAGCTGGCCTGTCGGCTGGGTGGCGAAGAGTTTTTGCTGGTATGGCCCAGTTTGTCAGATCAAGAGCTGCGCCAGAGGGCAGAAAAACTGCGTCTGTTGGTTGAAAACCTTTCGGTTCAATACAGAGAAAACAGATTGCCCAAAATAACGGTTTCCATTGGCATTGCGTCTTCCCCTGCGGATGGCAGCCTATGTCAGGATCTGCTTTGTGCGGCGGACAGGGCCCTGTACAAAGCAAAGGATCAGGGCAGAAATCAGATTTGTTTTAGCCAGAACAATAAATTCAACGCCGCAGGTTCAGAGATTATAGCCGTTAGTGCTGCACCAAAATGTGCTGGGGAATAGCCTTTCTAAGTTTCGCACAACCCTTCGCAAAAAAAACGGCCAACTTACGTCAGGAACACTGCCGTAAAACGGCCCAGTTTCTTACGAAATATTACAAATATGCAAATTTTTCCGTCCAAGTATAACATTTAGGGTGGTAAACGGATCAGATTTTCACACAAATGCGCGTGACATCCGTATTGCTTGGTATTGATTCAAGCGGCAGCCTTGCCGTAGCCAGAGCAAACACTAAAGCTGGTTCTCTAAAGGGGCATCTACTCGATGACAGACTTCAAGAAGATTTTAATTGCCAACCGCGGTGAAATCGCGATCCGTGTGATGCGCGCAGCCAATGAGATGGGGAAAGCCACCGTCGCGGTATTTGCCGAGGAAGATAAGTTGAGCTTGCATCGGTTTAAGGCCGATGAAGCCTATCGTATTGGCGAAGGCATGGGTCCTGTTGCGGCTTATCTGAGCATTGAAGAGATCATTCGTGTTGCGCGGGAAAGTGGCGCGGATGCGATCCACCCTGGCTATGGGCTTTTGTCAGAGAATCCAGACTTCGTGGATGCCTGTGCAGCCAATGGCATAACCTTCATTGGCCCAAAAGCAGAAACCATGCGCGCGCTTGGCGACAAGGCAAGTGCCCGTCGTGTGGCAGTTGAGGCTGGCGTACCCGTTATTCCGGCCACCGAAGTGCTTGGCGATGATATGGCCGCCATCAAGAAAGAAGCCAAAGAAGTTGGTTACCCCTTGATGCTCAAAGCCTCTTGGGGCGGCGGTGGGCGTGGCATGCGTCCGATTTACGGCGAAAATGAAGTTGAGGACAAGATTCTGGAAGGTCGCCGCGAGGCCGAAGCGGCCTTTGGCAATGATGAGGGTTATCTGGAAAAAATGATTACCCGCGCGCGCCACGTAGAGGTGCAAATTTTGGGCGACAAACACGGTGGCATGTACCATTTGTACGAGCGCGATTGCTCGGTACAACGCCGCAACCAAAAAGTTGTCGAGCGCGCCCCTGCCCCTTATTTAACTGAAGAACAACGCGCCGAGATTTGCGACTTGGGATATAAGATTTGCAAGCACGTCAACTATGAATGTGCGGGCACTGTCGAATTTTTGATGGATATGGAAACCGGCAAGTTCTATTTCATCGAAGTGAACCCACGTGTTCAGGTTGAACATACGGTCACCGAAGAAGTGACAGGCATCGATATTGTGCAGTCACAGATCTTGATTGCAGAAGGCAAGACCATCGCCGAAGCCACCGGTAAGGCGGCGCAAAGCGATATTTTCCTCAACGGTCACGCATTACAGACCCGAGTCACAACCGAAGACCCAAGCAATAACTTCATCCCTGACTATGGCCGCATCACGGCCTATCGGTCCGCGACAGGTATGGGCATCCGTCTTGATGGTGGCACGGCCTATGCAGGCGGCGTCATCACACGGTTTTATGACAGTCTGCTGACCAAGGTCACCGCCTGGGCCCCGACCCCGGAAAAAGCCATCAACCGTATGGACCGTGCCCTGCGCGAATTTCGAATTCGTGGTGTGTCGACCAACATCGCCTTTGTCGAGAACCTGCTTAAGCACCCGACATTCCTTGATTATTCCTATACCACAACCTTTATTGACAACACGCCAGAGCTGTTTCAATTCAAAAAACGCCGGGATCGCGGCACCAAGGTTTTGACCTATATTGCCGATATTTCTGTCAATGGGCATCCCGAGACAGAGGGTCGCGCCGAACCTGCCGCTGATCTGAAGCCACCAGTGGTTCCGCAAAAGCGCGCAGAGCCAGCCATGGGCACGCGCAATCTGCTGGAACAAAAGGGGCCGCAAGCTGTCGCCGACTGGATGAAGCAGCAAAAGCAACTGCTGCTGACCGATACCACCATGCGCGACGGCCATCAGTCATTGCTGGCCACCCGTATGCGGTCCGTGGACATGCTCAAAGTTGCGCCAAGCTATTCCGCAAATTTGCCGCAGCTGTTTTCAATGGAATGCTGGGGCGGCGCGACATTTGATGTGGCTTATCGCTTCCTGCAAGAATGCCCCTGGCAGCGCCTGCGCGATTTGCGCACCCGCATGCCAAACCTGATGACACAAATGTTGCTGCGCGCCTCAAACGGCGTTGGCTATACAAACTACCCTGACAATGTGGTGCAGGGTTTTGTCAAACAGGCGGCAACATCTGGCATCGACGTGTTCCGCGTATTTGACAGCCTAAACTGGGTTGAAAACATGCGCGTGGCCATGGATGCGGTGATCGAAGCAAACAAAGTCTGTGAGGGCACGATTTGCTACACCGGCGATATCCTTGATCCAAACCGCGCGAAATACGACCTTAAATACTATGTCGGTATGGCCAAAGAGTTGGAAGATGCAGGCGCGCATATTCTGGGCCTAAAGGACATGTCAGGCCTATTAAAACCCGCCGCCGCAAGGCAGCTTATCCGCACGCTAAAACAAGAAACCGGCTTGCCGATTCACTTCCACACCCACGACACATCAGGTATTGCAGGGGCCACCATCCTAGCAGCGGCTGATGCAGGTGTTGACGCAGTGGACGCGGCGATGGACGCTCTGAGTGGCGGCACATCCCAACCCTGCTTGGGCTCGATTGTCGAAGCGCTGCGCAACACCGATCGCGACACCGGGATTGATATCAAAGCCGTGCGTGAAATCAGCGATTATTGGGAAGGTGTGCGCGCGCAATATGCCGCTTTTGAAAGCGGTATGGCGGCCCCAGCCTCAGAGGTCTATTTGCACGAAATGCCAGGTGGTCAGTTCACGAACCTAAAGGCCCAAGCGCGTTCGCTGGGACTAGAGGAACGCTGGCATGAAGTGGCGCAAACCTATGCGGATGTGAACCAGATGTTTGGCGATATCGTCAAGGTCACCCCATCTTCTAAAGTGGTTGGTGATATGGCGCTGATGATGGTCAGCCAGGGCCTAAGCCGCACTGACGTCGAGAACCCCGACAAGGAAGTGGCATTCCCTGACTCTGTCGTTGATATGATGCGGGGTAACCTGGGCCAACCTCCGGGTGGCTTCCCCAAAGATATCTTGGGCAAGGTTCTTAAAGGCGAGGTGCCCAATACCGAACGCCCAGGTGCCCATTTAGAACCTGTGGACTTTGAGGCAACCCGTGCCGAATTGTCTAAAGAATTGAATGGCTTCAAGGTAGATGACGAAGACCTGAACGGCTATCTGATGTATCCAAAAGTCTTTTTGGACTACATGGGTCGCCACCGCCAGTATGGCCCGGTCCGCACCCTTCCGACGCGCACGTTCTTTTATGGTATGGAGCCCGGCGAAGAAATCACGGCGGAAATTGATCCTGGAAAGACCCTTGAAATCCGACTGCAAGCCATCGGCGAAACCAACGAAGATGGCGAGGTCAAAGTGTTCTTTGAACTTAACGGTCAGCCTCGGGTGATCCGCGTGCCAAACCGCTTGGTCAAAGCCGCGACCGCACAACGGCCTAAGGCCGAAGTTGGCAACACAGCTCATATCGGTGCCCCCATGCCAGGGGTCGTTGCCTCTGTGGGCGTCAGCGTTGGGCAAAAAGTCAGTGAAGGCGATTTGCTGCTCACCATCGAAGCCATGAAAATGGAAACCGGCATCCACGCTGAACGCGATGCCGTCGTCAAAGCGGTTCATGTCACACCTGGCGGTCAAATTGACGCCAAGGACCTTCTCGTCGAACTTGAATAGCGGCTATTAACCTGCAACCAAGCAAAGAGCCCCCTGAATTATCAGGGGGCTTTTTTCGTTCTGCATCAAAGACCTATCTACCATGTGGCCTACATTACCCCCTCAAAACCCGCCAAACATGACAAGATCGCGCGTTTCGCAAAGATGGGGTTTCCAAAAAACACAAAGCGGTTGCAGCGAACGGCAAACAGACGGTAACTTTTTTTGTAATAAAGGTCATTTTGCTCTTGCGGGAAACGAGCAGAGTTTATATCTCACGGCTCACTCAAGGAAGCGGGCGTAGCTCAGGGGTAGAGCATAACCTTGCCAAGGTTAGGGTCGGGCGTTCGAATCGCCTCGCCCGCTCCAACGAGTAACTAGAACTGACGGTGCGGGCGTAGCTCAGGGGTAGAGCATAACCTTGCCAAGGTTAGGGTCGGGCGTTCGAATCGCCTCGCCCGCTCCATCGGTTCCAGACATTTTGAAGCGCGGGCGTAGCTCAGGGGTAGAGCATAACCTTGCCAAGGTTAGGGTCGGGCGTTCGAATCGCCTCGCCCGCTCCAAAATGTTGTTTTCATTGTCAAAATAGACACGCCACAAAAAAGACACCCGGCAGGTGGCTTGGCGCGCCTGCCCTGCCCTTGTATAAGCGCGCTGACTCTTAAAAAGGATGCAGCGCATGCGGACTGCCAGCGTAAAACGTCAGACAGCAGAAACCGAGATTTCTGTCGAGATTAACCTGGATGGCACAGGTAGCTACGACAACCAAACCGGTGTCGGGTTTTTTGATCATATGCTGGACCAGCTGTCGCGCCATTCATTGATTGATTTCACAATTCGCGCCAAAGGCGATTATCACATCGATGATCACCATACCGTCGAAGACACGGGCATCGCATTGGGGCAAGCCTTGGTGCAAGCCCTTGGCGACAAACGAGGAATCAACCGATACGGTGATTGCCACCTGGCCATGGATGATGCCCAAGTGCGGGCAGCGCTTGATCTTTCGGCCCGGCCGTTTTTGGTTTGGAACCTCGACATCCCAACCCAGAAAATCGGCAGCTTTGACACCGAGCTCGTGCGTGAATTCTTCACCGCATTCTCGACGCATGGCGGCATCACCCTGCACATTGATCAAGTGCATGGGATCAACAGCCACCACATCGTGGAAGCGGCGTTCAAAGCGGTGGCGCGGGCGTTGCGCACGGCGGTTGAAACTGATCCACGCAAAGCCGGTGAAATCCCCTCGACCAAGGGCGCTCTTTGATGCTGACAGCCATCATTGACTATGAGAGCGGCAACCTGCATAGTGCGGAAAAAGCCTTTCAACACATGGCCTTAGAGGTTGATGCGGGCGATGTTGTGGTGACATCAGATGCGGATGTGGTTGCCAAAGCCGACCGGCTTGTCTTGCCAGGTGACGGCGCGTTTCCAGCCTGCGCCGCTGAACTGCGCGGTCACAAGGGCATCTATGACGCCATGGTCGAAGCGGTCGAGCAGAAAGGGCGTCCCTTTCTGGGGATTTGCGTTGGTATGCAGCTGATGGCCACCACAGGTCATGAATACCAAAAGACCGCTGGCTTGAACTGGGTTGCGGGCGATGTTGTCAAAATAAAGCCGAAATATCAAAGTCTTAAGGTGCCACACATGGGCTGGAACAATCTGGTGATTGACCAGCCGCACGCCCTGTTAGACGGTGTGGAAGATGGCCAGCATGTGTATTTTGTTCACGGCTATCAGTTTGATGTCGCCAAACCTGTTGAGCGCATCGCGCATGTCGAATATGGCGGCGATATCACCGCGATTATTGGCCGCGACACCATGGTGGGCATGCAATTTCACCCGGAAAAAAGCCAACATGTTGGCCTGCGGATGATTGGCAATTTTCTGCGTTGGACCCCCTAGGGGCCAACCTTGCGTGCGCTGCGTTCATCTTGGGTTAATTGTACAATTTGTACGTTTCAAGCGCTGAAACGTACGATTCGCACATGGCATTTCGGGCGTTGCCCACCGCATTGTTTCGCGGCGAAACAAGCGGGATGCTTTGGCTTGTGGGGCGATCTTGGCAGGCAATATTCAAAGCTTCACAGCAAAGAATACGTTGGAATGTCGTTAAATTGACGTGCGGTCGGTTCATTGTATTTTAGCAATACCCGACAGACCGCCTGCACGCACTCCCCTCGCTGCGAAGTGAGGTAAGAACGAATTGAGCGCTGACGGAAGGTCAGCAATGAGGTCAAAAAGACTGTCCGTTGTCAGGCGAGCACTTGACGTTTGATCGAAGGTTCTTTCATCTGAATCCAAAAACTCGATAGGATATTCGATGGACATTCTGGCCCTCTTGGAAGCGTTGCGTACGGACTACTTGCAGGAATTTGAGGCGGCCTACTACCAACAAATTGAAGTCAATGAACAGGTGTTCCCTGAAATTGCCTTAGAGATATCAGGCGGCCTGTATAAACGCTTGTTCGTGGTCGACCTCATAGGAAGAAACGGAGAAGCCAATTCAGCCATAGAGGTCGGGATAAGCAAGGCCGTATATGGTGGCGAGGTGTCTTTCCACTACAGAGACTTAACAATTGAATTTGGCAGAGTCTCATGGGACTCGATGAGATTTGTTATTCAACCAGCCCACGAAGAACTGGTTGGATTTGAACAGTGGTTTGATAAATGGATTGATTTGGATGGTACACGGCATGTCGATGATCAGATATTATCAAATGTTATTCACTCGTCGAGATTAGAAAACGGCTTAGTCGAAGTGGACTTTGGCTCAGCACCTACAAATTCGGCAGTCGAATTGTTTGATCTTTTTAATATGAACGAAGTGAAAACAGTCTTAGTATCAAGTGGCCGTGAATAGACAAAACACCAGTAGGTGATCACCAATCAAGGTCCGTTTTGTCCGCATAGCCAGATTTCAGTCTGACCTGCCCAGGATGCATTGCTTGGTTCCCGCGCGCCTTGTTACAAAGTCGCGACGCTGTGCATGTGGCGCAAATTGCAGCATGGACAGCAGGTTAACAGACAGGCATATGGGCCGAACCGTCACTCCAGAGACAGGCCCCCCTGTGCATATTCGCCTTGAAAAAATCAACCATACACGCAGGCAAAAGCGCTATTATGCGCTGCGTCTCAGCCGCACTTTGTTTGGCGAATGGTGTTTGCAGCGTGAGTGGGGCGTGATTGGCGGCGCGGGGCAGCAAAAATGCGATTATCTGCCTGCAGCAGATCTGGCGGAAAAAGAGCTTGAGCGTTTGAAATCACTGAAGTTGAAAAACGGTTATGCGGTGATCCCGGTGCAGCTGGGGATGTTTGCCGAAGCTTAGGGCGGGTCAAACAGCGGGTTATCTAATGTGGGGCCAAATTTGACTTGGTGTTTTGACTTGGGGTCACGTTGCAATTTGCGTGGCGTCATGCATAAGGGCGGCTGAACGATGCCAAGCCAAAGGAATGCGCCATGATCCTCTATCCTGCAATTGATCTGAAAGACGGCCAGGCGGTGCGTTTGCTGCACGGGGATATGGATAAAACAACGGTGTTTAATGACAATCCGGCAGCCCAAGCATTGGAATTTGTGCAGGCGGGCTGTGACTGGTTGCATCTGGTTGATCTGAATGGTGCTTTTGCCGGTGAACCTGTGAATGCCGCCCCGGTGGAAGAGATTTTGAAACAGTGCAAAGTGCCAGCACAGCTGGGCGGTGGTATTCGGGATATGGGGACCATCGAGCGTTGGATTGATCGCGGGTTGGCGCGGGTTATTCTGGGCACGGTGGCGGTGGAAAACCCCGATCTGGTGCGCCAAGCGGCGCGGGAATTCCCCGGCAAAGTGGCTGTGGGCATTGATGCGCGCAATGGCAAGGTTGCCACCAAGGGCTGGGCTGAAGAAACCGATGTGATGGTCACCGATCTGGCCAAATCCTTTGAGGATGCCGGTGTGGCCGCGATCATCTATACCGACATTCTGCGGGATGGCGCCATGAAAGGCCCCAATGTGCAGGCCACAGCTGATCTTGCCAATGCGGTGTCGATCCCGGTCATCGCCTCGGGCGGGGTGTCCTCTTTGGATGATCTGCGGGCGCTGAAATCCTGTGGGGCTGAGCTGAATGGCGCAATTTCTGGTCGGGCGCTCTATGATGGGGCTATTGATTTGGCCGAGGCGCTGTCGGTTCTGAACGCCTAAGAAGCCGCCCCTATGGCTTTAATCTGCCATTGGCGCGCCGTGCAATTGCGGCTATGACAGCGGCCAAGAGGTGCCAAAATGCTAAAAACCCGATTGATCCCCTGCTTGGATGTTGCGGATGGCCGCGTGGTCAAAGGCGTGAACTTTGTTGGCCTGCGCGATGCGGGTGATCCGGTCGAGGCCGCGCGCGCCTATGATGCGGCCGGTGCCGATGAAATCTGCTTTCTGGATATCCACGCCACCCATGAAAATCGCGGCACCATGTTTGATATGGTACGCCGCACGGCTGAACAGTGTTTTGTGCCGCTGACCGTTGGCGGTGGTGTCAGAACCAAAGAGGACGTGCGGGCGCTGTTGCTTTCGGGCGCTGACAAAGTCAGCTTTAATTCCGCTGCGGTGGCCAATCCGGACGTGATTGCCGAGGCTGCTGATCAATTTGGCAGCCAGTGTATTGTCTGCGCGATTGATGCCAAAACCGTCAGCCCCGGCAAATGGGAAATCTTTACCCACGGCGGGCGCAAGGAAACCGGCATTGACGCAGTAGAATTCGCCAGATTGGTGGCCAGCAAAGGGGCCGGTGAGATCCTGCTGACCAGCATGGACCGGGACGGCACCAAATCAGGGTTCAACCTGCCACTGACCAAGGCGATTTCTGACGCGGTCAACGTCCCGGTGATTGCCTCTGGCGGCGTCGGCAATTTGGACCATCTGGTCGAAGGCGTGACCAAAGGCGGTGCTTCGGCGGTCTTGGCGGCCTCGATTTTCCACTTTGGCGAATACACCGTGCAACAGGCCAAAGAACATATGATTGCCAACGGCATCCCCATGAGGTTGATATGACCACGCTCAATGATCTTGCACAAACCATCGCAGCGCGCGCCAAGGCAGACCCTGACAGCAGCTGGACAGCCAAACTCTTGGCCAAAGGCCCGGAAAAATGCGCTGAAAAATTTGGGGAAGAAGCCATCGAGGCGATCATCGAAGCGGTGAAAAACAACCGCGACGGATTGATTTCAGAATCAGCAGATGTGCTGTTTCACCTGCTGGTCATGCTGCAATCGCGCGGCGTGTCTTTAGACGAGGTGCTGGCCGAACTGGCACGCCGCCAAGGCACCAGCGGCATCGCCGAAAAAGCCGCCCGCCCCAAATCCTGATGTCACTTTTTAGCTGATTTCATCTTTCCAAAAATACTCTGGGGGTGAATGGCGAAATCCTGTTTCGCCAGAGGGGGCAAAGCCCCCTTCCCCTTTTATCCAACATCTTAACCCATCAACCGGGGGTATTCGATCTTAGGGCAGCGGTTCATCACAACCGTGATGCCCGCGGCCCGGGCCTTGGCTGCCGCCGCCGCATGTTGCACCCCAAGCTGCATCCAAATCGTTTGCAGCCCTTTCAGATCCGCCAGCGCCTGATCCACCACCTCTGGCACCACCTCAGAGCGGCGAAACACATCCACCATATCCACCGTTTCACCGATCTCTGCCAGGCTGGCACAAATGGCGGTGCCAAACATCTCTTTGCCGGCATGTCCGGGATTGACCGGTATCACCCGATAGCCTTTTTCAAACAAAAACTGCGCCACATAATGGCTGGCGCGGGCGGGGTTCATCGAAAACCCGACCACTGCAATGGTTTTTGTTTGGGTGAATATGCGCCGCAGCGCCTCATCTGAATATGTTTCCATAACGATTGTCTATCCAAAAAACGGCCAAAAAAAAAGCGCCCAGGGCAATCCTGGGCGCAGTCACGGAACGAGGGACAGTGAAGTAGGGAAAAGAGTTCCGGTCTTCTCCCTATACAAATGAGATAGTTCACATCCGCCTTCTTTAAAGAGGATGTAATAAATCTGTGAACAAGACGTTAAACGCTCAGCACTTTTTTTGCTCAGCCTTCCAGCACCATTGGCCAGTTTTGGTCGGCCTTTTTGACAAAACCGGGAATGTCTTTACGCCATTTTCTGCGCACCGATTTGTTAAAATTCAAATACAGCTTGCCGTTATGAATGGTCCAGGCATCCGGGTCGGTCTTGGCGGTGGCCCCATGGGCCACAGCAAAGGCGCAATAGCCGCCATATTGTGGCGCATGGCCCGCGGGATCGGCCTGAAACCTTGCCAAGTTTTCTGCCGTGGCAAACCGCCATTCAGCGCCCTTCCAATGCAGGCTGTGCTGGGCCAGCCCCTGCACATGGGTGGACCGGGTGAAATAGCCCACCGGATCATAGCCTTTGATCGCCAGGCCGTTGGCGGCATAGATCTCGGGTTTGGCGGCCAAAGCCTGAGTGGCCAGGCTGGCCACCATCGGTGTGCATAGGGCAGTGATCAGAAAATTGCGGCGATTAAACATGTGTGGCTCCATCATTGTGGGATGATAGAACAATAGGGGGAAATGCGCTGCGCCCTAGCCCTGCCAACGCGGAAGTGAAGACGCGCGAGCGATTGTTTCAATCAAACAGATCAAAGATATCATCCAGGTCGTCAAACAGCTTTTTGCCCCAGCTCTTGCGTTTCTTCTTATATTTTTTCTTTGATTTCTTATATTTATTGTGGCTGCGCGGGATTTCGTAGTGCTGGGATTTTTCCACCTGCTGCACCGATACCGGCATCTGTTTCAACTCATGCAGCGGCGCACCACAAGAGGCACAGGCCAACTCATGTTGCAATTTGCCGCGCAAAGTCAGCGCAGCCCGGCTGCCGCAATAGCAACATGTGGCGATTTTTGTTCCCAACGGCATCCGCTCTCTCTTGTTTAGGCTGATGATATTTGCAGCCTTTGGCAAACAGTCAAGGCTTAGCCTTTGGGGCGCGCCGCATATAGCGCGACGGCGGCGGCATT
This sequence comes from Cognatishimia sp., assembly GCA_050633405.1. GTDB lineage: Bacteria > Pseudomonadota > Alphaproteobacteria > Rhodobacterales > Rhodobacteraceae > Cognatishimia. The sequence goes on along the minus strand of JBOEGL010000007.1, from coordinate 389,599 downwards.
TGAAACATTCAGCGATCCAAAACCCGCAGCAAAATCAATGCGCACCAGTTGATCCACAGTCTCTTTGGTTTTCTGACGCAGGCCAGGCCCTTCGGCCCCCATCACCAGGGCAACAGCGCGGTCATATTTACCGTCTAGTGCCTGCTCGATGCTGTCCTCTGCTTCGCCGTCCAGCCCCAGCACCAAATAGCCCATGCCCTGCAAGGCCACGATGGTATCCGCCAGATTACGCATGCGCAAATAGGGCTGGCGTTCCAACGCGCCTGAAGCGGTTTTCGCCAAAGCCCCGGTTTCCGGAGCCGAGTGATGGCGGGTGCCAATCACCGCCTGCGCGCCAAACACCTCGGCAGAGCGCAAGATCGCCCCAACATTATGCGGGTCCGTCACCCGATCAAGCAAGACCAAACGGGGGGGCGAGTCGCCTGCCCCAATGGCGCAGTCTTCTAGCTTGCCCCAATTCAAAGGTTTGACTTCAAGCGCCGCGCCCTGATGCACCGATTGCGGATCCAGAACTTTGGGAAATTTGCGCGGATCGACCTGCTCGGGCTCGATGCCCGACTGGGCGATGGCCTCTGCCAATTTGTCCTGGGCATTGCGTGTCACGATCAAACGCAGTTTTTCTCGGGCCGGGTTTTGCAACGCATCGCGCACCGCATGCAGGCCAAAAAGCCAGACAGTTTCTGCCGCAGCCACTTTTTTCGCCTGCTCTTTTTCGACCACCCACTTGGGTTTTTTCATTGTCTTATGCCTTATGTGAACCCGCGCTGTACCAATGGGCAAACCGGCGGCAATCTTCAAGCTATTTTCTTGTTGACGGGCCTAAGTATCGCCTGTAATCAGCGCCTCACGTTCAGCAGAAATGCCGAACAAGTGGGCGACAGGCCGCAAGGTGTGGCAGGGGACTGTAACTCCCTCGAGGCGACTCACGCCTGGTTCGATTCCAGGGTCGCCCACCATTTTAACTGACCTGACAAAGGGTTAGGAGAAGATGCAAAAAACGGATCCGTCGGGGTCCGTTTTTGTTTTTCAGATCATTGGCATCAGCGATAGCCCACCCCAAATGGGTCAATTCATGCAGGGGTGAGGCGTGGTTTTGATCGCAGGAAAGGCACGTTGTCGGTGGCAATTTCGCGGGCGTGAATGCCCAGCACCGTGAGGCCGGGCCACAGCAGATAGGCCTCTATTTCGATGTTTTCGCCAAAGGAAAGCAGGATGATCACAAAGACGATCCCCATGGGCAAGCGACCACGTTTGGAAGCGGTGGTGTCAAGAATTGCAAGCGCGAGTTGAAATATCAGCGGCACCAGCAGCGCCAAGAATCCGCTGACGCCTTTGACAAACAACAAACCAAACCATGTGTGATGGCTGCCAATCGGCATATATTCGACGATATGGCTGCCCGGTGCCGGGCGACCGTGGCCAAACCAGATGGCCTCTTCCCACCAGCGTTCTTCGGCAATGCGTTGTAGCGTGGCCCGTACGCGTGTGCTGTCAGCGCGGGCGTTTTTAAAGGTGGAAATGGCGGCGGTTGCCCCATTGATCAACTTGTCAGCGGTCATGGCAAGGCTGGCGGTTAGGCCGGCCAAGACAAACCACGCCCAAGTGCGCCCCATCAGCGGCAAGAGACGTGGTGGGATGGTGCAAATCACGAGCCCCACCAGCCCCATGCGCGATTTACTGGCGAAGATCATCAAGACACCGGCGGCAATGCCAATGATCCGCCAACGCTTGTGCGTGTCTTCAAGTGCAAAGAGCACCATGCAGACGCCCAGCAAGGCGGCAAAGGGGGACCATGGCGCAAAGAACTGCCAGCGGGGCGTCCAGCTGGCGGGATCGAAGGTGTAAAAATAAACCGAGAAATACTGCGGCCCTGGGCCTCCGACGACCTTGAGCGGAGAGGTGAAGATCTTTTCAGGCAATCCGATATAAGGCGCGGCTAGTAAAACCGGCGCAAGGATCAAAACCCCCAGACCGATATGGCATTGGCCGCGCACCAAAATTTCGCGGCGGATCGGCAGCACCGCCCCCGCCAACGGGAACAGCCCCATCAACGCCCAGCCTTTGGCCCAGCCGATCGAAGACCGAATGGTGGTTTTGGCTGAAAAGTCCCAATTCACATGCCCCACCCAGAGGATAGGCAACATCAAGCCCATGCCAATCACCCAAGCCCAAACAACAGGCGGGATTGGATGAGGTCTTAGGTCTTGGCGCATGGCGGGGCCGAAATAGAGTGCCAACAGTGCCAGCCCGCCCAACAGCCAGCCCAAAACGGGGCCAACAATATAGAGCGCGCCAAGACCATAGAGAGGCCAGGTCCACAGGAGGGTTTTGTAGACCAGGGCCTCTGCCGGGTTTTGTGGTTGAATATCAGACATTTTCTTGGTCCTTGCGCATGCCGATAAGCCAATTGATCAGCCCACGACGAACCCACCCCAACGACAGGCCCATAATAACCATCAAGGTCGCGGCCATGCCTGCGAAAAGGGCGATTTTGGTGCGCGGCGAGCTGGGGCCGTCTGGCAGAGAAGGATTTTCAAGCACTTGCACTAGTGGATAAGAGGCAAAGACATCAACCTTTGACGATTGCCCACGCGCAATTGCGGAAGCAAATACCGCCTCGGCCACCTGAAAATCACGTTGTAGATCTTCGAGCTGGGCGGCGGCTTGGGCGGCGCGTTCCAAACGGTTTTTTTCGCGTGAAAAACGTCGGTTCAGTGTGTTGTATTGCGCATCCATGCCCGCACGTTCTGCCTCGTTGCGCACGAGTTCTGCCAAAAGCGTTGTGCGATCCCCAAATTGCGACAGGTTCAGTTGAGCCGCCTGCGCAGGGGTCAGGCCTGTAACAGCGGTTGCTTTGACGAAGGTGGCGTTTTGCGCCTCGTCATAGGCGGCTTGGGATTCGATCATGCGCGGATGGCGCGCGCCATAACGTGAGCTGGCCTGAGAGAGCGCAGCGGCTTTGTCGGCGGCTTCTTGCACCAGTGCAAGGTATTGCCGGTCAGAGTAAAGATCGAGTGCGCGGGCAGCGGTTTCGGGCGACAAGCCCAGCGCGGTTTCCAAGGCTTGAACATAGGCTGTCTTGTCTTCGAGTTGGGCGCGCAAGTCGATCAGGGTCGTATAGCGTGTGTCGTTTTCAGTGACCTGCGCCGAAAATTGGTCACGCGATAAAAACCCTGTTTCGTTTTGCAAAGATGTGACAGCGCTGCGCGTGGCCTGAACTGAATCGCGGTATTCTTCGATGGCGATCAGGGCCCCCTCTTCGCGCACCAATTGGTCGTCGGTGCGCAGGGCTGTGATTTCGGTAAAAAACGCGTCTAAAACCGCCTGTGCCCGGTCTTTTGCCTGCTGTGGGGATCCACCGGTCATTTCCAAATGGATCAGGCTCGTTTGATCCACCAGATCGACCTTGGGTCGCGGCAAAGCATTGCGTGGCACTTCAAGTGTGGTCGCGGCCGCATCCAGAATGCGATCGGCGCGCAACAGGCGTTTGTAGGTTTGCGTTGGGCTGATGGAATTGCTGGCAAAGGCTGAGTTCGCATAGCTGCTGGCCTGCCCGATATTGTCGATATTCACGCTGGCAGAGACCCCTGCACCGGGCAGGATCAGCGACAGATGCGACGTATAGCTGGGTGGTGTTGACGTGAGGTAGCCAACGATTGGCGTCCAGATGAGTGCAGCCCAGACCAAAAACACGCCGGAATAGCGCGTTAGGCGTTGTAGAAGATAGCCCGCCTGCCCCGGTCGCTTTTTGCGCAAGATACGGTCAAATCGCGGGAGAAAATCCGCGTTTGGCGGCGTTTTGATGATGTCTGATTGAAATGCCATGGCCTGCCTCGCAGTGTGAATTCACTTTAGGCTAAGCAATGACGAGCGCGGGGTGTGGGATCGAATGGGTGGATTTGGGGGGCATGGGCATTGCCCCCTATCCAAGCGGATAGCCCGGTGGCTTAGAAGACGCCTTCGTCGCGGGCAATGAGTGCGGCCTGAGTGCGGTTGGCGACGCCCATTTTGCGATAGAGCGATTTGACGTGCAATTTAACCGTGGGTTCGGAGACATCCAGATCACGTGCGATTTCCTTGTTGGATTTGCCTTCTGTCAAACCGCGCAGCATCTGTGCCTCGCGCTCTGTGAGCCTATCCAGCAGGGGATGATTGTTTTCTTCGGGTTCGGCGGTCATGAAATCAAGCGGCGCGTATTTTTCGCCCATGGCCATGAATTTGATGGCGTTGACCAGCGATTTCGCTGGCAGGGTTTTGGGGACAAAACCAATCGCCCCCATTTCCAACGCTTTTTCCGCAATTTCGCGCGTGGCCTCGCCCGACATGATCGCGACACGATGCACGCCGTTGCGATCCGATGCGACTTTAAGGCCATCCAGCCCGTTCATTCCGGGCATATTGTAATCTAGCAGCACCAAATCATAGGTGTAGGCACCATCAATCAATTTGCACGCGCCCTCTAGATCAGCGGCGGTGTCGGTTTCAATATTGTCTTCGTTTGCCATGAAGGCAACCAAAGCGTCCCGTAGTAGATCATGGTCGTCAGCAATTAAAATACGCACTCGTTAACCCTCGTTCGATGGTTCTCAATACCCCCGGAGTATGGCGACAACTGTGGCCCAATTGCGATCTTTCCGAGGGAAACTTTTGGTTATTACTCTACCCAAAGGGATATATATGCTGACTTTTGCATGAATTTAATGGCAATTTCAGACATTTTTTCCCCGAATTTGCTTTAAGCGAGCCAAAAGCGCCGCATCGCAGGCCCGGATTTCCCGACAATCTTACAGGGAAACAGTCGGAGGCTACCCCATGCAATTTCAATCCATAGACGCGTTTTCCCAGGGCGCCCGCCCCATTATCACTCCAAAGCGCATTCGCGTGATGAAAACGGATTTGGTGAACGCGCGCCGTGATCATGCGGTTGATGCAATTTTAGCTCCGGGTCGACGCAGCGTGTTTTTTCTGAATGCCCATTGCGCCAATATTGCTGCGAAAGATCCGCATTATGCGGCGGCGCTATCTCGTGCGGACATGGTGTTGCCGGATGGCATTGGGATCAAACTGGCCACCCGTTTGTCAGGTCAAACCCTTGTCGAAAATCTAAACGGCACCGACCTTGTGCCAGATCTGATGCACCGCGCGGCCGATCAAGGACTGCGGGTCTTTCTGCTGGGCGGCAAGCCAGGCACGGCAGAAGCAGCGGCGCGCGGCATTTGCGCAAAAGTGCCAGGTTTACAGATCGCGGGCACGCGAGATGGGTATGAAGGTGCGCGCAATCAGACGGCTGCCATTGAAGAGATCAACCAATCTGGTGCTGATATTTTGCTGGTTGCCATGGGCGTGCCCTTGCAGGAAAACTGGATTGATACGCATTTTGAAGCGCTGGCACCGCGGATTGCCTTGGCGGTTGGTGGTTTGTTTGATTTTTGGGCGGGCAATGTAAAGCGTGCGCCCAAGCTGATACGTAAGGCCCAGATGGAATGGGCCTGGCGTCTGGCGATGGAGCCACGTCGCATGGCCAAGCGCTATTTGGTTGGCAACTGTACCTTTATGCTGCGGGCTGCACTGTCTGCTTATAAGACGGCTTCAAAATTTGCAGCGATCAAGCGGCTGATCGACGTGGCTCTGAGTGCCGCTGCTTTGACAGTGCTTGGGCCAATATTTTTAGCGCTGATGCTGGCGATCAGAGCAGAGAGCCGCGGCCCAGCGCTGTTCAAACAGGTGCGCGTGGGACGAAATGGCGAAACCTTCACCCTGTATAAGCTGCGATCCATGTATATTGACGCAGAGGCCCGTCGCGCTGCGCTTTTGGCGACCTCTGACCGCAAGGGGATTTGTTTTAAGTCCAAACATGATCCACGGGTGACACGTATTGGCCGGTTTATACGACGCTATTCCTTGGATGAACTGCCGCAGATCCTCAATGTTCTGAAAGGCGAGATGTCGATTGTTGGCCCGCGCCCGGCCCTGCCCGAAGAAGTGGCGGCCTATCCCTTGCGCGCGCTGGGTCGGCTGGATGCCAAGCCGGGGTTGACGGGACTTTGGCAGGTGTCAGGTCGCGCAGACATTGGGTTTGATCAAATGGTCGACATGGATCTCGCCTATTCCAAATCACAAAGCCTGTTGTTGGATCTGATGCTGATTTCTTTGACATTTCGCGCCATTTGGTCGGGACGCGGCGCATATTAATAAAAAACCTATCCAACCGGATAGGTCCCTACTCTGTGGATATGCAGACCCGAACAAAATTTGTTGGCACATTTGGAAAAAATTCGGAGGTAGTCATGCGATTTTACAGAGTGATGCGACGCAGTTTCTTAACTATGGGCTTGGTTTTGTTGGCGCTGCAAAGTGCCCCTGCCATGGCTTCTGGCGCAGCGTCAGGACCTGACGCTTCGGTGGTTTTAGAGGTCACGTCTGCTGGGCAGGACAGTCAGAAAATCGTTTTTGATATGGCCAGTCTGCGTGCAATCGGCACAACCGAAATCGTGACCTCGACCATTTGGACCGATGGCGAACACCGGTTCCTGGGGGTCTCCTTGCATGATCTCTTGACCCATATTGGCGCAGAAGGTCGTGCCATCGAGGCCACAGCTATTAATGATTATGCGATCAAGATCCCCATGAGCGACGCCACCCAGGACGGGCCAATTGTGGCCTTTGAAATGGATGGTGCACCGATGCCTCGGCGCACTAAGGGGCCATTGTGGATTGTCTATCCATTCGACAGTTCTGCACAATTTCGCACAGAAGCCATTTACGCGCGCAGCATTTGGCAGCTTAATAGGCTGTATATCGTTAAATGAATTAATTTAGGCGGGCCGCCCCTGTGACATCTGATGCTCTGGCAACCGAGGCTTCTAAGAAAAACTATAGATTTTCAGGTTGGGTTGTACCCATGGCCGCGACCGTATGTGTTGCCGCCATTATTTGGTTGGCGCAAAGCGTGATCGCAGATCTGCGTGAATTGCGGTCTGCCAAATCGGATACGGTTCAATGGACGCTGTCGCAGGTGGAAATTGAGTATCTGAATTTCACCTTGTCGCTTTATGACGCAGCGAATGATGAAGCACCGGATCTGGAGATTTTGCGCAAAGATTTTGACGTGTTCTTTAGCCGTCACGATATCATTGCACATGGGGCGGTGTTTGAAAGCGCCCGTCAGGAAACTGAATTTCATCTTTCTGAACAAGACATTCAGGCGTTTCTTGAACAAACCGCGCCTTTGATCGACGGACCTGATGCAGAGCTGGTCACAGCCCTGCCGATGTTGATTTCTGATGCCGCGATTTTACGCCGAGCAGTGGGCGGGCTGTATGTGAGCGGGCTGGCACATTTTGCAGAAAGCTCTGACAGTTTGCGTCAAAGGCTATCAGCGACATTGCTACAGCTATCAGCAGCGACCACCGCATTGGTTATCACCTTGATATTTTTGACATTTTATTCGCGTCGTGCCAGCGCCAAAAGCCGGGCAAGAGGTCGCGAGTTGGCGCGTGCCAATGCCCATTTGGAAACCATTCTGGCCACCTCGCTTGATGCGGTGATTGTCTCTGACAAAGAGGGGCAAGTATTGGGTTTCAATGGCGCTGCAGAAAGCATTTTCGGTTATAAGCTGGACGACATTCGCGGCAAGCTTATCGGCGATTTGATTGTGCCCCCTGACCTGCGCGCCGCGCATCAGGCGGGAATGAAGCGCATGATGGATACAGGCGAGAGGAAGCTGGTTGGCAAGGGGCGGATCCGTATTGACGCATGTCGGGCCAATGGTGATCTTTTTCCGGTCGAACTGGCCCTGCAAATGGGCAATAGCGTGGAAGGGGACATTATCATTGCCTTTTTGCGCGACATTTCAGAGGAAATCACCAAAGAGGAAGAACTGCGTCAGGCGCGCGATCAGGCTTTGGCAGGGGAAAAGGCCAAGGCTGAATTTCTGACCGTCATGAGCCACGAAATCCGCACCCCGTTGAGTGGGCTGTTGGGCAATCTAAGCCTGCTTGAGAAAACCCGTCTTTCGGGTGAGCAACGCCAGTATAGCGACAACATGGAGATTTCAGGTCGCCAATTGATGAAACACGTCAATTCGGTTTTGGATATCGCGCGGTTTGAAAGTGGCAATTTCACCGTCAACAAAGCCCCGTTTCATTTGGGTCATTTGCTGCAGGACATCGTTGACGCACAAAGCGGTCAGGCGCAGCAACGCGGCACTGCGATTGGCTGGCAATGGATCGGTACGCCTTTGGACTGGGTCAGCAGTGACAAGAACCACGCAGAGCAAATTCTGCTTAACTTGGTGGGCAATGCGATTAAGTTCACCGAAAATGGCCGTGTTGATATTGAAGTTGAGCAGATATCGCCGGCAGATGCGCTTGTTCCGACAATCGAATTTCGCATCAAGGATACGGGGCTCGGCATCGCCGACACCGAACAAACGGCAATTTTTGAAGACTTTGTAACCAGTGCGCGGTCTGGTGGCGAAACAGGTAGCACCGGGCTGGGTCTTGGGATTGCAAAACGGCTTGTAGAACACCTTGGCGGGGAAATCGGTGTTGAAAGCATTCTGAGCGAAGGCAGCGTATTTTGGGTGCGGTTGCCGATGACGGTGAGTTCTCCGATTGAGACCCCCGAGCAGACATCCTCTGATACGTCTGATGCACCACATCTGCACCTGCTGCTGGCAGAAGACAATGATATGAATGCCTTTGTGGTCCAGAGAATGCTGGAAGCGGAAGGCCATAGCGTGGTCTGGGCAGAGGATGGGATACAGGCGGTTGCGCATTGCAAGACCACCGACTTTGACGCCATCTTGATGGACATCAACATGCCGCGTCTGGATGGGTTGGAGGCCACCAAGCAAATCAGATCCGAAGTGGCACGGGCCAAACATACGCCGGTTTTTGCGTTTTCAGCCAATGTATTGCCCGAGCACACAGAGCGCTTTCGCGAAAGCGGCATGGACGGCTTTATCGGCAAGCCCGTGCAGATCGAAGAATTACGTGCAGCTTTGCGCTCGGTTGCGGGCGGACGCTTGGGGGTGGGGTCAGAGGCCTGGGTGTCCAAGGCCAACAGCAATGTCAAAGCGATGCTTGGCGATCAGTATGAGGTGTTTTTGGCGCGGTTTGTCGACGAATGCGACACGCTGGTGGACTGGCTTTTGCAACCCCAAACCACCGACCTGAAAGATGTCGCGCAACGCTGTCATAAGACCAGCAGTACTGCTGCCCTGTTTGGCGCAGACGACATGCACAAGGCCTTGCAAACCATCGAAACAGCCGCGGCGCGCGAAGACGCTGCCGCTGTGGAAACGGCGTTGGCCGCTTTGGCCCAGACCTGGAAAGTTGCCAAAACCGCGCTTGATCATTGATCAGTTCAGCGCGGCCCCCACTGTGATCAGGCCCAGAACTCTTGCAGCTTCGGCAACATTGGTAACGGTGCTGTCATAGCAAGCTATTGCGTCACCGGGCAGGATATAGGGATCATAATCATCCCGATCTGCGCGGCGCAGCATGTTTTCAATGTCACGTTCAATGACAACCGAAACGTCAGTCTGCGGATTGCGGGACATCAAGATCGCAGAGCGATGCGCGCTAGAGATTCGAGACCCGCCAACGCAATTGGCATCGACAACCGCCTGTAAATACCGTGTGCCATATGGCATTTCGCGCACGTCCCGACCGATGGCAGCCGGCGCGTTTGCCGTGGCTGGTTGGGTCAAATTTGACAGAAACATCGTGACACCCGGTGGGCTGATGGGACTTGGCCGCATCAGATCGTCCTGAAAACATCTGCGAGACGGCACCCGGATTGTGTCGCCGGTCAACAACATGACATCCACCATGTTTTGCCCTTCAAAAACCCCGCGCAAATCAAGTTTGTACACTTGCCCCTGTCGTCGCAGTTCTACAGCCGAGATATCTGCATCTGGTCGAATACCACCCGCAGCACGCAATGCGGCAGAGAGATTGCGCGCCTCGGTCGAGGCCCCAAGCGCTTGGGCGCGATTGTTGTCGACCTGGTCGCCTGACACGCCACCGATTTCAATCTGATGTGGTTCAAACACCGCGCCTGACACGCCAACGGTGACCGATGCAAGATCGGCAACGCGCACAGAAACAGGTGGCGCATCATCGTAAAGCCCAGCGCGCACCAACGCTTCTTTGAGCAGCCATTCCACCTCTGGGCCAGATCTGCCCTGGGCGTTTATAGGCGGCAAAAACGGCAATTTGATCGTGCCATCACGGGAAATCACATAGCGCCCGGTCAGATCCTCGTCATCGCTGATCCGAATATCCACGAGATCGTTGCGAGTCAGTTTCTCGCCAGCAAGACCATAGGCCCCGACACTCTTGCCACCTTGGCCCCCGCGATATGGCAGGCAAGTCTCGGCGTTAAGACGCGCCGAAGTCAAATATTGATCGTTGTTGCGGGTCACCACATCGCGATATTGCGCTTGATAACCTTTGCCGCCGGCAACGGGTTCTATGTTATTTGGATTGCCTGTCGTGGCACACGCATTCAACACTGCGAGCGACGTGGACAGGGCAAATAATTTTGCCTTTGAAAAATTCACTGCCTGCTACCTGACTGTTTTTTCTGACATCAAACCATAACGAAAAGAATAAGCCAGTCGCACATCCCTAGGTGGATCAGTTTCCTATCCGATTGGGTCAATTCTGCACCAAATGCGCGGGCGCTTGGCCAAACGCGCGCCAGTTTTCCCGATGAAACCCCTGCAGATTGAATTCAACAAAAAATTGGAATCTGCACGATGCGTACCGTCGAACTTCTTAAATCAAGTTTTCTGACCAACCTCTTGGCCTATGGGGCCTCTGAGGTTGTGTGCAAGTTTTCGCGTCTGTTTGTCGTGATCGTTGTTGCCCGCACACTGGGGGTTGCAGAGATTGGCGTCGCTGCGGCTGCGTTGGCAATTTGTGAGATTTTCAAAGGCTTGACTGAAAATGGCATTGGCCAACGTATCATCAAAGCTTCAGATACACAGGTCGAGGCCATCTGCACCCAGGCGCATCGGTTGTTTTGGATCAGCTGTCTTGGGCTATTCGCACTGCAATTGGCATTGGCGGCGTTACTCGCCAGCTTTGGATTTGTCGAAGTTGCGCTGCTGGTTGCCCTGGCCGCGCTGGAATATCTGTTTATGCCAGCGGGCCTGGTTCAGGCGGCTTTGGCGGTGCGGGAAGGAAAGTTAAAGCAAACCGCCGCCATCGCAGGTCTGCAGGTTTTGACAGCAAATATTCTATCTGTTGTTCTGGTTATAATAATGCCCTCGGCCATGGTGCTTATTTTGCCCCGGGTTCTGACTGCGCCGCTTTGGTTGCTTTGTATGCGTCGCCTGCGCCCTTGGCAGAAGAGCCCGCATGTGATGCCGGCCCCTACCCGCCCGTTTCTGCGCTATGGCGTTCCGGTGCTGGGTGTAGAGCTGGTGAAAATGCTGCGTTTGCATGCCGACAAACTGATCGTGGGTTCTTTGCTGGGTGCGGAAAGCCTGGGCCTCTATTTTATTGCCTTCAACGCCGGTCTTAGTTTGGTGACCAGCTATATTGCGGCCTTTGAAAAGGTGGTTTTTCCACAGCTTTGCACACGGCAAAATGGACGTTTCGGACCCACAACCATTGCGTTTTCCGGGCTGGCCTTGATCGCACCCTTTGTGATTGCCCAATCTGCCTTTGCCTCGGCCTATGTACCGCTGCTGTTGGGGCCGGGTTGGGAAGACATTGTGCCGGTTGTGCAAATTCTATGCCTGACCGCGCTGCCGCTTACGATCTGGTCGGTTGCCGCAGCACAATTGCGTGTCACCGGCCGACCAGAAATTGAATTTACCGTCACACTAACCGTGACAATTGGGCTGGCGATGAGCGCATGGATATGTGCGCCCTATGGCGTTCTGGCCATGGCCATCGGCTATGTGTGCACGCTGAGCATCGTTTTTCTGCTCGCCTCTGTGCCTGTGCTGGTTTCGCCCGCGTCTTTCACATCGTTTTTCCGCAAACAGGAGATTTAACAATGCCTCAGTTCACTATCATTATTCCGTGCCACAATGCGGCTGAAACCCTAGAGGCCACGTTGCAGTCCCTATGTGCTCAAAGCGTGACAGACTGGGAGGCCATTTGTGTGGACGATGGGTCAACCGATGACACGGCGCGCGCTTTACACGAATGGACCCTGACTGACGCTCGCTTTCGGGTATTGCGCATCGCAAATCGGGGCCCCTCCGTTGCCCGCAATTTGGCGGCCGCTTTGGCGCAGGGCGAAATCCTTTGTTATTGTGATGCCGATGACATTTGGGAAGTCAGTAAACTGGCCGAGCTGCAACAGGCCTTTGCAAATCCAGTGGTGGATGGTGTGTTTGCCAAAGTTGCATTTTTTGCCAAGGCCGGACAGGTAAAGACCTATTCGACCGTTCCCAAAACCGCGCTGACATTGCCGATGCTGATGGGTGAAAACCCGGTGTGCTGCATGTCTAACCTGTCGATACGCCGGGGGCTTTTTACAACCTTTGGCGGGCTTTCTGACAGCTTTGTACACAATGAAGATTTGGAATGGTTGCTGCGTCTGGTCGGCAATGGGGCCAATATTGTTGGGCTGGATCGTCTGCAAGTCTGGTATCGCACATCGCATCGTGGTCTGTCTTCGGATTTGCAGCAAATGGCATTATCGCGCCAGAAGGCGCTGCACACAGCGGCGCAGTTTGGCTGCCCGTCAACCCCAGCCTGCGAGGCGATTTATCTGCGGTATTTGGCGCGTCGCGCCTTGCGGTTGGACGCCAGTGGCCTGACCGCCCTGCGCTTGGTTCTGCGCGGCATCGGGCTTGCTCCACGGGCGTTTCTGTCGCCGCCCAAACGGGGGGCTGCAACCGCATTGGCGGCGCTTTGCGCCCCCATAATGCCGTCATCCATGCGCCGCGCGCTATTTGCACGCTAAGGGAAAGGTCCAAACTCATGAAACACGAAAATCAGCCCATCGCCACTGTCGTGGTGCCCGCGTTCAACGTCGCCTCGACCATCGAAGAAACCCTGATCGCCCTGCAGGAACAAACCCTGCAAAACTTTGAAATTCTGGTGATTGATGATGGGTCAACCGATCAAACCGCCGAGGTTGTAAAACCTTTCTTAGACGATAAGCGCATACGATTTATCCGGCAGGCTAATCGTGGTTTGGCGGGTGCACGCAACACCGGAATTATGGCTGCCAAAAGCTCTTATATCGGATTTTGCGACGCGGACGACCTGTGGACACCAGATAAATTAAGGCTGCATGTCAAACACTTATCAGATTGCCCGACAGTTGGGGTCAGCTACTCTGGCTCAATATTGATTGACGACACCGGCGCGCCATTGGGCGTGGCACAAAGCCCAAAACTTGCCGGGATCACACCTGCAGATATTCTGAAACGCAATCCGGTGGGCAACGGCTCTGCATTTGTTCTGCGGTGTGCAGCCCTAGACGACATTGCCTATCACGCCCCCGGTGGCGGCCAACGTCTGTCTTATTTTGATGAAACTTTCCGACAGTCCGAGGATATCGAATTTTGGCTGCGCATGGCGCTGTCAACCGATTGGGATTTTGAGGGCATCGGCGGACACCACACGTTATATCGCGTGGCAAAGGGTGGGCTGTCGGCCCAAACCGACAGACAGCTGGAATCTTGGGAAGCCGTGATCACCAAGCTGCGCAATTTGGACCCGGATTTTTTCGCCGCACATGAACGGGCCGCCCGCGCCTATCAGCTGCGCTATTTGGCACGGCGTGCGGTCAGTGGCGATGAAGGGCGGAGCGCTATGGCCTTTCTAGCCCGCGCCTTTGCGGCGTCAAAAGAGCCGTTTTGGGCCGAGCCAAACAAGTCGATCACCACGGGAGTCGCCGCTGTCTTTACCTGGATATTTGGCGTTAATCCCATGACCCTGCTGAGCACACTCAGAACAAAATCAACCTTGTGATCAAAGGATAGTTTTATGCAAAACCCCATTATTATTCACCTATTGGATGACGCGACGCCTGGGGGTGTCACCCGCGTAATCGACAATATTTTGGCGTCAAAGCATTTGGCGAAAACCGCGCAACACAAATTGATTTCAGTGCCAAAAAACAAGTTTTCAATGCCGCGGTTGCACGCCGATATCATCGTGTCACATCTGAGTGTGAACTGGAGGAGCCTGCCCCGCTTGATTGCCCTGCGCGCCCTGCATCCACAGGCCACTTTGATCCATGTCGAGCACAGCTACACGCAAAAATTCACAGCGCTAAATGTGCCAAATCGCACCCGATTTTTCGGGCTTTTGCGGACGGCCTATGCGCTGTTTGACCATGTTGTAGCCGTGAGCCAGGCACAAGCGAGCTGGCTGTCTAGCAGAGGTTTGGTGACATCGAAGAAACTGTGTGTGATCCGTTCGGCGGTTGACTTGTCCGAATTTCAGGCGCTGCCCGCACCAACAACCCCGCCCAAGATCTTTGGGGCGATCGGGCGGTTGCACCCTCAGAAGGGGTTTGATGTGTTGATCCGGGCCTTTGCCCGTTGCGATGATCCCGATATCCAGCTGAAAATATTTGGCGATGGGCCGTTGCGCGAAGACCTAGAGCGACTTGCCTTAACGGACCCGCGCGTGACGCTGGAGGGGCATCGTCCAAACCCGATTTCCGCCATGCGCGAGGTCGACGCCGTTTTGGTGCCTTCGCGCTGGGAGGCCTTTGGTCTGGTGGCGCAAGAAGCGCTCGCGGCTGGTCGTTTGACACTGGTGGCAAATGTGGACGGCCTGCGGGATCAAGTCGTAGACGGTGCTATATTGGTCGAAGGACAAAGCCTGCGCGACTGGACCATGGCCATAAGCGAGGCCCGAGCTGCCCCCCCAAAGAGCGCATCTTCCCTTGTACAAAGCCGCAAGAGGAATGGCACAACACGGTTTGAAAACGACTGGCAACAATTGCTGGCAAAGGTCGCAAAATCTGGGTTGGCTGTGAAAGCGCCTATTGCTTTGGGACAGTCAAATTCACGCCAGAATACCTCATTGAGAAATGAGGTGCCCGTGGATTTGTAAACGCTTTGCTTGGAAATTTTTGGAACCAAGGAGAGACGGATAAGAACAAGGCAGCCCAAAAGAAACGGATATTGTCTGGGGTGGAAAGTGAACAGAATTGTCTAGGACAAACGGCCTTTAGACCATTTTCCTGAAAAACCTAATAATTTCAAAGGTGTTTTTCGAATTGGCGATCCCGGGAGTACCGACCTAAATAAACATTTTCAATCACTTATACCAGAATTAGACAATTTCGCGCTCCAAATAAATCAATGACTTACAGGTCGCATTGTCTAAGAATTGAAACTCGCGTTGACCATAATCAACATTTTGCCGAAGAGAACAGAATCAGAACATGCTTGGGCATGACCACAACACATCCACACAAGTCATGGCGAGAGATCTACGAGGCGCAGCGCAAAGTTTCGCCTGAAAAGCGCACGGTTAACTATACACCGCGGTTAGGCCTTGCTGACGTACCCATTGCAAGTTTCCTGGGCAAAGCACGAATTTCGGGAATAGTGTTATCCCCTGCAGACCAAAGTGAAAAACCGCAAGAGGATTGATTGAATCATCAGCGTTGGACTATACCTTGACAACAAAGCTAGAGGGAAAAATGGGAATCTTCGAAAAATTCAGCATCGGCGTCCTAAGGGGAATGAAGTATGATGAATTAGCTGATTTGCTGGATGATGCGCCCGAGTTGCTTGGGCGCAAAATCGGTGGTGCCTTGGATGACCTTCGGTCTCGAGGCGACAATTTGATTGCCCAAGAAGACATCGAGTTGATTGAACGCTTAATCGATGTCGATGAGAGTGCTGAGCAAGAACTTTTAGGAGCTCTGATTAAGTCGGAAATTGATCGATATGAACAAGACGCCCGGCTAAAAATCTATCTAAAGGCACTGAATCTTGTTGCTGATGCTGTGCTGAACATCCGCCGGCCAATTTTGATCCGAGGTTTCCTTCATTGCCCAGATTGCTGGACATACTGGAAGTACCAGCCGCAGCTTGCATTTGGGACAGCAGAGCCTGACCACTCAAACGGGCGCTTTACGCTGAATTCTAGTTTAGTAACCGGTTCAACGATCAGCCCACCGAGTGAGTTTCTTAGGGTTGAGTTTTTGGACGATCTTGCTGTCGATATGGCCGTCGAGGAGATAATATTGGCGGCTAATGTAGATATCCGTAAAGGCAAAACAAAAAAACTCGTCAACAAGCTCACCCGAAGCTCTCAGGAGCTTGTGACTATCGAGGAGTTTTCCTTTCAGAAGGGGCTGTATTCTTTTGCTAATAACGACATCGAAATACCAAGCGATGCGCCTGGAATCTCGGAGATGTTTCGAACCCTGGCTCTAGCACTCGATGCTCAAGACACTCCAGACAAAGCACTGTTTGACAGCGTTGCTGCACTTGGCAACGATTTCGCTCAAGGCGGTACGTGAGTAGGATTCAGCTGTGCCGATTGGAGGCATGTCTAGCTTATGGGTGGTGGTACACCCTGCCCCCCGCCCGTAAATGGGGCGCGGTTATTCTTCTGCCAAACTCACGATATCTTGAAACACGGCCGAGGCGCAATATGAGCCCTCTCTATTACCGCCATGGTGCCGAATGAAATCAGCCAATTCAAATGGGTCCATCAGTGCTAGCTTTGCGATGGCGTGTGCGCGCTTCCTTTCGGAGGGCGTCAAATAAATCAATGCCAGCCGAATGATTGCCATTTTTCTGCGTGTTAGCGTGCCAAAGTTAATGCGTGACAATTTGCGCCCTCCTTTCTGATTTAAGCGGTTAACACTTCAACGATTTTGGCCGCATTGCGACGGCCAGACTCGTTTTGGCCAAGTGCGTTTAGGTGAACCTGAAGGTGGAAACCGTTTGCGTCTGGTGTGTTCATCCCATCGCCGACGCCAAACTCGTCATAGTTCGCCCACGAATATGTTTGCCCCTCTAAGCCCGCGACGTGATGGACACCGGGGATTGCGTTCGCAGATCCGCTGTCCTGATCAAGCGAGGCCTGAAAATCACGCATCCGCTGACCGCGATATGTCAGCCCACCGCCGCCGTCATAATCCGGTGCCGCACCATCTTCGAATTGCTGGGCAATCCCCTGCCAAATGACCGGCAACGACGGAACGCCGGTATCAGCACGGATGTTTGCCACGAATTCTTGCGGCACCCCAGCGTGAGCGATATTGTAATCCGCCCCTGTCCTGTCGTTTGTCAGCAGCGTTGTCACTGCAGCTCGGATTTCATGGGCGGGCGTCAGGGCATTCATGGCCGTCAACATCGCAAGGAAGCTGGCATAAGCCGTGCCACCATGGGGCGTTTCCGTGCTGTCCTTGACCCATTGTGACCCATTGGACCCTGCCAAGCCAGATCCCGGTACAGCGGCCTGCATGACCAAAATTGGGCGATTTCCACCGGCCTCAGAATTGGACCAGCTCAACAAGCCCGCAGCCATCGCACTCACTGGTGAAATGCGTGACGCCGCAGTGCCGACCACGGGTTCAATCAAAGGGTACGGCTCATGTGCAATGACATCACCGCTTGCCCATGTCTCTCCCGGCAAATACCAGCAAAGCGGATTGTAAGGATGCTCAACATTGGCGACAGTGACGTAGTCAGATGTGGCGTTGCCGCCTAAACTATCGGTGACATTTGCGATCACATTGCAAACCACATTACTTGGATGCACGTCGGTCAAATCATACAGGCGGATATTGCGGATTGTACCGTCATATCCGGTCGAAGGTTTGATTTGAACGCGCGTATAGGCCCCGGCCACGTCTGCTGACCGGAAATACTTATGCATAGGCTTTTCGAAATCGTGACCAAAGGCAGGGCCGCCCAGGCTAAGCCCAGGTATGGTTGATCGAGCTGGTTGGCTGAATTTTACACAAAAAAAGACCGGTGGTGGTGTGTCGATCCCATTTCATCGGACGTTGCCAGACATTGCCTCTTCAGAAGACCACGTTCACTTAATGAAGGCGATCGAAACGCACCCTAGGCAGATGACTTTTCTAGTCACCCACTATGGAAGCAGCCGGTCTGAAAAAGCTGCTTCTCAATGGTTTGCAAAGGCAGCACGTAACGCAGGCATTAAAGGCAAGACAGCACACGGACTGCGAAAGACGCGAGCCATCAGTATCGCTGAACGAGGCGGCACCACTCACCAGATTGCGGCATGGACCGGGCACGAAAGCCTCTCGGAAGTTGAAAGCTATAGTAAGGCAGCCCAAAAGAAACGGATATTGTCTGGGGTAGAAAGTGAACAGAAATTGTCTAGGACAAACGGCCTTTAGACAATTTCCCTGAAAAACCTAATAATTTCAAAGGTGTTTTTCGAATTGGCGATCCCGGGAGGACTCGAACCCCCAACCCTCTGCTTAGAAGGCAGATGCTCTATCCAGTTGAGCTACGGGACCGCTGAGGATCTGATAAAACACAGGATGCGATTTGCCCAGAGGCTTTGCGCGGTTCCTGCAAAAAAGCTGCGGGAAATTTATGGGATCGAACCTAGCACGCTTAGCCGCCGAAAGATTTACCACCGGTTTTTGATTTGCCGAACCCACCGCGTGAGGCGACCGAGGCTTTTGTCATCGGGGGTTTGCCAGCCGTAGTTGCGGGTTTGGCAAATTGCGCGCTGTTCAGCTTGGCCTTGCCCGCATTGCTGGAATAGGCGCTGGTGCCGGCCGCATTGGTGAAGCCGCCGCCCGCTTTGCGATACATCGGCTGTGCGGCTGACATGCCACTGCGGCCACTCAGCATATTGCCAATAAGATAACCGGTGAGCAACGGCATGAAGATGCCGCTTGAACCGCCCTGCACCGCCTGCTCTTCGTTGCCGCAAGCCCCTGCCCCATGTTGATCTTCGCAAACTTGCAGGCTGTCATAGCGTGGGGCGGATTCCACATGCACTTGTTGGGCTTGGGCAAAGGCGATGTCACATTCATCTGCGGAAAGGAACTGATTGACGTCAGCCCCCGCTTTGCAACTTTGCAGATCAGGGAAGGCTTGCGCATCAATTTGTTCTTCTTGGCAGCCCGCCAGCGTGAATGCGGCGGCCCCTACGATACAAAGAGCGACAGATTTGGAACGTTTTTTCATAAGACAGCCCTAGCAGAGATTATGAACGGATAAAATGCGGTTTAAAGCGTGACATATTTTGAGTGATGCGCGCGCGGTCTTCGCGTATGCCGATGCCCGCGCATTCCTGACCAATGATCCAGGCCCCGATGATCGGGTGAAAACCCTCAAAATTGGGCAGAGGCGTATAGGCCTGCAAAATACGCGGGTGCGCCGCATAGTCGTTGTTGGGTGAGGCTTCGGTTTCGACGCCGCTTTCGACGATCTGGATCGAGGTCCCTTCGCGTGAGAAGAGCGGTTTGCGCACAAAAGTTTCGTCCAGTGCCGATTTTGCAGCGTCTTCTTCGAAATAAGCAGGCAACAGGTTCGGATGGCCCTCAAACAATTGCCACAGAACAGGCAAAAGCCCCTTGTTTGACAGCACCGCTTTCCAAGCGGGTTCCAACATCAGACAATTTGCAGATTGCAGGTGCTGCGCATAGTCGTCGCGCAAAAGGTCTTCCCAAGGGTAGAGTTTGAATAAAGTGCCGATCACCCGGTCTTCATCATCCAGGAATTGCCCCTGGTCGCTAAGGCCGATCTTTTCCAGATCGGTATAATGCGCCCCAAGACCTGCTTCGCGCGCGGCCCACCCCATGGCTTCGACTGTGGCATAATCTTCGGGGTCTCCGCCCACTGCGGTGAAATGCAAATTGCTGTCGGGGGCAAAAACCGCACCAAACCGTTCTACCAGTGCTTCGTGGATGCCATTGAACTGATCATCACCGTTTTGCAACACACCGGCTTCAAGCTGATCTTCAAGCCAACTCCACTGAAATGAGGCGCTTTCATACAGCGACGTTGGCGTGTCGGCGTTATATTCCAGCATTTTGGCCGGACCAGTGCCATCATAGGCCAGATCAAAGCGCCCATAGATTTCGGGTTCGTCCTGCTGCCAACTGTTGGCCACATAGTCGCGATACGCTTCTGGGATCGCCAATTTCTCCATCAACTCTTGGCTTTGAACGATGGTGGCCGCCGCATCGCGGCACATCGCGTGCAATTCCGTGGATGGGTCTTCGATGTCATCTTCGATTTGGCGCAGAGAAAACTGATAGGCAGAGGTTTCATCCCAATAAGGTTCGCCATGCATATCGGCAAAGGTGAACCCCAGCTCTTGGGCTTTGTCGCGCCAGCCTGGTCGTTCTGGCAGTGAAATCTTTTGCATATCGTCAATCCTTTGGCGGGATCTGACTATGCCAATTTTGCAAAAGATGCCATGGGCTGTGTGAGAATGTTTGGCCCGCAGACAAGGAAGCATTTTGACGTGTGTTTCACCCAATAAACGGCTTTAACCGCGCAGTGAACACCTGTGGTTGGGCGAGCGCTTTGACAAGGTTTGTACGGCACTTGCCAAGGTGGTTTTGGGCGAAGAGGTCCAAATGGAATGGAGCGCAAGATGTTTGCCTGCCCCGAGGATTCATTTTTCTGACCGGACAACACCCCACGAACTTTGCAGAAAATACTTTTTAATATCAATGGCCTGACCCAAATACCCCCAAACACGTCGCTTTGAAAATCAATGGGTTCTCGCCGATCTAAGGGTCAATAATTCTTTACCCTAAAGCAGGCCAGCAAGAATTTTGTTGACTCATGTGCTTTAATATATTGTGATATATCAATCAAAGGATGGCGAGCACTCGGGCTGGCTGGTGCGCCGTGAACTTTGGAGGAGATCGGGCCCCAGCACATCGATCAGGGGCGAACCCAAATCGCGCCATCACACCGAGGCACGGTATGACAGGGAGGAACCACGTTGTATCAATTCAACTTTCAACCAGTGTTTGACGCGTTTGACACGCTTATGCTTGGTGCATGGTTCACCATCCAGATGTCGAGCATGGCAATGTTGTTTGGGCTGGTGGTTTCAATATTTGGCGCGGTTGGCAAGACGTCAGGCGTACGGATCTTAAACCTGATCGTGGATGTGTATGTAGAGATCATTCGCAACACGCCTTTTTTGGTGCAGATATATTTTATCTTTTTTGGATTGCCCGCTTTGGGGGTTCGCATGTCGCCTAATCAGGCTGCGCTGTTGGCCCTAACCGTGAATTTTGGGGCCTATGGAACCGAGATTATTAGGGCCGGCATCGATTCAATCAGCCGAGGCCAAATCGAGGCAGCACAAGCGATTGGCCTGTCCTGGCTGCAGGTGCTGCGGTTTGTCGTTATCAAACCTGCGTTGCGCGCGGTCTACCCCGCGCTTACCAGCCAATTCATTTTCCTCATGCTGGGTTCCAGTGTGGTTTCTGCAATCTCGGCCACCGATCTGACCGCCGCGGGCAATGACCTAAACTCGCTGACCTTTGCAAGCTTTGAGGTCTATCTGGTGACGACGGCGATCTATCTGGTCATGTCCGTCGTGTTTTCCGCAGCATTTACAATAATTGGGCGCAGCTGGTTCGCCTATCCTGTGAGCAGGTAATAGATTGATATGATACGTGAATTTGGAACCAACGAAGTCATCTATATCGTTCTGGCAATCCAGTGGACCATCGCCTTGTCTGCCATTGCCTTTGTTGGCGGAGCGCTTGGTGGCCTTAGCATCGCTTTGGCGCGCGTGTCAGAGTTGGCTTGGCTGCGCCTAATGGCCACCGGATTCATTCGGTTGTTTCAAGGCACCCCGCTGTTGATGCAGCTGTTCCTGATTTACTTTGGTTTGAACATTGTGGGCCTGCCCACCAGCGCATGGCTGGCGGCGGCAATCGCGCTGACCCTGCATGCCAGCGCGTTTTTGGGCGAAATCTGGCGCGGCTGTATTCAGGCGGTACCGCCGGGACAAACCGAAGCGGCAGATGCCCTGGCGTATGACTATGTCACGCGTATGCAAAAGGTCATTCTGCCACAGGCCGCGCGCATCGCGGCCGCCCCAACCACGGGATTTCTGGTGCAGTTGATCAAAAGCACCTCCCTTGCGTCCATCATCGGTTTTACGGAACTGACCCGCGCAGGGCAGATCATCAGCAACGCCACCTTTAAGCCCTTCCACGTGATCTGCCTGGTTGCGGTTTTGTATTTCATTCTGTGTTGGCCACTGTCTCTGGCCGCCAAGCGTTTGGAAACCCGATTTGACAAGGCGGTCACGCGCTAGCGCGTGCCGCTGAATAACAACTGCTAGACCATTTAGGAGGAGAAACATGGTACGAGCTAAAACAAAGGGCCTGATCGCAGCTTTGGGCGTGATCGCGGTGAGCCTTATCGGCACGCAAGACCTGGCGGCCGATAGCATTTCTGACATTCAGGCTGAAGGGACCATGAAAGTTGGTATGCTGGTCGATTTCCCTCCGGTTGGGTTTATGAACTCTGATAACCAGCCGGATGGCTATGATGCAGATGTTGCCTCTATGCTGGCGGAAAAAATGGGGGTGGATGTTGAAATTGTGCCGGTCACCGGCCCAAATCGCATTCCATATCTGTTGAGTGGTCAAGTTGATCTGCTGATTTCATCGCTTGCGATCACCCCCGACCGCGCCAAGAAAGTTGACTTTAGCGACCCATATGCAGCCGTGCGCATCGGCATTTTCGGGCCAACGGATCTGAAGATTTCTAATGAGGCGGATTTGCCCGGGCATGTCATTGGGGTGACGCGCGCCAGTGGACAGGACACGACATTGACACGCATCGCACCGGATGGAACCAACATTCGGCGCTTTGACGATGATGTGAGCGCGGTGCAAGCCCTGCTGAGTGGACAGGTTGAAGCCATTGGCGTGTCAAACATTGGCATGAAGCAAATTCACCAGATCGCCCCGGGGAAATTCAACGAAAAGTTCGAAATGAACCGCTTTATCCTGGCACTTGGTGTGCATCCGCAAGATGACGCGATGCTAGACTATGTGAATGTTTTCCTTGGAGAAATCAAAGATAGCGGTGCATTGGAAGCCGCCTATCAGAAGTGGTTCGAAGAATCTCTGCCTGATTTTTCCGGTGTTGTGACCAAGTGAGTTCAAAGGACAATTTCATGAATATGGTCCCACAACCACAAAATCCTGAGCCTTTATCAAAGGCTCAGGAGCTCCCTGCAATCGAACTTCGGGGGATCGGAAAATGGTATGGCGCGTTTCAAGCTTTGAAAGCTGTGAATTTAACGGTGAAAACGGGCGAAAAGATTGTGATCTGCGGCCCATCTGGGTCAGGCAAATCAACCCTCATCCGCTGTATTAACCAACTTGAAGAGATCCAAGAGGGCAGCATTCGGGTGAACGGCACCGCCCTGAGTAAAGATGTAAAGTCAGTGCGCGCGGTGCGTCGCGACATTGGAATGGTGTTTCAACAATTCAATCTGTTCCCGCATATGACCATTCTAGAAAATTGCGTGCTTGGCCCGATCAGGGTTGGCGGTGTGGCGCGAAAAGAAGCCGAAGAGATCGCGCATGCGTATCTGAAGCGTGTGCGTATCCCGGAACAAGCGCTGAAATACCCCGCGCAACTGTCAGGTGGTCAACAGCAACGCGTCGCTATCGCGCGCGCGCTTTGTATGCGTCCTAAGTTTATGCTGTTTGACGAGCCGACCTCTGCACTAGACCCGGAAATGGTTAATGAAGTTCTAGACACCATGATTGATCTGGCTTCGGACGGAATGACGATGATTTGTGTCACCCATGAAATGGGCTTTGCCCGTAAAGTGGCGGATCGGGTGATCTTTATGGATCATGGTGAAATCATAGAGGAAAACGAGCCAGAACAGTTCTTTAGCGCGCCACAGCATGAACGGACGCAAAGCTTTTTGGGCCAAATTGCATAGATTGAATTTAGGAGAATATGGATGTGTACCACAGAAGCGGCCATTGCCAGCCTGCGCATCGCCGAAAAAGCGCGCTGTGAAAAACTAATGAACAATGACGTTGACGGCCTGGCACAGATGCTGGCGGACAATCTGGTGCATGTTCATCTGAATGGCATGATGGATGATAAAACCGCGTATCTTGCCTGCGTGCGCGACCGGTTTCGGTTTTTATCCGTCAGACGCGAGAATTTAAACATTCGGATACAGGGCGACGTCGGCGTGATGATTGGCGAATTGATTCAACGAACCAAAACCCTTGCGACCAAGGAAGAATTCGACATCAAAGCCGTGACGACCCAAGTGTGGGAACGCAAAGACGGCATTTGGGTGCTGAACACCTGCCACAATGCTTTGCCGGCATAATGCAACGGCCCCAACGAGATCTTTGAGGTTATGTGAGGGGCAATTGAACATGTGTACGAAAGGCCTGTCTGGCACAAAGCGTTTCGAACCAGCGGTTGAGGTGGGGCATGTCTGGGCGCATGAGATCCAGCGAGAACCAACGATACGCAGAGCACCCCACCGGGATGTCTGCCATGCAGATTTTTTCACCCAACATATAGTCGTTGGCCGCGAGGTGCTGGTTGACGATCGACCAATAGTGGCAACAGCGCACAAAGGCTGCGTCTAGGACCTGTTGATCCATTTCGTTGGAGGGGGTTCGAATAAGTTGTAGGAACACCGTGGTCATTGGCGGATGCAATGTGGAAAGATACCAATCCATCCATTGGTTGGCTTTTCCTTCTTGCATTGGGCTGCGTGGACGCCAGCCAAAAAGATCGTAGCGGGTACAAAGGTATCGCACGATTGCGTTGGATTCCCAGATCGTGAAGCCGTCGTCTTGCAGCACTGGAATTTGACCGTTTGGGTTCATCGCCAGAAACTCTGGCGTCCCAGTGCCGCCAAAGGCTCCGCCGATGTCACGCTGCACGACTTCCAGCGAGAGTTCATGCGCACACCACATCACCTTTTGAACATTGATCGAATTGGCGCGGCCTAATACTTCGATCATTGTCTTATCCTAGTGGAATTTCAGCGGTCTCACTTGGCACATGATAGCCGCGCTGGACCGCATCCCTCGCCCGCAATGTTCGATACCATTTCTGGACGTTTGGAAAGGCGTTCAGATCAGCTTGATGCCATTCGTAGCGAGCAACCCAGGGCCAGATTGCCATGTCTGCGATGCTATAATCGCCACATATAAATGCCCTGCCCTTTAGTTGGGTGTTGAGCACCCCATAGAGCCGATTGATTTCAGTTTTAAGCCGGGCGTCGGTATAGTCTGAAACCCCAGGATTGAATTTAAGATAGTGATGACCCTGGCCTGCGATTGGGCCAAGCCCCCCCATTTGCCACATCAACCACTGCAGAACATCCGCCCGTTCAGCGACACTTGCAGGAAGAAATTTTCCAAATTTTTCAGCAAGGTAGATCAAGATAGCACCGGATTCAAACTGCTTTACGCCTGTCTCATCGTCATAGATTGCAGGCACTTTATTGTTTGGGCTGATCGCAAGGAAGTCTGGCGCAAATTGCTGATCTTTGCCAATATCAACCGCGTGCACTTCATAAGGCACAGCAAGTTCTTCCAGCAAAATTGAGACCTTGCGGCAGTTCGGGGTTGGCCATGCAAAAAACTGTATCATGTGATCTTTCTATCTCGCGTTTGATGTGGTCCCAAGCTGCCCTGGATCCACATTTGTCACCACCCTCTAACGCAGGCGCAAGTGAGCATGGTCAGTCTTCCGGCGTGTATTCGCCACGGGCGGGATAGTTAGCAGCCATGGCACCGTCCACCGCGGCCAAAAGTTCTTTGAAATGCGGACGCACAAACGGCATGGTTTGAACAGAACCATAGTAGAGCGCCATGTCGGGCTGAACGAGAAAAACACCAGGCTCAGAGAATAATTCAGGCTCTAGGATATTCAGCGAAGATTTGCCGCGCGATGTCGAGATATATAAGCCCCAATCCATCGCATTTTCGATGGTCAACCCATAGCCCACACGCAGGTTTTTGGCATCAATTTTCTCTGCCATGGCCCGCGCGCGGTCTTCTACATCAGTGGAAACCGCAATGGTGCCGACACCGCGTTGGTTGAACTCTGGTGTGAGGCGCTCTAGCTCGGTTAGGTAGGTCGCGCAAATCGGACAATGCAATCCGCGATAAAAGCAGACAACGGTGCCGCGGGCATTGTTTTCATTGGAAAGTCTGAAGTCTCCCCCGCTGACAAGTGAGAGGGCAAGATCGGGTGTTTTCTTGCGTGGCATGAGCATTGGAATCTCCCTTCATGAGACATAGCATTCCCGTCGCTTGAATGACCGCAAGCGCGCCCTTGGACGGGAAGATTGAAATTTATGTGGCTGATTAGGCCGTTGGGAACTTGATCTGTCCTCGATTGATCATGTCTTCAACTTTCAGGGCCGTTGCCTCTGAGGTCTCAAACGTCTCTTCAAGCGCTTCGCGCGCGCCTTTCTCATCGCCCTCAGAGAGGGCACGCGCCATCCGGCTGTGATTGTCGACCGCAGAGCCCGGTCCAGAATTCGTTTCGCGCGCAAGCAAATAGCCGATGCGCCGTGAAATAGCGTGCAGTGGAAAAACAACTTTACAGGCGATGTCATGGCGCGCCGCTAGCGCAACTTGATTGTTCAATTCCCGATCAAGCGCCATAAACGCATGCGTATCACTTGTTTTGCCCGTTTCTTCGATACGTTCGGCCAGTTGCGCAAAGCGCCAGCGCTCTGTGCTTTCAGCAAATTTCGCAGCCCGAGACGTTAAAAACGGTTCAAGCCGTCGACGCACATCCAATGTCTTGATGGCTTTTTGCGCGTCAATTGGCTCTATCAGAATGCCACGCCTTGGCAGTACTGACACCAGCATATCGCGTTCCAGCTTTTGCACCGCTTCGCGCACGGGCGTACGTCCGAATCCGCTGAGATTGCAAAGTTCCTGCTCTGTCACCAAGCGCCCCGGCGCAATAATAAGCGTCACGATTTTTTCTTCTATGTCCTTGTAGACCGCGACAGATCGGCTTTCAGGGCGTTCAGTACTCATATATTTCGCTTTCTACGTTTGAGCATGGAATACAATAAGGGAACGACAATGATTGCAATGGTTATTGCGCCCAATGACCCGGCTATTGGTCTTGAAAAGAACTCGACAAACGATCCTTGGCTTTTCGCAAGCGAAGCCAGGAAGGTGGATTCCAAAATCGGCCCCAAGACGATCCCCAATATGACGGGGGCAAGCGGGAAGTCGTTTTCCTCTAGATAAAACCCCAGAAGCCCGGCGGCCAGCATCACAAATACAGCAAAGGTTGTGTCCTCTACGGCAAAGGCACCAACGATGCAGGCCAAGGTGACCAAGGCCATAACAACACCTGGCGGGGCAGACAAAATACGCCGAAACAACATGATTGCGCCAAAGCCAAAGGGAACCATCACAATATTTGCAATCAAAAAGGCTATGAAGATTGCATAGAGCAACGTCGGCTGCATCAAGAAAACCGTGGGGCCTGGATTTAGACCTTTCATATAAAGCACGCCGATGATCACCGCTGTCAGGCTGTCACCCGGAATGCCAAAAACGGTTGCCGGGATCAGCGCGCCACCGACCGCTGCATTGTTTGCAGCTGTCGCCGGGGCAATGCCATCGACGGTGCCGGTGCCAAACTCTTGCTTATTCGGAGAAGTACGGCGCGCAACGGCGTAAGAAATATAGGCCGCGATATCGGCACCTGCGCCCGGAATAGCCCCCACGATTGAGCCAATCCCTGATCCGCGCAAGACGGGCCATTTCAAGCGGCGCACATGCGAAAACACGCCCACAAACAAAGACCTGGGAGCCATGGGCAATATCTCTGGTCGGGCGGTTGGTTTGGCCCCAAAGCGCAGCGCCTCGGAGACAGCAAAAAGCCCTATTAAAACCGGAATAAATGCCAAGCCGCCAATCAGGTTAATACTGCCAAAAGTAAAGCGTTGTTGGCCCATCACCGGATCCAGTCCGACCATGCCAATGGTCAGGCCGATAAATAAGGAAATCGCGCCTTTGGCAGGCGTTGCATTAGATGCGGCAATCGCGGCCACCAAACCAAGACAGGCCAGCCAGAAGTATTCAAAGCTCGAAAAGTTTAGCGAGATTTCAGCCAACAAAGGCGCCGCAAGGATCAACATCAGCGCGCCAAACACCCCGCCAATCGCCGAGGCCACAAGACCGACGCCAAGCGCTGTTTCTGCTTCGCCTCGTTTGGCCATCTGAAAGGATTCGTTGGCATAGGCCGCAGATGCCGGTGTGCCAGGCATCCGAAGCAAGGCCCCCGGAATGTCACCGGCAAAGATTGCCATCGCTGCCAATGTCACAATACCGGCCAACGCGGGAACTGGGTCAAGAAAATAGGTCATGGGCACCAAAAGCGCCACGGCCATCGTCGCCGTAAAGCCAGGAATGGCCCCAACAACCAGCCCGTAGGCGGCACAGCCAACAATCACGACCAGCGTGGTTGGTTCCATCAATAGGACAAGGGAATCAAGCACTACCATGTCAACGTTCCTGAGTATTTGAGCAACAATCCCCAAGGGAGCGGGGCCTTCATGATTTGATAAAAGAAGGTGTGCAACAGAACCGTGCCCACAATGGCAACGCCTAGGGCGAGTTTCCAGCGGCGCTCAAACCAATAGACGATGCAAAGCAACAATATTGGCGCAACGATCAGAAAGCCCAAAGCGTCAGCCGTGAGCATATAAAAAATGATAGCGGTCAAAAATACGCCAATGCCCATAATCCCCTTAAGGCCATTGCCATTAAAAGAGACCCAGCCGGCAACCTGGCCTTTGCCCTGCCAAATGCGGGCAAATATCAATGCAGCACCTGCCAGAGCCATGCCTGCGCCAATGATTTTTGGTAGAAAGCCCGGGCCATATTCGATTTGAGCCATGGTCGGCAATGTCTGTGCGTAAATGACAATCAAAATGCCGAGCACAAGAAACACAATGCCGTTTATCAGATCGTCAAGCTTCATCCGAATTCCTTTCGTCTATCCCCCCGGAAACAGAGCAGCACCGCTGCTCTGTTTCTATATTGGGAAGATCAAAGACCCAGCGTTGCCACGATTTCGCGCACCGAGGATTCTTCGGACGTTATAAACCCTGCAAAAGCATCGGCATCTCGCCATTGAATGCCAAAACCGCGTTCGGTCATTTGTTTTTGCCACGCGGCGTCAGAAACAATTTCGCTCATGGCTTCTTCTAGATCCTCGGCAATCTCGGCGTCCAGTCCGATGGGCGCAACAACACCGCGCCAAGCCCCTAAAGACAGATCAAGATCTGTCTGCTCTGCCAAAGTCGGAATGTCTGGGAAAGCCGACAAACGCGCAGAGCCAAAGACAGCCAAAGATTTGACGCGTCCTGCTTGGATCAACGGGCCTGCTTCTGGGACAGAGGTTGGCACCACGTCAAAGCCCCCTGCAACCATATCCTGCAACGCGCCCGCTGCGCCTTGACCTGCAATCATGCGCACTTGGGATAGGTCCACGCCCCATTCATTCAAAAGCGTTGCCGCCGCAATGGGCCATGACCCACCACATCCGCCACCACAGGCGATTGAGTATTCGGCTGGAGCTGCTTTGATGGCGTCCAGCGCGTCACCGATGCTGTTCCATTCGCTGTTTGCACGCACATTAAAACCCGCCGGGTCAAAATTATACTGTGCAATTGGGGTAAAGTCCGAGGCATTAAAGTCTGCCTGTCCCATGGGCGCATAATGGGCAAAATTATAGATCACCCCTATGGTATAGCCGTCGGGCTTTGCCGTTTTGATGGAATTAATACCGACAACGCCCCCACCCTGCCCTTGGTTCACGACATTAAATGGCACATCGAATTTGTCGCGCAGACGCTCTGCTAGCATGCGAGCGGTGGCATCTGTTCCGCCTCCGGCTCCGGCCGGCACAACAATCGTGACTGGACGTTCTGGCCAATCGGCAGCAACCGCCAAACTCGGAACCAGCGCCGTTAACGCTAATGCAAAAATTGATCGCTTCATCAACAAGTCTCCTCCTACTGTCAATAGATATACTGTGATATATTAGTGTAATTGTGTCAACAGGCCAACTTTGATTTCCAGCATTGCTAAGCGACAGGTATTTTCACTCTGCTCGGATTAGCATTCATTATTCTAAAACTTTATTTGCCTATCAGGCCAGAGAACCGACGGCACAGATCGACAGGTTTCCACTCTACCTGACATGAAAATGCCAAGTATCGCTGGACCTGCTATGTCGTTGAATTGTTGCGAAATTTTTTCGATCGACACTTGGACGCTATGATGCTTGCTGCACCATACGGTCAGGTTCTTTGAGTTTTAAGTAATTTCGAACAGAAGAATTGGGGAGCGAAAACGCCAAACCTTCACAACAGTGGCCATGCCACATCGCGTGAGATTGCCGCGCAATACAAATCTGATTGGGCAGTCCCACCAGAGCAATGCCCAAGGCTATTTGGGCAGCGCACTGATTGGCATCAAAAGAGGAAAATGGACGGTAAGACCGTCGTATTCAAAGCGAAGTTTGCTGGTTGCACACCTTGATTAGTGTGTCCATGCACCCTTGCGGTTGGTGGCAAAGTTTTCACCATAGCCGCCCGCGCGCACATTAGGCTTGCGTTTATGCGG
Organism: Cognatishimia sp.; assembly: GCA_050633405.1. Taxonomy (GTDB): domain Bacteria; phylum Pseudomonadota; class Alphaproteobacteria; order Rhodobacterales; family Rhodobacteraceae; genus Cognatishimia. The sequence goes on along the minus strand of JBOEGL010000007.1, from coordinate 358,999 downwards.
TTCGGTCACCTGAGCTTGGATGCCCCGCTCTTTGGCATAATCCACGGCAGCCTCTTTGGTCGAAAACCGCAATTTCACTTGAGATTGCGTGTCATCGGTTGCCGTCCAACCCATCAACGGGTCGATATCGCGTGCTGAGGACTGCGTGAATTCCAGAATCCAGGTTTTGGTCTTGGCTTGCCCAGATGTCATGGCATTGCGGGCAGGCTGATAAATTCGAGCGATCATCGCAAACTCCTTGGTCTTGTGGCTTTATCCGAGATTTGCGCCCGTCGGGCAAGCCCTGAATCGCCTGGCCATCCCCCCAACAGGCCAGAATCCAACCGCAAATGCAGCCAAATCAGAAAATGCATTGACCAAACAACCTTAGCGAGAATATCGTGACCTCACGCAGGGGGGTCTCGCTTAAGAGACTGAGAGGCGAATATGGGCATTTTGCCCGGTGTCGCGACCCTTTGAACCTGACCCAGTTGATACTGGCGTAGGAAGCAAGGAATGCATCGCTATTGGGCCTGTACAGCCCATTGTGCTGCAATTTCCGAACAAGGGCCGTACACCCTTTGTTTCCCGTCTTTTCTCATCTGGTGCCTTTTGAATTTTGCTGAGGAGCACCAAAATGAATATTCCCAACCCCCAAATCACCACGGGCGCCCTGCCCGCGTCGCGCAAGATCTATGTGGCGGGTGATCTGCATAAAGACATCCGCGTGCCCATGCGCGAGATTGCAACACATGTCAGCGCTGGCGAGTCACCATTGCCGGTCTATGACAGCTCTGGGCCCTATACTGACCCGGATTATCTGACAGATATTCGCCAAGGATTGCGCCCCCTGCGCGAGGCGTGGATTTTGGCACGCGATGATGTCGAAGCCTATGACGCACGGGCCGTGAAACCCGAAGACAACGGGTTTGTTGAGGGGGAGCGTCTGGTTGCTGAATTCTCCAATCTGCGCCAACCTTTGAAAGCCAAAGCAGGCAAGGCTGTGACGCAGTATGAATACGCACGTCAGGGTACCATCACGCCCGAGATGGAATTTGTTGCCATTCGCGAGAACCAGCTGCGCGAGACCTCTCCGTGCCACCGGGATGGCAATGACTTTGGGGCCAATATTCCCGATTATGTAACCCCAGAGTTTGTGCGCAGTGAAATCGCCGCAGGCCGCGCGATTATCCCGGCAAACATCAACCACCCGGAAATCGAACCGATGATCATTGGCCGCAATTTTCTGGTCAAGATCAACGCCAATATGGGCACCTCGGCAGTTACGTCCTCGATGGAGGAAGAAGTGGATAAGCTGGTGTGGTCTATCCGTTGGGGGGCTGACACGGTGATGGACCTGTCCACCGGTCGCAATATTCACAACACCCGTGAATGGATCATTCGCAACTCTCCTGTGCCCATCGGAACTGTGCCAATCTATCAGGCACTGGAAAAGGTGAACGGCATTGCCGAAGACCTGACTTGGGAGGTGTTCCGCGACACGCTGATCGAACAGGCCGAGCAAGGCGTTGATTACTTTACGATTCACGCAGGGGTGCGCCTGCATATGGTGCCGATGACCGCCGAACGTGTGACGGGTATTGTCAGCCGTGGTGGTTCGATCATGGCCAAATGGTGCCTGCATCACCACAGGGAAAGCTTTCTCTACGAACATTTTGAAGAGATCGCGGATATTTGCCGTCAATATGATGTGTCGTTTTCCTTGGGCGATGGTCTGCGTCCAGGATCGATTGCCGATGCCAATGACGCAGCCCAATTCGCCGAATTGGAAACCCTGGGGGAATTGACCAAGATCGCCTGGGCCAAGGGCTGTCAGGTGATGATCGAAGGGCCTGGTCATGTGGCCATGCACAAGATCAAAGAGAATATGGACAAACAATTGGAGTGCTGCCACGAGGCCCCGTTTTATACGCTTGGACCACTGACCACGGATATCGCGCCGGGGTATGACCACATCACATCCGGCATCGGCGCTGCGATGATTGGTTGGTTTGGCTGCGCGATGTTGTGCTACGTGACGCCGAAAGAGCATCTTGGCTTGCCAGATCGCGATGACGTAAAAGTCGGGGTCATTACCTATAAAATCGCAGCGCACGCTGCGGATTTGGCAAAGGGATTGCCCGGGGCACAACGCCGCGATGATGCTTTGTCGCGCGCACGGTTTGAATTCCGCTGGGAAGACCAATTCAACCTGTCGCTTGACCCGGATACAGCGCGCGCGTTCCACGACCAGACTTTGCCGAAAGAGGCGCATAAGGTGGCGCATTTCTGCTCTATGTGCGGCCCGAAATACTGTTCGATGCGCATTTCACATGACATTCGCGCCGAAGCCAAAAAGGAGGGCATGGAAGCCATGGCTGCGAAATTCCGTGAAGGCGGCGCGTTATACGTGCCAATCAAAGAAACCAGCGCTGAGTAAATAAAGTGCCCTTGCTTAGGTGGGGGCAAAATTCTTGGGGATTTTCAAGCGCCTTGGTTGCCGGACGTTCCACGGGGAGCGAGGGGTATTAATGCGGGCGTCCAGCAACCAAGCGCTGCTTGCTTCATTATGATACCGAGATTGCGAAATATTTGGCAAGCATTTGCATCAATTAATGAGACACGCCTAAGGGGAATCCATATGCCCTCCCTCGCCCCCATACTTAATAGCTGAAAGAAACAAACGACTTAGAGAATTCCTTAAATGGCCATTCAATTAATGATATCTTTACGCGACGTAAACTTGCATCATTTAAGTTGAGAAATCACCACCAAACTGCGACAAACTGTCCTTGCAATTTAACCATTTGGTCACAATTCCTCGGGGCAGATCAGAATCACCTTACTGCCAATTTTTGTCAGCAAAACTCTGCTATACGATAGCTGGTGACAAAAGATTCCCGGCCGTGGGTTGCAAGACAGCCAAAACAGATCAATTTAGAAACCACAAAGGGGATCTAAATGCAGCTTGTTGATTCTGAACAAACCACACCAAAAACAAAGACGTCGCGCGCAGCGCGCGAAAAGCTTGAGGGTGGGAAACGGTTTGTCCTGAAAACAGAGTTTGAACCCGCAGGAGACCAGCCCACAGCCATAGCAGAGCTTTCGGCAGGGATCGAAAGTGGTGAGCGCGATCAGGTGCTTTTGGGGGCCACCGGCACCGGTAAGACTTTTACCATGGCCAAGCTCATTGAGCAGACGCAAAGACCCGCCATCATTTTGGCCCCAAACAAAACATTGGCGGCGCAATTATACGGTGAATTTAAGGGGTTTTTCCCTGAAAACTCGGTCGAATATTTTGTGTCTTTCTATGACTATTACCAACCCGAAGCCTATGTCGCGCGCAGCGATACTTTCATTGAAAAAGAATCGCAGATCAACGAACAGATTGACCGTATGCGGCACGCTGCAACCCGGTCTCTGTTAGAGAGAGATGACGTGATTATTGTCGCCTCTGTCAGTTGCATTTATGGCATTGGGTCGGTTGAAACCTATTCGGCCATGACCCAAGATTTGGTGGTTGGCAAAGAATATGACCAGCGCCAAGTCATGCAGGACCTTGTGGCACAGCAGTATCGCCGCAATGATCAGGCCTTTCAACGCGGCTCTTTCAGAGTTCGCGGTGACAGTCTGGAAATTTTCCCTGCCCACCTGGAAGACCGCGCCTGGCGGTTGTCGTTTTTTGGCGAAGAACTGGAGGGCATCACCGAATTTGACCCCCTGACCGGCGAACGCACAGATACATTTGAAAAAATCCGTGTCTATGCAAACTCACATTATGTCACGCCCAAGCCAACCTTACAGCAGGCCGTGATCAGCATCAAAAAAGAGCTTCGGTTGCGTCTGGACCAACTGGTAAGCGACGGCAAATTGCTAGAGGCGCAGCGGCTGGAACAACGCACCAACTTTGATGTCGAGATGATCGAGGCGCAGGGTTTTTGTAACGGGATCGAAAACTATTCGCGCTATCTGACGGGCCGCGCGCCGGGTGAACCACCTCCGACCCTGTTTGAATTCATCCCGGATAATGCCTTGGTGTTCGCCGATGAAAGCCATGTGTCCGTGCCGCAAATCGGCGGCATGTATAAGGGGGATCACCGCCGGAAATTCACCTTGGCGGAACATGGGTTTCGCCTGCCCTCTTGCATGGACAATCGCCCTCTCAAATTTGAAGAATGGGACGCGATGCGCCCGCAATCGATATTTGTCTCTGCAACCCCGGCCGCTTGGGAGTTAGAGCAATCGGGCGGTGTCTTCACTGAACAGGTGATCAGACCCACTGGATTGCTGGACCCAGAGATCGAAATTCGCCCGGTGGACATGCAGGTTGACGATTTGCTGGATGAAATTCGCAAAGTGGCTGCCGATGGGTATCGGACGCTGGTCACCACCCTGACCAAGCGCATGGCCGAAGATCTGACAGAGTATTTGCACGAACAGGGCATCAAAGTGCGCTATATGCACAGCGAAATCGACACGCTGGAACGCATCGAAATTTTGCGAGACCTGCGCTTGGGGGCGTTTGATGTGCTGATTGGCATCAACCTGCTGCGCGAAGGTTTGGACATTCCGGAATGTGGGCTGGTTGCCATTCTTGATGCAGACAAAGAGGGTTTCTTGCGTTCGGAAACTTCCCTGGTGCAAACAATTGGTCGCGCCGCGCGAAATGCCGATGGGCGGGTCATTATGTATGCTGACAAGATCACCGGCAGCATGGAGCGGGCCCTGCGCGAAACCGAGCGGCGGCGGGCCAAACAGATCGCTTATAATGAGCTACACGGGATCACGCCTGCAACGGTGAAAAAGAACGTCGAGGATGTATTGTCGGGCCTGTATCAAGGCGACACCGATATGGCGCGCGTGACTGCCACAATCGACAAACCACTACATGGTGCCAATCTGGAAGCCCACCTGGATGGCCTGCGTCAGGACATGCGAAAGGCCGCCGAGAATTTGGAATTCGAAGAAGCGGCGCGTCTGCGCGATGAAGTGAAACGGTTGGAAGCGGTTGATCTGGTTATCTCTGACGATCCGCTGGCACGACAATCGGCGGTGGATGCCGCTGCAGAGAAATCGGTAAAATCACGCGGGCGTTCAACAGCGGGGCGTCCAGGGCAAAGAGGCGGCAATGTGAAGCGGCGTGGTCGCTAGGTGATCGTTTTTGCATTTATGACGACGTTAGCGGCCGGTTTTCCATTGCAAAACACGCCTCAATTTAGCCGACGCTGGAAATTCGCAGCATGAGGTATGCAGCCCAAATTTTTGATTTATAAGCACTAAAACCATTGGATATTTGATATTCTGCGTATTTTCCCTCGGACTTTTGCGCTGTTGGGTCAATTACGTTCAATTAAGTTTGTCGATTTAACAATCGGCCAATTTATGTAAATTCTGCAGGTTTGCAGCCAAATCGAAAATTGCAAAAACGCAACTTAATTATCACTATTCCTTAGTTTCATGGGACTTTCTGTCAAATTCACAACACCAACGACATAGAACCAGAACTATTTGCCCGCATTCTTCCCAGCTCCTCAAAACTCGGGAAAAACCTTCCACACACCCCTGTGGAAAACCTGTGAACAAATTGTATCGTTTTTTTTCCACCTCTGAAGGGTGACAGAAGGCCTTGAAACGACTAATTTTTTCAAGGTTGAGGCAAGAATTGCGCTTTTGCGCCAGTTTCACTGCGAAAACCGTGATAGTCGAGGATATATGAAGCAACTCGTACACATCCTGATTTCCCTGCAAATCGTGGGATGGGCCTTGTTTACAGCGATTGCGCTGCTGACCGCCGACAACGCTGCCCTTTCAAGCAATCTACGTGGCTATTTGTTTTTGGGGGTCATTTCAATGATCGTCTGCTTTGTTCCGGCCATGCGGTATTCGTACCGGTATGACCGGCAACCCATCGCATTTTTCCTAGCCGTGATCCCTTTGTTGGTGCTGATAGGCGTTGTGACCGCGAACAATTTTTCCGGCGCGGCCCTACTGCCCTAACGCACGATATGCACGCCACATGTGGCATGCCGCACAACTTGCGCCGCTGTGGACCCCAATAAGAACTCTGGCGAGCCCGCGCGATGCGCTGACAAAAAGATGCAATCGACCGCGTGATCCCTGGCCCATTCCAAAATAGTACGACCCGGCTGGCCTTCGGCGACCACGCCCGACGCATTTGGCAAATCTTGGGCCATGTCGCGCAACGAAGCCTCGATAGTGGATTGCGCCTCGTCACGATATCCCTTGGGAAAATAGCTGGAGGCGTATTTTGGAACCGCCCCCATAACATGAAGCAACGTCACCTTGGCATCTTCATCCGCCAAAGCAGCGGCAGCACGCAAGGCGTTTTCGGTGCTGTCTTCGTCAAAAGAAATCGGGATCAGAATGTTTTTATACATTGCGTTGGTTGCTCACGTCGTTTGGACAATCATTCAAATGTCTCGATCACATCATACATAACAGGCTCAAAGCTTTTGCACAGCTCGTTGATACGGCGGTTGCGATCCCGCATTTCAGGCGTACGCAACATCGCCTGAAACGCTTGGCGATTTTCCCATTGTGAATAATTTGCAACCCGAGTTTGGGCATCGTTCACATGCAGGCCTGCGGCTATAAATCCAGGTTGCTTGGAAATGACGAGATCATAGGCTTCGGTCAAAGCTTCGATCACATCCTGACAAGTTCCGGGTGTCACTTCCAGCGTTGTGATAACGGTTTGGCGGGTTTCACCTTTTCTAATCTTTGGCATGCTGGCTCCTTATTGGCTTTTTCTTAACCTAGCGCCCCGCTTGGGAAAAGCACGCGAAAACTTTAGCCAAAGGGTTAATTTGGCTTGGCGGCCAACTGTTAAGCATTTGTTTACCAATATCTTTTGAACATAGGCATGGGGGACACCATGCGGAGGATCTGTTTAGTATTGCTCTTGTTAAGCCCTGCTGCAACGCAGGCAGGCCCTTGGCTGCGCCCCGCCAATCACGGGTTTATGTCCGTGCGCAGTGCACTAGCTTGGCCCAGTGATGCGCTGCACGCGACCCAAAGTTCGTCATTATATGCGGAATATGGGGTCACAGATGCCACGACAATCACGCTGAAAGTTGATTTAGTTGACAGGCAGAACCTATCGTTTTTTGTCAGCGCCAAACGGGCATTCAAGCCATTCGAAAATGGGTGGATCACTGGCTATACGCTTGGAATAGGCCAAACCTCTCAAGGGACGCAAAGGCCAACGACCGTGCAAGCGGGCCTGTCTATCGGCAAGGGGATTAAGGCGTTTGAAAATGACGGCTGGCTGTCTTTGGACACTGACATTTTCCTATATGATGCCCCGCTGCCAGTTGGCGCAAAGATTGTGGGAACCGCTGGCGTATCCCTAAAAAACAACACCAAAATCATGCTGCAACTGTCAGCCGAAAGCCACGGTGGCCAAGACTGGTCGTTTGGAATTGAACCCTCTGTGGCCATACCCATTGTCGACCGTCAGCACCTGAAGATCGGCGTTTCAAAGCAAAGTTACGGCGGCGGAACCCTAGGCGCGTCACTTGAATATTGGAGGGCGTTCTAATTCAGATCACATTTTTGGCACACCCTTTGAATTTTTCATAAATTGCGGCATACTGATTTTGAGCAAAGAGAGTCTCGTAAAAGCGCAGACCAAAAGAGGCAAAGATGAAAACATCCGTTTTGACAGTGGTAATTGCACTCAGCGTGGTTTCAATGTCGGCCATTCAGGTAAAGGCGGGACCAATTTCTAACGCATGTGTAAAATCAGATCGCAAAGCCGCATCTCGCAGCCTTTGCAATTGTATTCAAAGCGTTGCCAATAACAGATTATCCCAGTCAGATCAGCGCATGGCGGCGAGTTTTTTCAAAGACCCAAGCAAGGCACAGGAAATTCGCCAATCAGACCGACGATCGCACGAGGTTTTCTGGAAACGATACAAACAATTTGGCGAAACCGCCTCCTCGGTTTGCGCACGTCATAGCTAACAATTATGACCATTGGCTTGGCTAGGTAAAATTGCCTTCGGCTCATAATGTGCCACCTTGAATCCCACTCGCTGTGCGTTTGTCACAACGAAAATGATTGACCCAACACCGCGCTACATTCACAAAAGGCAAATCTAATAGGAGGTTTGCATGTTGAGCAAAGGCGTCACGCTGCGCGGTTTAGAGGTGTTTGAAGCCTTAGCGAGTTCTGGATCTGTCGCTTTGGCAGCCCAAAGCACTGGCCTGAGCCAACCAGCCGTCAGCCAACAAATGCGCAACCTGGAAACAGCGCTGGGCAGTGATTTGTTGGACCACACCAAACGCCCCATGCAATTGACCCCCGCTGGACGCAATTTTCTGGCACGCACACGGGCGGTTTTGTCTGAATTACGTCTTGCACAATCAGAGCTGAGCGTCGTGAACCTGACGGATTTGCGCACGCTCAACATGGGTATTATCGACGATTTTGACGATGATCTGACCCCGCGGCTTGTCACCGAACTTGCCGAAAGCCTGGCCAAATGCAAGTTCAAACTCATCACGGCTTCCAGCCATGACATCACTGCCGCGATGAAAGCCAAGAACTTACACATTGGTGTCGCAGCGTCGACTGGTGAGGTTTTAGATAGCATTGTCGAGCACCCGCTGGTGCGCGATCCCTTTATCTTAGTGACGCCAACGTCACATGCCCCGACGGGTGCGGATCTGAACGAAGTGATGCAGGACTTGCCAATTTTGCGCTATGACGGGGATCAGTTGATTGCCCGTCAGATTGACGCACATCTTTCGCGGCTCAAACTGAAATTCACTGAACGATTTGAAATCAGCAGTCATCTGGCGCTTATGGCCTGTGTCGCGCGGGGAATAGGATGGTCGATCACCACACCGCTTGGCTTTATGCGCGCTGTCCGTTTTCATGATCACGTCACAGCGCACCCGTTGCCCTTTGCAGGTTTTTCGCGGCAAATCTCTCTTTTTGCAGGTACAGACTGGGACGATCAAGTGCCGCGAGACGTGGCGCAAACCATTCGACGCTTGGTTGAAAAGAACGTGATCTCGCCGGCAATTCGCAGCCAGCCGTTTCTGAAAGGTGAATTGCGGGTTTTATCTGAATGACTTTACAGTCACGTGATCAACTGGAGACTTTAGGCAATTAGATTTCAATTCGCTTAATATAGCATCTAGCCGATCTTAGCAGCCAAGCCCGTCGCACATTGCTCTATCAGATCAAGAGTTCCGTCAAAATCACGGGTGTAATAGGGATCGGGCACATCAACCAAATGCGAATTCGGGGCAAAATCCGTGAACAGGCGCACCGGGGTTCCGTTGCCTTTTGGCCGCAGGGCTTCGATGTCCGACATATTGCTTTCGTCCATGGCGATGATCAGATCAAAGTCACCGAAATCCTGTTTTGCAATTTGACGCGCCCGCAAATCTGACAGGTCAATTCCACGCTGCATTGCTGCCGCTTGCATGGGCCCATATGGCGGCTTGCCAACATGCCACGCCGCTGTACCTGCACTGTCGGTTTCATGGCTTGTCAGTCGGCGAAAAACACCCTCCGCGGACGGGCTGCGACAAATATTGCCAAGACAAACAAATAAAACCTTCATTGCAGTGCCCTTATATATGTGTGTGTGCTGTTGGGGTTTGATGAAACCAGTCTCGCAAAGGTGCCCGTGAAATACCAACAATCTCACGGATCAGGCAACTGCGCAAAAAAAGGGGCCAAGCTATTGCCCAGCCCCCGCTTTCAATATTCAGAATATCAGTGATGTGGTTTGTGCGCCGCGTCTTTGGGTTTGTCCATATCACCATGTTTCATTTTCCCATGATCCATGTCGCCCTGCGCCATGCCGTGATCTGCTTTACGCTCTAGATCAACGGGGATATCCACAGTGATTTCACCTGCGTTTTCAAACACCAACACGGCTTTGACAACGTCACCATGTGCCAAAGATTGATTAAGGCCCATCATCATCAGGTGATCGCCGCCACGCATCAGGGTATAGGCTTTCCCTGCGGGTATGCTGAAACCTTCTTTGACATGCATCATCTTCATGACGCCATCCCCCATATCTTTATGGGTGTGCAACTCTGATTTTGCCGCAACATCGGTGCGCACGCCGACAAGACGATCATCTTCAGAGCCCATATTGTGCATGATAAGAAAGGCGGCACCGGCTTTGGCTGCTTTCGATGAGACCCGCGCATAGGCGTCTTTGATCATGATATTGCTGTCGGCAAAGGCAGGTGCAGCAAAAGAAATGGCAGCAATAGCTGCGAATGCGATAGATTTGAAAGACATGGTCTTTTCCTTGGTACTAGTTTGATTTGAAGAATTTTATTATTCAAACCAAAACCGGTGGCCCGCGCGCATGCAGGCTAAAAGCGACCGAAGAATAAAGCGATGTTGCAGATTTCCAAATCAGCCTTTCTGAGAAACGCAGAACGGGCAACAACTCAACCGGTGCGGCCTCCACATTGTCCAAGGCCACTAAAGAGCATTCCGGGCAGATATGGACGGGCTCGATTGGCTCACCCTGCGCATCAACCGCGACTGTGACTGCACTAGATCCCGTACACAGCTCTATAAACCCGGTGGCTGCGTGCATACCCCGCGCAAGGGCCATACTGTTTCCAGTCAGCACAAACGCGGCCATCAACAGCCAAGAGATATACAAACGAATCCGGGTCATATTTGTTTGATATAACCGCTGTGCGCAGAAAATGAAAAGCGGCAAAACGAAACAGCCCCGTCTGAAATCAGACGGGGCTAAATTCACTGTCCAGTGACAAAAGAAGAGCAGCTATTAGGCTTATGCCGTTTGCGCTTTTGCTACATCTTTTTTGATTTTCAGAGCGTTTTCTGACAGCTCAACGTCTTTGGCTTTTGCCAAGAACGCGTCCAGACCACCACGGTGGTCAACGGTGCGCAATGCAGCAGCAGAGATACGCAGCTTGAAGCCACGACCCAGAGTTTCTGATTGCAGTGTCACGTCGTTCAAGTTCGGCAGGAAGCGACGACGTGTTCTGTTTTTCGCATGGCTGACATTGTTGCCAGACATTGGGCCTTTTCCGGTCAGTTCGCAACGTCGCGACATAGGATCATCCTCGTTTTACGGTCTGCGGGAAGCAGCCCCGCTAAAGCACAAAAGGCACCGCCACTGGCAGCACCCAGAAATTCGTTGGGCGTCTTTAGGCCTGAAATCAGCGGGCGTCAAGTGATTCACGGCAATGAAATGACATTCGCCCTGACTGAACCGCTTTTATTTGCAGTATTTATTCAGACTGTAAATTCAAACCACCCAGGATTTGTTCTGCAGCGGTCGATGGGGTTATTTGTCCACTTCTGACGGCCTGGGATAATGCTTCAATTTGGGCTTTAATTTTCCCAGTTTGAAGCTGAGCCAAAACCCCCTGTCGCAACTCTTCCAAGAACCAATATTGTGACTGAGAGGCACGCCGACTGCCCCAATGCCCCTCTTGTTTGCGCCAATCCACCAATCCAGACATATCTTCCCAGGCTTTGCTAAGCCCCTGATTTTCGATGGCGGATACCGTCATCGCCTTGGGAAAGCCGTCTGGATCTTGCGGGCGACGGCGCAACAGGCGCAAAGCCCCTGAATAGTCCGCGCAGGTGCGCATTGCTGCGGACTTCAAATCGCCGTCTGCCTTGTTCACCAAAATCATGTCGGCCATCTCCATGATGCCACGCTTAACACCTTGAAGTTCGTCCCCCCCCGCAGGGGCCAGCAAGAGCAGAAACAAGTCCGACATTTCGGCAACCACGGTTTCAGATTGCCCAACGCCCACGGTTTCAATCAGCACGATGTCATATCCAGCGGCTTCACATAGGGCCACGGCCTCGCGTGTGCGCCGTGCGACACCGCCAAGGTGGGTTTGGCTGGGGGACGGTCGGATAAAGGCATTTGGGTCGCGGCTGAGCAGATCCATACGGGTTTTATCGCCCAGGATCGAGCCGCCAGAGCGCGAAGATGAAGGGTCCACCGCCAAAACAGCCACGCGTTTGCCCAATCCCGTCAGATAAAGCCCAAAGCTTTCAATAAATGTCGACTTACCGACACCCGGCGTGCCGGACAGACCTATGCGCAAGGCTTGACGTCCCGCCCCGCGCAAGTGCTCTAGAAGCGCTGCAGCCTGATTGCGATGATCCGCGCGTCGGCTTTCGACCAAGGTGATGGCCCGTGCAAGCGCCCTGCGATCATGGTTCAGGATTTTGCCACTTAGATCAGCGATGTCCATAAAGGGGCCCCTTGCAAGCAAATCGAAACTGAGAAGCTTAATGCCTGCTGTCCCTTGCACTTGTCTAGCCCAGGGACTGCGCCAAATCGCCTTTGTATTGCTCGCTTTACCCGCTGCGCTACATATCCGATAACGCAGAGTATGACTCAGCTGCCGATCCACCAAGCCCTTCCCGAATTGATAGCCGCGCTGAAATCGCGTGGCCGCGCGGTGTTACAAGCGCCACCCGGAGCCGGAAAAACCACGGTGGTCCCACTGGCCATGCTGGAGGCCGGATTGGTGACCGGAAAGATCTTGATGCTGGAACCGCGAAGGTTGGCGGCACGGGCGGCAGCGGAACGTATGGCGCAGACGCTTGGCGAAAAACTGGGCGACACCGTTGGATACCGGGTGCGCGGCGAAAATAAGGTCTCTGGACGCACCAAGATTGAAGTGGTCACCGAGGGTATTCTGACCCGCATGATCCAATCTGATCCTGAATTGCTTGGGATTGGCGCCGTTATATTTGATGAATTCCATGAAAGATCCCTGAACGCTGATCTGGGTCTTGCGCTGTGCCTTGAAGTCGCAGGCGCGTTGCGGGACGACCTGATGTTGCTGGTGATGTCCGCCACCCTTGATGCAGAGCCAGTTGCGGCTCTGATGCAGGAAGCACCGGTTGTAACCTCACACGGGCGCAGCTTTCCGGTGCAAACCATCTGGTTGGACAAACCGCTTGGCAAAACAGCTCGGCTTAAAACAGCGACAGCGCAGTTGATCGAAAAAGCTGTCAGCCGGGATGCGGGGGGTGTTTTGGTATTCTTGCCCGGAGAAGGAGAAATTCGGCGCACTGCCAAGCAGCTAAATCTACCAAAGGACTGTCACGTCCATATGCTGTTTGGAGCCATGGACTTCAAAGCCCAACGCGCCGCGATTCAACCGGCAAAGTCGGGCCGCAAGGTGGTCTTGGCCACCTCGATTGCCGAAACCTCATTAACCATTCAGGACGTGCGCATAGTGGTTGATGCGGGCCGTGCCCGTCGGGCGCGTTTTGATCCGGGGTCTGGCATGTCTCGGCTGGTGACAGAGCGGGTGAGCCGTGCAGAGGCCACCCAGCGCCAGGGTCGTGCAGGACGGGTTGCAGAGGGCCTGTGCTATCGCCTGTGGAGCAAGGGCGAAGAAGGCGCGCTCAGCGCCTTCCCACCGGCGGAGATCGAGGCAGCGGATCTGACGGGGCTGACCTTAGAGCTGGCCGCATGGGGTGCCCAGCCAGAGGAACTTGGGTTTTTGACACCGCCGCCGCAGGGCACAATGGCAGAGGCCAAAGCCCTGTTGCGACACTTGGGGGCGCTGGACGACAAAAACCAAATCACCCCCCACGGCAAGAAAATTGCCAAGACGCCCCTGCACCCGCGATTGGCCCATATGCTTATTCATGCGGGCAAACAGGCCGCTCCGCTTGCAGCGCTCTTGGCGTCTCGGGATCCCCTATCGCGACAAGCGCCCAGCGATCTGACGTTGCGCATCGAAGCGATCAATGATCCGGCTGGCTTTCAAGCGCGGCGACCGTTTGAGGCAAATCGTGGTGCCATTCATGGCATCCGCGACGAAGCCAAACGTCTAGCCCGTGGATTTGGGGCAGACAAAGATCCGATGTCCTTGGCCGAAATGGCGGCGCTGGCCTATCCAGACCGTATTGGATTGCACCGAAAAGGGAACGCGCCGCGGTTTGTTTTGTCGGGCGGCAAGGGAGCCATACTTGACGAGGCCGACAGCCTGGCCGGCACCCGACTAATTGTGGCAACGGATTTGGATGGCAATCCGCGCGAGGCGCGCATTCGTCAAGCCATCGCTTTAACTGAGGCAGAATTGCGCGGGTTATATGCGGCGCAGATCGAATGGCACGAGAAATGTGAATGGTCCAAGCGCGAGCGGCGGGTCGTCAGTCGGCAACAAGAATGCTTTGATGCTTTGGTCCTGCAAGATCGCATTTGGAAGGACGCCCCAGAGGAACAAGTTGCGCGCGCCATGTTGGACGGCATCGCAGAAATCGGTTTAATCCCCTCGGCGGCAGCAAAGCGCTTTTTGGCGCGTGTGTCTTTGGCGCGAGACGCGGGGCATCCCCTGCCCGACATGTCTGATAGCGCCCTGATGGAAACGCTAGAAGACTGGCTGTTGCCACATATTCTGAGCGTAAAGAGCGAAGACCAATGGCGCAAGTTTGACATTCTTGACGCCTTGCGCGCGATGCTGGATTGGCCGCAAACTCAGATGCTCGATAAATTGGCACCCGCGCATTTCACAACGCCATTGAACCGGAAAATCCCGATTGATTACAGCGGTGAACACCCAGAAATCACCCTGCGGCTGCAAGAGATGTTTGGCCAATCCACCCACCCGATGGTGGGCAAAACGCCGCTACGGGTCACGTTGCTGTCACCCGCCCAACGGCCTGTGCAAACCACGATGGATATCCCCGGATTCTGGAAAAACTCTTATGCGGATGTACGCAAAGACATGCGTGGGCGCTATCCAAGACATCCGTGGCCAGAGGACCCCACACAGGCCGACCCGACGCTGCGCGCAAAACGTCGCGGTACTTGATGGCAGCGCGGCGCTTGAGGGTAAAAGCGCGCAGGCAGGGCAAAACCGGCCTGCGCTGTTGTCTTTAGACGCCGAGGCACCACCGCATCACGGCCTTCTGCGCGTGCAGTCGGTTTTCGGCCTCGTCAAAGATCACCGAATGCGGCCCGTCCATAACGGATGATGTTGCCTCGTCATCGCGGTGCGCCGGTAGGCAATGCATAAACAGCGAGTCTGATTTGGCTTTGGACATCAGGGCGTCATTGACTTGATAGCCGCGCAATTGATTATGCCGACGTTCACGCGCAGACTGCGGATCATGCATCGACACCCAAGTGTCTGTGACCACCAAATCGGCCCCCTCGACAGCGGCATTGGGATCTCGCTCGATGGTGTAAAGCCCATCCAGAGATGGTTCCGGATCCAGTGGTTTTGGCCCGGTGAACACCAGATCAAACTCAAATTGCTTGGCCGCATGGGCGAGGCTGGCAAAGACGTTATTGCCATCACCGGACCAAACAACCTTTTTACCTTTGATCGGGCCGCGGTGCTCTTCGAAGGTCAGGATATCTGCCATGATCTGACACGGGTGCGTGCGATCGGTCAGGCCGTTGATCACCGGCACCGTGGCATATTCTGCCAGTTCCAACAAAGTTTGCTCTTCAAATGTCCGGATCATGATCAGATCAACGTAACGGCTGAGGACACGCGCGGTATCGGCAATGGTTTCCCCATGGCCAAGCTGCATTTCTTTGCCAGATAACACCATCGACTGGCCGCCCATTTGACGCACGCCCACATCAAAGGAAACCCGCGTCCGTGTAGAGGGTTTCTCAAAAATCAAAGCAACCATATGATCTTTGAGCGGCTGCTCTGCATCTGCGGCACCACGCAATTTTCCAGCCCGCGCTTCTTTCATGCTGCGCGCCGTATCAATGATTTTGCGCAGCTCTGCGGCATCGGTGGTGTGAATATCTAGAAAATGGTTCATCTGATTAGTCCTGCATCTTGGCGGCGACGGCTTGCGCAGCTGTATTGAGGCGCTCTACCGCCGTATTTATATCTTCGTCAGAGATGTTCAGTGGGGGCAACAGACGCACGATATTATCGGCAGCAGGCACTGTGATAACAAGCGCATTATAGCCGGCATTCACAACATCCATATTTACCGCTTTGCATTGCAAACCCAGCATCAACCCCGAACCACGCACCGCTTCAAAAACCTCGGAATTTGACGCCACAAGGCCTTCGAGCTTTTGCCGCAGCAGGGCAGATTTCCGGCTCACCCCATCCAGAAATTCGGGGGTCGCAACCGTATCCATGACCGCATTGCCAACCGCACAGGCCAAGGGGTTGCCGCCATAGGTCGAGCCATGTGTGCCCGCAACCATACCACTGGCAGCCTCTTCGGTGGCCAGAACCGCCCCCAATGGAAAACCGCCGCCAATGCCCTTGGCAACCATCATAATATCCGGCGTGATACCGGCCCATTCATAGGCAAACAGTTTTCCTGTCCGGCCTACACCACATTGCACTTCGTCCAGAATAAGCAGGACATTCGCGTCATCACATATCTTGCGGATCTTTTGCAGGTCGGCATCTGCCAGGGGCCGAATGCCGCCCTCGCCCTGCACCGGTTCCAGAATGATCGCACCGGTGGTCTCGCTGATGGCAGCCTCTAGCGCGTCAAGATCCCCCCATTCGACCTGGGCAAATCCTGGTAGCAATGGACCAAAGCCTTTGGTCATTTTTTCGCTGCCCGCCGCGGCAATCCCAGCCGAAGAACGGCCATGGAACGACCCTGAAAATCCAATAATGTCGGTTTTCTCGGGCTGACCTTTGTCATACCAATATTTCCGCGCCATTTTGACAGCCAACTCACAACTTTCGGTGCCAGAGTTGGTGAAAAATACCGTGTCGGCAAAGCTGTGCTCGACCAGTTTGTCCGCCAAGGCTTGTTGCTGCGGAATTTCATATAGGTTTGAAACATGCCACAGGTTTTCTGCCTGTTCGGTCAATGCGCTGACCAGAATTGGGTTGGCGTGGCCAAGCACATTTACCGCGATCCCCGCCCCAAGATCCAGAAAACGTCGGCCATCTGCCTCGATCATCCAGCTGCCTTCGCCTTTGACGAAATTCAGAGGGGCCCTGTTATAAGTGGGCAGAACAGAAGAAATCATGGTCCGGTCCTTTTGATTAAGCCCTTGGCGTGCAACACGCGGGCTAGCAAGTCAACAATGTATGAATAAGATGCGCGCTTTCCGCGCAATTTTTGGATTTTGCGCAGGGCGCAGTCACAGATTACCATGGGGCCAATTTGGCCCTGGTTGATTAACGTCAGAGTCGTCGGACCCGGGAATATGTCATCAAAGTAATCATGTGCTGTCTTTAGCGGCCATTCATTGAGTTGAGAACCCCAATGCGGAAATTTTTTCAATTTCTGTGTTGTCTCTTTTTGGCTGCAAACTTGGGATTATGGCCATTCGCAGGCCCCAAAACAGCGGTTAACCTGCTCACGCGCATCATATTGACCCAGATTTCGCAGCTTTCAAGCGCTCTTGGCAAAGACAAGTGATTCTGCGCCTTGTAACTGGCGGTGGGGTGTTTAGAATAGGTTCCTGACCAAGAAATGCAGAGGCGGCCCAATTGGACCGCTTCTTTTGCTAAGGAAGTGCGAATGTCCTGGACCGATGAGCGCGTCGAGCTGCTGAAAAAAATGTGGGGCGAAGGCCAATCCGCAAGTCAAATTGCCAAAGAACTGGGCGGTGTTACCCGGAATGCCGTGATTGGCAAGGTACACCGTTTGGGCCTGTCAAACCGGGCGGGATCTGGTGGCGCGAAAGCGGACGCCAAGCCAAAGGCCGAGCCTAAACCCAAGGCACCACCAAAGCCGAAACCCGAGGCCAAGCCCAAGACGCCCATGCCCGAGATGAAGACCGAACCAGCCGTGCCCCCACGGGTTGCTGGCGCGCCTTCAAACCGCAAGGCGATCATTCCTGCCGGCCAACCCCTGCCACCCCAACCTTCGGCAAATGAAATCAGCCCCGAAGCTTTGGCCAAGGTGAATGAAGTTGAAAAGAAAGCCAAAAAGCTCTCTTTGATGGAATTGACTGAGCGCACGTGCAAATGGCCTGTTGGCGACCCAGCCACAGAGCATTTCTGGTTCTGTGGCCTGCCTACACAGTCGGGAAAGCCCTATTGTGAAGCACATGTTGGCGTGGCGTTCCAACCTATGTCTTCTCGGCGTGATCGTCGCCGTTAAGAACAATCATTTAGGTTTTAAAAAAAGGCCCGGTCAATTGACCGGGCCTTTTTTATTGCGGGTCAAATTGCGCACTGAGTTTTGCAGCCTTGGCAAAAAACGCGGCCCGCACCTCAGAGGCATAGGGATTGGCGGTTTCGATGGCGTGTAACACGCTGGGCGGATCATCTTTCACCATCGACACCGCCTGCATCAGCAAATCAAAGCTCGCAGTGGTCATATCTGTCGGCAGCGGGCCTAAATCAGTCAGAACTTTGGCTATCAAATGCGTTAGCCCCTGCACGGTGGCCGCGTCGCGGTCGTGTTGATTTGCACTGCAAGTATAGACCCTTAGGCCAAGACTACGTCGCAAGAACACCCGCAAAGATCGCCAGGCATCACCGCGAACTGGACATAACGACAGTTTAAGTCCAGACAGGCCATTTGCCGCGCTTTGTGGCCCAAACAAGGGATGGGTGCCGATGATCTGCACGTGCTCGGGCAAGCATTCAATCATGTCTGAAATCGGTGCAACTTTGACAGAGCCAACGTCAACGACAATCGCGCCTGGGCGCAAGAGCGGTGCCAGTTTCAGACAGCTATTGCGGATCTCTGAAACCGGCACGGCAAGCACCACGATGTCACACAATGCAATGGTATTAAGATCAACAAAAGTCACGTCAGGTTCTGCCAAAACCACCGAATTTGCGCGCGCAGTGTCATAGGCACAGAGGCGAAAATAGGGTGCCAGATGACGCGCCGCAAGTTGGCCGAACCCGCCAAAACCCACAAAGCCAAGCCTAGGCTTGGCAGAAGTCTTTTGAAAATTTCTCTGAAAATCGGTCATTTCCAGCCCCGTTCTTATGAGCCGCGATGCCGGTAAATTGAGAGGATCCCTTGTAACCACCAGCTTCGCAGCGGTTACAACACAAATACCCGCCGTTAATTTGGCAGGTAATAATAAGACGCAAAAATGTTGCTTGTCTGTTTCATGCCCGACCGATTTCACACGGGCATGAAAAAGTCAATCTACCTTATCCGCCAAACAGGTTTTTCAGTGTATTTCCAAGCTCTTCTTCGAGTTTCTTCTCAAGTTTTTCTTCAACGGCTTTTTCAATAGACTGCCCTTCTGTTGGGCTGACACCCAATTTGTCGGCCACAGCTTTTTTGGCTTTTTCTTCCAGCGCCTTCTTTTCGTCCGCCAGATTTTGATTGATCACCGCTTCCAGATCCGGCCAGACCTTTGGGCCTGACCATGGCCCTTTGATCCGCACAGGAACCGCCACGCCCGTTTCAGTATCGTTGCGCAACTGCGGCGTCAGGGTATAGTCGATATCTTTGTTGCCCAGTCCAATCTCTCCTGCCCCTTTGGCCAGCACGTTTGGCAATTCCAGGCGCAAATCATCATTATTCAAAACACCCGCAGAAATGGTCCAACTGGCCGACATGCTGTCAAAGACCGTTGTGCCGCCTCCGGGGGTGCCGCGAAACAATTTGTCCAGATCAACGCCGGAAATGGTCCCCTGCCCGACATCAAAATTGCCATCGCCTTTCAGGGATTTCATGATGGCATCAACCGAGGCTCCTGCCCCCAAAAATGCAATGTTTGCATTGGCTTGACCTGAAAACCGGTTGATATCGACAAGGTCTGTCAGCAAGGGCTTAAGCTGCAAATTTGCCAGATTCATTTTGCCGCCAACCGACAGGCCGCTGCGGTTGTTCACCACGAACTGCCCGGTGACCGCACCTTCGTATCCATTCAGCTCATGCAGGGTGGCCACGGCGCGTGCACGGTCAACATCAATATTCAAACGCGAAGCCCCAAAGTTCAGAAAACCGGTTTGAATAGAGGCGGCAGACAGCGCAATTGACCCGTCAAAAAGCCCGAGTGCGCTGGCATCTATGCGGCTTGTAGACCAGCCAGAACTCGCCTCGCCAGAGCTGTCGTCTGCCCCCATAAACGAGCTGAGATCCAAGTCACCTGCCTGAATATTGGCGGTGACATTGGGTTTGCCAGCAAGATCTACGTCGGCTTCGGCTCGTAAGGCGTGACCTGCAAGTGTGATGTCGCCATTGCGCAGGCTAAACAATTGCGCTTTGGTGAGGGTCACATCGCCTTTGAAATCGGCGCTTGGCAGATCCATTTGACCTAATCCCAATGCGGCCATCAAAGCCGTGGATTTAGGCAGTTCTGCCTGTACCAAACCCGCAACTTCTGGCGTAATCGAGGCGCGACCATCAAAGCTTATGCTATTGCCAACACTTTGAAGTTCAGCGGTAATTTCGGTTATTTCGCCCGCGAGAAAGTCATCCAAGTTGCCAATTGTGGCGGTTAGGTCAACCTGGTCAGAAACCGGCACCATCGACAACGCAATCTCGGCGGCGTCCCCGCCCCAGTCCAGGTTGGCATCCAGCGCCTTAAGCTCTAATGCGCTGCCCGCGTGATCGACATAGCGCAGCTGTGCGTCGCTGATTTTCAATTTGTCCAAGGTGAATCCAGCCCCGGCGTCGGCGGCGATATCTTGCGGTGCAGCAGCTTCGGAAGCTGCGGTTTCAACTGGCGTACCTGACGCAGGTTTGGCAAAGAGATCCCAATTCACTTGCCCGTTTTTTGCTTTTTCCAACAAGATGTTAGGAGACTTGAGGGCGATGTTCTTGACCTTAATACCTCCGCCAAGCAGGGACATCAGATCCACACCAATGGTTGCGCCTTGGGCTTGAAACATCGGGCCGCCCTGCGACCAGTCTGCATTGCTGAGCGACACGGGCCCGGTGGCCACGCCAAGATCAGGGAAAAAGCTGAAATTCACATCGCCCTCAAACGTCAGGCTGCGGCCAGTTTGGGCTTTGACTTGGTCGGCTGCAATCTTGGCAATTTTTTCGCCGGGAAGCAGTAAAAACAGCCCCACAATGCCCAACACCAGAACCAAGATAACCAGCAAAAGAATTTTGACGATGCGCATCTGAGAACCCCTTAGCGAAACCTGTTATCCAAGGGGTACGCATTGAATGGCGGCGCTGCAAGCTTGGAAGTCTAATTCCGCCGATATTGCAGCGTTGCGGTCTGCGTTGCCTTGGCAGCGCCCGCCGGGTTCAATCTTGATTATTTGTACAATTTGTACGTTTCACGGCCTGAATTGTACGATTCGGCCCCCTTTTTGGGCTGCATTCCGCGTGCCTGTCCTTATGGCCCATTTTGGGGCAGTAACCCGCGGCAAGCCCCCCCCCAAACGCCCATCAGAAAACCGCGGAAATGGCATTATGCAGCGTGGGTTTTTTCGGCCAATCCGGTGACCCATTGCAGTAAAGTCTGCTCTTGTGGCTCTAGAAAGGTGGCCATCCCCTGGGTGAAGTCCAGAAACGCCTGCAGATTCTGTTGATTGACGCCAACGATCACCGGCACGTCCTGCAGCAAAGCCTCGCCGATCAGATCGCGAAAACCGCGGCCCTCGGCTTCGTGTTTGCCAAATTTGTTCACAATCAACACATCCGCGCCCTTGGCCAGCTCTGCGGCCGAGGCAGATACCGATTGCTCGAGCGCTGAGGGGTTCAGCCGACAACCGCGCGCATGGGCCCCCAAAGATTGCGAGATGCGGATGGTTGGCCCGATGGGCAGGATTTTCACATCCATGTCGCAGCGATGATCGCCCTCGGTCTTGGTGTTGATCTGTACAATCCCACATGGCCGCCAACCCGCATCGGTCAGCTGCTGTGCGGTATTGGCCAACAACATATCTGTGGCCCCGTGTTCGGTCGCCATTGTGTAGGCAATGTTCATGAGTAGCCCCCGGGCATTGATTGCTTTGCACCTATGTAGCAGAGGCAGGTTCAACGCGACTTTGATCTAGCGCAGGGTTTGGGGGGAATGATGGGGGGATGTGGACGCACGGGTCACGCCCGAGCTGGAGGGCGTTTGGAATGGGGTTTGTGGTGCGGTGTGGTGGCCGCGTGTGATGGGGGAATTGGTTTGTGTTGGGGCAAACACTGTTATGCAAAATGTTTGGGTAACTTTTTTTCATTCGCTTTTTTAATTGCGTCACTGAGTTGGCCAAATAGGATATGACTGACCCCCAAGGTAACTAGAAAGAAACTTCCGAATGCCCACTGTTGTATTTCCTTAGGAATATCAGATTGCTCACCGAGCGCGAACTCATAACAGCTTTCTACTTGTCTATAAAACACTGCCCATTCCACGGCCAAATCAGCATCAAGCTCGATAAGTTCATGATATTCGGTCAACCAACTTTCTGTGCGCGAAAAAACAACTTGGTAAGATCTAATTAGGGCTGAAATTCTTTCAGCATTATGCGCTTCTGAATACTGGATGACCGACTTCAAGAATCCCACTATTTCACTAGAAACACTTATAGAATTTAAGAGTTTTTCAACATCTTCTTCTTGTCCTTGTATCGACAAAGAATACTTTGCCCCCCTTCTCGCTATTTTTAACAAGTCTGTTAACGCGAGCGGAAGGGTAGACTTTGCTGCGGAAAGTGACGCGCTACGGCGACTATTCTCCAACTTTACTTGGCTATGAATTTGAACTTGCGCGCTGCGAAGCGCTAAAAAGCCGCCTACGAAACCAGCAAAAATTGTGGCAAACGCCACAAAGAGAGTTGCCCAGTTACTCAAGACGTGTTGACGGATCGAAATATCCAGCGAAAGCAACGAAATTAGCGTAACACCAGCTCCGAGGATAAATCCAACGGTCCAATGTGACTCACGAAAAATGGTTTGCATAGCCAACTCAAGTATTGAAATTCAATGGTATTACTTAAACTCAAATTGTTGAATTAACCAACAAGATACGCGTGATTTCTTTCCCTGCAACGCCGGGCCACGCCCGCCCCTCCCGTCTAACTGAAAGTTTGCCTTCGGCAAAAGCGGGAGGGCGCTTTGCACCCACCTAGGGTCAGGCGCTGCCCGGTGCGATTGGGGCGATGCCGCTCTGCAATGTCAGAGCAGTGGCGGGCTTGCCTCGATGGCAAGCTTGGCACTTATGCGTTGATTGGCTTAGGGCTCCGCCCGCAATTGGCTGAATTGATCCCCCGGATCAATTCCTAGACGCCAATTGCCCCCATAAATCATACTCCCCAGCCTCATCGACAACCACGTCGACCAGATCACCAACTTTCAGGCCCTCGGTGCCTTCGTCGATAAACAGGTTGCCGTCGATCTCGGGGGCGTCGGCTTTGGTGCGACAGGTGGCGATGCCGTCTTCGTCGATGTCATCGACAATCACCTGCTGGGTGGTGCCGACTTTGGCCTGTAACTTGGCTTCGGAAATCGCTTGGGCTTTTTCCATAAAGCGTTCCCAGCGGTCTTGTTTGACCTCTGGTGACACGTGATCTGGCAGGTCGTTTGACCGGGCCCCATCGACGTTTTCGTATTGGAAGCAGCCGACGCGATCGAGTTGCGCTTCGTCCATCCAATCCAGCAAGTGTTGGAATTCGGCTTCTGTTTCGCCGGGGTAGCCGACGATAAAGGTCGAGCGCAGGGTGATGTCTGGGCAGGCTGCGCGCCAGTTGCTGATTTCGTCCAGCGTTTTGGCGGTGTGGGCCGGGCGCGCCATGCGTTTTAGGGTATCTGGGTGGCTGTGTTGGAACGGGATATCAAGGTAGGGTAAAATCAACCCCTCTGCCATCAGCGGGATCAGATCGCGCACGTGCGGGTACGGGTAGACATAGTGCAGCCGCACCCAGAGGTCAGGATCAATCTGGCCCAATTCGCGTGCCAGATCGGTGATGTGGCTGCGCACCTCGCGGTCCTTCCACGGGTGGGTGGAATATTTGCGATCAAGCCCATAGGCAGATGTGTCTTGGCTGATCACCAGCAGTTCTTTGACGCCGCTTTGCGCCAGCTTTTCGGCCTCGCGCAGGATAGCATGCACCGGACGGCTGGCGAGTTTGCCGCGCATGTCGGGGATAATGCAGAATTTGCATTTGTGGTTACAGCCCTCTGAGATTTTCAGATAGCTGAAATGGCGCGGGGTCAGTTTGACGCCGGCGGCGGGCAGCAGATCTACAAAGGGGTTTGGCGCGGGCGGCACGGCGGTGTGCACGGCATCCAGCACTTGTTCGTATTGATGCGGGCCTGTGACGGCCAGAATATTTGGGTGGTGTTCGCGGATGTAATCCGGTTCTGCGCCCAAACAACCGGTGACGATGACCTTGCCGTTTTCCTTGAGCGCTTCGCCAATGGCATCCAGCGATTCTGCCTTGGCTGAATCCAGAAAGCCGCAGGTGTTCACGATGACCGCGTCCGCCCCTTGGTATTGGGGCGAGATGCCATAGCCCTCGGCGCGCAGGCGGGTCAGGATACGCTCGCTGTCCACCAATGCTTTGGGGCAACCCAGCGACACCATGCCGATGTTGGGCTGGCCTTGGCGGAGGTCAGATTGCACCTGTGCATTGGCAAGGTCGGGGCGGAGGCTGGGCGGGTTCGCTGGCTGTGACATGCGCGCGGTTTAACGGGTTTGAATGGCTTTGGGAATGGGGTGTTTGATGTGGTCGGGTTTGGCGAGGGGATGGTGCGCATGAATGCCCACCCCACCGTTGCCATTGGCCGCTGTGGGCGTAAGGTAGCAGGGACGTATTTTGATGACGAGATGGATTTGATGGCTGTTGATGCGGATGTTGCGGATGGGTTGAGGCCCGCAAAAAAGAACCCTTGGTATGTGTTGATGACGCTGTATGGGGAGGAAGGCCCCTATTTGGGACCGGATAACCGCGAAAAAAACCGCAAGGCTTGGAATGCTTGGGCCTGCCAGAATCTTGACGAGCCCACAAAGGCCAAAATATCCGAAGAAACTGGTTTAGACATTAAAGAACTAAGCGGATGGACGGCCCTCGAATCTGAAATTCGCGATCAATTTCGGAAAGCATTCCCGGCACGAAGTGGCGCTGAAGTTGGAGAAAAAGGCTTACCAAATTCAAATGATGAAATCGTACTTAACGGAACTATATTTGAAGCACCGATCGAATTGAACAATTATGTTTTCGCATGTGACATCGCGTTAGCAAACTCAGTTTTTGAAAACCGCGTGGAAATTAGAAGCTCGTTTTTTAGGTGTGACGCAATTTTCACAAATGCTAAGTTTCAAAGAGATCTCAACTTTAATGGATCGATAATCAGAGGTGAAAGCCAATTTGAAAGCGCGAAATTCGACGGGCATGCGCTTTTTGAAAGTGCGGATTTTTGGAAAACAGTCCGATTTAATTCCGCCGAGTTCACCTTAAAAACATGGTTTCAGCATGCAGAATTTCACACTGTGGCGTTTTTCAACAACGCCATTTTCACCGAAGACACGATGTTCAATGGTGCCACCTTTAAACGCGAGGCCCATTTCCATAATGTCAAATTTCATTCTGACACCCTGTTCAGCGAAGCCTTTTTTGCTGGTAAAACAAGTTTTGAAAATGCCAACATTGGCGGCATCGGTTTTTTTGACCATGTCAAATTTCTGCAAAATGTGACATTCGCCAAGGCTATTTTCAGCGGTTTTATAAATTTCCAGGAAACCCAATTTGGGCATGTTGAAGCAAATACAGCCTGGCCCCCAATTTTTGCAGATTGCCAGTTTGAAAAACCCACTAGTTTTCGTAACGCCATATTTGTTCGCAATTACCCTGACCTGACAGGAGCCGTGTTGCACGAAAAAACAAGTTTTAGTGCTGATGACGCCCGGTGGCCGAGCAAATGCGACCAACCTGCAAAGCATGCTAAAGATTCTTGCGCCATCATTCGGCACGTGATGGCAAAACAAGGTTTGCCCGAAGATGAACACTTCTTTTTCAGGCGCGAAATGCAATTGGCTGGCCAAATTGAAGATTGGCATTGGTTTCGAAAATTGCCGATCTGGTTTTTTGGCTGGATATCGGATTATGGGAATTCGATTGAGCTTCCAGCGCGATGGTTAACGGTTTTAATAGTAGCGCTTTCCGGCTTTTTTGCCGCTAACCTAAACAGTGGGGAGAATTCTATTTGGTGGCTAGATATGTTGACTGGTCTGGGAGTCAGTTTTTCGAATACTTTCCGGTTCTTTGGGTTTCAGAAGCTGTTCTATGGCGGCTATTTCACCGACGAACTGCCGCCTTGGATTGAGGTCCTTTCTGGTGGGCAAACGATTGTTGGGTATACGCTCCTCTTTTTCCTTGGTCTTGGGCTGCGGCAAAGGTTTCGGTTGCGTTAGGGCGCAGGTAATTGCCAGGCTGATGCCCGGCCTACAGATCATCGCGGTATTGATTGGAGAACTATGCCGGGTGTTGCGCGGCGCATTGGGCGGCTTGGGCCGTGGCGCGGGTGCGTTCTTGGGCCAGCCGGGTTTGGGCTGATTTCAGCTTGCGGCGTTCTTCGGCCAGATCAATGGCGACGGGCCGGGTTTTGACCGCTGTTTGATTTTGCAAACAGGTGGTCAGCACGCCGTTTTCATTGCAGAAACCATATTGAAAGCTGGTGTCTGGTTCACGGCGGAGACCATAACCGCGGTCAATATTGGCCTGGGCGGTGGCCACGGCCTGTTCCAGCGCTTTGACATTTTTAAAGGCGTCCCGCTGGCATTGTTCTTGCGGCGTGGCGCAGGCTGTCAGCGTCAACAGCCCAAATAGCAAATAGGTTGATCTTAGCAGCATCATTCGTGCCTCCGATGGGTGATCAGAAAGCATCCCCGCAGGCAGACTATCACGTTCTGCGCTGCGGGTCATCTGAACAAGCGTTCAGGGGAGGGAACAGGGTTTTAAAGGTCTAGAAACAGCGGGATATTCTGGCAATAGCCGGGTGGATTTTGCAAGGCGTCCTCTGCTGCCAACCGATTTGCACAGGTTTCTGACGCACGGCATTTGGTGCAGCGCAGCACGGCATCGGCGACTTCGGTCATGCTTAGATCGTGGTTTTCGACGTGTTCCTGCATGTCGTGACCCAGTTTTTCGGCCATTGTATCAAAGAGATAGGTGTGTTTTTTGATCATTGCGCGTTCGGGCATGGGGGTCCTCCGGTTTAAACAGAGGGTGACATGGAGGAAGAGTGCCATCCTTGACCTATGTCAAATGCTGCCGCGCAGATTACTGGGTCTCAAGATAGGCGCGCACGCAATCCTGCACCCGGCGAAAGCGGTCACCGCCAAGTTTCGTGCCGCCATACCAGCGGGTGACAACAATCAAATGATCCTGAAGTGCGGCGCGTTCAAGCATCCGCACAATCACCATCCCTGCCCCGCTTTCCCTGTCATCACCTTTGATCGGGGTGCCGTCTGACAACAGCACAGCCCAGGTGTTGTGGGTGGCTTTGGCAAATTTCTTGTCTTTCTTAAGCTGCTTGAGCGCCGCATCAACTTCGGCGCGATTGCGGGCGTCAAATCCGGTGACTGCGTATTTGCTGCCGCGGTCAGTCACCACATTCAGGATCTGGCGCATCTAAAGCCCGGCCCCCGGTTGGCGCACAGTTTGGCGCACGGCTTGACGCACCGTCTCGATGCGTTGGGCATTGGGCGGATGGCTGCCCAAAAACCGATCTCCTGGGTCTGGAATGCGCTGGAAGAACGCCGCGCCGCGCACCGCATCATAGCCTGCGGCCAAAGTGATGCGGGCGCCCAAAGCGTCTGCTTCAAGTTCGTGATCTTTGGAAAAGGCACGCGCGCCAACGCTGCCGCCCAGGTCAACACCGATATCAACGGCAGTGTCGCCGCCACCCAGCAAAAGTGCAGCGGCACCGCCAAGCAAGGCCCCAACCGTGGCGGTTTGCCGGGTTTGCGCAATATGGCCGCCAATGTGGTGCGCGGCTTCGTGCCCCAACACAAAGGCCAGCTCGTCATCATTCTGAAAGTCCGCAAGAATGGTGGCGGTGAAGGTCAGGACGGGCCGCCCAGACGGGTCTTGGGATTGATAGGCGTTTGACGGCGCATTTGGCCGCTCATCCAGGACAATTTTATAGTCGCAATTCACGCCGTCGCGGGTGCGGCTTTGACACATGCGTTCGGCAACCGGCTCCATGCGGGCAACCACCCTTTGAAAGCGCATCGCCTGCGGCCCATGGAGATCAAAAGGGGCAGAAACAGGCGTGTTTTGCGGTGCAGGTCCGGGTGTGACACAGGCTGTCAGCACAGCGGATGCCATTAGCAAACAGAAGACAGGTTTGAAGGAGAACATGGTAGAGACCCACAGCCATTTTAGATGTTGCACAACTTTACCTGAGGCAAAGGAGCGCTGCCAGAGGGCAGTTTATTTTATGGTGTCGTGGCTGGCAAACGCCCATAGCGCAGCCCGCGCGAGATCGCGGCCAATCGCTCTTTGTTGGAAGGATGGGTGCTGAACAAATGACGGCCCGGATCCTCAAGCCGCCGAATAAAGCGCGCACCATTGGTGGCGTTATAGCCTGCCTCGCGGGCCAACAAGGCACCCAATGCATCTGCTTCCAATTCCGCATTGCGACGCGCAGAGCGGTCCCCAAACAACAAGCGCACCATTTGGGCTTGGCGCTCTGATGTGATTTTACCATCCTGTGCC
This sequence comes from Cognatishimia sp., assembly GCA_050633405.1. GTDB lineage: Bacteria > Pseudomonadota > Alphaproteobacteria > Rhodobacterales > Rhodobacteraceae > Cognatishimia. Next base: position 330,466 of record JBOEGL010000007.1, on the reverse strand, counting down.
TGCAGTTCTTTGGCCAATGCCCGCTCTTCTTTTTCGGTGATATCGCGGCGCATATGCAGATGACCAAATATGGCATGTGCCGCTTCGTGCCCCAGCACCAAAGCCACTTCATCGGCATTTTCGGTTTCACTCAGCAATTCCGGGGTGATCAGAACAAAGGGACGGCCCCGATTGTCAAACGATTGAAAGGCGTTTGAGCTTTCCGTTTCCGTTGACGCCAGAAAAATCTGAATGCGGCAATCAAGCGCCTGACCAAAAGCCTCACAGGTGTCTTGGGCCACCGGGGCAATACGGGCGGCAATGCCCTCAAAACTGTTCACATCGGGCAATTCTGCTGCGTCATGCACCGCAAAATCAATGGGGGCTGCACAGGCCGTCAGCCCGCAAAGCAACAAAACGCCCATAGTCCTTTTAAAAATTTCAACTGGCATCGCTGTTTCCTTTGTACCCAACCTAAGAGCATAACCCGCATAAAGAAAGCAGCCCGCGCCGTTATTTACCCGAAATTTTCATAATTTTATCGTGATCTCAGGGGCTTGCGAAATTCCCAATGTCGGTTAGGCTGAGACCATGTTTAGCATCGAGCACGAGTTTGACTCGACCATCGTCACACTGGTGGATGAAGGCAGCGCCCATCTGCAAGAAGACATCGCCATCAATCTTTTCGAAGATTGCATTACAATCGAACAACTTGACCCGCGCACCGACAAGGTTCAAAAAATCACACTGTCAATGCGCCAGGCCGAAGATCTGGCGGCGGCCCTGGACTTGCCAGAAGGTGTCTATGTTGTGGCACAAGAAGACAGCCCCTAGACCCCCGGAACGCCCCCTACCCGCGACATCCCGCCTGGGTTCCGGCGGGCAAGTTTACCATGTGTCGGCGGCTGCGCCATGGGGGCTGCTTCGGGTCCTGCGCGACCAAATCGCTTGCGGCAAGTGATTTAATTTGAGCGCGCGGTTGCGAGGGCTCTGGCTTGCGCATATTTGAGGGTCAAGACGCCCCACGCCCCACGCCCCACGCCCCGATGCGCAGACCACCCGGAGAGACCCATGCCCAGTCCAAACCCAGCCGCGCTTGAATTTCTGCTGACACGTCGGTCACGCCCAGCCAAAACGCTGACATTGCCCGTGCCTGACAAAGCTGCATTGGCTCCGATTCTGGAGGCGGCCCTGCGCACGCCGGACCATGGCAAGCTGGAACCCTGGCGGTTGATTGTGCTGGACCAGCCCCTGCTGGCGCAATTGGGCCAGCTCGCGGGGCAGCGCGCCGCAGCCTTAGAACTTGACGCGGTGCAGACCGACAAAGCCCGGTTTCAATTTGACACTGGCAATTTGGCAATTGCGGTGGTGTCCAGCCCGGTCCAAGCCGCCAAAGTGCCGCAGATCGAACAACTTTATTCGGCAGGTGCCGTCTGTTTGGCCCTGTTGAATGCTGCTCTGGCCTCGGGCTGGGGGGCAAATTGGCTAAGCGGTGTGATGTCACATGACCGCAGCTTTCTAAGCACCGGACTTGGATTGCAAGATCACGAAACATTGGCAGGTCTGATCCACATCGGCACAGAAAAAATCGCCCCCCCGGAACGTCCCCGTCCAAATATGCAGGAGAAAATCTCATGGCCCTCGGCCTTGTCTTAAACGCCTTTTTAAAGGCCCTGGGTCAGTTGGGCGACCACCGGTTTCGCAAGGTTTTGGTCACCGGCGTTGGACTGACGTTTGCTTTGTTGCTCGGGGCCTATTTGCTTTTGCTGGGGGTGCTGGATTGGTTCAACGTCAAAGAGTGGCTTGCCGGGCTTGTTGGCAGCTCTGATGGATTGGGTTTGCTCATTGGCATTGGCTCTTTTCTGGTGATCTTGTTGCTGTCGGTTTTTTTGATGGTGCCGGTGACCTCGGCCTTTACCTCATTGTTTTTGGAACAGGTGGCGGATGCGGTCGAAGACCGGCATTACCCGGATCTTCCAGCCGCAAATCCGGTGCCCCTTAGCGAAGCCATACAGGACACGCTGAGCTTTCTTGGGGTGTTGATTGCCGCCAACCTTGTGGCATTGCTGCTATATGCGACGCTGACACCGCTTGCGCCGTTTATTTTCTGGGGTCTAAACGGGTTTTTGCTGGGCCGAGAATATTTCACCATTGCCGCCATGCGCCGGGTTGGGCGATCTGGGGCCAAAGACTTGCGCCGCGAGCATCGTGTGACCTTGTTTGTGGCGGGGGTTTTGATGGCGATCCCCTTGACGATCCCGGTGATCAATCTGCTTGTACCGGTCTTGGGCGCGGCGACCTTTACCCATATCTTCCATAAATTGGATCAGCCCAAAAGCTTTGCCGCCCATTTGTCCTGAGCCAAATACCCTGGGGTGAGCGGTGAAACCAAAGGTTTCAACGTGAGGGGCAAAGCCCCTTTGTCCCCTAGCCTTCTGACACCGGTGGCAAGCGATTCATCCAGTCAAAATCCCGCACCGTGATCTGGCCTGTGGTGATGACCCAGAACAAGATCCCCCACAGCACCGCACTTAGGATGGTGGTGATCCAGGCTTTTTTCTTTAGGAAATGATGTTCGGGTGCCCCCGCTTGGGTGCCTGGCACGACATTCCCCAAATCCCCTTGGGTTTTCAACCGAATGGGAATGATGGTCAAAAACATCATAAACCAGATGACGGCATAGAGAACGATGGCAGAGGTGATGGACATCAAAAAATCCTTACGGCACGGAGATCAGGGCGCATTGGCCCTGACTTAGCATCATATCACGCGCCCGCAAGGGTGCGCAGGGCATTAAACCTGCTCAAGCTCGACCAGGCAGCCGTTGAAATCTTTGGGATGCAAAAACAGCACCGGTTTGCCATGTGCGCCGATTTTGGGCTCGCCGCTGCCCAGCACGCGCGCGCCAGTGGATTTCAGATGATCGCGTGCGACAAGAATGTCATCCACCTCGTAGCAGACGTGATGAATGCCACCTGCGGGGTTTTTCTCTAGGAACCCATTGATCGGGCTATCGTCGCCCAACGGGTACAGCAATTCGATCTTGGTGTTGGGCAATTCAATAAACACAACTGTCACGCCATGGTCTGGTTCGTCCTGTGGCGCGCCAACATTGGCCCCAAGGGCGTTTTTATATTGTGCAATCGCAGCATCCAGATCTGGAACGGCAATGGCGACGTGATTCAAGCGACCGATCATCGGGCTCTCCTTTAGGGATCTTTTAAGTGCGCCCGTTATGAGCAATCTCTGAAGCGCATACAAGCGACACGCCGACGCGGGCTTTTAACCAGCTGTTAGCATCTGCTTGTTTAGCCTAACACCACTTGAACTTAGGAGGAAGCGATGGACGAGCTTCACAGTCTTGGGTATCTGGGCACGCCAACCGCGCGTCGGCCCTTGTTGGGGTTGACGGTTTTGGTGGTCGAAGACAGCCGCTTTGCCAGTGAGGCATTGCGCTTGATCTGCCTGAAAAGCGGGGCGCGCATACGACGCGCTGACTGTTTGCGATCAGCACGGCGACATTTGCGGGTCTATCGCCCCTCGGTTGCGGTGATTGATGTTGGTTTGCCCGACGGGTCTGGGCTGGAATTGATCCGCGATCTGAACCAGGCTGATCCGCGGGTTTCAGTTTTGATTGCCACGTCGGGCGATGACACATTGGCGCGCGCCTGTCGCAGTGCGGGGGCCGATCACTTTCTCTCCAAACCTTTGGAATCTTTGATTTCCTTTCAAACCTGCGTGCTAAGTCATTTGCCCGCCGAACGGGTGCCCAGCGGGCTGCGCGCCCTGCATGAAGAAAAGATCACACCGGACCCAATGGCCTATTTGGACGATCTGGCCCATGCCGCCGAAGTGTTGACCGGGCCAGAAGAAAACCAGCTGTTTGGCTATATCGTGCCCTTCCTGTCAGGGATTGCCTTAAGCGCTGGTGACACAGCCCTGAAATCGGCCGCGGATGCCCTGCGGCTTTCCCATCAGAAGGGCAAGTCTTGGGCGCAACAACAGGCTCAATTGATCGCATTGGTGCAGCAAAGATTGGGAAAAAAACAAGCCATGTGACTAAAGCAGCAACCCCGGGGACGAGCCCATATCCAGCCCGGCAAAAACGTCGCTTTCCAAAGCAGATCGCGAAAGACCAAAGCTGTCGTGCATCGCCCAAGCCGCCCATGACCTTACGTCACTTGTCGGCATCAGATCGCGTGCCTGATATAAGTCCGTCTCTGACAGACCCGGCCACCTGCCCAACACGCGGCCCCCTTTGATGGCCCCGCCCGCCATGATCAGCGTGCCCCCGGTGCCGTGGTCGGTGCCCCTGGTGCCGTTTTCACGCACGGTGCGGCCAAATTCTGTCATGCACAGCACAGTGGTGTTTTGCCAAATGGAGGCACCAAGTTGGGACTTTAGGCGCAAAATTGTATCAGAGAGACGCTTGAGCGGTGCGTTTAACGCGCGCTGTTGCTGGGCATGGGTGTCCCAGCCGGAAATAGAAAACGAAGCAATGCGTGTCTCGCGCTGCAATTGCTCTGCGGCAAAATCGGCGATTTTCAGATGGGGACGACCGGTGCGGGCATCTTTGGCATCGGCCATCATTTCATCCATCATGCCCTGCGGTTCCAAATCAAAGGTCACCGAATCCCCGTCAGAGCCCGCCAGTCCAATGGCCTCGGCCATGGCGGCCCCCATGTCAGGATCGCTTTGCATGGTCAGTTCCAACAGGCGCAAACCCTGTGAAGACAATGTCAGATCAACATCTGGCGACCAATTTGACACCGGGGCGTCGCCTGCCAGTAACAACATATCCTCGCGCCCCAAAGCAAAGGCCGTGCGCTCTTGGGCACCGGGCAAATGCGGCAACATGCGATTCAACCAACCACTGCGGCGTCCCAGCGGTGCCAGATCGGCGGTGCCCGCTTCCAGTAGGTCCTGGCCATCAAAATGGCTGCGCTTATCGCGGTAAGGCGTTGATGTGGCTTGAACAAATCCCAACTCGCCCTTGCGCCACATGGGCATAAGATCTTGTAACGCCGGATGCAGCCCGTGATACTGGGTGAGTTGCAAAGGGCTTTCCTGATCTTTGGCGAGGTTCGGGCGCAATGCCCTAAAGTCATGGTCCCCCCAGGGGCGCAGAACATCGATGCCATCCATGCCGCCGCGCAGGATGATCACGATCAAACGACGCTCACCCGGGGCCGAGGCCAGGCTGACTGGCGTCAGTAAGGGGCTGGCAGCGGCGGAACACCCAAGCAGCGTAGCGTGCGAGAGAAACTTGCGACGAGACAGGGTCATATTTTGGCTCCTACTGGCGTTGAAACGCCGGAGAGGCCAACACAAGTGCGATCCCCTCCCAACGATTTTCTGCGGCTTGGGCGGCGAAACGGACATCCTGGGTAAGCCGGTTGCCCAGCGCTGCGGAGGCAAAGGCCCGCGGATCAGGCAAGGTTTTACGCAGCGCTTGCGGGGCGGCCAGAGCCCATTGCAGCCGCGCCGCCATAAATTGCGGCGTGATCCAGTGGCTGTTTTCCTCGGGCCAGCCGTCAGGGCCGTTGGGTTTTTCCCAGGGTTGGCCCATGATTTGCAGCGGCAGGTACAGGATATTGCGCAGATCTTTTTCACGGCTGCGGGCCAGATAGCGCTCGCCAATATCAAGGGCGCGCAGGGCGCTGGCCATGAAATCAAGCGGCGGTTTGACGTTTTGGGCCCTGATGTCCCAGCTTGCCGGGTGATCTAGCATGGTTTTGTAAAGCGCCAACAAATCGCCACCGGTTTCCAGAAAGGTGGTTTCCAAGGCTTTGACAAGCTGTGGGTCTGGCGTATCGCTGATGAAGTGGCGGACCAATTTAAGGGCAATGTGTCGCGCGGTGACCGGGTGTTTGGCCAAATCGCGTAACGCGTTTTGAATATCGCGCAGCCCGCCATTGGCGCCATAGGATTTACCCAACACGGTTTCGCGGCCAGGTTCCACCGCGCGGGTGTCAAACCTGAACCCGCCTTCCCTGTCATACCCCATGCCGGTGAACAGCTCGGCCAGTTGGCGTACATCTTCTTGGTTATAGGGGCCGTCCACCCCTAGGGTGTGCAGTTCCAGCACTTCGCGCGCAAGGTTTTCATTTAGACCGCGTTTGTTCTTTGGGGTGGCGCGTTTGCTGTTGGGGCCAACCGATTGCTGTTGATCCAGATAATTCAACATCAGCGGATGGGTGACCGCAGCCACCAGAAGATCGGCAAAGGTGCCGGAGATATTGGGGCGAATGGCCTCTTCGATATACGATGACGTGGCCCATTTCACGATCATAACTTTGCCATGGGCGGTGAAGTGATCTGCCCAGAAGAACGCCAGCCTTTCGCGCAGGCCGGTTTCGCTGTGGATGCGGCGCAGCAAGACGTTGCGAAAGGTTGTTGCATAGGTGGTGCGTGCGGCTTTGACCAAGGATTTGCGTTCCTGGGCCTTCTGTTCTTCCAATGCGGTGCCACGGTTTTTACGTTCGGCGCGACGCACGATGTTAAAGGCGGCGACCCGGTGACGGAATTGATCATAGGGCTCGATGGGAAACCGATCGGCCATGGGGTCTGTGCCTGTTAGACCCTCAAGCATCGCTGTAATGCCTTGCGGCGGCTTTGCCATAGGGGAAAGCCCGGTGCCAAAACGAATTTCTGCGATATGCGGATCAAACATGGCTGCCTCTGGTTCGCTTTTGGCCCAACTATACCCATTACACGTGTCAGATCAGGTTTTCTGTCGCCTGCCCCAAATTCGGGCAGGTGTTTGCCGAAATCACGGGGTCGAAACGCAAAAAAGGGCCTGCGATGAGGCCCCTTTCTATAATATCTTCAAGCAGATGCTTAGTCTTGCGGAATGACGCGCAGCCCAAGCTCCATCAGTTGATCGCTTTGCGGATCGCTGGGTGCGTTCATCATCAGATCTTCGGCGCGTTGGTTCATTGGGAACATAACCACTTCGCGGATGTTCTGTTGATCCGCCAATAGCATCACAATGCGGTCCACGCCTGCGGCACAACCTGCGTGCGGTGGGGCACCGTATTGGAACGCATTCACAAGCGCGCCAAAGCGTTTTTCGACTTCTTCTTTGCCGTAGCCTGCAATTTCGAAAGCTTTGAACATGATTTCTGGCTGGTGGTTCCGCACCGCCCCCGAAACCAATTCGTAGCCGTTACAGGCCAAATCGTATTGATAGCCCAGGACCTCAAGCGGATCGCCGTTCAGCGCATCCATACCGCCCTGTGGCATCGAGAACGGGTTGTGCTCAAAGTCGATTTTGCCGGTTTCTTCATCTTTTTCGTAGATTGGGAAATCCACGATCCAGGCAAAGGCAAAGCGGTTGGTGTCGGTCAGACCCAGTTCATTGCCGATCACATTACGGGCGCGGCCCGCGACGGGTTCGAATGCTTTTGGTTTGCCGCCAAGGAAGAAGGCTGCGTCACCAACACCAAGACCCAATTGCTGGCGAATGGCTTCGGTGCGTTCTGGGCCAATGTTTTTGGCCAATGGGCCTGCGGCTTCCATGCCGCCTTCGGCTTCGCCGGATTTCAGCAAGGCCTGCGCTTCTTTGACCTTGATGCCAAGTTCTTGGGCCACAGAGTCGGCGGTTTTTTCGCGCCAGAAGATATAGCCCATGCCGGGCAGGCCTTCTTGTTGGGCGAATTTGTTCATGCGGTCGCAGAATTTGCGTGAGCCACCGGTTGGCGCTGGGATGGCACGGATTTGCGTACCTTCTTGTTCCAGCAATTTCGCAAAGATGGCGAAACCAGAGCCCGCGAAATGTTCGGACACAACCTGCATTTCAATTGGGTTGCGCAAATCTGGTTTGTCAGATCCGTATTTCAGCGCCGCGTCCTTATAGGAAATCTGTGGCCAGTCTTTTGGATCATCGACTTTTTTGTCGCCACCGAATTCTTCGAAAATGCCCGCCAAAACAGGCGAGATCGTGTCAAAGATATCTTGCTGTTCAACAAAGCTCATCTCGATGTCGAGCTGGTAGAAGTCAGTTGGGGAACGATCCGCACGCGGGTCTTCGTCACGGAAGCAGGGCGCGATTTGGAAGTATTTGTCAAAACCGGCGACCATCAGCAGCTGTTTGAACTGCTGCGGGGCCTGTGGCAGGGCATAGAATTTGCCGGGATGCAAACGCGATGGCACCAAAAAGTCGCGCGCACCTTCGGGCGAAGACGCGGTGATAATGGGTGTTTGATATTCGCGGAATTCTTTTTCCCACATGCGTTTGCGCATAGAGGTCACAACGTCGGAACGCAGCTTCATGCTGTTTTGCATTTGCTCGCGGCGCAGGTCGAGGAAACGGTATTTCAAACGTGTTTCTTCTGGGTATTCTTGGTCGCCGAAAACCATCAAGGGCAATTCTTCGGCGGCCCCCAAAATTGTGAGGCCGCGAATAAAGACTTCGATCTCGCCGGTTGGGATATTGGAGTTCACAAGGCTTTCGTCACGCGCCAGCACATTGCCTTCGATCTGAATGCACCATTCGCTACGCACTTTCTCCAGCTCTGCGAACACCGGGCTATCGGGGTCAGCCATGACCTGGGTGATACCATAGTGATCGCGCAGGTCGATAAACAGCAGGCCGCCGTGGTCGCGAACGCGGTGCACCCAGCCAGATAGGCGAACGGTTTCGCCCACGTTGGATTTGTTAAGATCTGCGCAGGTATGGCTGCGATATGCGTGCATGTCTTTGCCTTTCATCCAAGCCCACGTGGGGGCCGTCAGAACGGGGGCCAAAAGGCGACCCATCCTTATAAATTCGTCCGGGCCGATACACCGTGTGTGCAGCCGGAAGTCAAGCGGTAGCTGTGTTTGGCGCATCAAATCATGCGGTTTGCGCGGTTTTCGCCATTTTCGGCGGGGGTGATTTGGAAAAACTTTACAAAACGGGTTTTGGTTTTGCACTATACCGCGTGACGATGTTGAGGTTGAGCACCCTGAAACATTGGAGGCTAGGACATGTGGACGGCCTTATTTCTGCGCATGATGCGGCGTCTTATTCGCCGCGGCATATTGGAAATCACCCTGCCCGATGGGCAGGTGGAACGCTTTGGCCAAATACGTAGTGGGGACGCGCCTGTGCGCATTGCCTTGCTTGATCCCTCGCTACCACGCCGCATTATCCTTAACCCAGAACTGGCGGTCGGCGAAGGCTATATGGAGGGTACGCTGACCATAAAAGATGATGATCTTTATGGGTTGTTGTCTTTGGGGATACGCAACTTTTCCTTGGGCAAAGGCCATGGGGCCGAGCGTTACATCGGCCCGTTGACCAAACGGCTGCATCAATTCAATCCGATGGGGCGAGCGCAGCGCAATGTGGCGCATCACTATGATCTGTCCGGTGCCTTGTATGATTTGTTTCTGGATACAGACCGGCAATATTCCTGTGCTTACTTTCGAGATCCAACAATGTCGCTGGAAGAGGCTCAGGCCGCCAAAAAAGCGCATATTGCCGCCAAACTGTGCTTAGAGCCTGACATGCATGTGCTGGATATCGGCTGTGGCTGGGGTGGATTGGCGATCACTCTGGCGCGAGACTATGGGGTCCAGGTCACAGGCGTGACCTTATCGCGAGAACAAAATGCGCTTGCCACGCAACGGGTGGCCAATGCGGGGTTGGCGGATCGGGTGAAGATTTCGCTGCAAGACTATCGCAGCCTGGATCAGCGGTTTGATCGGATAGTCTCTGTGGGCATGTTTGAGCATGTGGGCGTGCCACATTATCGCGAATATTTCGACCACGTGCGGCGCAAGCTGTCGCGCGATGGCATTGCCCTGATCCACACAATTGGCCGGGCTTCCCCGCCTGCTCGAACCAGCCCGTGGGTCAACAAATACATCTTTCCCGGCGGCTATGTGCCGTCGATGTCAGAGGTGTTGAAAGCGATTGAAAAGGAACGTTTGTGGGTCACCGATGTTGAGGTTTGGCGACTGCATTATGCGGAGACGCTGAAACATTGGCATGATCGGTTTATGGCGCGCATAGATGAGGCCGAAGCCTTATATGACGCGCGGTTTTGCCGGATGTGGCGGTTTTATCTGGTGGCCGCAGAGCTGACATTTCGACTGCACCGGCAATGCGTGTTTCAGTTTCAGATCACGCGGGAACAGGCGGCGGTGCCGTTGACGCGAGACTATTTGTACTGCGCAGAAACGCGCCCGAAGATGGATCATGCGGCGCAATAAGGTGTTATCCGGCTTTCAGGACAGATTTGATGAGGCCACGCAGGGAATTCCCCATGTGGATTGCGCTGGCGGCGTGCAATTCATTGATGGTGACCGGGGCTTCGATCACCCTGCCCTGTTCAAGCAACACGTCGCGCAAAATGCCCGGTAAAACGCCAGCGGAGGTTGGCGGCGTGATCATTTGGCCATCGGGTCGGGTGACAAAGAGATTGGTGATGGTGCCTTCGCAGAGCGCGCCGCTTTGGTTTGCAAACAGCCATTCGTCGGTGCCCTTGGGCAAGGCGGTGCGTTCGGCGTCATAGAGCGCGCGTTGGGTTGTTTTGTGACGCAACCAGACATCATTGGCGTCCAAAAGCTTTGACGAGATTTGAATGCGCCAAAGCGACGGGGGGTCGCCCAGAGGGGTGGATGTGAAATCAAATCCGTCTTGGCCGAGGGTCAAGCGGCACCGCAGATTGATATCACCCGACACCTGAATGGCTTTGCTTGCCGCCGTCTGGTCAAAACCATAGCCAAGCGCCTGTGCGGAACGGGCCATGCGCGCAAGATGTCGGTCTAGATGGCGAAACCCGGTTGCGGGAGACCAACCAAAGGTTTCAATCAGTCGCGTTCCAGTTGGAACGCCGCTGCGTAGCGGGCTTTCCATAGGGCTTCCTCGTATTCCGATGGGGCGGTGCTGTCCCAGACCACGCCGCCGCCGACATTTAGCGTCGCCTTACCATCCTGCGCTGTCAGGGTGCGGATGGCGACATTGAATTCGCTACGCCCGTCAGGGGCGGCCCAGCCGATGGTGCCGCAATAGATATTGCGCGCCCAAGGTTCCAGTTCGTTGAGAATTTCCATGGCGCGCAGTTTTGGGGCCCCGGTGATAGAGCCACACGGAAACAAGGCCTGAAAGATCTCTCCTAAAGTGACCTTTGGGCGCAATTTCGCGCGTACCAAAGACACCATTTGATGTACCGTGGCATAGCTTTCGACTTTGAACAATTCGGGCACTTTTACAGAGCCAAGTTTGGCAACGCGGCTGATGTCATTGCGCAGAAGATCGACAATCATCAGGTTTTCAGCCCGATTTTTCTCATCAGCTTGCAGCCATGCGATGCGTCGCGCGTCTTCTTTGGGGTCGTCAGAGCGGGGCTGCGTGCCCTTCATCGGGCGGGTTTCGATGGTGCCATCTGAGGAGGTGCGGAAGAACAGCTCGGGGGATCGGCTAAGCAGATCTGGACCATTGTCTTGCAGCACAAGCGCACCCTGCCCCACGGGCTGGCGGGCAGACAGGGCTGCATAAAGCGCCTCGGTCTCGCCAGTGTAGGTTACATCCATCGGGAATGTCAGGTTGGCCTGATAAATATCTCCGGCCCCAATAAAACCATTCACCTGATCAAAAGCACGCGTATAGGTTGGTTCCTCCCAACGTGGAGACACCGGATCTAGCTGACAGGGACCATGGCGCAAAGGGTGCAGGCCCGGTGCCTGATAGACCCCGAAACAGATCAACGGCAAACTGCGATCCTGCGGCATGCGCGGCAAGAGCCGGGGTTCCAGTGCATAGCCGAGTTCATAGCTGGCATATCCGGCCACCCAGCAACCGGCATCGCGTGCGTCTTGCAATGCCTCTAGGGCGGCGGGCACATCAGCGGTGTCCTCTGCGATGATCATGTCAGAGGGGGCGCTAAAACATGTGCCAGCCCCAAGTGGGCCCTGATCAAAGCGAATCTTCACCGGCGTTCCTTTACTTCTGTTGTATCGGTATAGCGCGAAGCGAAGGCATGCACAGGCCTCAAACAAGTCGCCAAACAGAGATATTACGACAGGCGCATTTAGGGGCACGTATTGGTTGCATCGCAGCGCAGATCAAAGACCTTTGGGAGAAAGCTTACCAAATGATCTAAAATGTCTCGACTGCAATTACTGAAAGCCCCTTGCACCTCGTCTTCTGATGTCTATAACCCACGACAATTTGCGCCCGCGGCGAGTCTGCCCCGCCCCTACCTCTGAGGTCTGCCATGCCAAAAAGAACTGACATAAAATCCATCATGATCATCGGTGCTGGTCCAATTGTAATTGGACAAGCCTGCGAGTTTGATTACTCGGGTGCACAGGCGTGTAAAGCGCTGCGCGAAGAAGGCTACCGGATTATTCTGGTGAACAGCAACCCTGCCACCATCATGACAGACCCGGAACTGGCGGATGCAACTTATATCGAGCCGATCACGCCAGAAGTTGTGGCAAAAATCATCGAAAAGGAACGTCCTGACGCCTTGCTGCCCACCATGGGGGGACAGACCGGACTGAACACCTCTTTGGCGTTGGAAGAAATGGGTGTGCTGGACAAGTTTAACGTCGAAATGATCGGCGCGAAACGTGAAGCGATTGAAATGGCAGAAGATCGCAAATTGTTCCGGGAAGCAATGGATCGTCTGGGCATTGAAAACCCGCGGGCGTCAATTGTAACGGCCCCCAAGAAAGACAATGGCGAAGACGATCTGGACGAAGGCGTGCGTCTGGCATTGGAAGAGCTGGAAGACATCGGCCTGCCTGCGATTATTCGCCCAGCCTTTACCATGGGCGGCACCGGTGGCGGCGTGGCCTATAACCGCGAAGATTACATCCACTTTTGCCGCACCGGCATGGATGCCTCTCCGGTGAACCAAATTCTGATTGATGAAAGCCTTTTGGGGTGGAAAGAATTTGAAATGGAAGTGGTCCGCGACACAGCGGATAACGCCATTATCGTGTGCGCCATTGAAAACATTGATCCGATGGGCGTGCACACCGGAGATTCGATCACCGTGGCCCCTGCCCTGACCCTGACGGACAAAGAATATCAGATCATGCGGAACCATTCGATTTCGGTTCTGCGCGAGATCGGTGTGGAAACCGGTGGCTCCAACGTGCAATGGGCAGTGAACCCAGCTGATGGCCGCATGGTTGTGATCGAGATGAACCCACGTGTGTCACGGTCGTCGGCCCTGGCCTCTAAGGCGACAGGTTTCCCGATTGCCAAGATCGCTGCGAAACTGGCCGTCGGCTATACGCTGGATGAGCTGGACAACGACATCACCAAGGTCACACCGGCGTCATTTGAGCCTTCAATCGACTATGTTGTCACCAAGATCCCGAAATTTGCATTCGAAAAATTCCCAGGTTCCGAGCCTTACCTGACCACAGCGATGAAGTCTGTGGGGGAAACTATGGCAATTGGCCGCACGATCCACGAGAGCTTGCAAAAAGCCCTTGCCTCGATGGAATCTGGCCTGACCGGGTTTGACGAGATCGAAATCGAAGGCGCGCCGGAAAAGGCAGCCGTCGTGAAGGCCATCAGCCAGCAGACCCCGGATCGCATGCGCACCATCGCACAGGCGATGCGCCATGGGTTGACCAATGATGAAATTCACAATGTCACGATGTTTGACCCGTGGTTCCTGGATCGTATCCGTGAAATCGTGGAAGCCGAAGAAGACGTGCGCAAAAACGGATTGCCGGTCACCGAAGGCGCCCTGCGGCACCTGAAGATGATGGGCTTTACCGATGCGCGTCTTGCGACACTAACCGGCCGCGACGAAGACAATGTGCGGCGTGCCCGGGTGAACCTGGGTGTGACCGCCAGCTTTAAACGCATCGACACCTGTGCGGCGGAATTTGAGGCGCAGACGCCTTATATGTATTCCACCTATGAAGCGCCGGTGTTTGGCGAAGCGGAATGTGAAGCGCGGCCAAGTGACCGCAAGAAAGTGGTGATTCTAGGCGGCGGTCCAAACCGGATTGGCCAAGGGATCGAGTTTGACTATTGCTGCTGCCACGCCTGCTATGCGCTGACTGAAATCGGCTATGAGACCATCATGGTGAATTGTAACCCTGAAACGGTTTCAACCGACTATGACACCTCGGATCGTCTGTATTTTGAGCCGCTGACCTTTGAACACGTGATGGAAATCATGCGTGTGGAGCAGGAAAACGGCACGCTGCACGGTGTGATCGTTCAGTTTGGTGGCCAGACCCCACTGAAACTGGCCAATGCGTTGGAGGACGCGGGCATTCCAATTTTGGGCACCTCGCCTGACGCCATTGATCTGGCCGAAGACCGTGAACGTTTCCAAGCTTTGGTCAATGACCTAAAGCTGAAGCAACCCGTGAATGGCATCGCATCAACAGATGCACAAGCGCTTGAAATTGCACAAGACATCGGCTTTCCGCTGGTGATCCGCCCTTCTTATGTATTGGGTGGACGTGCCATGGAAATCGTCCGCGATATGGCGCAACTAGAGCGCTATATCAAAGAGGCCGTTGTGGTGTCTGGCGACAGTCCGGTTCTGCTGGACAGCTATCTGGACGGTGCCACCGAGCTGGATGTAGATGCCCTGTGTGACGGGGAAAACGTGCATATCGCTGGCATTATGCAGCACATCGAAGAAGCGGGTGTACACTCTGGTGACTCCGCCTGTTCTTTGCCGCCTTACAGCCTATCCACAGATCTGATTGAAGAAATCAAACGTCAATCTGTTGCATTGGCTTTGGCCCTGAATGTCAAAGGTCTGATGAACGTGCAATTTGCGGTGAAAGATGGCGACGTTTACCTGATCGAGGTGAACCCGCGCGCCTCTCGGACCGTGCCCTTTGTGGCCAAAGCCACCGACAGCGCCATTGCCGCAATTGCGTCGCGCCTGATGGCAGGCGAGCCACTCAGCAACTTCCCAGAGCGTCCGCCCTATGAAGAAGGCGCTGATATCTCTGCACCGCAGCCGATTGCCGACCAGATGACATTGGCCGACCCAATCATGCCTTGGTTCTCTGTCAAAGAAGCCGTGATGCCATTTAACCGCTTTCCAGGCGTCGATACGATCTTGGGGCCAGAAATGCGCTCTACCGGCGAGGTCATGGGCTGGGATCGTGATTTTGCGACCGCCTTTCTAAAGGCGCAGATGGGTGCGGGCATGGTTTTGCCAAGCGCAGGCAAGGTTTTTGTATCGATCAAAGACGCAGACAAAACACCCTTGGTGCTGGAAGCCACGCAAATCTTGACAGGTCTGGGCTTTAGCATTGTCGCCACGGCTGGCACCGCAAGCTGGCTCGAAACCCAAGGCGTGGCCTGTGAAAAGGTCAACAAAGTCTATGAAGGCCGCCCAAATGTGGTCGACATGATGAAAAATGGTGAAATTTCGCTGGTTATGAACACCACCGAAGGCGCGCAAGCGGTTGAAGACAGCCGTGGCATCCGCGCAGTGGCCTTGAATGACCGCATCCCATATTTCACAACTGCGGCTGGGTCACATTCTGCTGCGCTGGCCATTCGTGCACGCGAAGAAGGCGAAATCGAAGTGCGTGCGCTGCAAGGCTGATCCACCCAACATTGAAACGCAAAGGGGGGCTTTTGGCCCTCCTTTTTTGTTTCTGGCAGGTTGGTGATTGGCAGATCACAAGGGCCGATAGCCAAGAAGCATCACCAGAACCGGAATTGGGGCCACAGCCAAGGCGGTTGCCAGCATATAGCCGCCAATACTGAACAGACGACTTAAGCCTGCCACCAGCGCGATGCCACCGCCACCGCCAATCACCGCATTGCCTGGCAAGTTCAGCACCAAAATCAAAGCCAAATATCGGTTATTTAACAGATAAGGCGTGATGCGACCTGGCAATCTGGCCACCAGAAAGTCACTGCGTTCCTTGGGGCTCAATGCCGCTGTTTGGCGCACCAGTTCCGCGGCCCGCCCCATGTGCAAAGCTGAAAACAAGCGCAGCAATTGGTGTTGCGGCACAAGCCGGCCAATGCCAAAGGCCAGCCACAGCGCGATCACCATGCAACTGTAAACCACAAGGGCGACACGCGCGCCAAAGACCATCATCAATCCAAGACCGATCTCGGCTCCGGGCACAAAGGGCAAAGCCGAGGTCAAAAGGTAGATACCCGCAACGGCCAGCACCATGGGGGACCAAATAGAGGCTTGCCCAGCTGACAGATGCACCGACTGAGACAGCGACTGCCCCAGCCAAAACCCACCACCCAACAGCAACGCATAAAGGCTCAGGCCCAACATCCATTTGAATTTCATAGCCTGAGCATAGCAGCATCCTGCCGCCCTTGGCATAGGTTTTCGTATCAGGCAGATGCGCGGCTCAACGACAATGCAACGCCCGCCAGCACCAAAGCAGTGGCAAATGCCGATTGCAGGGTGATCGCTTCGCCCAGCAATATCAGCCCTGCCAGCATCGCAATCACCGGCACCGTCAATTGCGCCACGGCCCCGCGACTGGCCCCAAGTTGCGGTAAAACGCTATACCACAGCGCATAGCCCAACCCCGAAGTAACCGCGCCAGAGATCACCGCCAAAACCAAACCTACCGCTGAAACCATACCCAAGTCGACGCCCCCTAACAGCAAGGCCACCCCAGCAAACGGTGCGGCCAAAATGAAGTTCATTGCCGTTGCCTGGGTGGCATTCACCTCATAGCGCCCGGCCAGCGAATAGATGCCCCAACCAAAGCCAGCCAAGCCCATCATCACAGCATGTGATAAGGACATCGTACCGCCTTGCGCCGCGCCAGGCTCTGATGCAGCACTGGGCCACAACAGCCAGATCAGACCCACAAAAGCCAACCCTGCCCCCAACCAACGCAACAAAGGCATTTGTTCCTTGCTGCACACCGCGGCCGCAAACATGGTGATCTGTACCACCGCAAACAATATCAATGCTCCGATGCCCGCATCCAACTTTTGATAGGCATAGGAAAATCCAAAAACATAAAGCAAAAGCGCCAAAACACCCCAGACGCGCCGTCTGCCACCTATGACAAAGCCGCGACGTTGCAGCACCAAAATCAGGGACAAAACCAAGGCCCCAGAGCCAAGGCGCACCGCTGCAAACAACATGGCATCCAAGCCAAAATTGACCAATGCCAACCGGTTTAGAACCGAATTGGCCGCAAAGGCCAGCATGGTGACCGTGGTTAAACCTAAAAGACGCATGCTAACCTTCCAAAATACCTGTTGATGCAAGATATGGCACAGATCACATCACACTCTAAGAGCAAGCACTGACATTTGCGCAATCGTCAAAGCAAAGCGCATCAAACCCTCTTGTTCTTGATCCAAATACCCGCGCCGCAGGCTTGTTTGCAACGCAAACAAAAAGGGGCTGCGCATGGCGCAGCCCCCAATCTTCCAGCTGGAAGGCGATGATTACATCATGCCGCCCATGCCGCCCATGTCAGGCATGGCTGGTGCGCCGCCGCCGTCTTTGGATGGCTTGTCTGCAACCATGGCTTCTGTTGTGATCAACAGACCCGCGATGGATGCTGCATCTTCCAACGCAGTACGTGCCACTTTTGCTGGGTCAATCACGCCGAATGCGAACATGTCACCATATTCCTCGGTCTGCGCGTTAAAGCCAAAGTTGCTGTCTTCGTTTTCACGCACTTTCCCAGCAACAACCGCACCGTCAACACCAGAGTTTTCAGCGATCTGACGCAGAGGCGCTTCAATGGCTTTAGACACGATCTTGATGCCCGCATCTTGATCAGTGTTGGCACCTTTCAAAGTTGCAAGGGCTTTACCGGCTTGTACCAGCGCAACACCACCACCAACGATCACACCTTCTTGAACCGCAGCGCGGGTCGCGTTCAGCGCATCGTCAACGCGGTCTTTGCGTTCTTTTACTTCCACTTCGGTCATGCCACCAACGCGGATCACAGCAACACCGCCAGCCAATTTGGCCACGCGCTCTTGCAGTTTTTCACGATCGTAGTCAGACGTTGTTTCTTCGATCTGCGTGCGGATCTGAGCCACACGTGCTTCGATCTCTGCCTTCTCACCAGCGCCGTCCACAACAGTGGTTTCGTCTTTGGTGATTGTGACTTTTTTCGCAGTGCCCAGCATGTCCATCGTCACGGACTCAAGCTTCATGCCCAGATCTTCGGAAATCACTTGGCCACCGGTCAGGATTGCGATGTCTTGCAGCATGGCTTTACGACGATCGCCGAAACCAGGTGCTTTCACTGCTGCGATTTTCAGACCGCCGCGCAGTTTGTTCACAACCAAAGTTGCCAGCGCTTCGCCTTCAACATCTTCTGCGATGATCAGCAGAGGCTTTTGCGACTGGATTACGGATTCGAGCAGTGGAACCATTGGCTGCAAAGAAGACAGTTTCTTCTCGTGCAACAGGATCATGCAGTCTTCGAGGTCTGCAATCATTTTGTCAGGGTTGGTGACAAAATAAGGAGACAGGAAGCCACGGTCAAACTGCATGCCTTCGACAACGTCAGTTTCTGTTTCCAGACCCTTGTTCTCTTCAACGGTGATAACGCCTTCGTTGCCAACCTTTTGCATCGCATCCGCGATTTGGTTGCCGATTTCAGCTTCGCCATTTGCAGAGATTGTACCAACCTGTGCAACTTCAGCCGAATCTTTGACTTCACGCGCCATGTCTTTGATGCCGGACACAACAGTGGCTGTCGCCAGGTCGATGCCGCGCTTCAGGTCCATTGGGTTCAGGCCAGCAGCAACCTGCTTCAGACCTTCTTTGACGATGGCTTGTGCCAGAACAGTTGCGGTTG
This sequence comes from Cognatishimia sp., assembly GCA_050633405.1. Classification (GTDB taxonomy): domain Bacteria; phylum Pseudomonadota; class Alphaproteobacteria; order Rhodobacterales; family Rhodobacteraceae; genus Cognatishimia. Next base: position 311,737 of record JBOEGL010000007.1, on the reverse strand, counting down.
TTGTGCCGTCGCCTGCTTCGTCATTGGTGCGAGAAGCAACTTCTTTCACCATTTGTGCGCCCATGTTCTCGAACTTATCTTCCAGTTCGATTTCTTTCGCCACGGACACACCGTCTTTGGTGATACGTGGTGCGCCGAAAGACTTATCCAGAACAACATTACGGCCTTTTGGGCCCAGTGTTACTTTAACTGCGTCTGCAAGTACGTTGACGCCGCGCAGCATTGCATTACGCGCGTCGGTGTCAAATTTGACTTCCTTAGCCATTGTAATAGCTCCTAATTCTTAGAAATTCGTGTAGAGTTCAGGGTCGGTGACTTAGGACAGGATGCCCATGATGTCAGACTCTTTCATCATCAGCAGCTCTTCACCATCAACGGTGACTTCTGTGCCAGACCATTTGCCGAACAGAACTTTGTCGCCTGCAGATACAGCTGGTGCGATCAGTTCGCCGCTGTCTTTGCGGGCCCCTTCGCCTACAGAAACAACTTCGCCTTCAGCAGGCTTTTCTTTTGCGGAATCTGGAATGATCAAGCCGCCAGCGGTTTTCTCTTCGCTTTCGGTACGACGTACGAGGACGCGGTCATGTAGCGGTGTAAATGCCATTTTTAGGTTTCCCTATTAAGTTTCTCCCTCACTCCGAGCGGAGCGATTAGCACTCCCTGACGGCGAGTGCTAACAGCGAAATAGCTAGGGTTGGTTTTCATTGGTGTCAACACGAAGCTAAAAATAATTTGACAGACCGCCAGACTTAAGAATTGCTGCGCCTCTGGCCCTGAGCACTCAGGGCATAGATCCCCCGGCCCTGCTTCTCAAACCAGCCGTAATGGTTGTCATACATTATCCGCGTGGCCAAAGGCACATTTGCCCCCCTGGCCACCTCCGCCCCGCGACTGGCCCCGTGCTGCGCCAAAAACGCTGCACAGCGCTCAGCCTCTTGCTGATATCCGGTCACGACCGCGCCACGCGTGCCACCCTGATTGGGATCTCCATCACGCCGCGCAAATTCCTTAAGCAGCGCGCCTTTGCGGGGTTTTGACTTGCGCGGTTGAAACATCACCGGATCAGAATGCACCTGCACCGTGCCGCCGGAAACATCCACCGACATCACACCAATGCCAAGCCGCTTACACAGGCCGACATTGGCTTTAAATCTGCGCCACCCGGCCTTTCCTGCCCAACGCGGCACCGCCACATAGACCGAATCTGTCAGACGTTGACGCGCCACAGCCTGTTGCAAAAGCGTCAAGGAAAACCCCAACTTCAACTCAATCACCACCGGATCCTCGCCCAGGCGGCAGGCCACTACATCTGCGGCACCTATTTCAGCCTTGGCCTCAAACCCCTGCGCCTCAAGCCAGGCTTTCACCGGCGGATATAAATCAGTTTCTTTCATCTGATCAAAAACTATCGCGCCCAAAGCCGATCCGCCAGCCCCTCTTGTGCTTGATCCAAATACCCGGGGTGAGCTTTGAAACATCGTTTCACAGCGAGGGGCAAAGCCCCTGAATTCAGCGCTTTGTCGTTGCTTTGTCACAGGTAGGCTTTGTCAGGGTGACAAGGGCAATTACCCATCTTATAAGGCGCTCAATTTCGTATTTTTCCGCATGAGGGACAGTTCATGACAACGCTTATTTTTGGCCACAAATCTCCTGATACCGATTCCACTGGCTCGCCCATCATCTGGGCCTGGTATCTGAACGAAATAAAAGGCCAGTCGGCCGAAGCCGTGCTGCTGGGTGAACCCAACACAGAAGCCTTGTTTGTGATCAACAAATGGGACTGCCCGAAACCCCGCATCGTCACCGAATTTGCCGAGGGCCAGGCCGCAATCATCGTCGACACCAACAACCCGGCCGAGCTGCCCGACAATGTCAACGCGCTGGACGTGACCGCGATCATCGACCACCACAAATTGGTTGGCGGGTTGGAGACCAAAGGCCCGATTGACATCACCATCCGTCCTCTGGCCTGCACTGCGACCATCATGCATGACTTGATGGGGGACGACGCCGCCAAAATGCCAGCTTGGGTCAAAGGTCTGACGCTGTCTTGCATCTTGTCAGACACCCTGGAATTCCGCAGCCCAACCACCACGGCGCATGACAAAGCTTTGGCTGAAAAACTGGCCGCAGATCTGGGCCTTGATATCACCGCCTATGCCAGCGAGATGTTTGCGGCGAAATCAGACGTCTCTTCTTTCTCTGACGCAGAGCTGATCCGCATGGACAGCAAGGAATATGCGGTCGACGGCACCAAGTTCCGGGTTTCGGTTCTGGAAACCACTGCGCCAAGCGTTGTGCTGGACCGTCAAGCCTCGATCATGAACAGCATGACAGCGGTTGCCAATGAAGATGGCGTTGATCAAGTGCTGCTGTTTGTTGTCGACATTCTGAACGAAGAAGCCACTTTGTTTGTGCCAAATGATGTGGTCAAATCTGTCGCTGAAAAATCATTTGGCGCAACCGTTGCGGGCGACAAAGTTGTTCTGCCGGGCATCATGAGCCGCAAAAAGCAGATCATTCCAAATCTGAAGGTCTGATCGCTGACTGAAAAATCAGATGGGCGTCCCGCTTGGGGCGCCTTTTTTGTGCGCGCATCAAATTTTCAGATTTTGTCGCAAATTTCCTGATGAGCATGCTATGTGCGCACCTAGACAATGCTAGGACACGCTGCGATGACCCAAATTATCACCCAACTTTCCGAAATTTCTGACAAATACGACGCCTTATTCGTGGATCTGTGGGGCTGTATGCACAATGGCATTCAGGCATTCCCAAGCGCTGTCAAAGCCATGCAAGACTATCGTCAGCGCGGGGGGATTGTGGTTCTGTTGACCAATTCGCCTAAGCCTCGGGCGGGCGTGGCAGAGCAACTCATGCAGTTTGGCGTGCCCAAAGACGCCTATGATACGATTGCGACATCAGGTGATTCCGCCCGATCGGCGATGTTTCGTGGGGCTGTGGGTGAAAAAGTCTATTTCATGGGGGAATGGCAACGCGACGAAGGCTTCTTTGAGCCACTGAGCCTGCTTGAAAACCCAGTGACCATTCAACGCGTGCCTTTGGCAGAGGCCGAGGGCATTGTGTGCTGCGGTCCAATTGATCCCATGGCCCACCCCGATGCCAACCGCGCTGATTTTCTGTATGCCAAGACCAAGGGCATGAAACTGCTGTGCGCCAATCCAGACATTGTTGTGGACCGCGGCGAGGTGCGCGAATGGTGTGCCGGTGCTTTGGCACGGCTTTATACGGAAATGGGAGGCGAGAGCCTGTACTTTGGCAAGCCTCATCCTCCGATCTATGATCTGGCTCGGCGCCGCTTGCAATCCTTGGATCTGGACATCCCTGACCGGCGCATTCTGGCAATCGGCGACGGGGTTATGACGGATGTTCAAGGCGCGATGGGAGAAGACATAGATTCATTGTTCATCTCTGGTGGTCTTGCAGCCAGTGAGACAAAAACATCAGTCCAGCCTGATGAAAAATCGCTAAGCGACTATTTGGCAAAGGAAAAATCAAACCCGACCTACACTATTGGTCACCTTCGCTGACCCAAAATAATCTTGATTTTTCTGCACCTGCAAAGTAATAATGTTTCAGAATTGAGTGAATCATCGCTCTATTATTACAGGCTCGATTAGCGGAGGGTCAAATGTTGGATAATCTGCCACGCGGAACGATCTGCATCGAAGACATCGAAATGGGCATGACCCGTTACTTACGCAAAGTTGTGACCGACGAGGATATTCAAAAGTTCTCGGAGATATCGACAGACCGTAATCCGGTGCATCTGGATGATGAGTATGCGCAAGCGACCATATTTGAAGGACGCATTGCCCATGGCATGCTGACGGCCGGGCTTGTTTCGGCTGTCATTGGCGAGCAATTGCCCGGCCATGGCACGATTTATATGAGCCAGAACTTGAAGTTTCTGGCCCCCGTGCGCCCCGGTGATCTGGTGTTGGCCGAAGTCGAAGTGACCGGCATTGAAATCGCCAAACGCCGGGTGAAATTGGATTGCCGCTGTGTTGTAGACGGCAAGAAAGTGTTGATTGGTGAGGCCACGGTTATGGCACCTTCGCGCAAATTCGACTGATTCATATTGAATTCGCGCGGGTCAAACCCACTTACCGTAGAGAGACTTGATACAGCACCCGCAATCTTGCTTGCATGGGCGCGCGCGGAAAGCTAACCCTGCGCCATGCGCATTATCCGTGATTACCAATTTGTCGCCAAAGAAAACCGAGGAGCGAGCGTCGCCATCGGCAACTTTGATGGTGTCCACATCGGCCACCAATCTGTGATTGCTTTGGCGCGGGCAGCCGCCCCAAATGCGCCGCTTGGTGTGATGACATTTGAACCGCATCCTCGGGCGTATTTTGCACCAGAGGCCGCCCCCTTTCGTCTGACCAACGCCGAGGCCCGTTCCCACAGGCTGGAAAAGCTGGGAGTCGAGCGCTTATTTGAGCTGCCGTTTAACGCGGCATTGGCAGGTTTGACGCCCCGCGAATTTGCCGAACAGGTGATTGTGCAGGGATTGGGGTTGACCCATGTGGTGATTGGTGCGGATTTTTGTTTTGGCAAAGGGCGTGTTGGCACGGCACAAGACCTGCAGAGATATGGGAATGAATTGGGCTTTGGCGTGACAATCGCGCCTTTGGTATCCGCCGGTGAAGGACAAGTGTCCTCTACCAATATCCGCAATGCCCTAAGCGCTGGCCGCCCACAGGACGCCGCAAAAATGCTTGGACACTGGCATCGTATCGAGGGCCCGGTTATTGGCGGGGAACAACGCGGGCGAGAACTTGGATTTCCAACCGCGAATATGTCGATCGAAGATCTGCATCCGCCAAAATTCGGTGTTTATGCGGTTTTGGTCGATGTTTTGGAAGGCCCCCATAAAGGCACGTATCACGGGGCCAGCTCTGTTGGGGTGCGCCCGATGTTTGGCCACAACACCGCCAATATCGAGACATTTCTATTTGATTTTTGCGGCGATCTTTATGGCACGCCTTTATCCGTTGCCCTGGTGTCCTATCTGCGCCCAGAGTTGAAATTTGACGGTTTGGACGCTTTGATTGAGCAGATGGAAAGGGATTGTGTGCAATGTCGCGAAATTCTAACCGCGCTATGAGCAAGGACCCGATTGACCGCGCCGGATTGGGCAAACGCTTTTGGGAAAAGAAACCCTTCGCCAAGTTGAACCAGCAAGAATGGGAAGCGCTGTGTGATGGCTGTGGAAAATGCTGTCTGAACAAGCTGGAAGACGAAGACAGCGGCGAAGTTGTTTTGACACGTGTGGCTTGCCGCTTGCTGGATGATAGCACATGTCGCTGTGCGCAGTATGATATTCGCCACCAATTTATCCCCGAATGCATTGTTATGACACCTGAGAATTTGGAATCGCATGCCTATTGGCTGCCCAAGACCTGTGCTTATCGGTTGGTTTGGGAGGGAAAACCCTTGTTTGACTGGCACCCTTTGATTTCCGGCGATCCACAAACGGTGCATGCGGCGGGGGTTTCTGTCAAAGACATGACCGTATCTGAATTTGAAACCCCGCTCGAAGAGTGGGAAGATTATTTGATCGAGGAACCCAGTTGATCAAGTCGCTGTGCGACTTCATTTAATTGCCGCAGTGGCGACCCATTAGGCGCGCCAGAAATTCGGGGTGAGCATGGCATAAACCGCCAAAAGCTCGAGCCGCCCGATCAGCATACCGATCGACAACAGCCATTTGGCGGTGTCATTCAACGGCGCGAAATTCCCAGCAGGTCCAATTGTATCGCCCAACCCAGGCCCAATATTGGCGATTGCCGCCGCTGCGCCGGATAGAGAAGTGACAAAATCCAGCCCGGTCATACCAAGCAAAACCGCCAGAACCCCCAGCGTCACGATGAAGAACACAAAGAACACCATCACAGAATTCAAGACATCTTCGTCGACTTTACGGCCATTATAGCGGGGAGTGAAAATGCCACTCGGCGAGTGAATTTTTTGGATTTGCACTTTGATCGCGGCGAACAACAGTTGATAGCGGAATATTTTGATCGAACAGGCTGTCGAGCCCGCGCAGCCCCCGATAAGCCCCACAAAAAAGATCAGGGCAATGAGGAAGTTACCCCAAGTCATATAGTTGGCACTGGCATAGCCCGTACCGGTGGTGAGCGAGGTGATATTAAATAGCGCTTGTCGAAAGGCGGGTTCAATCTCTCGACCTTGGGCAAAGGACAGCACCAAAGATGCCGCCACCACCAAAACAAATATTGTAAGGAAAAACATCTGGACCTGACGGTCGCGAAACAGCGGTTGGGCCGCGCCATTCACCAATTGCACATAGCGCACGAAGGGCAAAGCTGCGAGCAGCATAAAAACAGAAGCGACGTATTCTCCGCCGCCCCTGAAGGCCCCAAACGAGGCATCATAATTTGCAAAGCCCCCGGTTGCGATCGTGGTGAAAGCATGCACAGTCGCATCAAAGGAATTCATGCCAATCATCAGGTAGGCCAAGAAACACGCAAACGTCAGCGTGACATAGATCACGGATATTTGGCTGGATATGGTCGTGGCGCGGGGCAGGATTTTACCCATTGTATCAAAGCCTTCGGACCTAAAGATTTGCATGCCCCCAACCCGCAATTCGGGCAAAAACACCATCGCGACAACAATGATACCTATGCCCCCCAGCCATTGCAAAATGCCGCGCCATAGCAGCAAACCTTTGGGCAAGTCTTCTAGCCCTGAGAAAACGGTGGACCCGGTGGTGGTCAGGCCAGACATTGCTTCAAAAAACGCATCGACAAAACGCGCGTCGGTATCGCCCAACATAAAGGGCAACGCGCCAAACAGAGGCAAGGCCAACCAAACACCAGTGGTGAGCAAAAAGATCTGTTGCAGATTTAAACCTGCCCGATTGGCGGTTTGACACGTCAGTGAAACCAATCCGCCCACCAGCACCGTCAGAAGCGCGCTTTGCAAGAATGCGGGCCAATGCCCACGCCCCTCGGCAATATCAATGGCCATGGGCATCAACATGGTGAGCCCAAGCATCGCGACCAATAGGCCGATCACATATCCAACGGGTCTTAGATCAAACATTCTGTGCAGGGTTGGCGTGGTTGGGAAGCGGTGTCAAGCGCTAGCAGCCCCACCATTTAGTTAACCTCGCCAAACAAGCGCAGGCTTTCTGTGCGATGCTGGGTCTCACGCGCAAAGCATGACCAATACAACAAGGGCTGCATCGAACCGCCGCGCGCAATGGTGCTTTCAAGTTCACAGGCTTGGTCGCGGAAAACAATCCAGGATCTCTGGGCGTCTCGCAATAGTGTTGCCGCCGGTATGTCAGTTGCGCTGATATAGGCGTCCTGCGACTTGGCATGTGCCATGGCCAACCCATAGGCAAGGTTTAGGTCTTCGTCGGCATTTTGCCACTCTAGATACGCACATTGGTTCATCGCCTGCTGGGTCATCGCATTGTGGCAATCTATCTCTTGCGCAAAAACCGAGGACGCCCAAAAGGGCAAAAGCAAAAGAATGCGATGCATTGGACGCTCCGGAGAATTAGCCGACGTGGAACAGGGTGGTGAATAACTTCGGATCAATGGAATTGCCAACAAAGGTGTCGCCTTCGGTGAGGATCGACACAGCATCATGGCTGTGCAGGCTTTCCTGATGGCTGGCAATCACGCGAAAATCACCGATGCGATCATCTTGTTGCAGCTCGTGACAGAACAAGCGTGCCGCATCTTCCACAAAGATAGGATTGGCCGCATTCAATTCAGCAAAGGCCTGTTCGTCTTCGCGCTTCACCATGACTTGGGTTTCTGTTGGCACCGCCCGGCGGGCCATTTCGATCAAATCTTCGAACCACAGTTTTTGGATCGGCGTGGTGACCACCGAAATCCGCGCCACCGATCGCTGAGAATGTGGTGTCGCAAGTTGACCGCGCGATTGCCGTGCATGTTCAGACAGTTCCAGCGAACATGGGCAGGTCGAGGAATAGACGTAATCAAGATGCATGATTTTCAGCGCCCTGCCGTCCACTTCGACCTTTTCCATGGCGAGGTCGTAATATTGATAGCCCTCAAGACCCGAGCGCAAAGATTCAATCTTCATCGGATAGCGGAAACGCATCTGAATGCGGGCGTCAAAGCTTTCGAGATCCGCTTTGTAATCCGCCAGCGCGTGCTCTAAAACCTCGAAACTAAAGGTTTTTTCAGCGTGTTTGTAAAAGGAGCGCATGATCCGGGACATGTTGATGCCCTTTTTGTCCTCTTCCAAACTCACCGTACCGGTGACCGAGGTTTCAAGAGTAACGTCGCCGCCTTCGCGTGTGCGATAGCTGATGGGCAAGCGGAAATTTGATATTCCGACATGCTGGATTTGCTTTTTCGCCCCTTTGATCAGACTTGTTGGACCATTTTGCAGGTCTGGCAAACTGGCTTTATAAGCATCGGTGACCTCGAAATTCTCGGGGTAGGTGCGGGACAATTCCGGGTAGTTCATAACTTCGCGCCCCGGCAATAGTCGGGCAATGGCAGGGTCAAGTTCTGCAATTTCCGTCGGCGTGGCGGTATTAGCCCAAACACGCAACTGTTCCAACGCAGTTTTGGCCTCTGCTCGGCTTACCGGCGAGCCACCTTTTGGCGACTGAATGTTCATGGATATACCCTTTTGCCGACTGACGCATACCTAGCTTAATGGTAAGCGCCGTAAAATGCCAATTCTGCCACATTGAGTGGTGAAAAACGACATTACGCCTGTCTTCGGATGAAAACGAAAAACACCTGCTCAGAAGCAGGTGTTTTTAGATAGGTGTCTATGTGTTTTAGCGCTGAGATGCCTCAAGCGCTTGCAATACATCCGCAATCAAATCGCGTTCATCTTCCAGACCAACGGAAAAACGGATCAAACCAGGGCTGATTCCCAGCTCTGCCTTAAGGTCGTCGCTTAGACGTTGGTGTGTGGTGGTTGCCGGATGGGTGGCGATTGTTTTGGAATCACCCAGATTGTTGGAGATCACCGGAATAGTCAGCGCGTTCAAAAATTTGAATGCCGCGTCTTTGCCGCCTTTGACATCTAAGGACAGTACCGTGCCACCTTTGCCGCCAAGCTGTGTTTGCACCAGCGCGTTTTGCGCATGGGTTTTCAAACCTGGATAAATCGCGCGCAGCAGGGCATCATGGCCCTCGATGGCTTCGGCAATTTTCAAGGCCGTTTCAGCCTGGGCACGCACGCGCAGGTCGATGGTTTCAAGCCCTTTCAGCATCACCCATGCGTTGAAAGGCGACAAGGAACCACCGGTATGCTTCATGTAAGGCTCGAGTGTTCCGCGGATAAAGTCCTTTGTGCCCAGCACAACCCCGCCCAGGGCACGGCCCTGCCCGTCAATATGTTTGGTGGCAGAATAGACAATCACATCTGCGCCCTGCTCTACCGCGTTGGAAAACACTGGCGTGGAAAAGACATTGTCGACAACGACCGTTGCGCCAACCGAATGCGCAATCTCTGCGACAGCCGCAATATCAATCACTTCGAGCGTTGGGTTGGACATGGATTCAAAGAAACAAAGCTTGGTGTCAGGGCGTACCGCAGCGCGCCATTCGTCCAGATTGGTGCCGTCGACAAAGGTGATTTCGACGCCAAAATTCGCCAGGATGTTTTCTAGGATATGCAGGCAGGATCCAAACAATGCTTTGGCAGACACAACATGGTCGCCGGCCTTTACCAAGGATGTCAGCGCACCATTCACTGCCGCCATGCCAGAGGCCGTTGCAAAGGCATCTTCTGTGCCTTCCAGCAAAGCAATACGCTGTTCAAACATCGACACTGTTGGGTTGCCATATCGCGCATAGATGAACTCATCTGGGCCGGTTTCGATAAACCGCGCCTCGGCCTGCTCTGCGTTTTCATAGACAAAGCCCTGTGTCAGGAAAATCGCTTCGCTGACTTCGTTATACTGGCTGCGACGAATGCCGCCGTGCACAAGCTTTGTACGTTTGTTCCAGTCGCTCATCTCTTCTCCTTCGTGCGCATAGCGCAACAAAAAACCCCATTACGGCCAAGCGTAAGGGGGTCCTTATCGTCCTGACCTCTTTAGCGGTATTTGGGCATCTTTGTGCCACGTGGCCCGCAATCCGGTAAACAAATCGCCACATCTCTGGCTTTACTGCGCTGCGTGGTTCGGGTCAACACCGATGCGGCTGTGGCACATGGGGAATACGGGGCGGGCCGCATAATTACACAAGCCACCCCTTGTAATGCACGCATCGCGCGTAGCCGGATCTAAGTTTCGCGGCAAACCTGTTGCGATCAGCGATTGCCGAGGGCGCTAGTCCTGTTCGTTTTCGATGGCGTATTTTGTGAAAATGCCGCTTTGCGTCATAAAGAATACAAAGACAGCAGCGCTGAGACCAAAGGTTTTGAAATAAACCCAGGTATCGGTGGACTGCGTGCGCCAAATGATTTCATTGAGCAGCGCCAGACCGATAAAAAAGGCGGTGACGCGTTTGGTCAACAACATCCAGCCTTCATCTTGTAAGGGCAGCATCTCTTCCATCACATATTTAAGGTAGCTTTTGCCACGCAGCAGGCCCAGGCCCAATGCGCCGCCAAACAGCAGATAAATCATGGTCGGCTTCATTTTGAAAAACCGATCATCGTTCAACCAGACCGAAAGCCCGCCGAACACCGTCACCAGCACCAGTGTTGCGATTTGCATTTTTGAGATATGGCCGGTCAGGCGCCACAAAATCAGGGTCGAAAGCGCCAGCAAAGGAATAAAGGCCGCAGTGACAACGATAAAGCCTTCGTATTCGGTACCGCCAATCACAAAGCTTTGGGCCCGCATTCTGATATAGCCAATGAAAAACAAGATAATGGGCCCAAGTTCGAGTGCAGATTTGAGCATTGGGTTGATTTTCTTGCCAGCCATTGTGGGTTCCTTGTCACGCATTCTTGTCATGTGGGGCCTTAGCCGCCGAGTTCAACTATCACGGCCCCCACCGCGATCAAAGCCATCAATGCAATGCGCCGAGGGCCAACCGTTTCTTTCAACACTAACCAGCCAATCAGCGCGGCAAAAACCGTTGAGGTCTCGCGCAGGACCGCTGCCTCGCCCACTTTATCAAGTCGCGTCGCCAGCATCACCGATCCAAAGCTGGCAAAGGCGACGAGGCCGCCAATAAAGCCGCGCAACATCAAGGGGGGCAAGACGGGTGGACAGGCCATTTGCCTATATCTCAGAAAAGCGAGCGGCGGCATCACGATACCATCAATCAGAAAGAACCACGCAAGGAAGGTGAAAGGGTCAGCCGTGGCGCGGATGCCGTAGGCGTCATAGGTTGTATAAAGCGCCACAAACATGCCGGTCAAAAACGCCAGCATCAGCGCGGCAGGCAGGGTGGCCCGCGCGGCCTGAAGAAAAATCAGGTTATAAACGGCGAGCCCGAAGATGCCCGCCAGCAAAACCCCAACCCCCAACCACTGGATCAAACTGAAGCTTTCCTCAAAGATCAGATAGGCCCCAATAACGGTGAACAATGGCCCAGTGCCGCGCACCACAGGGTAGACAACTGTGAAAGCTCCTTTGGAATAGGCAAAGGCTTGCAGGATTTTGTAAGCCGTATGAATGAGAAAGGCACCGAGAAAAATAGGCCACATATAGGGTTCAGGAAACGGCACAACAAAGAAGGCAAAGGGGGCCGCCATAAGACCGTAATGGAAATCAATGGCCCCACGGGTCAGCCAAGGGTCGTGCCGCCCTTTTTGCAACGCCCCAAATACCGCGTGTAAAAAAGCCGCAGATAGCGCGAGCATAAGCGCCAATTGGTGCCCGGCTTCGGTGCCCTCTAGTGAAATCAACCAATCGCTCATTTAAACCTCGATGGGGCACCCAAATTCAGAATGTTTTGAAGAGGGTATTTAAATCAGGACAAATTAGCTGTTGTTTTGACCAGTCAACGCCGCAGCAAATTCTTGAGGGTCAAAGGGGGACAGATCATCAATCTTTTCTCCAACCCCAATGGCATGAATGGGCAGGCCAAATTTATCGGCGAGCGCCACAAGTACCCCGCCTTTGGCGGTGCCATCAAGTTTGGTCATCACAAGGCCCGAGACATCTGCAAGTTCTTGGAATGTCTTCACTTGGTTCAGGGCGTTTTGGCCTGTTGTGGCGTCAAGCACAAGCAGGGTGTTATGTGGCGCGCTTTCGTCTTTCTTGCGGATCACCCTGACGATTTTTGACAGTTCTTCCATCAAATCTGCGCGGTTTTGTAACCGGCCTGCGGTGTCGATCATCAAAAGATCAGCGCCCATCTCTTGGGCTTTGCCCATCGCATCAAACGCCAGACTTGCGGGATCAGATCCTTCGGGTGCGGTCAGAACCGGCACACCGGCGCGATCACCCCAGACTTGCAGTTGCTCTACGGCAGCGGCCCGAAACGTATCGCCGGCGGCAATCACCACGGATTTTCCAGCATCTTTGAATTGGCTGGCGAGCTTGCCAATCGTGGTGGTTTTACCGGATCCGTTGACACCCACCACCAGAACGACCTGCGGTTTTTGCGGGTAAAGCGGCAAGGGCTTTGCCACGGGCTCCATGATGCGGGCAATTTCTTGACCCAATACCTGCTTTATCTCATCCGTCGACAGACGTTTGCCAAAACGACCTTCGGCAATATTGGCTGTGACCCGCAATGCGGTGTCCACGCCCATATCCGAGGCAATCAACAACTCTTCGAGTTGTTCGAGCATGTCATCGTCCAGAACGCGCCTTTGTACAGGCTTGGCAGGTGTGGCTTTTCCTGCAAGGCGACCCAATAGTCCGGGTTTTGGGGTGACCGGCTCTGGGCCCGCTCGTGCTGGCGACACGCTTTCAGGCGCGGCCACCTTGGTTACAGGTGTGTCCAAACTGGGTTCTACAGTTGCTGACTGCGGCGGCGTTTGTGCTTGTGGGACCTCTTGAGGCTCGGTTTGTCCAGCATCCTGCTCGCCGTCTTGCACAATGGCATCAAGCCCCTCTTCCAAACGCGAAGAGGATTTAAAGAGCCGGTCTTTGAGCTTTGAGAAAAACGCCATTTGTATCTCCGGTAGTGGGTTATTCCCAAGTAATCTGGATTGATCAGATTGAAAAGAGCGGCTGCGCGAAACCTGCACCCGCGAGGATCGCTGCCTGTGCAAAAAAGGCAAGAAACCAGCGGGCAGTCGCCGCGAATTTACCGGCTTGTGGCGATTTGAAAATCGACAACTGCATCGCAATGAACAGCAGAACTGACAAAAACAGAGCTACCCCCCCTACCTGCGCCATGAGATTGTCGCGCAGGCAAAGCGCAGCAAGCATCATAACTGTCGCAAAAACCAAATGGATGCGTAGAAGCAGCGGCACTGGGCTGCGGTGTTTGCGCAGCTTAAACTCGGTATAAAGCGCGACAACGATCGCCAGAATTGCGGGCAAAATCAAGAAATCAGCCACGTTGGAAATGCGTAGAAAATGCAGCGTGAAAAGGGTTTGCAACGCGAAGATGCCAATTGACCCACCCCACCAAGCTGGATTTGTGCCACGGCTGAGTGCAATTTCGGTAATCAGCGCCACGCAGAGGGCGGTGATGATAAGCGGCGCCGCAAAACTCGCAACCGCAGCTACCAAAAGCGCAACGATCGGCAAAGTCGCAGCGGCAGATTTAAGGACAGAGGCAGGTCGATGGCTTAGCAAAATGGCGTAAAGCAGCGCAAGCAGCGCAGCCACAGCGAAACCGCCATAGGTCAGACTCTGGCGTAGTGCTATTTCTTGAAGAACAGTCATCTAGGTCTTTTTGCACGTTTGGCTGCAAACGATGCAAGCTATTAGGCAGTCGCGCGCCAAAAATTGCCACGAGATGTTTTTTTTTGCGTTTGATCCAAACCCGTGGCTGCGCTTGACGGCACAGCCAACGGTTTTGTTTCTGACTACACCTCTTCCGGGAAATGCTTGATGGTGAGCCGAATGGGGTTTGGAGCCGCCTGCCCCAGACCACAGATAGAGGTGTCGATCATGGCAACTGAAAGCTCTTCGAGCAGCGCTGTGTCCCATTTGTCTTTCGACATCAATTTAACAGCTTTTTCGCAGCCGACGCGACACGGGGTGCATTGTCCGCAGCTTTCGTCTTCAAAGAAGCGCAGCATATTCAGAGCCGCCTGTTTTGCGCTGTCTTTGTCTGACAGCACAACAACGGCGGCAGACCCAATAAAGGTGCCGTGGGGTTGCAGCGTGTCAAAATCCAGCGGAACATCATGCATGCTGGCAGGCAATAACCCGGAGGATGGACCACCCGGCTGATAGGCCTTGAAGCTGTGGCCTTCTAACATGCCGCCACAGGCCGCGATGATATCGGCGATGGTGGAACCTGCGGGCAAGAGATGCACGCCTGGGTTTTTCACGCGTCCAGAAACCGAATAGCTGCGCAGGCCTTTGCGGCCATTCTTCTCTACGCTGTTCAGGCACTCTGGCCCTTCGCGGTTGATTCTGGCCACCCAATGCAAGGTTTCCACGTTGTGCACCAATGTGGGTTGGCCAAAGATTCCAACCTGCGCCACAAATGGCGGACGGTGACGCGGTTCGCCGCGCTTGCCTTCGATCGATTCAATCATCGCAGACTCTTCGCCGCAAATATACGCACCTGCCCCACGACGCAGGTCGATATAGCCGGGTTCAACCAGACCTGCCTCTTCAAGCGCTTTGATTTCACGGCGCAGGATTTCCAGCACCGCAGGGTATTCGTCGCGCATATAGATAAAGGCTTTTTCTGCCTCGACAGCCCAAGCTGCGATCAACATGCCTTCGAGGAACAGATGTGGCGTGCGCTCTAGGTAATAACGATCTTTGAAGGTGCCAGGTTCGCCTTCGTCTCCGTTCACAGCCAGATATCTTGGCCCGGCATTGGCGCGCACAAAGCCCCATTTCGTACCGGAAGGGAAGCCTGCCCCACCAAGGCCACGCAAGCCCGCCTCTTTGAGCTTTGCTTGTACCGCTTCCCAATCACCGTCCTGACGCAGATCTTTCAAGCAGTCATAGCCGCCCTTTTCTGCGTAATCGGCAAAGGCTTGATAGCTGGGGATATGGGCATGGGTGTCGGATGTCGCGATGGCGTCCTTCACCTTTTGGACCGTGGCATTATCAATGTGGTTGTGACCAATCTCAAGTACTGGCGCGGTGTCACAGCGCCCCATGCACGGGGCGCGCAACACGCGCACCTGAGTTGGATCCATACCATCTTGCAAAGCATTTTTGAGTTGCTCGGCCCCAGCCAATTCGCATGACAGGGAATCGCAAACACGGATGGTCAACGCTGGCGGTGGTGTTTGGGTTTCTTTGACAACATCAAAATGGGCATAAAAGCTGGCAACCTCGAAAATTTCCGCCTGTCCAACACGCATCTCTTCGGCCAAGGCCCTGATATGACAAGCAGATATATGGCCATATTCATCCTGGATCAGATGCAAAAACTCGATCAGCATATCGCGGCGACGCGGTTGGTCACCAAGCAGTGCTAAAACGTCGGAATGGGCCTGATCGTCAAGCTGCCGTCCTTTGGGCGTGTGACGCCCTTTGCCTTTGCCAGATTTCCAGACGCCTTTGCGTTCGTCGAGTGCCATTCAGATGTCCGCCTTTGTTTTTTATATACTATAGGCAACTGAAAGGGTGATCGAAGGCAAAAAGCGACAAACCTGACCGCAAATGCGTTGCAATACCTTGCACAGACCATTTACACGTCGCAAAATTTCCTAAATTACCCGTCACACCTATATCGGAACGCGCACTTTCGGAGGTCTCACATATGTTGTGGTTCAATCTTGCAACAATTATCCCGGTGATCTTGCTGGCATTGTCCGGTTTCTTAGGTGGTGCAATCAGCCTGGTGGCGCTGGTCTATATGACCATTTTTGTCTTTACGATGGATCAGTTGATCCACGGAGCCGCAGCGCGCAAAAATGCAGATGGCGAATTTCCAGTTGGCGAATCTTTGTCGATATTTCTGGGGTTTACACATTTGGCGTTGGTGGCAATTGCGGTTTTAGCCTTATCTGGCATGACGGGGTTGGACTGGTGGGAACGCTGCGTGTGTTTTGTGCTGTTTGGGCAATTCTTTGGGCAAATATCCAATGCCAACGCCCACGAACTTATACATAAGAATTCGCGCTGGATGCGGCGCTTGGGCGTGGCTGTCTACACGACTTTGCTGTTTGGCCATCATGCCTCGGCCCATACCAAAGTGCATCATATCTTTGTGGCCAGTTGGAACGACCCAAATACCGCGCGACTTGGCGAAAGCGTCTATCGGTTCTGGCCGCGCGCTTGGATCGGGTCGTTTATGCGTGGCCTGAAGGCTGAAAACAATGCCCGCGCCAAGGCGCAAACCAAACGCGCCTGGTGGACCCATCCCTATTGGGGATATCTTCTGGGATCTGGTCTGACAGTTGTTTTATCGCTTGCCGTCGCGGGTTGGGCAGGTCTTGCGGCATTGCTGGCGGTTTGCCTGTATGCCACGCTGCAGCATCTGGCGAGCGACTATATTCAGCACTATGGCTTGCAGCGTCGGCGCCTGTCGAATGGTAAATTGGAACCTGTTGGCCCCAAGCACTCTTGGAACGCACCGCATACGTTTTCATCTGCGATGATGATGAATGTGCCGCGCCATTCAGACCATCACATGAACCCAAACCGGAATTTTACGGCGCTGCGCTTGGATGAAGATATCATGCCAGTGCTGCCCAAATCCCTGCCTGCAATGGGTTTGGTGGCGCTTATCCCCCCCTTGTGGCGGCATATGATGGATGAGCGCGCCAAGGAAGTCGCCGGCGTTCCCAAGGCAGAGCCTGCTTAGGGCGCATTTAAAGACTGCACGAAATGCCGGCAATTGGCGTTGCACTTTGGCAGCATGGCAGCATGCGCATCTTTAAACGCTCTATTATCCTGATGGTCATTGCGGCCCCCCTGTCTGCAGAAACCCCGATGACGGCGGAGGCCTTTGATCTCTATACCCGGGGCAAAACGGTGTTCTACTCCTCTCAGGGGCAACGCTATGGGGCAGAAAAGTATTTTGATCGCCGCCGCGTGCGCTGGTCGGATTTTAGCGATCAATGTCAGGAAGGCCACTGGTACGCGGATGGAACAGAGATCTGTTTTGTCTATGATGCCAATCCGTCCCAGCCGCAATGCTGGCATTTCTTTCTGGATGACGATGGTCTGACAGCAAAATATTCTGGTGAGGGGTCACAAACCGTTTTGCATGAAGTGCAAAACACAGCAAATAAAATGCAGTGTTTTGGACCAGAGATTGGCGTTTAAAACAGGCTGCCCTGTTCGGGCTTTTCGGGATTCTTTTTAGATGTTTTCTTAGGAGCCGTTTGCGTGGATTGCTCTATTGGAAAGCGTCCGTCTGCAAATTGGATGTCCAGGGATTTGGCCTTGGCGGCGGCCTTTGTGGATTTCACAACCTTGTCGCCATCCCAGACGACTGCATAGCCACGCTCTAGAGTGGCCTCATAGCCAAGTGTTTTGCGCAACCGTTCCAGGGCGTCCAGACGATCCCCCCAAGTTTTGGTCTGCGTCTTGGCCGCGCCCTCAAAGCGCTGCACCAAGGCTTGCAGGTTCTTTTGCTTTTGCTCGAGGTCGCGTCGGATTGGGCGGATAGACAAGCGATCCGCACGTCGCCCCAGTGATTCGCGTTTTGCGGCAACGGCCCGCTGCAGATTGGCCGGGCGCAAGGACGCCGCTGTTTCGGTCAAAGCCAAGCGTCGCTTGTCCACCATTGCGCGCAGGACGACGGGCAATTTTTCACCGGTGCGATCCAGCCGTTGCGTTGGGCCTTCCAGCAATGTGTCAGCGCGTGGCAATGCCCGAGACAAATCCCGCAAACGCTGGCCTCGTTGCGTTACACCCGATGTCAGCGCGCGCGTCAGACGGGCGGTTTGCTCATCCACCCAGCTTAGCAATTCCAACCGCACCGGCACCGCAAGTTCCGCTGCCGCAGTGGGGGTTGGTGCGCGTTTATCAGAGGCAAAATCTATCAGCGTGGTGTCTGTTTCATGCCCGACGGCAGAGATCAGAGGGATTTCAGACGCAGCTGCCGCGCGCACGACACTTTCTTCGTTAAAGCCCCAGAGATCTTCGAGGCTGCCCCCGCCACGCGCCACGATGATCAGATCCGGTCGCGGCAGGGCTCCGCCTTTTGACAGAGCATTAAATCCTTCGATACCACGGGTGACTTCTGGGGCGCATTTTTCGCCCTGCACAGCCACCGGCCAAATCAACACCTTACGCGGAAACCGGTCGCGCAGCCGATGCAGGATATCACGGATGACGGCACCAGAGGGGGATGTAACAACGCCAATTACTTCAGGCAGATATGGCAGCGGTTGCTTGCGCGATGTGTCAAACAAGCCTTCACCAGCCAATTGCAATTTGCGTTTTTCCAACATGGCCATCAGCGCGCCAACGCCAGCTGGCTTCATGTCTTCGATGACCAGTTGATATTTGGACTGTCCGCCAAAGGTGGTGATGCGCCCGGTGGCCACAACTTCCATGCCTTCTTCGGGGCGCATTGGCAATTTGGCCGCCACACCCTTCCAGATCACCGTGGCGATGACAGATTTTTCATCCTTAAGGTCAAGATAGATATGACCGGACCGCGGGAAAGACACGCGCCCCACCTCGGCACGGATTCGCACATGACCAAAATTGCCTTCGATCACGCGTTTTATTGCGCCAGAAAGCTCTGTAACCGAAAATTCCGGGGCATTTTCGCCCTCTCTGGGGTCGTCAAACAATTCAGACATCCGGCCTCGCTTGATGAATGTGCATTACCAGCTTAGAACGCCCCGAACGGAAGGCCAAGCGGAAGGGCACCTGATGAACATTCTTATCCTCGGTAGCGGCGGTCGTGAACATGCTTTGGCATGGGCGGTCAAGCAAAATCCTAAATGCGATCGTCTGATTGTGTCACCGGGAAATGCCGGCATCGCACAAATTGCGGACTGCGCAACCCTCGATATCGAAAATGGCGGCGTGGTTGCCAACTTTGCCGAAGAGAACGCCATCGACTTTGTGATCATCGGCCCAGAGGCCCCCTTGGCCAACGGCGTTGCCGATCGTCTGCGCGAAGCGGGTGTTTTGGTGTTTGGCCCGTCTGAAGCGGCGGCCGAGCTGGAAGCGTCAAAGAACTTTACCAAAGAGATTTGTGTCGCGGCCAATGCGCCGACCGCAGGCTATGGGCATTTTACAGACGCCGAGGCGGCCAAGACCTATATCCGCAAAGAAGGCGCGCCGATTGTTGTGAAAGCCGACGGATTGGCCGCTGGCAAGGGTGTGATTGTGGCCATGCAAGAAGCCGAAGCTCTGGCCGCTGTTGATGATATGTTTAGTGGCAGTTTTGGTGGGGCCGGCGCGGAAGTTGTGATCGAGGAATTCATGGAAGGTGAAGAAGCCTCTTTGTTTGTGCTGGTGGATGGTGAAGACATTCTGTCGATTGGCACCGCCCAAGACCACAAACGTGTCGGCGAAGGCGACACCGGGCCGAACACTGGCGGCATGGGGGCTTATTCGCCTGCACCGGTTTTGTCACCGGAACTTGAACAAAAAGCACTGGACGAAATCGTCAAACCAACCATGGCCGAAATGGCCAAGCGTGGCACCCCTTATCAGGGTGTGTTGTATGTGGGCCTGATGATCAAAGACGGGCAACCTCGGCTTGTGGAATACAACGTGCGTTTTGGGGATCCAGAGTGCCAGGTATTGATGATGCGCCTTGGGGCGCAGGCGCTTGACCTGATGCAGGCTGCCGCAGAAGGTCGCCTGTCTGACGTTCAGGTGAACTGGGCACAGGACCATGCGATTACCATTGTGATGGCGGCAAACGGCTACCCTGGGTCTTATGAAAAAGGGTCTGAGATCAAGGCGCTGGAAAACCAGCCGGAAGACAGCAAGAACTATGTTTTCCATGCTGGCACAAAGGAAGATGCGGGTAAGATCCTTGCTGTTGGTGGCCGGGTTTTGAATGTGACCGCCCGCGGTGACACATTGCAAGAAGCCCGCGATCGCGCTTATGCCATGGTGGAAAGCATTGACTGGCCTGGTGGATTTTATCGCCGCGATATTGGCTGGCGGGCTTTGTAAGATCTTGAATTGGTGCGGGGCCAACGCCGCGCACCAAAAGACTTGGGTATTTAAATCAAGAACAAACCCAGGTCATTGGCAGCGCATAAGCTGCGTCACGCTTTCGGGGCCAGTATAATCCCCAAGCGCAGTGGTGGCAGTTTGCCCTTGCTTGTTCAGATGAACAGCGAGGATCTGTGACCAGTCTCCACTCACCACCACCATTTCAGGGCCTTGGCCGCAATCCCGAATGCCACCTGTGATGAAATCCTGTCCAATACGATGATTGGTGAGGTTATTATGAGTGGCGATCTGGGTGAGCGCATTGTTTTGGAAACGCCAAACCCGCAAGGTCTTGGCAAGGTGGGGCCGGTCAACATAGGCGATCTCGATCAGCCCATCGCCATCCAGATCAGCCGCGCCTATGGGCGCAAGCCACCGGTTGCGCTGCCCAATAAACGGCGTCGCAGCAAGCAAACCAGCCGCCCCATAGATGGCCAGCCGCGCGCCAGCCGTCTGACTGCTTTCAACCACGATCGCCTCTGGCGCATTGTCGCCATCAACGTCAATGAGTCTTGGAGCCAAGTCTTCGAACACCCGGCTTTCAGGCAGAATAATGCGTCGACGTGCGCCGTTTGAAAGGCGCAGTTCTAAAGTGCCCCATTCGATAGCGTCCCCCAAAACGCCATGAGCGTAGCGGGTTGTTGGATCAGTGAAGCGTGCGCTGACAATGTCAGCGGACGCCGCTGTCCCGAAGACAGCCAGCGTCAAGATCATCGCCAACCGAAGCCCCCAAAACCGTGGACGTACAGGCCTTGATGGCCCAAAGGGTGCCCGGGGCACCGCCATGATTTTCAGATCACGGCGCAGGTGCATCAGATCTGTTTTTCAGGCATGAATACTTTCAGACCGTCAAGCTCTGTTGAAACCTTGATTTGGCAGGTCAGACGCGAACGCGACATATCTGGCTCATAGGCAAAGTCCAGCATGTCTTCTTCCATATCGTCCATGGCAGGCAGTTTTTCGACCCAGGCTGTGTCGACATAAACATGACAGGTTGAACAGGCGCAGGCACCGCCACAATCGGCTTCGATGCCTGGAATATTATTGTCTCTTGCGCCTTCCATAACGGTCAAACCGTCGGCCACTTCGACTGTGTGCTCGGTACCGCTAAATTCAACGTAGGTGATTTTTGCCATCGTTCGTTTCTTCCCTTGCAAAACTTGCAATCTACCTAATGGCGCGTGTGATGGCACGCCAGCCCTTTTAGTCAATTTTTGGTAACGGTTGCGCCATGAACATGCGTTTTTATGAGTTTTGTGGGGGCTCTGAGGTCACGACAGCCTCTTTTGCAATTGGAGAAATGCGAGCCATGACCTTGCCATAATATGCCTATAGGCTTTTGGGGCATCACAGAACCGGTTACAAGAGACCAAACAAACACTTGAATGTGCATCGGCCAAAGACAGGGCAAAGAATGACAGATCGTCTCTTATTCGTTACAGCCGTCTTAATAGGACTGACGGCCTGTACAATTGATACTGTTGGTGCACCGGATTTGGCCGCCTTTAACGAGCCTGACCTTGTGCAGCGCTTTGAAAAGGGACCACCAGGTGCGCGGCCTGGTAGCTGCTGGGGCAAATCGGTAAGTCCCGCTGTCTTTGAGACCGTGACAGAACAGTTTCTGGTGCAACCTGCACAGGTCTTGTCAGATGGCAAAGTGCTGACGCCAGCGGTTTATAAGACCGAGACAGTGCAGCGCATCCTTCGTGAAAGGCGTGAGACATGGTTTGAAACGCCCTGCCTTGATATCATGACCATTGGTTTCACCGAAAACTTGCAGCGTGCCCTAAAGGTCCGCAAGTATTATCGTGGATCTATTTCAGGCAATATGGATGCAAAAACCCGGGCGGCCATTCGCCGATATCAAAACGAACAAGGTTTGAATTCAGGTATATTGGCACTTGAAACAGCACGCCAGCTTGGCCTTGTTGCCGTGCCACGCAGCCAAGAAGGCCAATAACCTTGCAACTTTCCGGGGACCCTGGGGATCAACGATAAAGGGCTCCCGCTGGGAGCCCCTATTATTTTTCACCGCTCACTTAAGGAAGTGATCTATTCGCTCAGTGCGAGCGCAACAAAGCGGGGTTCACCTCCGCGACGCACCTTCAACAAGATGGATTTACGCCCACCGTCTTTTGCATCCTGAATGCGGGCTTCCAGATCAGAAATGGTAAGCACCTTTTGTTGATTTGCCTCTACAAGCACGTCACCGGCACGCATTCCCTTTTCAAAAGCTTTTGATGTTTCCGCGACATCTTGCAAAACCAATCCTGTGGCATCTGCATCAAGCCCAAGCTCGTCGCGCAAAGCCTGTGTGACTGGTGTCACCGTTAAACCCAAGATTTCTTTCTGTGATGGTTCCTGTTGTGGAACCTGGGCAACGGCAGGTACTGCAGCTTCTGCATCTTCGCGGCGGCCCAATGTCACCTTTAGGGTTTGGGTTTTTCCGTCACGCAAAACAACCACGCGCACGGCTTTTCCAACTTCTGTATTGCCCACCTGGCGGACCAGCCCACGAACATCCGCGACGTCTTTGCCATCAAAACTCAGAATTACGTCGCCCGCTTCGATACCCGCGTCCTCTGCAGGGCCAGTAGGAACATCTGTCACCATTGCGCCAGCGGCCGCTTCCAGGCCTTCAACAGCCTCAACCATATCCTCTGAGATGTTCTGAATACGCACGCCTAGCCAACCTCGACGTGTTTCACCAAACTCTTTCAACTGTTCGACCACCCGCGTGACGACATTTGAAGCCATGGAAAAACCGATGCCGATCGAGCCACCGTTTGGAGACAAAATCGCTGTATTCACGCCAACAACTTCGCCATCAAGATTGAACAACGGGCCGCCGGAATTGCCTCGGTTGATGGCCGCATCTGTTTGAATGTAGTCATCGTAAGAGCCGGAAAGCGCCCTATTTCGCGCGGAAACGATACCAGCAGAGACCGAAAAACCTTGCCCCAGAGGGTTGCCTACAGCCATCACCCAATCCCCAACGCGAGACAGATCGCTGTCGCCAAAATTCACAAAGGCCAACGGCTTTTCGCTTTCGACTTTGAGTAATGCAATATCTGTATTTGGGTCTTTTCCGACCACGGTTGCAGGCAATTCTTCACCAGTGAAAAATTCGATCAAAATTTCATCTGCACCATCAATCACATGGTTGTTTGTCACCACATAACCATCTTCTGAAATCACAAACCCAGATCCTAGGGCAGAACTACGACGTGGACGATTGCCCTCGCCTTCGCCCTGACGGTCCTGAAATTCACGGAAAAAGTCTTCAAATGGGCTGCCCTCGGGGACAATGCCGCGCGGGCCGGTTTGGGTGGCAACCACCGTAGACGTTGTGATATTAACAACCGCTGGGCTGACTTGTTCTGCAAGGTCTGCAAAACTATCGGGTCGCGCCTGTGCGGCGACACCCTGTACAAGCAAAAACAAAAGGCCCAAGGCCGATAGCCACATAGCGCGCATTTGCTGTTTACTAATTTTTGGAACGGAAACGGCGTATGAACTCACTCCCAAATCTCCTTTGGTTTGATTACTTTTTTCAGCTGCGCCCCCGATGCACTGCCGACTATCAATTAACATAGGGCGCATCATGCCTATCGCAATATCAATAGAAAAGCTTCAATTGCTTGTGATCGGTCTGTGATGCCAAATACTTTCGAAATTCTCTGGATCTGACCAAATCAGGAGCTTCAAAAAATTGTTCCAAAATCCATTTATGTCAAAGATGAGTGACGCATTAATCTTTAATTAACTAATTTGATATTGCTTTGAAACATAAGCCTAGAAGGGATCAATTTGAATCGACTTCACATATAGTAATAGATGTTCAATTTCCTCTATCACAAGTTGGATATAATCATGCACAGCTGGTTTACTAAGAAATTAAGCGACATGGTCGAATTGGCCCGGTACTGTAATTTTCCTATGCTACAGGCACATTTTTTGATGTCGCAAAGGGCCGTTGACACTCTGTACGCGTCTAAAGATAGCTCGCAAGACGACCTGGCGGAAATAATCCAATTGCTGATCAATCAAGCGCAATCGTCAGGCCAAACTGAGGTTCAAAACCATCTGGAATGCGCGCTGAAAGCAACGGGGGCACGCCCGGAAAAAGCATCCAAAGTGATTTCAATTGATTTTCGCACCGCGCCCGTTGGACCAAAATCAGATTGCAATTCACATCATTTATCCGGCTATAAACCGCAATAAGACTTCGATTATTGTGCCGACTATCACGGTCAATAATCTTAAAATTCAACGCGACTTCAGCGGGATATTCCGCAACATATTAAGCAAAAGCCCCATAAGCAAAGGGGCCAGCACAGGCCAGCCCCTCAACAATTAATACAGTCCCAAACTAGAGGGCCCCTGCGCTCATCGTGCGCCCTGATCGGACTTCAGGTAGTCAAAGAATTCGCTGTCTGGGGACATAACCATGGTGGAGTTGTTCTGGAGCAATGATCCACGGTAGGCTTCTAGCGACCGGTAAAACCGGAAGAACTCTTGGTCAGATCCATAAGCTTCGGCAAAAACCGCGCTTCGTGTCGCGTCCGCTTCACCACGGATGATTTCTGACTGCCGTTTGGCGTCAGACACCAACTCCACAACTGTACGATCAGCCTGAGCACGAATACGCTGTGCCGCCTCTTGGCCGCGTGCACGTTCATCGGTGGCTTCGCGTTCACGTTCTGCCCGCATACGCGAGAAAGTCGCGTCTAGGTTTTCACGCGGCAAATCGGTGCGTTTCAGCCGCACATCGACAACCTCTAAGCCAAGGCCCTTGGCTTCAGAAATCGCACCGTTACGAATGCGCAGCATCAACGCCGCACGATCAGAGCTTAAAATGTCATTGGACGACACCGAACCCAGCACCGCACGCAATTCGTCGCGCAAAATACCGTCTAGACGTCGTGCCGCAAGAGCTTCACCACCGGTACCAACAGCCAAACGAAATTGTTCGGCATCTTCGATACGATAGCGGGCAAAGGCGTCGACAACCAACCGACGATCATCCAGCGGCGTCACTTCGAGAGGTTCGACATCCCGGCTAAGAATACGATCATCATAAGTCACAACTTCTTGGATCAATGGAATTTTGAAATAGAGGCCAGGTTCGACCTTTACATCTTCGACCCGACCAAATTGCAAAACCAGAGCCGTTTCACGTTCGTCCACAATAAAGACCGAAGACAAAAGCCCGGCAATAGCCGCTACCAAAACGGGTAGGAAAAAAGCAGATCTACGCATCAGTTATTCCCCTTTTTCAGTTCGTTGAGCGGCAGATAAGGTACAACACCCTGTCCAGAGGACTGTTCGTCAATGATAATCTTATCCACGCGTCCAAGCACTTCTTCCATGGTTTCCAGATACAGACGTTTACGCGTGACTTCTGGAGCCTTGCGATATTCTTCCAGAATCGCGGTAAAGCGGCTTGCTTCACCTTCAGCTTGGTTCACAACTTGGGCACGATAGCCTTCCGCTTCTTCCAAAACTTGCGCTGCCTCACCACGTGCGCCCGCAAGCACAGAGTTCGCATAAGCGTCTGCTTCTTTTTGGGTTCTGTCACGCTCTTGCTCTGCCGCTTGAACGTCACGGAACGCATCAATAACTTGCTGCGGTGGATCGGCTTTGTCGAGGTTCACACGCACGATGTTCACGCCCGAATCATAGCTGTCTAGCGTTACCTGGATCAACTCTTTGAGGCGATCCGCAATAGAGGCACGGTCCCTGTTCAAAATTGGTGCCAGCTCTGATTGCGCGATAATTTCACGCATCGCTGATTCAGCAACCGCGCGGATCGTCAATTGTGCGTCGCGCAGGTTGAACAGAAACTGTGCAGGGTCGTTGATGTTCCAAACCACTTGGAAATCAATATCAACGATATTCTCGTCACCGGTCAGCATCAGGCCTGCATCAGATCCACGCGCGCCAACGCCAATCGCTTCGGTTTGTTCGCGCGTGACCGGGATAACTTCGGCAGTTACCAAAGGCCAAGGCGCAAAGTTCAGAC
Organism: Cognatishimia sp.; assembly: GCA_050633405.1. GTDB lineage: Bacteria > Pseudomonadota > Alphaproteobacteria > Rhodobacterales > Rhodobacteraceae > Cognatishimia. The sequence goes on along the minus strand of JBOEGL010000007.1, from coordinate 285,521 downwards.
CGGGATTACCCGTCGCGAAATACTCACCCAAAAACAATTCCACGGATTTTTCCGAAGAGTCGACGCGGTAGAAACTGGCGAAACCCCAAGCCACGACAGCTGCCACAAGGGCGATGCCAATGGTGCCTTTGCCAAGGCTAGGCCCCTGCCCGCCGCCAGAATTGCCGCCACCTGATCGACCACCACCATCGCGGCCTCCCATCAGAACGCGCAGCTGATCTTGACCCTTTTTCATCAGATCGTCGATGTCAGGTATCTGGGGGCCGTCGTCTTTCGGACGCCGTCCATCGCCATTGTTGCCGCGTTTGTCGTCGCCGCCCTGATTTCCGCCGCCGCCCCAAGGACCGCCACTATTGCCTGCCATAAAGGTTTATCCCTTTCCGTAAATCAATCACGCACCACATTAACCTGTGTAGTGCGCAAAGAAAATCAACCCGTGCGGGTCGGTGTTTTCATTGTAACAAGTTCCTCGGACATCGTTGGATGTACCGCGACTGTCCGGTCAAAATCTTCTTTTGTCGCACCCATTTTAACAGCGATGCCCGCCAATTGAATCATTTCACCCGCGCCAGGTGCAACAATGTGGCATCCCAGAACCTTGCGGTTTGACTGACTGACAATCAATTTCATCAGCACACGTTCGCTGCGCCCTGCAAAACTTTGCTGCATCGGTTTGAATGATGCGGCATAAACTTCGATTGGCTCTTGCTCGCGGGCGTCTTCTTCTGAAAGTCCGACGGTGCCCATTTCTGGTTGCGTGAAGATTGCCGTTGGGATCAATTCGTGATCTGGCTTGGTAGGGTTGCCGTTAAACACGGTTTCCACAAAGGCCATGCCTTCGCGGATCGCCACCGGCGTTAGATTGACCCGGTCTGTTACATCGCCAATGGCAAAGATAGAGGGCACAGCGGTTTGGCTGTAGTCATCCACCACAATTTGCCCCTTGCGACCAAATTCAACACCCAGATCCTCTAGGCCAAGCGCATCTGAATTTGGCGCGCGACCAGTTGCAAACATCACCTGATCAAACAGGTTTTCTTCGCCGTTGGTCGCCTTCACCCAAATCTTGTCGCCTTCTTTGCGCATTTCCAAGATGTTGGTGCCCAAGTGCACTTTCACGCCGCGCTGACACATTTCTTCGCACACCAACCCGCGGGCTTCGTCATCAAACCCGCGCAGGATTTGTGCGCCACGGTAGTATTGCGTAGTATCCACACCCAAACCGTTCAAAATACCCGCGAATTCAGAGGCGATATAGCCACCGCCAATGATTAAAATCGTCTCGGGCAGTTTACCCAAATGGAAGATGTCATTGGACGTGATTGCAAGTTCTGCACCGGGCAGATCTGGCTTAACAGGGCGACCGCCGGTGGCCACAAGAATATGTTTGGCTGTTTTGCGCGTACCATCCGCCAGCTCGACCGTATGTGCATCTGCAAGTTTGGCACGTTGATCAAAGGTTTCTACGCCATTGTTTTTGAGGATGTTACGATAGACCGTTTCTAGCCGATCTAATTCTGCATCAAGCTTTCCACGGAACGTGTGCCAATTGAACTTTCCTGGCTGAATATCCCAACCGTAAGCTTGGGCATCCTCGACCATCCCTGCATATTCACTGGCAAAAACCATTAGTTTTTTGGGGACACAACCGCGAATAACACAGGTTCCGCCATAGCGATCTTCTTCGGCAAGGGCCACCTTGGCGCCACCCTGTGCTGCCACACGCGCGGCTCTTACACCACCAGAGCCACCGCCGATGACAAATAAGTCGTAGTCAAATTTCATGTTATTCCTCAGTCCGTCAGGTCAGAGAACAGGTTTTCGCTTTCAACGAAATCCATCATATTCTCTTCTATCGTTCCTGCATTTATGTCTCGCACTTCGACCTTGCCATCCCCATAACCGATCACAACTCTGTCACATATGTCGATAAACAGGCCGTTTTCAACAACACCCGGCATTTGATTCAAAATCATCGCCATTTGGCGCACGTCGCCAATACGCTTTAGATGTAAATCTAATATGTGATTGCCCTCGTCTGTCACAAAAGGCCGGTCTGCATTCATACGCAGCGAGGCCGAACGCCCCAAAACATCCATAGATACCAGCGTTTCTTCGATCAGTGCTTGGGTGGTTTGCCAACCAAAAGGAATAACCTCGACCGGCAAAGGAAAAGCACCCAGTGTTTCGACTTCTTTGGCAATGTCGGCGATCACGATCATCTGATCACTGGCCGTTGCAACAATCTTTTCTTGCAACAAAGCACCGCCACCGCCTTTGATCAAATTCAGATCGCCGTCAAATTCGTCTGCGCCGTCAATTGTTAGATCAAGCCACTTTGCAGCGTCCAAGCTGACTACTTCGATACCAACTTCGCGTGCCAGCTCTGCTGTGCGGGTCGAGGTTGGAACCCCTCGGATTTTGAGCCCCTCTTCACGCACTCTTTCCCCAAGGCAGCGCACCATCCAAGCAGCGGTTGACCCAGTCCCCAATCCGACACGCATGCCGTCTTCCACGAATTCAACAGCCTTTTTAGCGGCCACAAATTTGGCTTTATCAATAGGAGAGAGTTCTGAGCTCATGAGGCGACTCCGTAAATTCAGGTTGCAGTGGTTATAGGTAAGAAGCTGAGAACAGGCGAGAGTGATTTGCTGTCTTGCGCAGGATAAAGTGGAATATGCAAGTTTCTACCCCAGCAATTCGCACAATTATGGCTGGGCTTGCCCGATACACCCTGTTTCCTATAGGAAACAACATAAGAATCGCACACCGTTTAGCAGGTGGGATTGATCCGGGGGAAAACCATGTTTCTGTCTGTATTTGATATGTTCAAAGTTGGTGTTGGCCCGTCGTCATCCCATACGATGGGTCCTATGCAGGCCTCAGCCCGCTTTTTGGATATGATGCGGTCTAGCCCGTTTCATTTTTATGGTGTCAAAGCAAGCCTGCATGGGTCTTTGGCATTTACCGGCGTTGGCCACGCCACAGATCGGGCCACTATTTTGGGCTTGGCTGGGTTTACCCCAGAGTCTTATGACCATGACAAAGCTGAAAACGCGCTGAAGGCCATCACCGAAACTTCGGTAATCACACCAAATGGGCTGGGTGTTTTACAGTTTGATCCAACCGAAGATTTGAGGTTTGATTTTGGCCCAGCTCTAGAGGGCCACGCGAACGGTATGATATTGATGGCGACGGACACGCAGGGCGACATCATTCTGCAAGAGACGTTTTATTCGATTGGTGGCGGTTTTATTGTGACTGCCAACGAACTTGCCGCTGGAAAAACCACCGACGAAGGTGCACCGGTCCCCTACCCGTTCAAATCCGCCGTCGAAATGCTTCAAATGGCCGAACGCTCTGGCAAAAGCATTGCAGAAATGAAAATGGCGAACGAAGTGTCGCGCAATGGCGCATCACACTTGAAAGCTGGCTGCGCGCGCATTTGGCAAGTCATGAATGACTGTATCGACCGGGGACTTGCCGCCGACGGCATTCTCCCAGGCGGGCTGAATGTAAAGCGGCGGGCAAAAGGCATCCATAAATCCCTGCTCGCAGAGAGAGGTATGAATTTAACCGCGCCGCACACGATCAATGATTGGATGAGCGCTTACGCGATGGCGGTTAACGAAGAGAATGCCGCAGGCGGTCAAGTGGTGACCGCACCAACAAATGGCGCGGCTGGTGTGTTGCCTTCGGTGATCCGCTATTGGCTAGATCATGTGCCCGGGGCAAGCGTCACGCGTATCGACGAATTCTTGCTGACCGCAGCGGCCATCGGCGGGCTTGTCAAATTCAATGCCTCAATTTCAGGTGCAGAGGCTGGCTGTCAGGCCGAAGTCGGATCCGCCGCAGCCATGGCCGCCGCGGGATTATGCGCCGTTTTAGGAGGCACGCCGAAGCAAATTGAAAATGCCGCCGAAATTGCGCTGGAACATCACTTGGGTATGACCTGCGATCCGGTCAAAGGACTTGTGCAAGTTCCGTGTATAGAGCGTAACGGGTTAGGCGCGATCAAAGCGGTGTCGGCGGCCTCTTTGGCGATACGCGGCGACGGAGAGCATTTGGTGCCTCTGGATTCCGTAATTGAGACCATGCGCCAAACCGGTGCTGACATGCACGAAAAGTATAAAGAGACCTCACTTGGCGGTTTGGCGGTGAATATTCCGAATTGCTAAGCTATTTGTTAAGCGCTGCAAATACACAGCCATCGCTCGCCAACAAAGGTGGCGTGATGCACAGCCCCCTCGCCACCGAATAAGCACTAAGGACTTTCGGCACATACCAGCGTGTTTCTGGATAGGACGGCACACCACCATTTTGCGTCACGGCATTCTCACCCGCATTATATGCTGCAAGCACCAAAAGCGGGTCGCCTTTGAAGTGGCGCATTAGAAAATCGAGATATGCGACACCTCCTTTAATGTTTTGCGATGCATCAAACGCATCAACCACACCAAAGCGCTCTGCGGTTGCGGGCATCAATTGCATCAATCCGTGCGCACCAGCCGAGCTAACCGCCGCCGCGTTTCCCGACGACTCAGCGTAAATAACAGCCAAGGCAAAGGCTGGTGACACCTCTGTGCCGACGGTCGCAATCAATACATCTGTACCGACGCTTTGAGCGAGCTGCTGCATTTGCTGTAATCGTGGTGCCGCGATTTCTGCACGCCCAATATCAGAAGACAGCACATTTAAGGCTTGCTCTAATCTAAAAGGGCCAGGAGTTGCATCTTTGAGTAAGGGTGCACCCCAGAACCAATTTGCACCATCAACTTGGCGGGCCTCGCCTTTAGAAAGCGGATTGGGTTCCGATGTGGGGGTATCGGCTTTATCGGCTTCGTCTATTTGCACCTGAATCAACTTGGTGCTGCCGGCCTGCGGTGGCTTCAGGCGTTTGGCTTGAAACTTGGGAAAAGGCGATGGCGACTCGGCTGTCGCTATACCTGCAGCCCCCAGAAGACTTGCCAAAACCAAACTGCGCCCGAACTTTTCAATCATTTATCAACGATTCACCAACTGCTTTGCGCAATGATTACAGGAATTCGGACCGGCCGCTAGAAAAAGAACATGCTAAGGGAATCCTGTGGCCAAATTGACTCTACTTTAAGCGGTGGATTTTGCCGAAAATCATTACTCACCAAACCTTTTTAGATTTTAAATAGATATATTATCGTTACTAAACAATAAGTTACATGAAATTTCACAGAAAACTTGGCCCCTCGCAAAATCGGTCCATTCCTGCCCAATTCGTGCCCCAATCTGGGGGCTATATATGCTCATACCAAGTCGGGAACAGGCCAACAGAGAGAGACGGTCGACACGGGACTGACACGGTCGAAACTGAAAATCAGATGATCCTATGGAGGGACACACCATGATGAAATTTATCAAAAACTTCCGCAAAGACGAAAACGGCGCAGTAACAGTTGACTGGGTTGTTCTGACAGCCGCAGTTGTGGGCCTGGGTGTTGCAGCTTATTCTGCGATTGACCAGCAAACACAAAACTTGACAGCTGACATCGCAGCGACAATCGGCAACGAAGACGTAACCGGTGCAACAGCAGCAGCTGGTACAGTCGGCGGCTAATCGCTAAACGACTTAGCGTAGAGATTAGGGCCGTGCCGCTTTCGGCACGGCCCATTTTTTTGGCAATTTTTTCTCATGTCAAGAAAAGCCCGCAAGAATTGTAGGCTTAAGCAGAATGACTGCATTTCCTAAAATGAAACGCGAAGGAACGAGCAGATGAAGAAATTCACCTTAGCTTTCCACAAAGACGAAGACGGCGCAGTTACCGTTGACTGGGTAGTCTTAACCGCCTGCGTTGTTGGGCTTGGCATCGCTGCAGCAACGGCCATTGAAACAGAAACCGTCAATATGTCTGCAGATATTTCTGCGACGATTGCTGACCAAGACGTAACCGGTGCAACCGGCGCAGCGGGCACGGTTGGCGGCTAACCATTTTTTCTGTGGTGACTAAAACAATTTGGCCCCAATGCATCCTGTGCTTGGGGTCATTCATTTTAAATCGGCTCGCAAATAAAATGCCGCGAAACAGACGGGCTCGGAACGCAATTTCGCCTCAATTTTCAGACATCTTTGGGTCAATTACGGACGAAAACGTCTGTCTATATCTTGAGGTGTCATCATGCGAGCGATGTTTGCAGTCGTATTATTAGTGGGTTTGGGATTGGCCGGCTTTGCTGTGCACATGGCGCAAAACTACGTCGAAAAATATCAAGCGGCACTGGCCAACGAGCGCCAGTCGCGCAAACCCGAAATTGAAACCGTAGATCTTTATGTTGTAAAAACAAAGATGGAATACGGTGAAAAATTGATCCCGGAAAATGTTGTCAAAATCAAATGGCCAAAGAATTCTGTGCCAGAGGGCACGTTCCAGGCCGATACTGCGTTATTTCCAGATCAAGAGAACCGCCCCCGCTATATTTTGCGCCCTATGGAACCTGGCGAGCCTGTCATGGCGATCAAAGTTACTGCACCTGGCGAAGATGCTGGGCTGACCTCGCGCCTTGCCAAAGGTACACGCGCGTTTGCAATCCGCGTTGACGTGGCCAGCGGTGTTTCTGGGTTCCTGCGTCCTGGGGACCGCGTTGATGTTTATTGGACCGGCTCGGTTGAAGTCGGCGAAAGTCGCGAAGATCGGGATTTCACCAAACTAATTCAAGCTGGCGTTGACCTAATTGCCATTGACCAGTCGGCCAACGCCGAAGGAGTCCAAGGTACAATCGCTCGCACTGTCACCGTCGCGGTTAAACCACAACAGGTTGCCGCACTGGCGCAGGCACAAAACACCGGCCGTCTTTCACTATCGCTTGTAGGTGCCCAAGATGACACGATTGCAGAAGCCGTTGAGGTTGATCAATTGTCCCTACTTGGGCTGACACGCGAACAAAAAGTGGTCGAAGTCAAACAGGAAGAGCGCGTTTGCACCATTCGAACCCGGCGCGGTGCAGAAGTTGTCCAGATCGCCATTCCCTGTTCAAATTGAACAAATTCAGTTGATTAGCAGGGTTCCGCAAAAAGGTGGGGCCCTGTTTGCCTGTAAGACTGTTGCCATTGATCCACATGGCGATTCGTTCAGAAGCCTTTGATTCTTGCAAAAAAATGCGATTTGGCCCATGGTGAAAAAAAGTGGGCAATAGACCCGCACCTGAGGCGTGATCGGAGAGGCAGGTCACATGACAAACCGACAAATTCTTAAGGCGGCCCTTTTGGGAATGACCGTCGCATTTTCGCCGATGGCGAGTTCTTTTGTTTCCGCTGAAACATTGCGCGTCGTGCGCAATGGCACTGGGTCTATGCTGAGCGTTCCAATGAACCGCGCAGTGGTCGTAGAAAGCGACACGCCTTTTGCAGAACTTAGCATCGCAAATCCAAACATTGCAGATATTTCGACCCTGTCAGACCGCACTATTTATGTGCTGGGAAAGGCTCCGGGCACCACAACGCTCACGCTTTTGGACGCCACAGGTCGTTTGATCACGAATGTGAACGTCAGAGTTGCCGCGGATATCAGCGAATTCAAAGAGCGTTTGCGCCAAATTTTGCCCAATGAAAAAATCGAAGTGCGTACCGCCAACGATGGCATCGTACTTTCGGGCACTGTTTCAAGTGCGCAGCGCTTGCAGCGCGCCATTGATCTGGCAGAACGCTACGCGCCAGAGCGCGTTTCCAACCTGATGACGGTTGGTGGCGTTCAGCAGGTGATGATGAAAGTCCGCTTTGCCGAGATGGAACGCAGCGTCTCTAAGGCGTTGAATTCATCTTTAAATCTGACAACCAGCAACGGTCGAGTTCGTGGCGGTTCGGGCACTTATATTGCCGGTGGCAACTCAGCTGCCATAGCAGCAGGCGATCCCATTACGCTGTCAGACGGCACAAATGGCGTGCTTGGCTTTAGCATTGGTGGCGGTGCCGTTCAGCTTGATGTGTTGCTAGAAGCGCTGGAAACACGCGGTATGGTACGTTCGCTGGCAGAGCCAAATCTGACAGCGCTATCTGGCCAACAGGCGACGTTCCACGCAGGTGGCGAATATCCGGTTCCGGTGGCCCAGGACGACGGGAAAGTCACCGTTGAATTCAAACCCTTTGGCGTCAGCTTGCAATTTGTGCCACGCGTGGTGGATGGCGACCTGATTAACCTAGAAATGAACACCGAAGTCTCCGCGCTTGACCCAACAAATGGTTTCACAAACGGCTCCTTTACCATCAGCGCCTTTACTTCTCGCAAAGCCTCGACCACGGTAGAGTTGCGAGACGGGGAAAGCTTTGCAATTGCTGGCTTGCTCAAAGACGATTTTCAGGATCTGAACTCGCAATTGCCATGGCTGGGCGATATTCCGGTGCTTGGCGCGCTGTTCCGCAGCGCCTCTTACAGACGCAGTCAGTCCGAATTGGTGATCATTATCACAGCCCATTTGGTGACCCCAACCCGAGGCGAAGCATTGGTATTGCCAACTGACCGTATCAAACCTCCATCAGAACAAGAGCTGTTTCTCTTTGGGAAAATCTCAAAAAATGCCAAAAAACAACGCGGTGCAGCTGGCGAAGTGGCCAAGCAGGACTTCGGCGGTTCTTACGGCTATGTTTTAGATTAAGATCGGGAGATCAGGCACATGAAATACAGCTTATCAGCGACAGTCGCCCTGGTCCTTTTGGCGGGTTGCGACAATGCCAACCAAACTTTCCCGTCCTTTTTCAGCGAAGCGGGTGCCGTGGTTGACGCACACCAACAGTTTGGCACGGCAACCACGCATAATGCAGCGATCCAGAATGGCTCTAAGAGCTATACAGTGAGTTTGGCGAAACGCTTTGCAGAAGAAGTGCAAAGCACTGTCAACTTTGCATTTAATTCCTCGCAATTGGATGAAAGCGCACGTGCGACCCTGCGCCAACAGGCGACCTGGATCCGTCAATTCCCAGAAATTCGCTTTCGGGTCTACGGCCATACAGATTCTGTTGGTTCCAATGCCTATAACAAGCGCTTAGGGCTGCGCCGCGCCCGTGCTGCGGTTTCGTATCTGAGTACACTTGGGATCAGCCGTAGTCGACTTGAAGCAGTTGTTTCCTTTGGTGAAACCCAACCTCTTATTGTGACGCAGGGCCGGGAACGCCGAAATCGTCGCACTGTGACCGAAGTTTCAGGTTTCGTCGAAGCCAACCCCAATGTGCTTGATGGCAAATACGCACAAATTATCTATCGCGAATACATCACAAGTGGTGTGCCGCTGCCAACCGGGGCTGTGCCAACCATCAACGCCAGCGAATAAATGACAGCGCTGTAAAAAGTTTAAGAATTTTGGCCCGCATTTGCGGGCCTATTTTATTCTGTCTCAAGACTTGATTGTTCGCCAATTGGCAATAACCAGTCCCCTGCCCTGACAAAGTCGCAGCTTTCCGCACAATTACGGTTTTTTGGCCCCAATGTTGCCCAACTTAGAGGCGACAAACTCTCTAACAGGATCAGTGTGTTTGACGTGAGTCGAATTCATTTGTCCGAATAGATCTAAAAGTTTGCATATCTACGCAGGCTGGTGGGGACGTCTAAGGATGCTAAGGTAATGACAAGTAGTAAAAAAATCGAGTCTGACCCCAACGCGATACTAGCCTGTACGGTTTGTCGCGATGTGCAGAATTTCGATCTTTTGATTGTCGACATGGAAGAGGTCATGGGCGAGCAATGGGGCGACCTTGGCTTTGACGATGCACTTCAGTTTTTTGACCAGCCAGAAGCAGCGTCTTTAGAATTTATTGCCCTGGCGATAGACGATTTTGACGAAGACGACCCCGAAGTATTGAAACGCGTTGTTATTGCCGCAAAAGAAAAAGGCATCAAAACACTATTAATCGCCGAAGATGTCACACCTTCTTTGTTGCATCAATTGCTGCGCATGGGGGCAGATGAATTCATCCCCTACCCGCCCCCCTCTGGCGAATTGCTGGAAGTGGTAGAGACCCTGCGTAGCAAACCCGAAGACGTGGCCGTTGCGACCAGCGCAGCTTCAGAAGAGTCTGGCACCTCTAAGGTAGAACTCGAAAAATCCGCCCCCAAACGCCATGGGGTGATCATCGCCACACATGGCCTGGCTGGCGGCACCGGAGCAACCACGCTGGCGACAAATCTTGCTTGGGAATTAGCCGCCCCAACCAAAGGCAAGGCACCGTCGGTTTGTTTGCTGGATTTCGATCTGCAATTCGGGTCGGTTTCCACTTTCTTGGATTTGCCGCGCCGGGATGCAGTCTATGAATTGCTTTCTGACACCGAAAGCATGGACAGTGAAAGTTTTGGACAAGCCCTGCAAAAATTCGAAGACAGGCTGAATGTACTAACCGCGCCAACGGATATGTTGCCACTGGACTTAATCGCGAGTGAAGATGTTGACCGAATTTTGGAAATGGCAAGCCATCACTTTGATTTCGTCATCGTTGATATGCCATCAACCGTGGTGCAATGGACCGAGACGGTCCTGACACAAGCTCATGTCTATTTTGCAATGCTGGAAATTGACATGCGGTCGGCCCAAAATGCGATGCGCATGAAACGCGCGTTGCAAGCCGAAGATTTGCCCTATGACAAACTACGCTATGTGCTTAATCGAGCACCCAAATTCACCGATCTAGCAGGTAAGGCCCGCGTGAAGCGTATGAGCGAAAGCCTGGATATCTCGATCGACATCCATCTACCGGATGGCGGCAAACAAGTCATGCAAAGTTCTGACCACGGCCAACCGCTGGCGCAACTTGCAGGCAAGAACCCACTTCGCAAAGAAATTGCAAAACTCGCGCAATCTTTGCTCGATCTGGACGAAGACAACACAAAGGCGGCTTGAGGGAGCACAGATGTTTAGCAGATATAAGAAAGACGCCCCGGCAAAACCCGTCGCTGCGGCCCTAAAAACACCAAAATCCGAGAACGCCGCTGGCCCAGCAGAATTGGTTTCTGCAATGCAAGAAGCCGAAAGTGCTGTTTTGCGCAAGCCAATGCCAAAGGCGCGCGCGCAGGCGGCGGCATCTGACAAAGATCGCAAGCGCAAAGAGCGCTTGGGCGACATCAAGTTGGATTTGCACCGTGAGTTGCTGGATAATTTGAATCTGGCGGCACTTGAAAACGCTTCAGAAAATGATTTGCGCAACGAAATCAATTCGATTTCGACAGAGGTTTTGCAAGAGCGCAGCATCGTTCTGAACCGTCAAGAGCGCGCCCAGTTGTTCCAAGAATTATACAACGAAGTAAAGGGATTAGGACCTCTTGAAACTTTGCTTCAAGATGACACCGTCAATGATATCTTGGTGAACGGACCTCAACAAATTTTCGTTGAACGCTCAGGACAGCTGGAACTGACTGACATCACGTTCAAAGACGAAAAGCACCTTTTGCGGATCATCGACAAAATCGTATCTGCTGTTGGCCGCCGGGTGGATGAATCTAACCCCTATGTTGATGCGCGCTTGGCTGATGGCTCGCGCTTTAACGCGATGGTGCCACCGATTGCTGTTGATGGCTCTTTGGTCTCCATTCGGAAATTCAAAAAAGACAAACTGGGCATTGATGATCTGGTTGGATTTGGCGCGTTTTCAGAAGAAATGGCCGCCTATCTACAAGCGGCTGTGGCAACCCGCTTAAACGTGATTGTGTCAGGCGGTACAGGCTCTGGTAAAACAACCACCCTGAATGCTTTGTCCAGCTTTATCGACAACAGCGAGCGCATTCTGACCATCGAAGACACTGCTGAATTGCAACTGCAACAGACCCACGTGGGCCGCATGGAATCTCGGCCACCCAATGTTGAAGGCAAAGGCGAAGTGTCACCACGCGACTGTATGAAAAACGCCCTTCGGATGCGCCCAGATCGCATCATCGTTGGCGAGACACGCGGCGAAGAAGTGATCGACATGTTGCAGGCCATGAACACCGGCCACGACGGGTCCATGACGACTATCCACGCCAACTCTGCCCGCGATGGCGTGTCGCGTTTGGAAAACATGATTGCGATGGCAGGGATTGAAATGCCGCTCAAGGCGGTTCGGTCGCAGATCTCCTCTGCTGTGAACCTGATTGTGCAGGCCAGCCGCTTGCAAGATGGCTCGCGTCGCATGACCTCGATCACCGAGATCACCGGTATGGAAGGCGATGTCATCTCAATGCAGGAAGTGTTCCGCTTTCAGCGCACCGGCCTGACACCGGATAACAAGATTATCGGCCACTTCACGGCCACTGGCGTGCGCAGCAACTTTTCAGAGCGCTTCCGTATGTGGGGCTATGACTTGCCGCATCACATTTATGAACCGACGTTGGGATAACAAATATGCCTATCAGTCCTGAACTCTTAATTTATGGTCTAATATTTGTCGGCGTTGTGGTGCTGGTTGAAGGGGCCTATCTGACGGTATTCGGCAAATCCATCAGCCTGAACAATAAGGTAAGCCGGCGTCTGGAGATGCTGGACCGTGGCGAAGCGCGGCAGGATGTGCTGGAGCAATTGCGCAAAGAAATGGCGCAGCACGCGAAATCGCGTTCGATTCCGCTTTATTCGCTTTTAGCATCCAAGGCACAAAAGGCTGCAATCGCCTTTTCCCCGACCCAGTTGATGATGTTAATGGCGGTGGTTTCTGCCATTGCCTTTATGGCGCTAACCGTCGGCACCCAGACAGGGATTGCCACAAACATTGTGATTTCTTTGGCGATGGGCGTTGGGGGTGTTTACGCTTGGGTCAGCATGAAAGCCAACAAGCGCACCTCGATGATCGAGGAACAACTGCCAGATGCCATTGAATTGATGGTGCGCAGCTTGCGTGTTGGGCACCCGTTTTCCTCGGCCATTCAAATTGTAGCCAAAGAAGTAGATGATCCACTTTCAACCGAATTTGGCATCATCGCAGATGAAAACGCCTATGGCCGCGATATTGGCGAGTCACTGAAGGAAATGGCAGAACGGTTGGACATGCAAGATATGCGGTTCTTGGCTGTCGCCGTGACCATTCAGCAGCAGTCTGGTGGTAACTTAGCAGAGATCCTGGCCGGACTTTCCAAGGTTATCCGCGCCCGTTTTCGCCTGTTTCGTCGTGTCAAAGCAATCACCGCAGAGGCGCAATGGTCTGGCAAATTCCTGTCTGCATTCCCTGTTGCCGCACTGATCTTTATCAATGTCAGCGACCCTCATTATTATGACGAAGTCAAAACACACGCCTTCTTTATACCTGCTTGTGTGGCTGTCGGCATGTTTCTTGCGGTCAATCTGTTTGTCATGCGCGTTCTAACGAACATCAAAGTGTAAGGATCCAATCATGGACATTTTCGCAACCCTCACACAAATAACCACCGGCGCGCTTGGCCCCTTTGGTCCGATCATTCTGGTTGGCGGTCTGGGTGTTATGATCATCCTGGGCGCGATTGTTCTGATGCTGCGCGACAAAGCCGATCCGATGGCCAAATTGAAATCGGCCGGCCGCGAAGGCACAAACACGGTTGATAGCAACGCAAAGGCAGAAAAACTGCGCCGTGCCTCGGCCAACGAAAAACTGGCGAAATACAAGGCGTTCCTAGAACCGCAAAGCGCAGAAGAACTGTCTTCTATCCAGATGAAGCTTATTCGGGCGGGATATCAATCGCGCGATGCGGTGCGCGCATTCTATCTTGCGCAATTTGCCTTGGGCATCATCGGTTTGGTGTTGGGCGTTGGTTATTTTCTGACCGCTATAGATCCAGAAACAGCATCCACCCAACAAACCCTTATGTATGTGCTTGGGCCAGGTGCGGTTGGATATTACTTGCCCAAATACTGGATCACCCGTCGCGTGGAAGAACGCAAAGAACAAATCATCAAAGGTTTCCCTGACAGCCTTGATATGATGCTGGTTTGCGTCGAGGCCGGGCAATCCTTGGACCAAGCCATTATCCGTGTCGCAAAAGAGCTGCATTCCTCTTTCCCGGCATTGGCCGACGAATATGAAATTGTCGCGCATGAAATGAAGGCCGGCAAAGACAAATCCACCGTCTTAAGCGACATGGGGGAACGGTGTGGCGTTCAAGACGTTTCAAGCTTTGTCACCGTTATGAACCAGTCGACCACTTTTGGTACCCCGATTTCTGACGCCCTCAGGGTATATTCAGCAGAAATGCGCGACAAACGCGTGATGCGTGCTGAAGAAGCGGCAAACAAGTTGCCAACCAAGATGACACTTGCCACAATGATGCTGACGGTCCCGCCTTTGTTGATCATTCTGGTCGGGCCATCGGTCATGAACATCACGCAAATGGGTCAGGCGGTTCCGTAATACAGTGCCAAAGTCACGATTTGGGGTAAAGCTTTTACCCAGCATAACAATTTGCTTTGCCTTGGCCGCCTGTTCTTCAGGCGGCTTAGACCTTTCTGGCGACGATGCTTTCGCCCCTGCCCGCGACACCAAAGGTCAATCCGTCAACGGTCTGACGGTTGGTCAACGGCTGATGGACGCTGGTGAATATGAACTGGCGCTGAAGGCCTTTTCCCGGGCAGCCGCCTATCAGGGTCTGACGGCGGATGTTCTTGCTTCGATCGGAACGGCAAATCTGGGACTTGGACGCCTTGGCCAAGCAGAGAAAAACCTGCAAGACGCCATCGACAAAGATGAGTTTCGCCCCGAATTCTGGAATAATCTGGGCGTTGTGCTGATGGAACAAGGCAAAATTGCTGAGGCATCCCAGACCTTTAAAAAGGCATTTGCGCTGGACAATGGCGAAAGTGACTCAATCCGCGATAATTTACGCTTGGCACTCGCAAAATTAGAAAATCCTGCCTATGATACCAGCCAACAGGATGAAAAATTCAAATTGGTGCGAAGAGGCAGCAACGACTATTTGCTTCAAACGACACCTTAGGCAAGAGCAGAAAAGGACGCATAAAATGCGCCAAACAATCCTTGTGAGCCTGGGGATCAGCATGGCCCTTTTGGTGTCAGGTTGTGAAACAGCCGAAGATCGTGGTGTGGGTCGGGCCATCGACGCCGTGAATGCAGAAGACGAAGCCAACCTTTCAGACATCATGCTGACGGTTGCGGACCCCAATGAAGCCATAGTTTACTTTACCAAAACTCTCGCCGAAAACCCTGGCCGAATTGATTTACAGCGCAGCTTGGCCAAATCTTTGACACGGGCAAAACGCTCGGAGCAAGCGGTGTCAGCATGGCGCAAAGTGACTAAAAACCCAGACGCTATCAATGAGGATCACGTCGATCTGGCTGACGCCCTGATCCGTGCTGGCAAATGGCAAGACGCTGATGCAACGCTTGACGCTATTCCCCCGACCCACGAAACCTTTAAACGCTATCGTCTCGAGGCTATTGTTGCAGATTCCGCCAAGCAGTGGAAAAAAGCTGACAGCTTTTACGAAATTGCTGTGGGCCTAACCACCCGCCCTGCTGGGGTCTTGAACAACTGGGGGTATTCCAAGCTGACCCGTGGTGATTTCACAGATGCCGAACGTCTGTTTTTAGAAGCCATCAGCAATGACCGCAGTCTGTTCACAGCCAAAAACAACCTTGTTTTGGCGCGTGGGGCGCAACGCAATTACAGTTTACCCGTCATGCCAATGGAACAGACCGAACGTGCGCAATTGCTGCACACTTTGGCACTGTCTGCGATCAAGCAAGGCGACGTGGAAATCGGCAAGGGTTTGTTGCGCGAAGCCATCGACACCCATCCGCAGCATTTTGAAGCAGCTGTGCGCAGTCTAAGGGCCTTGGAAAAAGCATAATGCATATTTCGGCAACGGCTGCGCTTTGGTTTTTGCCCTTTGTGGTGCCCATTTGTTTTTATGTCGCCTGGAGCGATATGCGTGCCATGCGCATACCAAATTATGCGGTTATGACATTGCTTGCGGTCTATCTGGTGGTTGGGCTGATCGCACTTCCTTTTGACGTCTATCTTTGGCGGTATCTGCACGTGGTGGTCGCCCTTGGCGTTGGCATATTGCTGAACGCCGGTGGTGTCGTCGGGGCTGGGGATGCCAAATTTGTGGCCGCCGCAGCACCGTTTGTGCCAATTGCGGACCTATCCAGGCTTTCCGTCATTTTTGCCGCGACCTTACTGGCCGCTTGGCTGACCCATCGCGCGGCAAAGCATAGCCCCATTCGCAAAATGACCCCGGACTGGGAAAGTTGGAACAAAGTCAAAGATTTCCCAATGGGGTTTGCCCTCGGCGGAGCCTTGTCGATCTATCTGGTATTGGGTGCCATTAACGGGGCGGTTTAAGATCAGCCCCAACAAACCCGCCGGGCCGCCCAATTGATGCCATGATATCTTGCATCATAGGGCACAACTTATGAATAGTGTTGTGTCAAAGGGTTCACCATGAATATGCATACGCAAACCGTCGCGCCTTCGGTGATAGCCCCGCCTGCCCCGAAACGGCTAGAAGACATGCGGCTTCCGATCGTGATGATGCGCGACATCTTGTTGAAAACAATGTTTCGCAAAAATGTGGATATGGTAAGCGATGTGGCCCATGCCGTTTGCCTGCCTACCGCAGTGACCCAAGAATTGATTGATATGGCCCGCGAGCAACGCTTGTTAGAGGCCACAGGGACCTTGAACGCCAACAGCGGCAACGAAATGGGCTATCAACTTACTGATGCCGGAAAATCGCGTGCCTTGGATGCGCTTGCGCAGTCAGAGTATTTCGGCGCGATGCCCGTCCCGCTGCCGGTCTATTCAGAACAGATCAAACGTCAGTCCATCCGCGACATCCAGATCAGTCGCCAACAATTGACGGATGCCATGGGGCATCTGGTGCTGCCCGACAGCTTATTGGGCACGCTGGGGCCCGCGGTTTCCGCAGGGCGCTCTATTCTGATGTATGGCCCCCCGGGAAATGGCAAATCCTCAATCTCTAATGGCATTCGCGATGCGATGGGCGATAAGGTGTATGTGCCCCGCGCTATTGAATATGCTGGGCAAGTGATCACAGTCTATGATCCGATTGTGCACTCAAAGGCCGAGGCCGAAGTTGACGATCCAAACAGTTTGCGCCGCAAACGTGGCTTTGACCGTCGCTATGTGCGCTGTGATCGCCCAACCGTTATCACCGGCGGTGAATTGACCTTGGACATGCTTGACCTCGTCTACAACCCGACAGCGCGCACCTACCAAGCCCCGTTGCAACTTAAGGCCGCTGGCGGGATTTTCATTGTGGACGACCTTGGGCGCCAACAAGAGCCACCACAGGCTTTGATCAATCGCTGGATTGTCCCACTCGAAGAAAACCGAGACATTCTCGCACTGCAATCCGGCGAAAAATTTGAAACGCCTTTTGACACGCTGGTTGTGTTTTCAACCAACTTCCACCCCAACGAAATCTTTGACCAAGCCGCCCTTCGCCGGATTTTCTTTAAGATCAAGATCGACGGCCCCGATCAAAAGAACTTTCTAAAGATCTTTTCGCTGGTGGCCCGCAAAAAGGGAATGCCATTGGACGAAGGTGCCTTGGTGCATCTGTTAAAACGCAAATATCCGGAAATCGACAATGTCTATGCCAATTACCAGCCCGTCTTTTTGATTGATCAGATGATATCCATTTGTGAATTCGAAGGAATTCCCCTGCAAATGACCCCCGACTTAATAGACCGGGCTTGGGCAAATATGTTTGTAAAAGACGAGCAAATTGTAAAATAGCGTCTTTGACCGCTGCGCCAGATTGCCACCATTGCAAGTATTTGCCATTTGCGGCATGACGGTCAAATGACCCCACAGCTCAAAGCCCTTTCCGTTCATTTATTGACAGCAACCGGTGCCGTGTTTGCGATGTTGGCCATGCTGGCCGCGGTTGACGAAAAATGGAGTTTGATGTTTCTGTGGCTGGTCGTGGCATTTGCGGTCGACGGAATTGATGGACCACTGGCGCGCCGCTACAACGTCAAGAAATACGCCCCTGAGTTCAATGGCGTTTTGCTCGATTTGATCATCGACTATCTAACATATGTATTCATTCCTGCCTTTGCCCTGTTTAAGTCGGGGCTTATGGATGGTTGGACAGGATGGTTCGCGATCATCGTGATCACCTTTACTAGTGCTTTGTATTTTTCTGATACCAGAATGAAAACAAAGGATAATTCCTTTTCTGGCTTCCCTGGTTGCTGGAATATGGTGATCCTTGTGATTTTCGCAATCGAACCAAGCTTTTGGGTCAGCTTGGCGCTGGTTTCGGTCGTTGCCGTCGCAATGTTCTTGCCGTTACGCTTTGTTCACCCAGTGCGCACGGAGCGCTGGCGCAATGTCTCTTTGCCGATGGCATTGGCCTGGACTTTCTTTGCCGGATGGGCGGCTTGGGTCGACTTTCATCCTGACAGTTGGGCCCATTGGGGGCTTGTAGTCACCTCTATCTATCTGTTGTTGGTTGGGATCGTTCAGCAAATTTTGCCAGAGCGTCGTTAAATCAACAAACCCGCCGCACCCTCATGCCGCAGCAGCGCGACTTTGGTGTCCACGCCACCTTGCCCTGAAAACCCAACAAGCTTACCGCCAGCTCCCATCACACGATGACATGGAATGATAATCGGTATCGGATTAAGTCCACATGCGCGGCCAATAGGTTGGGCGGCACATCCTAAAGTCTTTGCAAGATCTCCATATGTAACGGTTTCACCAAACGGTATCTTCGTCATTTCCGCACAAACAGATTGCTGAAAATCTGACCCCGCAACGTGCAATGGCAAATCAAAACCTTGCAGCTCACCGCCAAAGTATGCTGCCAACTGTTGCGCGGCATTGTCTAACACGCAGGATCGCGACACAGGCGCAGCGCCCCAAGCCAATCGCACTATCGCACCATCGTTTTCAAAAATCGACAACGCGCCAACAGGACTCTGAATGCAGGTGCTTAACACGATCTAACAAGAACCTCTTTGACTTGACCGAACGATACTTTCGCCCAACAAAAAACGGGCCCGCACTGCGAGCCCGTTCAAAGAAACAGAAATTTAGTCTCTAGCCAAGCGCCTCATTGCAACGCGAACAGGTTGCGGCATGATCATGATGCCCAACGTCTGGCAAGATCTTCCAGCAGCGCTGACACTTCTCGCCCTCGGCTTTTTCAAAGACAACACCAACCCCCTCTGCCTCTGGCAAACGGAATGCCTCGGCTGGGCTTGGATCGTTTGTCAGAATGATATCAGAGGTGATGCAGATATCATCAAAGGCCACGGAACGCAGCGCTTCCAAGACCTCCTCGTCGCGCACATGCACAACCGGTGCGGCTTCTAGTGACGCGCCAATTACCTTGTCAGTTCTTTGGATTTCCAGCGCCGCAGTTACCACCCGGCGCACTTCGCGCACTTTAGCCCATTTGGCGGCCAGTGGCTCATCAAGCCAATCCGCAGGCGTTTCCGGCATATCGGCCAGATGAATCGAAGACTCGTCCCCTGGGAAACGCTCGAGCCAGACTTCTTCCATCGTGAACACCAATACTGGGGCCAGCCACGTTGTCAGGCGCTCAAAAAGAAGGTCCATAACAGTGCGAGCAGACCGACGGCGCAATGTATCACCATCGCAATAAAGCGCATCTTTGCGGATATCAAAGTAGAAGGCCGACAGTTCAACCGTAGCAAAGTTAAAGACCGCGCTGAAAACACCTTGGAAATCATAGGCTTTATAGCCGGACCGGACCCGATGATCGAGTTCTGCCAGGCGATGCAAGACCCAACGCTCTAACTCTGGCATGTCTGCCGGTGCCACGCGCTCTTCCTCAGAGAAATTGCCCAAAGCACCCAGCATATAGCGCATTGTGTTGCGCAGGCGACGATAGCTATCCGCAACGCCCTTGAGAATTTCAGGTCCGATGCGTTGATCCGCGGTATAGTCTGTCTGGGCAACCCACAGGCGCAAAACATCCGCGCCATACTGTTGAATCACTTTCTCTGGCACAATTGTATTGCCCAGAGATTTGGACATTTTGTTGCCCTTCTCGTCCAGCGTGAAGCCATGGGTGACAACATTGCGATAAGGCGCACGGCCATTGGTGCCGCAGGATTGCAACAATGAAGAATGGAACCAACCACGGTGTTGGTCGGTGCCTTCCATGTAAACATCTGCAATGCCATCTTCGGTGCCGTCTTCACGGTCCCGCAACACAAAGGCATGGGTTGAGCCGGAATCAAACCACACATCAAGCACGTCAAAGACCTGATCATAATCGTCTGGGTTTGCAGCATCACCGATAAAGCGTTCTTTGGCCCCATCAGCATACCAAGCGTCCGCCCCATCGACTTCGAATGCTGCGAAAATCCGCGCGTTGATTTCAGCATCACGCAGCAAAAAATCTGGATCCGTCGGCAAAGTATCTTTTTTCACAAAACATGTCAGCGGCACGCCCCAGGCGCGTTGGCGTGACAGCACCCAATCAGGGCGTGCTTCGATCATGGAGTACAGGCGA
Organism: Cognatishimia sp.; assembly: GCA_050633405.1. GTDB lineage: Bacteria > Pseudomonadota > Alphaproteobacteria > Rhodobacterales > Rhodobacteraceae > Cognatishimia. The sequence continues at coordinate 265,097 of JBOEGL010000007.1, read as the reverse complement.
TTTCGGCCCTTCTGCGGGGTCCACTTGACCTGTTGGTCGATCGCATTCAGCGCCCTTTCGCGAATGGTGGTGCCCATTTCGTCTTGGCCATCGCCCACTGCCTTGTCCACGCTGGCAAACCACTGTGGCGTATTGCGGAAGATAATAGGGGCCTTAGAGCGCCAAGAATGCGGATAGCTATGTTTGACCCGGCTGCGGGCAATGATCCCACCCGCCTCGACCAGCTTGGCGATCACTGCATTGTTTGCCTTGCCTTCTTTACCTTTGCGATCAAATACTTGAAGGCCTGCAAAGAAAGGAACGTGGGACAAAAACTCGGATTCTTCACCCACGTTATGGGTCATGCGGTCGATCCAATTGCGCGCCACAAAGCATTCATAGTCATCCGCACCATGCGAAGGTGCCGTGTGCACAAATCCGGTTCCGGCATCGGCGGTCACGTGTTCGCCTTCAATCATCGGAACATCATAGTCCCAAAAACCGTCAGCCCCTTCCATTTCAGCAAACGGGTGGCGGCATAATGCGCCATCCAATTCACTTGTGGCAACATCGCGCACTTTGCTAAACGACGTCGCGCGCGATTTGGTCAGCACGTCTTCTGCCAAAGCATCAGCCAACAGATAAAGATCGCCAACCGAAGTCCAGCTTTCTTCTTCGGTTTCTTCAACCCGGTACAGCCCATAAGCAATGGATTTGTTAAAGGCGACCGCTTTGTTGCTTGGGATTGTCCAAGGGGTCGTTGTCCAAATGACGACACGCGCGTCCAGCAAGTCAGCAGAGATATCGTCCTCTGTTGTGTCTCCTTGCCCCGCCAAATACCGAATTTCAAACGGCACCCAGATCGTGTGGCTTTGATGATCGTGATATTCGATCTCTGCTTCGGCCAAGGCTGTTTTCTCAACCGGCGACCACATGACCGGCTTAGATCCCTGATAAAGGGTGCCGTTCATCAGAAACTTCATGAATTCATCAGCAATCACCGCTTCGGCGCGGTAATTCATTGTCAAATAGGGATTATCCCAATTGCCAGTGATGCCAAGGCGTTTGAATTCCTCGCGTTGGATATTCACCCATTTGTCAGCAAAGGCGCGACATTCCTGACGGAAGTCCACAACATCCACTTCGTCCTTGTTTTTGCCCTTCTGGCGATACTGCTCTTCGATTTTCCATTCGATTGGCAGGCCATGACAATCCCATCCCGGAATATACCGCGCATCAAAGCCCATCATCTGATGGCTGCGCACAATCATATCTTTGATGGTTTTGTTCAGCGCGTGACCGATGTGCAAATGCCCGTTGGCATATGGGGGACCGTCGTGCAGCGTGAACGGCTCGCGTCCTTCTTTTTCGCGCAAGCGATCATAAATCCCAATTTTTTCCCATCGAGCCAGCCAGTTGGGTTCACGCTTTGGCAAGCCCGCGCGCATTGGAAAGTCGGTTTTTGGCAAGTTCAATGTGGTCTTATATTCAGGCGTATCGGCGCACATCACAGGCGTCCTTCGGTCAGCAAGTATCAGGAATAAGTGAGAGGCGGCGCGGTTTTCCATGCGCCTTTTCCCGGCGTCTCGTCTGTATCAGAGCGCCGGGCATGTAATTCGTATGAAGATCGCCATTACACGGGTCATAGCCGGGTTATAGGCCGCCCCGTTCAGAGGGTAAAGCGGCAACTGACGATTATCGGCGCAACCTGCGCGACCCAATGTAATATTGTAAATCATTCTATTTGCTGCGAATGGAGATCCGAAGGCAAAGGTGACACATGGAAAACCCACTGCAACTCTTTGACATTACTCCAGCACAAATTGATCGGGTGGTGGCAAGCTTCTATGCGCGCATTCGCCAACACAGTGTACTGGGACCGGTTTTCGCGACACATATTCCCGACGACGCTTGGCCAGAGCACGAAGAAAAAATCGCGCGATTCTGGCGAAATGCTATTTTGAAAGAGCGCAGCTATTCCGGCAATCCAATGCGCGTTCACATGCAAACAAGTGATGTGCAGCCAGCGCATTTTGAGCCTTGGCTTGCGCTTTTTGACGAGGTGCTGCACACGGAATTGCCCGCAGAAACCGCGCGTGCTTTTTCTGCGCTTGCCCATCGCATCGGCCGGGGCCTGCGATTGGGTCTAGAACAGGTGCGTCAGCCCAAAGATGCCCCCCCGATACTGTCCTAGCTGCTGAACAGTCCTGTCAGAGATCGCTTGACCAAATTGCTGACGGATGGGCGTGTTGTTTTGGTAAAAGGCAGCGGACGACAGACCTCCATCGCGGCAATGCCAACCCGTGTTGTTAATGCACCATTGACCATACCCTCGCCAAATCGACGACTGATCTTGCCCAGCACCGATCCGCCCGCCAACGAACCAAGCAGGTCATCGCCAACCGCAACAGCACCGGTTGTCACCAGATGTGCCATGACGGCGCGGGTCAGACGCCAACTGCCCAAGGTGCCAGAGCGGCCGCTGTAAATCTCCGCAATGCGACGGATCATGCGCAGGTTCGACACAAGGGCAGCCACAACATCGGCCAGGGCCAAAGGCACCAATGCGGTCACTGTCGCCACCTGCCGAGCAGCTTGTTCAACTTCACGTTTGGCCGCCGCATCAAGTGGGGCCATTAACTCGCTTTCCACCGTGGCAAACACCGCAGAGGCATCAAAAGCATCTGGCAACCGTTCAGCCAGCCGCTGCTGCCCCCAAGCCACGTCTTCTCGAGAATTGTACAGCCCGCTCAAATCTTGCGCAACGCGACGCGCCGCATTCAAGTCATTGTCAATCAACGCATTTTCTGCAGCCCGATGCAGATGATCCACACGCCGGAGGCGTGAAAATGCGGTTAACTCTTTTGCAACGATAAGAGCCGACACCGCCAAAAACGCCGCAAATAGAAAGGTCATAAGCCAGCCCAACATTGGGTAGCTCTGCATCAGTCCAATCACAAAATTCCAAGCAGCAACCGAAACGATTGCGCCAAGCAATGCAATCAGCAGCCCCCAAAACCAACGGGACAATCGAGACGGTCCGCGCGCTGCAAATTGCACTGCGGTCTGCATGGCTTGCCCTTGTGGCACATCAAACTCTGGCACTGCCGGCGCGGCATCGACCTGCGGCGCATCGGCGCTTTCCAAGTCAATCAAAACGGGGCCAGTTTCGGGATTGTTTTTTGTCAAAGCGACGTTCCTCTTGCCCATTGAAACCGCACATCAGGCAAGCCTGCCTCGTTGTGCATTCCATCGCTGCGCTCTGTTATTTGAAACCCCTCGCGCTTATAAAAACTGTGTGCGGGCTTATTATGCTGAAAGGTCCAAAGATCCAGCGAGAACTCTTGCATCTGGGCATGCCGCAAAAGTCTGTGGCCAATGCCCTGCCCTCGCGAACCTGCCCCAACATATAGCGCATGAACGTAGTTATTCTCTTTGGCCAAGAAGCCTGCAACCTTACCGTTCACAGACGCCACGGTTACCCAGCCACGGGCAATCATAATCGCGCTGAATTTCAGTGTCTCAGACAAGTCATCATATTGGGTGATCCAACCGGTACTTGCATGAAACTGGTGTAAAATCTCGGCTGCCTTTTCGGTATCACTGGCCGTTCCAGGGCGCAATTCAATGCTCATAACCGATCACCAATCAAAAACTGAACAGCGCGATCAAGCCGAATGTGGGGCGGACCAAACCCCGGTTTCAAGTCAAGCACAGAGGGGGCAAAATTCATGACCTCATAACTTTCATCCAGCCATTTTTCAGCGCCTTCTTTGGCGGGTATCAACAATTTAGAGGGATCATCCGGCAGTTCCCCGGGATAGAACGCCGCCTGTTTGCCACCACTCAATAGCGTGCCCCGAACGCAATCCAAACGACGCCCCTTATGATCAATCGTTTCCTCAACCGTGGTGCGCAGCGATGCTAGCGCCAGCGATTGCGTCTTTGCCCCCGCAAATTCGGCCCGATCATGGGCGTCCCGCGTCAGAGCATCCATAATCGCAGCCAGACGACCATGTTGACGATGGTGCAAATGATCCGCTTTTGTTGCTGCGAACAGAATTTTTTCGACGCGTTTGCCCAACAACAACCGATTTAAGAACGCATTTCGACCCGGGCGGAATGTCGCCAGAATATCAGCCATCGCGCCGCGCATGTCTTCGACTGCCCGCGGCCCTTTGTTGATAGCACCTAGCGCATCAACCAAGACAACCTGACGATCAATGCGGGCAAAATGCTCACGGAAGAAAGGCTTGATGACACGCTGTTTATAGGCTTCAAAACGGCGTTCCATTTCGCGCCACAAAGACCGACGTGCGGCACCTGAAATCACCGGAAGCGGCGCAAAGGTTAGAACAGGTGACCCTGCCAGATCACCGGGCAACAAAAACCGGCCTGGTGTACAGTCATAATAGCCAGCTTCGCGGGCGCTGATCAGATAAGCGGTGAAAGATTTGGCCAACCTTTGAGCAACCGGCTCTTCAAGTTTGAACCCCGCATCTATTTGTTCCAGATCGGCCAGATAGTCGGCCCCCAGCGGACGGCCCTGAAGTCGCTCGATGACCTCGGCACTCCAGTCGGCATAGGATTTGTCCAGTAGTCCCAAATCCAGCAACCATTCTCCGGGGTAGTCTACAATATCTAAGTGCACCGTACGGGGGCGCTGTAGCCCGGCCAGTAATCCAGCGGGCTGAACCTTTAGCGACAACCGCAACTCTGAAACCGCGCGGGTGCTGTCTGGCCAATGGGGGGACGGCCCGACCAATGCATCAAGATGACTTTCATAATCAAACCGCGGCACCGTTACATCGGGTTGGGGCTGCAGATAGGCGGCAACAATGCGCCCCTCGCCAATGGCGGCAACCTGCGACATGCGCCCGCGATCCAATAGATTTGCCACCAAAGAGGTGATAAAAACGGTTTTTCCCGCGCGCGCCAATCCAGTGACACCAATGCGAATCACCGGTTCAAACAACGCTTCTGAAAGTCCATCGCCCACAGCTTCGACGCGTCGCGATACTTCGTTTGCCAGATCGGTGATGATCACTTTTGTCCCCTTGGTTCTGCATTGAATCTAGGGTCTGTAAATTGATTTTGCTATAGCTGCCACTGCAATGAATTTGGGAAACCTTCAAATCTTTTCCCCCAAACCGTTGCCACAGTCTGCCGGTCTGTTTATGGCGAGGTATGGTTCGGATAGCATTAAAAGTTGAATATCATGGTGCGCCTTTTGCCGGCTGGCAAAGGCAGGCCGATCAGCCCTCTGTCCAAGGGGCGATTGAGGATGCTTTGGCCAAACTTGAACCCGGCCCCCACACGATTGCAGCCGCAGGTCGCACCGATGCCGGTGTGCATGGGTTGGCCCAAGTTGCCCATTGTGATCTACAACGCGATTGGACGCCTTTTCGCTTGTCAGAAGCGCTAAATTTTCACTTGAAACCGGCCCCGGTTTCCATTGTGGATGCCGCCGTTGTTGACGACGGTTGGCATGCCAGGTTTAGCGCCGTCGAACGCCGCTATCTGTTTCGTATTCTGATGCGCCGCGCACCAGCCACCCACCAAGCCGGGCTTGTCTGGCAGGTGAAGAACCCACTCGATGTTGACGCAATGCAGCAAGCGGCGCAGCATTTGTTGGGCTTGCATGATTTCACAACGTTTCGTTCGTCGATCTGCCAAGCTGCCAGCCCGGTAAAAACCTTGGATTCTCTGAGGGTTGAAGCGGTTGAAACCCCTTGGGGCGACGAGGTGCATTTCCACGTAAGAGCCCGATCGTTTTTACACAATCAGGTGCGCAGCTTTGTGGGAACGTTGGAACGCGTTGGCACTGGTGCCTGGGCCCCTGACGATGTTAAAACCGCGCTTGACGCAGCTGACCGCGCACGCTGCGGACCCGTGAGCCCACCCCAAGGGTTGTATCTTGCTGGTGTCACCTACCCGCAAGACCCTTTCGCCAAACAAAATAGTTGAAACGCTTAGCCGCTTTCGTCTTCGAGATGCAGCTTCATATCAAGCAATACTTGCTGTAATGCCAATGTCTCTTTAAGCAAACGTTTGGCTTCATTTATGGTGATAATACCATCTTCGATAGACTGGTTATATTCCCCCATCAGCATCGCAAACCTTTGGCTAAGCGCTATGACATCTGCGTTCACACCACCCTTGTCTTCCTGATTGCGGCGACGCTCATCAAATGAAAGGGTGATCCCACGCAATTCTGCCAATGCAGACGTCACATGCGGATAGCTCGCGGCCTCTTCAAGGGCTGCAACTGCATCAACCGGCATGAAACGATCTGAATGCTCTTCGTGATCGGAATAATAGCGTCCAAGCGTTGCTTTTGACTTGCCGGTTAACGCACAGGCCGCTTCTATACCCACATCTTTAACCAATGCTTCTGTATGCTTCTTCAAATAACTGCCGGGGGCGGGCATGGGGTTCTCCTAAATACCCGACTCTGCGGGGAAATCACTCAGTCTTTTCCCATTAAAGACTTTTGCTAGATTTGTCATTTTTAAATTGTCCTGCGGAGATCAGGATACGCGGTTCGACGTGAGTGTGATCGGATCAAGGGTGAGGGACAGGGTCAAAGGCTACAACCTCGGGTAGCTTATGAACCAGTCTTTGAGGGGAGTAACAAGTTATCCACGAGCAGCCACCTATCCCCAGGGGCTTTGCCTAATTGGCTGTTCAAATTTACCAGTACCCATTTCAAATCCGGGCTGTCACTGTTGACAGCCCGGCCCTTGCTTTTCCCAGAATGATGCTTGATTTTTTGACCGTGCCCGTCTTATCAGCAGCACATGGCAAAGCTCTATTTTCAATATTCGACCATGAACGCCGGCAAATCGACGGTATTGCTGCAAGCGGCGCATAACTACCGCGAACGCGGCATGGAGTCTTACCTTTTGACGGTGGACTTTGATGACCGCGGCGGTGAGGGAAAAATCGCTTCCAGAATAGGAATTTCTGAGACAGCTCAGACCTTTAACTCTGAAACCGATCTCTTTCAAAAGATCCAAAACCGCCTTGAAAAAGGCCCTATCGCCTGTGTGTTTATCGACGAGGCCCAATTCCTCAGCAAAGCGCAGGTCTGGCAGTTGGCACGCGCCGTTGACGACCTGAGCGTCCCGGTTATGTGCTATGGTTTACGGGTCGATTTTCGCGGCGAACTCTTCCCCGGCTCTGCTGCGCTTTTGGCGCTTGCGGACGAGATGCGGGAAGTGCGCACAATCTGTCATTGTGGAAAAAAGGCCACCATGGTCGTGCGCCAAGACGCGAATGGCACCGTTTTACAAGATGGGGCGCAGGTGCAGATTGGTGGCAACGAAACGTATGTATCCCTGTGCCGAAAACATTGGCGCGATGCGATGGGCATGTAGATCGCCAAAACGGTTTTTTGCCTTCTCAACCCATGGGTGATTGCGCGAGACAACGTCAGTTGCACATTTTTGAAATCTGCAACAGGAACGACCGCAGCATTAATTTAATCTCGGCGGTCCTTTCCGGGTCTTTTTTGCGGTCAAATACCAAAAAACAGCCCCTAAATGATGTGGGGTTGCGCAGATTCCGCGCAAAGCACGGCGTCTTCATCTTGGTTAACTTGTACAATTTGTACGTTTCAGGCGCTGAAACGTACGATTCGTTTTGGCGTTTCGAAAAGTCTTAACACGCAAATGGAGCCGCTTGAGCAACCCAGACGTTAACGAAACCTTGCTCAGCGATTAACCTTAGTTAAAATCTCACCATACCAAAAAGCTCGTCGCGATACCCGAAAATGGCCCTGGGCATTGATATCAATTCCCAGATGCTTAGATATTTAGCATAGGCAAGCTAGGGTATTTACTTTGCAATTCTAGCAAGCCGTTGCCATCAAATTTGGCGTTGGAGGATGCTATGAAATTTTCCACTCTCAGCGAATATCAAATTCGCAAAGCGGAGGCTGAAGGTCAATTTGACGACCTGAAGGGATCTGGCAAGCCGCTGGGTCGGGCGGATGATGGCGACTTTTCTGAAAATGTTGGCTTTCGCATCATGGCAGAGGCCGGTGCCCTGCCCAAAGAAATCGAATTGAAGCTGGCAGAAGAAGCGCAATTGAAGGCCTTGCAAGACACATCGGACCCAAAGGCCCGCAAGGAAGAAATGCGCAAACTGGCAGATATTCAGCTGCGCCGCGCCATTCAGGAAGAGGCGCGCCGCAAGTATTATTCGCAAGGCTAGTTTACGCCATTTGGCAAAGCCAAACCCTGATCAAAGGCCAGCAAGTTATCCACCGCCATCAGCCCCATATCGGTGCGCACATCCAGCGCTGCGGTGCCAAGATGGGGCAGTAACGTGGTGTTTTCCAGCGCAATCAACGCCTCTGGCACATGTGGCTCAAATTCATAAACATCCAAGCCAGCACCCGCGATTGATTTGGCCTGAAGCGCGGCGATCAGCGCTTGTTCATCCACGATTTCGCCACGGGCGATGTTGATAAAGAGGGATGTGAATGGCATGGCATCAAACACAGAAGCATCAATCAGATGTTGGGTTTCTGCCCCACCGGGAACCGCCACCACCAGAATATCCACCTGCCCCGCGAGGCTGATCAGATTGTCAATTTGCTGCGCTGGAAAATCCATGGGTTTGACCGAGCGATTGACATATTTCACCGTCATGCCAAAGCCAAAGTGACAGCGTTTGGCGATGGCTTGGCCGATGCGCCCCATGCCAACAATGCCCACGGTTTTGCCTGACATATGCATGCCCAGAAATTGGGTTGGGTGCCAACCGTGCCATTGCCCGGCCCGCAGAATGCGTTCGCCTTCGCCAGCGCGGCGGCTGGTCATCAGCATCAAAGTCAAAGCGATATCGGCGGTGGCATCGGTCACCGCCCCAGGGGTGTTGGAAACCTTCAGGCCCGCCTTGATGGCTGCTTCGGTGTCGATGTGGTTATAGCCAACCCCGAAGTTCGCCAAAACTTTGGCACGGGGATTGGGTACATCAGCAAAGACATCAGCAGAATAGAGATCACCGATTGCGGGCAACACCGCATCAAAGTCGCGCAGACTGTCGCGCAGTTCGGCGGGGGTCATTGCGCTAGTCTCTTGCCGCAGGGTGACGGCAAAGCCGGTTTGGGCTTTGGCGATCACCGGATCGGGCAGCGGGCGGGTGATTAAAAGGGTTTTCAATGCATGCGCCCTCCGGTTGGAACGGGTTTGTCTGGGCTGATCAAAACAATTTCGCCGTTTTCATCCGGCAGGCCCAGCACCAGAATTTCAGACATGAATTTGCCAATTTGCCGGGGTGGAAAATTGACAACGGCCATGACTTGTTTGCCAATCAACGTCTCGGGTTCGTAATGCGCGGTGATCTGGGCAGAGCTTTTGCGGATGCCAAGCTCTGCGCCGAAATCCACCCAAAGCTTGATCGCCGGTTTGCGGGCTTCGGGATAGGGTTGGGCATCGACAACAGTGCCGGTGCGAATATCAACCTTGAGAAAATCGTCAAATGTGATGTCAGCCATTGGCGAGCTCTTTGGATCGGGTGGTGGCGGCGGCGACGGTTGCGTTGATCACCTTGGGCAAGCCCGCGCTTTCCTGCATCAAAACGTCGAGCCCGGCCTGGGTGGTGCCATTGGGGCTGGTGACATTGATGCGTAGTTGGCTGGGGCTTTCGTTAGCGGCCATGGCCAATGCGCCGGACCCGGCGACGGTGGCTTTGGCCAGCGTCATGGCCAGGTCTGGGGCCAGCCCCTGGGCTTCGCCTGCTTTGGCCAGACATTCGATCATGTGAAACACATAGGCTGGGCCAGAGCCGGATACGCCGGTGACCGCATCCATTTGGCTTTCAGATTGCAGACGCACGACTTGGCCAACCGCCGACAAAAGCTGATCTGCCAGATCCAAGTGCGCATCGGTGCTTTGGCCATTGCCGATGATCGCGGTGATGCCCTGGCCGATGGCGGCCGGGGTGTTTGGCATGGCGCGGATAATCGGGGTTTGGGCCCCTAAGATGTCTTGATAATTGGCTATGGAAATCCCGGCGGCCACCGACAGGAATAGCGTATCGCCGTTGCCCATTTTTTGCAGGACTGGCAGCGCGTCTGCCATCATTTGTGGCTTGACCGCGATCAGCACGATGGCGGGTTTCTCTGGTAGGGCGGCATTTATATGTACGCCGGTGGATTTTACCCAATCAGAGGGAAATGGGTCTTGCACATAGACCGATTTGGCAGGCAGCCCGCCTTTCAGCCAGCCTTCCAGCATGGCGGACCCCATTTTCCCACATCCCAAAAGAACAAGGCCATTGTCGGCCAAATATTGCATATCCATGTCGGCTCCTCATCGTTGGGGGCAATGTGGCCGGAAATTCGGAAGGCGTCGAGAGGGAAGTGGGTTTCAGAGTGATGAATGCGCCTGAAGGGCAAATCATCAGCCATTTGAGTGCTGTTCTGCGTCCGCAATCAGACCGCAGTGGGACGTTGGTCGTCGACAACCGTACGTCAAGCCGGTTGATGCACACCAACGTTAGGCAGCGTCAGAGCCGCCAACCGCAGACCTAACATGTCTCATACACACATCTTATGCGCGGCCGTAAGCCTCGGCGATGGCCACTTGCATGGCGTCGTCGACCTTGCGGCCGCCCCATGTTGCCAATTGGATCGCTGGGTAAAAACGTTCTGCGCTGAGAATGGCCACATTGATCATCGTGTCGATTTGCTCGGGGCTGGCATCTGCGCCACCCGCCAGAACCAAACCATAGCGATAGATCATCAGCTTTTGCTCGTTCCAATAGGTATAGGCCCCTGCCCAGCACTGATCATTGATGGCGTTCAGCACTTCGTAGAGTTCGGGCAATTTGTCTTCGGGGGGTTCCATTTCAAAGGAACAGACCATCTTGAGGGTCTCGTCATAGCCAGACCATGCCAAAGTGATGGAATAGGTCCGCCATTGCCCCTCGACCGTCATCGCAATTTGGTCATCTGCAATGCGATCAAAGGTCCAGTCGTGGCTTTCTGCGATATGTTCGACAATGTCGATCGGATGTATCTCGTCTTCGAGATACTGCTCGGATAATGCCATAGCGCCACCTCTTTCTTATTGTGCGCTTGGACGTGGCAGCGTCGCGCGCGCTTGGTGCCTGCTCGAAGGGCTGTGGATAACACCACTTGCCCTACTACATATGGTGGTACGCCGCGATACATTAGTAAAGTGAAATATTTGTGGATAACCCAATAAGTTGTGGATTAAATTGTTGGTGCCACAAGATTTAAGGGGTTCTTAACCTTGCGGATCAAGATCACGTGACCGGCTCAAAGCGTCCCTCACCCACAAGATATTCAAACCGCTGACGCAGTGTTTCATTGTCGATGATCACCCGATCTGCGGTGAAAAATAGATGCCAAGTCTGGGTTTGAACCGGGGCGGGCTGGGCAAAAGCGCGGCAGGTGAGCACCGCTATGTTGGCGCGTGCCTCGGGGTCGCGCACGGATTGATAGCGCAGCAGCTCGCAGTTCTCGGTGCGGACCTGATCTGCCAAATCCAGACAATCATTGTAGTTGCTGACATGGGTCCAATCCCCCTGCCCGGCCATCTGTGGATGGGTCAGATCAAGCGCCACCGGCACCTGAATGTCTGCCTGAATCGCCGTGTGATTACGTGCGGTGCGCGGAATGACAGTGTCTGGCGAGGCACGATAGAATTTCACGGTGATCCAAGCCGCCTCGAGGGCGGCGGTCAGCGCGTGCTCTGAGGCGTAAAACACCCCGGGGGTCGGGCCTTGACGACGAAATCGCGAATTATGCGGGTAGCAGCCATAGCGAAAAGGCGCGCTGAATTGATAATCCAGATGCGCACATTCGGCTGGAATTGCAGGTTTGCTGGCTTCTAGCAGATGTTCCAGCGCTTCTTGTTCAGCGCTGGTGTCGACAATTTTTTGCGTGGCCGGACGGTATTGACCTTCGATCAGGCGCCAGACGTTTTGGCGCGCAGGCCTATAGGGGCGCACGTTGGGCATCGAGGTAGTTCATCACACTGACCAGCCCCGCCACCGATTTTGCAATATCTGCCGGACAGCCGCGCAAATCGGTATTGGCGTTGCGCATCCAGGCGCGGTTGGTCTCTGTGTCGCCGCCGGTGATCGCGTCAAGCGACCGGAAGACCCGGATCATATAGAGCGCGAGTTCGTAAGGCTTGTCGCCCAATGTTGCGCTGCCGGTTTTGAATTTGGAAATTTGCGAGGGGCTGACGCCAATAATCTGGGCCACCTCTGCCTGAGACAAGCCCAGCGCGACCCCGGCATTGACCACCGCTTTGGCAACAAGCCGAGCGGGATCGTGGCTGGTGTCTTGCAAAAGCGTGGTGGCTTGAACCATGGAAAACCCCTTCCTATGACAGAAATATAGCAATTCTTTCCACAGAAATCAAGTCAGGCCATCTATCAGATTGGGCTGGGCGGTAACATGAGCCGCAGGACTGACATAAAACAGCGCCTTAACGCAAAACGGCACCCCAAATGGCGTGCCGCAAGAGCAATCTGCATCAAGCAATCAAAAGGTTTCTTAGCAAACCCGCTTATGATTTTGCTTCAAGCGCCTCAATGCGGGCTTTCAGGGCTTCATTTTCTTCGCGCGCTTTCTGCGCCATGGCGCGGGTCGCATCAAACTCTTCGCGCGTGACAAAATCACGCTCGGCCAGCCAGCGGTCCATCCAGGATTTCAAGGCATTGTCTGCCTCGTCCTTGGCCCCCTGCGCCACGCCCATGGCGTTGGTCATCATTTGCGAAATGTCGTCCATAAATTTGTTACGGGTTTGCATTATCTGCACTCCGGCTAGGTCACACTGTTATTGCCCCCTATATGGGGAGAAACAACGGTCACCACAAGGTTGACTTCCCCTAGGCGCGCACGGCAGAGAGACTTTATGCAGTCCATGATCCCCTTCCCCGATATATCCCCCGAAATTTTCACCCTCAGCCTTGGTGGATTTGAATTTGCCCTGCGTTGGTATGCGCTGGCCTATATCGTTGGCATCTTGATCGCCTGGCGTATTTCCCTGCGTGCCCTGCGGGCAACGCGGTTGTGGCGCGATAACACTGCACCTTCTACGGCGGACCAGATCGAGGATCTGATGTTCTGGGTGATTTTGGGGATCATTCTGGGGGGGCGTCTGGGCTATGTGCTGTTTTATCAGCCTGATGTTTACATGCATGATCCTCTGGCCATTTTACGTGTCTGGGAGGGCGGCATGGCCTTTCACGGTGGCATGTTGGGTGTGGTGATTGCCGGCTGGATCTATTGTTGGCGACACGGCTTGCCCAAGTTGTCGATGGCCGATGTGATTGTGCTGGGTGTGCCGGTTGGGTTGATGCTGGGACGCATGGCCAATTTCATCAATGGCGAGCTGTGGGGGCGCGCCACAGATCTGCCTTGGGGCGTGGCTTTTCCCGGCTATGAGGCGCAGAACTGCGGTGATGTTGTTGCCTTATGTGCGCGGCATCCGTCGCAACTGTATGAAGCGTTTCTTGAGGGGGCGGTTCTGCTGTCGCTGCTGCTGTGGTTGGCCTGGCGGCGTGATGCGCTGAAGCGCCCTGGGTTGATCACCGGTGTGTTTTTTGCAGGCTATGGATTGGCGCGGTTTCTGGTGGAATTTGTGCGCCAACCCGATGCGCAATTTGTCACAGAGGGCAATCCGTTGGGCTTGGCGTTTCACATGTCGGGCTTTGGCTTGACGATGGGGCAAATTTTGTCGCTGCCCATGCTGTTATGCGGCTTGTGGCTGATGCGACGCGCAGCAAAGGTAACGCCATGACCTTAAAAGACGCCCTGATCGAACGGATACGCTCTGTTGGCCCGATGTCGCTGAATGACTATATGGCGGAATGCCTGATGCACCCGCAATTTGGGTATTACGCGACGCGGGATCCGTTTGGCGAAGACGGTGATTTCATTACCGCGCCAGAGATTTCGCAGATGTTTGGCGAGCTTTTGGGGCTGTGCTTGGCGCAGGCTTGGATGGATCAAGGCGCGCCGGAGTCCTTTGTGCTGGCAGAGATTGGCCCCGGGCGCGGCACGCTGATGGCGGATTTACTGCGCGCCACACGCCGCGTGCCTGGATTTCACGACGCGCTAGATTTGCATTTGGTGGAAGCCTCGCCAGCTCTGCGTCGCAAACAGCAAGAAGTGTTGGGCGATGCCACCTGGCATGACAGCATCGAGGATCTGCCCGAAAAACCGTTGTTTCTGATTGCCAATGAGTTCTTTGACGCGCTGCCGATCCGTCAATTTGTGCGCGATGGCAACGCCTGGAGTGAACGGTTGGTGGGATTGGACGAAAGCGGATTGTCCTATGGGCTGGGCGCGCCAACCGAACAGCCTGCGCTGGTGGATCGGCTGAAAGACACCGAAGAAGGTGACATGGTGGAGCTTTGCGCCGCAGCGGTGCCGATCGCACATCACATCGGCGCGTTGATCAAACGCAATGGCGGCGTCGCCCTGATTGTCGACTATGGTGATTGGCGCTCGCTTGGCGATACTTTTCAGGCGCTCGCCAGCCATACGGAAGTCGACCCATTAGATGCCCCGGGATTGGCGGATTTGACGGCACATGTCGATTTTGAACTGCTTTGCGCAGCCACCCCAAGCAAGTTCAGTCGTGTCACCCCGCAGGGGGTGTTTCTAGAACGCCTAGGCATCACACAGCGGGCCCAAACTCTGGCCAAGATGATGGAGCCTGTACAGTTGGAACAGCATATCAATGCACATCGGCGCTTGACGCACCCCGAAGAAATGGGAAATCTGTTCAAGGTTGTTGCTTTCTATCCTGAGGGTGCAACCCCACCTCCCGGAGTAGAAGCATGAGCTTAGAGATTCTGACATCCGCCACGCTGTCGCCAATGCGCCATGGGTTTTTCACCCGCAAAGGTGGGGCATCGTCCGGGGTGTTTGAGGGGTTGAACTGCGGCAACGGCAGCAGTGACCAAAGCGAGATTGTCAAAATCAACCGGGCACGGGTGGCCAAAGCTTTGGAGGTGGCAACGCTTGCTGGCGTAAATCAGGTGCATTCCGCCAAAGTACATGTGGTGACCGGGGGCAGTGATCTGTCCGAGAAACCACAGGCGGACGCTTTGGTGACCAATGTCGAAGGTATCGCGCTGACCATATTGACCGCAGATTGTCAGCCGGTGCTGTTTGCCGACCGCTATGCTGGCGTGATCGGGGCGGCCCATGCTGGGTGGCGCGGGGCTTTGGATGGGGTTTTGGAAGCCACCATCGAGGCGATGATTTCAGTCGGGTCAAAACGCGAAGATATTGTTGCTGTGGTGGGACCAACCATCAGCCAGCGCGCCTATGAGGTGGGACCGGAATTTCTGGACACCTTTATGATGCATGACCCCGAGAATGCGCGATTCTTTGGCCAGGGCGCGGGTGATCGCTATCACTTTGACCTGCCGTCTTATGGGCTGCATCGGTTGCGCAATGCAGGCATTGATCAGGCGGAATGGATTCGCCACTGCACCTATAGCGACCCTGCGCGCTTTTATTCTTATCGGCGCAGCACCCATTCAAGTGAAGCTGACTATGGCCGGTTGATATCTGCCATTAAGATGTAAACGCGCATAAAAGAACCACAGTGGCCAGCCCTGCCCCTGTTTTTGCCCCAGCTTTACCCTTGCAATTTCGTCAAATCTTACGATTCCTGCCCCAGATTGGCCCCATTTGCGCATCAGATTGTTCTCAGGATACGAACAATACGTGTCGAGGCAAAAGGAGCAGTCTCATGTGCAAACAACGATTTCTACAATCAATTTTGGCAAGTTCAAAATCACAAGAAAATATCACACCATGGGCACTCAAACGCGCGGGTGCGGCAGCGGTTTCACTGAAACCAGCAATGCCATTGAAAAAGACCGCCTAATCTGACGTCACAGATGGTTTGAAAAACCCCCGCCAGTTGATCTGTCGGGGGTTTTCTGTGGTCGAGTGCTATTTGAGTGCAGGCAGGTCAAGGGGTTATACCGCCTGTCGGCCATCGCGTTTGACATGGTCGATCCATTGGGCCACCTGCCCGTCTTTGGGATGGCTGGCTTGGGCAAAGGCCGTGACCTTGGTTTTCAGACCAATGAACCCCAGAATTTGCCGTCGCAGCTGCCATTTTAAGGCGTTTTTCAGCACAAAGCGGAAATACCAGCCCGGGCTGTCAGACGTCAGAAACACCCGTGCTGTGCGCCCGTTTAGCAGCGGTTTGGGCATTTTACCGCGTGTGTCAAAGGTGCGGCCGGGCAGGAAAGAACGGTCAATCAGACCCTTGAGTTTCGCAGGCAGCCCGCCCCACCACATTGGGGTGGCAAGCACCATATGCTGGGACCATTCTATATTTTGAATAAATTCTTCGAGATTGGGTTCAAGCGGTTTGCTGTGTTTATAGCCGCCAAATCCATAATCCATATCAAAGGAAAGATCCCTGACATGGGTGACGCGCACCTGATGCCCGGCCGCGCGCGCGGCCTCGGCATAGGCGTCGGCGAAAGTGCGGGACAGAGAGGTTTCTGCGGGATGCCCATTGAGGACAAAAATGCGTTTAGGTTCCATGAGTCGCTCCAATATTGACCATGGTCACTTTTCTAGACGCAAAAAATGACCGCGGTCAATTACTAAAGTTGACCACGGTCAAAAAAGATGAGAAGAAGACCTATGGTGAAAGCAGTTCAACAACGTACTTTGAAAACCCGAGGTCGCATGATTGGTGCCTCAGAAGCGATTGTCGCGGAGGCAGGCTATGAAGCGTTGCGCGTGGAAGAGGTCGTTGCGCGCGCGGGTGTGGCCAAGGGGACATTCTTTGCGCATTTTCGCGACAAAGATGCGCTGATGGAGCAGCTTCTGGGCGCGCGGATCAACGGGCATCTGGATGACATCGAGGCCTTAGAGCCGCCACAAAATGTCGATGCGCTGATCGACGCATTGATGCCATTGATCGGCTTTATGACCACCGAGCGTTACGTATTTGACGTGATATTACGACATTCTGGCGCGGCGGCCAAAGAAGAGATTGGCGATATTGCCCAAACATTTTGGCGCATGGGCACTGTTATGGGCCCTTGGCTGGCACAGGGGCCGTTTCGCAAAGACATCTCGGCGGCGCTTTTGGCGGATGGGGTTGGGGCATTTTTGATCCAGGCGATGGCGCTGCATTTCTGCGCGCTGCACAATGAAGAGCCCCTACGCAACCTGCTGGAGCGCTATTTGACCGCGTGGTTGCTGCCCAAAATGTAGGGATGCCTTGCTAGGCCGTGCGACCAACCCGCTCTTCCAGAACATCAAAGGGCACGCCGGGTTCATCCTTGGCGTCGCGGATCACCAGCGAAGTTTTCACACTGGCCACATTGTCGGCTTTCAGCAAATCATTGGTCAGAAAGTTCTGGAAGGTCGACAGGTCTGGGGCCACACATTTGAGGATGAAATCCACCTCGCCGTTCAACATATGACACTCGCGCACAAGCGACCATTCGCGGCAGCGTTGTTCAAAGGCAGAAAGGTCTGATTCTGCCTGACTGACCAAGCCCACCATGGCAAAGACCTGCACCTCAAAACCCAGTTCACGCGAATCGACATCAGCGTGGTAACCGCGGATAAATCCGGCGTCTTCCAACGTGCGCACGCGGCGCAGACATGGCGGGGCTGAAATACCGACTCGTTTTGCCAGCTCTACGTTTGTCATCCGACCATCCGCTTGCAATTCAGCAAGAATTTTTCGGTCGATGGGATCAAGCCGGGTGCCGGGCATTCAGGAATTCTCCGTGAGATTTTCAGTTCTTATAGCACCAAGTTGCTTATACGCAATAATATTTCGTTACACGCACCGAGGCTTTTCAGTAACTGCAATCCCTTTGATATGCGCCAGGCGCAATCCGTTTATGTCAGGGGTTTAACGGAACCGTCGGGAAGGCTATATCTCGCGTCTGACAGCAAACTGCAAGCACATGGGTGGGATATGGGCGACACGAAACACACGAAGGTTCTGATTATCGGATCGGGGCCTGCGGGCTATACTGCGGGCGTCTATGCGAGCCGCGCGATGTTAAGCCCAATTCTTGTGCAAGGCATCGAACCTGGCGGTCAATTGACCACCACAACCGAGGTCGAGAATTACCCGGGCTTTACCGAAGTTCAGGGCCCGGATTTGATGATCAAGATGCAGGAACACGCGCAAGCGATGGGCTGTGAGATCATTGGCGACATTATCACCGAACTTGATACCGAAAGCCGCCCCTTTGTGGCCAAAGGCGACAGCGGCACGCTCTATACGGCGGATGCGGTGATTTTGGCGACCGGTGCACGTGCAAAGTGGCTGGGCCTGGAAAGCGAAGAGAAATTCAAAGGCTTTGGTGTCTCTGCTTGCGCCACCTGCGATGGTTTTTTCTATCGCGGCGCGGAAATTGTGGTGATTGGCGGCGGCAACACCGCGGTTGAAGAAGCCCTGTTTCTGACGAACTTTGCCTCGAAGGTCACCTTGATCCACCGGCGCGATGAATTGCGGGCTGAAAAGATTTTGCAAAATCGTCTGGAGAAAAACGAGAAGATTGAGACCCTGTGGTTCCACGAATTGGAAGAAGTTCTGGGCACCGAAGCACCATTGGGCGTGACCGGTGTAAAAGTGAAACACACCAAGACCGGTGAGGTCAGCGAAATCCCATGCGCAGGTGTTTTTGTTGCCATTGGCCACGCCCCTGCCAACGAATTGGTGAAAGACAAACTGGAAACCCACAATGGCGGGTACGTCAAAGTAGAGCTGGGCAGCACCAAGACCTCGATCCCTGGTGTGTTTGCGGCTGGCGATCTGACAGACCATGTCTATCGCCAGGCTGTGACATCGGCCGGCATGGGCTGTATGGCCGCGTTGGACGCAGAACGGTTTATTGCCGAGCAAGAATAGTTCATCCATAGAATCGCCCGCGTAAGCGGCAAGATCCAGGCCCATTCATTTGGGTCTGGATTTTTTTGTTTTTGACCATTCTTCGCCTAAAACTGAACAAAATTGCCGATTAGCAGGGCTTTGTTTCGCGTTTCGACGCAGTAAACGGCCCTTTCGTTGTTTTTTGACCACGAGGGTGTATTTCGCCTGCGAAGTGAAATTTTTCCTTTGCTGCACGTGCAAACTATGTAATGTGTTCACGCATGAACACACTTTGAGACAAATTGAATGCCAACCTCAACTGCTAAAATAAGCCTGCAAGACGAAGACCTGCTCTTCCGACTTTTGCGTCAGCTTGATCTGGCACCGGGGGCACCGCAGCGTGCCACCGCCGAGGCCCTTGGCATTTCGCTTGGCCGCTTGAATGCTTTGTTGCGGTCAGCAACAGACGCAAAGCTTGTTAACAAAAGCGACCGCCCTGGGCCTGATAATCGTCAAAGATTTGCCTATGGGCTGACACTGAAAGGTGCGACGGAAAAGACGCGCCTGACTGACCAGTTCCTTGCCCGGAAGTTTGCAGAATATGATGCGTTACACGCAGAGCTAACCGGGTCTTCCAGCCCCCAATTTCCCATAAAATATAGGACGAAAAACATGCAAAACAGTTTTGCACCTATCCCCGAGCTGTATGTCTCTTATGAGAGCGCGCAGAAACTGAAGGTTGAAGCCGCTGATCTGGTTAGCCACGACCTGACACCGCGCCAGATCTGTGATCTGGAGCTGTTGATGAACGGTGGTTTCAACCCACTGAAGGGCTTTCTGAGCGAGGCCGACTATAATGGCGTTGTTGAAAACATGCGTTTGGCAGATGGTCAGCTTTGGCCAATGCCGATCAACCTGGATGTGTCCGAAGAATTCGCCGCACAGCTGGAAATCGGCCAAGATATCGCGCTGCGCGACCAAGAGGGCGTTATTCTGGCGACCATGACGGTTACAGATAACTGGGTACCAAACAAAGCGCGCGAAGCTGAAAAAGTCTTTGGCGCGGATGACGATGCGCACCCTGCTGTGAACTATCTGCACAACAGCATGGGCAAAGTCTATTTGGGTGGTCCAATCACTGGTCTGCAACAGCCTGTGCATTATGATTTCCGTGCCCGCCGCGACACGCCAAACGAATTGCGCGCCTATTTCCGCAAATTGGGCTGGCGCAAAATTGTTGCGTTCCAAACACGCAACCCATTGCACCGCGCACACCAGGAACTGACCTTCCGCGCAGCAAAAGAAGCGCAAGCCAACCTGCTGATTCACCCTGTTGTCGGCATGACCAAGCCGGGTGACGTTGATCACTTTACCCGTGTGCGTTGCTATGAGGCGGTTCTGGACAAGTATCCAGCGGCGACAACCACCATGTCTTTGCTGAACCTGGCGATGCGTATGGCCGGCCCACGTGAGGCGGTTTGGCATGGCCTGATTCGTAAGAACCACGGCTGTACCCACATCATCATCGGTCGCGACCACGCTGGCCCAGGCAAAAACAGCCAAGGCGAAGATTTCTATGGTCCGTATGACGCGCAGGAACTCTTCCGCGAGAACGCCGAAGAAATGGGCATTGAAATGGTCGACTTTAAGCACATGGTTTATGTGCAAGAGCGCGCCCAATACGAGCCTAACGATGAGATCGAAGATCGTGACAACGTCACCATTCTGAACATCTCTGGTACAGAATTGCGTCGTCGTTTGGCTGAAGGTCTGGAAATTCCTGAGTGGTTCTCATTCCCGGAAGTTGTGAAAGAACTGCGCCGCACCAAGCCACCGCGTTCAGATCAGGGTTTCACCGTGTTCTTCACCGGTTTCTCAGGTTCCGGCAAATCCACCATCGCCAACGCGTTGATGGTGAAATTGATGGAAATGGGTGGTCGTCCGGTGACGTTGCTGGATGGTGACATCGTGCGTAAGAACCTGTCGTCAGAGCTGGGCTTCTCTAAAGAACACCGCGACCTGAACATCCGTCGTATCGGCTATGTTGCGTCTGAAATCACCAAAAACGGCGGTATCGCGATCTGTGCGCCTATCGCGCCTTATGCGACAACCCGTCGTGCGGTGCGTGAAGACATCGAAGCCTTTGGTGCCTTTGTCGAAGTACACGTCGCCACCAGCATCGAAGAATGTGAACGTCGGGATCGCAAAGGCCTGTATAAGCTGGCGCGCGCAGGCAAAATCAAAGAGTTCACAGGTATCTCTGACCCATATGATGTGCCTGCAAACCCAGAGCTGAGCATCGAGACTGAGAATTCCGAAGTCGACAACTGCGCACACCAGGTTCTGCTGAAACTGGAAAGCATGGGCCTGATCAAAGCGTAAGTTTTGAAGGTATAATACAAAGAAAACGCGGCCATAACGGGCCGCGTTTTTGTGTGAGGCGATTGCAAAATCGAAAACCAATTGCCCCTGCGCTTGGACCAACCGGTGCGTGCGAGTTCAGTGGACGGTCACCGGCGCATAATCATTCTGGCGCGCCAGAACAAACGCGAGCTGGCGGTCTTTGACCACAGCAAGGCGTTGGCCATCGGTGGCGCAGACGGCAAACAGGGTGTCGGCCCCTTCGACCTGCTCTTGCATCTCTTCAGGCAAGTCTGCGGCATCCACTTGGGTGACATAGACCATCCGGTCATCCATCAGGTCTTGGAAGTTAAATTTGCTATGCATTTTTAAGCCTTCTTTATCTGGATGGTTTGTACAATGGTTTCGGGTTTGGAACGCGTGAGATCCACATGCAGCAAGCCGTTTTCCATAGAGGCTTCGCCCACTTCTACGCCGTCGGCCAGCACAAAAGAGCGCTGAAACTGCCGTGCCGCGATGCCGCGGTGCAAGAACACCCGTTCGGCGATGTCTTCACTTTGCCGCCCGCGCACCACCAACTGCTTGTCTTCTACAGTCAGGGACAGGTCATCTTCGGCAAAACCGGCCACGGCCAGCGTGATGCGATAGGAAAAATCTGAGGTTTGTTCGATATTAAAAGGCGGATAGCCCTCGTTTCCGCCCTTTGCGGTGCGTTCCAAGAGGCGTTCCAATTGCTCAAATCCGAGCATGTGGGGATAGGACCCCAAGGTCAATTTACTCATCGACACGTCCTTTACGTAAAGCGACAGTCAGGTTTTAGGGCCCCGTTTTGGCGACCCGTTCCTTATTAATATGGGCGGCGTAACATCAGAGTGCAAGGGCTTTGCTTCGTGTCCCGAATTCGGTAATGTGCAACGGTGAACGACCCAGGAAATTACTATGAACGCGCCCAGTGATCCCAAAGCTGATTTATCAATGAAGACAGATGATGTTTTGCGGGTGGAACTGGAGGTTTTTCGCCAAGAGCATCGAGATCTGGATGACGCGATTCACGCTTTGGTGGAACGTGCCACAGGCGACCAGCTGACAATCCAGCGGCTGAAAAAGCAGAAACTGCGACTAAAAGACAAAATCGCCCATATCGAAGACCGATTGACCCCAGATATCATTGCCTAGGCAGGCAATCCGGCTATAGTGCGCGCTCCTATTTAGAGGCAGGTTATGACGGATATCAAAGTGGGCATAATCATGGGGAGCCAATCTGATTGGCCAACCATGAAAGAAGCAGCAGATGTTTTGGACGAATTGGGCGTTCCTTACGAAACCAAAATCGTTTCGGCGCACCGCACGCCTGACCGTCTGTGGACCTATGGCAAAACAGCGGTTGAGCGTGGCTTGCAAGTGATCATCGCTGGCGCTGGCGGTGCGGCCCACCTGCCCGGCATGATGGCCAGCAAAACCCGCGTGCCCGTCGTGGGCATTCCAGTGCAAACCCGCGCCCTGTCGGGTGTGGACAGTCTGTATTCCATCGTGCAAATGCCGCGTGGCTTTCCGGTGGCCACCATGGCGATTGGCGCGGCCGGAGCCAAGAACGGCGGCCTGATGGCTGCGGGCATTCTGGCCTTGCAGGACACAGACCTTGCGGCGCGGCTGGATGCTTGGCGCACCGCCCTTTCGGACTCGATTGCGGATGAACCAGTAGATGACTGAGACTTTGAAACCCGGCAGCACCATCGGGATTTTAGGCGGTGGCCAATTGGGCCGCATGTTGTCTGTTGCCGCAGCGCGACTGGGCTATAAAACCCATATTTTTGAACCCGGAGCCAACCCGCCCGCAGCGGATGTGGCCCATCAGGTCACCACGGCTGCCTATGAAGATACTGCTGCGCTGTTGGCATTCGCCAAAACCGTGGATGTGATCACCTATGAATTTGAAAACGTCCCGACCTCTGCGTTGGATGCTTTAGAAGCCCATTGTGACATTCGCCCGGGCCGGGAGGCCCTGCGTATCAGCCAGGACCGGATCACCGAAAAGAAGTTTTTGGCAGATCTTGGCCTGAATGTTGCGCCCTTTGCTGAAGTGGAAACCGCCGATGAGCTTGAGGCCGCGCTGGCCGAGATTGGCACGCCGTCGATCCTAAAAACCCGCCGGTTTGGCTATGATGGCAAAGGTCAGGCCCGGTTGAATTCTGCGGCGGACGCCAAGGCGGCCCTAGCAGATATGGCGGGGGCACCGTCGGTGCTGGAAGGCTTTGTGAATTTCACCCATGAGGTGTCGGTGATTGCTGCGCGCGGTGCAACGGGCGAAGTCGCCTGTTTTGACCCCGGCGAGAATGTGCATATTGGCGGCATTTTGCGCACCACGACTGTGCCAGCAAACCTGCCGGGCATGATGCGCATGGATGCGGTGCTGATCGCTTCTAAGATCTTGAATGCGCTGTCTTATGTCGGCGTCATGGGGGTTGAGCTGTTTGTCACACCAAATGGGTTGGTGGTGAATGAAATCGCGCCGCGTGTGCATAATTCGGGCCACTGGACGCAAAATGGCTGTGCCGTAGATCAGTTTGAACAGCATATCCGGGCGGTGGTTGGCCTGCCGCTTGGGGATGGCAAACGTCATTCAGATGTGGTGATGGAAAATCTGATTGGCGAGGACATGGATCGGGTGCCGGAATTGTTGGCGCAAGCCCATGCAGCCCTGCATCTTTATGGCAAAGCCGAAACCAAGCCCGGCCGCAAGATGGGCCATGTGAATAAGGTGATTGCCAGCGTCAAATGAGAGGGTGCGGCGGGGAACCGCGGCGATTTCAGGTAAAGTTCTGCGCCCGCCGCTGTGCGGGCGTTTTTTATGGGGCTTCCGTGAGTGCAAAAAAACGTCGCGCCGCTTCGCCGGCCAAATAACTGACATGACCGTTGCTGAATGTGGCCTCGATGCGACGGGTATTTGGATCAAGAACAATGAAGTCGGCGCGTTGCCCTTTGCTGAGCGTGCCGCGATCGGTCAGGCCTAGCAGTTTAGCAGACCCGCTAGAGATCAGCGCCCAGGCCGCGGCAAAACTCAGCACAGCTTCGTCTGACAGTTTGAAGACCGCCTGCCGCAGTGCCGGATAGTGATAATCAGAGGCCAGCGCGTCACAGAGCCCGTCGGCGATCAGATCCTGAGCCGCCACATTGCCAGAATGGGAGCCGCCGCGCACCACATTTGGCGCGCCCAGAATGATATGGCCGCCAAAGTCATGTGTGGCGGTGGCGGCCTCTGAGGTTTCGGGGAATTCTGACAGGGTCAGCCCCATGGTTTGAAAGCTTTGACGTTGGGCGCGGGTGGCATCATCGTGGCTGCCCATGCGGATATTGTTCTGTGCAAAGCCTGCCGCAAGCCGGGCCAGTTGGGCGGGCACCTCATCGCGCCGCGCATAGAGCGCTTGCAAGAGGGCCAGGTGCGCTTCGGGGCTGCGACCGCCTTTGAGGGCCTGACCGGTGAGGCGCGGAGGGCGTTTGCCTTTGGCCAGAGCAGCGTGGGGCAGATGATCGTTAAAGACCACATAGGGGACCTGATGGGCCTGTACCAGTTCGGCAAAGGCGGCGTAGTGATCCAGCATATGGGTTTCAAACCGCAGCTGTATCAGCGTGTCGGTCAGCATGTGGGGCTTGGCTTTGTCGTGGGCCTTGAGGAAACGTGCGGCAAATTCCGGACCGCGCATGCCGCCTTCCCAGCTGTAAAACTGCGCCAGTGTGGCGGTGGCGATGCCATTGCTGGCCAGTTCCGCATCTGCAGATATCAGACCCTGACCAAGATCTTTCATCGCGCCGCGCCGGGGGGCCAGATGACGTTCAAACCCATCACCATGGATGTCAACAATGGCCGGTAGGATCTGAAAGCCCGACAGGTCAATCTCGCGGGATTGCGGCTGGTCGCTGATCCGCCCGTGGGCGATGTTCAGGTCGTGATCCTGCAAGGCATCTGCCATGAGAACCTGTGCCCCGGTGAGACGAAATTGCATGGGCTGCCCCTGTTTTGCTGCGCTGACCTAGCTGATTTTCAAGGCAAGGAAAAGTGACCTTTGGGGGCGCTTGGCGGAGATGCTGAGCGACGGATGGGGGCCTAGTGGAAATCGCGGCTGGGAAAGAGCCGTTTGGCCTGTTCACGCGGGTGCCTTGCGCTGGGGGCGGGTTTGCGTGGGCGCGGTGTGTCATCGGCCTGTGGTAAGGTTTCGCCAATCACTTCGTCCATTGGGTGCCCAAGGCTGGCCAGGCGGTGCGACATATCTTCGATATTCTGGGCAATCAGATGCACAACAATGCCTTCGCGTTGCAGATAGCCGGTGACGCGCAGCAAGCGGCCGCCCATCACCACCCGCCGGAATTTCTCATAGACCTTGGGCCAGACCACCACATTGGACACGCCGGTTTCGTCCTCGAGCGTCAGAAACACCACGCCCGAGGCGGTGCCGGGGCGTTGGCGGGTGATAACCAGACCACAGACAATGGTGCGCGCCAAAGGCGCGGCGGCAAGATCAGCATGGGGGGTGAGCCCCGGCATGGCGGGGCGTAACAATTCCATCGGATGCGCCCGCAGGGTCAGGCGCATGGCGACGTAATCTTCGACCACCTCTTCGCCCAGGTTCATTTGCGGCAAATCCACCGTGGGTTCCTGAATGCTTTCGCCGTCAATCGGGTCATTAAACAACGGCAGGGGCTGTTGGCTGCGGATCGCCTTGACCTGCCAGAGCGCATCACGCCGCGTCAGCCCCATGGTGTTAAAGGCGTCGGCTTCGGCCAGGCGTTCAAGGGTTGGCGGAGACAGGCCAGCGCGCAGCCACAGGCCTTCGGGATCAGGGTAGCCATTGCCCCGGGCCGCCACAATCCAGCCAGCGTCTTCTTCTTTGAAGCCTTTGATCTGGCGAAAGCCCAGACGCAGGGCCAAGGCCCCGTCTGTGCGCCGTTCCAGCGTATTATCCCAAGTGCTGTTATTCACACAGATCGGTCGCACTTCGACCTGATGTTCACGCACATCGCGCACGATCTGGGCTGGGGCATAAAACCCCATGGGTTGGGAATTGAGCAGCGCACAGGCGAAAACAGCCGGGTGATGGCGCTTCAGCCAGGCAGAGACATAGGCCAGCATGGCAAAGGCGGCGGCATGGCTTTCGGGGAAACCGTAATCGGCAAAGCCTTCGATCTGGCTGAAACACCGCTCTGCCACTTCGGTGTCATAGCCGTTTTTAAGCATGCCGGTGATGAATTTCTCTTTGAAAGTACCGATGGTGCCCATGCGGCGAAACGAGGCCAGAGAGCGGCGCAGATGATCGGCCTCTTCAGGGGTGAACCCTGCCCCGACCACTGCAATCTGCATGGCCTGTTCCTGAAACAGTGGCACGCCCAGAGTCTTTTTGGTGACCTCTTCCAAAGCAGAGCCAAAGGGTTCTGCCTGTTCCAGCCCTTGTCGACGTTTGATATAGGGTTGCACCATACCGCCCTGAATGGGGCCTGGCCGCACGATGGCCACTTCGATCACCAGATCATAGAATTCACGTGGTTTCATGCGCGGCAGAAAGTTCATCTGCGCCCGGCTTTCCACCTGAAACACCCCAATGGCATCGGCCACACACAGCATGTCATAGGTGGCTTTGTCCTCTTGTGGCACCGTGGCGATCGACAGGGTCTTGTGATCGTGCTGCTTGAGCAGATCAAACGACTTGCGAATGCAGCTGAGCATGCCCAGCCCCAAGACATCGACCTTGAGGATGTTGAGTGCATCAATGTCGTCTTTGTCCCATTCGATGATGGTGCGATCCTCCATGGCGGCGTTTTCAATGGGGCATAATTCGTCCAAGCGGCCCTTGGTGATGACAAAGCCGCCCACGTGTTGCGACAAATGCCGCGGAAAGCCGATAATCTCGCCGATCAACTGGAGGGTCTGGCCCAAACGCCGTTCTGTGGGATCAAGCCCCAACTCGCGCACCCGGTCCAGATCTGCGCCGCCGTTGGACTGCCCCCAGATTTGCCCCGATAAGCTGGCGGTGACATCTTGGCTGAGCCCCATGACCTTGCCGACTTCGCGAATGGCCGCGCGCGAACGAAAATGGATCACCGTGGCGCAGAGCCCGGCGCGATGGCGGCCATATTTTTCATATATATGTTGGATGACCTCTTCGCGGCGTTCGTGTTCAAAATCAACGTCGATATCAGGGGGTTCACCGCGATGTTCTGACACAAAGCGTTCCACCACCATGGCGATGATTTCGGGACTGACATCGGTGATGCCCAGCAAATAACACAGGATAGAGTTGGCCGCAGAGCCACGTCCCTGACACAAAATGCCCTGAGAGCGGGCAAATTGCACAATGTCATGCACGGTCAGAAAATAGGCCGGAAACTTGAGCTTTTCGACAAGGATCAATTCCTTTTTGACCTGCGCAATGGCTTTTTCTGTTGGGCCTTTTGGGTAGCGCCGCTTCAGGCCTTCGTGGGCCAATCGTGTCAGCCGCGCCTGCGGTGTCTCGCCCCCCGTTATTTCATCTGGGTATTCATAAGACAGCTCGCTGAGGCAAAAGCTGCAACGGGCGGCAATATCCATACTGCGCCGTATGGCAGCCGGGTGATTGCGGTACAGCCGCGCCATATCCGCATAGGGTTTGAGACGGCGCTCGGCATTGGGCAAGGCGCGGGTGCCGATGTCATCGATGGTGATATGGTCGCGCATGCAGGTCAGCACATCAGCCAATTGGCGGCGGCTGCCACGGTGCATCAAGACATCCCCGGCGGCCACCATGGGGGCGGCTGTTCTGCGGGCCAGATAGGCGCAGGCATCAAAATAGGCCTGATCGCTGCCATCATAGCGCGGCACGGCCCCAACAAAGACAAAGCCCGGGTAGCGGCGTTGCAACGCCTGGATATGCAAAGCCCCTGCCCGCAGATGATCGCCGGGCAAGGCGATCAAAATCATGCCCTGACAGCCATCCAGCAGGTCTGCATGCTGCAAATAGCACGCGCCTTTGGGGGCGCGGCGTTTGCCCAATGTCAAAAGCCGGGTCAGCCGGGCATAGGCAGCACGGTCACAGGGCAAGGCCACCCAGTCTACAGCGCTGTCGGTCAGACAAAGGCGACAGCCCACAATCAGCTTGGGCAGCTTTATCATCTCTGGCTGAGAGATCGGTTCTGGGTGGCCAACTTCTTGACGGGAACAACTGTCGATGCGGTGTTGCGAGCGAATACGGATGTCTTCTGCAGCCTCGTCTTTCAGGATCTTCAGCGCCGAATAGGCCCGCACCACCCCAGCCAGCGAGTTGCGGTCGGTGATGGCGATGGCTTCAAGGTTTAGTTCGGCGGCACGGGTCACCAGCTCTTCGGGATGAGAGGCCCCGGTCAGAAAGGTGAAATTGCTGGTCACACAGAGTTCGGCATAGCCCGCCGTGGGGCTGACAAGCGCAGGATCATGGGTCATGCAAATTCCCCCTGCACAAACCAGCCGGGTTTCTGCGGCGTGTAAAACAGCCACAGCCGCCGCCCCTGTTTGGTGTCTACCTTCCAATAGTCACGCAGGCCAGAGCGCCAATTGTCGTCAGACAGCCACCATTCCGGCGCAATGCGTTCCGGGCCGGTGACCCGCCCGGCGGTCAGCGCCATACGTCGCCAGCGAAACTGTCTGGGCGGACGCGCCCCCTGGCCATAGATCGGCTCTGGCGGGAAAAGCTGCAGCGGTCTTTGGCGCTGCGGCGGTGCAAATTTGGCAGGGTCTGACCAGGCCGCCGGGGCAATCAGAAAGCTGCGTTCCGGGATATGGCTGTCTGCCGGCAAAAATCGCTGGATATTTTCCAGACCAATACGGTTGCCAATCCGGGTGATCAGATCATCCAATTTGTCATTTGGGGCCCCTTGCTGATGGGTGGTTTGCCGCACCTCTAGGGGTTCGACCTGCAGGGCAGCCAGCCGCAGCTGATCAATGCCAAATCCCGCATCCGCCGCCGCGATGCCGCGCTCAAACAGCGGCAGAATACGCGCCGGGTTGCGCATGGGCCGCGCCAGTCGCAACTCGACAACCTGGCTGGCCTGATCCACGCGCCGCAGGGTCAGGCTTAGCAATCTTGCGCCCTTCTCATGGGCTTTCAGACGGTCACATAATTGCACCAGCAGCCGTTCGGTGCCCGCCATCACATCAGCGGCCATCCCAATCGGCTCTGGCAGGCTGAGGCGCATTTGATAGCGTGGCGGATCCGGCAGCGGCGAGATGCTTTCGGGCACTTTGCCCAGCGCCTGATCCAGCCGCAGCATCACATCTGCATCAAACCGTCTGGTGAGCGTGGCGCGGGGCACTGCGATGAGGTCTGCGATGGTTCGAAGGCCCAAGCGTTGCAGGGCGACAATGGGTTTTTCCGGCAAGCGCAGGGCCGCCACGGGCAATGCGCCGATGGCCTGTAGCGGATGCCCTGCGGCGGCAATACCCCGCCCATAATGCGCCAGCGCCCAAGCCGCACCACGGGTATCGGCCAGCCCGGTGCGGGCCGTCAGCCCGGCACGGGCCAGACGCAGGTGCATGTCTTGCAACAGGGATTCTTCGCCACCAAACAAATGGGTGGCCCCGGTGACGTCCAGCACCAGCCCATCTGGCGCATCTAACCCCACCCAGGGACAATAGCGTTTTGCCCAGCGCGCCAGAGTTTTCAGAAAGTGCTGATCCGCCGCAAGATCGGCTGGAGCGCTTTGCAAATCAGGGCAAAAGCTGCGGGCATCCGCATAGCCCATGCCCGCCTGCAACCCCTGTTTCAGCGCGGCGTCGTTCAAGCAATACACCCGGTCTGCATTGCTGTGCCGGTGAGTCAGTACAAAGGGGCCATCCATCGGGCGCACCCGAAGAAAGCGATCACTCGCCAGCCTTGGAAACCACAATGATACGATGCGTCTTGGCATCCCAACGGACATCCCAACCTGTCAATGTTCCTGATTTGTTCTTTTTAAGCTGCCAGCGCTGCAGAGTCGAGTCGCTCTGATCAAAAAGCGGTTCACATTGCCAGCGGGTTTCCGCAGCATTGCTGCCCATGCCATCGGCAATCAGACACAGTCCAGTGGACTTGCCCACCTCTGCCGCCAGCTGCAAACGCCGCCCGGCGGTCAAACCAATCGGCTTGCTGAGTTCGATCACGGTCAAAACCACCGCGCCGGAGCGCAGGGATTCTTCGGCGGCGGCCAGAACATCGCTTTGCTCTTTGCCCTTCACAACCAAAACTTGCGCAGGGTCCACATAGTCTGCAAAGCCCGCCGGGTTGATCTGATCGGTCAACCAGGCCTCTCTGATCCACAGCACCGGGCCACGCAATTGCCCGGCCAAAGCAAAGGCCATGCTTTTGGCATTGGCCCCAAAGGCTTCGTGGGTGCGGCCTTTGCGCAGCGGAAAATACTTTGAGAGCTCACCAGTCATACCCCAGCTTAGCAAGCTTGTCAGAGGATTTGAATGCAAAGCTAAAGGTTGGTTTACGCTTTAAGCTGCCTTTGTGCGTCAAAGATCAAAGCCGCCAAGCGAAAGATCCCATGTGCCATTTTGGTGAAAGGTAACAGCAGGAAAAACGCCAGAACAAACCCCAGATGAATGGCCAATAGGGTTTCTGCCCCTCTGGCCGCTCCCCATATCCACAGCAACAGCCCGGTAAAGGCCACGCTGCCCAGCAGCGCCGTAAAGCCAATCTCTGCGCCCCAGGCCTTGACGTCCCCCAGCGCCTTTTCAGAGCGCAATTTGAGCGACATCATCCAGCCGCATCCTATCGTCAGCAGAATGCCCCCCGGCACGCCGAACAATTTGGGCACAGACACCCCAGCATAGGGTGCAGGAAGGTCCAGCAGATAATGCATAACGGTGCCCGCGCTGGTGGCGGCAAAACACAAAAGAAACCCATACATGATGGCGTGATGCGCATAACGTCGTTGATGACTGAAGCGGTCTTGTTCTTCAAAGTTACAGCCGTCACCATGCCCGCCAGACAGGTTTTTCATTGCCGCGACATTGGCAAAGGCCTGCTTGATATGCGCCCATTTGATGCGCGTGCCGCCAATATCTTTCCAATACCGATGCACCCCCATGCCCAGCCCCAAAAGCGGCAGCAGGAATGCTGGGATAAACAAGGCAATCATCGCATTGTGAGACAGATGGGCATAAAATCCATCGCCCTCTCCGGCCACAAATGTCACAAACAAGATCAAAAAGATAAGACAGGCCGCAACGGCTGCGCAAATTTTTAAGCCGTTGGTCTGAAAACCACGCGCCAGCACCTGTGGCCAAACATAGTTTTCCCAACTTTCACGGCGCACTTCGGCCAAGGCGGCCGGCAAATTCAAATCAAATTCATGCGGCGCAGTGTACTGACAGGCGTAATAGCAGCCTCGGCAGTTGTGGCAAAGATTTGCAAACTGGGTGATATCCCCGTCAGAAAAGGCGCGTTCCGCATGCATGGCTGGGAAGACCGCGCAAAACCCCTCGCAATAGCGGCAGGCGTTGCAGATTTCGACTTGTCTGTGGGCTTCCTTCAAATGTTCAGTTTGCATAGTTTGCGGCCTCCTGACCTGCGATGCGGCCAAAGACAGTGCCAATGGTCATGCCAAAGCCTGCCAGATAGCCCTGCCCCAGAATGGACCCGGCCATGGTTTCACCCGCAGCCCAAAGGTTTCGAATGGGACCCTGCGCGGTGGCGCATTGCGCTTTGCTGTCTACCTGCAAACCCAGGTAGGTGAAGGTCACCCCGGTGCGCAGGCTATAGCCATAAAAAGGGGGGTCAGAGATCGGCCGTGCCCAATTGGTTTTGGCGGGTTCAAGTCCTGTGGTTGTCACGCCGTCCAATGTGTTTGGGTGAAATCCACCACTGTCACCACAGGCCGCATTGAAGTGCTTTACTGTCTTGCAAAGCTGTTCTGCTGGCAGGCCCATTTTGTTGGCCAGTTCCGGCAAACTCTCTGCCTTGATGGGCGGAAAGACCGAGGGCATAAACAGATCCAGAGACTTTGAATCAATGATCGCATACCCCACCTGATCAGGCTGCGCGGCCACCAAGCGGCCCCAAATCGCATAGCGTTTGGGCCAGACGTCTTCGCCTTCGTCATAAAAACGGTCACCCAGGTTGTTCACAACGATGGAAAACGGCACACAGTCCAGACGGGTGACAATACCGCCATCAAATTTTGGCGCGCGCCCATCAATGGCAACCGCGTGGCATTGGGTTGGGTCCCCCACCTGCGTCACATCTTGCTTTAGCAAATCGGCCAGAACCACCCCTTTGTTATAGGGCGTGCCACGGATGAGAAAGTTTTTGGCGGCGGGGCCCCAAGCGCGGGCAAGCCAGTCTGTGTCGGCCTGAAACCCACCCGAAGCCACAATGACAGCCGTTGGCGTCAGACGTTTCTTATGGCCGTTTTGTTCAAAATCGACCCAGTCGATATGGCCATCATTTTGCTGTAGATGCGTGACTTTGGTGTCGTAGAACACGTCAACGCCAAGAGACAGAGCCGTGCGATAATACGCATTCACCAGTGCTTTGCCGCCGCCAAGAAAGAAAGCGTTGGTTTGCGCCAAAGACAACGTGCCAGACAATGAAGGTTGAAACCTGACACCGTGGGCTTGCATCCACGGCAAGCACTCTTCGGATTGCTGAATGGCTAACCGTGCCAGTGTTTCATCTGTTTTGCCGCCGGTGACTTTCAGCAGGTCCTCAAAGTATTCTTGCGGGCTATAGCTGCCGGTCAGCGGCCCCAAAGGGCCCGCGTGCATACAGCGAAAATTGCGCGTGTGGCGTGAATTGCCGCCACGATAGGCTTTGGGCGCGGCCTCTAGTATCACTACTTTTGCGCCGGCCTCTGCAGCGGTGATCGCCGCGCATAAGCCTGCGTTGCCGCCCCCAATAACTGCTATGTCATACTGTGATTTCATCTGCTTCTCCACGATAAAACCAGTGTAGAGAATGCCTGTTAATTTGACGAATGCAGGTTTGTGTGATATTGATGCGCTATGCACATTAATTATGACTTTGGTGACCTTCAGGCGTTTTTGGTGGTGAAAGACACCGGGTCGTTTCATTTGGCTGCGGCCAAACTCAACCTGTCACAATCCGCCATCACGCGCCGTATTCAGAAACTGGAAGAGGCGCTTGGCACCGTGTTGTTTGAGCGCAGTACCCGTCAGGTTCGGCCCACATTAGCGGCAAAACGCTTACAAAGCCGCGCCGAAGCCATTTTGGCGGACGCCTGGGAGACCACCCAATCCATGCGCGATGACAGCGTTGCCTTTGCCCACCAACGCAACGCTGTGGTGACGGTGGCGCTGGTGCCAACCACTTTGACACGGATTTTTCTGCCAGCATTGTCACGGTTTCAGTCAAGTGGCACGCAGGCACGTGTTCGATTGCTGGATGGCTCTGCCAACGAAGTGGCAGAAGCGGTCAGCGAAGGCCTGGCCGATTTTGGCATTTGCCCCACCCCACCCTCAGAGCCTTCGGTTTTATTTGACCCGCTGTTCCAAGAGCGCATTTCGCTGGCGCTACCGTGCGGCCATGACCTGACCAATGGCGGTGAAGTGCTTCTTGCGCACCTTCGAGCTGAACCGCTCATTTTACCCGCCAAAGGCACTGGAAACCGTCTGTTGATTGATGACGCGATGGCAAAAGCCCAGGTGCAAATACCTTGGTCCTTTGAGGCCAGTCGTTCGTCGACGGCACTGGATATGGTCGCGCAGGGGGTGGGTGTGGCCCTGTTGCCGGACTCTGTGGCCGATGATCCGCGCATTGTGATGCGCCCCATCAGCGATCTCAAGATCACGCGGTCCGTTGGTCTGGTAACCCGGCTGGGTCAATCAGAAACCAGGGCAGCGATCACATTAAAGGAACTGATCCGCACAATGGTTTAGCCTGCCCAAACCGTCGGATTGATCATGTGAATGGGCGCTTTGTCTGCATAGGCATTCACCTGATCAAAGATATCAGAGAACTGAAGTTCAAATTCATCTTCGGTCACAAACCCAATGTGGGGCGTCGCAATCAGCTTGGGATGCGACAACAATGGGTCATTGGGGTCCGTCATCGGCTCTGTATCAAAGACATCAATCGCAGCTTGGCCGGGGTGTCCAGCCTGCAAGGCGGATAGCAAGGCCCCCGGTGCAATCAATCCGGCGCGCGACGTGTTGATAAAGGTCGAGGACGGTTTCATCGCAGCGAAATCTTGCGCGGTGATGATCGCATGCGTGCTCGGTTTGAGCCGCACATGCAACGAGACAACGTCGCTTTGGCTGAAAAACGCTTTGCGGCTCTCTGCCACCGTTTGCCCATCGGCGTCGGCCCGGGCGCGGCCTTCTTCTGACGACCACCAAACCGTATTCATCCCAAACGCCTTGGCATATTGGGCAACAGCTTTGGCGATGCGGCCATAGCCAAACAGGCCCAGCTGACGACCGCGCAGGGTTTTGCCAACCCCCATTTGCCAATGGCCGGATTTGGCCGAGGCCATTTGTGCAGGCAGGTCACGCATTGCGGACATGATCAGCGCCCAGGTCAATTCAGCGGCTGCAAACGATGGGGTTCCAGCGTGCATATTCGAACACAGCAACACATTTTGATCGCTACAGGCCTGCACATCCACATGCGGGTAGACACTGCGCTGGCTGATCAATCGCAGGTTTGGCAATTGTTGCAGCAGGCTGCGGGTGATCTTGGTACGTTCGCGAAACAGCACGAGGCACTCAGCCTCTTGCAGACGTTGTGCCAAAACGGCTTCGTCGGTCACCTGATCTGTCCACACCGTGACATCATGGCCTGACAAACGCGCAAAACAGGGCAACTGCCGCAACGTATCAAACCAATCGTCAAGAATGTGAACCTTCAAGATTTAGCTTCCTTTGTTATAGGCGTTGATGGCCCGCGCCGCCCGGTCGTGCAGATCCGTAATATTGCGCGCTTCAACGTCATGGACGCCGCTCTTTTCTGATTCACAGATTTGACCGCCCAACCCGTCTTGTACGGATTTTAGCAGTTCAAGTGCTTGATTCAGTTTTTGTCTTGCTTCTTGTGAGGTCATTTTTTCGCGCCTTTAATGCGATAAGAGAATTGGAATTGGAGTGGCCCGGATAACCCGTGCTGTCACCCCACTCAGGAAGTCTTCCCGAAATTTGGAATGCTCATAGGCCCCCATCACCAAAAGGTTGGGACCATGTGATTTACAATAGGCCAAAAGCGCCCGCGCGACACCAGGATCTGCAGCGATGTTTTGAAGTGTTGCAGCGACGCCATGGCGCTGAAGATGCAGCATCATCTCTGCTTCGGGACGTGGCAAGGCTTGGTCCCCAACGGTCAACACCGTGAGCTTACTTTGCGCATCTACCAGCGTTAACCAATCTGAAAGTGCCCGCGCCGAGGCCCGACCACCATCCCAAGCGACGGCCGCATCAACCGTGCCTTTTGGAGCCTTGGCACCAACGGGTACAATCAATACTGGCCGTCCGCTCATCAAGGCAATGCGATCTGGGTGCAGCGACACATGATTATCGACGTTTTCATCCTGATCCTGCCCGACGACCAAAATATCAAAGCTGCGGGCACTTTCTGAAAGCACCGCGTCCACACGTCCTGAGCGACGCTCAAAATGCAGGCGATCCCCAAGCGAGAGCTCGGCCTTTACCGTCGCAAACCGGGCCTCGATCTCGCTGAGAATATCGGCGTTGGCTTGGTTGATAATTTCACGCGCTTTTGCCGGAACCCAAGCAGCTTGGCTGTTTACAACTTCGTGTGTTGAATGGGCCAGCAAGGCGGTGACATGGGCGTTATCCCCGGCCAAAGACGCCGCATATCGCAGGGCCGTCAGTGCACTGTCAGAGCCATTAAAGGCAACCAGAATATTTCGAAGATTCATACGTTTTCCTTTGGTTGGCCCCATACGGTTTCGGGGACATAAACCTGACCGTCTGCCAGTTTTCGGGCGGTGCGGACCAGACCAGCGGCATTCAGACTGAAGCCGTTTCTGGTCTCAAAATCGACCAGGACCTCGATGGTCCCGGAGGGGTGTTCAAGCACCACATTGGTTGGGCTTTCTTTGGCGCGTTCCAACATGCCATCTGCCACAGTACCGGGTGTTAAGGCACAAGAGGCAAGGCATTGCGCGCCGGTCACAGCCATGGTTGGATGCGTGCTCCACGGCATAAAGTAACGCGCCGCAATAGTGCCGCCTTGCTGTGCAGGGGCCAGGAGGCCAAATTTGGGCGTGACCGATTTTGACACATCGCCCATGCCCATGCGTTTACCGGCTGCGATGCGGATGCGCTCCATCTGACGGAAGAAATCTTTGTTTTCATCCAGTTCTTGTGCGCTTTCATAGCCGGTCAAACCAAAGTCTTGCGCCCGCGCGATCACCATCGGCATCGCAACATCCATGCAGGTGACGTCAATGCCCTCGATGGTATCTTGCACATTTCCCGAAGGCAAAAATGCCCCGGTAGATGCGCCAACAACCCCCATAAAGGTCAGCTGAACCGGCGCGGCAGTGCCAGGCACGCCCGCGATTTCGGTGTCGCCCGTATAGTCCAATTGCCGGTCAGGCGTTTGCACTTTGGCGATCACCCGAGCGCCGGTGTTGACCGAGAGGATTTTGATCTCGGTGGTGTCACCAGAGGGGCTGACCAGCCCCATCTCTAGGGCGGCAGGGCCAACCCCAGACATGATATTACCGCAGGTTGGTTTGAAGTCGACAAGCTTTTCGGTGACCGAAACCTGCGCAAAAAAATAGTCGACATCTGCCCAGTCGTCTTGGCTTGCAGACAACATGGCAACCTTGGTGGTCACGGCGGCCCCGCCGCCGATCCCGTCGATATTAAGCGCGTGCCCGGATCCAACGACAGAGATCAGAACCTCGGCGAGTTGGTCCAAGTTTTCAGGCAGGTCTTCGCGCCGGAAATATGGCCCACGTGACGTCCCGCCCCGCATGAACAGATATGGAATGGCTGTCTGGCTCATTTTAGCGGCCAAGGCAGATCCACTGCTCCTTGCAAAAGTCCCGGAGGAAAATCACGGTTCAACGCGCCTGCCATCAGGCACATAAAGCCAATGCCACAAGCTGTTAGCAGCAGGGTTTTGCCCCAACCCGCACCTGCGCGCACCCGCAGAAAGGCCACAAGAAAGCCAACCAGAGCCAGGATAAAGCCGACAAACCAAGTGCCCGCGATCAAGGCGGCAAACCAAGCCAAAGTTGACCACAGACCATAGGGGGCATCAGCGTCTTCGCCCGCCACTTCTTTGTCGGCAAAGATCACATCGCCCTCGGGACGGCGCATCATTTGCACCATCAGGATAAGGCAGCAAAGCACCGAAAATGAACCAATCGCCAGAGGGATGACTTTGTCTGTCATGTTATAATCTGGGATCATATTCGCGTTAATAACGGCCACCAACAAATAGGCAGAAATCACCAATAAGAACACCAAGGGCGCGCGTTTAGATCCAGATTTCACATCGCCTTCGGCCATGATGGTTTTGGCTTGGCGAATGCCCAGGATCACCGACACCACTGTGATAATGATCAGCACAATCACAATCGGGCTGAAGATATAGTCGATGCCCTCTTCAAAGCTTTTGCGAAAACGGAAGCTGGCGATCTGGAAGGCTTGGTTGGTGAATTTTTCAACTGGGTTTGACAGAACAAAACCAATCAAGAAGGCCGGGCGCGACCAATCAAAGCGGCGCAGGAAGATACCAATCAAACCAATGACAAACAGCGCCAAGAGATCTTCAAAGTTCTGGCCAGACTGAAACGCTGCAAAGCTGATCAGCATAAACAGAAATGGGGCCAGATAGGTAAAGCGAATGGTCGTGAGTTTCGCGATGCCGCCTGACAAGCCGATGCACAGAATGGTG
This sequence comes from Cognatishimia sp., assembly GCA_050633405.1. Lineage (GTDB taxonomy): Bacteria > Pseudomonadota > Alphaproteobacteria > Rhodobacterales > Rhodobacteraceae > Cognatishimia. The sequence continues at coordinate 227,017 of JBOEGL010000007.1, read as the reverse complement.
CCAACCACATTGGCCAGCGCGAGCAACCAAACAATCGAATAGGTGATATCCAAGTTGTCCTTGAGCATGCTTGGCCCAACTTCAATCTCGCCAGATCCCAAAAGCGCAACCGCGCCAATAAAGATCGCCATCGAGCCAGAGCCGGGAATACCAAACAACAATGTTGGCACCAGCCCACCGCCCTCTTTGGCGTTGTTGGAGCTTTCTGGCCCGATCACGCCACGCACTTCACCGCTGCCGAATTTGGATTTGTCTTTGGTGGTTTGCACTGAATGGCCATAGGCGATCCAGTCGACCACAGAGCCGCCAAGGCCCGGAATAACGCCAACCACAACACCGATGATAGAACAGCGTACTGACAGCCAAATATTGTTGGCCCAGTCTTTTACGCCGTCCAGCCAGCCGGCACCAAGACTTGCGCCTTTTGCAATCGACCGATCTTGGCGCAGCAAGGAAACGATTTCGGGGATAGCAAAGATACCGAGACCCACAATGACCAGCTTTAACCCGTCTGTAAGATAGGGAATGTCATAGGTAGCCATGCGCAGGCTGCCGCCCGCGTCTGCCTCGCCAATGGTGCCAATCATCAAGCCAAGCCCGGCCGCAGCCAGACCCTTGAGCGCGATGCGCCCTGCCAGAACCGCAACCATCGACAGGCCCAACACCGTGATCATCAGCATTTCCGGCAAGCCAAAGGCCAATACAATTGGCCGCGCAATCAGGATGAACATGGTCAGGAAGGTTGCGCCAACCAGTCCCCCAAACAGAGAGGATGAAAAAGCAGCAGACAAGGCGCGTGCGGCCTCGCCGTTTTTGGCCATTGGAAAGCCGTCAAGCACCGTGGCTTGAGAGGCCGAAGAACCAGGTATGCCCATCAAAACAGAGGCAAAGGTATCAGATGTTGGAACAACAGCGACCATGCCAATCATCAGGGCCAGGCCTAGAATGGGGTCCATGCCGAACATAAATGGTAGTAAAAGCGACAGTCCGGCGATCCCACCAAGACCGGGGAACACACCAACGGCAAGCCCCATTACAACCCCAAGCACCAAATAGCCCAGGACAATGGGTTGCAGGATAAGTGCCCACGCTTCACCAAGCGCAGGAAGAGCGGTGGCGAAAACCTCCATGGGAGCCGCCTTTCATCTAAGTTATTGAAAGTTAATAGAAAGATCAGTGGACAGGGCCAACCGAAAGGTCGCCCTGCCCGAGGTGTGCTATTTCAGCGAAACACCATATGCGTCTTTGAGCCAGCCAACCACAAAGTCTTTGGCTGATGTCGGAACTTGTGTCGCTGTGGCCAACGCGTCTTGTGACCCTGCACCTGTAAAGACCGGATATTTACCAACCCGCTTTGAGGAAATCTCGGCAAAGTCAGCCCGCGCGACAACCTCGTTGAAGGCTTCGGTATAGGTGTCGATCACGTCCTGAGGTGTGCCTGCAGGCAAGAAGGCCAATTTCTGTACAGGGAACCCTGCTACGAAGAAGGCTTTCCAAGCGTCCCAAGCGTCACCCGAAGTTTCGCAGCCATCTGTGGCTTCGCAGACTTCTTTGAAGGTCGCAATCTCGGGAAATGTCGGGTCGCGCACGATGTTGCCGTCCGTATCAAGCGCGCCCCAGGTCATCATGGGAACTGCTTGGCCGACTTCGACAAGTGGCGCAGAACCACCCAGGTATCCGGAGGATGTTTGATAATCTATTGTGGCCTCGCCACGTTCAAACATCAGACGACCATCGCCGCGGCCTTTGATGCCAAACACCGGTTCAACATTCATGCCCAGCATTTCCCAGGCCAGCAAAGGCACCAGATCCAAACGCGTTGCACCCTGCGATCCATAGATGAAATCTATGTCTTTCAATGCATTGGCAGAGCCATCAAACTTGGCCCCATCTTCGGCATTAAGATAGGCGACACCACCTGTGCCCGAAGCCATTACGGTGTTCCAGTCGTTATATTCATAACGCACGCGTGGATCGCCCAGCAAATATGGGAATTGGGTCGAACCAGATGTGCCAAACAGCAAGGTGCCGTCTTTATGCTTTTGAGACTGGAACCAATTCGCGCCTTTGGTAGACCCGGCCCCCGGCATAAACTTTACCACAACGGTTGGCGCGCCTGGCAAGGCTTCTGACAACAGTGGCGCAAAGAAGTTGGCCCATTTGGCAGAGCCACCTGTTTCAGAAAATGGGATCACCCATTCAATGGTTTTGCCTGAAAAATCAACCTCGGCTGCGGCAGGAGCTGCGAGACCCGCAGCGGCAATCACGCTCAATACAGCACGACGTGTGAAATCAAATTTGGTCATTGGTTCCTCCCCTTAAGACCAGACAAACACGGCAACGTCCTCCTCGCCAAGTTGTTTGTCCATATGAAATGAGGGATTGATTCCCTCTTTCGATCGTCCAATCATGGGAGACCAACCTTGCGGCAAGCTTGCAGGAGACAGAATGCGCATTGCTATCATCGAAGACAATGAAACTCTCGCCAATGCCATCGCGTACCGGCTGCGCGACCGAGGGCATTCAGCGGATGTTCTGGTTGATGGTGATTTGGCCCATCGGTTCCTGACCCAAGAAGGGGCGGATTTGGTGGTCTTGGATATAAATCTGCCGGGGCGCACAGGCTTGGAGATCTTGCGCGCCATGCGCCGCCGCAATGATGGGACACCGGTGATTTTGCTGACCGCGCGCACAGAGACCAAAGATCGTGTGCAGGGCTTGGATGCTGGGGCAGATGACTATTTGATCAAACCCTTTGAAATGGATGAACTGGAAGCCCGCATCAGAGCTTTGTCGCGACGCAAAGAGTTGGACTATGGCGACATTGAAACCATTGGTGAGCTTGCCTTTAACCGCACCGCACGACAGGTGACTTCACAGGGGCAACCGCTGGATATACCCCGTCGTGAACTGGCTGTTTTCGAATGTTTGCTAGAGCGGCGCGGACGGATTGTGTCTAAGGCGCAATTGACCGATCATGTTTATGGTGTGGGGGCGGATATCGAAGAGACTGCGGTAGAACCGCATGTTTCTAGGCTGCGGAAACGATTGGCAAAATTTGGCATTTCGATCAAAACTGCGCGTGGACTTGGCTATATGCTGGCGGCGGATTTGTAATGCGATTTGCCTCGCTACGTATCCGGCTTTTTGCCCTTATATTGACCCCTTTGGTTTTGATGGCTGCGGTTCTGGGAATTTGGCGCATCATAGTGGCGCAGCAAACCGCACAAGAGCTGTTTGATCGGGGCCTTTTGGCCTCTGCTTTGGCCATATCACGCGATGTTGCGGTATCAGGTGGAGACGCGCTGTTGCCATCGACCAGCGAGATGATTGACGACGCGGCCGGCGGGCAGGTTTTTTACCATGCGACTGGCCCGGGCGGGATCTATGTCACGGGTTATGCCTACCCGCCAAGCCCCGGAAATTCTGACAAAATAGCACCGCCTGAAATTGGTGGTGGCCCGGAGGTTTTTGAAGCAAATTACCGCGGCGAAAACGTGCGCGTTATGCGGCTGACCGAACGAATATCGGTTGAGGGTCTTAGCGGGGATTCCACGGTGACCGTCTGGCAGAGGCTGGCGGAACGGCAGGCCTTTGCCAATGAATTGGCGATCAGAGCCATAAGTTTGATGGGGGCATTATTGCTGACCTTGGCGCTTGTGGTTTGGTTCGGCGTTGGGTGGGGCCTTTGGCCCTTGATTGATCTGCGCAATGCCATCGCCGAGCGGTCCCCGAACGATCTTAGCCGGATTAAGCGCCCGGTTCCCGCCGAGGCCAAAGGAATTGTCAAAACGCTTAACTCATTATTTTCATTGCTAGAAAACAACCTGCAAGCTCATCAAGCCTTTATCTCTGATGCTGCACACCAGCTGAGAAATCCTGTCGCTGCGATGCAATCAATGACGCAAGCTGTGAAGGATGCCCAGTCAGGAGAAGACCGCAAGCAGCGCACAAGAGATTTGGAAAAAGCTGCCAGAAATGTAACGCGGATCACCGAACAACTGTTGTCTATGGACCGGTTAAGACACGCCACCGAGATGGAGCAATTCACCGAGTTTGACCTGCGGGCCTTGATAAAAGACCTTTGTGCAGAGCAAGGTTCTGTTTTGTTATCAGCCGGGATTGCGTTCGAATTTGATGCAGACCCGGGTCCAGTGATGTTTCAGGGTGATGCGCTTTATTTGTCAGAGGCGGTGAAGAACCTGATCGACAATGCTCTGACGCATGGGGGCCCAGACCTCAGCAGTATTTGCCTGCGCCTATTCACGCAGGGCAACGAGGTCTGCATCTTGGTTCAGGACGATGGCAAGGGGCTTGCGCCTAGCCAGCAGGACGCAGCCTTCAGACGCTTTTCGCAGCTCGAACCCTCTAGCGGTAGCGGTCTGGGGTTGGCGATTGCAAATTCGGTGGCCGAGAAACATGGTGGCCGACTGGAAATAGACGAGGTTGAAATCGGCGCAAGCTTGACGCTGCATTTACCCCTTGGCCAACAGGCCTGAGTTAGGCAAGAAACGCGGCTGCCGTGCCTCTTTATTTGCGCCGGATGGGTGTGTTGGCTCTGTTGTCTTTTGCACGGTGCCTTCTCTGATGATCGAGGTTGTGCGCACGGTGTCCGCATCGCGATGCGCCACTTCCACCGAAACCGCGTTGAGTTCGCTGTCAAAACCACCAAAACATTGATGCATTGCTTCTAGAATGCCCACATCAGCCAAGGTATTCACCCGCGGATTGGGGTTGTTGCGCGGACTGGGGACAGTGCCAGGAAACAAATAGATACAGGGCGGCGGCAACCTGTAGTCGCCAATATCCGTGGCCCGATCCGGATCAAGCGCGAGTTTTGGACAGGGCCGCGCAGATGTTCCGCATATCCAATCCCAGACAATCAAACCATCAATGCGCTGATCCCGGTCGATCATCTCAGCACTGAGTCGTGTGTGAATACCTGACCAAACATTGTGACGCGGATCTGCCCCGGGATTGCTGCAGACGCTCCAGATAATGAATTCATCCGCATGCGGCGGGCGTTCAAAACTATTGGTGTTGTTGCCATCCAAACAGCCCTTAAGTTCGATGATCGCCGTGCGGCCATTGTTTAGGGTCACAAAATAATCGTGGCGATTGGCCTCGCCGGCAGAGCCCCAAGACCGCACAAATCCCCGCGCTTGCATATGGGTCAAAACCAAAGCCACAAAGCTGCGCTTTTCCTTCATTGATGCAGAAAACTGGCCGCGAATACGTTCGATGGTGCCGCGGAACAGGCCAGATTGATAAAAATCTTGTTCATCAAGACCGTGATCGCCAAGCTTGTGGGCTTCGGTCTTAAGAACCTCGGCGAATTCCAAAATTTTCTGGCGCAGCTCAGCATTTTTTTCGCAGGGTATTTCAGACAATGGAAGAGCGCCTTTTGTCGTTCGGAACACGGTCGATTAGTTTTTCAAGCAGGTTCTTGGCGATAAATCGCACAACCGGAACAGCCACACCATCGCCTGTCAGGTGGTAGGCCTCGTTATAACGCTCTGGCAAGATGTAACTATCTGGCAGGCCCATTAGGCGCGCGGTTTCGCGCGTGGAAATCAACCGGGATCGAATGTTTTTGCCTTCGACCACCATGATGGACTGTCGCGACGAGCCCCCTGCAGGAGTACGCAAACAACCGGCGATGTCATCAAACCGAATTTCTGCGCGTTGTACTTTGATACCGTGTTCATGCCGCGTGCGCTTGTAAATCGCGCCAACCATGCGGGTTTCAGACGCCATTGCGGTTTCGACTTTAGCCAGATTCACCTCTGACATCATCGACAAGAGCGCGGTTGTTTCCGCTTTGCTGTGCCATTTCGTGGAGGTTGGGTTTTCTTCGATCAGATCCGCAAACTTTGACAAACGCTGCGGAGGGGTAGGTAGATGCCACCACAGCCATTCCTTTTGCAACTTGCGTGACAACCCATTGTGAGCTTTCACAATTGCGGCGGAATGCCAGGGCGCAACGGGTCCGGTTTCAAGCAAGGTGCTGTCTACCGGCAGCGTATTATCAACCGCGATCAGGAACAGACGCGGGCGAGATTGTGGCACAAAATGCGCGGCATCCACGACAAAGGCACCAAAGCGGTAACCAAGCCGTTGGAAGGCCTGACAGATGGCGGCGAAATCCTTGCCTTGATGTGAGGTTAAGGTGCCAAGTACGTTTTCCAGCGCAATCATGGCCGGGGCACGGCCTTCGTCTTTCAATGCTTTTAGATGTGACATGAACGGCCAGAATGTGCCGGATCGGTTGCCCTTTAATCCGGCACCATTGCCCGCAAGAGACAGGTCCTGACAGGGAAAAGACCCCCAAACCAGATCTGGATTTCCGGGCATTTCATCGGGCGAGATATTACGAATATCATCGGTAATCAGCGTATCCCCGCCCCAATTTGAGCGGTAGGTTCCGGCTTTCTTGCGATCAAAATCATTGGCCAAAAGACAAGTCCATGTGTCCCCTAGCCCGGCACGCGCCATGCCGCCGCCTGCAAAGAATTCGTAATATGTTCTTATCTTGTTCTGTGCCATGGTCTATTCCATAGACCACATTCAGCGGCGCAGCTCAACAAATTCTCGTGCAATTCTTGGGGTTCAGAATAAAGGTGCTCAAACGAGCAAAGCGCATTGGCTATGATGTGGATTTGCCCAAGATTTACACGATATCAGGGCGCGTCGATCTGCTGCGCCAGCCCGTAGATGTATTTTGAAAAATACCAGGTGGCAGGCAGCGCAATCAATGCGCCAAGCACAATGGATTGCGCCATAGATAATACCGGCAAACCCACCCAACTGCCCAGCAATGAGGCAAAAAACGCGTTCACCGCCATGGCACCACACCCAAAGGGATAAAGCACCAGCATGAGTTTTGCCTGGCCGCTCATCTTTTGGCGACCACCCGCCCCACGGCAACCAAAGCCACAACCAGCAAAATAGAGGCCAGGGCAAACCAAAACTCGGCGGTGGCAGATTGCGCATTGGGGATCGGCCGGTCAAATTCGCTGGCAGCGGCGGGGCTGGCCATTAGCAGTAAAATTAGAAAGCGCATATTATGTCTCCTGTGTCAAAACGCGGTAAATTTCGGGCAAGGCACGGGTCAGGCGGTTTGGGTTTGGCAACAGCGTAAATCCGCCTTTGCCAAAGATGCGCGCAAACCAATCTTGGCCGTCTTCGTCTACGACGATGCCGTGCACCGTTAATCCCATACGCCGGGCTTCGCGCACCGCCATATGGCTGTCTTCGATGCCATGCTGGCCTTCGTAGTGATCCAAGTCATTAGGTTTGCCGTCGGTCAACACAAGCAGCAGCCGACGGCTGGAACTTTCATCCGCCAACCGCATCGCCGAATGGCGGATCGCTGCCCCCAAACGGGTGTAATGGCCGGGCCGAAGCGCACAGATGTTTTCTGTGACTTTCGCGGACATCGGGTCGTCAAACCCCTTGCATTTGCTTAGGAAAACCCGGTTTCGTTTCAGCGATGAAAATCCCCAAATGCCCAGACGATCACCGCTGGCATCTATGCCCGTAGCCAGGGCGGCCAACGCGTCACGCGCCACGTCGATCACACAGGTTTCACCGATGGCCGCTTCGGTCGATCGCGATGTATCCATCAACACTGCAACCGATAGGTCCCGTTCTATTTGACGGCTGGCCATATAGATCCGGTCACTGCCCCGCCCCGTGGCTTGCAGATCTGCGCGCGCAGCTATCACCGCATCCAGATCAAGCTCTTGGCCGTCAATTTGTCTTGGGGTCAGAATGCGACGTGGACGCAGTGCAACAAACTGCCGCCGGACCTCTGCAATACGACGCGGATCTGGGGTGAATTTATTGTTTGCATCGCTCTGCACAGGGGCTTCCAACACCCGCACGTGATCTTGCATATAGCTACGGGACCTATGGTTCCATTCTGGATAGGTGAATTTACCGGCAAGCCGTTCATGTTCGGCCTCGATAGGTGACAAATCAAGATGCAACCGCAGCCGTGTCGCAGCTTTGCGATCATGGCGCGACAAGGTCACGCTGTCCTGATCTTCGGCGGCTTTCTTGGCATTTTCGTCGTCATCGTCATCAACGCTTCGATTGATGTTCATGCTTTCCACCCAAGACAGGATGGATTCAAAGCGGTGCACGATAAAGCTGTCTTTGCGGTTGGCCTGATCAAGATCGCGGCGTTCTCCCATTTTGCGGGTTGTTGTCGGTACCCCAGGGGCCGAGGATTTTTCTTGCGCTGCATCGGGATTGTGTTTGCTGGCGACGGTGGGCCGGAAGTCGAGCCAGATTGGCACGGGGGCAAAGGGCCGGTATCCACGGCTTGTCGCCGAAATCTCTATCGGTGCCGCAGAGCCATTCAATTGGTCGCGCACGGCCCGTTCCATCGCAGCTTCGGCTGGTGGCAAAGTGGCTGTGACCCGTTGCTCTAATATCCCAGAGCAAAGATGGCCATAAACCTCACGCAATCCCGGGCAGTTTTTGAAAACACGGTCAGAGGCCTGGATATTGGCCCTGATCTGGGCGCAGTCTCTGGCTTGGTCAGCCATCGGCAAATCCAATTGGCTTACATCGGTCAAAGCCGCAGAGGCAGTTAGCCACATATAGGCAGCTTTGTTCAGGGATGGATCTGCAAAACAGTCGATCACCGGTGGCAAACGCAGGCGTTCACCGTCATAGGTGGCGCTTGTGACGGTCTCTCCACCTGAGCCAAAAGCAAGACGCAATCGGGTGCGATGCAGGGCTTTGGAGGCCGGGGCCTCGGCAATATCAACCCCCGCAGCCCCGCCCAAAGCGCGAAACAAGACTGCCAGGCTGGTGCGGATCTGAGGCAGTTGAATTGCGGCCTGTTCAAACCGCTGATCAGACGCGATACGGCTGGCAATGTCGTGCCAGGCATTGCCGACGGTCTCTTCGGGTTCAAACAGGTTCAGAAGTTCCATTGTTACTATCCGTATGTAACCGCAATCAAATCGCGCAATGCTGCTTTGGTATCAGCGTCGTCGCTGAGCGGTTCGATGACCGCCGCTTCAAGCGCTTGGAGCAACGGCATGCCACCTGCCACCAAGCTGGCCGCATAGATCAATAGCCGGGTTGAAACACCCTCTTCCAAATCCATGCCAGACAAGCCGCGAATTTTCCCGGCCAAGCGGATCAGTGGCGCAACACGTTTTGCATCCAAACCACTTTCCTGCACCACAATCGCGGTTTCGATATGGGCTTCGGGAAAGTCGAAACTGGCGGACAGAAAGCGTTGTCGGGTCGATGGCTTAAGCCGCTTGAGGACATTTTGATAGCCTGGGTTATACGAGGCCACGAGCATAAAACCTTTGGGGGCTTGCAACTCTTCGCCGGTGCGGTCGATCATCAAAGTGCGGCGGTTGTCGGTGAGCGGGTGCAGGACCACAGTCACATCTTTGCGGGCTTCGACCACCTCATCGAGATAGCAGATCGCGCCTTCGCGTACCGCACGCGCCAAAGGACCATCCACCCATTCGGTTTCGCCCCCACGCAGCAAATACCGCCCGATCAAGTCAGCGGCGGACAGATCATCATGGCACGCCACGGTGTACAACTTGCGGCCCATGCGCGCGGCCATATGTTCCACAAAGCGGGTTTTGCCGCAGCCGGTCGGCCCCTTCAAAAGAAGGGGCAAACCGTTGTTATAAGCTGTTTCAAACAGCGTGCATTCATTGCCGGTTGGTGCGTAATGCGGCACATTTTTGGGGTCAGTCATCATATTCATGCCTATTCTCCCGGTGCAGTTTCTGGACCAGGTGCAATGATTTCACGGCGGACGACAGCCAGCCCATAGATGAACATCAAGGCCCCAAGCACCACTGCTACACCTGCACCAAAGCGCATCATGTAAAACACCGACAACCCGTCTTGCACATCCATAAAGTAGTCACCGACCACCCGTTGCATATGGGTTTGAATGGTGCCTGCAAATGTCAGCACAAAGGTCATGAAGGCCATGCCGCCGGTCATCAGCCAGAACGAGCTCATGTTGATCACCTGATTATAGGGATCCCGGTTGCGCAGAATGGGCATCGCATAAGAGAACATCGCAAGGTTCAGCGCAACATAGGCCCCAAAGAACGCAAGGTGACCGTGGGCCGCAGTGATTTGCGTACCGTGGCTGTAAAAGTTCACACCATGCAACGTGTGCAAAAAGCCCCAAACCCCCGCGCCAAAGAACGCAACCGTGCTTGATCCAAGCGACCACAGCAAGGCGGCTTTGTTGGGGTGGTTTCGGCGGCCTTTCCAGACCATGACAAAAGCAAAGCTCATCATCAGGAAGAATGGAATGACTTCGAGGGTCGAAAAGATCGAGCCGATCCACTGCCAATAACCCGGGGTACCGATCCAGTAGAAATGGTGCCCGGTGCCCAGAATACCTGAAAACAGCGCGGTGCCGCAGATCACATAAAGCCATTTTTCAACAACTTCCCGATCCACGCCTGTCAGCTTCAGCATCAAGAACGCAAGGATGGCAGCCATCACAAGTTCCCAGGTTGCTTCGACCCAAAGATGCACAACAAACCACCAGTACATTTTGTCCAGGCTCAGGTTATCAGGGTTGATGAAGGCAAAGATCCACAGCAGCGACAACAGCCACAGCCCCAGAAGCAACACATTGGTGATCGCAGTTTTGCGCCCCGCCAGAACCGTCAGCGTGACATTCACAAGGAAGATCACCGCGGCAACCAGAATGCCAAACTTAACCCAGAGCGGTTGTTCCAGGAATTCACGTCCTTCGTGAACACCCATCAAATAAGAACCAACGGCGCCAAGCGTGCCAACCATCAGAATGATCAGCTGTAGGTAGGCCAATTTGACCGAAAAGATCTCGCGTTCCGCCTCTTCGGGCAGCAGGAAGTAAGCAGCGCCAAAAAAGCCGGTCAGAAGCCAAACAATCAAAGCGTTGGTGTGCAACATGCGCACAATGTTAAACGGCAGGAGTTCCGACAAGAAATTGGGTGCGACATAGATCCACCCGGCGAGAAGCCCCCCAAGTACCTGAATGGCAAAAAGAGCAAGCGCGCAGGCGAAATACGCCAGGGCAACTTTTTGGGATTGATATTTCATGATTATTTCTCCTTATCCCGCATCATTTGGCGGCCAGCCCTGGCGATCGGTTTGATCCGCCCAGCGCAGGAATTCGCTCAGACCGCGAATGTCTTCGTCTGTCAGATCAAAATTCGGCATTTGACGGCGGCCTTCGACCCCAGATGGCTGACTTTCCATCCAAGATTTGAGGGTTTCAAACGAGTCCTCTTTGTCCTCGAGCACACCCCAGCGGGTCATCACGTTGCCAACTTCGGGTGCGAAATACGCGCCTTCACCGTGCAGAGTATGACAATTGATGCAGGAATGTTCCTCCCAAACATGCTTGCCATGCACAACCTCTTCGGTAAGTGGCGCGCCTGCGGTGGATTTGGTGACGATGTAGTTGTGACTTTGCACGGTCAGCGCAATGAATATCAGGACGAAGAACACTGAGCCTCCGTAAAAGATATTCCGCGCCCGCGTTTTGGTCAGAATTTCTGCCATTTCTGGGCCCCTCCTTTTATGTTTCTAGGATGGGGTTTCACTACCTTGCATGGCGGTTACAAAGTTTGCGGCAGCGCAATGTTCCGCTGGAATCTTGATTTAGATTGGAAGCACTCGAAAGGAATGGCCCATGCACCCATCGTCGCTTGACCCTGACATGACACTAGATTCACTGATGAAACGCTGGCCGATGACCATCCCGGTATTTATCAAGCACGGAATGCTATGCGTGGGCTGTATGGTCAGCCCATTTCACACGGTGTTTGATGCTTGCGAAGAATACAAATTAGACGCGGATGTTTTTCGTTGCGCGCTGGTCGAAGCGATCAACGCAGCGGTGCCACCGTCAATTCCACCAAAGAATGCGGCTTAAGAACCGAAATATGCTTGCGCCGACTCTGAACAATTCCCATTTTTTCCCAAGCGCTTAGCAACCTGCTAACCGTGTGCAGCGTCGTGCCTGTCATCTCGCTCAGGTCTTGCCGAGTGATCGGAAAATCAATTTCGACGGCAGCGCCAACGCGACGCCCAGTTTGATTGACCAAACGCAGCAAGGCATTTGCCACACGTTGCTCAACCTGCTGGGTTGCAAGTTCAACAATGCGCAAATTCATTTCGCCAATGCGATTGCCGACTGTTTTGTAGCTGGCGGTCGCAAATCCGGTGTACTCAGCGCAAAACGTCTCCCAGAGTGACATGGGCCAACTGAGCGCTAGACCTTCGGACGCCGCCACCGCAGTAGCGGGATATGTATCACGCTCTAGAGCGCGCGCGATGCCAAACAACTGCCCCATAGGTATATGCAAGGCAATGACCTGCTCGCCGCTTTCGGTAATACGCACCACGCGAATATAGCCATCTAACAGCAGAAAAAACCTGTCTGCGGTGGCCCCTTCATCAAAAACAACCTGACCTTTCGCAACACGTCGTACTTCGGCCCTATCTAGAATTTCACGAATTTGTTCGCGTTTAAGCGCCGCAAATGGCGGCAACTGCGCGATCAGGCTTTCATCTAGACGATGCAGCGTTTGGTTTAGCGGTGTGGTGCCCATATACTGTCTATGATAGCCAGCTTTTGCGGAATGGTTCCAGCCTATTCGACCTTTGCCTTGTCGAGAAATTTGAGGAAATAGCGCTATGGGTTGACGGCCTGTCAGCGCAGGCGCGCCATGCGCTAAAAAAGTAGAAATAGTGGTGCCTTAGCCCATTGTTTTCTGTGCCTGCCTGATTGGGGTGCAAATCTATATTCCCCACATTCCTGCGGACGGGTTCCCAAAGCTATGGATTGGGGCGTTCAGGCAAGCAAATTATTGAATCGCCGCTTTTTGTGATCGACCAGCCCGGGACGCTGCCTTTTTAGCGCGCTTGGGTTGCACCAACTTTGTACCATAGACCACCGCAAACCCGCCGAAACTAAATAACCAACACAGCCCGGATATCACATGGTAAAGATGAGGGTCGCCTGGAAGCACCGCTGGCAGAACCCGCGCGATCACTGAGCCAAACAACATGACAAACAGGACAACTGTACTGTGACCCACGACCAGCGGGTGACCGGTATGACCCAACGTTGCGCGCGCCATTACAGCCAAGGTCATCAATCCAATTGCACCTGCCATCCACAAATGTTGCGCAGCGGCCGAGGCCGTTGGATCAACGCTCAAAGCCCAGCCCATTGCCAAGGCCCCAAGCGGCACAAAAAGATAGGCCAGATGCAACACCCAAAGCAAAGCATTGCTGTGCGTTGCCAAGCCTTTCCATCGGACAAGCCGCACAAGATGCAGCACGCCGGCCAGCATCAAAGCCTGTGCCGCAAAGGCCAATTCAAAGCACCATAAAACAAGCGCAGCCAAAAGGGCCAACAAGGCAATCTTATCAAATCGTTGCATCGGCGCGGCTGGTCGTTTGGCATCACCCTGCGCCACAAACCAATTGCGTGTAAACGAGGGAATAATGCGCCCCCCGATAACCGTTACTATCAGCAGCGTAGACCCAAGCAACAGCCGCACCCCTACCCCCTGAGATGGGGTCGCGGCACGCATGATATCCAGGTGAAACAAAGCGTTACCAAGTGTAAAGGTGCTCAGCAAACCCAGAATAATCAGATTGCGCCAATTGCGACCGGCAATGATCTCGCGTGCAAGAAAGGCAATCAACGCAAGAAAAAAGCTTAGATCTATAGCGGCGACAAACGCAAGCGGCAGCACTGAAGAGAAAAGCAGCGCGAGGCGACCCATGATCCACAGACCAAACAAGGCCAACAATGGCCAGCCTGCAACCGGCAAACGCCCCGTCCAATTTGGCACAGCTGTGAGCAAAAAACCTGCCACTACTGCACCGATATACCCCACCAAAAAGGCATGAGCGTGCCAGGAGACCAGATCGAGTGGCATTGACAATTGCAGATGGCCACCCAGCATCAAAATCCAGAGCATCATCGCAACAAAAGCCCAAATGGCCGCTCCTAGAAAGAAAGGGCGAAACCCATAGGTGAACAGGGCTGGGCCTTTCCAGCTTCTCATGCGTGCCGCCGTTGTTTGGGTCATCAATGCGCTCCTATTTGCCCGCATAAAACATGTACGGAGCATATAGATCTTTGCGCTAGCGCAAGTCCCCTGATCTTGTGACGACTGCCAAGCCTATTTGGGTTGTGGCGGCGGCACGGTGCCTGACCCCTTGCTTAGTTCTGAAAGCCACGGGGGGTTTGCCCCGGCCCGAGACACCGTCACGGCGGCTACCTTTGCACCAAATAACAACGCAGAATGCATATCACTAGCAGAGAGCTGGCGAATGCCAGATTTGGTCAAGCGGCCTGACATCGCTAAATCGGCCAAAACACCCGCGTTAAATGTATCGCCTGCCCCAACCGTATCAACAACATCAACCAACTGCGCCGGGGTATTCACTTCCTCGCCACCTGCGAAATAGGCGCAGGCACCACGTTTGCCACGCGTCAAGATCACCAGCGCTGCGCCCTGACGCAAAATCCGATGCGCCTTTTCTGTTTGCGATGCGGCCTCTGGATAGATCCAATCCAAATCCTCATCTGAAACTTTGACTATATCAGCATGTTTAAAGATCGTCGCAAGCCGCGCGCGATACCCTTGCTGGTCACGGATAAACTCCGGGCGGATGTTTGGATCAACGACAATTGCCCGCAGTTTACTTTGCGCGACCATCAACCCGACAAAGGCTTCGGCGGCTGGTTCGACCGAAAGACTGATGCCGCCAAAATACAAAGCCTGCGCCTCAGACGGCACATTTGGAAAATCCGAGCTGGACAACATGCGCCCTGCTGAATTTTCGTCAAAAAAGGAATAAGATGCATGCCCGTCTGCCAGGCTGACAAAGGCCAATGTGGTTGGGCGGTCGGCTCGAACCACAAAGCTTGTGTCTACATGGCTCCCTTGCAGCTTATTGAGCAAAAATGCGCCAAATTGGTCTTGGGATATCCCGCTGAGAATACCAGTGGGCACACCCAAACGCCCCAGGGCAATTGCTGTATTAAACACAGCCCCACCGGCATGAGGCATAAACCCATCTTGCCCTTTTGGATATTTTTCTGAAATCATATCGATCAGCGCCTCACCACAACACAGGATCATCTTTTAAGCCTTTGATTAAATGCCAGGGGTTCACGCAAACCGAATTTGAAACTGTGCATATCCCGCACAATTCAGAGCGCCGTTGGCCTTGTATAGATTCTCAAGGCGGCCTCGCAGCCATTGTCCCAGATCTCTCGCAACCAGATCTCAAATGCAGTGGAAAACGCGGCATTCTGCGCCAGATCCCCATAGATTTGACGCTGTTTCAGCCAGCATTGCGGCTCATCGCGCGCCGCCAAAGCCACAGTGACCAAACTGTCCCATTGCGGATCATTGGGCGCAATTTGAGTGCCATCTTGCCGCGTGCCCGCACACATCCGCGCCCAAAGCGCCTCGACAAGTGCCAAGCCCTCTATGGTGCCACCCGCCCGCAGGGCATCGCGCAGAATGGGCAGCACAAAACCAGGATGGCGAGACGAACCATCAAATGCGACGCGACGCGTCGTATCCAAAATATACGCATTGGAAAAACGGGCCTCGATCAGATCGACATAATCCGAGGGCAACATGCCGGGTACGGGCTTTACATAGGGTGCGATCTCTTCGTGTTGAACTTTGCGAAAAAAGGACGCGATTACAGGATGTTTCAGACAATCAGATATCGTTTCAATAGACAGAAGTTCGCCCACATTGGCGATCACTTGATGCCCCGCATTTAAAACGCGCATCTTCATCTTTTCGTGGTCATGCACAGCCTCTGTGAAAATTGCCCCGACGAGGTCCCAATCTGGACGCCCAGCGCAAAAATCATCCTCCATCACCCATTGCCGATAGTTTTCATGGGTGACCGGGACCTTGTCGTCTATGCCCATAGCCAAGGCCCGCGCAATTTCTGTAGGACCGGTGGCGGGCACAATGCAGTCCACCATGGAATTTGGAAACGACACGGCCTGATCAATCCATTGGGCAAGCTCTGGATCTAACTGGTTTGCCAGGCCAACAACCGCTTGTCGCGCAATATTCCCGTTGCCTTGCAGATTGTCGCAACTTTGCACGGTAAACGGGCCAACCCTCGCTGCCCGACGCAGCTTAAGGGCCGCGACAATCGCACCAAACACGGTGCGCGGCGTAGCGGGGTTTGCCAGGTCAAACTGCAAATCTGAATGGCTCAGATCCAACTTCCCAGTGGCCGTGTCCACAAAATACCCGCTTTCGGTGACGGTCAACGATGCAATTTTAATGGCCGGATTTGCCAGCATTTCGATAAGAGACCCATTGCCGTCCTCGATAGGCAAATAGTCTATCATAGAGCCGATGACTTCAGCAGACGTGCCCGCCGGATCCAGCGCGATCAATGTTGTCAGGCAATCCTGAGCTTTCAATTTATCCCGTATGGCAATGTCGTTTGTCCGCACACTTGCGCCGACGATCGCCCAATCTTGCGCTTGGCCCATCTGCATCAAACGATGCAGATACCAAGCCTGGTGTGCTCGGTGGAAATTACCCAAGCCAATATGCACTATGCCGGGCTTTAGCGCAGCGCTGATATACTGCGGGCGCAACACTGCATCTGGCAGGCTTGAGAGCGTTTCAATCGCTAGCTTCATCGTATCTTCTCCGCGCAAAGGCCTCTCAGCTCATCCATTGTCCGCCATCCACGTTGTAGGTCTGCGCGACGACATAGTCGGCATCTTGACTGGCCAGAAACACCGCCATGCCTGTCAGATCCTCGGCGCAGCCCATCCGCCCAAATGGAACAGCCTTGCCCACTTCCAACTTCTTTTGGCCAAGGGGCTTATTCTCATATTTTGCGAAAATGGCGTCGACTTCGTCCCAATGATCCCCGTCAACAACGCCCGGCGCGATGGCATTCACATTGATCCCATGCGCGATCAAATTCAGACCTGCGGATTGGGTCAAACTGATCACTGCCGCCTTAGAGGCACAGTAAACGCCAACCAAAGCTTCACCGCGGCGTCCGGCCTGACTGGCCATATTGATGATTTTGCCGCCTTTACCGCGATCAATCATTTGGCGCGCGACTGCTTGCATGGTGAAAAGACAGCCTGCGACGTTGATCGCAAAGGCACGATCAAAATCCGCGCGGCTGATTTCGGTGATTGGTGCAGCGGTGAACACCGCCGCATTGTTCACCAGAATATCAATGCCACCAAACACCTTGATCGTTTGTGCGACCGCAGTTTCAATGCTGCCCTGCGAGGCAACATCCATTTCAACCGCAATCGCGTTAGGCCCGAGCTTTAGCGCGGTTTGTTCTGCCTGCGCCCCATTGATATCGGCAATCGCAACCTGCGCACCTTCTTCAATGAAAGCCTTTGCAAATGCGCGCCCTATGCCGCGCGCGCCGCCTGTCACAAGGGCTGATTTTCCAGCCAAGCGCATCATTCGACCCGCAATCCTTGGGCATCAAATTTATGCAGCTTATCCATCTGAGGGTTCAGGTAAATCGTGTCGCCGTGGCGGGCTTCGATGTCACCTGTGATGCGCACCGTTAACATCTCTGCCAAGCCTGTATTGTGAACATGAATAAAGGTGTCAGAGCCCAAGTGTTCCGCGACACCAACACGGCCCTCCCAAAGGCCCTCGGTTTTGCTGACGTCAACATGCTCTGGACGAATACCAATAGAGGTCGCCCCGTGTTTTTTGGCTTCATCCCCGGAAATGATGTTCATTTTAGGAGAGCCTATAAAGCCTGCTACAAAGACATTGCGGGGGCGGTGATACAATTCGAGAGGCGAACCAACCTGCTCGATAAACCCAGCACGCAGCACGACGATCTTATCCGCCATTGTCATAGCTTCGACCTGATCATGGGTCACATAGATCATTGTGGTTTTCAGGCGTTCGTGCAGTTCGCTGATCTCTAGACGCATCCCGACACGCAAAGCGGCATCCAAATTGGAAAGCGGTTCGTCAAACAAGAAGGCGGCCGGCTCACGAACGATGGCGCGGCCGATGGCAACCCTTTGACGCTGACCACCTGACAGTTGGCCAGGCCGACGATCTAAATAGTCGGTCAGGTTCAACGCTTTTGCTGCCGCTTCGATGCGCCGGTCCTGTTCGTCTTGGGCGATCTTTGCCATCCGCATTGGAAAGGCAATGTTCTTGCGCACCGACATATGCGGATACAATGCGTAAGACTGGAATACCATGGCCAGTCCCCGCTTGGCAGGCGGCACATCCGTGGCATCGCCCCCGTCAATCGCAATATTGCCCGAGGTGATATCTTCGAGGCCCGCAATCAGCCGCAAGAGCGTTGATTTCCCGCAGCCTGATGGCCCGACGAAAACTGTGAACTCTCCGTCTTCTATGGTGAGATCCAGAGGTGGAATGACCTGGACGTCGCCGAAGCTTTTGGTCACTTGGTTCAGTTGAATTTGTCCCATGGGTCTATTTCCTTATTTGACGGCGCCGAAGGTCAGGCCGCTGACAAGTTGTTTCTGGCTAAACCAGCCAAGAATGAGGATTGGCGCGATGGCCATGGTGGAGGCCGCGCTGAGCTTGGCGTAAAACAGGCCTTCAGGGCTTGAATAGCTGGCGATAAAGGCCGTCAGCGGGGCCGCTTTTGCAGCGGTCAAGTTCAAGGTCCAGAACGCTTCGTTCCAAGCCAGGATCACGTTGAGCAGAAGGGTTGAGGCAATGCCCGGAATGGCCATCGGAGTAAGAACATAAAGGATTTCTTCCTTTAGGCTGGCCCCATCCATCCGCGCCGCTTCCAGAATTTCCCCTGGGATTTCGCGGAAGTAGGTGTAGAGCATCCAAACAATGATCGGCAGGTTGATAAGCATCAAAACCACCATCAGGCCAATTTTCGTATCCAGCAGACCCATGCGAATAAAGATCAGATAGATCGGATACAGCACGCCAACGGCCGGCAACATTTTGGTGGACAACATCCAAAGCAGGATATCCTTTGTGCGCTTGCCCGGCACAAAGGCCATGGACCAGGCAGCAGGCACTGCGATGATAATACCCAGAATGGTGGAGCCACCGGCAATAAAGATCGAATTCCACAGAAAGCGCATATAGTTAGAGCGTTCCATGACGGCGGAATAGTTTTCCAGCGTCCAATTGAACCCCAAGAATATGGGCGGGTCGGCGATGGCCTGAGCTTCAGTTTTGAAGCTGGTTAAGATGGTCCACAGGATCGGAAAAAAGATCAGCAGACCAAAACTCCAGGCAAAGACCGTATTGATGGTTTTGCGTTGTGTCGTGACAGAGCGAGCCATGATGAAATTCCTTACTTGTCCAAGTTCTTGCCGACGATGCGCATCAGGAAGATCGCAACGATATTGGCAAGGATGATGGCGTAGACGCCGCCGGCAGATCCAAGGCCCACGTTTTGGCTTTCAAGCACACGCTGAAAGATCAAATAGGTGAGTGTTTTGGTGCCAAATGCGCCCTGCGTGGTCACGAAGATTTCGGCAAAGATCGACAGCAAAAAGATCGTCTGGATCAGGACCACTACGGTGATAGCTCGGCTCAGGTGCGGCAGGGTGATAAAGGCAAAACGCTTAACCGGTGGCGCGCCATCCATTTCCGCGGCTTCCAACTGTTCACTGTCCAAAGACTGGATGGCGGTCAGCAGAATAAGCGTGGCAAAAGGCAACCACTGCCAAGACACAATCATAATGATGGATTCAAGTGACGCTTGGCTCAGCCACGAAACCGGCTCTGCGCCAAAGAATTTCCAAAGATGCGCAAACAGACCGTTTACCGGATCCATGAACATATTTTTCCAGACCAAGGCAGAAACGGTCGGCATCACAAAAAATGGAGCAATAACTAAAATTCTGACGATGCCTTGCCCCCACATGGGTTGGTTCAGCAGAAGTGCCAGAAGCACGCCAAAAATAATCGTAATAAATAAAACACCGCCGACAACGATCAAAGTTGTCAAAACGCTTGGCCAAAAGGCGCTTGATGAAACAAATCTGACGTAGTTGTCAAAACCCACCCATCCCAGATCACCACCGCGCAGCGGCAGGTATTTCTTGAATGAAAAGTAGAGTGTCATCGTGAGGGGAACCAGCATCCATCCCAAGAGCAATATGACAGCAGGTGCCATCATAATCCTGGCGGCAGATCTGGAGTGTTGAGTAGCCATAAGTACATCTCCTCCGTTGACGGTCACACTGCCGCCTTGGACGATTATTCGCTTTTCTAGGTGAGTAGGCTAGAGGGCGGCGGCCTGCGCCGCCCTCGTTGGGAAGGCGCGCGGCTTAGTAGCCTGCGGCTTCCATTTCTTCTGCTGTCAGCGCCTGTGCCTTGGCCAATGCCTGTTCAGCGGTCTGTTGTCCTGCGACGGCAGCCGAGAATTCTTGGCCAACCTGACCTGCAATGCCTGCAAATTCTGGGATCGCAGCGAATTGCACACCGATATATGGCACCGGCTTAACAGTTGGTTGGTTTGGATCCGCTGACAGGATGCTTTCCAGGGTCACTTGTGCAAATGGAACCTTCTGGTACTCAGGGTTCTCATACAGCGAAGTCCGCGCCCCCGGAGGCACATTTGCCCAGCCTTCGTTTGCTGCGACAAGCTCGATGTAGTCCTTGGACGTGGACCATTCGATAAACTGCTTTGCGGCATCGACATTCTTTGTTCCAGCGGGAATGGCCAACGCCCACGCCCAAAGCCAGTTGCCGTTTTTGGACACACCCTCTTTATGTGGTGCCAGCGCAAATCCGACTTTGTCAGCAACAACGGAATCCTCTGGGTTGGTCAGTTTCGAAGCCGCAACAGTGGCGTCAATCCACATGCCACATTTGCCTTGATTAAACAGCGTCAGGTTTTCGTTAAAGCTGTTGCCTGAAGATCCTGGAGGGCCTGCTTGCTCCATCAAATCAAGATAGAACGTCAGTGTTTCTTGCCACTCTGGTGAGTCAAACTGCGGCTTCCAGTCTTCGTCAAACCAACGCGCGCCAAAAGAATTGGCCATAGATGTGACAAACGCCATGTTGTCGCCCCAGCCCGCTTTGCCGCGCAGGCAGGCACCATAGATTTCGTTTTCCTTGTCTGTCATCGCCAAGGCGGCTTCACGAATAAAGCCCCAAGTTGGTGAGGCCGGCATTTCAAGGCCCGCTGCTTCCATCAGGTCAGTGCGGTAAAACACCATGGATGACTCACCATAAAATGGCGCTGCATACATGGTGCCATCATGTGACAAGCCATTGCGCATTGCAGGAAGCAAATCGTCGATGTCGTAACCTGCAGACAGATCATTCAGTGGAACCAACCAGTTCTGAGCTCCCCAGATCGGCGTTTCGTACATGCCGATGGTCATGATGTCGAATTGTCCGCCCTTGGTCGCGATGTCCTGTGTCACACGCTGACGCAGAATGTTTTCTTCCAATGTGACCCACTCAACGTCGTGGCCCGTTTTGGCGGTAAAATCGCTGGTCAGCCCCTGCATGCGGATCATGTCACCGTTGTTCACAGTTGCAATTGTGATCGTGTCGGCAAAAGCCGCTGTCGTGGCAAGCACCGACAAGGCGGTGGCCGCACGAAGTGTGTTCTTCAAAGACATCCGTATCCTCCCATAATTGGATGTTGTGCCTAAAGGCTAGCGCCAAACACTGCCTCGCGTCAATTTATTTTTTACGCGCGTAAAGTTTTTATATTTTATCAAATTTATACAATTACTTAAGCGGATCCCCGCATAATAAGGTTGCCATCAAATAATGTATTCTTCTTGGCTTCGCCGGTTTTGCCCGACTCGATAAGGTCTATAAGCGTGGCGGCGCTTTGCGCTGCAATCGCAACATAATCTTGCGAAACCGTTGTTAATGTCGGGCAGCTATAGCGCGAATACGGGTGATCATCGTGGCCTGCGACACGTAAGGCGCAATTGTCAGCCATCCCGATACGTAGCCCCTGTTGATACGCCGCCGACAAAAAACCAATCGCCAAACGGTCGTTGCTGCATAGGATTGTGTCAGACGGTAAATTGCGTTCCAAAATGACTCTGGTTCCCTCGCGAAACCCGATTTCTTCGAAATCCCATCCTTCGCCGTCAGCCTGAATCAAATTCGGCGTATGACCCAGACGCTCCATCGATTGAACATAGGCTGTACGACGTTTAAGCGCGTTTGGGTTTACTGGTGTTTTCATTTCAAAGAATGCCGGAGGTTCGCCTGTACGACACAAGTATTCGACAATCAAATTCACGCTTTGATCATTGTTAGAGCCGATGAATGCCGCGCCCAAATCCTCAATATTGGCGTCAAACAGCACCGTTGGAACATCTTTGCAAAAGGCTTCGATGCGCTCTGGATCTGATCCGCGCCCCAGTGGGGCCAGCAATACCCCTGCCGGTTTCATCAGACGCAAGTTTTCAAGGTTTTCTATTTCACTTTCCGGGTCCCCATGTGAGCCCAGCAAAACCGGTCGAAAACCGGCCTCCAATACATGATTTTCGATATTACGTGCCATTTCCACAAAGAATGGGTCAGCCAGATAGGGAACAACGATGCCGATATTCTTGGTCAGTCGCCTATTTTGGTTCATCGCATACATATTTGGGCGATAGTCAAACTGCTCAAGCGCGCGTTCGATGCGTTCACGCGTGGTCTTACGCACGCTAGATGGGTCGTTAAAGTACTTTGAAATCGTTGGACGTGAAATGCCGCTTACTGAAGCAAAATCATCCATATTCTTGATTTTTGGGTCGCTCATCTCCGGCCTGTCTCCTTCGCCCTACCCCTGGGTCTCGTCCAAACGCACATCTGCCGCGTGTTCAGACCCACCTTAATTGACGCGCGTAAAATTTGCCAGTTCTTCGCGAAGAAGACCAAACTTGGCCAGCAAACATATTTTACTATTGCAGGTCCGACCGGCCCCGGTGCCCAAAACCTTTCTCGCGACACCTCAGCTATGAAGCACCATGCGGGGCAGACAGCCTGCCAAGGCAATCGCCCCGCAAAAACAAGTAATCAGCTGTCAGAAACGCCGGCTTCGGCGAAGGTGGCCATGCCAGAATGACAGGCTATGGCGCTTTTGAGTATGTTGATTGCCAAAGCCCCACCCGAGGCCTCACCCAAACGCATATTCATCGCCAACAAGGGTTCTTTTCCCAATTTCTTCAGCACATTAAAATGCGCGGCTTCTGCTGACGCATGGCCCGCAATCGCGTGATCCAATGCACTGTCTAGTGCGTCCAGCAAGCTGACCGCTGCCGCAGTACAAATAAAGCCATCCAGAATAACCGGTATATGATCAACCCGCGCGCGCGCAATTGCGCCTGCCATTGCGGCAAGTTCACGGCCGCCAAGACACCGCAGCGCCTCAAGCCCGGTCACAGCGCCATTGGCTTTGATCCCTGCCTGCACGACCTCAGCCTTTAGACGCAGACCTGCGTCATCAACCCCTGTTCCTCGGCCCACCCAATCTTCGGCCGCACCACCATAGATCGCGTTTAGGATAGCAGCACCCGACGTTGTGTTGCCGATGCCCATTTCACCGACGACCAAAAGATCGGTGTTGCCATCCACAGCGTCCCAACCAGTGCGTAATGCCTCTACAACCTCTGCCTCGCTCATCGCGGGGCCTTGCGTGAAATCAGCCGTTGGCGTTTCGAGCGCAAGCGCATGTACAGAAAGCTTAGCCCCTGCAGCGCGCGACAATTGGTTGATCGCGGCACCACCATGCTGAAAGTTCAAAACCATTTGCTCGGTAACCTCCGCAGGAAACGCCGAAACACCCTGTGCCGTGATGCCGTGGTTTCCTGCAAACACAATCACTTGCGGATTGGCGATTTCAGGGCGCGCTGTACCGCGCCAAGCAGCGTACCAAATTGCCAAATCTTCCAGGCGTCCCAATGCACCCGGAGGTTTGGTCAGCTGACCATTGCGCTCTTCGGCCTCATTCTGTGCCTTTGCATTTGGGCCTTTTGCCCCTGCAAGGAGAGTGCGAAATTCATTAAGGTTGGAAAATGCGGCTGTCATAGCAGGCTCCTGTTGTTTCGCGCGTCCGCTCGGTGTTTACCTGACCCACCGCCTTGGGCAAGCCAGTAAAGGACTTTCAGATGCAAAAGGACGACACGTCGCTGGCAAGACCTGGCGATATTCTAATTGCGATTGCGCTGTTGACACGCTTGCCCGTGAAAGCAGAGTTCGGCCGTAGTGCCCAAGCTGTGTGGGCCTATCCAATTGTGGGGCTGATTGTTTCGCTGATCGCAGGTGGCGTGACCGGGTTTGCGCTTTGGCTAAATATCGCAACGCCCCTGGTCGCAGGCGTTTGGCTGACCAGCACAATTTTATTAACCGGTGCAATGCATGAAGACGGGCTCGCAGATTGCTGCGATGGCTTCTGGGGCGGATGGAGCACGAACCGCCGGCTGGAAATCATGAAAGACAGCCAAATTGGCAGCTATGGCGTCTTGGCCCTGTTTCTTTCCCTTGGACTTAGGTGGCTGGCAATCTGGCTCCTGATAGAGGCTGGATCCTGGTTTTGGCCCCTGCTTGCGGTCGAAGTTTTATCACGCAGTTTTATGCCTGTAATAATGCTGGCCCTGCCCCATGCGCGTGACGCGGGGCTCAGCCATGCGCAGGGGCGCCCGCACCTTAACCCAGTTATCCTGGGACTGGCCGTCGCGACTTGCTTTGCCCTATTTGCGCTCGGGTGGGATGGGTTAAAGCTGGCGCTGCTTGCTGCAATGGCAGCATTTGGCATCGCATGGCTTGCGAAACGCAAAATTGGCGGGCAAACCGGAGATGTACTTGGCGCGAGCCAGCAAGTGACTATGATCACGCTTTTAATGGCGTTGGCTTAAACTGAGGATGATTTGATGCGTATTTTTGCATTCGTCGCGTGTCTGGCAATAGCGGGTTTTACCGCCTGGTACTTTCTATACCGTGACACCGCCCCGACCGACCAAGATGTCACACAGGTCTTGCGCTCTGCCGTGCCCGGATTGCTAGAAGCCGATGTATCAGTTCACAAATGCCAGCTCACCATATCAGTTGCGCAGCAAAACGCAGATCAAACCCATTTCACCCATGCGCTCATGCGCGCTGATCTTGGCCTGTTTGACTTTTCCAAAGCACGTATCCTGCCCACCAAAAAAGATCAGGCTATCCTGATCCTGCAACGTGGGCCAATGACCCTGTCAATGGAGGACCAGGCCCAACGCATTTTGACCGAGGTCCCTGATCAATTCGCTATGAAAACCAGCAAATTGACCCTACAGGGTTCGTCAGGAAACCAGCAGATCACCCAATTTGACTCCAAGGAAAACATCCGCGATCTGCTGCGCGATCCAACACGATCTCTGACGATCTCATTGATCAGTTCCAGTGTCAGCAATTTCCAAGAGAAAGCCCCGAAACCGACGCCCCATCCGGATGCTCCGGCGTACTTTGATTTCTCTGAACGCCTCGCGAATATACCCGAGCCAATGACCTTTCATATGACACGGGCTTTTAATGGAAACTCTGCACAGCGCGATACCTTGCTCGCTGCCACGGTGACGATGCCAGAAAAACTGCAATTTCAGGTTTTGTCACAGGATGTGGCACAGGCTCTTGGCGAGACCCTCTTTCGCTATTCCAACGGCCACTGCCACAGCTAATCGCCTGTCACAACAACGCGCGCAACGCCGCCAAAGTCACTACACCCAGTGTAACACTTGGCAACATCGGCAATCGCAAAGACAATAGACAAACAAAGATCAAAGCAAAAGCTTCGGAAAATGCGCCCTGCACCAAAAACGGGGCCACCAGCGCAGACAGCACCGCTATCGGCACCGCCTCTAATCCGGCCGCCACGCGATAATGAACTGTGCCAAAAAACGACATAATAACATAGCCAGCGCTGCGCGTTGCATAGGTGACCAGCGCACAAAGCAAAACCAAAATAAAACTATCAGGCATTGAGGCCTCCGCTGCTCTTTGGGGCGCTGCGCAACGCGGCTGTCGCAATGCCCGCTAGCCCGCCAAGTGTAATGTGCCACGGGCTTCCAATCAGAAAATAGGCCGCCAAAGAGACACTGACGCTGGCGGCTAAAACCCAAGAAAATCCGCGCGTGTGTCGAAACCCGATCACCAGGCTGGCAAAGAACATCGGCAACAGAAAATCCAATCCAAAACGGCTTAGATCCCCCATCCAGCGACCAAAAAAGCTGCCAAGAATATTGGCGCAGATCCAGATGAAATAGACCCCCAGGGCATAAGAGAAATAATAGCTGGGGCGCAATGAATGTCGCGCAGATCGCGCAGCACTGCTCGCAAATTGCGGATCTGTCAGAACAAAGAATGCCAGAATTTTTTGCCAGCTTGAAAACGCCCCCAGGCTTGGCGTCAGAGAGGCAGAATATAGCACATGTCGGAAATTTACCGCCAGAACAGCCAACAATATTGACCAAATTGGAACATCTTGCCCCATCAAATCGACCATCACATATTGGCTAGCAACCGCAAAAATCGTGGCCGAAGCCAACAGCACTTCGACCGAAGACAGACCCTGATCCACACCATATACACCAAACACCAAAGCATAGGGCGCGATGGCCAGCATAATTGGCAGGGCGTCCCGCCCGCCATCTTTCGCTTCCTTCGCCCATCCTTGGGGCAAAGGCGCGGAATTATTTGTGCTTTCGACTGACATTGATCCGCTCATATCTCCACATACCCAACTGTGATTCGCATTCATCGACTGAAATATCGAACACTGTTCGCCAAGATGGACGGAGTTGTGATCAATGTCAAATCAAACTATGTTCGCTACAACGAACGCCCAAAGAAAGCCATAGATGACCCCGTCAGTCCTAATTGCCCGCGCGATCCAACGTGAAAGACACCGTGTTGGGCTCAGCCTGTCAGCCTTAGCAACACAGGCCGGACTGGCGAAATCCACACTGTCTCAACTTGAATCAGGTCAGGGCAATCCCAGCATTGAAACCCTTTGGGCCATCGCGAACGTTCTGGGTGTGCCCTTCAGCCATCTATTTGAGATGCCATCAAACGAGATCAAACTGATCCGCGCCGAAGACGGGCAAGGCGTGGCCTCTGAAATGGCTGACTATCAGACCCAATTGCTGGATAAATCCCCCCCTGGCCGCATCCGCGACCTTTATCGCGTTGTGCTGCGACAAGGGTCAACGCGAAAAGCCGAGGCCCATCCAAAAGGCACCGTCGAACATGTCTATGTGATTTCTGGAGAGGTCCAGACCGGACCGACTGACCAACTGGAACAGCTTTTGCCCGGCGATTACTATCGCTTTCCAGCTGATGTGCCACACGCCTATGAGGCCCTGACCACAACTGCCGTGCTGGCCGTGGTGATGGAAAGCCCGGGCTAAGCTTGGTTTGACGCCCAGCTTCAGACCCCTGAAATTGGATTTGTTCTTGATCCCAATACCCTGGGGGAAGCGGTGAAACTCGGATTCACCGATGGGGGCAAAGCCCCCCCCCCCAAAAAAAACTGCCCAGACAGATCTGAGCGGCTCCATTTTATAAGATCTGAATACCCTTAGGCAGCGCGGGCGGTCAAAACCTCATCCACCTGCTTGGCCGCCAGAACTTCGTCGCCACCGGCAACCGCTGCCACTTCACGTGTCAGGCGTTCAAGGGCCGCTTCATACAACTGACGCTCAGAATAGCTTTGCTCGCGCTGATCGTCAGTGCGGTGCAAGTCGCGCACAACTTCGGCAATCGCTATCAGATCCCCAGAGTTGATCTTTTGTTCATATTCCTGCGCCCGACGCGACCACATGGCACGCTTGACCTTGGCCTTGCCCTTCAGGGTTTTCATCGCCTGACTAATCACATCCGGCGAACTCAGCCCGCGCATGCCAATTTCTGTGGCTTTGTGGGTAGGCACCCGCAACGTCATCTTGTCTTTCTCAAAAGAAATAACAAAAAGTTCTAGCTCAATTCCGGCGATTTCCTGTTCTTCAATGGATACAATCTGCCCAACGCCATGCGCTGGGTAGACAACAAAATCGTCCGGGCGAAACTCATTTTTCTTCGACTTGCTCATGTCGTCCTTCCTAACAGAGCGCCCCAAAAGCTGATAAACCCAGCGCGCGGAGAATCAAATTTCCGCAGCAGAGGTCACTTTGGCGCAAAAAACCATCCTAGGCCGGGCAAATCGCCTTAGCTCTCGGGATGGCATCAGGTGTTTCTATTCATTTGTAACGCAAATATAACACAAAATTCGCAACAATAGAAGCGCCTCAAGGGAAACCTCGTGTTTCCCTCTAAAGTCAGCTTGCTAAACCAAGTTTACACTACAAATCGACAAGCCCCCAACGCGTTGCCGCGTTTACCCGCCTTCGCCTGGTGCTTCAGAGAAATACTTCTCCATTTTACCCGCTTCACCGTCGCGCTCTTCTGCGTCAGGCATTGGATCTTTCTTGGAGATAATAACCGGCCACTGATCTGCGTATTTTCGGTTAAACTCGACCCATTTTTCCATATCCGGCTCGGTGTCCGGGCGGATCGCGTCCGCAGGGCATTCTGGCTCACATACACCGCAGTCGATGCATTCATCTGGGTGAATCACCAGCGTATTTTCGCCTTCGTAAAAACAATCCACCGGGCAGACTTCAACGCAGTCGGTGTATTTGCAAGCAATGCAGTTGTCAGTAACAACATAGGTCATGGGGCGTCTCGATATACAGAATTGTTAGAGCCTAGCTAATTCAAGGCGCGCTAATCTTCAAGCTGCCTGTTTTTCATAAGGGTGAGATTGCGACGATCTCGCTTGCTTGGACGTCCTTTTCCTTCAAATCGCGGTGCATCCGGAACTTTTTCTTTGGGTTCACTCATATCAAAGTACAAAAGCTGTGCTTCTGAGGCAGGCCCCCGCCGCGTTCCCAGGGCTTCGACGCGCACGACTCGGATTTCTGAGGCCTGGGCAAAAGTCAGCACATCGCCTGGGCTGATCAAAAAGCTGGATTTGGCAATCTTTTGAGCGTTCACCCGCACCTTGCCAGTCGTGACAATTTTGGCAGCCAAGCTGCGTGTCTTAAAGAAACGGGCGTGCCATAGCCATTTATCTATCCGTAGTTTGGGCGGGGCGTCGTTCACGAGAGAGTTATCCCCAAGCTCTGGATACAAAAAGGGCGTACAGCATCAACTGCACGCCCCATTTTAATCACTTGGTTTTCAGCCCCATCAAAGCCGCAGCAAACGGATTGTCCGGATCAATTGGCTTTTCTTTTTTGGGTGGACGGGCGCTGTATTTCTTAGCACCGTCCTGACCGGGCTTGCCTTTCCCACGTGGCTTGCCCCGAGGTTTTCCACCTGGCTTGCTCTGACCTGCATTGCCGTCACGACGAGCGCCTTGTTGGCCACCTCTGCGGTTGTTCTGGCGGTTGGCGCGGCCACCCCATGTAAAGGTATAAAACACCTCGACCTCGGGCTCTGCTGGTGCGGCATCGGCCTCTCCAGCCTCGACCTCTTCAACGGGCGTTGCTGCGTCCTCTTGTGGAGTATCTGCGGCGTCAGCGGCTGGCGTTTCCGCCGATGCATCGGCTGCAGCATCCGCTTCGGCTGTGGCTGCAACCACAGGCTTCACCTTGGCGCGCTCGCCTTTTTCAGCCTTATATCCCAGCCCATCCATAAGCGCTGCGAATTGCTCTAGTGTCATGCCGGTGATCGACAACATATCCGGGTTGGCTTCAAAGCCCCCACGGCTGTCCTCAGACCGCAGCATATCTGCAAGGCGTTCCAGCATATCAATACGAATCGCACGCTCGCCTGCGGCACGATAGCCCGCCATCGCGTGGTATCCTGCCGGTGTTTGTTCACCCGCAGGCACGGTCACCAAGCCCGGAGGTGGCGATTCTGGAAACACATCCAGGTTTTTGTGCAAGGACCACAAAACCAACCGCAAGCGGGTCGGTGCTGGCTTCAAAAGCAGGGGCATAAAGATCGTGAACTGACCAAAGCGAATGCCATGTTTGCGCAATGCGCCACGGGCATCTTGGTCCAACTCTTTCACTTCGACGGCAACGTCACCGCGTGGGATCACCCCCAGCGCTTCAACCATGCGAAACGCAAAACCGCGGGCCAAACCTGACAGTTCTTCGTCACGTGACAGGTTCAACAGCGGTTCAAAAAGCGCCGCAATCTTGCGATCAATGAAATGCTGCAAACGGCGCTCTACTTTTTGCGCAACGTCAGGACCGGCTTCATCATCAACAAAAACTTGCACAGATGGTTTCAGTGGGTCCGCGCCGGCCACCAATTTGCCAACCGCATATTCGCCCCACATCAGGCCACCCTGTTCGGTGTAATCAATTTCAGTATCGGGTGCGTTGTAAAAGCGATCCGCCCGCAAATGGAATTGCGGTGCCAAAGCTGCCAAGCTTGCCTGACGCAACGTCTTGGCCTCAGCGCCTTCAGCGCTTTTGTCAGCCTGAAACCGGAACCCATCCAAGCGACCTACGAATTCACCTTCGACGGTCACTTCACCCTTATCATTCACATCGGCCAAAAGGGCCTCCTTCTGTTTGAGCCGCCGGAGTAAAACAGACGTTCGGCGGTCCACAAATTTTTCCGTCAGTTTCGCATGTAATGCGTCTGACAGGCGATCTTCTACAGCGCGCGTCTCGCCGCGCCAATGGTTTTCGTCATCAATCCAACCATTTCGCTGCGCCACATAAGTCCAAGTGCGGATAAATGCCAATCTTTTTGACAACGCATCAATATTTCCGTCAACCCGATCGATTCGTTTCACCTGTCGCGCGAACCAATCAAAGGGCACAGTTCCCCGTTGATGTAGGTACCCAAAGAGGCTCTGCAAGAGGCTGGCATGCTCGTTATGGCTGATCCCCCGAAAATCTGGCACCCGACAAACATCCCATAACAGGCGCACAGATTGCGGATCGGTTGCGCGGGCGCGAATTTCAGCGTCACGCGCCAATGTATTAAGCACCATCAGGTCATCTGCTTCGCGGGACTTCATCAGCAACATGTCTTGCGGTGCAACCTGAAGCGAATGGATCAAAGCTTCAACCGTGGCAAAATTCAACGCGGCGTTGCGCCAATTCAGCTTATTTAGGGGCGTAAAGCGATGATCCATGATCGCCTGCGCCACCTCATCCTCCAAGGGGCGCGCCTCTCCGGTGACGCCAAAGGTTCCGTGGCTCATGCCCCGCCCAGCGCGGCCGGCGATCTGCGCCAACTCGTTCGGCATGATTTCGCGCATGCGACGGCCATCAAATTTACGGGTACTGGAAAAGGCCACGTGGTCGATGTCGAGATTCAGGCCCATGCCGATCGCATCTGTGGCCACCAGAAAGTCAACATCGCCGTTCTGATACAACTCGACCTGTTTATTCCGGGTGCGCGGGCTTAGCGCACCCATCACCACAGCCGCCCCGCCCTTTTGGCGTTTCAGCAATTCTGCGATGGCATAGACGTTATCAACAGAAAACCCGACAATCGCGCTGCGCGGCTGCATGCGGCTGATCTTGCGACTGCCTGCATAGCTAAGGGTCGACATGCGTTCTCGCCGATCAAATTGCACGCCGGGCACCAACGCCGCAATCGCCCCGCGCATCGTGTCAGAGCCCATAAACATGGTTTCATGCAGCCCCCGTGCCCGCAACAACCGGTCGGTAAACACATGCCCCCGTTCCGGGTTTGCACAAAGCTGGATTTCATCCACGGCCAGAAAATCACAACCCATGCCCTCTGGCATAGATTCGACCGTACAGACCCAATATTGCGCCCGCGGCGGCACAATCCGCTCTTCGCCGGTCATTAGCGCAACGACGTTTGGCCCCCGCGCCGCAACGATTTTGTCATAGACTTCGCGTGCCAACAGTCGCAGCGGCAGGCCAATGACCCCCGTGCGATGTCCCAGCATCCGCTCAATCGCCAAATGGGTTTTACCTGTATTGGTCGGCCCCAAAACCGCTGTGATCCGCCCTGCTGAGGACATGTCCATGCGCCTTTTAATTTTTCAGAGTTTTTGGCCTTTGGCCATGGGCTCTAGACGTTGTAAAGCCTGTGTTACGACCGGATGGGTCGGATGTATAGCCATGACCAACAGATAGGCTTCATAGGCTTCCTCAGGGCGGTCAATCATCTCTAAGATCACGCCAAGACCGTTTATGGCTTCAAAATGCATTGGATTCAGCTCTAAAGCCTGTTCTAAATCCGACACCGCCGGCCCCAAAAGCCCAATCTGCACAAAGGCGCTTGCCCGCGCGACCCAGCCCTCTGCAAATTCTGGCGCGTGATCCACCAAAGCTGAAAAATGCTCTATGGCCGCATCAAAATCACCGGTTTCCACTGCATCCCGCCCACGTCTCAGCAACAGATCCGCAGCGGCCGATCCGGATTTCTCCCACTCCAAACGAATTTCCTTGGTGATTTTCACCGCTTCAATAGCTTCGGCGGATTTGAGCTCGGCCAAGAGATCCGTCAATCGGTCGCTTGCATTCACGCTGCCCACACCGCACATGAGGGTAACAAAGGCTGCCGCAACGACAAGTTTGAGATTAATAGATAACAAGCGCATAACACTCTTGAATGTAACCTGCGCATCGGGATTTACTAGTCCGGCGCGGGGGAAATAAGCGGCAATTCAAAGGAAGATTACGAATGAGCGATATTGTAGCGGCAGCGGTAGACGCACTGGCAGCCAAACTCGGAGACGCCGGGATAGATGGATCTGCAAAATTTGTAAT
Organism: Cognatishimia sp.; assembly: GCA_050633405.1. GTDB lineage: Bacteria > Pseudomonadota > Alphaproteobacteria > Rhodobacterales > Rhodobacteraceae > Cognatishimia. Next base: position 194,247 of record JBOEGL010000007.1, on the reverse strand, counting down.
CGAAGGCGAAGGCGCGCTTATCATCGACGGCGAAGGTGTGCGAGCCAGCGATGACGATGCAGATGTAACGCTGACGGCTGACGCAGATGTGTTTCAGGCTATCCTTGAAGGGGATATCAACCCAACCTCTGCCTTCATGAGCGGTAAGCTGTCTGTTGATGGTGACATGGGCATGGCAATGAAACTTGCGTCGGCACTGTCGTAATGGGTCTGGACCGCGCGCCGTTTTTTCCGGTTATTTCAGGTGAACCAGAAGCCGAGGCCTATTGGACCTTGGCAACAGACGGGGTGCGGCTGCGCGTGGCCGCTTGGCAAAGCAACGATGCCGCAGGCAAGACCAAAGGCACGGTTTTGCTGTTTCCGGGGCGCACGGAGTATATTGAAAAATATGCAGAAATCGCAGGACGGTTTGCAGATTTAGGTCTGGCCACATTTTCCATCGACTGGCGCGGTCAGGGTTTGGCGGATCGGCTGACCGGCAACGTGATGTCGGGCCATGTTGTCAATTTCCAAGATTATCAGCTTGATGTTGCCGCCATGTTGCGCAGCGCCAAAGCACTGAATTTGCCAGAACCCTATTTTCTAATGGGCCACTCCATGGGTGGCTGCATCGGTTTGCGCGCGCTTTATGACGGCCTGCCAGTGCAAGCCGCAGCCTTCACCGGCCCCATGTGGGACATCGGTCTCAACAAGGTTTTGCGCCCGATAGCCGTATTACTCAGCGGAATTGCCAGCCTTTTAGGCATCGGTCATTGGTTGGCCCCCGGCACCAAACATGAAACCTATGTTTTGGACACCGCCTTTGAAGACAACCAACTGACCAAAGACCGGGACATGTATGCCCGGCTGCAATCGCATGCGCGCGCTCAGCCACAGCTGATGATTGGCGGCCCAACCATGCGCTGGCTGTCACAGGCATTGCGCGAATGCAGCGATCTGCGCCGCCACCCTGCCCCTCAAATCCCATGTCTTACCTTTCTTGGCACCGATGAAAACATCGTTTGCCCAGGTGCAATTACCAGCCGCATGACATCATGGGAGGATGGCACATTAGACATGGTGCCAGCAGGCGAACACGAAGTATTGATGGACAATCCAACCATACGTGGCGATGTGACCCGCAAGATTGCAGCGCTGTTTTTAGCGCCCAGATCATAGAGTATCTTACAGCACTTCGTCCCGCATGACGCGTTGACGCTGACGCCCCAAGCCTTGGATTTCCAGTTCGACCACGTCCCCAGCTTGCAAATATAGCGGTGGTTTCATGCCCATGCCCACTCCGGGCGGCGTCCCGGTTGCAATCACATCACCCGGCTCCAAGCGCATCATTTGGCTGAGGTAGGAAATCACATAGGCCACAGGAAAGATCATTGTCGATGTCGATCCGCTTTGGCGCAAATCACCATTGATCCACAAGGACATGTCCAGGGCCTGCGGATCGCCAATTTCATCGGGCGTCACCAACCAAGGCCCCAGCGGGCCAAAGCTGTCACAGCTTTTGCCCTTGGTCCATTGCCCACCGCGTTCTATCTGAAACCCACGTTCTGACACATCGTTGACGGCGCAATAGCCCGCCACATAATCCAACGCTTCAGCTTCGCTGACATATTTGGCGGTCTTGCCGATCACCACCCCCAGCTCAACTTCCCAGTCGCCTTTCTCTGATCCAAGCGGCAACACGATGGGGTCATTTGCCCCGCCAATGGCGCTGGTCGCCTTCATAAACACAATGGGCTCTTCAGGAATGGGCATGCCCGCCTCTTTGGCATGATCCCGGTAATTCAAGCCGATGCAAATGAATTTACCCGTGTCGCCCACCGGGGGCCCCAAACGCGGATTCCCAGGAACAACTGGCAATTCACCAACGTCGATATCCCCCAAGTGCCCCAAAACGTCACCTGCGATATCCGGGACCACCCCCGAGAGGTTGCGAACCTGCCCCTGGGCATCCAAAATACCCGGTAGTTCCTGCCCAATCTCACCAAATCGTACAAATCTCAAAGGACTGCCTCCTGCTCTCTCTTCAACTTAACCGCTGCCCCGTCAAAACCAAGTTTAAAACACTCCGCCTCTTGCACCTTGCCCCCTGCTCTGCCTATCTGACACCTAACAGAATTCCTGACCCAAGAGGCCCCTATGCTGAACCTGCCCTTCCCCGTCCGCGACGCCAATGCCACTGCCGGAGGTGAAGGATTGGGGGGCCTGCCAGAATGGGATCTATCTGATCTATACACCTCCCCAGATGCGCCTGAACTAGACAAAGACTTAGAGTGGCTCGAGGGCGAATGCGCGTCATTTGCGGCCGATTACGAAGATAAACTGGCCGATCTGGATGCCGCCGGCCTTTTGACCTGCGTGCAGCGCAACGAAAAAATCAGCCAGATTTCTGGCCGTATCATGTCTTATGCTGGCCTGCGCTATTATCAGGTTACGGTCGACGCAGAACGCGCACAATTTATGTCCAACATGCAAGAGGCACTGACAGATTTCTCGACTCCGCTGGTATTTTTCACTCTGGAACTGAACCGCATTGACGATGACAAACTGACCGCAATGTTTGCTCAAAACTCCGATCTAGCACGTTACAAACCTGTTTTTGATCGCATCCGCGCCATGAAACCCCACCAACTGTCTGACGAGCTGGAAAAGTTCCTGCACGATCTGGGCGTGGTGGGCGACGCATGGGAGCGCCTGTTTGACGAAACCATTGCCGGGTTGGAATTTGAGATGGAAGGCGAAAAGCTGAACATCGAAGCCACCCTGAATTTCCTGACTGAACAAGACCGCAGCAAACGCGAAGCCGCATCCCGCGAAATCGCCCGCGTGCTGGGGGCAAACATCAAAACCTTTGCCCGCGTGCACAACACCCAGGCCAAAGAAAAAGAAGTCATGGACCGTTGGCGCAAAATGCCGTCACCACAGGCCGGGCGGCATTTGTCAAACGATGTAGAGCCGGAAGTGGTGGAGGCGCTGCGCAACGCGGTTGTCGCCGCCTACCCCAAGCTCAGCCACCGATATTATGAACTCAAACGCAAATGGCTGGGACTTGACGTCATGCAGGTTTGGGACCGCAACGCGCCGCTGCCCATGGAAGACACCCGTATTGTACCATGGAGCGAAGCCCAAAGCACGGTAATGGAAGCCTATGCCGCCTTCGATCCGCGCATGGCCGAGATAGCAGAGCCGTTTTTCACCAAAGGCTGGATCGACGCCGAGGTCAAACCCGGCAAAGCCCCGGGCGCATTCGCCCACCCAACGGTGACCAACGTACATCCCTATGTGATGCTAAATTACCTTGGCAAACCACGCGACGTGATGACTCTGGCGCATGAACTCGGCCATGGGGTGCACCAGGTATTGGCTGCGGAACAGGGCGAAATGCTGTCCTCCACACCGCTGACATTGGCGGAAACCGCCTCTGTCTTTGGCGAAATGCTGACTTTCCGCAAGATGCTGGACAAGGCCGAAACCCAAGAACAGCGCAAAGTGCTGTTGGCTGGAAAAGTCGAAGACATGATCAACACGGTTGTGCGTCAAATCGCGTTTTATGACTTCGAATGCAAATTGCACGACGCCCGCGCCGATGGCGAATTGACCCCTGAAGGCATCAACGCACTTTGGATGTCAGTTCAGGCCGAAAGCCTAGGGCCTGCGTTTGAATTTATGGATGGCTATGACACCTTTTGGGCTTACATCCCCCACTTCGTGCATTCGCCCTTCTACGTCTATGCCTATGCCTTTGGCGACGGCTTGGTAAACGCGCTCTATGCGGTTTACGCCGAAGGCGGCGAGGACTTCGAAGAAAAATACTTTGATATGCTCAAAGCTGGCGGCTCTAAACACCACAAAGACCTGCTGGCCCCCTTTGGCCTTGATGCCAGCGATCCAAAGTTCTGGGACAAAGGCCTGTCGATGATTTCTGACATGATCGATGAGCTTGAGGCGATGGAAGCCTAGACAGCGGCTTTGTTCTTGACCCAAATACCCAAAGGGCCGAAACAGCGTTTCGGCCACGTTCCAGCGACGTCTTGACGTCGCTGGAATACATGACAGACCCACTTACAGATCTCGCGCCACCGCAAATACTTGGTCCATCATCTTCTGGGTGCCGCGCGAAAACTCCAAAGCGCAGGGGTACGCCACGCCATCCCGAACAGAGCGCCCAAATGCCTCGACCTGTAATCTATATTGGTTCACCCCGGTAAAACGCCGGATGACATCGTCTTGCCCATCCCGCTGTAAAACCACCTGCCCCTCGGCAAATACGCCTGGATTAAACGGTGCAATCAACCGGATCAGACCACGGCTGCCATGAAACACCATATCCTGATGTTGCTTCATACGGGTGCTGACATAGGCCGAATAGCTGAACCCGGAAAATTGCGCCTGCACGTCCGAGAAAACATCAACAGCGTTTTCCCAACGTATACGTGCAGCCACTTCGCATGGCTCTTGCCCGGTCGCCAAGCGCACCGAACCCAGCGTGTAAACGCCAATATCACGTAGTGCCCCGCCACCTGTGTCGCTCTTATTACGGATATTCTCTGGTTGATCCTGATTGTTAAAAGAAAAGGCCCCGGTCACATGCCGCAACGTGCCGATCTCGTGATCTGCCAACAATTGCCGCACATATTGCCACTGCGGATGATGGGCGATCATATAGGCTTCGGCCGCCAGCAAACCCGAAGCATCCCGGGCCGCGATCAATTTAGCAAAATCATCTGCGCATAAAGCCATCGGCTTTTCGCAAAGCACATGCTTGCCCGCAGCCATGGCTCTTAGGGCCCATTCCACATGCATGTGATTGGGCAATGGGATATAGACCGCATCGATTTCCGGATCTGCCAACAATGCATCATAGCTGCCATGGGTTTTGAGGTTTGGACAGAACGCCAGAAAGGGCGCGACTTTTTCTGCCGAAGACGTTGCGAGCGCCACAAGCTCAGCCCCATCGGCGGCGTGAATGGCTGGGCCCATATGTTCCTTGGCAAACTTACTGGCTCCTAAAATGCCCCATTTGACAGTTTCCATAACGCCCTCCACAAATTTACGTTTGCGCAAACACTAGCAGCTGGCCATGACCGCACAAGCCAACAAAAACGACAAAAGCCCCGGCCAAAAGGCTGGGGCTTTTCCTTGGATCGCTGGAGGTATCGGCGCTCCGAGGGAGGTTTAGGCGCGTGCAAGCATGCCTTTGTCGCTGGCCAGGGCGCGCATACGCACCTGAAGTTTTTCAAACGCGCGCACTTCGATTTGACGAATACGCTCACGGCTGACATCATACTGACCACTCAATTCTTCGAGTGTGATCACTTTGTCTTGCAGACGACGCTGCACCAAGATGTCCTTTTCGCGGTCGTTCAGCACATCCATAGCCTCGGCCAAAAGCTCACGGCGCGCTTCCAACTCATTTTTGGCTTCATAGTCGCCCGCCTGATCCGCATCCTCGTCTTCCAGCCAATCCTGCCATTGCATGGTGCCTTCGCCTTCGGAGCCGACCGTCGCGTTTAGCGAAGCATCGCCACCGGACAAACGGCGGTTCATGCTGACAACTTCGTCTTCGGTTACACCCAAATCATGAGCAATGCGCTGCACATTTTCCGGACGCATGTCGCCTTCTTCCAGCGCCCCAATACGGGCTTTGGCTTTACGCAGATTAAAGAACAGCTTTTTCTGAGCCGAGGTTGTACCAAGCTTGACCATCGACCAGCTGCGCAGCACGTATTCCTGAATGGAGGCACGGATCCACCACATAGCATAGGTAGCCAGACGAAAGCCCTTTTCTGGGTCAAAGCGTTTCACGGCCTGCATCAGGCCCACGTTGGCCTCGGAAATCACTTCGGCCTGCGGCAGACCATAGCCACGGTACCCCATGGCAATCTTGGCCGCCAAACGCAGATGGCTTGTCACCATCTTATGAGCGGCTTCCGTGTCTTCTTTTTCGGCCCAGGCTTTGCCCAGCATGTATTCTTCTTCGGGTTCCAACAGCGGGAACTTCCGAATTTCTTGCATATAGCGGTTCAAACCGCCTTCCGGCGTTGGTGCCGGGAGATTTTTATAATTACTCATCTTCTCGTCCCCCTTAATGTTTAAAGGCTTAACATCCAGATAGGTTGGCGCTAACAGGCTTTCAAGCGGGCTAGCAATTTTTTCTTAATTAATTGTGAACGCAGCATTCACATAATGCCAATCACAGGGTAGTGCGCTCACGTCGCTGTGCAATTTGTGACATCTTTCAACAGCGTGCGAAAGTGCAGAGTCTATGCGAAAACGCATATCGCTTACGCATATTTCCACAGACGGAAATTCTGTCTGTACCCAAACACTGCCTTTGTATATCGGCCCGAAACTCAGAAAACTAAATTAAATCAGTCCATTTGACTGAAGGTCCCGGGCAAAAGGCCTCACTGCCAAATGTAGCATATTCGGCGCTTATTGTCAGCTTTGCGTGCTCAGGTCGGCTTCCGCAGCGCCGCAATCAAGTTTGTCATGTCCTCTGGCAATGGTGCCTCAAACCGCAAATCTTCTTTACTGACCGGATGTACAAATCCTAAAACCGCCGCATGTAGTGCCTGACGTGGAAAATTGCGCGCCGCTTGAACGCCCTGCACACTTAACGCCTTTTCAGATAACTTCCGCCGCCCGCCATAAGTTGGATCGCCAATCAAACTATGACCCGCATGGGTCATATGCACCCGGATCTGATGCGTGCGACCGGTTTCCAACCAGCATTCGATCAATGAGGCCACTTCAGGAGTTCCAAAGGGTTCGACAATGCGCGAGCGAGTGACCGCATGGCGCCCGCCTTCAAACAACACCGCCTGCCTTTGACGATCGGTCTTATGCCGCGCCAAATGCGTGGTGATCTTCATAATATTACCGGGCTCAAAATTCACGCCACGCACACCACGCAATCTGGGATCATGCGCATCAGGCACCCCATAGACCACTGCATTGTAATAGCGCTCGACGGTGTGTTTCTCAAATTGCGCCGCCAATCCATGATGAGCACGATCGGTTTTGGCCACCACCAACAGACCAGAGGTTTCCTTATCAATCCGGTGAACAATGCCCGGACGCTTTGATCCGCCCACCCCAGACAGCGTGTCACCACAGTGATGTAATAACGCATTCACCAAAGTGCCGTTAGGCGTGCCAGGGGCCGGATGCACCACCATGCCCGCACTTTTATTGATCACAATCAGATCGTCATCTTCAAAAATAACATCCAAGGGAATATTTTCAGGGCCGATATGGCTTTCATCCGCGACCGGCACCACAATCACCACTTCAGCCCCCTCGGCGATCTTTGCTTTCGGGTCGGTGGCAATCGCGCCGTTCACCTTAACATGACCGTCGGCCATCAACCGCGCCATTCTGGTGCGAGACAGCGCGGCTTCTGCTGGCACATCGCGCGCCAAGGCTTTATCAAGACGCGCAGGCGGGTTGTCCGCAATTTGAAACGTAACATGAGCGGTGGCCATGGATGACACTCCTGAACCGGTAGAACCGGCAAATTTGCGGTTTTTGCGCCAGTTGATCACAGTGCTGACGGTGGTGATGATTGGCGGGCTTGTAGTGGTGGTTGGCCTGCTTGTCACCCGTTTCTATGGCGCTGGTCCAGAAATGCCGACATCCATCGACTTGCCGGACGGGTCCAAAGCTACGGCCTTTACCCGTGGCAAGGATTGGTATGCCGTGGTCACAGCAGACAATCACATTCTGATTTTTGACGCACTGACCGGCAGTCTGAAGCAAACCATCACGGTCGACTAGATCTTGAGAGGAGCTTCGCCCCGGCTGAAAACACGTTTCAGCCTCCCCAGGGTATTTGGGTCAAGAACAAATCTAGGTATTTCATCAAATTTAAAGCTGGGAAATGGTACCACCTCCCCGGCTCGAACGGGGGACCTCCTGATCCACAATCAGGCGCTCTAACCTACTGAGCTAAGGCGGCACGCTGGGGCGATGTACATTTCCCCTGTGGCAAATGCAAGCATGAAAATCGCAAAAAATCGGGATTTGCTTTGCGAATGTCGTTCAGGCCAGCACCTTGCAAAAAACAGCATATACCGCTAGGCCCAAATCAGGCAAGGAGAGATGAAATGGGCATTAATACCGAACGCGACGTCGAAGCAAATCTGCAAATCGGGCCAACTGATCAGGGGTTTGTGCGCATCTTCATCGAAGCGGGCACGCTTGAGATTCCGATGGATTTCTCTCCGGATGAGGCCGAAGAGATCGCAGAAGAAATTCGCGCTGCGGCCCAGACCGCTGCTCAGATGGGCAAATAGTCAGGTTTCATCTGGCAAAGGCAGCAATTTAGGGTCGCGAAATCTGTGCAGCCGCCGAGCTGCATCCATGGCGAATTTTTGAATGATCTTTTTGCGACGTGCCGCTGCGAGTTTGGCTTCGGGCCCCATGCGAATAAGTTCTGCATCATAAGAATCAGCGATGATCAGCCCGGTCCCATCTGGCAAAATTTCGGTTGGAAAGGCGGTATCCACCGCCCAAAAATACCGATCACACCATTCCAGATAGCCCTGCCATTTGTGGTCTGACTGAAAATCCGCCAGGCTCGATTTACACTCGATCACCCAAAGTTCCCCTTTGGGGCCCAGCGCCATCACATCCACGCGTTTGCCGCGTTCAGGCACAAATTCTTCTATCGAAACAAAACCATGGCTGCGCAGATGGCGGCCGACACCACGGGCCAATAGCTGGCCGGGTTGCAGTGAAAGAGCTGGGTTTTCTGTCATAACAACACCGTGAACAATTCATGAACAAAGATCAACCCCCCCTAGCAGAGTGAGCTGCTAGGACTTGACATAACACCAAATGGTAACATTAAATACATCACCAATTGGTAACATATCAGGAGCCCCAATGCAGATGCAGCCCATTTTTCGCGCCCTGGCTGATCCAACCCGGCGTGATATTTTGGTGATGCTGTCCAAAAAAGACAGCCTGACCATCGCTCAGATTTCGGATCAGTTTGAAATGACCCGTGGCGCTGTCAAAAAGCACCTGACCATTCTGGAACAGGGCAATTTGATCCATGTGCAAACCCGCGGCCGCGAAAAACTGAACCAGTTGAACCCAAAGGCCATGCAGCCGGCCTTTGACTGGCTAAGCTCCTTCGAGAGTTTCTGGGATGAGAAGCTCGCAAATTTAAAAAGCCTCGTCGAGACCGGCACAACCGAAAGCACACCCAATGAGTGATATTGAAATCAACAAACACCTCTTTCTGGCCGCCCCGCGCGCCCATGTCTGGTCCTACTTGACCAAGGCAGACCTAGTGGCACAATGGTTTAATCTGCCCAACGCCGATTTCACATTGCACCAAGAGTTTGAGCTTACAGAACGCGATACCGGCGAAATCCTCTGCTGGGGCACAGTGCGCGAGATGCGCCCAATGGAATTTATGGCTTGGGATTTCACCGTGGGCCCGGCAAATGGCCACATGTCACGGGTTGAGTGGCATCTGTCTGACCACCACTCCGGGACAAAACTCACTTTACGCCACAGCGGGCTACCTGACACCGCCGCAGGCTTTGATCTGTTACTGGCACTCGACAAAGGCTGGCATGGCTTTTTGGACAATCTTTATCAAGCCTGCGCCCCAAATGACTATGAGGCCACTATTTCTGTACCGGTTGATGCCAAATCTGCGCGTGTTGCCATTTTGGAGCAAATGCCTCGGTGGTGGAGCGACCGCGTCGAGGCAACAGACAAGGGTTTTACCATCCGGTTCAACAACAGCCACGTGACATTTGCCTTTGATGCAACGGACCCACTAATCTGGCATTGCACCCAAGCGCATATGATCATCGACGACGTGCAGGATACGGGCGAATGGCAAAACACCCAGCTTATTTGGCAAATTCAAGAAACCGCAAAAGGCTGCGACATCACCCTGACGCATAAAGGCCTAAACGAAACACTGGCCTGTCTGGATGTCTGCACCCGTGGTTGGCAACATTTCTTCGAAACCAGCCTCAAAGCCCATCTTTCCGGTCAGGAACCGGCCCCGCAAACCCATGAAACCGCTTAATCCCCTTGTCGCGCCCCCTGCAGAGGCCTAAGTAAGTTAGTGGCGGGTTCTGCCCTTCTCGTGATCCGGTAGCAATCCAGTGGCCTTAAGCAATTCCAAGGGAGCTGGCTCTGTTTGGATCCTGGTCCACTTACCTGGCGCCCACCTGTACATACAGGTCCCCGGGATTGAGATTACCCCACGGCTGCGTTTGCGGGCCCGCCACAATCCCCTTGCAAAACCATCGACAAAATCGGCTAATGGGCAAAACACTTTAAAAAAAGAGCAGCCCCATGACCAAAGCCCTTATTGCCCTGATCTTCCTTATGACCCTTACCGCATGCGGCGTACCGTTTATCCCGATCATTTAGAATTGTTCTTGATCAAAATACCCTCGCCGAAGGCACCTACTCAACCAAGATTACCCCCTCGTGCGCGATGCCACCACCTCGCCACGCGCGCGACAAGATCAACAAAGCCTGCGCCATTGGCGCAGACCGCATAACAACACCTTTCCCTTAGGCGCGCCATTCGCTAAACCTCGCTGCAACTAGATATGACCGCACGCAGGAAACACGCACATGGCGATGGAAAAGACTTTTAATGCTGCCGAGGCTGAAACCCGGCTTTTTGAGGCTTGGGAAAGAGCAGGCTGCTTTACCGCGGGAGCCAACGCAAAACCCGGGGCCAGCACCTATAGTATTATGATCCCACCCCCCAATGTCACTGGTGTGCTGCACGTGGGTCACGCCTTTAACAACACATTGCAAGACATGTTGATTCGCTGGAAACGCATGCAGGGCTTTGACACGCTTTGGCAGGCGGGCACCGACCACGCGGGCATTGCGACCCAGATGGTTGTGGAACGGGAACTGGCCAAAACCCAGCAGCCATCGCGCGCCGAAATGGGCCGCGAGGAATTCCTGAAAAAAGTTTGGGAATGGAAGGGCAAGTCCGGCGGCACGATTATCAATCAGCTCAAGCGCCTTGGGGCTTCTTGTGATTTCAGTCGCACGGCCTTTACCATGTCTGGCGCTCCTGGTGCACCGGCGGATGAGGCCGACGGCAACTTCCATGATGCGGTCATCAAAGTTTTTGTTGAGATGTACAACAAGGGCCTGATCTATCGCGGCAAACGCCTGGTCAACTGGGATCCGCATTTTGAAACTGCAATCTCAGACCTTGAGGTCGAGAATGTGGAAACGCCGGGGCACATGTGGCACTTTAAGTACCCGCTCGCGGGCGGCGCGACATATGAGTATTTAGAGAAAGATGAAGACGGCAATGTCACGTTGCGCGAACAACGCGACTACATTTCCATCGCCACGACCCGGCCGGAAACCATGCTGGGTGACGGCGCAGTTGCGGTACACCCAACTGACGAACGCTATGCCCCAATCGTGGGTAAGATGGTTGAAATCCCGGTGGGTCCAAAAGAGCACCGCCGGTTGATCCCGATCATCACCGATGAATACCCAGACAAAGACTTTGGCTCTGGGGCGGTGAAGATCACCGGCGCGCATGACTTTAACGACTATCAGGTCGCCAAGCGTGGTGGCATTCCAATGTACCGGCTGATGGATACCAAAGGCGCGATGCGGGCGGATGGTGACGCCTATGCGGATGAGTCTGCCAAGGCGCAGGCGCATGCAAACGGCGCGAAATTCACCGAAAACGAAGTCGACGCAATCAACCTGATCCCCGATGATCTGCGCGGGTTGGATCGTTTTGAGGCGCGTAAATTGGTGGTACAGCAAATCACCGACGAAGGCCTTGCGGTGATGATCACCGAAACCAAGACCGTCCAAGACGAAGACGGCAACGAGTCTGAAGTTTCCGAAACCGTGCCATACGTTGAAAACAAGCCGATCATGCAGCCGTTTGGGGACCGCTCCAAAGTGGTCATCGAACCAATGCTGACCGATCAATGGTTTGTGGAAACCGACAAAATCGTTGGCCCCGCTCTGGATGCGGTCAGAAACGGCGACGTGAAAATCCTGCCGGAAAGTGGCGAAAAGACCTACTACCATTGGCTGGAAAACATCGAACCTTGGTGTATTTCTCGTCAGCTATGGTGGGGGCACCAGATTCCGGTTTGGTATGGCTTTGATCTCAGCAGCCAAGGCAGTTATGACGATGAAAATGATGGCGCACTTGATCTTGTCGAAATGAACCGCTTTCTGGCGGATCAAACCTTCCCGCTTGGGGGCGAACGCCACTATTGCGCTGACAGTTTCAGCGCCGTCACCTCTCTGGTGAAAGACGCAGAAGCCAAATTGCCAACACCACTCAACCACGCAACCGTGATCGAAGTTGCCGATCGCGCCGAAGCCATTCGCGTGTTTGCTGCGGGACTCGCCGCCTATGAAGCATCTCAGGACCTTACCAAACTGGCCTATCCAGTTTGGCGCGACCCAGACGTGCTCGACACATGGTTCTCTTCCGGCCTTTGGCCTATCGGCACACTGGGCTGGCCCGAAGACACTGCGGAAATGCAAAAGTATTTCCCAACATCCACCTTGGTCACAGGCCAAGACATCCTGTTCTTCTGGGTGGCGCGGATGATGATGATGCAGCTGGCTGTTGTTGACGACATCCCGTTTGACACCGTGTATCTGCACGGCCTTGTGCGCGATGCCAAGGGCAAGAAGATGTCGAAATCCACAGGTAACGTGATTGACCCATTAGACATCATTGATGAGTACGGCGCGGATGCAATGCGCTTTACCAATGCGGCCATGGCCAGCCTTGGGGGCGTGCTGAAACTGGATATGAAACGCATCGAAGGCTACCGGAATTTTGTCACCAAAATCTGGCAAGCGTCTTCTTATGGCGACAGCCAAATCGATGCTTTCAGCGCGGAACGTGGCGCGATGCCGCCCAAGGCCACCCTGCCCCTGAACCGTTGGATCATTGGCGAGGTCGCCAAGCTGCGCGAAGAGGTCGACGCGGGTTTTGACAGCTTCCGTTTCAACGATTCTGCCAATGCGCTGTACAGTTTTTTCTGGAACACATTCTGCGCGCGTTTCTTGGAATTCACCAAACCGATCTTCCACGGTGATGATCAGGCCGCCAAGGACGAAACCCAGGCAACCTATGCATGGGCGCTAGATCAAAGCTTGATCATGATGCACCCGATCATGCCCTTTGTGACCGAAGAAATCTGGGACGTCACTGAAGGCCGCGGCACATCAACCGGCGAGGCCGCTAAGATGTTGGCCCATGCTCCATGGCCAACCTATGCAGCCGCTGATCTGGTGGATGCAGAGGCACAGGCAGAAATGTCTTGGGTCATTGCGGTGATCGACAACGTGCGTTCGGCGCGGGCGCAGGTCAATGTACCTGCCGGTGCCAAGGTGCCGATGATTGTGACCGACATTGACGCCGCAGGACAGTCTTATTGGAACCGCAACGAGGCGCTGATCAAACGCTTTGCGCGCATCGACAGCCTGACCGCGGCTGACAGTCAACCAAAAGGCTGTGTTTCGGTGCCCGCGCCGGGGGGGTCTTTTGCCATTCCGTTGGAAGGCATCATTGATGTGGCTGCCGAAAAAGCCCGGTTAGAAAAGAACCTGGGCAAATTGGCCAAGGAACTCGGGGGGTTGCGTGGCCGCCTCAACAACCCGAAATTCGTGGCCTCTGCCCCAGATGCGGTTGTGACTGAAGCCAAAGAGAACCTTGCCGCCCGCGAAGAGGAAGAGACCAAGCTGAAAGGCGCCCTCGCGCGCATCGCAGAAATCGGCTAGGCCAAAAAGAAAATCACAAAAAAACGCCCGCTTTAATTGAGCGGGCGTTTTTGTTTCTTCATTTGGCTGGTGCGCGGCAGATTAAAAGCCATGTTCAGTCGGGCAAAGCGCTGCCTCGGCAATGTCTGTGATCACACAGGCCTCTGGCCATTGGCTGGCATCTGGTCCCGCTGCTAACCAAATCAGATCCTCTGCGGCTGGAAAGGCATCTTGCAAGCGTTTCGCCACCGCCTGTTGCGTCGCCTCTGCAAACTGCTTGTCCAAGCTCGGAGCCCCTGCCGGGTCGCGCCCATCCAGCATCAATTCCACCACTGCGTTTGCTGCGACATCAAAATAGCCAATATTTTTGCCGACATCTGCGCTGAATCTTTCTTGAAAGACCTCAAATCCCGCAAAATCCGGCTGCGTACGAAACTGCCCATAGGTCTGGGCCGCCAGTTCAAGGGCTTGGGCCAGTTTCTCGGGACCAACTTCGCTATAAATATAAAACAAACGCGTTGCACGGTCATAATTCACCGCCCCGGTTTGCGCGACATAACTTGCCCGCAGCTCTTCGCGCATGGCGGTGATCAAGGCCCCATCTTGACGGCCAAAGAAATGCAACGCCAACAGATCCGTTTCCTCCCCCGGACTGGTGGTGTCTGGCAGTTGCCCCAGCAAGCCCATGGTGGTTTTTCCAGCATCTGGCAGGTGCAGAAATATCCGACGCGGTGCAAAATTCACCTGAGCAGCGGGCGCAGCAGATACCATATCAGCGGCCCTCTTGCGCCCTTCGGGCAATCCCGCCAACAATTGGTCTACCGCAGCGCCTGCCTCGGCCTCGGATAATACCCCTTCAACAGCCACAACCGCATTGGCCTGAGTGAACACGTTTTTGTGCCAATCTTGTGCCGCTTGCCGTGACACCTCACTTTCCGAAGTATCTACCCGCATAGACAAATAGCGGTCCAAAGGATCCTCCGCCAAAACCGCTGTTCGGGCGGCAGCCCACATCTGGAAATGGGTTTCACCGTTTTGGTGTGCAACTTGGTCTAATACCCCCTGATGGGCACGCTGCAACCAAATCGGGTCATAGGTTGGCTCTGCTAGGGCCGCGCTGGCCACATCCAAAACAAAGGCCATATGTTCTTTGGGAAAGTTCAGCACTCCGCGCATATGATCCGGACTCGCATAGACCCGCGCGCGCGCGTTCCGTTCGTTAAAACCATTCATGATTTCAGCCGAGGAAAACTGCTTGGTGCCACTGTTTAGCAAAGCCTCGCTAGCGACGGTCGGCAGCATCGGATTCAACGATGCATCCCGCGCCCAATCGGTGGGCCAGGCCACATTGATCGACACATCGGTTTTGCCAGGTTCATTAATCTGCATATACGCAAATGAATGCCCTGCGGGGCTCTCCACCATAACAACTTGGCGTTTGGTGTCTTCCTGACAGGCCGAAATCCCCAATACACACAACAACAACACAACAAATTTCATCAATTCAATCTCTCATTCAACGGATTTACTTTTACAATGACCACACGCCCCGGCATCGACAGATCCTGCGCAACGGCTTTCAAAGGGCCAACCTTGACCTGCCCGAGTGCCGTCATATACGCCTTGCGCCCGACGGGCTTCAATCCACGCGCAAACCGATCCACCGCCCATCCGGCCTCATAGGCGATGGCACTATCTACATTCTTTAAGTCCGAGATGGCCTGTCGACGGGCCGTCAAATACCTGTTTGTTTGACCAACCTCCGCCAAGGCAGCTTCAAGAGAGGTTTCAAAAGTCGTCAGCAATGTCTGCAAAGACACGCCTTTGTCGGGGCGGGCCTCAAACCAAACCTCTGCGATGTTTGGCCCCACCAGGTTGATATCAAGGTCAAAGCTACGCGCCACAAAAGCATCATAGCGCAACGGGCCTGCGATGCCGCCCGCCTGCGCGGTGTCCAACAGCCTGTGTAGGACATTGATTGCGGTGCCACAGGCCCGCTGATCTACGCAAGACGGCAAAGCAACCAATTTGCCATAAAGCAACACCGGGCCAATATCGTCAGCAGATCGCACCGATGTCACGTACCGCCCCTCTGTGAATTGCGTCACCAAACGCTGTACCGAACGCGCGGCATGGTGGGGCACATCAGCTGTGTTAATCTGCTTCATCGCCTGTGCCACACCCCTTGCCGAAATATCACCATGTACCACCAGCACGGCCTCGCTCAGACGATGACTGTCCGCATGCAAAGCCTGCGCCGCCGCCAGCGAATATTGCGCAATGTCATCGGGCATTCCGCCCACCCACCGACTGATAGGCCCGTCTTCATAAAGCTCTGAATTCAATTGATGTTTTTCTGTGGAAAGCGCTTGATCAACGACGCGATATTCATATTCCCCCAGCACAATATCACGTTCTGCATCAGCAAATTCCTCCGTGACCTCTAGCGGCTTTGCCGTGTTTGCCAGGGCTTGCAAAGCCGCTGGCAAGGCGGCTTTCTTTGCGTTCAGCCAATAGCCCGTCGAGGTTGAGTTGGTCCAAGCATTTGAATGCTGTGCTTGCTGCCGCGACACCCGCATAATTTTTTCCGCGGCAAGATGCTCCACGAAATGCGCCAATCCCTCTTGCTTCGTGTTCTGCCCTTCCCCACGCGGAAAGATCAAATAGGCGGTGATTTCGCGTTTTTGCGCTTTAGAATACACCAAAACCTGCGCAAACCTGTCCGACGGCAGCTGAAAAACCCCCTCGATATCGGTGTCAAACCGCGTTTGATACCAGCCAAAGAGAGAGACTACGCTCACGCAGACCAATGCATAAATAGTATAACGGATGACCAAAACCGGGCCCCTATGCGTCATGAAATACCGACTGCATACCCAAAATCGGAGCCCTTGAAAACGCATCTCTCACAACCAGAGCGCGAAAACACAAACACCCGCCTAAGGCGGGTGTTTGCAGCACATTTAGACCCGGTTTACTTGTGGCGACGTGGTGTGGCGTTGCCGCCTTTTTCCGCTGCACGAGCACGGTTCTTTTTGCTGTTCGCTTTGCCAACCGGAGGCTTAGGCCCTTTGTTTGGCTTGCCGCCTTCTGCGGATTTACCCAGTGCTTTCACCGGATGGTCTTTGCGTGGCGCACGTTCCGGGCGTTCAAAACGATCTTTGCGATCCCCGCGTGGCTTGTCACCCCAAGATTTTTCGCGACGTGGGCGCTCGCCACCTTCGCCATCTCCATGACGTGGGGATTTGCCTTTATAGCCACCGCCACCGCCGGATTTGCCACCAAACTTACCGCCTGGCTTGCCGCCAAACTTACCGCCCGGTTTGCCGCCAAACGATTGGCGTGGCGCGCTGGCTATGGCCGGCGGTGTATCAAGCTGTGTCAGCACCGTACCATCGTCCAGTTGCATCGACGCGCCCAGTTTGGCCAAAAATCCGTCAACGCTGTCCACGCGCACCTCGGCAAAGCTCTCGCCCTGTTGAATACGGATCGCGCCAATATCGTCACGGCTAATGTCGCCCGCACGGCACAACATGGGCAGCAAACGGCGTGGGTCAGCCCCATCGTCACGCCCACAGTCCAACGAAAACCAAACGCTTGGCCCAAAGGGCGCACGTTCTTTGGGTTTGGCATCCACAACGCTCAGCTCTTCTGGTGCTGATCGATTGCCCTTGTAGCTGCGCAAAAACGCAACGGCCAATTGCTCGGCTCCGAATTTCTCCAGCAAATCCGCCACAGCTGCCTGCTCTTTTGGACCAACTTCGTTCAGCAACACGCTGTCTGCCAACATCCGTTCCGTGTCGCGCGCGCGCACTTCATCAGCCGACGGCGCACCGCGCCAGTTAGCCTCGAGTTTGGCCATTTTCAGCAAACGCTGCGCTTTGTTGCGAGATTTTGGCGGCACGATCAAAGCGCTATCGCCCTTACGGCCAGCACGTCCGGTACGCCCGGAACGGTGCAGCAATGTTTCGTGGCTGTTTGGCAGATCTGCGTGGATCACCAAATCAAGATTTGGCAAATCAATGCCGCGCGCCGCCACATCTGTGGCCACACAAACACGCGCACGTCCATCGCGCATCGCTTGCAATGCATGCGAGCGTTCGTTCTGCGATAACTCACCTGACAAAGCCACAACCGAGAAACCCCGGTTGGACAAGCGGGTCACAATCCGACCAACCATCGCGCGCGTGTTACAAAACACAATGGCGTTTGGCGCTTCGTAATAACGCAAAACATTGACAATCGCGTTGTCGACATCGCGCGGAGCCACCGCCATCGCGTGATATTCGATGTCAGCGTGCTGAGATTTCTCTGCCACTGTCGAAATTCGCTGCGCATCTGTTTGATAGCGCTTTGCCAATTCTGCAATCGAGCGCGGCACAGTAGCTGAAAACAGCAGCGTCCGGCGATCTTCTGGCGCTTCTTCCAGAATAAACTCCAGATCTTCGCGGAACCCAAGATCTAGCATTTCATCCGCTTCATCCAAAACAACGGCCCGCAAATCGCTTAGATCAATCGAGCCACGGGTGATGTGGTCGCGCAAGCGGCCTGGTGTCGCGACTACAATATGGGCACCACGGTCCAGGCTGCGACGTTCATCGCGCATATCCATGCCGCCCACACAAGAGGCCACAACCGCGCCGGCTTCGCCGTACAGCCACGCCAATTCGCGTTTGACCTGCAAAGCCAATTCGCGGGTCGGCGCAATCACCAATGCCAGCGGCTGTGCTGCGGATTTGAATTTGGCGTCTTCGCCCAACAATGTTGGTGCGATCGCCAGACCAAAACCAACGGTTTTACCAGAGCCGGTCTGAGCTGAGACCAAAAGGTCTGCATCGTTTAGGTTTTCGTCTGAACAGGCGATTTGAACCGGCGTTAATGACGTATATCCACGGCGCTCCAGCGCCTTTGCGAGTGAGTTATGCAAGTAATTTCTGCTTTTTTCTGAGGCGCGTTTCGGAACGGGCCAGGGCCAATCTGCTCTGTAGCCTTCATGACCAACGCGCAGAAAGGGCGCACTTAGCCCATTTTTAAGGGCTTGTATAGCTCCCCTGCCCCTTGAAACTAGCATGGTTGCGTAATTTGCATAGCTCCTTGGGCGCCGCTAGCCTCTACGCCTCAAGAAAAACAACGCAGGGTCACCGCTTTTGTCCCTTGTACACGCCCGCAGCCTCGGGCAGGTTTGCCGCATGACAGAACCGCGCTACACCCCGCTGATCCAAGCCCTTCCCCATTCCTCGCCCTTCACCAGCCCAGAGACGCTGGAACGCGCCCGTGGTGCAACTTTCAAGGCGCGCCTTGGGGCCAATGAAAACCTTTTTGGTGCCAGCCCCAAAGCCCAGGCTCGCTTTGCTGAAACGGCTGCCGAAATATTCAAATATGCGGATTCAGAAAACCACGATCTGCGCCATGCTCTGGCCCAGTTTCATGCGGTTGACGCAGGCAACGTGGTCATTGGCGAAGGCATCGACGGGCTTTTGGGTTATACGGTTCGGCTTTTAGTGGCCCCTGGTGACACCGCGGTTACCTCTGCTGGCGCATACCCAACATTCAATTTTCACGTGGCCGGATTTGGCGGCAACATCGAAACCGTGCCTTACAAAAATGATCATCAAGATCTGCCTGCACTCATTGCAAAAGCCGCGGAAGTTGATGCCAAGCTCCTCTATTTCTGCAACCCGGACAATCCCATGGGCAGCTGGCATGACGCCGCGCACATCACCGAACAACTCGAAAATATCCCAGATGGTTGTCTGTTGATCCTAGACGAGGCCTATGTCGAACTGGCCCCACCTGGAACGTCACCCCAGTATGATGTGAATCATCCCAAAGTGATCCGCATGCGCACCTTCTCCAAGGCCTATGGCATGGCAGGGGCCCGCATCGGCTATGCCATCGGCGACACTGCTTTGATCAAAAACTTCGAAAAAGTGCGCAATCACTTTGGCATCAACCGTGCCAGCCAAACCGCAGCCCTTGCAGCACTGCATGACCAAGAATGGCTGGCCACAGTGTGTAAAAACACCCAAATCGCGCGCGAAGAAATCGGCCGTATTGGTAAAGAAAACGGCCTGACCGCCCTGCCCTCCGCGACAAGCTTTGTCACCTTAGATTGCCATCGAGATGCTGCGTTTGCGCAAGCCATTGTGGCCGGTTTGGCCGAAGCTGGCGTGTTCATTCGTATGCCGTTCGTAGCCCCGCAAAACCGCTGCATACGCGTCAGTTGCGGACGGCCAGAAGATCTTGCCCATTTTGCAAAGGCCTTACCAAAAGTCCTGAAATCTCTGCGGTAACGCCCATAATCAAGCACCCTAACGAAAATCTTACCCAGACGGCTCTGAATTTGCGTTATACTCTCTGCAAAGGAGCCCCCATGTCGCGCAATGTGCAACCCGCCCCCAATTTCACCAACGCCTTTTTGGTCATGGCGCTGGTGAACCTGCTTTGGATTTTCCTGGCTTTATGGGCCATTTGGGGCCTTGCAGCCGTCCTGGCAGTCTCTGCGGCTCTCAATGCCGCCATCAACCGATTGCGTCGCAACCCCCAATAGGCACCTTTCAGCTGCTGCTTGCCAGCGCCGCCCCCGCAGATTAAATGAAAGTGTCCAGGCATCCAGCGTGGCAACAAGGCAAGGGACCCAGGATGAGCCTCGGCAAACGGTTAAAACACTGGGAACGAAACTGGCGCCACAGTTTCAATGTCGACCCCCGCATTGCAGGCAATGAACGCCGCGCGAAAATTTACAACGATTGGTTTGACCATGCGATCCTGCGCCGGGTCTGGACCAATTTCTTTCAGATCGCCCCCGGCGTCTATCGCTCAAATCAACCTACCCACAAGCGCTTTGAAAAGATCAAGGGCATGGGCATCACCCATGTGCTTAATCTGCGGGGTGAAGGCACAGGTGCGGCGCATCTGACCGAGAAGAAAAGCTGTGCAGAATTGGGCCTCATCTTGATCAACTGTCAGCTCAGCGCCCGCCAAGCCGCGCCGGCTGAAAACATTTTACAAGTTATCGACGCATTCAAAACCATCCCGCGCCCGTTTGTTATGCATTGCAAGTCAGGTGCCGACCGTGCGGGGTTTGCATCGGCAATCTATCTGATTGTCATGCAAGACACACCCGTCCAGCAAGCACGCAAAATGCTGGCCGTGAAATACGCGCATCTCAGATTTACCAAGACCGGCGTGCTGGACTACATTCTGCGCAGCTATGCCGCGCGCAAGCGCCATCAGGAAATCTCGTTTGAAGATTGGATCCGCACAGAATACGATCCCCGAAAGCTACAGGCCGATTTCAACAATAAGGTGCCGATCCCATCGTGACCACAAGCACTCACAGGGCGGTCAGCGACCCCGCCACGACGCCTACCTCAAAAGAGTCTAAACCTCTGCTGAAATGGTTATGGCGCAACTTTATGCGGCGCTATTCCTTTGCGCTTTTCATTGCGTTTGTTTTGATGTCGCTCGAAGGCTCGATGCTTGGGGCGCTCAGCTATATGATGCAGCCGATGTTTGACATGGTGTTCGTTCAGGGCAACCAGGACGGCCTGTGGATTGTCGCCCTCGCCATAGCCAGCATTTTTGCAATCCGCGCTCTGGCTTCGGTTGGGCAGCGCATTCTGTTGGCTTATATCTCGCAAAATGTCGCCGCAGATCTGCGCAGGCGTTTGCTGGATCGCATGATGTTTCAAGACAACGCCTTTCATCAATCCCACCCGCCGGGCTATTTGATCCAGCGCGTACAAACCGATGTGCTGCAAATTAATACCATGTGGAACACCTTGATCACCGGGGCCGGACGCGACGCAATTTCACTTGCTGTTTTGCTGGGGGTTGCCGTCAGCGTCGATTGGCGTTGGACACTGGTGACCTGTATCGGCATCCCGCTTTTGGTGCTACCCTCGGTGCTGGCGCAAAAATATGTCCGCCGTCAGGCCCGCACTGCGCGCGATCTGGGCGCACGGTTGGCCACCCGACTGGACGAGATTTTCCACGGCATCGTCGCCATCAAACTCAACCGTTTGGAAAAATACCAATCCAAACAATTTGGCGAGCTTACCGAAAACCTGGTGCGCACAGAGATCCGCTCGGCAGCTGGCACAGCCGCACTGCCGGGTATGATCGACATCATGGCAGGTCTCGGTTTCCTGGGAGTGTTGGTCTATGGTGGCGGCGAAATCATCGCCGGTGACAAAACTGTGGGTCAGTTCATGACCTTTTTTACCGCTATTGGCTTGGCCTTTGACCCGCTGCGCCGCTTGGGCTCTGTCAGCGGCCAATGGCAAGTGGCCGCCGCCAGCCTCGAACGTCTCAAAGAGCTGCTGGAGATAGAGCCGACACTGCAATCGCCAAAAAAACCCAAGCCTGCACCGGTCGGAAAGACTGATATTGTCTTGTCCGACGTGCACCTGTCTTACGGCGAAACCAAAGTCCTGAACGGCACCAGTTTCACGGCAAAAGCCGGCGAGACCACCGCCATCGTGGGGCCGTCCGGCGCTGGGAAATCCACCATCTTTAATGTTTTGACTCGGCTGGTTGACCCACAATCTGGCAAAGTGTCTTTGGGCGGCACACTCACCAAAGACATGTCACTCGAAAAGCTGCGTGACTTGTATTCCGTCGTATCTCAAGACGCCATGCTGTTTGACGAAACCCTGCGCGAGAACGTGCTTTTGGGGCGCACAGACGTCACGGAAAAACACCTAATGCAGGTGCTGGATGCGGCCCATGTCAGCGATTTCGTCAAGAAAATGCCCGACGGCTTAGACACCCATGTTGGCCCGCGCGGCAGTGGCCTGTCCGGTGGCCAGCGGCAACGGGTGGTCATAGCCCGTGCCTTGTTGCGCAACACGCCCGTTCTGTTGCTGGACGAAGCCACCAGTGCGCTAGATGCGCAATCCGAAGTGCTGGTGCAAAAAGCTCTAGATAAATTGTCCAAAAACCACACCACACTGGTCATCGCCCACCGTCTGTCGACTGTGCGCGAGGCCGACAAGATTGTTGTGATGGACAAGGGGTGCGTGGTCGAAGAAGGCCCCCACGACAAACTGCTGGAACAGGGCGGTGTCTATGCGGAATTGTATCAATTGCAATTTGCCAGCGAAGGCCCAAGCGCCGAAGAACGCGCCCGCCGCAAGTCCCTGCCAGCCATCAAAGACCCAAAGGCCAAACGGGGCTTCTGGGGCACGTTATTTGCCCGCCTGCCCCGGGTCTAATTCATTTGCGGTAAGACTGCACCAAGCGCTCAGGCGATGCGCCCAACAGATACCGCGCCAGTGTCCATAGGTTGCGCCCCCCACGGCGCAGCCACCCGTTGCGCTGATAGCGTTCTGCGCTGGTGGTGGCGACAATCGGCAAGACCACCAACTGCCCCTTGAGCGCCCGCGCCATTGCCACATCTTCCATCAGCGGCACATCTTGATAGCCACCGGTGCTTTGATACAGCTGCTTGGACATGACCAAACCCTGGTCCCCATAAGGCAGGCCAAGCAAAGCCGACCGCATATTGGCCCAACGCGCCACCCATCGCCCCTGCCATCCGCCATCCGCGAACCGCAGCGTACAATAGCCGGCTTTGTCGGACGGCAAATGCGCTTCAACAGCGGCGCTCCATCCCGGCTCTAAACAAGTATCCGCGTGTAAAAACATCACCCAATCCGCATTAGCCACTTCACCACCTCGCCGCAACTGACCCCCACGTGATGCCGCCCCCGACACAACCACCGCGCCGGCTTCATCTGCAATTTTCAGCGTGCGATCCTGCGACCCCCCGTCTGAAACAATCACTTCTCGGATCAAACCAGCAGACAGCCCTTCCATCAATGCCATTAGCGTCGCAGCCAAAACCTCTTCGGCGTCGAGCGTTGGAATAATGATAGAAAGCGGTGCGCGCATGTTTGCCCCCTGTTACTTGGCCCGCGTCTGTCTATATGAGATAGTAAGAAAAATACAGGACTTAGCCATGATCAGCGCGCGCAATCTTTTCACCATCTCAGGATCAGACGCAGAAAGTTTTCTGCAAGGACTGGTGACCAACGACATCAACAAGCTAAATGACGGGCTGGTTTACGCAGCGCTTTTGACCCCCCAAGGCAAATATCTGGCCGACTTTTTTCTGTCGCGCCGCAATGGTTCCATTTTGCTTGATGTAGATGCCACCCTGGCTGACACTCTGAAAATGCGCCTCACCATGTATAAATTGCGTGCAGATGTCACCATCGAGGACAGCCCGCTGCATGTGCATCGTGGCCTCGGCGAGAGGCCCGAGGACGCCATGGTTGACCCGCGCGACACCTCCCTCGGCTGGCGCGCCTATCGTGACACATCCCAATCAGATGACACTACCGATTGGGCCGCTCTGCGCATCGCCGCAGGCGTGCCTCAAACCGGCGCTGAACTGACGCCAGACAGCTATATCCTAGAAATGGGGTTTGAGCGCATCAACGGTGTTGATTTCCGCAAGGGCTGTTATGTCGGCCAAGAGGTTACGGCCCGGATGAAACACAAAACCGAATTGCGCAAAGGTCTGGCCCAAATCACGATCCAAGGCGACGCTGCCCCCGGAACAGCCATCACCGCAAACGGTAAGCCCGTCGGCACGCTGCATTCCCGTGTCGGCGACCAAGCCCTCGCATACCTGCGGTATGACCGCGCCCAACCCGAAATGCAGGCGGGGGAAAGCACGGTGTTTTGGGAGAGGTGATTGAAAGGGATGAATAGCCCCGAGTATTGTAGACGCTTTCTTCCCTAATTTTGAGGCAAGGAGGCCGATATGGGGAGGCCCAAATTCAGTCACGATTTCAAGCGATCAAAGAATGCGTGATTGCCGCTGACAATTGTGTTTTCCGAGCGGTTTTCCCATGACTGGAAAACAGGATACCGAACTCCGCAAACATCTATAATCTTTAGGTTTTTGGATAATTTTTACCAAAAATGTAAAATGGTGCCAGGGGCGGCTCCACATCAAAACGATAAGCCTTTATAATAAAAAGATTAAATTAATTCGATTTACCCAGGTACCCCAAGCACTACCCCAAGAAGCATTTTTACCTTCGGTTCGAGGACCCATTAACCTCAGTTCCACGCACTGCCCTTAAGTCCTTTACTGGTGAACATGCCGTTTCAGAATTAGCTAATTTATGAAATAGCTCGATATAAATGATCTAGGCAACTTCGAAGATCTACGCGCAAGAAGGGTGGCTTAAGATCGTTTGCGGATAGTGGAGAAAGGGCGGATTGCGGTCATTCTCTGCACTTGCAAAATTTTTGCTCCGAGTTGGTGTAAGCGGCCATTCAAACGTACACATCCTTGTCACCGTCATAGCCGAAGTCAGACTTATCAAACTGACCGCGCGCAGCTGCGTTTGATACGCATGGGTTTGGAAGCGACAGCAGATACCCACCCACTTGTGGAGAAGATGGACACGTCCATTCCACCAAAAACCGTCTCGTTTCCTCTCAACAGGGTAGAGAGGACTTGCTCCCAAGCCATTAGGATCAACGTATTGAGAGAAAAGAGCAACTTTGTCTGCCACATTCGGCAGCATGAAGAGCTGCTATGCTGGGTAAAGCGCTGCCGCTGCGATCACCAAAGTCCAATTGGGTTCATGTTTAAGCCCTAAATTACCGGAGGCTGCGTAGACGCAACTAAGCTGTCCGTCATCAGATCATCAAGGAAAATGCTTAGAAGTTGAAGGCGTCCTGTGACATCTGCTTTCTTATAGACGGAAGCGCATTGCGCCTTCACAGTCCCCTGCTTCGTGTCGCGAAGTTCCGCCATTTCAGCGATGGAAAATCCTTTAATTGCCAGAATTGCAATCTCTCGTTCGGCGCTCGTGAGCGACCAGTTTTTGAACCGTGCTTCCATAACCTCGTTGAATGCGCCAGATGCAATTTTTATTTGATCTTGTAATTGATCATGTCGCGTCAATAGCTGGCGCAGTTCGTTGCCAGTAAACGCCAATCCGAAGAAAAGGGCGATTGTCACCAAGGCTTCAAGAACATCGCTGTCCGTAAAGCGGTTCATGGAACTGGGCCAAAGCAAGTCCCAAGTGATGTCCATCAGAAAATAGGCGCAACAAATGGCTTGAAGCGCAAAAAGAGACCAAAGAACCACGGTACGAGACATATTCAATCCTTTATCTTTCGCAATGGTGCGCCCCTTTTAGAGGACGCACCGGGAAATGTTTAGTCGTCGTCATCATCCTCTTCTTCACCGCCCTCGTCATCTTCTTGGTAGGCGGCTAGCACCAAGCCCGTTTCCGGCGAGACCTCGAAATCGAAGGATTGACCACCGTTTGTGGCTTCGACTTCGATTTCTCCCTCCTCGACTTCGATCTCAGTGACTGTATATCCCTGTGCTTCCAGTGCAGCTTGAATAGCGGTTTCTGATGACCCGAGCAGATCACCGACGTTGATCTGTGCCAAGGCTGCGCTAGGGATCAGAAGCGCTGCAAGAAGCGCGGTTTTGCTGAGGTTTGCCATTTTATTGTCCTTTCAATGACAGTTGTCGCCGCGTCGTTGCGGTTGCCTCAACATCGGTGCAAACTTCGAAACAAAAAATTAGACTTTCGGGAGGTTTGGAACGGCTTAGGCCGAAGGTTTACGGATGGAATCGGCCATTCGTGCGCGGCGCAGCATCGGTCAATGGCAGCGATCGGAGGCGCTGCAGCATCCAGAGCGCCATGGTGCCACCACCTTCTGGAGCGGCCCCTTAGCGGACCTTGACGCATGCTCGAACATGCTGCTGCGCGGCCCGCCATAGCCGACTTTTGCAGCGACCGAGAACTCTGCGGATGGTCGAAATAACAGATTGCGGAGCCAAGCGGCCTTGGACTTCAATCCATGGAACTGGAAACTGCGGCACACTATTTCTCTTAACGCCCCAACATTGCAATTTTTACGTCGGCCGAGAAAGCAGGCTACGCATCTTTCGGAATGGGATTGGCTCATGGAAAATGCTCCGATAGTCAATTGACGTAACGATTGATATAATTTATCTAACAATGGTTAGATAAATTAAACTTACCGAAAGGTACCGTAATGACCTCTTCACACACAGTTAACGTTAGAACATCCGCCGCCCACGCCTGGAAAATCATTGGCGAAGAATTCGTCACGGTTGACAAATGGATGGAGGCCATTTCAAGGGCAGAAGCCATCCCCGGTCCAGCCTTGCCCGGCGCGCCTGCCAAAGGTCGAACATCCCATCTTCGCGGTAAATTCGCGCATGTGTTTCAGTCAGAAGTCATCACGGCCTATGCTGACGCCGCCCGTACAATCAGCACCGAGGTAACGATCAACAACCTTCCACGCATGGTGCCTATGAAGGGCTACAACGCTACAATCGCCGTCAAAAAAACCGGGCCAGAAAGCTGCGCGATTACCTATTCCGGCGAAGCACGGACCAAATGGTTTGGCAGACCGATGAAAAACGCACTAACAAAATCGATGGACGCTGGGTATCGTCGCGGCCTTGAAGAACTGGCCCACTTTATCGAAACTGGAGAGCAGCATCCGCGCAAAGTTGAATCAGTTCAAGCAGACGCAGCCATGACAACCGCGTAATATTCTGACAGATTGGCAGGTATGCGACCGAGGATAGAACCATCAAAGACGAATCCATAAAATCACGACTTACCGTCGCGGGCAGAACCCTCTTCGCGGACCGAGGCTATGCAGGCACATCGGTCCGCGAAATATGCAAAATGGCGGACGCCAGTTCCACTATGATTCATCACTATTTTGGCTCTAAAGAGGGGCTTTATGATGCGATCATCGATGAATTTACGTCAGCCACATTTGAAGTTCCTCTGCGCTTGATAGACAGGCCACCCAAGACACGGGAAGAATTCGTATTGCGTCTTGAGATGTTCATTTCTGAGACGTTTCGCGCACTGTTAACCCAGGCACCGGTGTTTCGTATTATCGCGCGCGAAAGCAAAAAATTTGTTGGCGCGGCCCAATTCCATACGGGTCTTGGCACCTATCTGACCGCGGCACAAAACGCAGGGTTCCTAAGTGTTGATCTAAAAGTCGAACTGGTTACAGGAATTGTCCTGGACCGCCTCGGTGGGCAGATAATGTACGTATCTAGGGCACCGGACGACCAGCCCAATGTGCTAAATGATGAAGATTATGCCGAAGAATGGCTAAGCGCCAATATCGCTGTATTGATCCATGGACTGGCCAAAAGCGATTAGTCCGGATCTAACACACGAGGTTAATGACGAAATTTGGCCAGCTTCCATGGTTAGCATTGCCAGTCATTCCTTGGTTGGAGTGTGCCAGTTATTCGATCCTCCTTGCCTCACGGCCACAGAGGATGATGAATAGCCCCTAGAATTGTAGACGCTTTCTTCCCTAATTCTGAGGCAAGAAGGCCGTTATGGGGAAGCCAAAATTCAGTGGCGATTTCAAACGTGATGCTGTGCATCAGATTTCGGTGCGGGGATATCCCGTTCGAGAGGTTTCGGAGCGCTTAGGCGTAACCGCAACGAAATGGTGTTTTCGTGCCGCTCTGCCGCCATTGCGTCAAGCGGCGGTCTGTGATTTCTGACAGAAATCATCAGGTGACTGTTTTGAGTCCAAACTTACACGGCGAAAGGGACAGTTTTCAGCTTCGTGAGGCGGCCATCTTCAAATCGAACCAACTCTAGAGCAGAAAGTTCTCCTCTGATCGGCAACTCTCCTACGGCAGAAATATCGACTTGTTCTACATCTGGGCGCTCATCGTAAGTCGCTATTGTAATATGTGGCTTGAACGGGTGCGCTGAGCTCAATTCTGAGCTGTGCGCTCCCTCATAAAGGCGGTTGTGCAAAAACGTAATACGTCCGTTTCCACCACCACAGAACAAGAACACTTTATGTTTCTTTTCAAACGGATCAAACTCAATTGCATAGCCGTCAAAGGTGACAGCGAATGCCTTGGTCTGACCTGATACCTTGTCGACCAAACCAGCAATTGCTTGAAGATGCTCGTTTGCCGCGCCAAAGACCAAAGTAATGTGGGGTGGAACTAGCTTAGCCCTTTCAGGCTCGTGCTTGGTCCTAAAAGCGCGGATGCGCTGAGCGGAGTTCGGTTCGAAAACCGGGTATGCCAAAACATAGATCACTTCGCGATCTTGCAGTGTCGATGCGAAGTATTCAACGGCAGCGCCGTTCCACGTCTTGACTATTTGAACCGGATGCAGCGAAAGCACGGTTTCGGTTCCGCATAAAACAACGCTCTTGAATGGCCAGAATGGCGACACAGGCTGCATTGCAACAACCCATGTGCCGCGACTGCGAGCAAATGCTGCGCCAGCAAATTGCGAAATCGAAGGACGGGAAAGTTCGCTTAGCTGCCAACCAGCGCGACCAAGGAGCGATTTGACCAACCAAAGTTGTCAGATGGCCGCTTGGAGTCCTGAGTGACTGATGCTGCACTTAGAATGAATGGCTGCATTCATCTCTCGAAGGGTTGCAACGTACGGAAGCCGAGTTAGTCTTGGCGCATGGGAAACATGCCTTCAAACCGATTGAGCCCGTCTTTTTCGGGTGCATTGAGAACATTTGCCTTTTGGATCGCAAACGGAACTGTTGGCCATCCACTCTTGGAAGATGTCGACTACCAAAGCCTACTGGGTGAAGAGCCAAGCGCGCTGGAACAAACGTTTGCGATTTTTGCAAACGTAATCGAGTTGGACAGCAAAGGAGATGTGCTGAATGCCAAGCATGCTGAGAGAAGAGCGGCACAATATCTTCGGAGTTATTTCGATCCATCATACGACGTCGAACCGCCATTTGAGGGGTGGGAAGTGGAGCTTCATCAGCCTCCGGCGCGTGTCGATCTAAACTGATTTTCAAGTTTTGTCGCGCGGGATACCCGCTGTAATGCCGTCATTCGTTGAATTGTGGCGAGCGGCAGCTTTGTCCCACCGACTTCCAGTTCATCCAAGGTTCGATTTTTCTTCTGCAGCGAATGGCCGGAATGCGGGCTGCCACCGCAGCATCCTGAGCCGGTGCCGAAGGTCGGCTCTGGGCCGCTAAAAGAACTGCGCCAACTGATCGCGTAGCGAACCCAGGCTAGCACCGTAACCACCCGTTTCGTTTTGCCCGAGATGAACGCCTACTGGTGCATTGTCAGACACCGCCAGTATCAGCGCACCTGCCGTCCCAGCCCCAGTTTCGCAATCGTGAAAGATCTGGCTTTGGTCAGTACTAAAACCCGTGACTTGGCATGTCTGAGAGGTCTTCTGTCCGGAGCCGAGGTCCCACGTTGCGAAGTATACCAGTTCTCCAATATTCGGAGCCCGGAGTGAACTCCAGGTAAGAGAAACAGGTGTTCCTTCTCCGATTTCTCTTTCCAAAACTGACAGCGACGAAGCCTCATCTCTCCATACGTTCTTCAACCGAACGAATGCACCTCCATCGACCAAGGCAGCTGAGAATGGGTGAGAGCCTCCCAAATAGTTGTTGTCGCAGAAACTTGAAGCGAGAACATAATGCGGTGACAGATTCACAGCCGTGCAGTAGCCTGTCTGGCCGTTACTGCCAGAAAACTGAATGCGAATAGTTGCTTTTTCGGCTGTCGAAATAGCTTCCCGAGAAGGCACACCGATAGGTGCATCGGGATCTCCGCCTGTGTTCCGAATTGATGTTTCTGCCATCTGAATGAGCGCGTCTTCGTTCAAGCCCTTGAACGCCCCGGCTCTGACATAGAACAGTAGCAATCTTGCCCTAACGCTTTCATCGGTTTCATCGACGAGTTGACCGAGCACGGAATACTGGAACTCAATTTCTTTTAGTCTCTCTGTTCTGGCTGCTGCAGCATCGGCAAGACTTTCCTCAATTTCTGCTCTCAAGATTTCGCGCTCTCTATCTCGCAGCAGAGCTTCTGTAGCGGCATCTGACTCTAGTGCAGCATCAAATTCGGCTTTCGTAAGAAGTCCTGTGAGGTCTTGATCAGCCCGTAGATAGTCGACAGCAAAATTGGCCCCAACTGCAATCAATCCTGTCAATGCAACGACCAAAGGAGTGTTGTGCCAAAACGTTCTTTGCGTGAATTCTTGCTGGCGGCCAGCAATTTCGAGCTCTTTGTCCTTAAAACGTTGGTCGTATGCTTTAGAGAGCATCGTGGCTCTAAGCGCGGCATTGTCGTCCTTTTGCAGCTCAGGGTTGCTTTTGATTAGATCGAGAGCTTCGTCTACAGGATCAGGCATCAACATTCTTCAAAAACAAAATAATCAGGAAAACATGTCTCTGAATGTATTTGAAAGAACTGAACATGTCACCTGCCTGCTAAATGTCCGCTTTGCGAACGCTGTATTGCGTCGCCCTAGCAACGCGATGAGGACCGCTTTGGGCCGTCCTCATCGCTTCGTAACGGCTCAAGAGTTCACATTCTGCATAAACTTCGATGGCCGCTGGGAGCCCACTTTGACTGACCAAGTCCATCGCGAAAGACAAGGTGTGCAATTGCGCCTTTCAAAAAGGCATCGCAAAGGCTGACAAAAAAATCCGCCGCTTTTTGTTTCTCCAGAGACCAAACCACTGCTATGCTTCCGATATGTTTTTATTTTATTTCTCGGCTTGAAAAATGCACTTCGATGATCATTCCACCACAGAACAAATACGTGATTTAAACCTCGCCACGGTGAGCGACCATAAAGGTCATGCGCGACGGGCGCAGCATCCAAAGCATCATGGTGTCGTCAAAGCCATTCTGATCATAGCGAACGTGCCAAAGGTTTGTCGAAAAGGTGTTTTTTCGAAAGAAGGGCAATACGAATGCTTGATCCGATTCTCCAACGGCAGGCGGTTTGATGACCGCAAGGCCGATGCGCATGGCATGGCCATTAAGGTCCTAAATGCTGATGGTGGCGGCAATGTTCAAGACTTCGTTTTGGTGGATCATGAGACATTTTTCTCAGGTGATCTTAAAACTTATGAGAGAATCAACCAGGGGCTTTTGGGGCGTCCGAGATGGCGTTCTTTGCTAGCACTCCTGCCGCTCTTGTTCGATTGGTCCATGATCAAACGCATGATCAGCTTTGCGTCAAAGCAACCCAACAGCCCGATAGCCGCCAGTTATTTCAGCACTACGCCTTATCGGCTTGGCCCGGATCTCGCAGTCAAATGGGTTGCTGAGCCAAGCGGCCAAACATCCGCCCCCGAGGTGACAGAACATGATGGTCTCTCCAAGGCCCTTAGGCACGCGCTGAAAGCCGGTCCGGTAATCTATCGGTTCGGGGCGGATATCCAAATCGACCCGACAACACAGCCGATTGAGGACCCAAGCGTTGCCTGGTCCTCCCAGCCCAAGGCGCGTCGCGAATGGTTTGGAGAGCTAAAACTACTCCCCATCGAGGCAGAGCATGACGAACCGGATTTGCATCCCGGCTCTGCATTGGCAGAAAATTTGGTATTTTCTCCGTGGCATCACCTCCCAGATCATGAACCGCTAGGAGCCTTAAACGCCGCGAGGCGGTCCGTGTATCAGGCCTCCGCCGAAAAGCGGCATGACGTGAATTGCGTCACGCCCAAAGCTGATGAGGGCGCGCCAAAAGACTATGCAACCCAACATCTTGAGGCCCGCTTGACGGCCAGAGGTAAGGGGGTTGGGGCGGCTTGCCTTGCGTTATTGCTCGTTACTGCAGCCTTAGCGGCTGAGGCGCACCGTTTTCTCACCAAGCCTGGTCCGCCGAGAACATTTGACGACCCGGTCACAGAATTCAAATACGGTTCCATCGGTGCCGAATGGTCCGGGTTTCCCTATGCGGTCTGGCGGGAGCTTCCGACGATCTTTCCCGAACTGCTGCCGGAGGGATGGTCCGGCTTGGGTTTTATCGAGGAAGCAGGGCACGACGTGCCGGTGGGCATAAGTGTGCGGCGCCTTGGTGTGGATCGCGTGGGTTTCAATTGCGCGACCTGCCACACGTCCGAGGTCACGGTGGACAATCGCTCCATAACCCTGATGGGCGCCCCAGCGTCACAGCTTGATCTACAGGCCTATATTGATGTCCTCACCACAGCGGTCATGGATGACAGGTTGTCCGCAGAAGCTATTATCGAAAGCGCCGAGCAGAACAACAGGCCCCTGACCTGGCCCAATCGTTTACTCATGGAGCATATCATTGTGCCCGCGATCAAGGATCAGGGCGCGGATTTGGGCAGTTCGCTTGCGTGGATGCAGGTCAAGCCGCGCCACGGGCCGGGGCGGACCGATGCAGGAAACACTTGGCGAGCGCGCTGGAACCTGGAACCGGAAGCGGATCAAAGGGTCGGAACGGTCGACTTTCCTTCGGTCTGGAACCAACGCATCCGCGCGGACGGCTGGTTCCATTGGGATGGCAACAATAGCTCACTGACAGAGAGGAACTATTCCGCTGCTCTTGCAGGAGGGGCAATGGAATGGCGCTTGCAGCGATACTTGATCAATGCGCAATCCGATTGGCTGATGGACCTGCCCGCCCCGCCCTTTCCAGGCGATCGGGACGAAGCGCTCTATACGCAAGGAAGGATGATCTATCAAGCGGAGGGCTGCGGTACCTGCCACGACGTCACCGGGGCTGCGTATGGTGCCGTTACCTCATCCGACGAGCTGGGCACGGATCGGGAGCGCACGGATATGTTCGACGCTAATTTCGTTGCCCAGTTTTCCAATGTCGGTGCAGGCTATTCTTGGCAATTCAGTAGCTATCAAGCCACAGACGGATACGCGAACATGCCGCTCGACGGGATATGGGCACGCGGGCCGTACCTGCACAACGGATCGGTGCCGACACTAGTTGCGCTTCTCAGCCCGCCAGAGGAGCGTCCCGAGACGTTCTATCGGGGGTGTGACGAGATCGATCTGATTGATGTGGGATACAACTGCGCAGACGGATTCGAATTTGACACTTCGCTTATCGGGAACAGCAACCTTGGCCACGATTACGGAACAGCTCTTGCGTCAGACGAGACTCGCGCGCTCATCGAATATCTGAAGTTCATTGAGTGAGGAGCTCCGACATTGTTGAATGAACGCAACGAAAACACCTTTCTTGATCTGTTGACCTCAGGGGCGGCGCTGGTCTTTGTCCTGCGCGCGATTGAGCAATTTGCCTTCTACCCCTTCAGGTTGGAACATTTAGCGTTGGGCGCGGCCTGCACCCTTGCCGCGCTCGGAGCTATCTGGATGCATCGCCGTAAAAGCCGAGGGTTTTGGATCTACCTGGCGGGTTTGGTCATTGTTGCTCTGATCATCGTTTATTCATTGGGTGGGATTTGGCAGCACCAAGCCTTATATTTCAGCGCCTTCGCGGCTGTATTCCTTCCCTTCTGGTCGATTTTGCATGCGCCCGATCCGCGAAACCGTGTTTTGAACCCCACCCTCAAATCTCGGGTTCTCAGCGTTTTGATTGCGGGCGCGTTTTGGCTTTTGGACCGAGTGCCTGCACTCGGGAAGTGGATCGACCGGGTCAAACCTCTGAGGTTAGTGGTCAACAGATTACTCATCAACAATCTCGCCTCCGCTCCCTTGAGCCGCCCACTGCCCGGTTCACTTTGGAACGAAGAACAGAGCGATGTCACGCTTGAAAAAACCAAACGGCGCGAGACGAAATCCTCGTTCCCGACTTGGCCTGGACTTGTTGAGCCGAGCCTTACCAGCCGACACCTTCCCCCTGCCGAACCATGGCAACTTGACGGTTTGCCCAGCGAAGACGCGGTGCGCGATCTGTTTGTGCGCGGCAGCTTCAAAACCAGCAACACAAGCGTCCTGTTCTGTTTCTTTGCGCAATGGTTCACGGACAGCTTTCTGCGCACGCACCCCAAGGATCGACGGCGTAACACGTCAAACCACGAGATCGACCTATGCCAAATCTACGGGCTAGGTGAAGAATCCACCTCCATGTTGCGCGACGGCGGTTTTCTGAAGTCCCGGCACACCGCCTTGGGCGAACTCCCACCGCTTCTGGCACTCCAAGGCGGCAGCACCGCACCGGAATTTGCAAGCATCGCTTACGATCCGGTCTGGGCCAAAACCTTCACTGACCACGATCCACCACATGGCATTGCGCAAAACCTACGCGCGGATCTACGGCGCGCTATTGGGGATTGGCCAGTGACGGATGAGCGCTGGAAATATCACTATGTTGGCGGGTTGGAACGCGGAAACTCGACAATCGTATATTCCGCTATCAGCACGGTTTTCTTACGCGAACACAACCGCTTGGCACGCAATCTAAAGGCGCGGTATCCACACTTTTCGCCGCAGGAGATCTTCGAGACTGCGCGCAACATCAACATTATCAAGCTGATCAAAGTTATCGTAGAGGACTACATCAACCATCTCGCCAGCAGCCCCTTGAAAATACGCGTGGAACAAGGATGGGCCGACAAGTTCGAATGGTATCGCTCAAATCGCATCACGCTCGAGTTTAATCTGCTCTATCGCTGGCACGCAATGGTGCCCTCTCAGTTTGAATTTGATGGCCGAGCACTCAAAAACAAGGAGTTCCGTTTCAACAATACGCTCGTCGAGCAACACGGGATCGAAGCGATCATTGATGCCGCCGCCCGCCAACCTGCCGGTCATCTCAGCCTGCACAACACGCCAGACTTTTTGTTGCAGGCCGAGCAAAACGCGCTTCTGTTTGCACGAAAATTCCGGTTGATGCCATTCAATCGCTATAAGATTCATTGGGGCCAGCGCCCTTACGCCTCTTTCGAGGAGCTCACCGGAGGCGACGAGACCTTGGCAGGAGAGCTGCGTCGTCTCTACCCCGACAGAGGTGGGATGCGCGGGATCGACCGGGTTGAGTTTACGGTGGGCCTTTACGCGGAGCAACGGGGGGCGACGTCAAACTTGCCGCCGCTTTTGCGCGCCATGGTCGCGTCAGATGCGTTTACTCAGGCGCTGACAAATCCGCTTTTGGGGAAAAATGTGTTCGGCCCCGAGGTCATGACGGAATACGGTCTGGAGGAGATCGAGAAGACATCCACATTTGCCGACATCGTTGGCAAAAACCTTGCCGACGGTGCATCTATGCCCAGGTGCGGTTTTACCCTCAATACGTAGTCCCCAATGCCGCGCACGAGACGCATGCCCGACGCCAACCAATGTCTGAAGTTGACGCTTATGCACGGACGCGGGCTGACCGGATCGCCGCAGTTGCGTTTATGGAGGCTACGTCCCGCGGAGTGTCAGCCCGACCATCCACTGATTTTGCGAGTGCGGCGAATGGCGGCAATGCGGGCTGCGACCGCAGCATTGGGATGTGGTAGCCAATGGCGGCTTTGGGCCGTCTTTTCTGGAGGCTGGGCCGCATTAGGTCTGAGCCTGTCTCTTGTGACCGCCTAACCGAGAAGACTTTCATACGGTGTCCTCAAGCGGTCGGCCAAGAAATCCATCACCATTCGAATGCGCTTGTTGTGTCTCACGTCGGCGTGGCAGGCGAGCCAAAGCTCCAGTGACGGGACAGGCAAGTCGGGCAGCACCTGTGTGACATCCGGCCACAACTCCGCCATGCCGATATGCAGTGGCCCAATTCCAATTCCCGCGCGGACTGCATTGATCGTCGCGATATTGTTGTCGCACCTGAACTGGAAGCTGTTTGGCGTCAGAGACATTCCCAAGGCGTTGTACGCATTCATCAGCGAGGGATTTCGGTGCTGCCCCAACAAGACGTGATCGTTCAGATCGTCGACGGTTCGTGGGTTGGGGTGCCTCTCAAAATATGACTTGTGCGCGTAGAGCCCCAGCGGCAGATCGCTTATCTTCCGTGCGACCAGATCATTCTGAGTTGGGCGGAACATACGCACCGCGATGTCTGCGTCGCGCTGTAGCAAGTTGGTCGTTTCGTTGCTGACCTCGACTTCAATCTCGATCATCGGGTGCTCTGCCATAAAATCGGCAATCAAACCGGGTAACAAGAGGGTGCCAACAATCTCGTTCGCAGAAACGCTTATGGTGCCTTCAATCCGTTCTTCGAGGCCAGAAGCAACGCGTTCGAAGTCGACAGCGATTCCGAGCATCTCACTGGCGGTTGTGACCAGGTCAGCGCCCTTTGCGGTGAGGCGCATGCCCTCGCGTCCGCGAGTGAATAGCGCAAAGCCAAGCCTTTCTTCGAGAAGATCAATGTGGCGACCGACGGTCGGCTGTGTCAGCCCGAGGTGACGCGACGCCGCCAGCAGAGAACCTTGGTTTGCCACGGCATGGAACGTTCGGATGTGATCCCAGGAAATCTGCATGTGCATGTATACAATATATTATAGCCAGTATCAATAATTCGCCAATTTATAAAATCAATCGCATATCGCAACTTGGGTCCAGTCGAAACCGAGCCAAGCAAACCAGCTTGCACCAACACAAAGGAACCAAGATATGTCGATCCTCACAACCACCACCGCCATCACCGCAACCGCAATTGTCGCAGCATTTGGCATCGGCCAAATTACCGGCCCCTCCGTCACGACAGAAATAGAAATCGACGCGCCCGCCAGCGCTGTCTGGGAACAACTGGCCGACACCGACGCGTACGCCGACTGGAACCCCTTTGTCCGCCAAATCTCGGGTGATCTGGTAACCGGAACCTACCTGCAGGTCACCGTTGGCGCTGACGGCAGCTCAAAAATGGACTTCACACCAGAAGTGCTCGCAGCCGATGAGAACCAAGAACTCCGTTGGGTTGGTCGTCTGGGTTTCAAAGGTATCTTTGACGGAGAGCACTATTTCATTCTTGAAGAAACCGATCGCGGAACCACAATCTTCCACCATGGCGAAAACTTCACTGGCGTTCTTGGCTATCCGCTCATCGCGCTCATTCGCGAAGACACTCACAAAGGGTTTCTGGCGATGAACGAAGCTCTGAAAGCCCGGGTTGAGGCTGCGAGCTAACAGTTCAGCACCCCAAGAAGACGCAGACCGCGGCTCATCGGCCGCGGTCATTTCGACAAACATTGACTGCAAATTCTCAGTGATCGCGCAAATCTACATCGGCGCAACATTGGAAAATCAAAGGAATAAGAAGGTGCATGCCACAAATTTAGCCCTAAGACTCTTGCTTGAACTCATGGCGTTATCCGGTATTGCGATCTTGGCCTGGAACTTAACTGACGGCCTATGGCGTTATGTAGCCGCGGTCGCAGCTGTCATTCTCATTGGCGCGATATGGGGGGCATTCGCAGTGCCCGACGATCCGAGCCGATCAGGCAATGCAACGGTTCCCGTGCCTGGAGCACTGCGCCTCTTTCTGGAGTTTGCAATACTCTTCGGTGGGGCCTGGGCACTTCACGCCGCAGGATTCGCCTGGGCTGGACCACCAATCTCCCTTATGATCATCGTTCACTACCTTCTATGGACCGACCGTATTGTCTGGCTGCTGCAGCAGTAACAACCAACGCAGTGAACAGTGGCTCTGTCCCGCATCGCGTGAATTCGCCCTTCACCTATTTGTGCGAATGCGGCGAATGTCGGCAATGCAGGCTGCGACCGCAGCATTGTGGCAGGGCGGTGAAAGGCAGCAATGGGCCGTCCTTGCGGACGGCCCAAATGCTTAGATTTCAATAGCCTCCGCGATAACCAAGGCATCTTCCAACTCAACTCCGAGATAGCGGACGGTGCTATCCATTTTCGTATGACCGAGCAGCAATTGGACTGCGCGCAGGTTGCCGGTTTTCTTGTAGATCTGCGTCACTTTGGTTCTTCGCATCGAATGTGTCCCGTACGCACTTGCCTCAAGGCCAATAGACGTGACCCAGTCGCGGACGATCCGAGCGTACTGACGGGTCGATATATGCAGTCGTTCAAGGAAGCGGACTGGCCAAAGATACTCTGAGCCAACCATGAGTTGATCCTCCATCCACGTCTCAACGGAAGCCCGGGTGCCCTCGGAAATCTCAAAGCGGACAGGTTTCTGAGTTTTACTTTGCAGGACCGAGGCGCGTTCTTTCATTTGCCCCGATGCCATCACGTCGACGACCTTCAGCTTCACAAGATCACAGCCGCGAAGCTTGCTGTCGATCGCCATGTTGAAAAGCGCAAGGTCGCGATGGTTTTCTGCTAATTCAAGTCGGACGCGGATTGCCCAGACATGCTTGGGCTTCAGTGGTCGCTTTTGACCAACAATACGGCCCTTGTTCCAAGCAGGGCGAAGCGCGCGAATGGCAGGTAAGTTTGGTGTTTCCTTAACTGATCCTCCGATCCGCCGTACCCTCCCACAACGACAACCCGACGTTGACCCAGGCAACTTATCACAGGATGCTGCGCTGCCTCCGATGTCGGCGAAGAGCCCGAAGTAACGGATGCTGCGATTTGCACGAATGTCCAGTCTAAGCACCTTTGCCCACTTCTGAAATCTGCATTACGTTTGAAGATGATGGGATGCCGCGCTTCCACTGGCTCGGTGGAACGCCTGTCTCACGCAAGAACTCTCGGTTGAAGTTTGATTTGGTGTTGAATCCGCTTTCCAGCATAGCCTCTGTGACGGTCGCGCCGTCCTCTATCATTTTGCATGCATGACGAATGCGCCAAGTGTTGATGTATCGAGAGACATTCGTGCCCGTCGCGCGATTGACAGCCGTTGAAAGACGTTTCTCAGGGAGATGCAAGCGGCGGGCAAGTCGTGATAAAGTCAAGTTAGGATCAAGATGCATCGGCTCGCGTTTCAGGAATGCCTTCAGCGCTTCTACGATCTCGATATCCTCGTTGCTTGTTTCTTTTTGAGGCGGAGATATCACCTCGGTATCATCCCCTTCTGTGCCCGATGCAGAGGGGCTACCACTCAGCAAACCAAGCAGCACCAAGACCAGAGACGACGAGAATGTAATCAACCATCCCGTCCAGTTTTCATGGCCTGTGATAAAGGCAAATGCGATAAGAACATCGCTTAAGGCAGAAGCGATCAATGCCCACCCCAGAACCCGCCACAGCACCGCCGGAACATACCCGGCGTCCAAACGGGCAAGGGGCATATCCGAGGCGCTGCGCAAAAGGTACAGCATCGCGCATCCGTAGCCCACAAAAACCAGTGGCACGACGACGTCCGTCGTTTCGGGCGCAAAGATACGACAGAACAAAGTGAACGCCGGGGCCGCGCAATGACCCGCAGCACGGCGCAACGACATTCGATTGATCAAAGCATCCTGAAACGTGATCCATGCAAGTGGCGGGATGACCGTTGCGCTGACCGGCAGAACGGGTCTGAACCAAGAAAAATCATACCCGAGAACCATTGCGACAAGAAGTGATTGAAACGCGCAAGCGACCAAAAATGCGGTCAGCAGCGGTCTGCCTTCTGAGAGAAAGGTTCGCACGGCAAGATATGTGAGGACAATGGCCGCAAAGGCCGGGATGGGGAGCATAGGCATGCGGCGACTATTGTCCAAAATCCCGATTGTGACGACCTGAATCCCGAAAATAGGACGCGATCAGCCGATTTTTTCGCAAATCAGGTGTCATGCGTTCTAAAAAACGGAGGTTCCCATGAAACGCCTTGCTCTTCTTACAATGCTTGCTCTGCACCAAGCCAACCCTGCTGCGGCAGATATGCTTCCCGGATATGATCGGTTTGATCTGATGGCCGATCACCGCGCCCGTCCGGTTGCGACCTCGATATGGTACCCGGCGGCGAACCCGACATACCGCGCTCCTGTCGGCGACGGCCCTATCTTTGATCCCACCTTTGCCTTTATCGGTCCTGCTATCACCGAGGGAGAACATCCACTTGTCTTGCTATCTCATGGCTCAGGCGGCAATGCCGATACATTGGGGTGGCTGACCAGTGGGCTTGTCGCAAACGGAGCAATTGTTCTGGCCGTGAACCACCCCGGGTCAACAAGCGGCGACAGCTCCCCGCGCCGATCCGTCGATCTTGAGGCGAGGGCAAATGACCTCACTGCTGCGCTTGATATGATCCTCGCTGCCTCTGCGTTTAACTGACGAAGCGCTGAGCGTAATTGACGAAGCACACAAATTTGAAGGATCGAACCTGTTGTTTCCATCACCTCGTGGGAAACCTCTATCTGATGCCACAATGAGCCGGTTTATGGAACGAGAAGGCCATGAGGCCAGGCCACATGGATTTCGCGCTACCTTCCGCTCTTGGGCCGAAGAATGCACTGATACGCCGTTTGAGGTGAAAGAAGCGTGCTTGGGGCATGTGGTTGATAAAGGGGTGGTTGGCGCATATCAGCGAGGTGAAAGATTAGATGCTAGGGAAAATCTGCTGCTCACGTGGCGGGAGTATTTACTTGGAACAACATAGACCAGGTGGCAAATCTTAGTAGGAAGCTATCTCGTTCTTTTCATCTTCAAAACATTTACGAACTTCGCAGGTCCTTCTAATGCCGCAGCCTCGAATTTGTCTCCCAAGGTCTTTGCGATAGCATCCAAATAATGCGTTGCGCTGTGGAATTCCACGTCAAATTCAAGATTTCTAAAAAATTCAATGCAGTCGTTTCTGTTTCTAAATGCGTTTGTACGTTGATCGCTTGTTACCGATTTTGCGAGCTCTTGATCAGAAATATCTACCTCAGCTTCCTCTTCGTCCAACATTTCAGACAAAGTTACGTCACAGGTAATCCAGACTCCGGAAGCTCCCAGAAGGCTCCAAATGTTTCTTGCAACATCTTTCTTCGCCTCCATGCTTAAATAACGCATAAGCCCCTCACAGAGAACAACTCGCGGGTACGGACAGCCCGCCAATTCCTCTGAAATTTCGCGCCAAAGTTCGGTCGATTGTATTTCGCCGGAAACATATGAAACCTGTGATAGCAGTGCACTACCCATGTCGAAATCCAAGCATCGCCGACGCAATTCGATCACTGTATCAGTGTCATGTTCGACAATTTTGCATTCCGCACGTGCTATTTTGCGCGCCAGTGCTGAAAGCCCACTGCCCAACTCGAGTATGCTACATTGATGAAGTTGCGGAGCCATCTCACGGATAAGCGCTTGGCGAATAGCCAGCTCAAGAGAGTACTTGTCACGCAATTCAACAACATCACTTAGTCCCTCGGATAGCCCTGGGAACGAGCGCTGCAAATTCTCGAATATCCTAATGTCAATGCCGTCACCAACCGAGGCCCGCTTTGTAGCCGTCAGTACCGCAGTCATTTCTATATTCGTGAGGTTCGACATCATTGTTGCGCCAAGAACGGGTTCTTCAAATCATCCGGCATCAGTTTCAAAAGTGACGGATTGTCGACCTTCTGGCGCAGCGCAAAGTTATTGGCAAAGTTCATCCCAGCCAAGTGCCTAGCAGGATAGAAGAAATCATCGCCCCACGACTCCCTAAAGTTGAAGTTTCGATCGATGGAAACTTCGGTATTACTACACAAAAAGTAAACTGTAGAGTATCTCTCAACACCTGGGCGCGCGGCGTGCTCGGCAGCTTTAAAGGTGCCATTTGAGAGAAACTCCAAAGCGTCACCTCCCAGAACAACCAATTCGTCATTCGCTTCATTCACTGCAATTTCCTCACCTCCTGTACGAATTGTAAGGGAAGGGTGACTAGCGTGAATAAGTGTTAAGAATTCGTAGTCCCTATGGTATGGCACATTGGAGTTTGGTTCATTCGGATACCTCAAAAGGCGCATGTTTCCAGTTGGTCGATTGAAGTATCTTCCAATATTGTCATCGAATTCATCACATATACATTCGAGAATTTTAACCGCCGTATCGTGGAACTTCTGAAGAGCAGCTTCGGCTGCATCTCTATTGACCCTTGTATCTATTGGCCAAACATTCGCCGCACACAAAAACTCTTCCAGCGCACTTTTGGGTTCTTCAACCGAATGACCAAACTCAAACGAGGCGTAGAGCCTGGATTTCTCGGCATCCGAGCCAACATTGGCTTGTTTCGAAGTTGAACCGACATAACCACGCAAACCCTGGGTGTCACCTGTTGAAATGCTATCCAGCACCTCAACGGGTAGGCCGTGAATCGCTGTAGATACGTCCATCAATTCGGTAGCGGGCTGACGTAAAGAATCCGGCATAGGAAGCTTTAAGAAACCGCGGTCGCGGAGAGACCCAATCTCGCATTCGAAAACTTCACTCATCTGAAACCATAAACCTGGAGACTCCTGTAACGCAAAAGTCAACAGCTAGGTATCCTGCGGGTCGAAAATTCCCACTTCCTCCACGCCCACCAAATGAAGCATAACCACTTGCATTGGCAGTAGGGCAATTCCACGTAAGATTTCCGAACTTCATTTTCGCTGCGAAGTTTTCAAATTGTGCTCTATTGCCAGCCAGAAGACCTGCAGATAGCCTAAGCTCGACTGAGTTGGCCAGATCAATAGCTTGGTCGATGTCTTCAACAAATCGAACTTGAATGATGGGACCCATGTATTCGGTCTGATCAATAGCGCGAGAGGCTTCAAGCTCATAAACGATTGGCAGCATTTCTTGGCGACCAACGTTGTTTTGAGCCTCAATTGAACCAAATAGTGCCTTCGCGCCGTTTTCTTCCAGTTCTGCAGCATGCTCCAAA
Organism: Cognatishimia sp.; assembly: GCA_050633405.1. Taxonomy (GTDB): domain Bacteria; phylum Pseudomonadota; class Alphaproteobacteria; order Rhodobacterales; family Rhodobacteraceae; genus Cognatishimia. The sequence goes on along the minus strand of JBOEGL010000007.1, from coordinate 151,027 downwards.
AGTCGAGATTTATCTGAAGGTCGGCGCAGTACGCCGTAGAAACCTTTTGGATCGGACGGTTCTGTTGCCGGAAATATATCGGAGGCCTTGTTGAGATAAGCATCCAGGAAACCACTGTCTCGACCGGATTTCGTAATAAAAATGTGCCGTGCGTTATTGCAGCGCTGACCCGCCGACCAAAACGTAGATTGAATTGCTATTTCTGCCGCCGCGTTAACGTCAGAGACTTCGTCAACTACCAGAACTCCGTTTCCTCCGGCTTCAATAGCGCAAGCCTTGTTTGTTTTAGCACAGGCTTTGCGAATCTCGGCACCTGCTACTGCGCCTCCTGTGAAGAAGACGCCATCCACTAAGTCATTTTCCACTAGTGCTCTTCCAACGCGAGAACCTCCAATCAACAGTCCCACAACGCCCTTTGGAATGCCTGCACGCTCCATCAGATGCGTGTATGCAGTTGCTGAAGCCGAGCCGAATTCACTGGGCTTGATTAGAACAGAATTACCTGCGAGAAGCGCCGGGATAATTTGCCCATTCATCATATGCAAAGGGAAGTTGTAGGGTCCCAAAACCGCACATGTACCGATGGGAACAAAAACTGTTTCTACCGACACAGAAGTGCTGCCTGTATCAGCAACAATACTCGCCGCACGTGCTTGGTATGCAGCTTTTGTCGCTGCTAGCTTTCCTCCAATGACTGATACTTCTTGTTCCGCCTCCCAAACCGGCTTGCCAGCCTCAGTAGAGACTATCGTAGACAGCTCAGCCTTGTTTTCTGCGACAAGAGAAACGAAACGCGAAAGGAGTTCTTCGCGATCTTCCATCGAAAGCGCTGCCCACTGGGCTTGGGCCTGTTGTGCAACTTGTGCAGCAAGATGAATTTGAGAACTTGACGGTTCGTTTGCCTCGAAGACTACGGATTGCGTCCACGGCTCGTCAGCTACAAACGCTGGACCTTCACCCGCAACCCATTTCCCGCCAACAAAGCACTTGCCGAGTTGATCATGCAGACCCAGGTTCCTGACCGCCTCTTCAATTTTCGCCATTGGCATCTCCTTTGTCATTTGCTTGAGAAATAGAAATTAGGGTGAAAGACCAGTTCTTTCCTTCAGAAGATTGCTTTTCGGGAATCCCGTTCACGGCAAACGCTGCACAGAACAACACTACTGCCAGACCGATCGCAATTGAGGACATCTTCAATGCCCAGCCTCCGCTCGTATTAATACGAGACAAACCACTTATCTGATGACAGTTCATCTCGAGCATATCCGCTTTGGAAAGGTTGCAAATCCTCCCATGATACTCCTCTTTGGTCAGCGGAGAAGTTCCAATTGCCGATCTAAGGTTTGTTTCATTGCCGATGCCAGAATTCAGCTTTGGCGTAACATGCCATACACAAACCATAATAGAACCAAAAAGTACAACTGCAGCAACCAGGAGCAAGGCCACCGCTAAGTTGGATTCTATCGCAAAACTCGCATAAACAAAAGTGAAGCCGGCCAAGAACAACGAGCTTATGGCTAGTAGCGCTTGCAGCTTTGTGTCGATATAGGAAAACGTACTGAAGTGAGTTCCAATAATGTGATTGGTAAATTCAATCGCATCATCTAAGTTGTCTATTTCGGGCGATTGTTCGGTAACTTCTTGCGACTCGATTTCATCTCTACACATATCGTCTACTCTATTTGATCTAATCGATAGGCCTTTAGGATGGTGTCCGGTTGCCCATGGACCATGTTGATTTTTCGGTACATCTTTGCAGCTCCCAAAGGGTTCCCTGACGCTACGAAGATTGACGTTTTTTCGTAAAGCGACCCACCATCCAGTGAAATTTCCGCGTTGCTAGCTTTTCTCGAGAGGTCTTCCTGTACAACCCAAGGTTCACCGTTCTCCAGATCATTGACCACTTGGCTCCGAACAGACTGCCAGCCTTCCTTGGAGAATCTGCTCATCATGAACACTGCGCGTGAACCCCAGTTCCTATTTGTATCCTGACCGGCATATTTCAAAACCAGATCACGTCGCGAACGTGGAAATTTGATGACTTCGTCCAACGTCCAACGTGTCTCATCACGTTCGAAAAGGAGTCCCTTTTCGATCAGGTAAGTCGGTGCAAAATGTTGCCGAACACGGTCAGAGAAACGATGCCTAGTTGCCCGATGAAACGGCAGTGCCATTGGAATTTTCTGGTCAAATATCTGAGTTGGCGGATAGTCAAATCTGACTTCTCCAGACGCTGCTCTTTCGAGGCGGTCTCCAAAAATATTCTGGCCGACTAGCCCTTTAAAGGAATGTGTTCTGATCGTTTTACAGTCCGTGTCAGAGATAGAATCAAGACCGAAGAATTGACACTCACAGCTTTGCCTTAGCTGCTGAAGAAGCGCTAATGTCGTTAGTGGGCGAGACGAATTATCCAAAAGATGGTGGATTTTTCTTTCGCCATTAACCTCCAAGATATTTTCACATATTCCATTCAAGAACTTGGAATTTACCTTGGGGTCCAACGCACGTAAAATAAGGCTGTACTCACCCCAAACAGAACCTGGGCATTGGATTTCAGCTATCGTGCCAGGTATCGGTTCATCAGTTCGGTATGAAAGAGGCACGAGTTCTATGGACTTTGATAGCTCCAAATGCCGCTCTAAAGAAAATCCACCATGTCGTCCGGACAGCAACAAATCTCGAATTTTTTTCTCTTCGCTAGACAGGTCGGGAGACAGAACAAACGCAATTGTTGAAGAAAAAAATTCGCCGACAGCGTCACATCGACTCATGAGAGCATCATGGGGCTCTGGCCAACTCTTGATTTCACCCACCGCCTGAAAGTCAGCATGAGCGGGGAAACCCACGGCCTCACTCAACAATTCGGAGAGGTCGCTTAACAGATTTAAGCTCATCGATGTCATCCAAATTCAAACGAAACGTAACAATTAAATCCAGCTTGATCACAGACTACTGGCAGTAACAGAAGTCCACTCCAACCCTTTAAACGCGTACCGTATGCCCCGACGTTTTTTTTCGCAAGGTCAATTGGCTCGATATTTTTTACGAACATATTTACGTCCCGTAATTCCTCACCAACGACGTGTTGATTGAAAAGGAATAGTCGAGAGATAAACGCTTTTATTAGTAAATCAGGTTTTGTTTATATTTCAAAGGCTAAGCAGCTTTAGGAAGTTCGCCTGAGTTCACTTTCATCAAAATGAGTAGATTCCTTGGCGAACCTCCCTCTTTCCAACCTTCAAAAGTTCGGCCTCTATGTCGCCCTGGTGCACCACCCAGGAGGGATGTATCAAACTCCCTCTCAATAACCCAAGAATACGGCTCAAATGCTAGCTTTTTTCCAGTAACTTTTCGGTTCGGCCAGACATTCTCAATGATAAGACGCTTTTCAGCTCGATTTGCAGTTTCGTAAAGGAATACAAGGTTTTTTCGAAGTTCGGCCACTTTGGCCTGAAACGCTAGATCGTCAGCAGGATCTGGCATTTTGGCAAGGTGTTCTTCCAGTTCCTTTATGCGTAAACGGATTCCCCTCCGCCAGCAGTCGTTCATAAACACGCTGGCAGATCTCTAGATGTCGTTGAATGCGTTCATCTTCAGTCATGGAGATATTTTAAATCGGCAGCATTCAGACAAAAAGCAGCCAATTTAGACCAAACTCTTATAACTCGGCAGGGTAGACATTGAGAAGGCACGCTGCGGCTCTCCACCTTTGATCAGGCGAAGTATGGCGCGTTTGTTCGGCTGATTGATCAGGTCAATTTCGTTGTATGGATGCAGTATTCGCGAGAGGTATTTCACGTCAAAAGCCCCTACTCGAAACACCACCATGGTACACGATACCTAGGTGCATCAAATGTACTCGCTGATCAAAAAAGCTCAAAGCACGGATTTCTTTCCGATCATGTCTCGAATTAAATCATGATCGGAAAGAAATAGCCGGAAGGCATTGGGATGCTACTGCCTGGCTAGCCTATTCAAAACTAACGCACCTCAACCAATGATTGCAACAATTCTTCGGCGTGGAACACAATCTCAATCAATTGCATTCAAAGCTAAGAGCTGTGAACGCTCATCTTGGTTGGCTGGTTTAATTGCCATGAACTCATCATGCGCCAGCTGTGGGCGGCCCAAAGCAGAAAGCACTTTGTTTCCATACGCTCCGGACAACAGCGCAACGCCTTCGGGCTTCAAGACATCCCGCGCGCCTTGATTTCCACGAAGTCGCTTCATCGGATCTTTCTGATCGAATAGCAGCGCTTCCGCGACTTCTCTCGGAACGACGACTCCCAAATTCCTTCGGAAAAATTCTGCAGCACGTACAGTACCTGGTTGAACCTTCCTAAGGTCGCGAAAATCTGACATATCAAACGCTCGCCATACTGATTGGGGGTACTCTTCGCCGTCGACGATCCAAAGTACATTTGCAACTGCAGCAGACTTCACACCGCGCTTACCATCCCTATTTGGAGCATTGAGGTATGCTTCACGTGCCAGCAACACACCCATCCAACACCGGCTTTCCGCTTCTTTGGAATTTATGACTAAGCAAGGAGCTTCCTCCCGATACGTCTCAGGCGGGATCATCCAGCTATTGTCGAGTGTATTCTTAATATCGACGTCCCGCCCATCGATGACGAGATCGCGAATTCCCTTGGGCGCACCGAGAAAATCGCGGACATAATGCTCAATTTTAAGCCCGACAAACGTCTTCTCGACATTGTCCAGCTCCCGGATTTCTGTTCGCCCGGTCCTAATTGGATCCAACACAAAATCAATTGCATCTCGAATTGCTTGAGGAAACGCAGCGTGGACAATTGAACTTCCACCGGCACTATTCAAAATGCCTTCTCGTATGCGGTTTAGCTCATCAAAATCTTGATGCGCGGGCGTAACTAGAGATGGCAACATTTTCATATTGCAATCTTTGGCCAAATAGAACGGAGAAGTGGAGTCTAAATCGTTGAAAACGTCGATGTTTTCGACGACTCAAGCAACTGCGTAGAGACTGCGAGTGGTTAGGGCAATATTGATTTTATTACCCACTGCTTCCGCAACTGGCGGCGGAAACGCATTACCGACTTGGCGGTACGCATTCGTTTTTGCTCCAGTGAAATGCCAACTATCAGGAAAGCCTTGAAGTTTTGCTACCATAGGCACTGTCAGTCTTGGCATTCCAATATGATCTGCACTTGGAGCCTCAGGTGCGATTGTACGCCCTTCAACGCCAAGCGATGCCCAAGCTTTTCGAGCCCGCGTCGGTCCCAAATCTGGGCCGCCATGTTTCTTACTCCCACCGACGATTGTAGGGGCGATCTCGTTGGCTCGCTTTACCCATGCATCAACGCCCTGCCAGTCGTTTTCTGACATCATTTTCCTAAGTGTTTGGCCAACAGTTTTCGGCTTTCTCTTAGATGGCTCAGGCCACGCAAAATGCTCTAACCGGCTTTCCTCGATTGCCATAATGACAACGCGGGGGCGTAGCTGCGGCACACCATAGTCGGATGCGTTCAAAAGCTTTGGTTCCGAATGATATCCGAGTTTCTTGAGCTGTTTTTTTAGATGGAGGCGGTAGTCTTCGAAAACGGCGTCAAGGAACCCGCGCACATTCTCAATCATAATGGCACGCGGGCGAACAACATCGATGATGTCGATGGCGTCGTCGAAGAGGTTGCGCTCATCCTCCTGACCGAGCTGTTTGCCTGCCTTAGAGAACGGAGGGCACGGCAGGCCACCAGCTAGTAGATCAGTGCCCTGAAACTGAGCGGCATCCTCTTTGAAGAGACGCATGTCTTCTTCAAGAACATTCCACTTTGGCCTGTTATGCCTAAGCGTATTGCAACAGTGCTTGTCAATCTCAACCAAAGCTTGATGGTGGAACTTTGCTTTCTCAAGACCAAGTGCCTGGCCGCCAGCTCCCGCGCAAAGTTCCAAAGATGTCAGCATGTGGTGGTACCCCTTTTTTGCAATACAACAGTTTGAGTAATCCAGTGCAATACTGTTTAGCTTACTGAAAGAATGTTCACAATATGTTCCGCAATACTTCTAAGATTTAGTTGGGCCTTCTCAAAGAAATACCGACTTTTGGAGATTTGCTGGAATAACTCAGCACTCTAAACATTGCAGAACCGAGCGCACCATACCTTCACGATCAAAAGGGTGGACTAAAGGGTGGTCCAAAAATTCAACATGAATTTATTAGAAACAAAATCAATATCTTACATGATTTAGTGGTGCCCAGGGGCGGAATCGAACCACCGACACGAGGATTTTCAATCCACTGCTCTACCCCTGAGCTACCCGGGCACGGGAGAGTGATTTATCACTCGGGTTGCGGCGTTTTATGTCACAGTTTGGATGGTGTCCAGAGGCTAATTGAAAAATCTTCACTGAAGTTGAATGTCTTTTTCAATTGCCTGAGGATGAGTGGTTTCTTGGCTCTCATCTTGCTCAGATGAATAGGTATATCCACCACTTAGCCACTTGCCCAAATCAATGTCTGAGCAGCGTTTCGAACAGAATGGCCGATACGCACTTGCAGTGGTTTTGTGGCAGATCGGGCAACTCATGACAGCAATGCCGCCACAGGAAGGCGTTCACGCTTGCGTTGTAATTCATAGTGGCCAAGAGGTGTCCATCCAGCCACAACAGTTTCAATGCCATCTGCGCGTAGGGCGGCCTTGATCGCATTTTCAAAAGCGCGTCGATCCTTTTTGGGCATCGGAGCTAAATCCAAAGTGATTTGCCCACCGATTCCGCGGATACGGCATTGCCGCGGCAGGTCTTTCGCCGCGGCCAAATTGGCGCGCAATGCGGCGGCTGGTGATGTATCGCTGCCAGTATTCACATCGACAGCCACAAGAGCGCGCGTCGATTCGACAAACATAAATGCCCCGCCCCCTAAGACCACTTTTGCAAATTTCAATTCGTCCAATGCATCCAGAACGCCAAGATCTTCAAACCCCGTATCACGGGTCACAACTTCGGCTGGCACAGTCCATTCCCGCCAAGCCACCAAATGCGGCCCGTCGCCTTCGACCAGCATTTCAGCGCCGCCATTATTGTCTGCGAGAATGGCTTCAGCTAGGTCTTGCATCGTCGCAATATCATCTGCGATGTCGGCTGGTTCTGCTTCCGCGCAACTTGATCTAAGAATCAAACCCATACCATTTTCACGCATTACTTCGTGGGCGATGCCTTTGAGCGCATCACGCGTGTCTTCATCGCGAATGCTGCGACTGACATTCAAACCCGGAGCATCGGGCGTTACAATTGCGTAACGGCTTTTGAACAACACCCGTGAAGTAACAGGAATGGCTTTACCTTCTTCGGCATATCCAGTGACTTGCACGAGTAATGCCTGCCCCGGTGAGAGGCCTTTGACCTGACGCAGAAATGCACTGCCATCCGGTGTTTGCAAAAACATCCCCCCCTGCCCTTTGACCGGGCGATCCGCTATGGCACGATAAATTGTACCCGGTCGCGGCGCATCGCCATCAATCAAAAAATCAGACAGTTTACCATCCACCATCAGTGCAGCAGCCTGACGGTCGTTCACATGGTCTAAGATGATTTGGCAACCCTTCATGGAATATCCTTATAAAGTGGGAAACCTGCGCCCTTAAGCAAGGCAGCGGTTTCTGCAAGCGGCAAGCCAACAATGCCAGTAAATGAGCCGCTGATCCAAGGGATGAATGCTCCTGCTGGCCCCTGGATGGCATAGCCGCCAGCTTTGCCCCTCCAGTCATTGGAAGCAAGGTAACTGTTCAATTCATCATCCGATAAACGCTTCATCTTGGCATAGCTGACCACATCACGTTGCCACATCTGATCGCCCTTGCGCAAAGCAACCGATGTAATAATGCTGTGGCGACGGCCACCAAGCGCAACAAGAAATTCCGCAGCCTGGGCCGCATCTTTGGGCTTTCCCAAAATACGTCGACCTAGGGCAACCGTTGTATCAGCGCACAACACGATATCTGTGCTATTGGCCTGTACCGCTGATACTTTTTCGCGGGCTATCCGGTTGCAATACCTGCGCGGCATTTCACCCTTTTGGGGTGTTTCATCTATGTCGGGGGGGCGGATATCATCCGCAACCACACCGATCTGAGCAAGCAACTCCTTGCGGCGCGGGCTTCCGGAACCGAGAATGAGTTTCATATCGTCGGTCCCAATTTGAGGCCGCACATCAGAGCGCGTTATTTGAAACGATAATTGATCCGGCCCTTGGTCAAATCATATGGGGTCATTTCAACTTGAACTTTGTCGCCAGCCAGAACACGGATACGGTTTTTGCGCATCTTTCCTGCCGTATGTGCGATGATCTCATGGCCGTTTTCCAGCTCGACCCGAAACGTCGCATTAGGCAGGAGTTCCTTCACGACACCGGGGAATTCGAGCAGTTCTTCCTTGGCCATGGTCTCTCCTTTACGTAGCACTCGCCATTCGCGAGCGGCCCCTTAAATGGTCGCAATTTTGTTGTTTTACAAGGGTTATTCGCCTCGCATCACAGAAATATAGCAAGTTTTGATTGAATAATGCCCCAATGAAGAAGGAAATTCCTCTTACTACCAAAAACCCAAAGCGCATTTCACCTTTAGACCCGCCAAATTTAGCCGCCGACGCATTGCCCAAGGACACATTGCCAAGGAACGTCGGTTTGTCGCGTGCCATGCGTTAACTAGATATTACTTCTGGTGCATTTTCAGCAGGTGTCAGCTTCGACAACCATTCCCCGGCCTGAGACTGGTATTTCATCCAAGCTTTTGAACTGCCTTGATAAATCTTACGTCTCACCTGAGCCTGAGAGGCCGTTACAATCGCATGCCCCCCCTTTTCAGGGCTCAGGCAGGCCGAATGCCAGGGCAAACCAATATGCTCTAGCAACGCTCGTATCTCCACCTCAGGCGCGCTGACAAGACGCTCATAGTCGAGGTTATGTATTCTTGAAGGGAACCGAGTTTTCCAATACTCCATGAGCCTTTGATAGGCATCAAAATAGGTCATTAGGTCCCTAACATCATATGAAAACCCGTTTCCCTTTGAACTGAATAGGGTACGAAAATTAGACCAGCAAACGGCTTGTGGCTCTCGCTGCAAATGAACGATGCGCGCATTTGGTATCGCCGTTAGAATATGTCCAATAAGCCTAAAGTTTGTCGGCATCTTGTCAGTTACAAACGCGGTTGACGCTGCAAACAATGGCAGACGCTGCAAATAGTCTTGATGTAATCTACTTGCTTGTTCTGTATTGGGCACACTTTGGCTCGGCAGGCATGTTACGACACTTTGCAGCATTGCACTGGTTTCGCCACATGGCGTCACATCTGGATGCCGCCCAAGGATTGCTTCGACCAGGGTGGTACCCGATCGTGGCATACCAACGATGAAGATAGGCCTTGGACCTTGTGTCGGCCTTTGGGTTTCCATCGCTTGGGTGTTGAACCGGGCCGCGGAAAATTCGGTTTGAAATTTCTTAAATAACGCAATTTCGCGTTCAACATCATAGCCCAAATATTTTTTTTGCAACGCGTTACCTTTGCAAAGGTGCAAGTAGGCCTGATCAAAATCAGCATTGTCCTCACAAAGCTTTGCCATTGCAAAGTGCAAATATTTGGCTTCCCTCTGGCTTTGCGGATGTTTCAGCATTTCTTGCATGCGACCTGCTATTTCAGGTTCTGTGCGCATATCGTGCCGCAGCGTGAAATTGTAGAAATGATTGCCCTGCGGTTGACCAAGAATAATTGCATCGCGATGGGAGGCATTGGCTTGCTGAATTTCACCCATCGCGCCCAATGCGGCGGCTTTGAGGCTGTGAAATTGCTCGGATGTGCCGTCGGCTTCCAAGCCTGACTGCGCAATTTCCAAAGCCTTTTCAGGTTGACCAAAATTATAATAACACCGCGCGAGGGACAGTTGAAAATCACTGTTGTTTGCAGAAAGCTTAAGCGCAATGTCATAGGTTTTAATGGCCTCTTCAAACAATCCCGCCTGCTCAAAGGCTTCGGCCAGCGTGCCGGCATAAAGCGGGTTGCTTGGTTCTGCTGCGAGCGACGCACCAAGTTGCATCAGCGCCTCGCGCAAACGATTTGAACCCATCAATGCGCGACCCAACTGAAACTTGAGGGCCGCATCCGAAGCGCCTTCATTCTGTGCCGCGATAAAACACAACACTGCTGCAGAATTCTGACCCATCATAAAATAGAGATTGCCCAGATCACGGTGCAACATTGAATTCTTCGCATCCAGTGCGATCCCGCGTTTATACAGTTTAATGGCCTGACCTATGCGCCCCAATCCGGCACAAGCTGCACCCAGAAAGCCGTAAATGATCGCGTTTTTCGGGCAGCGCTTTTGAACGCGAGATGCCCGCTGATATAGTTGTTGAAATTGGCCCTTATTCAGCAAGCGCTGCAACAATTGCAGATCCGCCCCTTTCTGGGCCGTAAACGCGGTGCGCCGCATCAATACAAATCCTCTTACGTGTCGGTCAAACACACCGTGCAACAAAGTTGCGAAGATTTGGTTAGCTTGCTCAGCTATTGACGCGCGTCACCCCAATTGTGTTTCAAATGCGCGATAATTTCGTCTCTGGCCAAACGATAGGCTCCCAGCTTTGCTTCTCTGCTTTCACCATGGCCTGTTGGGTCGAGGATCGGCCAAAACTGAACGTCTGTATGAAAAAACTTCGTCAGCTCCAATGCTTTGGCATGGCTTGCAGGCGTCAGGGCAACTATGAGATCAAAACTTGAAAGCTGATCCCCCCATTGCTCCATTTCTTCAAACGAGCGTGACCGATGACGCGACAATTCCACGTCAATTTCCTTGCAAACAGAAATGGCAAACCCGTCTATTTCAAGATCGTTTTGCAGCCCAGCAGATTGCACATAGCTATCGGTGCCAAATAGCTTTTTCATAACGCCTTCGGCCATCGGAGAACGCACAGCGTTGTGATCACAACAGAACAGAACCGACTGCGGAAATTCTGCGACCATATTCACGCCCCGAAATGCAGCACACAAATCAACGTAAAAAGACGCCGTGCAGTGTCGTTGTCGACTTCTGCCTTGCCTTCCAAACGCTCTGTCAAAATGCGCGCACCTTCGTTGTGAATACCGCGTCGCGCCATATCAATGGTCTCAATTTGGCTCGGAGGCATATTTTTGACCGCGTCAAAATAGCTTTCGCAAATTTGCCAATAGTCTTTAACAACCTGGCGAAACGGTGACAGCGACAAGTGAAACTCCGCCGCTTTTTCTTCGGCTTCCGTGGTCAGATCAAACACCAGGCGCTTGTCACGAATGGCCAATTCCAGCTGAAAGGGACCAATGGGGTCCGGTTGATCAGCACGCGCAGGCAAGGCAAACACGTTTTTTTCGATCAGATCAAACATCGCCACACGTCGCTCTTGCTCGATTTCAGGCGTCGGCGCCGGTAAATTGCGATCGTCTATTTCTATTCGGCTGATACGGCTCATCTCGAAACTCTTACCTGTCCTGTTGTCAAATGGGTAACCCAAATGCTGCAATACAGCAATGCGACAGAGTGATATAAGTATTAGTACCTATGCCTGTGGCAATTTCAGTACGATCGCTCACAGCAAGAAAAAGAGGGTATTATGGCAGATTACGGAGTGTTTTCATTGGCTGGCCAGCGAGCGCTGATAACTGGCTGCAGCAGCGGGCTTGGCTTTGAAATTGCAAAACTGCTGGCACAGGCTGGGGCCGAGGTATGGATTAACGGGCGCAATTCGGATCGCGTTCAACAAGCCGTTGACGCCATCGATGGAAATGCGCATCCAGCGGTTTTCAACGTGACCGATCACACTGCGACTGCGTCTCAGTTTGATCAATTTGCAGGTCTGGGTGGTCTAGATATCTTAGTCAATAACGTTGGCCTGAGAGATAGGCGTAGTTTGCAAGAGTTCACGCATGCAGATGTCACACGGCTTTTGGACGCCGATCTAGTGGCCCCGTTTCGATTGGCGCAAGCCGCCGCTGCTTTGATGGAAAAGAAAGGTTACGGGCGCATTGTCAATATTTCGTCAATTGCTGGCCTGATCGCCCAACCCGGCGACGCGGCTTATACAACGGCAAAATCCGGTCTGATTGGCCTGACTCGTGCTTTGGCAGCTGAATTGGGACCCAAGGGCATCAATGTGAACGCAGTCGCGCCTGGTTTTTTCAGAACAACGCCAAACCAGGACGCTGCAAAAGATCCAGATTTAGCCCAGCGCCTACGTTCAAATTCAGCGCTTGGTCGTTGGGGAGAGCCAGCTGAGCTGGCTCCGACAGTGCTATTGCTTGCCTCAGAAGCTGCATCGTATCTGACAGGTCAAGTCATCGCTGTGGATGGAGGGTATTCTGCGCACTACTAAAGTTTTTGCGCATTGATAACACTTCGTTAGGACTTCCTCGCAATATTGAGCGCGCGGTACAGGCGGGGACGCCGATGGCCGTGTCAAAGAAGCCTCGCAACCTTGAGGGGATCCGGTTGCGATGGGAAGGGCCCGGTCTTCTTTGACAAAAAATATCTATTCTTTGTTCAGCGCATCCAGTCGCGCAAGGACCGATAAGCCATGCGCTTCTAGGCTTTCGCTCTTGGCAAGTCGCGCGGCTGCTGGGCCAATGGCGCGTAAACTGTTTGGTACCATCTTTGACAGCGTAGTACGTTTGACAAAATCCATCACCGAAAGGCCCGAGCTGAATCGGGCCGACCGTGCCGTCGGCAAAACGTGATTGGGTCCCCCCACATAGTCGCCGATGGCTTCCGGTGTATATTGACCGATAAAGATAGCGCCAGCATGAATGGTTCTCTCACTGAGCGCCTCTGCGTCGGCGACACACAGCTCCAAGTGCTCTGGCGCAATTCGATTGGACAATTCTACCGCAACATCAAGGTCCGGCACAGTGATCACAGCACCAAAATCGCGCCAACTTGGTCCGGCAATATCTCGGCGCTCCAAGGTTTTTAGACGCGCCTCGACAGCCTTCGCAACCTTTTGGCCAAATCCAGCATCATCTGTGATCAGAATTGACTGGGCACTTTCGTCGTGCTCGGCCTGGCTAAGCAAATCCAGAGCAATCCAGTCTGGATTGTTGTCTTTGTCAGCGATCACCAAGATCTCAGAAGGCCCGGCGATCATATCAATGCCCACCTTGCCAAACACCCGACGCTTAGCCGCCGCAACAAACGCATTGCCTGGCCCGGTAATTTTATCAACAGGCGCAATGGTTTCAGTACCATAGGCCAAAGCAGCAATCGCTTGCGCGCCCCCAATGCGATAAATCTCGTCAACGCCGGCCAAACGCGCGGCCAACAATACCAGCGGATTGGCAACACCATCTGGTGTTGGCACCACAATTGCCAAACGATCAACACCTGCAACTTTGGCGGGGATAGCATTCATCAAAACAGACGAAGGATAGCTTGCCAGACCACCAGGCACATAAAGCCCTGCCGCCGAAACCGGTGTCCAACGCCATCCAAGCATTGCGCCAGTATCGTCGGTCCAGCTGTAGTCATCGGGCATTTGCTTTACGTGATAGGCGCGTATGCGCTGGGCCGCCAGTTCTAGCGCGGCGCGATCTGCCTCGCTCACCTGCGCACAAAATGAATCAACTTCAACTGTCGAAAACCGCAAGGTTTCGGACGTCAATTCAAGCCGGTCAAACTTGGCAGTTAAGTCAAGAACCGCCTGATCACCCTTGGCCCGCACTTGCGCAATTATGTCGGCAACAACAGCATCAACATCGGGACTATCTTCCCGTTTGGCACCCAAAAGGGCTGTGAATTTCGTTTCAAAATCAGCGTCTGAAGCATTTAGAAACTGGGGCATGCGGCTCTCCTTTGTGCTGCTCATAACTCTGTGCGCTCAGAGCCTCAAGGAATAAGCTGTTTTTTCATGGGCTGACCGTCAGTAGAATAACATGCGACTTCTGGCCCATCGGGCTGCCAACCCTTTTGCTGATAAAAGGCCTGCGCGGTGCGTGAACTGACCAATTGGGCCTGCTGGATGCCCATTGAGGCGATTTCGCGTTCCATTGAGGCCAATAGCGCGCTACTATGCCCTGCCCCTTGAAACATAGGATCCACATAAAGCAAAAGGATCTTTCCAGTGGCCAGGAACCCCCCGATGGCAGCGATCCGGCCTTCGCTTTCGCTCACCCGTAAAAGCGTGCCGGAATGCATCCAGCTGACGACATCATAGGGCGTTTTTTGTGCCGTCCAATTTGTGACAGCTTCCGTCGCGTTCTTGTGGTCTGCCGAACATAAATGTGTGATTGAACGGATCAAAACCTCACTGATATCCCGCGCATCAGCTTCAACTGCATGTCTGATCACCGGATTGCTCAATCGCCGTGATCCGGCATTTGTTTTGATGGGGCAACATAGGGACGCGTCACATCTTTGAGCGATACCTCCAGCGCCTCTACAGAAAGCTTTAACTGCCCATCTCCCGCCAATGTAATCAGGATGTCTCCAGCCCCATCTGTGCCCGCTTGGAAAGCCATAGATAGCAAGGACAGAATGGTATCTTTGTCAGAGCGGCTCACACCCTGACTGGCAACCTGCAGCACGTTTTCGATCAAGAGAACAGACTGCACTCTTTCGACGGGGCGGCCGGATTGTTTTGCAGTTGGCGCATCCTCCCAGCGGAACCTGTTCAGCAATATTGCAAAGCGGCGGTCTTTGGCGCGCCACTTCATCTCTGTGACCGGAAAGACTGCGTCTTGGGACAATGCCGAAACCACTTGCAGATCTTCCGCATCCAAGGCCCCCAGATTCAATGGGGTCTCCTGGCCATCTTCAAAACGTGCATCTTGGGTCATATGCCATCCACCCTTTTGATCAAGGCTCCCACATTGCCTAGTTTTTCTTCAAGCCGCTCATAGCCGCGATCCAAGTGGTACACGCGGTTCACAATCGTTTCACCTTCGGCCGCAAGACCCGCCAAGATCAACGACACAGAGGCACGCAGGTCTGTCGCCATCACCGGCGCGCCCTTCAGGCGCTCCACACCGTGAACCGTCGCGGTACCTCCTGAAACCTCGATCTCAGCCCCCATGCGGGTCAGTTCCGGGGCGTGCATAAAGCGGTTCTCAAAGATTTTTTCTTCCAGCACCGATGTACCCTCGGCTGTGCACATCAGGGCCATCATCTGCGCTTGCAGGTCGGTTGGGAAACCAGGGAAAGGCTCTGTCACGACATCTACGGCTTTGATGCGACCGTTTTTGCGCGCCACTTTTAAGCCTGCCTTGGTTTCTTCAACCGAAATGCCTGCGGCATCCAGCTTTTCACAAAACGCACCCACAAGGTCGATGCGCCCGCCCAATAGTTCGACCTCGCCACCTGCAATTGCAGGGGCCAGCATATAGGTGCCCAATTCGATACGATCGGTCACAACCGGATGGGTTGCCCCACTCAGCCGGTCAACGCCTTGAATGACAATCGAGGGTGTACCGTCGCCGTCAATCTGAGCGCCCATAGACCGTAAGCATGTGGCCAAATCCTGTATTTCAGGTTCTCGCGCGGCATTGTTGATCACCGTAGTGCCCTTGGCCAAGGTCGCAGCCATCATAATGTTTTCGGTCGCGCCAACAGAGGCAAAAGCCAATGTCATTTCTGCACCTTTCAGGCCTTTTGGGGCCTTGGCGTGCAAATACCCGTCTTTCAATTCGATCTGGGCCCCCAGTTTTTCAAGGCCATACGTGTGCAGGTCCATCGGACGGGCCCCAATGGCGCAGCCTCCAGGCAGGGACACAACTGCATGCCCCAGACGTGCAATCATCGGGCCAAGCACAAGGTTAGAAGCGCGCATTTTGCGCACGATGTCATAATCAGCAATATGATTGTCGATGTTATGGCTAGACATCGCGATGACTTTGCCATCCTGCAGCGAAGACACCTCTGCCCCCAAAGACTGCAAAAGCTGGGTCATGGTTTTGATGTCAGACAGCCGCGGCGCATTGGTCAATGTCAGCGGTTCTTCGCTAAGCAGTGTTGCAGGCATCAAGGTCAGGCAAGCGTTTTTAGCACCTGCAATGGGAATTTGGCCGCTGAGAGGGCCGTTTCCTTTAACAATAATCGAATCCATCTGCCCTAATCCTTGTCCTGAGCGCCTGTCTCTTTTCCACCCGCAGTCTCGGTCCGTGCACGGGCCTGCGCCTTGCGACGCCCCATATTTGCCTTCAAAGCTGCTTTCAACCGATCCTCGCGCGTTTGAGTGGGCTTGGGCCGATTTTTGGATGTTTTCTTATTTTCCATGCACTTTCATTACATGAGCCGAAAAAAACATTCTAGATCCCCTTGCGCAGTTAGAAATTTGAGTCTAATCACCGCGCCACGGTTGACGAGACAATGCGTCTCACGGCAACGGTAAGCTGTGGTAGCTCAGTGGCAGAGCACACCCTTGGTAAGGGTGAGGTCGAGAGTTCAATCCTCTCTCACAGCACCATTAACTTTTACACCCCCAGAAATCATACCTAAAGCCCTGAAAGGCAACGTTATTTCAGGTGTTCTAGGTCCATTAATTCGATGATACGAAAATCCGCCCGAAAATCCCAATCTCAGGACGATTCTGCGCAAATTTTTATCTCCGCTTTCCCATATTTTCCAAGGGCTTGAGAGGAATGTCAGGGCGAGTTCTAGGAATGCTTCGTAGGTCTTCGATTTTGCCGGTGTTTTTGTGAGGTTTTCAGCCATAAGCACCTTTGATCTTTCTAGTTTTGCGATCCTTTTTTCGTAAGCACCTATGATTGTATCATCGCTTGTGAGCATGATCCGAGAAAGCAACGCTTCGATTTGCGTGTCTGTTTCCGTGATCTTACGTTTGGCGGAACGCGCCGCATCTTTGGCTTGTTCTAGACGTGCCTCCCAAGCACGTTGGAACATTTCTCTCGCTAAATCCATGTAAGTTGGGCTGGGTTGCAGAGACTTTACGACCTCTTCAAACGACCCTTCGATTTTAGCCCGCGAGATTGACTTACCGTAGCTTTCGCACCCCTTGGACTGGCACAGATAATACGGATAATACTTGGTCTTCCCCTTTGACCAAGAAGAGCGCAACTTGGCTCCACAATCGCCGCAGGTTGCGAAGCCTCGCAGCGCAAAGTCTTCACCAATATCCGCACGTGCAGGTGCATATCCCGTGTCATTCAGGCGTTTGTGTACCTTTTCAAAAGTCGCCATTGAAATCAGAGGCCCATGCTGTCCTTTCAGCCAGTTCAGCTCATAGACTTCACTACACACATACCCCGCATAGAGAGGGTTGGTTAGTAAATCCGTGATCCGCTTGTCCCGCACCTTGCCGTTCTTGTTGTGCGGATAATCTGGCTTGGATTCTAAAAACCGTTTCACTTCGGCTTGCGTTTGGAAACGCCCAATTGCAAATCCTTCGATGGCCTCGCGCACTGTGCTGGCATGAGGTTCATCTGGTTTCAGCAATTTGCCATGCCCCTTAACGGTCTGATAGCGAAAACCGACAGGCGCGTTATGGACCCAGTAGCCCAATTGCATTCGGGCTTTCATTTTTTGCGCCACCTGCCGACCGTTTTGCTTGCGCTCTAGCGCACCTTGAGCGGCCATGATTGTTTCGATGAATTCACCCTCGGGCGTTTCATCAAACTTGAAATTCAAACATTCAATCGTCGCGCCGCGCACGCGAAACGCCTCACGTAGATCAAGGTGAAACCGTGTGTCTCGCGCAAAGCGTTTGAGATCATCGAAGATCACAACAAACTGCGTATTTGGCTGAGCATCCAAGAATGACAGCAGTGCCACCATTCCCGGTCTTTTCATGAAATCACCGCCACCCGTGATCGTATCAGGAAATACGGCAGCAACTTCATGCCCATTCGACGCCGCAAATTCACGACAGCGGGTTTCTTGGCTTTGAAGGCCGTGCCCATCCGCTTCCTGCGCCCGTGACGACACACGACAGTAGATTAAAGCCTGCCTAGGAGTGTCTGTATCTGGTTTTTTGTATCTACTCTGACGCATGCGGACTCCTTTCACTCGGCCCCTCGTGATGTGGGGCTGATGCCTGTTTGAATTCTGATGTTGTATTGTTCAAGTTTAGCACATCTCGCATTGGCAATTCAGCCAAAGAAATGTCTTTTCCACAAACCTGCTGGAGAGGATGAACGCCAAAACCAAGATCAACGAAGTTGACAACTATCGACCAAAGTGCCTCGATCAACTCGCGCTTGTCCTCCTCAGAAATGTCTTCATCTTCGAAAAATGGCAGATAGGCATCCCAATCAATCGTCAGGCTTGGCGGGGCCGTTTCGGAATTAAACTCGGGGGGAATGTTGGTCATGGCCTGTCTCTTTCTGCCTCTTGGCGTTTCTCTGGTTTTGAGTCTCCTTTTTCGCCTCTCACCACGAGAGAACATAAGTGGAACAGTATAGGATAGTATTCCCAAGACCCAAAGCGATAATTATCTGGCTTCGAGGTCTGGATATCCTAAAATACCGCTGTATTGGCCGTAGGTTGCGGGTAAAATCGGGTAGTTTTGAGGCAAGGATTTTGATGTGGATAACAATTGGAAGACCGCGACCAAAGGTGACCGTGCCGCCCTCTATCATGTCGCTCGCACCATTGCAGACACCACCAACATGAGCGTGGAAGCCATTATGGAGGAATCCTTCGGTCACAAACTGATGGTTGGCACCGATTATGTATCGAATTTTCGAAGCGGAGCCATCGGGCGGCCCAAAGCCAAACTGATCCATGCATGGATCGCAGAACATCATGCAGATACGGCGCGAGCCATTGATCCCAAATTATTTCCCAAATCGCATACAGATGCATGGGAAAGTTATATTGAAACGCACGGCATTCGTGGACAACTACAAATCAAAAAATTTTCCAAGGACGAATTGAATCTCATCAAAAAGGCTAAAGATCGTGATGCGCCAGATGCGGCACTCAAACTTGGGGAGGAGTTTTGCTTTTTCCTTCGGTCCGACGTCCACGCGCACGCTATCGGGTTTGAACGATACAAAGGGGAATGGCACGTGATGCCTTTAGGCCCAAATGGCTCGCATACCTTCCAGCTACAAAGCGACGAACCTCATTTCCCAATTGATTTGAATGGTGAAATTGAACGGCTTTCCGAAGAAAGCGATTTGGACATGCATCGCTTCGCTTTCGTTGTCTCACAGGATGCAAATGACTTACCTTGCACACCTGATATCAAGGATATCGGCCAAGCTGCAAATCTGCACTATATCGACGCTTTATTCTCTGCCTGAAATTTAAACACCAACGGCAATATCTGCTCATTGGCGTCTTTCAGCTCCGCCCATTCCTTCGCGCCAACCGTTTGCAACTGGTCCCAGCGGCCAAGCTTTGCATGCGCGATATCTGCAAAAAACATCTCAGGATCGCCGAGATCATCGACGAAGCTTGCGGCACCACTAGATTTTGCCATCTCAACTGCGTCAAAATAGGTGGGTAAAATAACTTCTTTTGCAAACGCCTGAATACGCTTTGCATCAGGCAGATCACCAGCGTTCAATGAGACACCAACCGACCACATATCATTCACATGCCCAAGCAACTGAAATATTCGGGTCGCTGCCTTTGGATGGGTTTCGCTTGGGTTTCGGTTCTCTGCGTCGATCTTCTCAATCAACACCATGACAGAGGCGATACTGGCAATGGTGACGCGCAACTCGTCCCAATCCACGACATCCATAGCGCCAAGCATTTCTTCCATCGCCTCATGATCGGCCTGTAGCTCCAAGCACCGCTCCACTTTGTTCCATAGTTCGCTCGGTAGGTTAGGCTCTTGAACCTGAGACTTGCCTAACTTTGAAACTAGATTGAAAGTCGGAATGCCTTTTAGAATAGAGAAATGGCCTAGCTCGACATGGGCGCGTTCATGGAGGGCAATCCATTGTTTTGAAAGGGATCTATCTTGGAGCAGAGCTTTGTTGATATTCAAGGGTGCGACCAATCTGCTAAACATTTTCAAATGTTGTACGATTGTTCTTCTATCGCGTGACGCAAGGAGGGTAAATCATACAAGCAAGAATAAGCTGTGGAGAACGTAACCTCTGTCATTGATTGCACTGATCTTCCCAAGTATCTTGCCAAGTGTTGGAGTGAAGTGATTGTATTAGCTAAATTTTTAAGGAGTCGCACATGCAAGAACCAATACTGGAATGTCCAAATTGCGGCACTGAAATTAAACTTACAGATTCACTCGCTGGCCCGCTTCTGGAAGCAACTCGGGACGAATACGAAGGCAAGCTGCGCGAACAAAAATTAAAAATGCAAACCCGAGAAGAAGCCGTAAAAGATAAAGAAAAAGAGCTAGATCAGAAACTTGAAGATCAGCTGAAAGCTGAGAGAGAAAAAATCGCGGCCGATGAAAAAAAGAAGGCTCAGGCAATTTCTGCTGCCGAATTAGAAGCTAAATCAAATGCTGTTAAAGAACTCGAAGAAATTTTAAAAAAAAGCAATGTAAAGCTCGGTGAAGCGCAAAAAGCCCAAGCTGATCTTATCAAAAAAGAACGACTTCTTGACGAGCAGAAACGTGAACTTGAACTGACTGTGGAAAAGCGCGTTCAACAATCGATTGCAGAGGTACGTGAGAAAACCAAAACTGAGATTGAAGGTGAGCTAAAACTCAAAGTGTCCGAGAAGGAAGAACAAATTCTTTCGATGCAGCGACAGATTGAAGAGCTGAGGCGTAAATCGGAGCAAGGTTCACAACAGTTGCAGGGCGAGGTGATGGAGCTAGAGCTAGAGCTAGAGCTTGCTTCGAAATTTCCACATGACTCAGTTGAACCGGTCCCAAAAGGTGAATTCGGAGGTGATGTCCTTCAACACGTCATAGCACCAAATGGTCTTCGTTCGGGTGCAATTTTGTGGGAGTCTAAGAGAACAAAAAACTGGAGCGATGGATGGCTCTCTAAGCTGCGAAATGATCAGCGGAACGCGAAGGCAGAAATTTCGATCTTAGTTTCGCGTGCATTACCAAAGGACATTGAGACGTTTGGTAATGTTGATGGTGTTTGGGTCTCTGCTCCCCGTTTTGGCATTGGACTCGCTATGGCGCTGCGCCAAACGCTGATTGAAGTTGCTTTAAGCAAACAGGCCAGCGAAGGACAAGAAACTAAGATGGAACTGGTTTATGACTATTTGACGGGTCCACGTTTCAGGCATCGTGTCGAAGCAATCGTAGAAAAATTTACCGACATGCAAGCAGATTTAGACCGTGAGCGAAAAGCCATGACGCGTTTGTGGGCAAAGCGCGAAACGCAAATCCAAAGCGTCATTGAGAGCACCGTTGGCATGTATGGCGACCTACAAGGCATCGCGGGGCAAGCAATACAAGAGATTGAGGGATTAGAGCTCCCGCTATTGGAAGCGGGCGATAATGATTAAGGCAGGAGATTTTTTTTGACTAGTTTTCACGATCCATACAGGCACCTAAAATATTTAAGGCAATCACTCTCTCAGGACGGAGAGGCTATAGGCTTCTTTGTATCCGCAGGTTGCCCATTGGCCGTAGATATGCCCGAAGAGGACTGGCCACTTATTCCTGATGTTGCGGCTCTTACAAAAAGGATTACTGCTAGCTTAGACAGCAACGAAAAATACTCTTTGCTTCTTGATGAATTGGAAAAAGCTGAAAAGAACGTTGAGAATGTTGAGGACATACTTAGTTTTTTAAGAGGTTTGCGCTCTGTTGCCAAAGGGGGTGATGTACGCGGGTTTTCCGAGGCCGAATTGATTGCGTTGGAGCAAAGCATCTGTAGCGAAATTGTTTCGGTGCTCAATGTCGCACTGCCTTCGAATGAGACACCTTACCACCAAATGTGCAGCTGGATCAGATCGATTGATCGCAAGGTCGCGATCGAAATTTTTACAACTAATTATGATCTCTTGATGGAACAGGCATTGGAGGACTACGAGGTGCCCTATTTCGATGGCTTTGTAGGAGCAAAGAAGTCCTTTTTTGACCTCCGCGCCGTTGAAGATGACATGATCCCCAATCATTGGACACGTCTTTGGAAAATACACGGTTCCATAAATTGGCATCAAGAAACAGTTGAAGGACGCAAAAGAGTATTCAGGTCCTCTTCGGTGCATGAATCTAATTCTCACCTAATCTATCCATCGCACTTAAAATATGAAGAGAGCAGGAAAATGCCCTATCTTGCTCTGATCGATCAGCTAAACAAGTTCATCCGTAGGAAATCATCGTTCCTTATTTTATCGGGATACTCGTTTAACGATGGGCACTTGAATGATGCTATTTTGAATGCCTTGAAGGCCAATCCAACGGGCATGGTTCTTGCTCTACAATTCGGCAGCTACAATTTCTCAGAGAAAGAAGTCGGTTCCGGAGAGCGTTACCCCAATGCCTATAGCCTAGCCAAGAGGCAACACAATTTGAATGTTTGGACATATGACAAAGCCATTATTGGGACAAACCTGTGTGATTGGAAAGTGCTTCAAAATACCGATACCGTTGATAGAGACCTTCGCGAGTTTGTTCACAATATCAAACTAGAAGGTGAAGCTGGCGCAACAAGGCAAGAAGTAAAGCTAGGGAACTTTTCAGAGCTGACGCGTTTCTTAAAAAACCTGATCGGTACCGATCTCGGAGAAATCAATGCAAACTGACGAAAGTTACTTGGGAGAAGTTCAAGATGTAAGTGGCACAACTGTCAGCATAGCCATGTCGTCCAAATCACTAACAGGTTTTGTATACATTGATGGACAAGGGTATAGAGCAGGTCAGGTTGGCAGCTTCGTTCGCATCCCTATCGGTTTTGATAACTTATTCGGAATAATAAGCAAAGTTGGCGCCAGCGCTGCACCAGCTTCGCGAGCCGATGACTTCGAAACAAGCAGCCGTTGGATGACCGTGCAATTAATCGGAGAAGGACCACGCAACGGGGTTTTTCAAAGGGGATTATCACAGTACCCCACCATCGGAGATCCTGTTCACCTCGTTTCCGAAAAAGAACTCAAGGATATCTATGGCCAACCCGACAAACCATATTTCGTAAAGCTTGGTCACATTTCAAATGCAGAGTCCATTCCAGCGCTTGTCGATGTGAACAAACTGATTACTCGTCATTCAGCGGTCATGGGAACTACAGGATCAGGTAAATCTACGACTGTAGCCAGCCTAATGAATGCTCTGTCTAATCGAGAGAATTATCCTTCTGCAAGAATTATCATGCTTGACCTGCATGGTGAGTACGGAAAGGCCCTCGGGGACAAATCGAATATTTTTAGGATCGCACCACCGCAAAACAGTCCAAATAACATTCAAAAATTGTTGGTACCCTACTGGGCCTTAAGTTTTGAAGAGCTAGAAAGAGTAGCCTTTGGTGAGTTCAATAGTGAAAAAGAACGCAATGCAGTTATGGAGAGAGTTCATAAGTACAAATTAGATTCTTTAAAAAACCACCCAAGGAAGGGCGTATCTGAAGACACATTAAGTGCTGATTCTCCAGTACCCTTTTCCATTCATGATCTGTGGTACGAGCTTTTTGTCGAAACATTTGCTACCTTTTATCCAGGCCGAGAGGGAGAACCTTTCGACAAATTGGCATACGATACTGATCCTGATGGGAATGAAATGATCGGTAATGCATCCAAAGGATTGCCGCCAAAATTCAAGCATATTGTCAGGGAAAAAGATGAAGAAAAGATTCAATACATCCCGAGCAACGGCCAGATAAACATAGGAAAACAGGTGCAACTGCTTGGGACGAAATTGAGAATTCCTAAGTATGACTATATTTTCAATCCAGATCAGTTTTTACCCAATAGTGACGGAAAAACCGACGAAGATCTGGACCAACTCTTAAAGAGTTGGATGGGCAGCTCCAACCCAATTTCAATTTTGGATTTATCAGGCGTTCCGTCAGAAACTTTGCGAACAACCATCGGAGTATTACTGCGCCTATTGTACGATGCAGTTTTTTGGGCGCGAGATTTGTCTCAAGGCGGACGAGAACGCCCTCTTTTAATTGTTATGGAAGAAGCCCACATCTATTTGAATCAACAGATTCAATCAACCGCATCACAAGTTGTTCAGAGGATTGTTAAGGAAGGTCGAAAGTACGGCATTGGTGCGATGATCGTTAGCCAACGCCCGTCCGAGATTGATCCGACAGTTCTTTCACAGTGCGGAACATTTTTTGCTCTGCGTTTGGCGAACGCGACAGATCGGTCACAAGTATCCTCTGCTATGTCTGATAATTTGGACGGGTTGACGGGAATGTTGCCTATTTTGAGAACTGGCGAAGCCATAATTTTAGGTGAAAGTGTAAAGTTGCCAATGCGAACCACCATCGAAGCCCCTCCGATAGATAAACGACCAGACAGCCAAGACCCAATCGTGTTTGATGAGGTTTCGCTTGAAGAAACACAACATCCAGGCGGTTGGGGAATCCCGATGGAAGAAAACCCAAATTACAGCGAACTTCTCGAAGTTTGGCGGTCCCAAAATCCAAAAATTGACAAAATAGTTAAGGAGTAATTCTATGGAAATGATTTCAGTAAATTCAAGCAATGTAAGTGCAGTCGGTTACGACGGTGATACGTCCACGCTGCAAATCCAGTTTAATGATGGTTCGCTCTACCAATACTTTGACGTTCCAGAACACATCTTCGATGGTTTGCGTACTGCAGATTCCGTGGGAAGATATTTGCACCAAAATGTGAAGGGTGTTTTCAGATACTCTCGAATATAACTTGTGTTAGTCTCGCAAAGGACTAGAAAACCACACGTTCTCGCGAGAGCCACTAGTGCATGTGTCCAAGGCTTAGATCAGGCTAAGCGCTCAGTCCAGCAGTCTTGCAGCGCGAAAAAAGGCTTCAAGCATCTGTGATGTAATCAATTACGAATTACAGTTATTTTCATTACTTAGAAAAGCGGCCCAAACATTTTGGGCCGCTTAATTGCATCGGTCACTGATTTGGTTGAGTAGACAGGTAAAATTTGGCACAATATATTCTACAACCTTGAAGTATTTCTTCATGGCAAATGCCGTCTCATACGCTGCCAAATTAAAGCCTGAATAATAGAATTAATGCCGCACATAACGATCACAGGCCAAATTGACGTAATTACCCCAGCAACAACCCAAACTAGATTTCCAACCGCCATTAGAAGTCGACTTCGCCGTTCGCCAACAGTACCTCGATTTGGTCGAACAATTTGCTCCCACATCGCAGGAAATCCGGAAGCAAGTAAAATGAAACCGGCACTGAAGCCTAAGACATTTCCGAGTACCTCAGGCGTCATCATAGCATAACCCAGTTTCGCAAAATCCATTCCCCGTGTTCTCGGATATCGTGATCTTGGGCACGGAGCTCATGAACCGTAATTGTCTTCCCGCGCCCCTTGGTAAGATGAATATGTTCCGGCCGTACATCTACTTTTTTTACCAGCGCGTGCAGAAATCCATTTTTTAAGAATGCCTTCGCCGATGCAGGGTTGGGTACTCCGTCCAGCTCTCGAACATAAGCCATCGCAGCCACAGACATTTCTGTTTTGGATTGCTCAAATTTCAGAACCGACGCAATCAGAGGGGCTGCAATTTTCGATAGGCCACCATCTGAGACAACGCCGTTAATCGAACAGATAACACCATCATCACCGAGTTTTGGTGTGCAACTCAAAGCCGCATGCACGACACCATCTTTAACAGCTAAAGCAACGCTTGCCTTTGGATTAAGTAAATGAGACCCATCCCAAGCATTTAATAACAAAAAGTTTTTCTCAAAAACTCGAGCGTACAATCGAGCGTATTGAGATGTATATGAATGATTGCAGTCGTTAAAGTTTCCTAAATGTAAGCGAATGTTGTCAAGTGACAACTTAGGGGCATACTCGATCATGATCGAATCCTTAATTTGACGGCATTAAGCCGCTATTTCATGGCATATAAATTTTCGGCTTTTCCAAAGGAAAATCTGTCCGAAAAGTTTCAATGAAAGTGTTCTGCTTGAATGAAATAGTCATGTTTTTTTCCGTTCAGTTAGGGTGCAAAAATTGCTCGCGGAAATCATTTCCCAACGTATTTAGATGCACTGATGTTCTGTTTTGAAATTTTGAACTACTGCTAGTTTGATAGTTATTGCAGCGAACTCTTTTTGGTCCGCTTAACAATAAGCCTGCCAATAAAAACGCAATCTGTCAATGACTTTGTGATTCTTCTTCTGATTTTAATCACATTTAATTTTTGCAGTTGCCACCTTGCTGGAACTTCTATGTCTCTTTATGTATTCGTAAGCCTCCAATGGGCTCATGGAAACCACATCATTTTTCTTAGAATCCACAAGCCATGAAGGTAGCTCATTTTCTGATCGCCCCTTCCAATTTTGAAGAGCCTGATAAAGCGGGAAATCAGAAATTCTTATATTTCTAAATTCCAGCCCCTTATGCATTCGAGAGGCATATTGATCTTCCAAATGCTCAACAGGAGTCTGCTTCTTGCTTTTATCTCTATCTCGCCAGCTAACCGACGGCGGGGCATTTAGCTCCTCTTGAGAAAGAAACTCAACGCCATGTTCTAGTCGCTGGTGGAGCTTAAGAAAAGCCTCCGATAGACACAATACACGTTGTTCAGGGGGCAACGAGGCTGACTCGAAAAAATCCTCAATGACATTCACCAAGTCTGTTGTTTGTTCTCTAAATGGTTCATAAAAATCGTGTTTTGGCATTACAACCGGTGAGAATAGACTATCCCGATTGTTTTTGTCAACTTTTGAGAATTGCGGCAACGATTGGCGACTTGGCTTGTAAGAAAAGTCATTGCTTGGTTCTTTTAACTTAGCCATTCAACTTTCCACTTTGTTGATCTCTTGCCGAAACCACGCTTCAGCTAAAAGGCATGCGCCCTTCACCCCCACATTAATATCTACTGGCCTCAAAATGAAATTTTCCCGAGAAACGAGAGCGTTGTTTTCAATCTGAGGGTCTCCAGCTTTGATATTCAGCTGATTCAGCAAATTTGCATGTAACAGAGGCAAAAACATAGGATTCGTTGAAACCCTTCCAGCGATAACCACATTATCCGGAGAGCAGAAATAAAGCAAATTACCCAATATTTGCGCTATATAACTCGCTACAAGACTCACCTTTTTCTCATCCTTGCACCTTACAAATTCGGAAGGTGTCATGCCCCATCGCTTTTCAATAGCATCCAACGAAGCGACGGCATTTAGACAAGGACGTTTGGGATGCAAACTGCACCTCTTTGGAATTTCATCTTCATGTAAGTGAACTATCGAATGCCCGATGTTTGGAACAGAACTACCATGAAAGAGTTTACCGCGGTGAATTAGGGCTCCGCCAATACCATAATCAGCAACAACATATAATACATTGCCGATAGTGCGAGCTATCTTATGATTAAACCCATTACTGTAAACCTCGGGAAATCTAATACGATAGTCTCCAAATGCTGTCGCACCAACTTGACTAATAATTGCGACGTGAGCACTCTCTGAAATTACTGTCCCAAATGTTGCGAGCTCGTGTTTAATGCTTTTGACGACGTTAATTTCATGCCATTGTCGTGGTCCAATCGGAAACCCGATCCTCCCATAATTCTCTTTGTCAGTTCTATCCAGGACAGGGATTGTCGTCGGCACAGCGAGACCAATTCCAACAATATCGTACTTGGAATAGAGCCTGTGGATGGCCTCAGCAGCTAAGCGTATGTTTTGTTGGCCGTCTTGAGGTGATTCAATATCTCGATAAACTCTTTCAAACTTATTCGAAAAAACGTCGTACGCAGTATGAATAATATAGTCTTGGGCGAAGTAGACACCAATGGCGATTTTCTTTTTCACCTTCTGCTCCCTGCTCGCGTCGACAATGTTTAATGGTAGTTTAGACAAACATAATCAATTAATCATATAGCGCCCTAAATGTGATCGAAAAACAAGAGCTCAATGATCCGGTCCAGCTTGCAGACGGTCCAAATTGACCCAAGATGTGTTCGATCCAAATCATACGCTGGTGATACCTTGTGACACCATCAGCGGGACCCGCTTTGCAATAACTGATCCATTAGGAATTGTGGCGAGATGTGGGTCAAATGACCCGTTGCCCTGCGTCCCCTTCGGGTCACCTTACAGCATAAGGGATGCTGCAAGTTGTGTGTGGTAGTACCACACGACTTGACAAGGGGATTGCTGCGCTCCCCCGTTGTATCCCCCAAAGCCAATGACTGAGATCGGTATTGAACCCATCTCAACCATACCAAACATATCGGTGTTTGATCCCTCGCAGGTGAGATTTCACTCTCCCTGCACCCATCGACCAAGTGGCGTTCCTGCCCCTTGGAGCCCAGATCAACCGTTCGCCGATTGAATACCGCCAGCTTGTCAAAGCTGAACCCGACAAATCGATTTGCACGTTTGATCCGCAATCAGGTGAACACACCTGTTCCCCCAATACCCCCTCAGATTTGCTAGGGCTGCTGCCCCCGCGCGGTTCAAAGGGTGGGTCCTCGCCATGCTCGGTTCGCTGTGCTGCACCTGTGCGTGGCTCTGGTCCTGCCTGTGGCACCTTTGATCCTTGCACCCCCGCTCCTCGGCGGAAGCCAGACGGTTGCATGCGCAACCCGTCAAAACAAAAGAGGAGACAAGACAATGCCGCAACTATTCGCACAACCATACGACATAGACGCCATCGGATTTTACTTTGAAACATTTGAAGAATTTCAAACGATTTCAAACAGGCATTTAAATCGATACGGAGATCGTGTCGAAGAATACGAAATTCAGTTTATCGACGGAGACGATATCGATTGCTCTTTGGAGAAAGCTTGGAATCTAGACCTATCCAACATCAAACGATATTTCGCAGCTTGCGATGATTGGGGCGATCATCAAAAACGTATCTTCATTATTGCGGTCGGCGAAGGTGGTTACAATTTTGATCCTGACAATGTTTCAGCAGATGATTTTGAAGTCGATATTTACGAAATCGATGGGATGGCTAACCTAGCAGAACAATTTGTTGCAGAGGGGCTTTGGGGCGACATTCCAGACCACCTTGCCAACTACATCGACTATGACGCCATTGGGCGTGATCTGGAACATGATTACACGGAAACAGAAATCGCAGGAAAAACGCTGATCTACCGAATTTCTTAAATACAGCGATTGTCGTCTGCCTCAATTGCAACGAGCGCCGAATTGTTTTTTAGGACGTAACCGGTTTGGATTTTTCCGTTGTGAAGAGCTTGGACTTTAAGGTGACGTGCGCCTGCGGTTTCTAGCACCTGAACGCAAGCGCCTTTTGGAAGTTCAATAATTTTTGGCTTGATATTGCGCCCATTTGGACGAGAGCGGGAAAGCTCAGTGAGTGATCCGACATAGTGTGTTGCGGCGTTTAGTTTAGGTTTAGCTTTCAAATAGACCCGTCCAGTTTGCCGATTACATGCCTCATCTGACTTTAGCTTTCTTAACGTACTGACCTCAACAAAGCCTTTTTTTTCATAGGGTGAATCATAGAATAAAATATACGCCCGTTTTCCATCGCGTCCTATTCCTTGTTGATCAGCACAAATTCCATTCGAAGGTTCTGGCAAAAAATTCTCTTTATGCCACTGGGGGTTGCTACCTTCCGCTTTGGTATAAAAACGAACGTCGCTTGAAGCAATTACGCGGTCATATTTGATGGTGTTCGCTTTGCCTCTGGCGGACTGTGAAGCCCAGCTATCACTTCTGGGATCGGTCCCAATAAATGTCAGTCCAGCCCCCCATAAAAACAGCCCTAACACTGCGGGGATTGCTAGGATATAAATGAGAATGCCTAGACCGCTGTGATTGACACTATCGGCAGCCTTTTGAGCTGCAAAAGCGAACATCAAACAAAAGACTAATATGAATATTCCGGCTGCTAGCATTTTCAGTTCCTGAATCGGTTTTCAGCCGCTGAAAAGGGATGCCTTTTGATAGAGCTACCACATCACCCCAATTGGAGTCCTGCCTCCCTGTTTTCCACAGGTTTTTTGGCGGAGTCCCTCCGATGAAAACCAATCTCACCGTCGCTTTCAAAGGGATCCCTTTTTGAAAGAGGAAAATCACTATGATTGACGATTGTTTTGTAACGAAATCCGCTCACAATCAGGCCATGAATACACACCACCAATCAGGCCGCAAAATAGGATATATCCGCGTTTCAGATAAAGATCAGACAGAAGCGCTGCAAATCGACGCTCTGAATGCTGAGGGCTGTGATCTGATCTTTTCCGACCATGGCGTGTCAGGTGGCAAGTTCGACCGACCTGCCTTAGATGACATGATGAAGGAACTTCAATCGGGCGATACCCTTACCGTTTGGAAACTGGATCGCCTAGGCCGATCTACTATCCATCTTTTACAAATTCTCAACGAACTGCGTGAACGCGGTGTGAACTTTCACGCAATTACACAAGGGCTTGATACGCGCACAGCCGTTGGGCGAATGATCTATGGCCAATTGGCAGTCTTTGCAGAGTATGAGCGCAGCCTTATCTCAGAGCGTACCAAGGCCGGAATGGCGGCAGCAAAAGCACGTGGTGTGCATGTGGGGCGGCCACGCCTGTCAAAGACCATGAAAACCGCACTAGATGATCTGGAAAGGTTGAGTGACGAACCTGACGCGAATGATACTGAGATCGAACCAGCCGTGAACAAGAACCGGTCTATCTCTCCCTCAACAGAAAGCGCGAAATCTGTCCATTGATTAGAGTAATTGTTACTTGAGTTTCATCGTTGTGCTGTCAGTCTGCGTGAAGCTTTAGTTATATTATTCGCCCCTTTCTTCAATGGATTTTAAATGACAATTGAATTCAAAGACCTCCCACGAGGCATCCCAAATTCGCATTCTGAAGAAGACCAAGCACCACGTGCACTCTGGCTTGATCCAATCGCCCTGAGCCAAGATGCAAAATGGCAATACAAGGAAGACAAAGTCTTACTAGGGCTAGCTAATGAACAGGTGGTTGGACTGTCCGATGATCGCCATTTGCTCACCATCGCAGGATCAAGATCGGGCAAAGGTACGTCCGCCATTGTTCCCAACTTGCTAGCCTATCCCGGCTCTGTGGTGGTCATCGATCCCAAAGGGGAAAACGCTCGACTTACCGCAGAGCGACGGGGACTGGGGCGTGGGATCGAAGCAGGTGGTCTCGGTCATGATGTGTTTGTCATCGACCCGTTCAAAGTCTCTGGTGTCGATGAGGAATATCTTGCTGGCTTCAATCCATTGACCGACCTTAATCCATTTAGTGACGATTTCATTGACGAATGTGATGCGATTGCCGACGCGTTGGTTGTGCAAGAAGGCGGTGGTGACAACGCCTATTTTTACGATGCCGCGCGGTTGGTCTTACGCGGTTACATCGCGTGGGTGGTTGGGCATGCTGATATCAAAGACAAATCGCTCAACGAAGTGAAACGCCTTTTGTTTTTGCCGCGAAAACCGAACAAGCCATTTCCCGACGAACTTGACCTCAACGCAGCAGACCTGACCTTTGAGCACCTTAGTACGATCATGGGGTTCGATCCCAATTTCATCCATGGCATTCCATTTGAAGCAGCTATGACATTGCAATCGATGGGTGACCGTGAATTTGGCAGTGTCATGTCTACCATTCGACAGCAAATTGGTTTCATCTCTTCACCGCCCATGTCGCGCGTTTTAGCTGATAAAAGCAGATCACCTGATTTGAGTGCATGGAAACATGGCAACCAAAGCGTTTACCTTTGCTTACCCGCTGGGCGGATGCATCGCCATTTTCGGATGTTCCGGTTGTTCATCAACCGCTTGCTCAATGCGATTGAGGCCGATGAAGCCAAACCCGAAGTCCCAGCATTGATGATCCTCGATGAAATGCACGTGCTTGGGCATATGAAATCGCTCGAAACCGCTGCTGGATTAATCGCAGGGTTTGGGGTGCGCATCTGGTCGTTTTTTCAAGATTTATCGCAGCTCAAATCTATTTACGGTGAGCGATGGGAAACGTTCCTTGGCAACTCAGGTGTGTTCCAAACCTTTGGTCTCAATGACCTTGGAACACTGCAATATGTCTCAGATCGACTGGGGCAATCCGCCATGCTCAAAGTATCGCAAAGCGAGGTCAGCAGAAGTCAGATTGCGTCAGGCTTTTCAGGCGCATCCCAATCGATTGATGCGGCACCACTTCTTGCACCTGATGAGATTGCGGCTTTCTTTTCTCGTCAATCAGGAAATCAGCTCATCATTTATCCCGGGGTGAGCGGAATATTCATACAGCGATTACCATACACGGATGTGTATTTCGAAGAAATGCGAGGTGAATCCGATGCATGATTTACTCAAACTTATTCGTAACTTCTTCAAGGTTTCTAAGGTCAACTATGAGCGTAACCCACGTCTCACCCTTGGTGCTTACTTGGGGCATGTTGTTCTGATCGTTCTCATCGAGCATTTTATGTACCGCGTTGTTTTTTACACAGGTGCATCTATCGCGCTAACGGTTGCAGGCGTAATGTTTGCGTCAATCAAGTTACCCTTAATGAGGTGGTTTTGGCAGGGCTACGCCCCCCGAATGAATGTCAAAGAACAGCAAGCATCAAAGCCAACACCAGAGAAGCCTCAACCTGCCAAAGCTGCATCCGCTGAACAGGCTGTCAGTAAGAAACCTGCGCCAAAAGTCGAAACATCTAAGAGTCCAGAAATTGAAGAAAAGCAATTCAACATCCTAGGCGTCCAACCACGACAAACACCTGTTGGCACGCGTGTTCATGTTTCGGAAAGCAGCGGCGACATCGTTATGTACGTCAAAGGCGCGATCTATCTTTGGAGTTGGGCACTGCCTGCTGCTTTTGGTGCATTTGCGATCCCAGCAGGCATCTTTGGCGCAATCCAAGGCGGCATGATGTTTAACCCCGACAATTGGGAGCGTGGACGTGAAGCACTGGGGTTCATGGTCTCGCTGGGCAATGGTGCCATGATCGGGTTTGGTTTGTTTGTGACTTTAGCAATCTTGAGCTTTTACATCACGCGCCCAGAAATTACTGTTCGCGTTTCTCGAAAAACGATCACCATTGGCACCGAGGTTTATGATCGTCGTTTGTTTGGTGGATTTACGCCCGGGCTTTCGAATGATGAAATTAGTGTCCATCGTAATCCAGCCGCACGCAACATGGGTGGGGTTGTATTAAAGGCCCGCTATGGCCGCTGGGGCGCGATGACGAAGTATGTGGTTGATCGTCAACACGCCGACAGCATTATTGTTTGGATGAATGAAATTATCGACAGCGTTGGTGCGGCTGATGAAAAACCATACGATCCATATGTGGGTAAGAAAATCGAACTTCTTTAATCTCGTTCTTGTTGTTGTGATTTGAGAGCTTCGTTTGAGTAAGCTGCCGCTTCGTTAAACGAAGCTTTCAAGTCCTCCGGCGTACCGCGCGGGCGATTATATGGACCTTCCGCATCAGGCGCATCAAGCCCCAACGATTGCGGAACTGGCGTTTCGCCACGATCTTCAAAGTGCTGGTTTACATCACGGTCATTGGTTCGCTGAAACTGCGTTGAACCGTCATCCTGCATCATCTCATCAAATGAATTTGCGGATTGTTCAGGTTCTAATGGTTCACCGTTCTGTTCAACGCCAGACAGTTCGTTGATTTCGTCCTGCGTCTTTAGCTGAAAACCTTCCGCCTCAGATTGGGCATCAATGTCTTTGTCGCCCGTGGCAATGGCAATCGGGCGCGTATCTTGGACCTCTGCTTGCAGTTCTGTTTGTTCAGGGGATGCTTCGTTTTCCTGCACAACCATCTGGTAGGAAACATTCACAACTCGAACACCCGAGCCTAAATCCAAACTGGAAGGATTGTTCTCGATTCCCATATGACCTGCAGGGGCAACGTTTTCGTTTTTAGCGTCTTTGGGCTTAAGCTTTGGAGATACGTTGTCGCGCGGGTTCTTCTTATCGTCATCTGACATTCAAAAAATCCTGTATTGAAATTACATATCTCCAACATAGGTAAATCAGTTCAGAGTTTCAGTGTTTTAGCTAAAGAAATCAAACATTCCTAAAAAGTTCAGTTTCATCGACCTTGACGGAGAAGCGTTCTTCAAATGCCTCTATCTCTTCCTTAGTTGCTGCACCTAAAAAGGGAGGCCGTTTTAAACCTGCCTTTTCGCACTGAAGGTAATTTTTGTAGAGCGTGTTCTGATAAACTTCGTGACGTTCTTCCTCAGTCAATGGGTGTGTTTCGCATTGTTTAAAAAAGGTAGGGACATCGACCTTTAAGTTAACTGCGATCCAATCAACATACGCCCAATGAATGCGAGGTAAGACCACAAGCACCTTTTCATCGAAAACACCTTCGAGGTAGCGTCCAATTTTTTCTTCGGGATCATCTTTATAATGTTTGTACCATGCTTCATGCGCCATGTTGATAGTGTAGCAAAGGGCGCTTAACCAAGGTTATCCTTGTTACAAGTTTTCAACAGCTTATTTGTTCACGGAGATAAGCTCGGCCCGCGATCTCGTTTTTGTCTGACAGCGGTGTTTGGCCTTGGTTTCTGAGACTTGCTCTGGTTGTTTTTGACCTGCAATTTGATTTTCAAAACCCTCATAATGTCACGTACCATCATCCGTCGTTCCGAACGATGTTTTGATCTAACTTGCTCAATTTGCCTTTGCAGCTTTTGGCGCTCTTTCATTTGTTCTTTGACCATGAACTCTCGCTGTTGCTTATCGCGCTTCCAAGCCTGAAACGCTTCTCGTTGATTGAGCTTCCTTGTTTCAGATCGTTTACCTGACAGACGATCCCACAAGCCACGTAACCCGCCATTAAGCCGTTTGTTGCGTTCCTGTGCCTCTCGTTGCCAACGTGTCTTTTGCCCCACTGATAGCTTGCGCCGTTCTTGTCGATGTTGCGACACCATTTCGGATTTGGCTTTGTTGAACGGTGCCGTTTCGTGGGCGTGTCGATCTTTTGCTTTTTGGATAAACCCGCGCATTTGATCAGTCACCTTGGATTTTATCGACGCCTTGGTTGCATCAACCGATTCAAGATTGTCGGGTGAACCAAGTTTCTCACGAACGTCTTTGGCCTTTAAGCCTGTCCATTTGGGGATGGCGTAAACCTTGCCATCAATATCCAACGCCACAAATCCACGACGATCACCACGACAAAGGAAATAGCCGCGTTCTTGCAACGCAGCCTTAAAACTGGATTGGCTGTCAGAGGCTTTCCACGCTTGCTGAAAAGCTTGTTTGATTTCGCGCGGATCAAGCCCTTGCCGTTTGGCGATCTGCCATTCTTCTAGCGTGAAATTGAGGGGGGACTTATTCCCATAGCTCGCCAAGCCATTTGGCAATTGCCAATCGTGATCCAAGAACAGATCGCGCGACAAATCCCGCAGCTTGATTTTGAAATGCGGTAGATTGATCGCCTTCATTTCATCCGCATCAATGCGGCTCCACACACAGTGGCAGTGGCGTCTGCCTTCCTTTTCATGCATCACAATCGCGCGTGGCTGACCATCCAAACCGAGGGCTTGTTCTGCGCGATCAGCAGCGTCCAGAAAATCTTGTTCGGAGGCTAAATAGTCGTGAGGCGGATTGAGGCTGAGTGAAAACATGAACTGCTTGCAGTGTGTCGCTTTAGAAATCGCATATGCCTCGCTCAAAGCGCCATGCAGATCATCTGCAACGAAGCCACGCAATTGCAATGGGGTCACATGATCGTTGTCACGATCATTCATCAAATGATCTGCCAAAGCTTTTGCACCGCTGCGTTGAGAACCTTTGAGGATCATGACTTCACCCCCAATGCTTCAATCAGCATCGCTCTGATATAGGCGACCTCAACAACAGCGGCTTTCAAATCCTGTTCAAGTTCAGGATCAACAATCAGCGTCCCTTGGTTCAGATGTTTGGCAATTTGATTGAGGTTGTTGGCATGGCGTGTTTGACCAAGCCGCGCCAGCACTTCCGCCAATAGCTGTTGCTCCACAACAGGTGGTTTCCGCCGCTTCCGATATTTTGGAGCTTCAGCGGCAAAAACCACGGACTTGATATAGGACGCCAACGGCATTGACCCAGCTTGGTTTTCAAGTTGGGCGCGTTCTTCTGGCGTCAAACGTACTGAGAAAGGTGCGAGGCGGCTCATGGGCGTGGCCCTCGCGGTTTGGATGTTGGTACAGTATCCAGTGCACGAAGTTGCGCAGCAACCTCTTTGTCGGCTTGAAGACAAGCCTCCCAATCTTCCAAAATTTCGATTAGTTCAGTTGGGTCAATGTGTTCTAGGTTATTCTTCCACAGTGCACCATTTTTCTCTTTTACAATCAATGAATTAAACGCCGCGCGCAGACCTCTTACGCCTAAGGCTTACTGCGAATTGCGCGAGGCCGCTCAAATGGTGTGGATTTCCAGATGATGGCCTTAGTCCAAATCGGTCCAAGGCCAGGGCTTCACATTACTTGCCGCTGTTTGATATCTGGCGGCCTTTGCGATCCAGATGCCAAGATCGGTGCCAAACTCTGCCAAGCGTTCATTTGGCTGTTTGTTACTGACCAACATGACGATGAACTGAATGACGGTCGCCACCCCAAGAACGGTCTGCGCAAAAGAGATCATGACGGCGATCAGCAGCATAAAAATCAATCGCCACAACATGTTATCTGGTTGGTCTGGTTCAAATTGCTCGCCGTGCAAGCGGCCTTCGATCTTGCTGTCGTCCTGATCCACGTCATACACCCTTAATCTAGCCTCTGCGCTTGCCAAATAGATCACCCCAAACGCTTTGTTGCAACATAGTGTTCATCATAACCATTGTAAGGCGGCGCGTTCAAATTGGCTGGAATTGCCATGGCAGCGCACGGAGAGGTCACAAACCGTTAATTGTACAATTTGTACAACTCAGGGCCTGAAACGTACGATTCGCAAAGCATTTCTCAGCTTAACAAGAGGCCATTAGACGATACACAATTTGGGCCGCGGTGAAGTCCCAAGCGGCATTTCCGTCGGGTGCCAACTCGACCACATCAAAGCCAACACATCTGCGCCCCTTCAATGCATGCTCAACCAACCTCAGGGCCTGATAATACCCTAACCCACCCGGGACTGGCGTGCCGGTGGCGGGCATTTGGCTAGGATCCAGCCCATCGACGTCGAAACTGACATAAATGTCTTGCGGAAAATCCTGTGGTAGGTCGACTGCAAAGAGATTTTGCACCACCAGTTCTTCGGCGTCTTTGTAAAACACGTTGTTGACAGTGCGGCTGTCTTGTTCTTGCTGGCACAGCGCCCGTACGCCAAATTGGGCTAGCCTTATGCCCTCTTGTGACAAGAGGTGCATGACCGAAGCGTGGCTGTGTTTGTTGCCTTGATAGGCGACACGCAGATCCGCGTGGGCGTCAATCTGCACAATGCCGATGGGGCGGCCAACTGCGCGAGCGACGCCCATCACGGCACCATAACTTAAGGAGTGTTCGCCGCCCAATGCAACAGGAATTTTCCCTGCCTTTACAGCAGCTTGCGTACGATCTGCGATTCGCTGCATTACGTCTGGCAAATCGCCAGAGCAATCCACAGCCGGTTCGGTGTGGATGCCCTTTGCACAGGGCTCTGCCCCTGCGGTGATCCGTTCCAGCTCGTCAGAGGCCTTGATAATCGCGGCGGGGCCTTTGGCGGTACCCGCCCCGTAAGACACGGTGCGCTCTAGTGGCACGGGAATGACACGGAATTTGGCGGTTTCCGCGCGTTCCTGCGCGGTGAGTTCACTCTCTAGAAAGGATTTCATGGCTAAACTTTCACGACAGGCGATTTTTGAAATCAGCATAGGAGAATTTTTTGACAATCTTTAGCGCATCTGTGGCGCTGTTCCACAGGGCGATAGCTGGCAATGGCACGCCGTTAAAAGTGTTGGTCTTTACCATGGAATAATGCGCCTGATCCAAAAACGCGAAGCGCTGGCCCAATTTGAGCGGCTGGCCCCATGTGTAATCGCCAATGACGTCCCCTGCCAGACAACTTGGCCCGCCAAGTCGGTAGGTGTGGCCCGCCTCTGCTTCGCCCAGCATGGCGGGGCGATAAGGGGCCTCGATCACGTCGGGCATGTGGCAGGTGGCAGAAATATCGGTGATGGCGATATTCATGCTGTTGTGTGTTGTGTCAAGCACTTCGCCCACCAAGATACCCGCATCCAGCGCAATGGCTTCGCCGGGTTCTATGATCACCTCGATCTGGTATTTGCTGCGAATGTCTTTGAGCATATGGATCAGCACGTCGCGATCATAATCTGCGCGGGTGATATGATGCCCACCACCAAAATTAAGCCATTTCAACTGGTTAAAGAAGGGCAGCAGTTTGTATTCGACCGCCGACCAAACATGCATCAGGGGCTGAACACCCTGTTCACAAAGCGTGTGAATATGGATGCCGTCAACGCCCTTTAAAGCCTCGGGTGTCAGTTGGCTGATTGGGGTTCCAAGACGGGAACAGGGGGCTGATGGGTCGTATTTTGCGACCTCACCGACGGAGTATTCTGGATTGATGCGCAGCCCGACCTGCACCCCAGCCGCCTGACATTTGGCGAGAAAGCGGTCTTTCTGTGCGGGGCTGTTGAAGATCACATGGTCTGAAAGTGCAATAATTTCGTCGATATCTGCGTCTTTGTAGCCCGCGCAGAAGGTTGCGACTTTGCCACCATATTCTTCGCGCGCCAGGCGGGCTTCGTATATGCCACTGGCACAGGTACCCGGCAGGTATTGGCGGATCAAGGGGGCAAGCGCATACATCGAAAAGGCTTTGAGTGCGGCCAGCACTGTCGCGCCAGAACGGTCCGACACATCTTGAAGAATGCGCAAATTGCGTTCGATCACGGTTTGATCAACGACGAAACAGGGGGATGGCACGCGCGCGAGGTCAAATTCACGAAAGGCACCGGGGTCACCGGCTTGGGTGGTCATGAGATCAGACATGTCGCGCCTTATTCTATGGGCCGGGGGCCAGCCCCCAGGGTCGAATTTACCAGAAATTCGACCTCCCCCGGAGTATTTTCAGAAAAGTGAAGGGGGGCGGGTTTTCCAGCGCCCCTACAATTGGAT
Source organism: Cognatishimia sp. (assembly GCA_050633405.1). Lineage (GTDB taxonomy): Bacteria > Pseudomonadota > Alphaproteobacteria > Rhodobacterales > Rhodobacteraceae > Cognatishimia. Next base: position 111,933 of record JBOEGL010000007.1, on the reverse strand, counting down.
TTAGAACGTGACGGGGCCGTCAAGTTCGTGCACCTGCCAAGGCAGACCCTGGGTGTTGAGCATCGCCATGAAATCATCGGGATCAAGCTGTTCCATGTTCCAGACACCGGGCCGTTGCCAGTTGCCTTTCAGCAATTGGGCCGCGCCAATCATCGCCGGCACACCCGTGGTATAGGACACGGCTTGGCTTCCGACCTCGGCATAGCATTCTTCGTGGTCGCAGATGTTGTAGATGTAGAAGGTTTTTTCCCCCGAGCCGTCTTTGGCCTGACCTGTGGCGATATCGCCAATGCAGGCCTTGCCTTTGGTCAGCGCGCCCAGATCACCGGGATCGGGCAGCAGGGTTTTCAAGAATTGGATTGGAATGATTTCCTTGCCGTCATGCATCACCGGGTCAATGCGGGTCATGCCGACATTTTGCAGCACCGTCGCATGCATGATGTAGGCATCGCCAAAGGTCATCCAGAACCGCGCACGTTCGATTTCGGGGAAATGGGTCGAGAGCGACTCGAGTTCTTCGTGATACATCTGGTACATGTTTTTTGTACCGACGCCCGGGAAATCATAGGTCACCTTGTTGGTCAGCGCCGGGCTGTGCTGCCATGCGCCGTTTTCCCAGTGGCGCACTTCGGCCAGCACTTCGCGCAGGTTGATTTCGGGATTGAAGTTGGTGGCAAAGGCCTGGCCGTTGTCCCCGCCATTAGCATCCAGAATGTCGATCTGGCGGATGGTATCCAACTTGTGTTTTTTCAGCCAGGTGGCAAAGACCGACGTCACGCCCGGATCAAAGCCAGAGCCGAGGATCGCGGTCAGGCCAGCCTCTTTAAACCTGTCCTGATAGGCCCATTGCCAGTGGTATTCAAATTTCGCCACATCTTCGGGTTCGTAATTGGCGGTGTCCAGATAGTGGCAACCCGCCTCTAGGCAAGCGTCCATCAACACGAGGTCTTGGTAGGGCAAGGCCAGATTCACCAGCAATTCCGCGCCGGTTTCACGGATCAGCGCCACGGTGTCTGCCACTATATTGGCGTCCAGCTGTGCGGTTTTGATTGTCACGCCGGTGCGTTCCAGCACCGCGGCGGCAATGGCATCGCATTTGGATTTGGTGCGGCTTGCCAACGTGATATCGCTAAAGATATCAGCATTTATTGCCATTTTATGCACAGCGGCGTGGGAGACGCCCCCTGCCCCGACAACAAGTGTCTTACCCATGATATGTTCCCTCAAAGACAGAGTGTTATTCGTAATAGGTGTAGCCGTTGATGGAGTCGCGATAGGCCCCCATCAGGGTTTTGCGATCTTTAGACTTTAATGCACCGGTAGAGATGGCCTCGTCGACCATTTTGCGGAATTCCGCAAGGCAAGCCTGCGGATCAAACTCTACATAGGACAAGACTTCTGAAATTGTGTCGCCCTCTTGCTCATGCAACAGATCAAAGCCGCCATCGGCCCGCAGGTCAATGGTTGCGACATTGGTGTCGCCAAAAAGATTGTGCAAATCGCCCAAAGTTTCTTGATAGGCACCAACATAAAACACGCCCATGTAATAGGTTTCGTCCTCGGGCAATGTGTGCACCGGCAAGCTGTGGCTGACACCGTCGTTCAGAATAAAGCGGTCGACCTTGCCGTCGCTGTCACAGGTGATATCAGACAGAACCGCGCGGCGATCTGGGCGTTGATTGAGCATTTGCAGCGGCACCATCGGGTGCAACTGGTCAATCGCCCAGACATCGGGAAGCGATTGGAACAGCGAAAAATTGCAGTGATAAATATCTGCAAGATGGGTCATCTGTTCATCTGACACGGCGATATTGTCAAAGGCCGCGTGCTGTTTGATGCGCGACATCAGGTGCAGATAGATCCGTTCGGCGCGGGCCATTTGGCGCAGGTCGATATTGCCCCGATGAAAGAGAGCCCGCAGTTCGTTGCGGTAAAAATTGGCGTCGTTCCAGCATTCTTGCAACCGGTCCGCCGAGATATATTCGGTGATGGCCAGCAAATCGCTGATCAAGTGATGATCATCCGCTTCGGCATTGGGGGCGGTGGGCGCGTCGTATAGCGTGGCTTCGAGCACATTGAAAATCAACATGGATGAGGTCGCCACCACAGCGCGGCCACTTTCGGTCACCAGATCGGGGTGCTCAATATCAGCGGCATCCATGGCATATTGCACGGTTTCCACGACATTGGTGCAATATTCCCGCATGGTGTAATTGATCGAGCTTTCGGTGGCGCTTTTTTCACCGGTGTAATCCACACCCAAGCCGCCACCCAAATCGAGGTGCGTCAATGGCACGCCTTCGTTTTTCAGCTCTGTGTAAAACCGGCAAGCTTCGGACACTGCGCGGCGCACGTCGTTCACATCTGGCACCTGGCTACCCAGATGGCTGTGTTGCAATTTCAGACAATGCAGCAAGCCTGCGTCGCGCAATTTGTCGATCACGGTGACCAATTGATCGGTTTTCATGCCAAAGGCCGAGCGGTCGCCTGAACTTTTTTCCCATTTTCCCGAGATCTGGTTGGTGAGTTTGACGCGCACCCCCAGCATGGGTTCAACCCCCAGCTCTTTGACCACTTGGATCACGGTGTCGGCTTCTTTCGGGCTTTCCAACACAATCACCGTATTGAAACCGATTTTGCGCGACAGGATTGCCAAGGTAATAAACTCGGCATCTTTGATGCCATTGCAGACAATCAAGGCGTCTTTGGCCAATCGATGCGCCAGAGCGATCACCAATTCGGGTTTTGAACCGGCTTCAAGACCATAGTTATAAGGCTTGCCAAATTCGACAATGCGGTCAATGACCTGAGCCTGTTGATTGACCTTAATTGGAAAAACACCGCGATAGGCACCGTTGTAGCCCACCCGCGTAATGGCCTCGGCGAAACACTCATTGATGTGACGAATTTCATTTTCAAGGTAAGAGGAGACCCGCAGTAGCATTGGCACGTCTACACCGCGATCTTCGAGGTCACGCAGAATTTCTGGCAGGCTGATCGCCGGGGCCTCTGGGTTTAAGGGGTTTCTAAGCCCGATTTCACCGTTTTCCAGCACCACAATGAGGTTTTTGCCCCATTTTTCGATGCCATAAATATCATGAGAGGCCATATGAGGATTGTTCAATCGGTGTCTCCCAGAGGTGTAAGGGCCAGTTATGCGGTTTGGCACGCAATCAGATGGCGCGGTTTAGGCTCTAAGCCTGATTCTTCCAAGACAAATCTTATCAATGCAGGCTGCAAATTCTAAGGCAGAACCACATTTGTCGCGCCAAACCTTCGGCTATTCTTCTTTTAACAGTGTGGACAATTTAGATGCCGCATCTAGCAACATCGTGACATGTTTGACCGCCACATCGACCGGGAACCGCTGTTCGGGCGCATGCACTGACAGCGTAGAGACCAAGCGGCCATTGGATTCATATATTGGAACCGCGATTGCGGTCATCCCGTCCATAAATTCACACTGATCCACCGCATAGCCCTGATCTCGCACCCTGCGAATTTCTTCGATCAAGGCATCGGATGAGATGATGGTTTGCGGCGTGCGCGGCGCAAGATCGACAGAGGTGGCATAGCTTTTGAGATGCCGGTTGTCCAAGGAACTGAGGTACATTTTGCCAGAGGCTGTGCAATAAAACGGAACGCGGGTGCCAACGGGCAGCTGAATGCGCAGGGGCCATTTGGTTTCGACGCGGTCCAAATAGATCATCGCATTCCGATCCGGCAGCGCGATGTTGCAGGTCTCGCCGATCTCATCCGCCAGTTTGGAGAGAATCGCCACACGTGCGGTTCGAATGCGCAACGAAGAAATGATGCCGGTGGACATTTGGCGCAGCCGCAAGCCCGGGGAATAGCCGCGACCATCTATTTCGCGTTGGATAAACCCTTCGGTTTCCAGCGTTGAGAACAGCCGGTGGATTGTGGGCTTGGGCAGGCCAAGGTTTTGATTGACTTCGGTAGGCGTTACGGGAACGCCGGCCTTTGCCATGGCTTCTAACACGAGTAACAAGCGCAGATTGGTTGGAATTCCGCTTTCCTTGCTTGTCTCTTCAGCCATGGCTACCCCTTTTATTTGCTCTTTTGTTGCGCCCTACCCCGTGCCTGGGATCAGGATTGTCGACAGTGCTGGCACCAGCGCAATGATGAACCAAACGGTCAACAAGGCGAACAGGTAAGGCACCGTGTAGCGCAATAGCCTAAAATAGGGAACGCCTGTAACCCCTGAGGCGACGTAAAGGTTTAATCCGTACGGAGGTGTGATAAATCCGATAGACGCCCCCACAAGGAAGATCACCGCGAATTGCACGGGTTCGACGCCAACGGAATGGGCAATTGGGGCCAGAATTGGGGCCAAAATAATGGTCACCGGCAGGCTTTCCAAAACCATGCCACAGACAAACACAATCGCCATAGAGGTGAAGAGAACCGCGTAATAGCCCCCCATGCCGCGCACAAAGTCACCGATGAATTGCTGCGCCCCAAGAACCGACAGGATCTGCTGCATAACCACCGACACGGCGATCAATGGTGCAAGAATACCGGCGATCTGTGCCGAGCGCATGGTGATGGATGGCAGTTCCAACGGGCCAAAGCCCTGCACCACCAACATTTCAGAGTAGCTGCGCTCGTTCGGATGACGATCTTCGCTTTTGGACCCCATCATTTTGTAAATCGGCAGGCTTAGGAAGCCCACGATGATACAGAACCCAACGGTCACCCCTGCGGCTTCGGTGGGCGAGAATTTACCGGTGTAAATCCCCCAAAGCACCAGACCGATGGCAAAGAAACCCAGCCAAGCACCCAGCGCGGTTTTCATCACGCGGCCAAATTCGAGCTTGATCAAATAACCCCAGCCATTGCGGGTACAGATGATAAAGGCCGCCAGCATCATGCCAAACACCATCAAGGCCCCTGGGATGATGCCCGCCACAAAGAGCTCGGAAATCGGCAGGTTCAGCAAAAAGCCGTAAACGATGAAGATGATCGACGGCGGAATGATAATCCCCACGGTACCGCCCGCCGCGGCTGTCGCCGCAGAAAACCGCTCGTCATAGCCGCCTTTGACCATTTCCGGATGCAACATCGAGCCGATGGTGGCCGTTGTCGCCGAATTTGATCCCGAGATCGCCGCGAACAGGCCACAAGCGCCCAATGTCGCCATCGCCAGACCGCCGCGCAGCCAGCCAAGGCAGGAATAGGCAAAGTCTGAAAGACGTTTTGCGATGCCGGATCGGTTGATCAAGTCGCCGGTCAAGATGAACAAAGGCATCGCCAAAAGCGCAAAGCCGTCGGTAAAGACATCGCCCAATGCGGCCCCGATATTATCAAGTGGCAAACCAAGCACAAAGCTGAGGCCGATCACCCAATAGCCGATCACCAAGAAGACGGGCACGCCGAGCATAAAGCAGACCGTGACCGCGATTGAAATAATTGTAATCCAAGTTCCGTCTGACATGGTGTTTCCCCTTATCCTTCACCAATGGCAGCGGCATTGATCAGCGGCTTGCCTGAGCGCAAATTTTTGTAGTCTTGCAAGTAATTTTCCATTGTTCGGCCCGCGATCATCACAAAGCTGAGCGGCACAAAGACCAAGAACCACCACTGGAGGACATTGTCGGTTCCAAGAAGGATCTGGAAATTTGAGGCCGAGTTTGCCGCGACTTTGGTCGAGGTCACAATGACCACCCAAGCAAAACCAATCCATAGAACGAAATCGAGTGTCAGGCAGGCGAATTGCAATGGCCGCGGCATGTTTGATCGGAATTCGGCAAAGGCCAGATGCGTGCGCAGCTTGACGTTATAGGCGCAGCCTGCCCAGGTCATAATGAGAAACATAAAGGGAGGTAACGTGGTCGACCATGGTGCCTGAACATTCAACACAAAGCGACGGAAGACTTCGACAAAGATAATTGCGCCGATCAAAAGATACGCCGTGACCATGATCGTGCTTTCAAAATTCCGCTCTATCCACGGAATATAATGATACAAGAGCAGGAAAAACCCACCCCCGAAGAACGTCACAAACGCGCCAAAAAGCCAGACGCCGTCGGCTTGCATTGCCTCGCTCATTTCCCAAGCATCATTGGACAAAATGGCCGCAATGATCGCAAACATCTCGCTAAAGAGTGTTGTCATGAACTGTCTCCTCCTAGGGACCGACACGATTCCGATGGCTGGATAATTTGATGCCACCCAGAAACAGCGAAATTCAAATCTGGCGGCAGGTATCATCCGCCGCCAAAATCAGTTGGTTTTAAGCTTTCCACCAACGGCGTGGTTCGACATTTTCTGGCAGCATATTTGCGTCTACTTCGCGGGCGACACGATGCAGTTCAGTATATGTGTCCAGGCCTCCAGCCCATTTATTGATGCGGTCGCGCCATTTTTCCCAAGCCGCAGGCTGAAATTCCGGAGAACACATTTCTTCGGCCATCTTGATCTGATCATCTGCCAAGAAAGCATTGCGCACGTTGTTCTGAGCAAAAATCGTGTTGGGCAGCTGAGGATCAGAGTGACCAACGGTCTTAACCAGCGCGGCTTCGTTCGCGGCTTGGACATGAACCTGAGCCAGGTATGACGATTCCATCACCGCGTCTTGCAGGTGACCATCTAGGCTGTCAAAAACCTTTGCAGACATCGATGTATGCTCTGTGCCGCAGAAGAATTTCAGATCAACTGACTGGGATACAACGGGCGACATATTGGCATAGGCCACCGCAGAGGCCCAAGTTTCTGCCCCGTCAATCAGGCCAGTTTTCAGACCATCAAGGGTTTCTTCCCATGCCACCGGAACCGGGTTCAGGTTGAGAAGCTGCATCGCTATGCGGCCCAATTGGGTGCCTGTGACGCGGTTTTTGGTGCCAAACAGCTCTTCGAGTTTGGAGACTGTTGGTTTGTCCTGGAAGTTTGACCCCATCTGCAAGCCACGCAATTCACAATGGCTGAACAGGAACTTTAGACCGTGCCGCTTTTCGAGGGGCTCGCGCAGGATCTTGTTGGATTCCGGGCTGTAAAGGAAGTGATATTGGGACGCGCGCCCGGGGAATACATATGCATAGTCCAAAACATTCAGATAGGGTGCGCCGCCGGCGGAGTTCTGGGTCGACGCCGCATAGATATCGACGATGCCGAGCTGGGTTTTTTCGACGCAAGACAGCTGACCGCAGATCTGGTTGTCGCCGATAAACTCAATGCGAATTTCACCATCAGTGCGCGATTCCAAATCACGGGCGAACTCGAGCGCCCCGGCGCGTTCGATCAAAAGATTGCGGGCGTTAAAGCCAGATGCGCCAAATTTCAGCACATGTTTTGCTTCTTTTTTGTAGCGCTTGTCGTAGGTCGATTCGACCGCTTTTGCCAGCGACGGCATGGTAACCGCGCCTGTAAAGGCACCGGCGGCAAGCAGTGTTGACGACATGCCATAACGACCTGCGAGCTTAAAAAGATCGCGCCGCGAAATGCCACTGAGCTTGTCTGAAACTCTCATAAACTATCCTCCCTGTTCATTTTTGAGACTTGCGGTATCATTTTTATTGAATTATGAATCAAAAGGCAAGGAAAACCTGCACGTTGATTTTCAGCCCTTGGAGGAGCCGATGAGTCCTAAGCATGTCGATTACATAATTGTGGGTGCAGGTTCAGCCGGATGTGTTGTTGCCAACCGGCTCTGCAAAGACCCTTCGGTGAAGGTTGTTCTGCTTGAAGCGGGTGGCCGGGACATCAACCCGTGGATCCACATTCCGGTTGGATATTTCAAAACCATTCACAATCCATCGGTAGACTGGTGCTACGAAACCGAGCCAGATCCAGGGCTGAACGGGCGCTCGATCGAATGGCCGCGCGGCAAGGTTTTGGGCGGATCTTCGTCGTTGAACGGGTTGCTTTATGTGCGCGGGCAAGCCGCCGATTATGACCGCTGGCAACAAATGGGCAATCCAGGCTGGGGCTATGATGACGTATTGCCCCTGTTTAAGCGCGCAGAAAACAATGAGCGCGGTGCCGATGAATTTCACGGCGCGGGGGGTCCGCTTTCGGTGTCAAACATGCGCATACAGCGCCCCATTACAGACGCCTGGGTCGCGGCAGCCCAAGCGGCAGGCTATCCGTTTAACCCGGATTACAATGGGGCGACGCAGGAGGGGGTGGGTTTCTTCCAGCTGACCTCTAAAAATGGTCGGCGGTGCAGTTCAGCCGTGGCCTATCTGAACCCTGTTAAAGAACGGAAAAACTTAGAGATTATCACCCACGCGCTGGTGCAGAAAGTCGAGTTGGAGGGGGCTCGCGCCACCGGTGTGACCTATCTGGACAGGTCCGGGCGGCGTCATACTATCCACGCAAGCAAAGAGATCATTCTGTCGGGTGGTGCGATCAATTCTCCGCAATTGTTGATGTTGTCGGGGATTGGCGAAGCCGGCCAGCTTAGAGATGCGGGTATTGAGGTGAAAAAGGATCTGCCAGGCGTAGGCAAAAACATGCAGGATCACCTGCAGGCGCGATTGGTCTATAAATGCAATGAACCCACATTGAACGATGAAGTGCGCACCCTGTATCGTCAGGCTTTGATTGCGCTTAAATATGCCGTTTATCGGTCTGGGCCAATGACCATGGCGGCCTCTTTGGCCTGCGGTTTCATGAAAACCCGCCCGGAACTTGAAACCCCCGATATTCAATTTCACGTACAGCCCCTGTCGGCAGAAAACCCCGGCAAAGGCGCGGATCCGTTTTCGGCCTTTACGATGTCGGTGTGCCAATTGCGCCCGGAAAGTAAGGGCGAAATTCGTATTGTGTCGGGTAACCCAAAAACATATCCAAAAATTATTCCGAATTATTTGTCGACCGAAACCGATTGCCGGACGATTGTTGAGGGGGTCAATATTGCCCGTCGTATTGCACGCCATGCACCGCTAGCGTCCAAGATTTCACAAGAATATCGCCCGGATGCCGCCTTGGATATCGGCGATTATGATGCCACGCTGGATTGGGCGCGCAGCAACACCGCGTCGATTTATCACCCGACGGGTACCTGCAAAATGGGCAACGACCCCGCCGCAGTTGTGGATGCGCGCTTGCGGGTGCATGGCATTGCCGGTCTGAGGGTCGCAGATTGCTCGATCATGCCAGAAATCGTCAGCGGCAACACCAATGCCCCCGCCATCATGATTGGGGAAAAATGCAGCGATTTGATCCTGGAAGATCACGCGAAAACATAGAATTTGCCAGTTAAGCTGCGCCCGATCCCTTATTTGGCGCTGCTTTCGCCCCGTTGCCATTGTCCACCAGCGGCGACGGGGCATTTTACCCATTGGACTCAATTCATGACGAACAGTTGGCAGGCATTGCCACCGGATCGTCAAACCTGACGGATCAGACATCACCTAACGGAAATTCGTCGGAGTCACATTCCCATCGGATTTCATTTCTTTAGGTATTTGTCAGGATCTTGAAACAGTCATGCGCGATTTGACCCGCTTTTGCCCTGGGTGCCGAGGTCTTGCAGGATCGGGCAATCAGGACGGTTGTCACCGGCACAGGATTGCACCAGATGGCTAAGCGTTGCGCGCATGGCCTGAAGCTGGGCAATTTTGTCGTCAATTTTGTCCAGATGTTGCTGGGCGACGCTTTTGACGCTGGCACTTTTGCGGCTTTCGTCTTCGTAAAGCGCAAGCAGGGTGCGGCAATCTTCGATGGTAAAGCCCAGCGCGCGGGCGCGGCCCAAGAAGGCCAATTTATGCAGGTCTGTGTCGCGAAAATGGCGGTACCCATTTGCGCTGCGCTGTGGCGTGACCAGGTCGACCTCTTCGTAATAGCGAATGGTTTTTGCGGGCAGGCCTGATAGGCGAGAGATCTCTCCGATATTCATGTTTGCACTGCTTTTTGGGAATCTAGACTGGTCATTGCGTTTGAAACTCTGCGCAGTCTCAAGGCATTTGTCAGCACAAAAACAGAGGACAATGCCATGGCAGAGGCGGCCAAAACCGGGGACAGCAAAAGCCCAAAGGCTGGATAGAGCACCCCGGCGGCGACGGGGATCAGCGCGGTGTTATAGGCAAAGGCCCAGAATAGATTTTGCCGAATATTGGCAAGCGTGCGCCGCGAGATATCAAGGGCGGTGACGACACCGCGCAGATCGCCTGACATAAGAACAACATCGCCGCTTTGAATGGCAACATCTGTGCCCGTGCCAATGGCGATGCCAACATCTGCCTGCGCCAAAGCAGGCGCATCATTGATGCCGTCACCAACAAAGGCGGTTTTTTGTCCCTGCACTGCCAGCTCTTGCAGCGCGGCAGTTTTGCCAGCTGGCAGGACATCTGCAAAGACTTTTTCGATGCCGATTTCAGCCGCAATCGCCTGTGCTGTCTGTGGTTTATCGCCGGTTATCATGGCCAAGGTCAGCCCCTGTGATCGCAAAGCGGCCATCACGGCTTTGCTTTCGGGCTTGATCGGATCGGACACACCAAGCACCGCAGCAATTTCACCGTCGACCGCGGCAAAAAAGCTGGTTTGGCCCTGGGCTGCCAGCTGTGAGGCACGGTCAGCGAATACATCCAGATCAATGTTTTCCTGCGCCATATAGCGTTGGGCCCCAACCGTTATTTTCTGTCCGTTCACAATGGCCTGCGCGCCATATCCGGTGACAGAGATGAAATCAGAAACTTTGGGCAATGTTAGATTTTGTGCCTTGGCAGCGCGTAGGATGCCAGCGGCAATTGGATGTTCAGAAAGGTTTTCAACGGCAGCAATGCTGGCAAGCAAAGCGTCTTGATCAAACCCTTCTGCCACATGCAGCGCGGTGAGTTCCGGCCGCCCGACGGTCAGGGTGCCCGTCTTGTCAAAAGCGATCACATCCACCGAGCTTAGGCTTTGCAGCGCATCGCCTTTGCGAAACAGCACGCCAAGTTCGGCTGCGCGCCCCGTGCCAACCATGATCGAGGTTGGGGTGGCCAAACCCATGGCACAGGGGCAGGCGATGATCAAAACCGAGACCCCCGCGACCAGCGCAAAGGTCAGGGCCGGATCAGGCCCAAAGATCAGCCAGACCAGAACGGTCAAGGTTGCTGCCAGCATCACGGCAGGCACAAACCACAGCGTAACCCGGTCAACAATGCCTTGAATGGGCAGTTTGGCGCTTTGCGCCTCTTCGACCATACGCACGATCTGGGACAGTGTGGTGTCTGCCCCTACCCTTGTGGCTTGGAATTTGAAGCTGCCCGCCCCATTTATTGTGCCACCGGTCACCGGCTCGCCCAATGTTTTAAGGTTTGGCACCGGTTCACCGGTGATCATGCTTTCATCAACATGGCTTTCTCCGTCGATCACTTGTCCGTCCACGGCAATACGTTCGCCCGGCCGCACGACAACGATGTCTCCAACTTGCAGAGCGTCGATGTCTATTGTTTCGATCTCGCCCTGACATTCTATGCGTGCGGTGCGCACTTGCAGTCGCAACAGTTTTTGGATGGCCGCACCGGTGCGCCCTTTGGCGCGTGCTTCAAGGTAGCGGCCCAACAAAATCAAGACCACGATAACAGCGGCGGCTTCATAATAGACGGCAAGAACCTGACTGGGCAGCCATCCGGGCAGGAAGGTTGCGATCACCGAATAGGCATAGGCCGCGCCGGTGCCCAGCGCCACCAGACTGTTCATATCTGGGGCCGCTTTTTTCAGTGCCGCAAAGCCTTTGGTGTAAAACAAGCGTCCCGGCCCCAGCAAGACGGCACTGGTCAGCACAAATTGGATAAGCCAACTGGCCTTGTGACCGATGGTTTGGCCAATGAAGGCATGGAATGCGGGCAGCGCGTGGCCCCCCATCTCCAAAAGGAACACAGGCAAGGCCAGCAGAGCTGCGATCAAAAGCTGGCGACGCAGGGCTTGGGCCTCTGCGGTTTTGCGCTGTTGGCGCTCTGCCTGCTCTTTGCGATCAGACAGATCAGAGATCGTGGCAGGATAGCCCGCCGCATCCGCCACCTTGGCCAGCATAGCCGGGCTTGTGATGTTTGGTTGGTATTGGATGGTTGCGGTTTCGGTCGCCAGATTGACCGAAACCTCTGCCACGCCTTCGGAGGCCGCAAGCGCCTTGTCAACGCGACCAACGCAAGAGGCACAGGACATGCCTTGAATGGAAAGCGTGACGTGATCAGTTGTTGCCATTGTCGTCTCCGGAATAGGTTTCGACATGGCATTTAGACCTTCCAGTGACTGGAAGGTCAAGAGGTTTTGGGATCCTGCCGTAGTTTTAGGATCACGTTTGAGCGACCAAAGTGTCAAAGAACACCAATCCCCCTCGCGATCTAAGGGAAACCAATGCCTGTGCGGCGTCTGTCATCGCCAGTCGCCCGAATGGGTTAGGCGATTTCAGCGGCCACCACGATCACTTCTACTTTTAGGACATCACGGGCAAGTTTTGCCTCGCCGCAGGCGCGCGCCGGGGCGTGGCCCTCGGGGACCCAAGCATCCCACACGGCGTTCATTTCAGCGAAATCCGCCATGTCAGACAGCCACACAATAGCTTGCAAGATATGGTTGCGATCAGAGCCTGCTTCGAGCAAGAGCGCGTCAACACGCGACAAGCAATCTTGGGTTTGTTCGGCAACGGTCTCGCCTGCCCCCACTTGCCCACAAAGGTAAATTGTTCCGTTGTGCTTGACGATTTTGCTCATACGCGCGCCAGTGTGCATCCGTTTGATCATGCGGGGTCTCCAATCAGCTTACGCCTCTTGGGCGCATCAGGAATTTCAATTAGATCGCCGGCGTGCGATGGCCGACCGACGATTTGTTACAACACAATCTTCAGACATTTGCATCGTGACTTGCGACACTATTCTAAAGCGAGTCGACAGTATCCGGCCGCTTATGCAGGCACACAATCATTAACGAATTAAAACAGAAATCGAATGATTGCTAAAACCTGCAAAATCTCTAATAATGATGCATGCGCAACACAAGGTGCCGAAATGCAATTGACCACTAAGGCCTTAGAAACCCAGCTAGAAAGTGTACGGGAACTTGAAAGTCGTTTGACCTTTCGACTGTCTGTACTAAGCAAATTGCTGGATCAACAGGCCACGGCGTTGCTGAAGGAAACACCGCTTAGTCTGACATCGTATCGCATCATGAATGTCGTCAAAACATTTGGGGTGATTTCGATCTCTGACTTAAGCCGCTTTTGCGCACTCGACCGGGCACAGGTTAGCCGCACCACGGTTGAATTAGAGAAATTAGGTCTTGTCAGTTTTCAGGCTGACACGCAAAGCAAACGCAAGAAATTGGTTGTGATTACGCCAGAAGGGCTTGAAATTCTTGCCTCTGTTGGTCCGGCATTTGAAGTACGCCGCAAAGAGATCGAGGCAGGGCTGGGCGCAGAGGCGCTGGCTGGATTGTGGCAAGGGTTAGAGCGTCTTGGCGATATATTGGAAACCCGCGGCTAGCTAGGTTTAATATCGGCCCGCTGTTTCCGGCTAAGGCGGTTTGGACTGCGGCTGCGCCCAAAAAACACACATCCCGATAAGATCCAACGCGCAGTGCAGCGCGCGTCAGACCTGACTTTGTTCGGGTTGAGATTAAGCTTGTGGTGGGCCAACCACGTCTGGATGGGCCTGGTTCACAGCATCAAGTTTGCGCAGATTACCCGCGATGCGCGAAATCTGGACGTGCTGATCATAGGCCACGCCCCAACGGTCGGCATTGTAAAGCTGTGGGATCAAGCAACAATCAGCGATGCCTGGCGTATCACCAGCGCAATATTTCTGGGTGGTTTCTTGTGCCAGCAGGCCCTCGAATGCGGCCAATCCTTTGGCGATGAAATGCTGCATCCAGTCTTTTTTGGCCGCATCACCGCCGCCGGTCAGTTTCGCAACATGGCCAACGATGGACAGATTACAGACCGGATGAATTTCCATCGCGATGGCGTAGGACAATTGTCGCGCCCGATATTGGCCAAGCGCATCTGCGGGTAACAAGGTCGACCCATCAGTGGTTGCATGCAAATACTCGATGATTGCAAGAGATTGGGTCATCACCTTTCCGTCGATATCCACCGATGGCAAAAGACCCTGCGGATTCAATGTCGTATAGGCTGGCTGACGATGTTCCGCTTTTAGCAAATCAACAGGCTGCGCTGTATAGGCACGCCCCAGCAGGTTCAATGCGATCCGCACACGGTAGCTGGCTGAAGAACGCCAGTAGTCATACAGGATAAGGTCCGGTCCACTCATTGTGTTCTCCATTTGCAAACAGGCAGCTTAGCTGCAGTTGCAATTATTCAGTCTTTAGGTCGCAAGGCGATCTGGGTTGGTTTGTTCAAACGCCGGCTCTGCCAGACAACGGGCATAGATAGCGGCGATTTTTGGCCATTGTGACAAGTCCAACTCTGCTCGCTCTGCGTTGCGCACCTGCGGCACCAAACAGCAATCTGCCATGCTCAGATTGTCGCCGTGACAGAAAACACCTGTTGCGGGTTGCTCTAGATAGACCTCAAGCGCATCAAAACCGCGCTTAAAATAGCGATGTTGCCACGCGATCAGTTGCGCGTCGTCCGCGCCCGCGACATCACGCGCCACATCCATATTGGTGACAACATGGGTTTCCATGGCGATGATATGTGACAGCACACGCACGCGCGCGCGTTCGCTTGGGTCTTGCGGCAAAAGCCGCGGCCCCGGTTGGGTTTCATCCAGATATTCGATGATCGCCAAAGATTGCGGGATGGTCTGGCCATCAATTTGCAACACCGGCACCGTGCCTTGCGGATTCAGCGCCATAAATTCTGGTGTGCGATGCGGTTTGCCGATGATCTCATAGCGGCGCGTCTCGGCGTCAATGCCTTTGATCGCCAGAGCGGCGCGCACGCGCCAAGCCGCAGATGACCGCAGGCTGTCGTGGAAGATAGGTTTGCTCATGCGTTGGATCCAATCCGAAGCGTTGTGCCATCCAGATGCACGGGAATGACATCAAGACAGGTCCCAATCGCCAAACCTTCAACACCCTCGCCCGTTTCTGTCGAGAAGCCAGCACCATGGCTGGTGCATCGAAGGATGGTTTTGTCCGCCGAAATCAATTTGTCGCCTTTATGGTTCAGCGGCAAATACTGATGAGGGCAGGCATTGACGAAAGCGCGCACATCATTGTCTGAACGCACAAGCACAATGGGGTAGCCGTCCAGCTCTAGACAATGGGTGTTGCCGTCAGGCACCGCGCTAAGTTCGCAGATGGCGGTGCCTTCGATGGGAGCCCCGGAATAGGATTTCCACGCGTCACTCATATTAGGAACCAAAGTCCACGGCTGGCAGGATCTGACCCAGGCAATTGCCGAATCCGATGCGATAGTCGCCCTCACACCAGCCGGTGATGTCGATTGTGTCGCCATCCTCTAGGAAAGTGCGTGTGCCACCGTCAACAGCCAATGGATCGCGCCCGTTCCATGACAATTCAAGCAGTGAGCCAAAACTGTCCTGCGTTGGACCAGAGATCGTGCCTGAGCCTAGCAAATCGCCAGTTTCCATTGTGCACCCAGACGAGGCGTGATGCACCATTTGCAGCGCTGACGAATAGTACATGTACTTATAGTTCGTCTTACAGATTGTGGTGGCCGCCTGGCCCTTTGGTGCCAGCGAGACTTCCATTTGGATGTCAAAGTTGTTGGGCGTTTCTTCCTGCAGATAGGGCAACAGCGGTTTGACACGCTCTGGAGCTGGTGCGCGGAATGGTTCAAGTGCTTCGCGGGTGACAAGCCATGGGCTGATCGAGGTTGCGAAGGCCTTGGACTGAAATGGCCCCAACGGCTGGTATTCCCAAACCTGGATATCGCGGGCAGACCAATCGTTCAAAAGCACATAGCCAAAGATGTTGTCATAGGCTTGCGCCGGCGTCACAGGCTGACCCATTTCGTTTGGCGTGCCAACAATTGCGCCAAGTTCCAGTTCGATATCTAGCTTTTGGCAAGGGCCAAAGCGCGGCGCGTCATCCTGTGGCCCTTTCAACTGCCCGTTTGGGCGGTGAATCGCGGTGCCGGACGCCACAACCGTAGAGGCGCGCCCGTTGTAACCAATGGGAATATGCAGCCAGTTTGGCATCAGTGCATTGTCGGGATCACGGAACATGGTTCCGACATTGGTTGCGTGTTCTTTTGAAGCATAGAAATCTGTGAACGAGCGTACAAACACCGGCAGGTGCATTTTTACATCTGCCTGTGCAATCAGTGGCAAGCTTGTGTCACCACCGTCCGCGTCCAGCAGATCTGCGATCTTTGCGCGGGTTTCGGTCCAGACCGCTTGGGAACAGGACATCAGCGGATTCACGACACCGTCAGCAAAGACCTTGTCAGAGCCACCTGGCGTCAGCTTGCCAGCTTCTTCCATCTGTGTGAGGTCTAAAATTTGATCCCCAATCGCCACACCAACCCGCTTGGGGCCGTCGCCGACAGAAAACACGCCATATGGCAGGTTCTGGATCGGAAAATCAGTTGTAGCATCATTGGCGCTTTGGACCCAGCTTTTGCGGTCCGGATTGTGGGTCTTGTTCAGATTGGTCATGATGTTCCTTAATGTCGTCAGGCGTTTAGCGTGCAGCGCGGACATCGACATTGTGTCGTGCTTCGGCCCACAAAACGTATCTAGGGCGGCGCTAAATCATGCGCCGCCCCAATGGATTATTCGCCGTTCCAAACTGGGCGTTTGGGATCGAAATGATTGCGCAACGGCTTCCATACATCGGGGTATTTGACCTGAAGCGTGTCGAGGCCAGCCGCGTATTTCGTCAGCTGCTGTGGGAAACGTGTTTCGAACATAAACGCGATGGTGTTGTCGAGTTTTTCTGGCTCAAGCTTTTTCAGCGAGGCACCATAGAACGCATCCGCATCCGGGCCATGTGGCAGCATCATGTTATGCATCGACATACCGCCCGGCACAAACCCTTCGGGTTTCGCGTCATAGACACCTTCGATCAGCCCCATGAATTCAGACATGATGTTCATGTGATACCACGGTGGACGGAAGGAATCTTCGGCCACCAACCAACGCGGTGGGAAGATCACAAAGTCGATATTGGCGGTGCCTGGCTCGCCGCTTGGGGCGGTCAGAACAGTAAAGATCGACGGATCCGCATGGTCGTTGAGCACTGGGCCAACCGGGGAATAGTGCCGCAGGTTGTATTTATAAGGCGCGTAATTGCCGTGCCAAGCGACAACATCCAACGGGCTGTGGTCAATTTCGCAGGCATGGAACTGGCCACACCATTTGGTCACGATGCGATGCTTGACGCCTTCTTTTTGCTCATAGGCGGCTACCGGTGTCAGGAAGTCACGCGGGTTGGCCATGCAGTTTGCACCAATGGGTCCACGTTCCGGCACGGTGAATACAGCGCCATAGTTTTCACAGATATAGCCGCGCGCCTTATCGTCACCGTTCAGCAGCACTTTGTATTTGATGCCGCGCGGAATGCAGACGATTTCGCCAGGAGCCGCGTCAATGATGCCAAATTCGGTAAAGAATTTCAGCGCGCCGACTTCTGGCACGATCAGCATTTCACCGTCAGCATTATAGAAGACTTCGTTGTCCATGCTTTCTGTGACAGCGTAGGTATGGATCGCATAGCCAACCTGGGTCAGCACGTCACCACCGGTAAAGATGGTGCGCATCCCTTCCAGCCAAGTGCCGGCATCCTCAGGAATTGGGGCCGGATCCCAACGCATTGGGGCCAGCGGCAGATTGGATTCATCTACGGTTGGCGCAGACCGGAAATGTGGCAAGTCAAAGCGCACCATGTCAGACATATGCTGAACGGTCGGGCGCATCCGGTAAAGCCAACTGCGTTCGTTGGACACACGCGGAGCCGTAAACGGAGAACCCGACAATTGTTCGGCATACAACCCAAATGGGCAGCGCTGCGGAGAATTCTGGCCAATGGGCAACGCGCCTTCAACGGCTTCGGTTTCAAAATCGTTTCCGAAACCCGGCATATAGCCTTCGTTGTATTTGGCACGGCTTTTGGCGACGACAAAATCAGGGGATTGCTTGTTCATTTCTTTACTCCGCTTTCAATACGCCACGTTGAATCTGATCTTCTTCGATCGACTCAAACAACGCCTTGAAATTACCTTCGCCAAATCCATCATCGCCTTTGCGCTGAATAAATTCGAAGAAAATCGGGCCAATCACAGTTTTGCTGAAGATCTGCAGCAGCACGCGGGTCATGCCGCCATCCACGACACCTTCGCCATCAATCAAAATGCCGTGTTTCTTCATCCGGTCGAGTGGTTCGCTGTGACCTTTCACGCGGTCGCCGCTTTTTTCGTAGTAGATATCAGGTGGTCCGGGCATGAAGTCGACACCATTGTCGCCAATGATATCCGTGGAGGCATAGATGTCATTTGACGCGACAGCAATGTGCTGGATGCCCTCGCCCTTATATTCCTTCAGGTACTCTTCGATCTGGCTTTCATCGTCGGCACTTTCGTTGATTGGAATACGGATTTTGCCACAGGGGGATGTCAATGCGCGGCTGGTCAGGCCGGTCACCTTACCTTTGATGTCAAAGAAACGGATTTCCTTGAAGTTAAAGGCGGTGGCGTAGAACTTGTACCAGGTGTCCATATTGCCCTGCATGACGTTATGGGTCAGGTGGTCAATGTAGAAGAAGCCAGCGCCTTCTGGACATGGATCGGCCTCGGCCAACCACTCAAACTCACCCTCATAAGGGTTCTTGCCTTCGTCATAGTCCTCGATGAAATAAAGCAAGGATCCGCCAATACCAACAACGGCAGGAACGTCGATGGATTTGCCATCGCCTGTGTATTCATCTGCACCGTAATCCAGGGCGCATTTCAGCGCATGCTGCGCATCTACAACACGCCAAGCCATCGAAGGCGCGCAGGGGCCGTGATCTTTGACAAATTGTGAGGCGTGGCTGTTTGGCTCGCGGTTGATGATATAGTTGACACCGCCCTGGCGATACAACGAAATATCCTTGGTCTTGTGGCGGGCGACTTCGACGTAACCCATTTTTTCAAACAATGCCTCAAGAACACCGGGCTCTGGATGAGCGAATTCGACAAACTCGAACCCATCGGTTCCAGCAACATTCAATTCGTCAATCTTTGCTTTTGGTGCGTCGTGTGGAAACGGTCCCATTCGAACTCTCCTGAATATCTTTCTGCGCGGCTTTCGTGCCCCCCACGCATATGTCGATGCCCTGGCCCGCAGGTATTCCGACCTTACCAGTGATTCTGGAGGCCTAACTTACATTGCCACCATAATGTTGCGAAATCAACATTAATATTGACTTTGTTGCATTTTAACGGCATGTAGAGGCTCTAAGAAAAGGTCGCCCAAATGCCCAATCACGCGCTAAAGAATCTTCGTCGATTATCGCCATTCCGCCCATGGTTTGGTCAAGTTAACCGTGGCACAATGCGCGACGATTTCCTAGCAGGAATGACCAATGCGGCAATCGTTTTACCACAGGGCGTCGCCTTTGCGATCATTGCAGGTCTTCCCCCAGAATTTGGGCTGTTTACCGCAATAGTCGTAACCATTATTGCAGCGTTTTGGGGCGCGTCAATGGTGATGGTTTCCGGCCCAACAACGGCCATTTCGGCTGTGGTCTTTGCAACATTGGTCGAATTCGCAACGCCAGGCACGCAAAATTACATTGCATTGGCACTGACCCTGACCTTCATGGTTGGGGTTTTGCAGTTGATTGCCGGGCTTGTGGGGCTTGGTGGGTTGATCTCTTTTGTTTCCCATTCGGTTATCATTGGGTTCACTGCTGTGGCTGCCTTACTGATTGCGTCATCGCAATTGGCGGGAAGCCTGGGCATTCTGACAGCAGGTGGCAGCGGTGTTATAGAAAGGCTGGAACAGGTTTTTCATCGGCTGGATGAAGCCAATGGCGCAGCGATTGCTGTTTCTATTGCGACGCTGGCCACAGTTTTGCTGATCAACCGCGTCAACAAGCGCTTGCCAGCCTATATTATCGCGCTGATTGTTGGTGCGATCACCGCACAAGCGCTTGGAGGCGTTGGAGCTGGACTGCAAATGTTCGCCCCGCTAACAAGTGTTGTACCAAGCCTGACAACCCCAGAGTTTTCACCTTCTTTGATGGGGGACCTGCTGCCTGGGGCAGTTGCCGTTGCCTTTGTTGGCCTGCTAGAAGCTATTTCCATCGGCAAGTCATTTGCGTTTAGGCGCGACGAACGGTTTGACTCCAATCAAGAAATTGTGGGGCAAGGGCTGTCCAATATTGCCGGATCCTTCTTGCAGTCTTATGCCGGGTCCGGTTCTTTCACGCGGTCAGGCTTGAACGCAGAGAGTGGCGCACGCACCCCAATGGCTGCGATTTTTGCGGCCATCATTTTGCTGGTTGCCCTTTTCGTTGTCGCCCCGCTTGTGCCCTATGTGCCGGTTGCCGCGATGGCCACTATTATCCTTTATGTGGCCTGGAAACTTATCAATTTCAGTGAAATTCGCCATATCGCCACCTCAAGCCGCAGTGAAACCGGTATTTTGGTTGCTACGTTCCTGACGGGTGTCGTTTCAGAATTGGACTTTGCCATTTTGGTTGGGGTGATTGTCTCACTTGCCGTGTTCCTGAACAAAAGCGCGCATCCGTCTATCGGCGTTGGTGCCCCGATGGACAAAGACGGGCGGCGGGTGTTTCGCAATGTTTACGCAAAGAACCTGCCGGAATGCCCGCAGATCGCCAATCTGCGCATTGAAGGGCCGCTCTTTTTTGGGTCAGTCGAACATGTCGACCAAAAATTTCGCGAAGTTGAAAGTCGTTTTGGGGCGCGGCGCAGCACGTTATTAAACCTTAAAGGTGTTGGCAAGATTGACCTGGCCGGGGCGCATTTCATCCTTGGGGAGTGCCGCAGTGCACGGGCGCGCGGACAAGACTTTCACCTGATTGCCTCTCATAAATCGTCGCGTGATGCCCTGCGCCGGCTGCATGTTGCAGAGGTGGTTGGCGCGGATCACATCCACTTTACAAAAGCGGATGCCATCAAACATGCCGTCGCTGCGGCTGACGATGATATTTGCAAGACATGTTCGTTCCGCATTTTTCATGAATGTGCGTTAAAGCCTGGTGCTGAAACGTCATCAAAATCATAGAATTCGGAAGTTTCAGCCCCCAAAGCGTGTGGCGGCTTGGCCAACATCGATTGAATATCACTTTACCAACATAGAGATAGGTGAAGTGGTCGCCGCGCAAGCTGTCTTGGACCCCAAACAAAAAGACCCAAAACAAAAAAAGCCGGGCTTGCCGCAACCTGGAAACGACTGTTTGGTCGCGCCACGTTGCGGCAAGCCCGGTCTCAAAGGCTTATTGGATTAGTGCTTTAGATCACAAATCGAGCTCTACAACGCCTGAGGCTTCAGCGGCGCGAGATTGGCACAAGATGATGGAGCCCTCTCGTTGCGCCTTTGACAAGACGAAGTCTCGGTGTTCCACATCGCCCGATACCAGACCACATTTGCAAACACCGCAGATCCCGTCGGCACATTTCAGGTCAACTGGCACACCGTTTTCGATCAAGACTTCCGCCGCAGACTTGTCCTCTGGTACGGTCAGTTCCCGTCCAGATTTGGCCAAACGAAGCGTAAACTCGTGATTCACATAATCTGGCACTTCCGGGACAGAGAAGTATTCCAGATGCCGCCCTTCCTCTGGGTAGCCCTGACGCTCTGCTGCTTCCATGACGCTGGTCATATAGCGCTCTGGTCCACAGGTATAAACGTGCCACCCATCCTGATACCCGGACAGGATTTCATCCAAATCGGCGCGCGTCCCCTCTTTTGAGAAGTGGAATTGCACTTTGTCAGACCAAGGAAAGTTTTGCAGGTCTTCTACAAATCCGGCATCAGATTTCTGCGACGCGGAATAATGCAGTTCAAAGTCGATACCTTTGGCATGGCATTCATGTGCAAATGCAATCATCGGGGTGATGCCGATGCCACCGCCCATGAGGAAATGCTTTGTGCCATCCTCGGCAAGCGGGAAATGGTTGATCGGCTTGGAGATAAAGATTTTACGTCCCTGGGTGAAAATCCGATGCAAGAGCTTGGAACCGCCCCTGCCCTCGTCTTCGCGCAGAACGCCGATTTGATACTTGCTGCGATCCGCTGGGTCACTGCACATTGAATACTGCCGGAAATATTCTGGGGCCACCATAACGTCCAAATGCGCGCCCGCCGTCCACTCTGGAAGGGTTTCGCCATTCAGCGCGGTGAGTTCGAACTTGGTGACTTGGCCGGTCATTTGTTCAGCTTTTTTGACCTCGACCTGAATGACCGGGGATTCACCAGCAAGCGTATATTTGTGAACCACTTCATCCGCTTCACCCGCGTCCATACGCTTTTGGTACTCTTTTGCGGTGATCATTGCCTGATAGGCCTCGATGCCTTTTTCGCGATCCATAGGAAACGGAAACGGCCAAGGGTGTGGCGCAAGGTTTGCTGGATAAACCGCAAGGGTCTGCTCTTCGTAGTCCAGCTTCAGATCAGTCTGAAGTTCGCGGTAGTTTGACGGATCTTTTTCGGTACCAACCATTTCGCTGGTGCCGTCTCGGTTCATTCTTAGGTCCCACCACCAACGCTTGTTGGGGTTGATGCGGCCATGGCCGACCAGATCATCCATTTTGGCCAAAACGCCCGCCATTGACGGCACATTCATCGCCATCCAACGCAGGGGTTTTTCGTGCTGTAAGCCTTCCATGTTCCAGGGGCAGGTTTTCATACAGCGCCCACACATCGCGCCGCCCTTTTGGGTGATCCGATAAGTGGTGCATTTCTGGCTGTCTGATTTCCAGATTTCATAGCCATTGAACATCAATTTCGGACCTGCGGTGATCGCCCCCGAGGGGCATTCACGGGCACATTTATTACAGGATTCACAAAAGGCCTGCATGCCAAAGTCAATGGGTTTGTCATGGGCCAGCGGCATGTCGGTTGTGATGACGCCAGATTTCAGACGCGGGCCGAGGAATGGGTTCACAATGACTTCGCCAATACGGCTGACTTCACCGAGGCCAGACAGCAGCAGCAAAGGCGGCTGCAAAACATTGCCGTCCATACTGGTGTGGGTGCGCGCAGAATAGCCCAGGTTGCGGATCTGACGAGCGACGATACCGCCCAGCAATGAAAACCGCAGATAGGCGCGCATCGATTGCGCGACGGCAATCCAGTCATCGCCAGAGGACCCTTCGGTGGTGTCAAAACCTTGGTCAATGATAAAGCAGATTGCGTTGTTATGTTTTGGTTCGATCGGCGTGCCAATGGCGTCATGGGAATACCATGTCCATTCAGGGCAGCGCGAAATGCCAACCGCGTCCACACCCAAGAAATAGGCCGCAGCTTTGATCGACTCGGCATTTTTCTGAGCATCCGTCGCGGAAGGCGAAATCTGTTCCGCTGGCGTGCCATCTTGCAACAGCAAGAACGCGCCAAGCGGGCCACGCACCGCGCGCGCAACGGGCGACTTTTGGGCATAATACCCGCCAGTTGCGGCTTCTTGGTTGGCTTTGCCCATATCACCAAACTTGGAACGGGCAAACATATCGGCGCGTTTTGGAACCCGCGCCACCCTCTCTTCATCAATCAGGGTTGTTGGCTTATCGACACGCTTCAATTTTTCAAAAGGGTGCGCACCGTCAGCATAGTTTCGCTTGGCATAGGGATCAGCCGTCAGGCCATTTTTCGGAGAGCCCCACCCAGCCTTCCAAGCGAAGCCGTTTGTCAAGGATTTGGGTTGCTGGTCCATCGGAGCCAACGGCGCATCTGGTGTCATCTCGAAATTGGTCGTGACCGCAACAACTTGGAAGCGGTCTCCGGTGAATGGGTTGACCAGTTTACCGTCGTCCATCACAGCGAGCCCGGCACCAACCGCGACTTTGTTAAGATCAACCGATGTGGACGATCCGGTATGCGCCATGGCGTCATAACCCAGCACACGCAGGTAATTGGCGATGATTACAGCGGTTTCGCTGCCCCGCACGCAGGCGCGTTGGGCTTGCGCATCCATGATCCAGTTGGACCCAGGTTCGTCCTGTTTTGGGTCACGGCCATAGTCATACAAAAAGACGACGGCGTGCGTGTGCCCTTCGATTGTTTTGGGCGGTGCGGACATGCTGTCGCGCAGATCAGCCATCAGGCTATCAATCCCAGCAGCGAGGGATTTAACCTGACGTGTCTTAAGCTCTTCGGCAAGGCGGCCAATTTCTGGGTTGCGGATGGGTTCATCCAACATCATCGCCGGATCGAGCAATCCAACCCCAGCCATCGGAGCATCTTGGAAATAGCCAAACGATTTGATGTGACGCGCACGTTCATCATGGTCAGACGGGCATTTAGCCTTGTTTTTGCTGACCATTCCGTCGCTGATCGCATCCAGCATTGCTTGATATTCGCTCAGCGCATTAACAAGAGATTCCGGATTGTGCGTGTGATCATATCCTACCGGAGTCATGGACGGAACATCAGCAATATCAGCCGGGCCTGTGGTTCTCACCAAGCGCTCCAGCGGGAATGGCCCAAGATGAAACGGGCGGCTGCGATTTGAAAAAATGGGTGCGGTCACGTCAACGTACCTCTGCTGTGTTCGTTCCGGTATAAGAAAAAGCGAGAACCAGGTTACCCCGCGCACGCCGGTTTGGTGCATTTGCTTTGCGCACACTGAAAACCACTGGCTGCATGGCGGCCTTAAAGACCCCGCCCACATGCTTAAGTTTCAGAGCAACATCTGCAAATGCAAGAAACATCCAATCACCCCTGCCTCGAGACAAGAACCGGGATTTTGGAATGTTCCAATACGTAGCGCGTCGCGCCACCAAAGAGAATTTCGTCGCGCATGCTGCCACGGCCATAAATGTCCATGAACAACGTGCCTGCGTTCACTTTTTTGCAATAGGCAATAATGTCTTCACCGATATGGCGCGGACGACGCGGCAGTCGGATTCGATCCGCACTGATCCCATGGCGTCTCAGAAATTCAACAACGCTGATACTGTTGTCAGGTCGAACGACTTCATCGCCGAAGGAGACAATATCAACATGGTTTTTTGTTTCCAAAATTTGCATCGCATCGTGCAGCACGCGTGTCGACGCCGCGCGGGCATCAAACACAAGAACGGCGCGGCGATTGATAGCGTCTTCGTCCAGCTCGTTTGGGATCATCAGAACAGGGCGGCCACTTTTACGGGCAATGCGTTCTGGATGAAGGTCAATTGCCGCGTTTGTGTTGATGGAATGCTGGCCCACCACGGTCATGTCATACATCACCGCATGCATCGCGACGGTTTCATCAGGTGAACCGCTCATCGCGATCCAGTGCTGTTTGTCCTCTGGAACAACAGCGGTGGCGTCGCGGAATTCCTGTTCAACTTTGGCCTCTTTTTCGCGAATGCCTGTGGTCATTACGCCACGCACATTTTCAGGCAGCCAGTTTTCGGCACCAAAACGGTCACGGTCGCCATAATGAACCAGCAGGCCCGTCAAATGCGCGTCGTATTTCTGTTGCGATTGCACGGCTGCGCGTAGCGCGCTTTTGGACGCTTCGCTTTCATTATATGTCACGAGGATGTTTTTGATCATTGTGCTGGTTTCCCTGCTTTTTTCCCGTTTTTTTGTTGGCGGGTAAAGTAGATGATGACACCGACCGAAAGTGCAAGGAAGATCAGCGACAAGGGGCTTTTGAACAGGAAGAGCGGATCGGCTCCTGATACAGAAAACGCCTGGCGGAAGCTGGTTTCCAGATTGCCCGCAAGAATGAACGCAATTACGAATGGCAAGGTCGGGATGCGCAATTTACGCATCGCATACCCCAGCACTGCGAACGCCAGAGCAAAGTAGATCACAACAAAATTGGTCTCTTGGACATAGATCGCTGTGAGCGTCAGCAAAAGTACAATTGGTTGCAAGATTTGCTTTGGGATGCGCGCCATGATGCCACAGAACCGCATGAACTGCCCACCAATCGACCAGTTGATCAGATTGGCAATCATCATCGCTGTGAACAGGCCAAAGGCAATGACCAGCTCTGAGTTGACCTGCGTCGTACTAAAACGGAAAACGCTTGGGCCGGGGTTAAAGCCACCGATGGACTCGGCTGCTAGAATGATAAACACCGCGCCGACGTTACCCGGAATACCAAGCGACAGAACCGGGATCAAATTTGAGCCTGATACCGCACTGTTGGCAGCCTCGGTCGCGGCAATGCCTTCTGGCGTACCCTTGCCAAATTCAATCGGTCCTTTGTGGCGCTTTTGGCCAACGGCATAGCCCAGTGTTGCCGCAAGTGTCGACCCGATGCCGGGCAAGGCACCGACGATTGTACCCGTCACCGCAGACACACCAATAAATGGCAGCAGCTTGCGGCGTTCGCGCATGCTTAGGCTGTTGTCGCCTGATTGAGGGATCATTGTCGGCTCGACGCTTTCACGACGGTCACGCCATGTCTGTTCAAAGCTGTAGATGACCTCACCTAGGATCAAGACGCCCATGACAGCGGCGATCATCGGCATCCCGTTTTCCAAAACATCTGTGCCCAAGGAAAGACGCGAATAGTTGTCTTCGCCGGTGCCAACAGAGGCTATGAGCAGGCCAAGGAATGCGGCGATCATACCCTTTGCCGGAGATGCGCCAACAACGGCGGCAACAAAGGCAAGAGACAGCAAGATCAGAGCGGCTTTCTCGCCGAAACCCAGATAGGCCTCTACAAAAATCGCCAGAAACGGGGCACAGGTAAACAGCACTAAATCGGAAAATGTATCACCAGAGACGGATGCAAAATGCGCTGTGCGCAAAGCTTTGCCCGCTTGGCCATTTTTGGCCATGGGGTAACCGTCCAAGGTCGTCATCATAGCATCCGGCGTGCCCGGCGTATTAAACAGGATGGCCGGCACCGCGCCGCCCACTGTCGCGCCTTTCATTACACCAACGAGAAACCCAAGAACGGGCAAAAGCGCGTCGGGGTTAAAGCCAAAAATAGACAGCAAGATGGGCAGGGAAACCGCCATCAGGAATGGACCGGCCAAACCTGGCGTGGCCCCGCCAACGATGCCGACGACAAAGCCGCCAAACACCATCAGAACAGTAATAGGAATGCCAATCCCGAAGATTTCAAAGGCCGCAGGACCGGCAATAACCGCTAGGACTCCGGCCCAAACATATTCAAACACACCCATGTTAAAAGTCTCCGTTTGGCGGTAGCAGAATTGTATCAAAGGGCACGTCAAAGATCAGGATCAAGGCCGCGACTGCGCACAGCGCGATGAAAGCTCTACGCCATGTGCCTTGTCCGTAATTGAGGGCAATCAGACCAAAGACCAAGATGAACCCGCCAAGCACAAAACCGATATATTTCCATGGCGCAGTCCCCCTTAGCTGGCGGTACCCAATGGGTTCTTCGCCGGTCGGACCAAAGAGTGCGACGGCAAGCGGGCCAGACCAGTACATAACGGTCAGGGCGACACCAACGATGCCTAAGAAGGTTATCAAGAATAGACCAGTGTAGCGGTCAAAGGGTGACTCTGACGTATCAGGAGCGCGCCTTAGATTGAGCAGCAGGTGAAAGAACGAGAACACTGCGATGCCCGCCGCTGCTACCATCGGCAGCATAGCGTCGCCAATATATGTCTGTCTGCGGAACGTGTAGATGGGTGTTGTATCGCTGTCTAAAGGCACCCAGATAAACATAGTACCGAGTGACAATATTAGGAAAACCGCAGCCATACAGATTTCTGTATTTCGACCTAGCATGATACCCTCCGTTGGGATTGCTGCGACCAACCTTAAAAGGCTGGTCGCACCTTAGTTCACTGCGATGAAGCTTCTAGCAGTGCGCCGGCATCTTCATAGAGCTCGTCGATATAGGCTCTTAGATCTGCGCCTTGCAAAACTTCTGGTCCAGAAAACGCACGCGTCAGGAAAACAGAAACCTTGCTTTCAGGATCGTTCAGGATATCTGCAATCGAGGTCATGTAAGCATTGCTGACGTCATCAGGCAAATTTGCGGGTGCCATAACGAGGAATTTGGAACCCACAACGTAAGGCAGGCCATATTCACTGATCAGCGGTGCATCTGGCGAGACAATCAGAGGCTCTGCTTCACCAGATACCAGGTTGATCAGGTCACCTGAGCGCACAGATGCGGCCTGAACACCACCGGCCCATGCGATGTCGATGTCATCAGCCAAAACGCCGTTCACGCCGCCTTTACCGCCACGCACCACAACGGTTCCGAATTCGATACCATTGCTTTTGCCCAGCAAATAAGCCAGATCTGCGTGCTTTTGGCTGAGCAAGCCAAAGGAGATCTCTTCGCCTGCTTTCGCAGCTGCGATCACGTCGCCAAGGTTTTTCCAGCCACGGTCAGGTTTGGCAACAATGCCCATTTGAGATCCGGTCAACGACGAGATGTAGTCAAAATCGTCGCGCGTGAAGCCTGGGTCGCGGCTTGCGCGCATGGAATAGGCTACGATTTCAGAAATACCGATGGCGAATGACAGGCCGTCAGCTGGCTCGTCTTTCAGTTTGTTTGCCATGGTCGCGCCGCCCTTGCCGGGTACGTTCTCTGGGATGATTTCCCAGCCGTGCCGGTTGCCCAGTTCCTCGGCCAAGAGCCGCCCCATGGTGTCAACACCACCACCTGCTTGGAATGGAATCATCATCTTGATTGGACCGCTTGGCGTCCAATCTTGCGCATAGGCAATCGATGTTGATGCGATCATTGCCGCACCCGCAAGGGTGTGCTTCAAAAATCCTAGTTTCATTTCGTCCTCCTCCGTTTGGTTTCCGTCTTTAATTAGCTGGAATAGGCGTCGCGCCCGCCGGTCCTGTCCAATATGCTTTCTTTGGTCCGCCGAACCGTGCGACCAGCCTATCTTGATCTGCCTTTGCCCCCCGATCGACGGCCTCTGGATCGCATATAGCGACCAAAGCTGCCCGCATTTCAGCTTGCTGTTCAGCAAAATCCGGGTTGCCCGCAAGGTTATTGATCTCTAGCGGGTCTGTGGACAGGTCAAATAGTTCAGGTTCAAAATCAATGTATTCGTGGTATTTCCATTGGCCGTTCACGACCATAAACCCACCTGTGGCCGAATTGACGGCATGATATTCTGAGAAAACGATCCGTGCAGGGTCTTCGGCTTCGGCAGCGATGGCCATCAGCGGCCGCCCGACCCACTCGGGATCTGCTTCGACACCAAAGACCTCGGCAATCGTGGGGGCAATGTCCAATAAGCTGGCAGGTGTGGCCACTGTGGCCCCCTGTGCAATACCCGGACCTGACAACATAAGCGGCACTTGCGAGGCTTCGCTATAGAGGTTGGATTTACCCCAACGTCCCCGCATCCCCAAGGCTTCGCCATGATCAGAGGTATAAATAACCAGTGTATCCTCCGCCTGCCCCGAAGCTTCTAGCGCGTCTAGAACGCGCCCAATCTGCGCATCTACAAAAGAGCAAAGCGCGTAGTAAGCTGCAATAGCTTTTTGACGCTTGTCGTCGGTTTTTAGCTCGCTATCGGAATCTTCGATGTCATTCATACGCGCCAACCAAGGATGCACATCGTAATCTTCACCAGGCCTTACGGGCGGCAAGGGCATCTCATCGGCAGGATATAAGTCGAGAAATTCCTTAGGAACCGTCAATGGGAAATGTGGTGCAACAAAGCTTACAAAACTGCACCAGGGGTTTTCACCTTGCTGGCCAATCCATTCCACTGCGGCACTGGCAACATCCATGTCAAATTGGTTAAACTTCGATATACCTGCGCCGATCTCGCCCAGCATACGCGTTGTATGCGTGGTTGTCGGCAATGGATTGCGCACAGACCCCCAGACCTGACCGATCCCCCCCATAAGATGCATGGGCAATATCTGTTGATCAAACCCGGTGGGGTCTTCTTCACTGCGGTAATGCAATTTACCAATGCTTGTGACTTGAACACCTGCCTTCTGCAAGGCATGCCCCCAACCAGGAACACGCCCGTCATAACCGTGGGCATTGTCCCAATACCCGGTTTGATGCACGTAACGCCCTGTCGCAAGAGACGCCCGTGCCGGAACGCAGACTGGGCATGGCGTATAGGCTTTTTCAAACCGCGTTGCGCTTGCTGCCAGCTTGTCTAGATTTGGTGTTTTAACAACGGGATGATCCAGGCAGGAAAGTGCACCTGCCTGATGCTCATCAGCCATAATAAAAAGAACATTGCGCGGTTGCTGTTTCACAGTCTTTCACTTTCGGAATCGTTCTTTGATGCTTTGTCACCAACACAGACCATGTTAGCGGCTTCCGTAACATATGCAACATTTTTGTTGCGTTCGCAACAATACTGAGTGAAGCGCACCAAAAATCTAGAGACTTGATTTATCATATGGAAAGCTTGTGAACCCTTTGGGAAACATAGATATTCATTGCACAAGAACAAGGAAAACACCTCTGTAGGCTTGCTTGTTTTGCTGCCTAAGGTCGCCGTCATTAACCGCTAAAACCTATCGAAGTCTTCGGCAATAGTGATCTTTCCCGCAAACGCTTCGGCGATTTGCGCCACATACGTAGGGGCGGTCTCGGCATTGATCGAATCCAGTGAGATATGGACAGCGACCACTTCTTGGACGCCTGCGCGCGCCGCAAGATTACCAAGTTCTTTGGCCACCAAATGATGCTGAGCCATGTGTTTACTTAGCCCAGCAATGCGTTCGGCGGGCATCTGTGGATTTTGACGTCGAACACGTGCCATCATTTGCTCACTGTCCATCAATTCGCCAACCAACAACTGCGCCCCTTTGGCCATTTTTTCCAAAGCCTCGCAAGGGCCAGTATCACCGGTGAATACCATGGACCGGTCAGGCGCATCAAACCTGAAGGAAAGCGACACCGCCCCCGCTTGTCCGAACTCCGCCTCGGCGCGGTAATGGGTGTTTTCGCAGCAAGAAACACGAATATCGCCGACCTGTACAACGTCACCAGGATTGATTTCATGTACATGCACAAAGTCGCGCGGATGCACGCCGTTTTTCCCAGAAGAGCCAAGTCCGATTTCCCAGGGCACGTCACAAGCGGTACTCAACGCCTGAATTATCCTATCCGTGCCAACTGGTCCGTAAATATTGAGCGGCTCTTTTCGCTGGGTCATCATGTGCGTCCCCAAACAGGCAAACAAACTGCCTATATGGTCGAAGTGATGATGCGACAGAAAAATGTCATGCACGCTGCGAAAATCGATTCCAGCACGCTGTAGTTGACCAATAGCGCCTTCGCCGCAATCCACCAGGATATGGTGATCCCCCCTAGAAACAACATGCGCCGGTTGTCCGCGCTTTAATTTCGGCACCGGTCCGCCAGCGGTTCCCAACGTGATGAATGCGGTTCTAGACATAGCACCTCCTCTGATCTGGAGAATCGGACGTTAGCACCCTTCCTTCACAATGCCTACCGAGAGATTTTTCTGGGTTTCGAGGACCTCAAAGAGTCTCAAGTTGAGACGAAGTGAACCGCGGCGATTTTGCTGGGGGGCTATTTAGGTCTCCTCAGCCGATTGTTTTTCGACTGTGGTCGCGTTTGCAAAGAAGTCCCCTTGAACAGGCCGGTCATCGCTGTGCGTATTTCTGCCTGTTGGTCGCAAAAGCTTTCTTGGCCCCCCTGGCAGAACGGCTGAGGTGCACGATGTTGAAAACCGCACGCGACCCGGTCTTATACAGACACGTTGCGCAGCAGTTCGTCGCGATCGACGGTTTCACGGTTGGCGCTATAGGTGACTTTGCCCTGGGTCAGCGTCACAAATTCATCGCCCAGACCATAGGCGAAATCAAAGAATTGTTCGACCAGTACAATCGCCATGTTTCCCTCATCACGCAGATAGCTGATGACCTCGCCGATGTGTTTGATGATGTTGGGCTGAATGCCTTCGGTGGGTTCATCCAGCAGCAGGACTTTGGGCTTAGTGATCAAGGCGCGGGCGATGGCGAGCTGTTGTTGCTGACCACCGGACAGATCGCCGCCACGACGGGCGCGCATGTCTTGTAAGACCGGGAAGAGCTCATAGATTTCGTCGGGCACTTTGTGATCTGCTTTTGGCAAACAGGCATAGCCGGTTTCCAGATTCTCGCGCACGGTCATCAGCGGAAAGACATCGCGCCCCTGGGGCACATAGCCCACGCCGAAATGTGCCATGTGATGCGCGGCAGCAGATTTGGGTACGGATTTTCCGTCGATCGTGATCTCTCCGCCAGAGCGCGCATGGGTGCCTGAAATCGCCTTGAGAAGGCTGGTTTTTCCGACGCCATTGGTGCCCATCAGGCAGGTGACCGCGCCCAGTTCGGCGCGCAAAGCGACATCAAACAGGATCTGTGAGTGCCCATAATGCAGGGTCAGGTTTTCAACATTCAGCATTTTAGCGTCCCAGATATACGTCGATGACTTCAGGGTTTTGGGTGACATGGTCCAGGCTGCCTTCGGCCAGAACCGATCCTTCGTGCAACACGGTGACCTTGCAGTTCAGGCGGCGCACAAATTCCATGTCATGCTCCACCACCACAACAGCGCGGGTTTTGGCGGCCTCGACCAGAATTTCGGTGGTTTTTTCGCGTTCTGCAGGGGTCATGCCAGCGGCGGGTTCATCCACCAGCAGCAGCCGGGGTTCCTGAGCCAACAGCATGCCGATTTCCAGCCATTGTTTTTGACCATGGCTGAGTTCACCGGCTTGGCGGGTCAGTTGTTCTGTCAGGTTGATCTGTGCGGCGATGGCCTCGATCCGGTCGGCACCGCTTTTGGTTTTGCGATAGAACAGCACCTCAAACGGACCACGTGGATTTTTCAAGGCCATGGCAAGGTTTTCGCGCACGGTTTGAGCCTCAAATACCGTTGGTTTCTGGAATTTGCGCCCCACCCCTTCGCGGGCAATCTGACTTTCCGATTTACCGATCAGGTTGATGGATTTTTCACCCCACAGCACGCGGCCTTCGTCGGGTTTGGTTTTGCCCGTCACGATGTCCATAAAGGTGGTTTTGCCTGCACCGTTGGGGCCGATGATGGCGCGCAATTCGGGTTCGTTGATTTGAAAGGCGAGGTTATTGATAGCTTTGAAGCCATCAAAAGAGACCGAGACACCGGAGAGTTCGAGAAGCGCGCTCATGATTGTTTCCTCACGAGTTTGTCAAAAATCATGCCAATGCCGCCGGGGAAGAACAGCGTGACGGCGACGAAAGAAACGCCGAGCAGCACAAGCCACCATTCGGTCCATTGGATGGTGTAAAAGCCTAGGTTGATGTTGGGGGCGCTGCCGCCGGTAAACCAGCTGGACAGAAGCGAGACAAAGGCCGTGCCGATCACCGCGCCATAAAGCCGCCCGCGTCCGCCGATGGCGACCCATACCGCCAAATAGATCGAGGCGATGGGGGCAACTTCGGCAGGGTTGATGATGCCAGCCTGCGGATAATACAGCGCGCCAGCGATGCCTGCGATGATGGCAGTCAGCGTAAAGACAAACAGTTTGTAACTTTCAACGTGATAGCCCAGGAAACGCACCCGGGATTCATCATCGCGAATGGCGCGAATGACGCTGCCCATTTTACCTGACAGCACACGGGCAAACAGAACATAGCCTGCACCCAGCGCGATGGCTGAAGCCCAGAAGAAGGCCATCGAAATGACCGACTGCG
The DNA here is from genome assembly GCA_050633405.1 of Cognatishimia sp. GTDB lineage: Bacteria > Pseudomonadota > Alphaproteobacteria > Rhodobacterales > Rhodobacteraceae > Cognatishimia. The sequence goes on along the minus strand of JBOEGL010000007.1, from coordinate 78,286 downwards.
GCACGGCTTCGAACCCTGGAATGTTTTGCAGACCGGACAGACCGTTGTTGCCGCGCAAGCCGCTGTCGTTCTGGAACAGATACAAGGCCAGCGCCAGCGTCATGGCTTGGGTCAGGATCGACAGGTAAACGCCAGTGACACGCGAGCGAAAGGCCAGCCAACCAAAGACCAAGGCCAAAAGGCCCGGTACCAGAATGACCAGCAAAAGCTGTAACAACAGGCTGTGCGAGAAGGCCCAGATCAGCGGGAATTCAGAAGAGCCAACCACCCCAAAGATTTGCGTGGCGATGGCATCATTGACTTCGGTTGCAGTTGCCGGGATCAGGCGACCAGATAGGTTTTCAACCACAATGGCCTCGGTGCGGGCAAACATCAGCCACATGCCGACGGCATAGCCGCCAATGCCGAAAAAGGCGAAATGGCCCAAGCTGAGGATGCCGCAATAGCCCCAGACCACATCCATGGCGATGGCGACAAGGCAAAGGCACAGAACTTTGCCCAGCGTTTTCACGAAAGAGGTAGAGATAATCCCTGCCCCTGTGGCCTCTGCCAGAACGGTGACCCCCAGGGTAAAGGCCCCAAGACAGAGGAGGAACCAAAGAACAGAGGGGTTATTTGCAAAGAAACTACGCTGCATTGGATCAATCTCCTGCCGCACGGCCCTTGAGGGCGATGATGCCCTTGGGACGGAATTGAATGAAGAGGATTATGAACAGGATCATATAGGTTTGTGCGGCCAGTGTATTGGACGGGTTCAGCCATTCGACGCCTTTTTGGAAGGTGCCGATCATCGCCGCCCCTGCCAATGTGCCCCAGACATTGCCCACGCCGCCAACAACCACGGTCATAAAGCTTTGCACGATATAATCTGACCCCATTTCAGAGGTGACTTTGGCGAACAGTCCAATGGCGACGCCTGCGATACCAGCGATGCCGGACCCAAGGCCAAAGGTCATCATTTTGATTTTATCAGGGTTGATGCCCATGGAGGCAGCCATGCGTGGGTTCTGCGTGACCGCGCGGACCTCTAAGCCCAGTCGGGTTTTCTTAAGGATGAACAACAAGAGACCAAGGAACATCAGCGCCAGCACAAAGATCGCGATGCGGATAAAGCTGATTTGCACCACATCGTTGATGACCCATGCGCCATCTAACCAGCCTGGAGAGGTCAGCGGGCGGGCCTGTGTGCCAAAGATATTCTTGGCCAACTGTTGCAGGGCAATCGAGATACCAAAAGTGGCCAAAAGGGTTTCAAGCGGGCGATTGTACAGCCAGCGAATGACCGTACGTTCCATCAAGACACCCGCGGCAAAGGTCACGGCAAAGGCCAGCGGCAGGGCCACGACAAGCGATAGGGTGTAGTTGGTGATGAATTGTTGCACCACATAACCGGTATAGGCCCCCATCATGATGAATTCACCATGCGCCATGTTGATCACCCCCATCACACCAAAGGTGATGGCAAGGCCTACGGCGGCCAGGAAATAGATTGACGCCAAAGAGATCGCATCAAGGCCAAGGTCTGCCGCCTGGTTGATTTGTACACGCGTTGTGACAGTGGATTGGGCTTTGAGCGCCGTGTCGGTAATTGTGCTGTCAGCTTCTAGATAGACGTCGTAAATGCCCCAGGTGTTCAGGGCGGATTCTACCTCTGCATCTGACACACGCGGCGGCACTGTGCCCGCTGCAGCAAGGGTGTCATAGGCAACGGCGCGGGCTTGCAAAGTACCAAGTGTTGCAATGGGCGCGCCACCGACGCGGCCACCAACCACGTTATTTTCAAGCGCCAAGCGGATGTCGTTTTCGGTGACGATGGCAGCAAGACCCGCTTTTTCAACAAGCAATTCATAGGCTTGGGCGCGGGTCATGTCGGTGCCGATGGCAAGCTGCCTGGCGATGTTTTCACGGGTCGGGCTGACGTCAGAAACCACAATCCGGGTTTCCAAGATTTGCGACAGCACAGCGCGGCCATCCACACTAAGGTCACGCGTCATGGCGTCGATGGCAGCAACACGGGCGTCGATTTGGTCGCCAAATCGCGCTGTCAGATAATTGGCCAGACGCTCTTTGCGCAGCTTCAGGGTCGGGTCGGTCTCGGTATCAATCGAGGCCAGCAGCGGGGCCAGTTGCGTGGCGTTCATCGAGCCCGAGATCGCATTTAGCGCGTCGGTGCGCCGCTCGATATCAGGGTCGTTGAGTTGGAAAGCCACCAGTGCTTTGCCAATTTCTTTACGCACACCCCCGTTGGGTTTGATCTGTTTCAGGGACTTGGCATCAACCTCTTGGGCAACCGCGCTTTCGTCGGAAATATCAAATAACGAAAGGGTTTTTCCGGTCTTTTCACCGTAAAAGAACAGCCCGTCCTCTGCACGCACATAGACATTTTTGCTTTGCCAGTTTTGCAGGAAGGTTGCGACCTGCGGCTGGCCGGAAGCCACCAAAGCGTCCAGCACAGGGCCAACGGTTTTGCGCGAAGATTTTGTCACCACTTTTTGGTGATCTTGCAGCAGACTTTGGATGTCTTGCGCGTAGAGGGTAGCGGGCAGGCAAATCATTGCCAGCACAAAGGTCAATAAACGGATCATGGGAGTGTTTTCGCCAATAATTTGGTCGAGGTGCCCGGATATCCGGGCACCTCGGTTAGGATAGATTAGTAGTTAGATTTGATCTGTACGCAGGAGCTGGTTTCGGTGTTGTACATGCCGCAACCCAGGTCTTTCCAATCAGATTTCAGAACCGCAGAGGCTGGCAGGAAGTCTGTCCATGCGTCGCCTGGTACTTCAGCAGTTTTGGAGATGATGTCGAACTGACCATCCGCTTGGATCTCGCCAATCAGAACCGGTTTCGCCAAGTGGTGGTTTGGCAACATAACCGCTGTACCGCCCGTCAGGTTTGGAAACTCTTGGCCGTACATTGCAGAGCGCACCGCATCTACTTCTGTGGAACCCGCCGCTTCGACCGCGTTCACCCACATGTTAAAGCCAATATAGTGAGCTTCCATTGGGTCGTTTGTCACGCGCTCTTCACCAGCAAAGGCTTTCCAGGCGTCGATGAATTCAGCGTTTGCGTCAGATTCTGCGGACTGGAAGTAGTTCCACGCGGCCAGGTGGCCTTCGAGGTTCGCCGTGTCCAGACCGGACAGCTCTTCTTCACCAACAGAAAAGGCAACCACTGGGATGTCATCAGCAGAGATACCCGCTGCGGCCAATTCTTTGTAGAAACCGATGTTTGCATCACCGTTGATCGTAGAGATCACGCCAACAGATTTACCGTCTTCGCCCAGCGCCACAACGTCTGCAACGATGGTGGCCCAGTCAGAGTGGCCAAAGGGTGTGTAGTTTACAAAGATATCGTCAGACGCGATGCCGTTGTCTTGCAGATACTGTTCCAGGATGTTGTTGGTTGTGCGTGGGTATACATAATCGGTGCCCAGCAGAGCGAATTTTTCAACGCCCAGCTCTTCAAGGAAGTAATCCACCGCAGGGATCGCCTGCTGGTTTGGAGCCGCACCTGTGTAGAAGACGTTTTTAGAGCTTTCTTCGCCTTCGTACTGAACCGGGTAGAACAGCAAGCCGTTCAGTTCTTCGATTACGGGCAGAACAGACTTACGGGACACAGATGTCCAGTTGCCGAAGATTACGTCAACTTCGTGGGTGGACAGAAGCTCACGAGCTTTTTCCGCAAACAATGGCCAATCAGACGCCGGATCTACGACGACAGCTTCGATATCACAGCCTAGAACGCCGCCCTTTGCGTTTTGCTGGTCAACCAGCATCAGCATAGTGTCTTTTAGAGTTGTTTCAGAAATCGCCATTGTGCCGGACAGAGAGTGCAGAACACCCACTTTAACAGTACAATCCGCAGCCATTGCGGAACCCGCCATAATCGTCAGGGCGGCAGCGCTAGTGAGAGTTTTTGAGAACAGATTCATTTTTAGCTCCTCGCGAAGCCCGCCGAACATTGCGCCAAGCGGCACAAAATCGTAGCAATGGCTTCGCAACTGTTGTTGCATTTCGTGTGGCGGCCGCTTCGAGGTCCAATCGTATGGTCGTCACACACCCACATCCCAAGTGTTGGCACTTTGCAGCGCCTGGGTGCCCTTACTGAATGTTATGTATCGGCCCGAGATCAACAGTACGGCGGAAAACGCGTTAACCATTTGGGTATTTGATTAAATATTGCGCATATTTGACCGCTTTCGCCTTAAAATTAAGCAAAGTATCGGGTTTGAAGCGCAAAAAGTCAGAATCATGATCACTTCCGAGCCGAGGTGATCAAGGATGCAGCAACTGAGTAACTTTGGACCACTGCCATTCTCTATCGATCTTCATATCCCCCACACACAGATGCGACGGAGCGCTTGCCTAAAACGACGGATGGGATGTCACAGGTTCCCCGCACAAAGGGTGCTCTGACACTGTCCTCTAAAGCCTTGTCACAGGGCAGTGGAATTGACCGGTTTCGCACCTCCGGTGCGATGAAGGCTTTGTTTACTAGGTCGTCAGACGTGCAAGCCATTTTGATCAACACCTCTGGCGGATTGACCGGCGGCGATAAGATTGATCTGGAATGTGTCGCTGGCGCGGATAGCAAACTGACCTTAACCACCCAGGCAGCCGAACGCGCCTATCGCGCGCAATCTGGCCAGGCAGAGATGCACAGCCGTTTGACGGTGGAAACAGGTGCCACCTTGGAATGGCTGCCCCAAGAGCTGATATTGTTCGAAGGCAGCGCCCTGTCGCGGTCATTACATATAGATCTGGCGCAGGATGCGCGATTGCTGGTGGTTGAACCAGTGGTGTTTGGCCGCGCCGCGATGGGTGAAACCTTACAGAATATCCAGTTTAAAGACCGCATTCGCATTCACCGCGAGGGCGCGCCGCTATATTTGGACGGGCTGGACCTAAATGGTGACAGCGTGGCGCATCTGGCACGGCGCGCTACGGGCCAAGGCGCGGGTGCCATGGCCAGCCTGATCTATGTTGCCCCCAACGCCGAAGCCATGCTTGGCCCCCTTCGCGCGGACCTACCTGCACTGGGCGGCGCAAGCCTATTGCAGCCTGATGTGCTGGTGCTGCGCGTGGTGGCGGCTGACAGCTTTGAACTGCGAAAATCACTCTTGCCGGTTTTGGACCGGTTGACCCGAAATTGCCTGCCAACGTCCTGGAGACTTTGAACACATGAACCTGACCCCAAGGGAAAAAGACAAATTGCTGGTGGCCATGGCCGCCGAAGTGGCGCGCAAACGCTTGGCGCGCGGCGTCAAGTTGAACCACCCCGAAGCCATTGCACTGATCACCGATGCGGTGGTCGAAGGCGCGCGCGACGGCCGGTCGGTGTCTGACATGATGGAAGCGGGGGCCGAGGTGGTGCGCCGCGACCAATGCATGGCAGGCGTGCCCGAAATGATTCACGACGTGCAGGTCGAAGCCACCTTTCCGGATGGCACCAAACTTGTCACCGTTCACAACCCCATTCGCTAAGGAAACCAACCATGAAATTTGCTCTGAAACTAGCCCTGCCCCTGTCTGCCATTGCTGCGCCAGCCTTTGCGCATACCGGCGTGCATATTGCGCCGCATGGCACTGAAAACATCATGCTTGGCCTTGCCGCGATTGCGGTTGCTGCTGTGGTGGCCTTGCGGGTGTCTGGCAAATGATCCCCGGAGAGGTGATCGCGGCAGAGGGCGAGTTGGTTTTAAACGAAGGGGCAGAGGCCATCACCTTGATGGTGGCCAACACCGGTGACCGCCCTGTGCAAGTCGGCAGCCACTATCATTTTGCCGAAACCAACCCTGCCTTGGATTTTGATCGCGACGCGGCCTATGGCCTGCGCTTGGACATCGCATCAGGCACCGCCGTTCGGTTTGAACCGGGCCAGCGCCGCGAAGTGAAGCTGATCCCGATTTCCGGGGCGCGACGTGTCTATGGATTTAATCAAAAAGTGATGGGGGCGTTATAATGCCAGCAACCATTAAACGATCTGACTATGCCGCCATGTTTGGCCCCACAGTGGGCGACAAAGTGCGGCTCGCCGATACGGATTTGATCATCGAAGTCGAAAAAGACCTAACCGGGCCTTATGGCGAAGAAGTCAAGTTTGGCGGCGGTAAGGTTATTCGCGATGGCATGGGCCAATCGCAGGTCACCCGCGCGGCGGGGGCTGTGGATACGGTGATTACCAATGCCCTGATTGTAGATCACACCGGTATTTTCAAAGCGGATGTTGGCCTGCGCGACGGGCGCATTCATAAGGTGGGCAAGGCAGGCAACCCTGACACCCAACCCGGCGTTGATATTATTGTTGGCCCCGGCACCGAAGTCATCGCTGGCGAAGGCCGTATTTTGACCGCGGGTGGTTTTGATTCACATATCCACTTTATCTGCCCGCAGCAGATTGATGACGCGCTGCATTCCGGCCTGACCACCATGTTGGGCGGTGGCACCGGGCCAGCCCATGGCACTTTGGCCACCACCTGTACCCCCGGTGCCTGGCACCTTGGTCGTATGATGCAGGCGGCAGATGCCTTTCCGATGAACTTGGCCTTTGCCGGCAAGGGCAACGCCAGCCTGCCCGCCGCCTTGGAAGAGCAGATTTTGGGCGGGGCTTGTGCGCTGAAACTTCATGAGGATTGGGGCACCACCCCTGCGGCGATTGATTGCTGTCTGTCTGTTGCGGATGCAATGGATGTGCAGGTGATGATCCACACCGATACGCTGAATGAGTCGGGTTTTGTCGAACATACGGTTGGCGCGATGAAGGGCCGGACCATTCACGCCTTTCACACCGAGGGTGCGGGCGGAGGTCATGCGCCGGATATTATCAAGATTTGCGGCGAAGATCATGTTTTGCCGTCATCGACCAACCCAACCCGTCCGTTCACGGTGAACACCATCGAAGAGCATTTGGATATGCTGATGGTCTGTCACCACCTGGACAAATCGATCCCCGAAGACGTGGCCTTTGCCGAAAGCCGCATTCGTCGCGAGACCATTGCCGCCGAGGATATTCTGCATGATATGGGGGCGTTTTCGATCATCGCCTCTGACAGCCAAGCAATGGGTCGTGTTGGCGAGGTGCTTATTCGCACTTGGCAAACCGCAGATAAGATGAAGAAACAACGCGGACGTTTGGCCGAGGAAACCGGCGAGAACGATAATTTCCGGGTGCGTCGCTATATTGCAAAATACACCATCAACCCAGCGATTGCCCATGGGCTAAGCCATGAAATTGGCAGCATTGCACAGGGCAAACGCGCCGATCTGGTTTTGTGGGACCCGGCGTTCTTTGGCATCAAGCCAGAGATGGTTTTGCTGGGTGGCACTATTGCCATGGCGCAGATGGGCGACCCGAATGCCTCGATCCCAACGCCGCAGCCGGTGTATAGCCGCCCGATGTTTGGGGCCTTTGGCCGCAGCGTTGAACATTCGGCCGTCACCTTTGTTTCCGGGGCTGCGCAGGCCGATGGGCTGCGGGGCAAGCTGGGATTGGCCAAGCAGACCGTTGCAGTTGAAAACACCCGCAATATTGGCAAGCGTGACCTGAAACTGAACAGCGCAACACCAGAGGTAAAGGTGGATCCTGAAACCTATGAGGTGCGGGCCGATGGTGAATTGCTGACCTGCCAGCCTGCCACCGAGCTGCCGATGGCACAACGCTACTTTATGTTTTAAGAGCCTGAAATGACACAACTTCCTATTGCGCAAAAACTGCACCGGCACGGCGATGATCACGGGCAAAATCCCGCCAAAGCCTTTGTTACGCTGGATTACGACGGGCGTTTTTTACGGCGCAAACGCTTGGTGACCAGCGGCGGCTGGGCCTTTGTGGTCGACCTTGAACACACCACTTCGCTTGATCATGGCGACCTGTTGGAATTGGCCGACGGGCGCAGGGTGGAAATCCGTGCAGCGGCTGAGGATGTATTGATTGTAACAGGCGATAGCCTGCATCGTCTGGCTTGGCATATTGGCAACCGGCACACGCCTTGTCAGATCGAAGAGACGCGCTTGGTGATCCAGAATGATCCGGTGATCAAACATATGTTGGAACATCTGGGGGCGACGATCAAAGCGGCCACCCTGCCCTTTACACCTGAAGGTGGGGCATATGGCCATGGGCGCACCCATAGCCACGAACATGTGGCGACGGCCCATGCGCATTGATCCTCGTCTGTTGACCCTGACACAATGGCTGTCACCGTCCTATCCCGTGGGCAGCTTTGCCTTTTCCCATGGGTTAGAGGCGGCGGTGGCCGCAGGCTGGGTCACAGATGCCGATAGTTTGCAGGAATGGCTGCAGGATACATTGCAATATGGCAGCGGGCGCGCAGATGCGGCGTGGATTTGGCGCGCCTATGAGGCGCAAGATCACAAGGATGTATTGGCACTGGATGCCATGGCGCGGGCCTTTGCCCCCTCGGCGGAGCGGCTGCGCGAGGCATCGCGGCAGGGACAGGCTTTTCGTCGTATAACAGCAGATGTTTGGCAGATTGATCTGCCAGACCTGTTGTTTCCGGTGGCCTTGGGATGGGCGGCAAAACAGGTGACGCTGGACCCAGAGGCAACCGCAGTTCTGTATTTGCAGGCCTTTCTGTCTAACCTGACCTCAGCGGCCCAACGCTTGATGCCTTTAGGCCAGACGCCCGCTCAGCAAGTGCTGTCGCAACTGAACCCGCTATGTATCCATGTCGCGCAAAAATCTCAGAATATCGCGCCGCAAGACATCACCTCGTCGGCCTTTCTGTCAGACATTGCGGCCATGCAACACGAAACCCAAGAACCAAGGCTTTTTCAATCATGACCAAGTTAAACGGCCCATTGCGTATTGGCATAGGCGGCCCGGTGGGTGCCGGTAAAACCACATTGACGGCGCGGCTGTCAGAAGCCCTGAAAGCGCAATATTCGATTGGGGTGATCACCAATGATATTTACACCCAAGAGGATGCCGAGGCGCTGGTTCGCATGCAAATTCTGCCCTCTGATCGCATCATTGGCGTTGAAACCGGCGGCTGCCCCCATACGGCCATTCGCGAAGATGCCTCGATCAACCTGGCGGCGGTGGCAGAGATGCAAGAGCGGCATAAAGATTTGGATATCGTGCTGATTGAAAGCGGCGGCGATAATCTGTCTGCCACCTTCAGCCCGGAACTGGCGGATATCACTGTTTATGTGATTGACGTGGCCGCGGGCGAGGAAATTCCGCGCAAAGGCGGCCCTGCCCTGACCCGCTCTGATGTGTTGATCATCAACAAGATTGATCTGGCACCCTATGTCGGAGCCTCGCTAGAGGTCATGGCGCGGGACGCTGAAAAAATGCGCGGCGGGCGGCCGTTTCTGTTCACCAACCTGAAAGCCCGCAACGGTGTGGACGCGGTGGTACAAGAATTACTGCTGCAAGCGGGCCTTGCACCGGTTGCGGCTTAATGCGTTGCCTAAAGCATAGGCCCAAGCCTCGGACGACGGGTACAATTGCGGTTGTGCGGACTTTGGCGCCGTTGGCCAATCATTGACCAACGGCAGAACTTTAAAGTAACCGCGTCGCCATGCCGCCATCAACTGCCAACGGAGCGCCCGTGACGAAGCTTGATCGTTCAGACAGTAAGAACAGAGCTCCCTGAGCAATCTCTTTCGGTTCCGCCATCCGTTTGACGGGATGTAATCCAGCAATGAATTCGTGCGTTGCCGGATCGTCGCCCGCCATGTCAGTTTTTGTCCCACCCGGCAAAATCGTGTTGACACGAATGCCTTGGGCCGCGTGGTCGGATGCCAAAGACTGTACCAATCCGATCAACCCTGCCTTGGACGCGGCATAGGCTCCCATGCCTGGCATTCCACCATTGCTGAACCCGACAAACGTTCCAGTAAACACCATTGATCCGCTGCCCCGTTTTTCCATCGCCGGAAGTTGAGCTTTCGCTGCGAAGAATGCACTAGAGAGATTGGTTGCAATTACAGACTGCCAATTCTTTGCTTCCATTGCAGGAATTGGGCCCATTTCACCCATCATACCTGCATTGTTGAAGGCTCCATCAAGACCACCGAAACGCTGCTCTGCCAATTCGACGAGAGCCAATGCATAGTCTTCATCCTGTACATCTCCAGCAAGGCAGGCAGCTTTCCCATTGCTTTGCGTGATTTGCCCAACCAACGTATTCAATTCAACTTCGCGCCGCGCTCCAAGCACTACATTGGCTCCTTCTTGGGCAAACAACAGTGCTGCTGCTGCTCCAATTCCACTGCTCGCCCCAGTGATGATTATCGTTTTGTCTTTGAGTTCCATGCTTATGCCTTTCATTAGTCGCATGCTAAGCACCTAGTGAATCTGGCGAGGATGGAGCGACCCGTTTCTTGCGCCTGTTTAAAGCGCAAATTCGAAACAGCAGGAAACGGGTCAGATGAGTGGGTAAACTAGAAGTCGCCTCTCATATTTCGAGCAGCATCGGTAACTTTGGGCTCTTTCCTGCCTTTCCTATCAATCGTAGTGAAGTGGCAGTTAGGATTGGGTATGGCCGGCCAGTCACGGTCTTGCGTCCTTCACCCAGCACAAAAAAGGCGGCCTCTGATGCAAGGCCGCCTGATTAAACCATATAGTGTCAATTGCTAGTCAGATTTGGCTAGGAATTGTTTGATCAGTGCGGCTTCTTCGCCGGCTGACATGTTGCTGGAATGCGCGTTGGCTGGGGCCGAATTTGGCAATTGGTGCGCAATGCCTTTGTGACAGTTGATACAGGTTTTCTCGCCGGTCAACAGAAAGCGTTCGTGGGCTTCAGAGGCCCGCTTGCTTTGCAAGGTGATGTCCATACTGTCAGAGGAGTGACAGTTGCGGCATTCCAAGCTGTCGTTGGCCTCAAAACGGTCCCATTCGTGCTGTGCAAGCTCAAGACGTTTTTCTTCGAACTTTTCACGTGTACTGATGGTGCCGAAAATCTTGCCATAGACCTCTTTAGAGGCGGCCATTTTACGGGCAATCTTGGCAGACCATTCATGCGGCACGTGGCAATCCGGGCAAGTTGCCCGCACGCCGGATGCGTTGGAATAATGCACGGTTGATTGCAGCTCGACAAAGACGTTGTCGCGCATTTCGTGGCAGCTGGTGCAGAATTCTTCGGTATTGGTCAGTTCCAGCGTGGTGTTGAACCCACCCCAGAAAATGACCCCCATGATGAAGCCGCCCCAGGTGAGAAACCCAAGCGACAGGTGGGTGGATGGCTTGCGCATAATCCACCACACTCTGGAGATGAATTTAAACATTATTTGTCATCCCCATGCAGCTGTAGGTAATCCAACACTTCGTCGACATCCACAAAGGTGTTTTCCACCAGGTCACGCGCATCAGATTGTGGCACGTGACATTGGGTGCAGAAATACCGGCGTGGGGATGCCGAGGCCAGGAACTGACCGTCGCGGTTCATAAAGTGGGTGACCGAGATCATGGGGGCCTGGCTGACTTCGACCGCGGTGCGCGAATGGCAGGTCAGACACTGGTTGTGGTTAGAGTCGATTTGATATCCGGTGATTTTATGTGGGATAACAGGAGGTTGCTCGGGATAGTTCCGCGCCTGTTTGACGTCAGAATTGATAACCTTGGCAATCACCGGTGCCGATTCAAGCTCACCCAATGTGGCAGGCCCCCGCAGGGTGGCCACTTGGTTTTCAGCGTAAGCAACCGAAACGGTGGCTGCGATGATGGCGGGAATGAGAAAGCGTTTCATTGGTTTTCCCCTTACACGGCTTCGATTTTAACAGCGCACTTTTTAAAGTCCGTCTGTTTCGAAATTGGATCAGTTGCATCCAAGGTGACTTTGTTGATCAACTGGCTGGCATCAAACCAAGGCACAAAGACCAGACCGCGTGGCGGCTTGTTACGGCCCCGGGTTTCAACCCGTGTGATGATGCTGCCGCGGCGCGAAGAAACCTTAACTTCGGATCCGCGACGCAGACCCATGGCTTTGGCGTCATCCACATGCATGTAGCACAGCGCATCTGGCACCGCTTTGTACAGCTCTGGGACCCGCTGGGTCATTGAGCCAGAGTGCCAATGTTCAAGCACACGACCTGTAGACAGCCAGAACGGATATTCTTCGTCTGGGTTCTCCGCAGCCGGTTCAAATGGCAGGGCAAAGATCACTGCGCGACCATCTGGTTTGCCGTAGAAGTCAAAGTCTGACCCCGGTTTGGCATAGGGATCTGACCCTTCTTTAAAGCGCCATTTGGTTTCCTTGCCATTCACAACAGGCCAGCGTAGGCCGCGCTCTTTGTGATAGGTTTCAAACGATGCCAAATCGTGGCCGTGATCGCGGCCAAAGGCGGCGTATTCTTCGAACAGACCTTTTTGAATGTAGAAGCCGAAGTCCTCGGATTCGATGTTTTCATACTCTGTGCCGGACTCTGCCAGTGGGAAGGCGTCGACCTGACCATTTTTGAACAGAACGTCATACAGGGTTTTGCCTTTGAATTCTGGATTTGCGTCCAGCAATTCGGCATCCCAGACTTCTTCTGTTGTGAAGCGTTTGGAGAATTCGACCAGCTGCCAGAGATCTGACATGCTTTCGCCTGGCGCATTCACCATCTGTTTCCAGAACTGGGTGCGGCGTTCGGCGTTGCCGTATGCGCCTTCTTTTTCCACCCACATTGCGGTTGGCAAAATCAGGTCAGCAGCTTCGGCAGTCACAGTTGGATAGGCATCAGACACAACGATGAAGTTGTCTGGGTTGCGATAGCCCGGCAGCCCTTCTTCCAACATGTTTGGCGCGGCCTGCATGTTGTTGTTCACCTGCACCCAATAGCAGTTGATTTTGCCATCTTTCAGCAGACGGTTTTGCAAAACCGCATGGGCCCCTACTTTGCCAGGAATTGTCCCGTGTGGGATCTTCCAGATGTCTTCTGCAAAGCGGCGGTGCTCTTCTTTCGCAACCACCAGATCTGCTGGCAGACGGTGGGCAAATGTGCCAACTTCGCGGGCGGTCCCACAGGCTGAAGGCTGACCGGTCAAAGAGAACGGTGAGTTGCCTGGAGTAGAGATTTTTCCGGTCAGAAGGTGGATGTTGTAGATCATGTTGTTGACCCAGACACCGCGTGTGTGCTGGTTGGCGCCCATGGTCCAAAGCGACATCACCTTGGTGTTTGGATCGGCGTAAAGCTTGGCCATCGCTTCGAGGCGGTGCGCCGGAACACCTGACATTTCCGCTGCGTATTCAAGGGTGTATGGCTTGACGAATTCCGCGAATTCCTCAAATGACATAGGCGAAGAACCACCGGCCTTGTCATTGTTTTCTGCGGCTTGTTCCAGTGGATGCTCTGGGCGCAGACCATAGCCGATGTCGGTGTTACCGCGGCGGAAGTTTACGTGTTTGCTGACAAAATCGTGGTTCACTGCATCGTTTTGGATGAGGTAGTTCGCGATATAGTTCAACATCACCAGATCTGTCTGCGGTGTGAAGACCATTGGAATGTCGGCAAGGTCAAAGCTGCGGTGCTTATAGGTCGAAAGAACCGCGACTTGAACATGTGGGTGGCTGAATTTGCGGTCTGCAATCCGGGTCCAGAGGATCGGGTGCATTTCGGCCATATTGGACCCCCACAGAACAAAAGCGTCTGCGTGCTCAAAGTCATCATAGCAGCCCATGGGCTCGTCGATACCGAAGGTGCGGATAAAACCGCCCACGGCAGAAGCCATACAGTGGCGCGCGTTCGGGTCGATGTTGTTGGACCGGAAGCCCGCTTTCATCAGTTTGGACGCGGCATAGCCTTCCCACACGGTCCATTGGCCCGAGCCAAACATGCCGATGCCTTTGGGGCCTTTGTCTTTCAGTGTGGCTTTCCACTTTTCGGCCATGATGTCGAAGGCTTCATCCCAAGAGACGGGGGTGAATTCACCTTCTTTGTCATAAACGCCATCGGTTTTACGCAGCAAAGGTTGGGTCAGACGGTCTTTGCCGTACATGATTTTCGAGAGGAAATAGCCTTTGACGCAGTTCAGACCGCGGTTGACCTCGGACTTGCTGTCGCCGTGGGTGGCAACTACGCGACCAGCCTTGGTGGCCACCATGATCGAGCAGCCAGTGCCACAAAAGCGGCAGGCGGCTTTGGACCATTTCAGATCTGTCAAAGCGGCATCAGTGACAAGGTTTTGTGCGGCCAGTGGCACGGGAACACCCGCAGCGGCTGCGGCGGCAGCAACGGCTTGGGCTTTGACAACCTGGCGTCGGGTTACTTTAGTCATGGCGGACTCCTGTTGCGAGAGTTTCTAGGGCGTCAGTGTTGTCGGCCTGGTGATAAACCAGCGATGCATTCACGACGCCATTGATGAGTTGAATTTCGGTGAGCGCTGAAACAATCGCGCTTTCGTCAGCGGTCTCGAGGGTCACGATGATTTTACCGGTCTCGTCCGCATGGGCGATTTCAGCAAAGTCGTGCACCAGAATGTCAGAGCAAACCTGGGCTTTTTGCCCCGGATGCGCGCTGACCAGCAGGCTAGAAATATGTGTTACTGAGCTCATGCGGCCACCTTTTGACGATTGGTTGTGACAGAGATGGCGTCAACGGGGCATGCGCTGACGCAGAAACCGCAGCCTGTGCAGGCCGCGTTATCGATGTGGATGACCCCAAAGGGGCGCACACTAAGATCAAACCGCAGCGCCTCGGCGTCGCAAAAATCGGTGCAGATCTGACAGGAGGTGCCCGCCTGTAACAAGCACTTGCTTGCGATGGCGACATCTGCATTCAGGGTCATATGCTCGGGATCAAAAACATCGTGCTGACAGGCCGATGCACAGTCGCCGCAAAAACTACAGCCGCCCTGCGCAAAGGCCAGGAACGGCATTTTATCGGGTCCAAAACCGATCACCTGTTCGGGGCAGGCCGTGGCGCAATCTTTGCAAGAGGTACAGCGCGACAGGCCTTCGGTGGTGATGCCCGGAGGGCGAACAACCACACTATCGGCATGGCGCTTGGCCCCCCGAAAAAAGTCGCGTCTATTTATGGATTGATCCGACATCAATCCGGCTCAATGGCCAAAGATGAGTTGGGACATCCAAATGGCGAACCCATAGCCGCCTACAAGAACGACGCTAAGGATTGGGGCAAGCAAAACCGCCAAAAACAAAAACGTGGTTCGTTCTTCAGTTTTACTGGTGGGCGGAAAATCTTGGCTGGCATCAGGCAGGTCTGACATGGCTCATTCTTTCATCTAAGTTTGAGCCAATCTAGATCGCGAAAAAGTGATTAACCTTGACGAAGATCAAGGTTTGCACAAATTTTGTCGCTATAGAGCATATACGCTTAAATGTTAGTCTAGAAATGAGACCAGCAATTCAACCCTTTGAATTGAAACACTTTGTCCTTTAATTTCGACGCCCTGATGCCTAAGTTTGGCAAAGGCTCGTGATAAAGTTTCCGGCGTCATGCCCAGTAACCCGGCAATCACAACCTTATCAAACGGCAACTTGAATGCGACAGGCCCTGACAATGCGCGGCTTTGCATCACAAGGAATCGCGCCACGCGCTTGTCCGCAGAACGCGATTTCAATTGCTCTACCTGCTCTACCAATTGATGCAGATGGGCATATGTGGCTGACAAAACAGAGGCCACAGAGGCGCGCGAAGACAGGATGGTTTCCTGCACATGGGCGCAACTGATGGCAACATAGCGGCAATCTTTCAACACATGACAACTGACCGGATATTGGCTGGGCCCAAAGGCCAAAGCGGTTGCAACGCTGTCGCCCGCTTTGGACACCGCCACCATAGCTTCAGCGCCAGACCGGGTGATGCGGATAAGCTTCACCTGCCCCTCGATGATAATAATCACATTTTCAGCATCTTCACCGGCATCAAACAGGATTTCACCTGCCGAAGCCGAATAGATCTGGGCAGAATCCAGCAATTGATTGGCGACATCCGCCGGCATGTCGCGCAAAAAGACCGAGTTACGGGCAATTGCCAAATCTGTATTTTGCGGGATCTGATTTTTCATAGCCTGCGTTCCGCACCAAGTTGCTGTGTGTTTGGCCGCGTATAGTGGCGGGCCCGTCAGACCGTCCATGATCTAGGGCAAACAAAACATCGCAGATGTCTTAGAAATTTACCAGTCGCAGGAACGGATTGGTTGGGTCCCACCAGCGCAGCAGTCAAATAGGCTTTCAGACTGACTGCAAGTTGCAGCCAGCGCCGTTTGGCAATCGGCCTACTGTGACCGCAGCAAAACTGCGACAAGAACAGCGCGCTGCAGGCGAAAATAGATCACCGCCCCATCCAGCCGCCATCGACCACAAGAATCTCGCCATTCACATAGTCAGAAGCGCTAGAGGCCAAGAACACAGCCGGGCCCGCAAAGTCTTGCGGTGTGCCCCAGCGGCCCTGCGGGATACGCTCAAGAATGGATTTTGAGCGCACCGCGTCGTCTTGCAATGCCTGTGTATTGTCAGTGGCGATATAACCCGGCGCAATGGCATTCACATTTAGCCCCTTACCAGCCCACTCATTTGCCAGCGCCTTGGTGAGTTGACCGATCCCACCTTTAGAGGCCGCATATCCCGGCACCGTGATGCCGCCCTGAAAGGTCAGCAAAGAGGCTGTGAAGATAATCTTGCCGGACCCGCGTGCGATCATCCCACGCCCAACCTCGCGGGCCAGAATGAATTGCGCTGTCAGATTGACGTCGATCACCTCGTCCCAAAGATCATCCGCGTGCTCTGCAGCGGGCGCGCGTTTGATGGTTCCAGCGTTGTTGACCAAAATATCAGGCGCGATGCCGTCGGCCTGCAATTGAGCTGAAAAACTGCGCAGGGCCTCGCGATCAGAGAAATCACATTGATAGGCTTTGAAATTGCGCCCGCTTTCGCGCACTGATTTTTCAATCGCGCTCCCCTCAAGCTCTAACGAGGCGCTGACGCCGACAATATCGGCCCCGGCCTCTGCCAATGCTTCTGCAATTCCGCGGCCAATGCCACGTTTGCAGCCTGTAACCAAAGCGGTTTTTCCGGTCAGGTCGAAACTGGAAAGAATACTCATGAAAGATCTCCGACTTTGATTAGGCTTTTCATCGCCGTTGGACTGCTGTCGAGGCTTTGAAAGGCGGTCTGAATCTCTGACAACGGGCGCACGTCAGTGATCACGGTGTCTGCGTCAACGCCGCCGCTGGCGATCACATCAATGGCCTTTTCATAGTCCAGCGGCTCATAGACCCGTGCTCCGATCAGCCGCAACTCGCGCCAGAAAAATTGGAACATATCTACATTCGGTTTGGTGGCGTGAATGGCCACCATAACAATGCGCGCACGCGTCGCGGCAACGGTTGTCATGGCATCAACACCCGGCTGCGACCCAGAGACTTCGAACACCACATCAGCCCCTTTGCCAGCGGTTTTTTCGTTGATGATGGCAGGCAGATCTGCCGCCAGTGGGTTCACTGTGGCAAAGCCCAGCTTTTTGGCAATGGCAAGGCGGTTTTCATTGACCTCTGAAATCACAACAGTGCCGCCAGCATCGCGGGCAACCATGGCCACCAGAATGCCAATCGGTCCGCCGCCGATCACCACGACATCTTCGCCGGCTTTGAGTTCAGAGAGCCGCACGTCATGGCAGGCCACTGCCACAGGTTCGATCAAGGCGGCATGATCAAGACGCAAGTGCTCGGGCAAGCCATGCAGGGTATGCGCGGGCACGTTCCAAATCTCTTGCATTGCACCATCGGTGTCCAAGCCAAGGAACTTCAGGTTATGGCACACATGTTGATGGCCCGCATGGCAAGCCGGGCAATCCCCACAATGATCCAGAGGCCGCACTACAACTTTCTGACCAACTTCAAAGCCTGTCACGCCCTCGCCAATACGATGCACCACGCCAGACATTTCATGCCCAACCACCCGATTTAGCCCCACGCGACCATCCATATTGCCGTGATACACATGCATATCGGTGCCGCAGATACCGCAATAGGCGATGCGCACCGAAACTTCGTCTGCTTTCGGCGCGGTCACCGTGGCTTGTTCAACAGCAAAGCTTTTGTTGCCCCGGTAAAAGGCTGCGGTCATTGTATCAGGGGTCATGAGTGCATTTCCTTATGTGCATTCGCTAGTTTTTCCCAGTCAAAGGTCACGCCAACACCCGGTGTGTCGGGCGCGATTGCCATGTGATCTTGGATCACCAAGGGCCGGGTTGTATATTGGTCAATCGGGAAAGAGTGGACCTCGATCCAGCCTGCATTTGGCTGGGCACTCACCAAGCTGACATGCAACTCCTGCATGCCATGTGAACAAATTTGCAGATTGTGGGCTTGGCTAAGAGCCGCCACTTGCAGCCAGCCGGTGATGCCACCACAATTCGAAGCATCCGGTTGCAAGTAGCCAAGCCCGGCTTGATCCACAGCGTACTCAAACTCATGAATTGTGTGCAGGTTTTCCCCCATCGCAAGCGGAATAGTGGAGTGTTTGGCGATCTTGCCAAACCCTTTATAATCGTCGGGAATTGTGGGTTCTTCAAACCAGGTCAGGTCAAATGGCTCAAAGGCCTTAGCTGCCGTAATAGCTTCGTCAACGCTCATAGAATAATTGGCATCAACCATAAAGATCACATCCGGACCGATCAACTCGCGCACCGCTTTGATGCGCTTGATATCTTCGGCCAGCACAGGCTGGCCGATCTTTATTTTCACGGCATTAAATCCACGATCTAAATAGGCCTGAACTGACGCCAAAAGCTTTGGCAATGAAAAATTCAGGTCAATGCCTCCCGCATAGGCTCGACAGCGATTAGAGCTGCCGCCTAACTGCGCCCACAAAGGTTTGTTTGCGGCTTTGCACCGCAGATCCCATAGGGCGATATCCACCGCTGAAATCGCAAAGGACGCGATGCCACCGCGCGCCACATAGTGCAAATGCCACTGCATGGCGTCATAGATTTCTTCAACATTTACAGCATCTTGGCCGATTAAAAATTCGGTCAAATCATGCTCGATCATGGCCGCTATCGCACGCCCACCTTTGCCGCCAGTATAGGTATAGCCAGTGCCCTCTGATCCGTCGCTCAAACGCACTGTGGCTGTCACCAGCTCAAAGTACGTGTGGTCACCGTGTTTGGCATCAGAAAGAACTTCCGCCAAAGGAACATCAAAGATCCTAACGTCGACATCGGTAATCTTTGCCATTGCGTGGTGTTCCTTTGCTTGCATTATGCGCCCCTTGGGTCTGAACAATTGGGCGGTCTTAGGTCTGCGGTTTCAGTACCTTCGGGTCTTACCCCCAATTCACGTACAGGCTTTGCTTTCGCAGATAGCCTTCAAAACCGTGCTTGCCATCTTCGCCGCCAAGCCCTGATTGCCCCCACCCATTGTGGAAACCATGAACCTGTTCACCATTGGCGCGATTTACATAGATTTCCCCAAAATTCAGCGCATAGGGCGATTGCATGATGCGCTTGTGATTTTCGGTGAAAACATAGGCGGACAGGCCAAATCGCGTGTCATTGGCGAGGGCGATCGCTTGGTCAAAATCGTCAACACGAATGGCTGGAACAACCGGACCAAACACTTCATCACGCACCAAAGTAGAGTTGTTGTCTTTGACTTCGAGAACCGTCGGAGCATACCAATGCCCGCGCTCATATTTTCCCTCTGTCAGCGGACCACCCGGCAAAAGTACCTCTGCCCCCTCGACCAAAGCAGCCTGCACCATGGACTGAACTTTATCCACTTCGACAGCGCTGACTTTCGGCCCCATATCTGGGCTGGCCATCGGGTCGCCAATGGTCAAAGCCGCAGATTTTGCGACGAATTTCTCAAGAAACTCATCGGCAATCGCGCGATGCAGATACATGCGTTCGTTGCAAGTGCAAATCTGTCCGCAGTTGGTATAACGCGCAGCCACAGCGGCATTTACCGCCTTGTCCACATCCGCGTCATCCAGAACGATGAAAGGGGCTTTGCCCCCCAATTCTAGACGCAGCACCTTCATGCCATCGGCGGCGGCCCGAAAGATCTCTTGCCCAGCGCGATTGCTGCCCGTCATGGTGATCAAAGAGGTGATTGGGCTTTGCACCAGCGCTTGACCAACCTCGCGCCCATAGCCCGTGACAACATTGAAAAGACCTGCAGGAATGCCGGCCTGATCGGCGAGTGACGCTATGAAAAGCCCTGCCAGAGGGGTGATTTCATGGGCCAATAACACAAATCCATTGCCAGCCACCAAGGCAGGTCCCAATTTGCGCGCGGTCAGCGCAGAAGGGTAATTCCAAGAGGTCAGTCCAACAACAACCCCATAGGCATGGCGGCGGATCTGCACCTCCTCGTTGAGGTTGTCAGAGGGCAGAATTTCGCCTTCGATGCGGCGGGCATTGTCTGACGCGTAATGAAAGTATCTTGCGGTCGACTGCGCTTCGCGCCGGGCTTGTTCTAGCGGCTTGCCCTGCTCGGTTGTGATCAACACCGCAAGCTCTTCGCTGCGCGCAGTTACCAAGTCTCCGAGTTTTCGCACTATTGCGCCACGCTGCGCCGCGGGCACTTTGGCCCAGGCAACCTGAGCTGTTTGCGCAGCCTCCAAGGCGCGCCCTGCATCTTCTGCGGTGCCTAAGGGGGTGGTTGCTATAATCTGTTCAGTCGCTGGGTTCTCGACATCAATGGTCGCGTTGCTTGCGCCGTCGTCCCAAGCACCGCCTATGAACATGGATGCTTTGAGGACTTTGCCGGACTTTAGATCGAAATTTGTCACCTTCACCTCTTTGGTCATACCAAATTATACGCGTTGTTGACGATTTCACCAAATCAGTCAAGATTATTTTCATATTGAATACTATTTGAAGCTTATACTATATCACTAGATAATTTTGGTACGATCACATATCCGCAAGATGAAGAGACATCAAAGGCGGGCTGACGTGACACCGCTTTGCGCGTCAGCAGACGAATAGGAAGACCATGAAATGGAGCATCAGACGAAAACAAACTAGAGACGGCTTAGATCAGTTTGCAGCCCCTTGGCGCAGTGCTGGGCGCGCTTTCGGAAATCAGAGGTGCCGAGAAGGCGCTCCTGAGTTGAATTTACTCGGGGCACCGACTGCGATAGATCAATATTTAACCTGTATGACCAGCCCCCCCAAAGGCTGGGTTGCGCCAGGACGTTGCGGTGCAAAATAAGGAGCACAAACATTGCCAACTCAAAGTGACAACGGACGTGCCGCAGATATCGTGGTGCGCCAGCTTGCATTGAAGATCCAATCGGGTGAACTGCCAGATGGTCAAACCTTGCCAGCGGAACGCGATTTGATGGAAGAATTCAGCATTAGCCGGACTGTCGTGCGTGAAGCCGTTGTTGCCCTGTCCAACAAAGGTTTGATAGAAACCCGCCCCCGCCACCGGCCTGTGGTGCGCAAGCCGGGATATGATGCGGCCTTTGTTGCGATTGAGAGCGTGGTCAGCCATCTTCTGCACGAACCCGGTGGCGTGCGAAATCTATTTGACACACGCATCCTGATCGAGGCGATGCTGGTGCGCGAAGCGGCAAAACACGCCGAGAAATCAGACCTTGTGGCCCTGAAAAGCGCGCTTCAAGCCAATGAGGACGCGATCGAGGACAGCGACGCCTTTTATCAAACAGATATTGGGTTTCATCAGGTTCTGTACAGCATCCCACGCAACCCGGTGTTACCCGCTGTGAACAAAGCATACACGGCATGGCTGGCCCCACAATGGTCCGAAATGCCCCGCCTACCCGAACGCAACAGAGCAAACTATCGCGCGCATCTCGCGATCTATGAGGCGATTTTGATGCGCGATCCAGACGCTGCCGAGACGGAATTGAGAAAACATTTACAAAGTGCGTGGTCACAAGTCCGCGAAACTTTCGGAGATATTTGATGACAACACTTGCCCTAAACGCGCCAAGCATTTGCTGCATTGGCGAGGTTATGATTGAATTGGTGCATGCCCCAAATGGCGCACTGAACCTTGGTGTGGCCGGCGACACCTATAACACCGCAGTCTATTTGACACGCGCGCTGCGCGGCACTGGTATCAAAACGTCTTATGTGACGGCGCTGGGTCAAGATCTTTATTCCGACCGCATCGCTGTAGCGCTGGACAGCCATGGTTTGGATCTGTCGCTGGTGGAACGACGCGCCGAAAAAATGCCAGGGCTTTACGCGGTGGACACCGATGAATTGGGCGAACGCAGCTTTTCTTATTGGCGCGACAGCTCTGCGGCGCGCGAGATGTTTTCTGACAAAAGCACATTAGACTTTACCGATTTGACGGGTTTTGGAATGATCTATCTTTCGGGGATCACCATGGCGATTTTGCAAGCGGATGTTCGCCAGAAGGTGCTTGATTTTATTGGTGATTATCGCGCTAAGGGTGGGCTTTTTGCCTATGACAGCAACTATCGCCCCCGTCTATGGGAAAGCCAAGAAGTGGCCCAAGAGATCAATGAAAGCTTGTGGCGGATTTGCGATATTGCCTTGCCCTCTGTTGACGACGAAATGGCCCTGTTCGGGGACGCAAATGAAGCAGCTGTTTTGCAACGATTGGCGTCTTTTGGGGTGTCTAAGGGTGCTTTAAAACGCGGAGCCGAAGGCCCCTTGGATTTGGCGGGCTTGGCGGTTGCTCAGAACCTGTCTCAAGTAAAACGCGTGGTCGACAGCACCGCGGCCGGTGACAGTTTTAATGCAGGCTTTTTGGCCGCTTACCTAAAGGGCAACGGCACAAAAGCAGCGCTTGAGGCTGGTCATAACCTGGCCGCAAAGGTGATTTCCGCACGTGGCGCGATTATTGCGGAGTGACGATGCCATTTCCTGAATACAATTCAAATATAGTCGACGATACCGCACACCTTTATCGCCGATATGAAAATCCCCTTGCCTTTTTGGTGTAAAATCGTGGTAAATTGTCTTAGAAAGACATCCAAATATCGCGTTTTCGCATCTAAAGGGACTTCAGGATGACACCAGACGGCAAAACTTCCGAGCCAGAAATCTCTTTGTATGAAACCATTCTAGAAGATATTTCGCGCGGCAACCTACAGGGTGGTGACCGGCTTAAGGTCTCGGCTTTGGCCGCACAATATGGACAAAGCGCAAGCCCGATACGGGAAGTGCTGCGCAGAATGCAAGGCGAAGGTTTCGTCGAGATCTTGCAGAACCGAGGCGCGGTGATCGTTTCGGCGAATGCCCACACCATCCAAAATATTTTTGAGATATTGCGATTGCTTGAGCCCTATTTTGTACGTTGGTTTGCAGAATACGCCCTGCCCGAAATGCTGGAAGATTTAGAAATTGTGCACCGCAAGATGTTGGCGCAGGCTGGAAAAGATCTCTATGAATTCCGCCAACTTGATCTTGAGTTTCATCAGGTCATTTGCAAGCACCACTATAATGACGTTGCTGCGGACACTTGGCGCAGATTGCGCACAGCTTTGAACGTACATGCCTCTCGTTTACGGATCAGCCCGCTGCGAATCGAAACGATCATGAAAGAACATTCAGAACTGATGGAAGCATTTCGTGCCAACGATTCCAACATGGCAATGGACGTTATTGATCGCCACGTAAACGGGTCTTATCATCAAATGACGCAGCAAATGCGTGCCATCGGCATCTGACCATTTCAGATTGAATTTTCCACGAAAACACAACGTGTTGCGCCATTTTTGCCATTCATGGCAATGGCAAAATCTGCGCAACTCTATAGGCTAATTTGAACGAAATATTACTTTCGCTGGAATTGCTTTAGATCAAGTCCCCAAGTTTCAAAGCGCATTAGGGTCAGCGCTATGAGACGTTTCTTTTGCCTTGTCCCTGGCCTCCTATTGATCGCAAGCATTTGCATGTCTGCGCTGGCAAAAGAATACCTTCAAACAAGCCATGAAATTGCGCGTGCAGGCCACGCAACGATCGTAATTTGTGGCCAAGATGGTCCTCTGGTTGTCACTTTGGATGAAAATGGTGACCCAGTGAGCCAAGCAGACGCAAATTGCGATCATTGCTCTGCCTGCTTTACCACATCGCTTTTTGATGTGCCGCCACCTGCGTTGTTCAATCAGGCTTCTGACTGTCCGCGCCAAAACTCACTTGAATTCACTGACACCTTTGCGGCTTTGCACAGCGCACATGCGCTGGCACGCGGGCCGCCGATTGTGGGCATGGTTTAAATATGAAGAAATTTTCCTCCATAGGCTTGTGCGGAATTTTTGCAGCTTTAGCTGTCGCACTTTCAATCGCTGTCCTGCCTGTTTCGGCAAGTGCGCAGACCTCACAACCGTTTTTGTCCCAATTTATTTCGAAAACCGCGCCCGATCTCTTTGTTGCGGGCGCAGATGCCTATGGGCCCATCAGGGACGACAATCCGGTGGCCCCGTTGCTGAAACAAGGCGAGTTGGTCGGCCATGTCTTTATCACCTCGGACTTTGTGGGCACCACGGGTTATTCTGGCAAACCCATTCACTCGATGGTCGCGGTTGCGCCTGATGCGCGCATTCTAGGCGTCGAGCTGGTCAAACACTATGAACCGATTGTCCTGATTGGCATTCCCGACAGCGAAATCAAAGCCATGGTCGAAGGCTATCGCGGTGTGGACCTGATTGCAGAAGCAGCGGCCCGTGGGTCGGCGCATGATCTGAATATTATTTCCGGCGCAACTGTCACCGTCATGGTGATTGATGACAGCATCATTCGGGCGGGCCTGAAGGTGGCGCGCGCGCTGGGTCTGGGAAACCTCGCGGCAGAGGTGGCCCCCGAGCATAATTTTGAGGTCAATACCGAAGCCAAAGCCGCCGACAGCTGGATGGAAATGGAAGGCGATGGCACCATACGTCGCCTGGCCTTGGATGTTGGCCAGATCAACGCAGCCTTCGCGGCGATGGATGATCCTCGTGCCCTAAAACGTGCATTGACAGAGCCACCCGAAACCACATTCATCGATCTGCAAATGGCCTTGGTCAGCGTCCCCGGCATTGGGCCCGCCATATTGGGCGCTGCCGAAGATCGCAATCTGCGCGAATGGATGAAACCCGGCGAACATGCCATCGCGGTGGTGGGCCGGGGACTGTATTCGTTCAAAGGGTCCGGCTATGTGCGCGGCGGTATCTTTGACCGTATCGTTTTGATCCAAGATGATGTCACCGTGCGGTTTCGTGACCGCGGCCACCGCCGAATGGGCAAGATCGCCGCCAGTGATGCACCGGAATTTGTGGAGCGTGACCTGTTCAAGATCCCGGCGGACAGCGGCTTTGATCCCACCCGGCCCTTCCGGTTGCAGCTCTTGGTGCATCGCGAGGTCGCGGCCATCGAAAAGGTCTTTACCACATTTGAACTCGGCTACCTTTTGCCCGCCAACTTTCAGCAGCAAATCGTAACGGAACCCGTCGTCCAAGCCGAAAACCCCGTCGTAGAACAAGACGCACAATCGGCGCTGTGGCGACGGATATGGGAGAGCAAAACGCTGGAAATCGCTGTGTTGCTGACCATGCTGACAGCTTTGACCATTGTGTTCTTTTTCCAGACCTTTGTGACACGATCCGCGCGGCATTATTTCTGGTTCCGCATGTCATTCCTGACTGTGACCTTGGTGTTCCTGGGCTGGTATGCCAATGCGCAGCTATCTGTGGTGAACCTGATGGCGCTGTTTGGGGCCCTGGTCACCAACTTTAGCTGGCAAGCGTTCATGCTAGATCCGCTGACCTTTATCCTATGGTTTGCGGTTGCCACCGCCTTGTTGTTCTGGGGACGTGGGGCCTATTGCGGCTGGCTTTGCCCCTTTGGCGCGCTGCAAGAGCTGACAAACCGCATTGGCCGGGCCTTGCGCATTCCCCAAATTCAATTGCCCTGGGGCTTGCATGAACGTCTGTGGCCGTTGAAATACATGATCTTTCTAGGGCTGTTTGGCGTGTCGCTGTATTCGATTGAACAGGCAGAGCATCTGGCAGAGGTCGAACCCTTTAAAACCGCCATTGTCCTGAAATTCATGCGCGCCTGGCCGTTTGTGGCCTATGTGGCGGCGCTGTTGATTGCCGGCCTGTTTGTCGAACGGTTTTTCTGCCGTTACCTGTGCCCGCTGGGCGCCGCCCTGGCGATCCCGGCACGGCTGCGGATGTTTGACTGGCTGAAACGCTACCACGAATGCGGTCAGCCCTGTCAGACCTGCGCCAATGAATGTCCGGTGGATGCCATCCACCCAACCGGCGAAATCAACCCCAACGAATGTATCAACTGTCTGCATTGTCAGGTGCTTTACCAATCTGAAACCAAATGCCCGGTTGTGATCAAAAAGATGAAAAGGCGCGCCAAGATGGCCCAGCCTGACCCCGTGTTAAACGCGCAAATTGCAAACCATCCGAATGTGAAAGCATAGAAAGAAGGAGGACTATGTATGTCTGATCAAGAAAAACGTGGCCTAAGCCGACGCGGCTTTATGGGCGCATCTGCCACAGGTGCGGCTTTGCTTGGGGGCACCGGCGGCAAGCTGGGTCTGCTTGGTGGGGCCGCGGCCATCACCGCCGCTTCTTCAAGCGCATCCTGGGCCAGCACCGGAGAGCACGCAACACCTGCACCGGGCGAGTTGGACGAATATTACGGTTTCTGGTCCTCTGGCCAAGCCGGGGAAATGCGCATTCTGGGCATCCCCTCGATGCGCGAATTGATGCGCGTGCCGGTGTTTAACCGCTGTTCTGCAACGGGTTGGGGCCAAACCAACGAAAGCATCAAGATCATGCGCCAGGATATGCTGCCCGAAACCAAAGACTATCTGGCAGCCCAGGGCAAGATTGTGCATGACAATGGTGACCTTCACCACGTGCATATGTCCTTTACCGAAGGCAAATACGACGGTCGCTTCCTGTTCATGAACGACAAAGCCAACACCCGTGTGGCCCGTGTGCGCTGTGACGTGATGAAACCGGATAAGATCATCGACATCCCGAACGCCAAGGCGATCCATGGTCTTCGTCCGCAAAAATGGCCACGCACAGACTATGTCTTTGCCAATGGTGAAGACGAAGTGCCGATGGTCAACGACGGCAAAATCTTGGATGAGCCAGAAAAATATGTGAACTTCTTCACCGCCATCGGCGCCGATGAAATGAAAGTCGCGTGGCAGGTCATGGTGTCAGGAAACCTTGATAACACCGACGCCGATTATGACGGCAAATACGCCTTCTCGACCTCTTATAACTCTGAAATGGGCATGACCTTGCCAGAGATGATGGAAGCCGAGCGTGACCACGTTGTGATCTTTAACATCAAAGAGATCGAAGCGGGCATTGCCGCTGGTGATTTCATTGAACTCAACGGTGTAAAAGTTCTGGATGGCCGCAAAGGGCAAAACAAGAAATACACCCGTTATGTGCCTATTCCAAACAGCCCACACGGCATCAACATGGCACCGGACAAAAAACACCTGTGTATTGCCGGCAAGCTGTCCCCAACTGTGTCCGTGCTGGATGTCACCAAATTTGACGCGCTGTTTGAGTCAGATATTGACCCACGGTCTGTTGTGGTTGCAGAGCCTGAATTGGGTCTTGGCCCGCTTCACACCTGCTTTGACGGTCAAGGCAACTGCTTCACCACATTGTTCTTGGACAGCCAGGTTGTGATGTGGAACATCGAGGACGCGATCCGCGCCTACAATGGCGAAGATGTTGACCCGATCCGCACCAAGAAAGATGTGCATTATCAACCGGGTCACAACTCGACCACCATGGGGGAAACTCTGGAAGCAGACGGTAAATGGTACTTGTCTATGAACAAGTTCTCCAAAGACCGCTTCTTGAATGTTGGTCCGCTAAAGCCAGAGAACGAACAGCTCTTTGCCATCAACGGCACAGATATGGAGCTGGTGCATGATGGCCCGACTTTCGCAGAACCGCATGACAGCATCTTGGTGCACCGGTCTGTTGTGAACCCGAAAAATGTCTGGGATCGGAATGACCCAATGTGGGCAGATGCGCGGGCGCAGGCGGAAATTGATGGCGTTGACATTGATGACTTCCAAGACAGCGTGATCCGTGACGGCAATAAAGTACGCGTCTGGATGTCGAGCCAAGCGCCAGAGTTCAGCTTGTCAGACTTTACCGTCCAAGAAGGCGACGAAGTCACCGTTTATGTCACCAACCTTGATGACATCGACGATCTGACCCACGGCTTTACCCTGAACAACCACGGTGTGGCGATGGAAGTTGGCCCTCAGGCCACCGCCTCTGTCACCTTCACTGCGGCCAAGCCGGGCGTCTACTGGTACTATTGCCAGTGGTTCTGCCACGCTCTGCACATGGAAATGCGTGGTCGTATGCTGGTAGAGCCGCGCAACGGATGATGCGCCTCGTCTCGATAGCCCTTGCATTTGCATTGACCGTTTCGCCAGCTTTGGCGGAACGGATCAACGTGACACCCCAAAAGGGTGCGTTGGCGCAGGCGCTGACGACAGCACAGGCCGGAGACGAAATAATATTGGCAGCGGGCCGCTATGTTGGCCCGCTGCACATTGGGACGCCACTGACCATCACCGGGCGCGCTGGCGCGACCATCGACGCCCAAGGTCAAGGCTCTGTAGTGACCATTGACGCGCCGGATGTGACGTTTCAGTCCGTAACGGTGATCAATTCCGGGCGCACGCATGAACCGCGTGATGCCGGGATACTGCTGACCAAACGCGCTAAACGCGCGTTGGTTTTGAACAATGACCTGAAAAACAATCTGGTGGGCATTGATATTCATGGCGCGCGCGATGCTTTGATAAAAGGCAATCGCATCGAAGGGCTGCGTTTGCAGCATATGAACAACCGCGGCAACGGAATCTATGTTTGGAATGCGCCAGGTTCTGTGGTCGAAGACAATGAAATTCGTTATGGCCGCGATGGCATTTTTTCCAACACCTCAAAACGCAATATCTATCGCGGTAACCTGATGCGCGATCTGCGCTTTGCTGTGCATTATATGTATACCAACGACAGCGAAGTGGTGGGCAATATCAGCATCGGCAATCACCTTGGCTTTGCGATGATGTATTCTGACCGCATTGTCGCGCGGGACAATATCTCGATCAATGACCGCGACTATGGGGTGATGCTGAACTATACCAACCAATCAGATGTCTTTAGCAATCAGGTGGTCGGCGGCGCGCGCAAATGCGCCTTTATTTATAACGCGCATCGCAATCTGCTGGCCGAGAACCGCTTTGATGGCTGCGAGATTGGCATTCATTTTACCGCTGGGTCCGAGCGCAACACCATCACCGGCAATGCCTTTATCGACAACCGCACCCAAGTGAAATACGTCGGCACCAGCGATGTTGAGTGGAGCTATGAGAAACGCGGGAATTTCTGGTCTGACCACCCATCGTTTGACCTGGATGGCGACGCGCGGGCCGACAGCGCCTACCGTCCCAATGATTTGATGGACCATATTTTGTGGTCTCAGCCCGCCGCAAAATTGTTGCTGGGCACCCCTGCTGTGCAATTGGTACGCTGGAGCCAAGCACAGTTTCCAGCCA
This sequence comes from Cognatishimia sp., assembly GCA_050633405.1. Lineage (GTDB taxonomy): Bacteria > Pseudomonadota > Alphaproteobacteria > Rhodobacterales > Rhodobacteraceae > Cognatishimia. The sequence goes on along the minus strand of JBOEGL010000007.1, from coordinate 48,817 downwards.
CCGCCACCGGTGGCGTGGTTGACAGCCATCCCATGATCAGCGCGCCCCCCCTAAAGGTCCCCCTGGCCTTTCAACGGTTGGCCAGCGCAGAACCCCTTTGGGCGAAAGGAGGAAATGATGTCGATACTAGACCTTTCCAACCTCACTAAACGCTTTGGAAATCAGACCGCATTGCACAATGTGAACCTGTCTTTGTCCGCCGGCGAACGCGTGGCTTTGCTGGGGCACAATGGGGCCGGTAAATCCACAATGATGAAGCTGATATTGGGGCTTATTCCCTGTACAAGCGGCCATATCTCAATCGACGGCCATGCCCCGGGATCAGCCGCCGCACGCGCGATCACCGCCTATCTGCCAGAAAACGTCGCCTTTCACCCTGCGCTGACCGGCCGCGAGCAAATCCGCCATTTTCTGCGCCTGCGGGGCCGAGCAGCAAGCGAAGCCGACCTGTTGTTGGAAAAAGTTGGCCTTGCAGAGGCTGCAAAACGTCGGATCGGCACCTATTCCAAGGGCATGCGGCAGCGCGTGGGCTTGGCGCAGGCCTTGATTGGCAATCCGCGTCTGATGATATTGGATGAGCCAACTTCGGGGCTAGACCCGGTGTCGCGCCACGAATTTTACACGCTGCTGGATGATCTTGCCTCGCATGGCACCGCGATTCTGATGTCATCCCATGCCCTGTCTGAAATCGAATTGCGCGCGGACAGCATCACCATTCTGTCCAAGGGGCACAAAGTGGCCCAGGGCACCTTAGAAAGCTTGCGGGCGCAGGCCGCCCTGCCCCTGACGGTTCATCTCTATCCCCATCAGCATTGCCAGGCTCAGGTCGCAGTGGCGTTTCCCGAAGCCCAAAATGTGGATGGAATACTTACCCTAACCTGCGCCCCCGACGCAAAACTGGATATCCTGACACGTATCACCGCTGTCCGGGATACCTTGCAGGATTTTGATTTCCAGCCCGCCAGTCTGGATGATGTTTATGTGCAATTCAGCCGGAGGACCGCGTGATGTTCGCCCGAATTTTATCCGTTTTCCGCGTTGAATTTGCCATCGCGCGACGCAATCGCTGGCTAAGTATTGCGGCCCTGATGATGGTGCTGTTTTCGGTGATCTTGTCGGTTGCAGGTTCAGCCCCCACCGGGGCTGTCGGCGCGGACAGGCTGTCCGTGACAGTTGCGAGTCTGACGTCACTGTCGGTCTATCTGGTGCCATTGATTGCCCTGATTATCTCGTTTGATGCCATCGCCGGAGAGCTTGAACGCGGCACCCTGCCGCTTTATCTGGCCTATCCGGTCAGCCGGGGCGAAATATTGATCGGCAAATTGGCCGCGCAACTGACAGTGGTGACCGTCGCCGTGTCACTCGGTTATGGGGCGGCAGCCTTGGTGGCCTTTTATTACAGCGGTGCAGCGGCCCTTGACGGCATCGCGGCCCTGTTGCGCCTGATCTGGAGTTCAGTGCTGCTGGGAGCGATATTTTTGTCGCTGGGCCAGATGATTTCCAGCCTCGCGCGGCGCCCGTCAGGGGCCGCCGGCTTGGCGATTGGACTGTGGCTGGTGGCTGTGGTGCTGTATGATTTAGGTCTGCTTGCGGCCATTGTGGCGGATGACGGCGGCGTGTTCACCACCAAGGTCTTCCCTTGGTTATTGGTGGCCAATCCGGCTGATGCATTGCGGATCTATAATTTGGCAGCATCAGATGCGGTTGCGGCTGCCTCGGGGCTGGCCGGGGCCGCGCAATCCATTGCAATCTGGAAACCTCTGGCCTCGCTGGTGCTGTGGCTGATTGCTGCTGCGGCCATGGCCCGCTTGGCATTTGGAAAGGTCGAACCATGAAACGCATTGCTGTTATATGCCTTGCGGCCCTGTCGCTTTCAGCCTGCAAGGAAGAGCAAGCCGCTCTGCCGCATGCGGTAGAAATGACCGAAGAGGCCCTTGGGTTTTATTGTCAGATGGACTTGCTGACCCATGACGGCCCCAAGGGGCAAATTCATCTAGATGGTATGCCCGGCCCAATATTCTTCTCTCAGGTGCGGGACGCAATTGCCTATCTTCATATGCCAGAACAAAGTCATGCGATTCAGGTGGCCTATGTTCAGGACATGACAGCGGCTGCAAGCTGGGCTGAACCGGCAGGCTGGATGCCCCTGACAGATGCTTATTATGTGATCGGATCTGACAAATTGGGCGGTATGAACGCGCCGGAATATGTACCGTTTTCAAAAATTTCTGCCGCAGAAAGTTTTGTCGCGCAGCATGGCGGAATGATCAAGCGCTACGAAGAGATCACAACAGCCGAAGTGCTTGCCCCCACAGCGCCCGCCAGCAGCCCAGAAGCTTCATCAGACATCGCCAGCCGTTTGCGCGCGTTGTCCTCATCCCAACGGACCAATTGATATGAGTGTTTCACGTCGTCGTTTCCTGCGGTTGGCAAGTGCCGCCTGCCTTATTGCCCCTGCCGCTGCGGCGCATGCGTTTAAATGGCAAGGGACAGCCCTCGGCGCGCAAGCCCAGATTATTCTGGATCACCCAGATGCCAGAAACATCACGTCACGGGCCTTGGCTGAAATTGACCGGCTAGAAAGCATCTTTAGCCTTTATCGTCAGGGGTCAGAAATTGTTCGATTGAACCAATTTGGCGCCTTGCAAGCACCCTCTTTTGAGCTGCTGGAATGTTTGAGCATTGCGCGCCAGGTCCATCAGATCACCGAAGGACGCTTTGACCCGACCGTGCAACAACTTTGGGCGGCCCTTGCCGAGAGCCAATACAATGCAGGTGATCCCCAATCCATTCACGCCGCGCGTCAGGCCATTGGCTTTGACCGCATGCGCATCGACAACAGGCAAATCACCTTGGCACAGGGTCAACAGCTGACACTCAATGGCATCGCTCAGGGCTATATCGCAGATCGGGTCGCGAATTTGATGCGGCGGCTTGGCGTGTCTGACGTTTTAATTGATACCGGCGAAATCGTCGCTTTGGGCGCGCCCACAGGACAGGCCGCATGGCCGGTGACCATTGCAGGAACCACACGGCCGCGCGCGCTGACAGGGCGCGCCTTGGCCACATCTGCGCCCTATGGGACCAAATTGGATCAAGCAGGCTCCATTGGGCATATCATCGACCCGCGCAGCGATACGCCGGTGAAATCAAACATCACCCAAGTGTCGGTAACAGCCAATAGTGCAGCACTGGCAGATGCGCTTTCAACCGGGCTTTGTTTGGCAGAAAACGACACGCAAGCGCGCCATTTATTGCGCCAGCTCAAAGACGCACGTCTGGAAAACGTGCAAACCCGAGGGGAAACTACATAAATTCAGGAGAATCCGATGAAAGTTGGAAAGTTTTTTGGTGTTTTGGCCATCGCCCCTTTTTTCGCTGGCGCAGCACTTGCGGGCGATGCGGCCCTTGGGGAAAAGAATTTTAAACGCTGCAAATCTTGCCATGCCATTACCGCTGATGATGGTACCAAGATTGTGAAAGGCGGCAAAACAGGCCCCAACCTCTTTGGTGTCGTCGGCCGTCCCGTTGCCTCGGTAGAGGGCTTTAAATACAGCGCATCCATGCAAGCTGCCGGTGATGCAGGCCTGGTGTGGGATGAAGAAACCCTGGCCAGTTTTGTCCTGAACCCCTCCGCTTGGCTGAAAGAAGTTCTGCCGGATCCTGCTGCCAAGTCGAAAATGACTTTGAAGCTTAAAAAGGGCGGAGAGGATGTCGCCGCGTTTTTGGCTTCCACAAGTTCTAGCTAACTCAAAGAATAGTCAGAATTTGGCTTAGCTTGACAGTCGTGAAGCTAAGCTACTCCACAAAGCTTTGACAGAAATTGGCATAGTGCAAGCCACTTTTGCACCTGCTGATCCGGGTTGATTGTTTCATTTCTCAGCCAATTGATCGCAGCAAGTGGCTTGCAGCCGAGGGCAGAATGAGGGCGTGTGTTCAGCGCACCAAACCTGATTGGGCCAATCCCATCAAAGGTCAGTGACAAAGTGAAATAGAATCAGAAAGCGACCAACAATTTGGTTCCCCAAATCATTGATCGCTTTTGAAATCGTTTTGTTATCGACACGCTGTTATTTTGCGTAGGCCAACTCGGGTAAGAAGGTGGCAATTGTCGGGATGAAGATGATCAGAAGCAAAGTAATGATCTCAACCTGCAAGAACCACCAGATGCCTCCAAAGATCTCTTTCAACGAGAAGGATGGCGCAACCCCTTTAAGGACAAAGGCGTTCAATCCGACCGGCGGGGTAATCAACCCAATCTCAAGCGTTTTGACCACAACAATTGCAAGCCAAATCGGATGTGCGCCAAGCTCGATCAGCGGTGGCACAAAGATAGGCACTGTCAGGAACATCACCGACACCGGATCGACCATGCAGCCCAAGACCAGCAGCATCACCACGTAGATGCAGACAATGCCCAGCATCGACATATCAAGGCCGACGATATACTCAGACACCGCCCCAGACGCGCCACTTACCGCAAGGTAAGAGGAGAAGATCAGAGCGCCCACAAGAATGATGAAGATAACCGACGTCGTTTGTGCCGTATCAAGAAAGACTTCCTTCAAGACCGGGAAAGACAACCGGTTGCGGAACAGGGCAATCAGGAAGGATCCGATAGCACCAATTGCACCCGCTTCGGTCGGGGTGATGATCCCAGCATAGATGCCACCGATCACGATACCGCCAAGGGTTATGAAGCTCCAGACGCCTTTCAGGGACTCGACCCGCTCTTCAATGCTCGCTTTAGGAAGCGCCGGTGCCATTTCCGGATTGCGGCTGACGCGAATGTAAATCATGACAAGGTAAGCAAACGCCGTCAGCAAACCCGGAACGATCCCTGCAATCAGCAGCTTAGGAATGGATTCCCGCGCGATGATACCATAGACGATCAAGTTGATGCTGGGCGGGATCATGCCAGCCAGCGTGCCAACTGTCGCAACACAGCCCGCAGCTAATTTGCGGTTGACCTTAAGGCGCAGCATCTCGGGGATCGCAACGCGTCCAAAAACGGCCGTCGAAGACGTGGTAGAGCCAGAACAGGCCGCAAAGCCAACGGCTGCAACCGTGGTTGCAATCACGACGCTGCCCTTGAGATGGCCCAGCCAAGCCCGTGCGGCACGATAGATGTCATGGGTGATCCCAGCCTTGGATGCGACATGCCCCATCAGCAGGAAAAGAGGAATTGCGCTTAGTGCGTATCCTGAGCCGATGTCAAAGAACCGGCCTCCGAGTGCATCAAAGGTGATTGTCACACCGCGGATCAATGCAAATCCTGTGGCACCCGCAAACAGAAGGGAAATCCCGACCGGCACGCGCATGATCATCAAAAATCCAACCATCCCGATCACGAGTGGTAATTGAAGCGATTCCATCATTGTTTTATCTCTTCTTCATCGGTGTCTTGAGGTGGAAATTCTTCAATTGCAGCTTCCTCAAGCAACACATCTTCTGTGATCACGCGGCCCAATTGGATCAGAAACCTCAAGGAAAATAAGGCAAGCCCAACTGGAATCCCCGCCCGTGCCCACCAGGTTTTGACCTCGATAACACCAAGGACTGTGTCGCCCATGACGTAGTTGCTCCAAGCTGACTCACCAGTGGTCCAGGTCAGCACCGCAAAGAATACAAAGGCCACAAAAAGGTAAACGGATTCAATGATCTTCCTGATTCCGCGCGGCAGGTGATCATACAGAATGCCCACCGTAATATGCGCGTCGCGCCGCTGCGAAAATCCCAGACCCAGGTAGATCAAGTAGACAAACATCAGACTGACGTATTCGTAGGCACCTGGCATACTTTTCGTGAAAAGCGCTCGCGCCAAGACTTCAGCCATGGTGAGAAGCATCATAATCGCGACAGCCATAGCCGAAGCATAGCAGGCGAATTCCTCTAGCTTTTCTTGTAACCTTACGAGCCGGCTTGTTAAAATTGCCATCAAGGCATCCCTCCCTCAAACCATAGACTTCTGCACATTGGGTGCATCTTGCACCCTAAACAAAGTGTACGGCATCAACACTTTTCAAGTGTTTTGGTATTGTTGCGCCGCCCGCAACCATTGGGTATGGATCGGGCGGCGCATTGATGATCAGACCGAATGCTGGGTCTGTGACGAAGCGTTAGCCGCCGTGCTTTTCAAGAAGCATCAGGAAGTCGTCGAGAACAGCTTGACCTGGAAGGCCATCTGCTTCGCGTGCGTCAACCCAGTTCTGCCATGCGCCATTACGCACATCCATCATCTTCTGCCATTCGGCGACGTCAAGTTTTACAACTTCGGTCTGCTCGTGAAGAGCTTCAACAGCTTCAATTTCTGCTGCTTCCAAGAGCGAACGCGCCTTGGCAACGGTTTCGTCTCTGACTTCTTCAATCACAGCCTTCACATCATCAGGAAGTGCGTTCCAAGTATCCAGGTTGATGGAAACTGGAAGCGGGAAGTAGAACCAGTCTACGTCATCCCAATAGCTGAAGATCTCGCCAAAACCAAAGGCATAGGCATCTGCCGGTGCGCCAATGATCGCCGCAGTCACAACTTTACGCTCTGCTGCTGCTGGCAGCTCACCCCATGGAATACCATAGACTTGAACGCCCAGCTCTTTCAGAATCTCAGCAGCGCCGCCGTGTGCACGGACTTTCGCCGCCTTCAGATCGTCAATCGTGCGGATCGGGTCATGCGACAGCAGCTGGATGGAACCCCACTGACCTGGGTACAGGTACTTTTGGTTCATCGCTGTGAATTCGGCTTCAACAGCCGGCGTTTGGAACAGCTCGTGTGCAGCTTGAACGTGCGCCAATGGGTTATCCGTCATGAACGGAAGCGATGTCACGTTGGCCAGCGGAAAGAGGCCGGGGTTATAAACAGGAGAGAAATCTCCCAAGTCGAACGCGCCAACTTTGATGTTTTCAGGCTGACCGGAAAGCTTACCAAGTGTGCCTCCGTAGATACGCGTGAAGGACACTTTGCCCTCAGAGCGCTCTTCAACATTGTCCATAAACCAGCGTGTCGCCAGGTTGGATGGGCCTTTGCCTGTAAAGGCGTGGTACTTGAGGTCAATTTCCTCAGCCGCGGATGCTGTTGGTATTGCCACCGACGTGGCTGCAACCAACGCGCTTGCGCATAGTGTTTTGAATAATTTCATATCGGTTCTTCTCCCTTTACTTATTTCTCGTCCCGAAAGACGAAGAGCAGACGCCCTGAACGGCGACCCAATTGCTTTCCGGCAATCTCCTCACTGCCGACTGCCATCAGGTTGGTTTTGTCACCCATTAACTGATTAGCTTAATCGTCTATTAATGAGCACGGGGGATCACGCCCGGAATTTGCGGAAACCCGCAGCAAAAATGAACACATCCGCAAACACTTTTGATACATGTCTATCACCACTTTGCGGCGGTTTCGCTGCCCCCGCCTTGCGAAAAAGATTTCTTCCCCCCAAAGCGCCGGGCAAAACCGTGTCCACCAAAGCCTAACCCCTCAAGCCAGAATACTTTTTCAAGAGGCTCATGGTTTTCGGCATTGCCCTATTCGTGCCTCTGCATCCTATCAGTTTGCCTATCAAGAAAAATAGCTTGCACGTTTCATTACAAGCCAGCTTACGTGATTTCGCGAAGTCGCGATCTCACTTTCTGACCCAACTCTCCTGAATTTCGCAGCCAGCACGGCGAAGCAGCACCGACACAGGACACTTCTCAGCAACAATTTCTGCAAGTTTCGCGATTTGCGCGTCAGTGGCATCAGTATCCAAAACCACCTTCAGCTCGATCACTGGAAATGGGGTGCCAATCTCGGCCTTGCCAAAAACACCGCGCGTGTCGAAATGACCGCAAACATCAAACTCCATGCCGCGAACATCCATTTTCAACAAGCCCGCCACGTAATTAGCGATCACGTTCGAGCACCCCAGAAATGACGCCAACATTGTTTCAAGCGGCGATGCAAAAAGATCCGTCCCGCCGCGCTCTGGCGGCTCATCAGTGGTGACCACTTTGCCGCGGGCGACCATCTCGGTGCGGGCGTCAGTCACCGCGTGACCGGTTACATCGATCTTAAAGAGATCGGGCATGACATGTGCCATTTTTTTCTCCTGATTATTGTCCAATGATAGTTGGTGAGAACGGAGACCACGGGCAAATGTTTCGCTCTGCCTTTGCGCGTGACCTCATGTCGATAAAGATGTGAGCCGAGGTGCCCATACCGAAATATCGGGTTTATTTAGAGCCTCAGCACACAGTTTCCCTCATACAAGCCATCCAAACCCGTCTTTGTCACAGCATGAAAAAATCATACAAAAACAAAGACTAAAGACTTCAGATGCCTGCTTAACTGGTACTCTTGGCCAAAGACACTCGGTCTTTGGCCAAGAAAAATCAAAACAAGGGGAGGCCTGGTGTTTTGACTTTGATGCGATACAGCGACGTTGAAGAGGTAAAATAAAGATCGGTCAGATCCTCTCCACCCCATGCAAAGTTCGCGGTAAATTCAGCCATGCGGATCACACCCAGCGTTTCGCCCTCGGGTGTGATCACATGAACCCCACCTGGACCGGTGCAATAGACATTGCCCTTGCTGTCGACTTTCATGCCGTCGGGATGGCCCTCGCCCTCACCAACCGTCACCTCAACCCAAACATCACCGCCTGTCGCAGAGCCGTCTTCAGCAATGTCGAATTTCCGGATGTGCTTGTGCTCGGTGTCATTCACATAAAGCGTTTTGTGATCCAAAGAAAAACACAGACCATTGGGTTGCGCAAAGTCATCGGCAAGACGGGTGATGGTTTTGCCATCAGGCGTCACGCAATACACACCCTGCGCACCCATATCGAGCGCGCGTTCGACGCCGAAATAATCCAAGCGTCCATAGGTTGGATCGGTGAAATAAATCAGGCCGTCCTTGCGCACCACAACATCATTGGGGCTGTTAAGCTCTTTGCCGTCGTAATGCGTGGCCAGGGTCGTGATGGACCCGTCTTTTTCGGTTCGGGTAAGAGAGCTTGTTGCGTGCTGACACGTCAACATGCGCCCCTCGGCGTCATATGTATTGCCGTTACCCATATTGCTGGGCTTACGAAACGATGACACTTTGCCGTCTGCGTTTAACCGGAACAATTCGTTACCGGGGATGTCAGAAAACGTCAGATGTTTTTCACTTGGATGCCAAATCGGCCCCTCAAGGAACAGGAAATCTCCCTCCACCTTCTCAAGGGTCGCCGCGGCATCGACAATGGCATGCATGCCTTCTGTGCGGATTTCGATCGTCATGAATCTGCCCTCAACTCTTTAACGCGCACGCCGCCTGAGAACCAATCCGTCTCGTCGACCTCATCGAAAGTCACCCAGACATTTTCCACAGGAATACCCGCTGCTTCCGCCAAAGACGTGGTCACGTCGGCTTGCACCTTGGCCTTAATCCCTTCGGGGTCTTTTTCTATTACTTGCTTAACGATGCGGATATTTACAAACGGCATCTGACTCCTCCCTTTTGCTATTGCCCCGAATCAAATCAAAACAACTATTCTTATCGGACTCAGCATAGAGAGAACGGTCAGCTTGGTATGTGTAGGGTCGCGCATCATATAAGCGGGGACACACAAACGTCTTGCGGGAACCCGCAAACCTTTGACCTAAAGGCTTAATTTATCGATTCAGCAAGCCAGATCTTCAGGCTTTCTTCTTCCCGGCGTAATGCATCTGCATTCAGAATACCCTGCGTCAATGCAAGGGAAATCGCGCGCGTGCGCGAGTTGAAACATGGACCCCATTTTCCCGATGGTATGTCGCCTTTGTCCAGCCCCAGCTTTTGATAAAGGCTCTGCAATCTGCTCTGCGCCCCGCGCAGCGACACATTCCGCCGCGCCGCCATCGCCTTATCCGTCAGGCCAAGGCAAAGATCCACAAGCGCCTCGTATTCAAGTTCGCTTAGTCCCGACAACCGGTCCCCGGCCCGCTGCTGCACACCACGCACTTCGCGGTCGATGACACATTGCTCAGCGACAAAGACCCCCTGCAAGGCAAGTTTCAACTGCTCTTCTGGTGCCGATTTCAGGATATACCCATAAACAGCCGCTCGGGGGACAATTTTGGTAATGCCGCGAATATAGGCCTCTTCGGTGTAATTTGACCAAAACAGGATCTTAGTAGAGGGTCTCTGCGCCCAAATAGATTTTGCAACTTCGACCCCCGTCACCTTAGGCATCTGCAAATCCAAGACCACACAATCGTAATCCGCCGCCTTAAAGGCATCAATTGCGCCCGCCCCATCGCTGGCCAGCGTCAGATCATCCAGATCCTCAAAGGTATCGCGCGCCACGCCCTCCAGAAAGGTCTGATGTAGCTTGTCGTCTTCAGCAATCAGTAGTCGCATAAAATGTCCTGCATCAGAGGTTTAAGAGGTCTCATGTTCGACCTGCCCTGCCGTCAAGGGAACCATAATCATAACCCGTGTGCCCACTGGGTTGTCCAAACGCTCAAAGCTGACATGCGCTGAAATCAAATCAGCGCGTGTTTTGATATTGCCGATGCCACTATGAGATTGCAAATCGACGTCTCGAATACCGGTGCCGTTGTCGTCAATCATCACGCTCATATGCCCGCCCCGCTGCGCAATTCGCACCTCGATACGGGTGCATTCCGCATGTTTTAGCGCGTTATTCACCGCCTCTTGCACAATGCGATACATGGCAGTACGCACCGTTTCCTGCAAATCATCCATCTTGCCATTTGACGCATCATCCACATGCATTTCCATCGGTCGGCGCATGTTTTTATGACAGCGCTGCAAATGCGCTTCGACCGCTTCGGCAAATCCAAAAAGCTGCAACACGCCGGGCTTCATATCCTCTACGATGCCACGAACCTCGTCGAGACAATTGTCGAGTTCGCCCTGAATGGCCGCGATTTCATCCATAGCAGCCTTTGAGCCACCTTCCACCCGCGACATTCGACGCCGAATACGCGCCAGATCAGCCAGTGTTTGATCATGCAGATCCATCCCCAACCGCTGACGTTCACGTTCCATACCTTCGGTCAAACGCAAAGCCCCAATGCGCAAAGTGCGCTCACGCCCTGTCGCTTCAAGTTCGGCAATTGCCGAGTCTTTCGCCTCTTTACCCCGCTCCAAAGCAAACAAATAGGCTGACACCAGATCTGCAGCCCCCTGCGCAAGCACAACCATTTCTTCACTATAGAAGTTCTTCTTGTGACTCGAAATCGCCAGTGACCCGATCAATTCACCCTGCACCCGCAGCGGCACAACAATACGGCTGTGCAAATTGGCTTCAAATATCGGCTTACTGTCCGCACCATCAAAATGGAATACGGGATCCGTCCAGGCATCATTGGTGAAAATATAGGCCGCATCCCCGCGCAACACGTCGCGGATTGGGCTCTCTTCCGTTGGCATCGCTGGGTTTTGTGAATGGCTCCAAGAGGTATGCATACGGGCTTCATAACAAATCTGAGTCCCCGTTGGATGCAAAAGCACGATGTCCAGGTGATCATGAGAAATCAAAGCACGAAGGCGATTGGCAAAGTTCTCTAGAACAAGTTCATAGTCCGTCGGGCCGGCGATGGCCCGCGCAATCGACAAATAACAATCCAAAGATTCCGCCGCATTTGGCATTAGAGCACACACCCCCTCATCGGGTATATTCAGTTGATCATACTCTGATATTTTTATCAACTTAACCTCTTATGATCTGGCTGCGCCACAGCTTAAAACGGCATCTCGTCTAAGACTTGGACCATTCGTAAATGAACGCGATAGGTCGATAATGACCCGACCGCCATTTTCACTCCTCCACTCCGGTCCCTAGGGATTTCGTCATTGGGGGCCTAGCCCTCTCGTCTGTCGGGTTTTGGGTAATATTGGCACTGCAAATCGCGCAACATTTTTGCGGAAACCCGCAGTGCGCACCGCTTGAAGGACGAGCGCCCCCCCACCACAGCCTAGCGTTAGAGCAACCGTTTCCTCTATCCCCGCGCCAACAGGCGAATACGGCTGTCCCATTCGCCACGATCCACATAACAGCCGTGCAAATGCCGACGACCGGTTTGCGGGTCAAACGCTTCGCGTCCATGCAGCACTGCGCGGTTGTTAAACACCACCATTTCGCCAGCCTGCAACTTAAGTGAAATGGTGTAATCCGCCCCGCGCGTCAGGGCCATGAACCGCCGGTATGCCCGGTAAAACGCCAGCATATCATCGGCAGGCAAATCCAACACATCCGCAATGTGGGCATTAAAACACACCTCAGACACCGCACCAGCCTCATCCAGGACGATCATGGTTTTGCGCGATCGAATGTCAGCATCACTGTCCTGAAACCGAAACGGAATTGACACGGTGCTCAGGATCGCAAAGGCATCTGGATCAAGGGTGCGCAGATCTTCGGCCACCGCACGCCCATCACAAAAGGTCGACCCGCCGCCCTGTGCTTCGTTGGCCAGGCAATGCAAAAACTGAAAACCCGGCGGCACCTCTTGATTGGGCAGATCGGTGTGCAACGGCAAAGCCTCTGCTGTATAAGCCAAATTATTGGGATCAGGCTTGGTTTTCACCTCAAATTCCACCCCAAAATTGGTTTCACGCAAATGGCCAATGCGACGGGCAATTTCTTTGCCTGCCGTCGGCGCATCCGCCAGACCTTCGACAATCGAAATCCCGTATTGTTTGGTCACCCGCAACCAAGAGGCAAAGACATCCTCTGATTTATCCATGGCCGCAGCGGAAACCCGTGGCACCCCCTCGGCCCCGGCCTCTGCACGCCAAAGCGTCGGCGCAAGATCCGCCGCGTCAGGCCGTCGAATGCCGGGCCGATGTGCCTTTAGCCAGTGCAAATCAAACCGGCTGGGCTGCGCCTGATCGGGCCACTGCACCAGCAAGGCCTCGCCCTCAACCTCGGCAGAGGAAGGCGCGACATCCAAAGCCACGCTGGTCAGGTCAAAAGATCGCTCGCCGGTCAAAGGATGAAATCCAGCGGGATCGGTGTCGCGCAGCCAGATGTAAGGGAATTGACCGTTGGTTCCGTCCGGCCAGCGAATATCAAGGCGCTCTGCGCCCATGTCGAGTGTCAGTTGCATTGACTGCTCCGTGGTATTGAAAATAGGAAATCAGGCGGGCACGCCTATTGGGGCGGTGGCCACCAAACATAGGCCTTCGCAAAGGGATGGCCCGGATTTCGTCCAATAACAGCAAGCATCTGTGCAGTTGGCTCCGATTAGATATCGCAGCTAAGCACGGCGCTACCTGGTAAACAAGCGTTTAGCGCACCAAAACCCCGCGCACGGTCTCCTCGGTCACCGCAGCCGCCCGGTGCCATTCCTCCATCGCAATCTGCAATTTCAGCTCTTTCTGCGCCAACGAACTGCGGTGCATCTCTGCCAAGCGTTCAAAATCCAGGGCAGTAACCAGCCCCGCCACGGCCCGCCCCCGCCGGGTGATCAACAACCGATTTGGCCCTTGCTCTACCGCCGCAAGCGCATCGGCCAACCGGCCACGCAAAACACTTACACTCATCTGGTCCGCTTCAAACATCCTGCCTCAATCGCTTTACCTGCAACGCCAGAATGCCCGTCGAATGTTAACGCCCGCTTCCCTCAGCGCGCGCTGCCTCCGCCTCTCCAGTCAACGATATTTCGCAGCCGTGATGAATTCTCCAAAACTCTCACACCAAATAACCACGCTGTCATAATCCGCCACATCAATCCCCGCAGGCACCTCCAGCAGCAAACCATCAAAGGTCTTCACATCCCCCACCAAAGCCGCCTGATCCTTAAGCGCAAAGAACGCGTCTTCGGTCTCCACAAAACCCAGGGTCAAATACAGCTTATAATCCGGCCCTGGTGCCAGCTTGCCTTCGTGCACAATGCTATCGGCGGTCACAGACACCGTCCCCTCGCCCCAATGCAAAAAGTCGCTGCCGTTCAGATCGCGGGTAAACGTACCTGAAAACATCGCGCCTTGCGCTTTTTCCTGCAACATTGCGGCATCCGGCGAGGCCGGGGCCACCAAAATCGGCAGAAAATAGATCCCCAGCCCAAAGCCCACCACCAAAGCCACCACATGTGACACCGTCAAAGCCATCAATCGAAACATTCGCGCCTCCTTTGGGCGTAAAATCAGGAAGAATACCGTGCCTAGGATAACGAAGTCTGACGCATTTCCAAAGATTCATGGAAAAAGGTGCCTAATTAAGTCATAACGGCTATTTGGAACCCAACCTTTGAAACAGGCAGCATTAATCGCGAGAGACTATCTCCGATCGCCCATTTCATTAGCGTTCAAAATCATCCACGCCAATTCGGCTATCCGCGCCTTCAAATCAAGAACATCAAAGTCCGCAGTATTGTCAGCACATATTATGCTTGCAACGCCGACTTTATCTCCGTTTTTGTAAACCTCATCAGCGCCCGTTTTTTTACCCTTTCGCTTAAAATGGAAAGCGTGCCCATATGGGTCGTCAGCTAGTGGCTCACCGTACACTTTTGGGTGCCGCTCCCGTAATGCGTCCTGCAACCATTCATAAGGCACATAATTCTCTATCTCGCGCCCCTTAGTTATCCAGACAATGCCTCCAGCCGAGGACATTTCGTTTTTTAGTCTCTGGGCCGCTGTTTTGAGTTTTGCACGCGATTTGTCTTTGTCGCTATCTATGATAATCGCAATATTTCGGTTCAAGTACCTAAGCTTGATGAAATCATCAATTGCGTCATCGTCAACGCTAAGGTGGCTGACCAATCCGCCTCCGTAGAACATTATGGTGTAATGCACGCCTTCAATCAGCCGATCATCGAACGCGTTTAGCCAATGCTTCAGATAAATCCGATCCGACGGCCCTTCGACCCACACAACAGCATTAGCTTGCAAAATATCTGAGGCACGATAGCCCAATTCGTCACAAATCTTGCGTTGCTCGCCCTTAGTGATCGCGGCTTCTACATAGGTTTGAACCCCATCGTTGCGTACATGAAAAACCGAGGCACCGGGCGTATCGATGAAGGCCGCTGAATGTGTCGCGATAAAATACTGGTTCTCTGTGTGCTCTTGCAAATAGCTGATTAATTTACGTTGAAGAACCGGGTGCAAATGAATTTCGGGTTCTTCAATACACATGATTTTATGCTGATGGATCGTACAAAAAGCGGCGATCAAAATGACCTCATGAATACCCGTCCCAAGAGAGGAAAGCGGCAACACCTTACCGTCCATATGGACCAACAAGTGTTTCCGATGGTTCGGAACCTCCAAAAGCGCATCTGGTTTCCCGGACACCGACTGAACAAACGCATTGATCTGATCAAAGACTTTCTTCTTTTCGCGCTCATCGAAATCAGGATTTTGAATTTCCGAAAGGTGCCTTATCAGCCCTTTGCCCGAAAGATCGTCAAAAGTTTCACCACCTGGTTCGAGTTGACGCTTGGCAGGGATAAGCATTGTGTCAGGAAATTCAAATTTAAGGCTTTGCGATAGATATCCAACAACGGTTCGCGCATTGCCGTTCGCATCGTTTTGCCGAACAAGGCCAAACAATTGCGCAAGCGCGTGCCATTGATGACTGGTTAAACCAAAATCATAATTTGAATTATAAACTTTGGTATTTAGCCTTGTGCTTTGTTTCGTAGACTGTGCCTCCAGATCGCTCAGCCAAATGCTACCTAAGTGGAGCAATTGATTAGCAATATCCGCGCTGAATTGTTCAACTTCACCAGCGTCAATTGGCGGTCCCCCGCGATAACGGTTACGGTAGTTACTTACCGCGTTACGCAATTGGACAGCAAAGCATTCCCGAATTGTACTTTCTGCAAGGCCAACGAAGCTAAGAAAATTTCCCTCCTTGGCACCGCGATAAATATCAACTTTATCTGTAAGCTTGCGCCCCTCGCTATTAAGCGGCCGCTCATTTATCAGCTTTAAGACGATGGACTTGCCAGCATTGTTCGGACCAACAAAGAAATTCATTTCTGAAAATGGTGCGATGTATTGGGTCTCTGGGCCGATGCCCCGGTAAAATTGGATCCCAAGACCCTCAAGGTATGTTGGCATATTCAACCACGTAAAATTGAATTCAATCTATCCTTTAAACAATGGATCAGAGCGCGCAAAGCGTCAACACGTCCACAAGCCAACGAATCGTACGTTTCAGCGC
Source organism: Cognatishimia sp. (assembly GCA_050633405.1). GTDB lineage: Bacteria > Pseudomonadota > Alphaproteobacteria > Rhodobacterales > Rhodobacteraceae > Cognatishimia. The sequence goes on along the minus strand of JBOEGL010000007.1, from coordinate 32,678 downwards.
TTGAAACGTACAAATTGTACAAATAATGAAAAATTGCCCCTGCGTGCGCTCTAGGCGCAGAAACCGTTGCATTTCGGGGCTATGAACGCACGGTGGTGACACCCCCATATCTGGTGGGGATGTCCGCTAGATTGTCCGAATATCGCTTAGGCGCGCTCGGAATATTCCATGGAAATTGTGTCGACGACGATCATCTCATCTTGGCCCACGAATGGCGGCACCATAACCTTCACGCCATTGTCCAAGGTCGCTGGCTTAAAGGAGTTGGCAGCCGTTTGGCCTTTGACCACAGGTTCGGTTTCGACGATCTTGCAGGTGACCTTTTGGGGCACGGCCGCATTCAGCGCTTCGTCGTCATAAAATTCGACTTGGATGGTCATGCCGTCTTGCAGAAACGGGCGGCGGTCGCCCAGCAATTCTGATGGCAATTCAATCTGTTCGTAGGTTTCGGTATCCATGAACACCAGCATGCCGTCGGACTCATACAAGAACTGCTGGTCTTTCTGTTCCAGGCGCACGCGTTCTACTTTATCGGCAGACCGAAAGCGCTCGTTCAATTTTGACCCGTTGCGCAGGTTGCGCAGCTCGACTTGCGCAAAAGCCCCGCCCTTACCTGGTTTCACGTGATCGACTTTAACCGCGGCCCACAGACCACCGTTATGTTCCAGTGTGTTACCGGGACGAATTTCATTTCCGTTGATTTTAGGCATGTGACAAAACCACGACAAAAGGTTGATAGGAATTTGAAAGCACCTATATATCGCTGGTTGACAGGTGACAAGACGGCCTATTTCGTGATCGCCCTGCCCAAGATATGCGCTAACTGCAACAGAGCTATGCAAAATTAGGGTACCCGAATCAACTAAAGTAGTCCATAAGGCCCCTCACGCCCAAAAGACAAGACCAATAATACAAGGACGACGAGATGAGAGATTTCGTTGACGGCACGGCTTTTAATAACGAACAGGGAAACCGCGCACGCAAGCTTTTTGCTGCTGTTGTTCTCGCCGCGCTAGATGATGCGATTGCTGACGACAAAAAGTACGGCAATGGCCCAGAACAAATAGCCCGCTGGGCGCGCTCGCGCGACGGGCGTGAAGTGTTGTCCTGTGCTGGTATTGACCCCAACGAACGGGTTGTTTCCGGCCTTATGGACTTTGTTGGCAAGGGTGTACGGACATCCGTTGCCCTATCGCGCGAAGAAAGCGAACGCCGCAATGCTGCGCAGGAAAGCCAAGCTGCATAAGCCCTGCTCTACTGTGCTCTATTGTCAAAACGCGTGTCCCTGCGGGGCGCGTGTTTTTTTATGGTCGCATATAATACCCTCTTCAAGACCGTGACCTTAGCAAGCACAGGCACATGCAAAAATTTGCCACCACAATATATAGTGGTCCAAATGTAAATCCTTGGTAAAGGGTGGGCCCGCAAAACAACAAGCGAGCGCTTCAATTGGTCCGACCTACAGCGCAACAGAGACATGTTCGCGAAAATAAAAAGTGAACGTTTCTATAGGGTTACGCCCGATATCGCACGCAAAGAAACTCTAGAGAGCACCCAGTGCAAGAGAATTATTCAAGCCAAAAAGATTTCTAACGGCGCGCTCAATTAACCCCTTATCAAAGTGAGTTAATAGTCCCCATTAATATTGCGTGCCACCATCGCCCGATTGATTTCACGACGCACCAATTTACGCACATTCCGCGTTATCCGTTCCCCTAACGGGCCCTGCAATTCTTGCCTTACAATCTCGCCAACCAAATCACGCAGCATTTGCTCATCTAGCACAGCTTCCTGGGGCAAATCTTCAATTTCAGGCTTAATATCAAATACTTGTGTCACACGAGAGTCGGGATTTTCCTCAGATGCTTCGGCATTCTCTGGGGTGACGCTCTCTTCCGAATCTTGCGCTACCGTCGTGACAATTTCGACTTCGACGTTATCTACATCGTCAACCTGCGCGCTCTGATCATCCCATTCCAAAGCAGCGACTTCAGTCCCCGCATAGTCACTGTCACCTGGCGTATCAGGCTCATAGGGCGCGGGATCTTGAGGTGCCTCAGACCGCCATTCAGACAGTGTCTCGCCTTCAATATCCCAAGGCTTCACAACTTTCAGAACGCGATCCTCAGCTTCGGCTCCTATGGTTTCAGAGCGATCAACCAAATCAAAGTGCAATTCATCAGAAATTGCCTCAAACGACAAACGACGTGATTCAAAACTAAGATCAATTGAGCGTTCTTCACGTAGCGGTGTGTCCTCAGACTGAGGTTCTAATGGCGTGATTTCAATCGCTTCAGCTTCGCGGTGATGGAATCCTGGCAATACGCTTTCCGGTTCCTCGTAGTCAGCACTGCCCGCCGAAGAGCTTTCTTCAATTTGAATGTCGTCTGACACAGCATCGTGAACGGAAAAAGTTTGACGCTCGGGCTGCTCTGCAATTCGAAGTGACTCAGTTAAAACAAGTTTGTTCTGTCGCAGATTTGCGTTCAGATCAGGCTTTTTTACCTCTGGCTCGACGTCTGCAACAGGCTTGTTGGCGTGTGCTGCACCGGAAACCGGCACTCGGCCATTTTCAGAAACCAGCCGCCTTATCGAAGACAGAACATCTTCAATTTCAACATTTGTAACAGGATCAGACATATTTATTTAACCACTCACACCCTTGACGCCCAGAATAGCTGCACTGGCCTTGTCACACAACAGAAAGTGAGAATGTTATTCTTTTCCAAGACTCCGCAAGACTTTGTCCAACTGACGGCCACGCTTGCTGAGTATAGCTGGGGCGGTTTTGACCTTTTCATAATAGGCCTCTGGGTCATATTTTTCCACAGCAAGGTTTAAGTGATCAACATTCAATAATCCCATCGCGGCAAGCAACCGATAAGCGGCAACAAACTCACGGCTAACCGCAGAAATTTGGTTTGCTTGCGCGTCAAGCAGCTCTTGTTCAGCGTTCAACACATCCAAGGTAGTGCGGGCCCCAAGCTTGGCCTCTTCACGCACACCATCAAAAGCAATCCGAGCTGCGCTGATTTGTCGGGCACTTGCTTCGCGCTGCGCTCGTGATGAAAGTGCTGATGCCCATGCCGACCCAACCCCCAAACGCACCGCATGACGCTGGGCGTGGAGCGCGCCACGCGCGGCGTCTCTTTGTGCCATAGTTTGGCGCAATACCGAGCTCAATCGGCCACCTTGGTAAATTGGGCCACTGGTTCCAAAGGTAATCGACCCAGTTTCGCGGCTGGTATTGCTGGTCAAGTTCTCTATTGCAGTCACACTTGCCGACAGGTTGATTGTTGGCAACATGCCTGCTTCCGCACGCCGCACCAATTGTTCAGCAGCGGCCACAGAGTATTGCGCGCCCAACATGTCTGGATGAGTACGCACAGCCAAGGCTTTGGCCTGCTCAAGCGTATTGGATGTATAGGGCAGGCGCGAAGGTGAAGACAGGGCTCCATGCGCCCGGCCAACAACAGACTTATATGTTTCTTGCGCCTGCATCAGATTTCCCTGAGCAACACCAAGATCTGCTCGCGCACCGGCCAATCGCGCCTCTGCCAAAGCCACATCAGTGCGTGTCACTTCTCCGACCTCAAACCGATCTTGGGCCGCGCGCAATTCACTGGTGATCAAACGCAAGTTGTTTTGCCGAAGCGATACAATTTCGGAAAATTCGCGAACATCCATAAAGGTCTGTACAGCATTCAACAGAACCGTTTGCTCAACCGATATCAACGACTGCCGCGTCGCCAGGACTGTTTGTTCTTGTGCGGCCTTAAGGGCCTTTGACGCCCCACTGTCACCCAACAACCAGCTTAGAGTAAGGCCCACATTTGCCGTGTTGGTGGCACTCGTAACCGAACCGCTCGAAAAGGTGCGTTGATAATTTGCCAGCCAGCTTAGAACCGGACGCATAGATGCCGCGGCCTGTGCCACATTTTCATCAGCAGCGCGCAGCAATGCACGGTTTTGCTCTAACAAGCCACTGTGGGTATAAGCACTGGCCATCGCATCAGAAAGGCTTTCGGCCTTTGCCTCTACAACAGAAAATGTCGACAAAGACGCGGTAACGATTGCCGCGCAAAAAATCTGTCTCATACCCATCAGCATACGTCCTTAATATTCATTCAAGAAGAAAGCGAAGGCTCGCCAACATAAGAAATTACAGTTCAAATTTCGCAACGTGCTTAAATCCTGCCAGAAGTGGTGCTCCGGCATTGAAAACAGGTCGCCAAGAAATTTGATCCGCTTCTTTTTGACCAACTTTGACGACACCGAGTTTGCCCTGCATAAACAAACAAGCGATGCGGCCACCATTTTTCAACTGTGCAACAAGTGCATCCGGAAGAACCTCAACGCCGCCCTGCACGACAATTACATCATATGGCCCGTGATCCGCTGCACCAACCTCCAGCGCACCGTGATGCACCACAACATTGTCAACATTTTGATCCGCCAAAAGCACCTGTGCTTCGGCAGCATGGCTTTCATCCGCCTCAACAGCGACGACCGCTTCGGCCATGCGCGCAATAACAGCCGCTGAATATCCCAGGCCAGAGCCAATATCCAACACCAATTCGTCTTTGCGAATATCCAAACTGTCCAACATTTTGGCCAATGTTCGCGGCTCCAAAACAACGCGGTCGGCGCCTAAGGATAAGTTTTCGCCAATATAAGCGGCCTCACGTTTTTCCAGCGGCACGTAAAATTCACGTGGCACGGTCAACATTGCCTCAATGATCGGAAACTTGGTTACGTCAGAAGGTCGCACTTGCGTGTCAACCATAGCGATACGGCGGGTCTTATTATCAGACATACTAAACTCATTCGTTCAGATTTCGGTCTTTGATGTCTTGCCATAATAAACTAGGAACAGCAACGCTCTAGGAGACGAAAATCTTCGGTACACTCTTGCGGCGCGCAAAGACTTCCGATATTGGCCTCCTACCACCACGGCGGCGAGTTGGTAGAGTGGTTATGCAGCGGATTGCAAATCCGTGTACACCGGTTCGATTCCGGTACTCGCCTCCAATAAAATCAATGACTTGCGTCATTTCCCCTCTCCTTCACTGCCATTTTTGAAACAACCGTTGAAACTTTCACGTTTCGGTCTTGCTTCGTTCCATTTGATTTCTTGCCTCTTGAGCGCGCTTCGCCAGCTCCCTCTGTCGGATCGGCCCGCCATACTTTTTCAGCATCTCAACGCCTGAGTGGCCGGTCACGGCTTTGACCATTTCGTCATCACACCCAGCCAGATAAAGCTCGATCGTCGCATTCTTCCGCAGACCGTGAGTTTTGTAGTAACCAGCCTTCTCGTGCTTCATCTTCTTTTTGATCGCACGCATTTCCTCGGCGACGATGCGGTAGCTCACGGATTGGCCTTTTGCGTTTGTAACAACGGTGCCATCACCACGGTCACATCTCTGCAAATGATCTCTGAGGCGGTCCGTCAGCGGGATCCACAGCGGCTTGTCTGTTTTGCCCTGCGTGAAATCAAACCCGTCATCCGAAAAATGCGCCCACTGCATTTTGACCACATCGCCAATGCGCTGCCCCGTACCAATACAAAGCTCATAGACAAGACGCGCGCGTTTTGAAGCCAAAGCCTCAAACTCTTCACGCACATCATCCGGCCATGGCTCCCAGCCGTCCCCCTCTTGCTTGAAGAGCGGAATTCCTTTGGCCGGATTGCCGTGTTCCTTTTTGATGAAGCCGATCAGCCGGGCGTGGTTCATCAACACTACCATCACCTGCACCAGGTAATTCGCCTGCCGCCAGCGCGATGCGTTGGCGCGGTGCAACTCATAAATATGATGGGTTTCGATCCTTGCCGGATCCTTTGCTCCCCAGATCTCGCGGATGTGGCTGATATATTTGCGGTAATCTGAACGCGTACGGGGTTTCAGTTTCTTATACGCATCGCTTTCATAGTAGCTGAGGGCCAGCGCCTCAAAGTTGCGCTTAATTGGCGTGGGTGCTGGCTTGCCTTTAAGCAACCGATTGTAGTGGTCCCAAAACTCGAGTGTCCCTGGCTCCTCGTGCATCATGACAGAAATGCCTCGGGAACGTCGCATGAAACGTAGATACCCCCTGTCATTGTAGACATATTTCGGCAGGTTCTTACGTGTCATTGGCCATTCTCAGATCACCGGACAGAAAATCATCAGCCGCTTCTGGATCAACCATCCCAGCATCAACCGTCACGCTGCCGTCGGGCTTGATCTCAAACTTTGCCCTCAGCCAGCCCGCTTCGCGCGCCTCCCTGATGAACGCAGACGCCGCCTGTTTTGCCTTTGTGTGCACCGTTACATTTGACATGAAAGCCCTCCCTGACTGCCCCGCTTGAGTGGCTGAACGTCACGACGGCGGTCTTTGGCTGCGCGGATCGCTCGAATGACCTCGGAGTTTTGCGAGCTTCCGTTTCGATCAGACTCAGCCTTGATCCACTCCTTCAAATCTTCTGGGAGCCGCAATTGCATTGGTTTCCGACAATTCATGAAACACCTCTTCATGGTAGATATCATCTTGATGGCATTAAGCCATCATTGCGTCAAATGAAATTTATGGCAAGGTGCCACCATGTCAGAAAAAGCCCAGAATCAAGACAAGTTCATCATCCGGCTGCCAGATGGATTGCGAGACAGAATTCGCATTGCTGCGGACAAAAACCATCGCAGCATGAACGCGGAAGTCGTTTCTCTGCTTGAAGAAAACTACCCGGCCCCTACGCCAGACAAGGTTACAGAACCGGCTGCGCGTATTCTCCTGTGGCTCGCAGCGCGAATCCGTCGCCGCAGTCCAAAACCCGGATCAGTAAGAGAACGGCAGGCCGCTCTTTATGAAAATATAGCAGGAGACATCATCAATCGCATGGCAGCGATCGATAGTGAAAGCGCCCAACGCTAGTTTCCAGCGGTGCGGCAATGGCATGGGGCTCAATAAGCCACCCATTCATAACCGTGATTGCCTTCATGATCTTCCCACTCGACACCCACGCCGCGCCTCCAGTTTGACGGCAAACAGCGGCGAGATGGTATCACCCATGTTGGCGCTATGGTTGGATTGGTGTGACGCCATCCAAACTCGCCCTGCGGCCCATACGATCCAAGGCGCATGACGAACTGTTCGGTGCATTCGCCATCGCGGCCTCGCTCCTGATGGCTGTAATTACGCACGTCCCAAACACGAATTGAGCGCACGAAATCGAACTCAAACCCGCTGATATCAATATCGGCACCCCCTCCCTCAAAAACCTGCGCCAAGATCACCTGTACAGGATCGGGGGTGCTTTGCAGTGGCGCATTCAGCGACACACTCATCGGGCAACGCCAGATTTGAAGTGGTGGCTCGATCGGCCAGGGTGTGACCCGGCGAATAAACACGGCACGCGCATGTGCACATTCTGCTGACGCAGGCCACCCACCAGCCAGGCAAAGCAGAATGGCACAATCCACCTGATATGCTTTAGCAGGTTGCGGGGATAGCATTCCGATAAATGCAGCCAGAACCAGTCCGAAGCCACTCATGTTTCTTCCAATGTTCATTCAGCCCTCCACTGGTTTCACAAAATTATAACATTGGAGTCTCTCTAATGTGACTGTACGCGCAAGCACAATGACACCCAGAGGTTGTTTTGTGGATTATATTCCGTAGAGGCGATTTCATGTTTTGGCCGATGTGGGGCCATGAACTTAAGGAACCGTGTTGGCCTAAATATCCAGAATTTAAGACATTCCAGAAACCTGAGCCAAGAAGAACTATCTTTAAAGGCCGAAGTTGATCGCAGCTACCTCAGCAAGATCGAATTGGGCAGAAACTCGGCATCAGTTGATATGCTCGAGAACATCGCGTGTGCCCTTGAGGTTGATCCTGCTGACCTGTTTACAAAGCGAGAGTGACATGAGCTTTGTCGAAAGCAATCGAAACACCGCCGATCCAATTGGGCGCATTATCTGTGTTGAGACCGGTGAGGAAATCGGCTTGCTCTACCGGTGGGACAACGGCGAAACCCAGATCGCACTGTATGCAGATTGGGATGTGGAGCACGCAGTGGCGGATTTTGAGAGAGCACCCTAAAGAGATGCACATCGTTGAATGGGGTTTTCACAGCATAGCTTTACAATGGCGGCTGTGCGGACTTTGCTGCCGTTCCCGTTCCCGTTCGCTATTGCGCTCGCTTGAATGTCGCTGTTGCAACCCCCATCGCAACGAGTGCGCCACCGCCCAACCGAGAGAACCATGCCAATACCGATGGCCGTGCAATCTTCGCCCTGAGTTTGTCCGCCAAGATCGCATATGCGAGCGCATTGATCGCCGCCAATCCTACGAATGTTGCCACCAATATCGCGAATTGTGGGAGAAGTGGGCTGTCCACGACAACGAACTGAGGCACGAAAGCGATGAAGAAGACGATGGACTTCGGATTGAGTGCGGTCACAGCTGCCGCGTGACCGAAAACGCTGGAAGCTCGTGTTTCCGTCACTTTTTCAATGTCTCCGAGTGAAGCCGTTGATGCACTACGGAAAAGTTTCACCCCCAGATAGACGAGATAAACGGCACCCACCCACTTTAAAGCAGTAAAAAGGGTTGCGGACGCGAGGACTAAAGCGCCCAAACCAGCGAGCGAAGCAGACATCGCGATCAAGTCACCTAACGCAACACCACCGACGGTCGCGAGAGCCACTCTCTTACCTTGGCTCATCGCGTAGCTTAGGACGAGCAGAACCGTTGGCCCGGGAATAAGAAGAAGTGCGGTTGAGGCGGCGACAAATGCCAACCAAATTTGAAATTCCATTGAGATACCTTCCTGATGTTATAATCAGCCAGCCACAGCCTTATCAGACTGTAAAGAGATTATTTGGCGGAAACACTGCGGTGCAGCATTCGGTAAGAAGGGCTCTTCACGATGCTTCGCCGCAACTATCACCAAGGGCCGGTCTGGTAACGACTTTCGCTGCACGCCGCATGAACAGGCGAGACGCGGACTAAGTGAGAATTCGCTGCGGCTGCGCCAAGGTCAGCTTCGACGTAAACTGTGGGCGGCAAAAACGGTCGTTTTTGTCACTCACGGCATGGTCACCCGAAACGTAGAAAAATCTTGTGCCACAACCCCTTGGCAAAACTGCCTTTGATTTTGTCACGTTTTTGGCAGTCTTTCTAAAGAGCTGACATTCGTGCGACGCGCAGCATCCGATAAAATGGGCTCATTGCTAACATTCTCTGCATGCTGCATGAATGTCAGCATTGGAGAACGCGTGCGGCGTGCAACGCAAAATGGGCAATCGAGTGCTCGTCGGCCTATAAATCTGTGACCTCCAGCATCCGTCCATACCCCCCAGTAGCATGCCTTACTTCCTCAAGTACCTCGCCACGCTCGGCATCAATGCGACGGAAATATTGCTGCACATCCGTAAAATATGTCTCCATATCTCGCCGCAGCAGGTCTGAATACGCCCTGATATCCTCAGTCAGTTCGGGAACATATGGCGGCATTGGCCGCGAACAGCTCTGCGCATCAGCCCCGAGACCGGCCAACATACACACCACCACACATTCCACAGCTTCCCCCGCATCTCTTCAATCACCTTGGTCTGAGGAAGATATTCCACTAAATAGCTTTTGCAGCATTGATATGACGACAAATCATAAAGACGCCATTGATTGCAATAATATAGTTGCGCATTGATCAGGTAGCCCATGAGGGGCTGACAGGTCGTTGCGTGGATACGCAAGGCCTGACCTGATGAACTTAATGCAAGACGCCCCGAATGTTGTTAGCGAAGACGGACTGCGCGCGCTGCTCGCTGAAGATCATTCAGTGGATGTCGTCTGCCGCACCACGCCCACAAGAACCTCTGCTCAGTGGTCCGGTATCTGGACCGTGCATTGCGTGTCGCCCGATGGGGAGACGCGCCGCCTTTTGGTCACGTCACGCAACAATATGGTGGCGCGAGAGTTCAAGACGATCAATGGCTTGGTCAGCTTCCTTGCAGGTATCGATCTTACCTCGGTATCGATCCCGATGTTGGAAGGAAAAGTCACTTCGCACAAGCTGGATGACGCCAGCTAAGATTACCTTTCTGCTCGCACTGCTTAATGCAAGTGCGGCGACCGCTGAGGGCTTTGTCCTGTCGTTTCAGCCGGATGGTCAGCTAACCTCAACGACGCCGCAAACAGGTTTTGCGCAGACATACGAACACGGGATCGGCCAACGCAGACCAGAACCCGTTGTCTATTCAGTACCCGATGAACCCTCACCATCTCGCACAGCATCAAGTCGCGCCATCCGACGCCCGGAAATCCTCACAGCCATTCGGGAAACAGCGCAGCGCTATGGCGGACACAGTGCTCTGCGCCGGGCTGGCATGTCTGCCTCAGATTGGCAGACCCTGTTTCAGGCCAATATCGAGATTGAAAGCGCCTATCGCCCATCGGCCCGTAGCCCTGTCGGCGCAATCGGCCTTGGCCAGCTGATGCCCGCAACAGCGGCACAGCTGAATGTCGATCCCCATGATTGGCGCGCCAATCTGGATGGATCCGCGCGTTACCTTCTGATGATGCTTGCACAGTTTGGTACGCCCGAGCTTGCCCTTGCCGCCTATAACGCTGGCCCTGATGCGGTCGCGCGCCATGGCGGTATTCCCCCTTACCGAGAAACCCAAAACCACGTCCGCCGCGTCATGGCGGTCGCGGAGAGATTGAGCGGAGCCTCCTGATGCGATTGAACTTACGGATATTTCTGACACAGACTTTGGCAAGCCTGATGTTTGCCAATCCTGCCTTGGCACAGAGCATTGATCTGTCGCCCGTGCAAAACCTGCTGCAAGGCATTGTGGACACGATCACCGGCCCCTTAGGCATTGTGATCGGCACGTTGGCCCTGATCGGGGTGTTTCTATCCTGGCTCTTTGGCATTCTGGACTTCCGTCAGGCACTCTGGGTGCTGGTCGCCATTGCGGGCATTGCCGCAGCCCCAACCATCGTCACCGCCATCTGGGGCGCATAAGTCCGATGGCCGCACAAACCCGTCTCTTCCTTGGCTTGATCCGCCCGCCGAAACTCATCGGCCTGCCGATTATGTATGCCATGGTCTGGCTCTTCGGGTTTGTGCTGGTGTTTTTGTGGGTGCAGAGCTGGCCCGTCATCATTCTGGCAGGCCTCGCTTACCCTGCGCTCTGGAAGGCCGCCGATTGGGATCCGGCGTTTCTTGAGGTGGTTGTGACAACCCTGCAAGAAACACCCCCAACGGCCAATCGCAAGATCTATGGGGGTGACAGCTATGCCCCGTGATGAGAGCGGTCTGCCAGATTGGGCCAATAGTGAGCGCCCGATAGCGAGCATGTTGCCCTATGTGTCGCTGGTTGATGACGTGACCATCCGCACGCGCGGCAACGCGCTGTTTCGTTGTATTCGCCTTAACGGCGTCAACAGCATGACCAGCGATGATGTGCATCTGGAAAAGATCCGGGCGCTCTTTGCTGCGATCATCGCGCAGATCGGGCCTGAGTACAGTTTCTATGTGCATAAGGTCTCAAAAGCGATCGAAACGAACTTGCCACCACTCACGGACAGCAGTTTCGCTGCTTTGGTCGATCAGCGCTGGCAAAGTGCGATGCAGGACGCTGGGCTGCGCGACAAAACCCTCACGCTGACGGTGCTCAAACGCCCAGCTATTGGGGCACGGCTGCGCCTGCGGCGTTCAGATTCAATCGCGCACCTTAAGTCTCAGACCACCAAACAACTCCGGAAACTCGAAGAGGTGGTTGGCTTTCTGATGTCGTCCTTTGCAGAGATGAAACCCCGCCTGTTGTCTGCAAAATCTGGCGAGTTACTCGGCTTTCTCGGGGCCCTAAACATCGGCCAGGAAAGGCCGCTCTTTCCCAAATCCCGTTTTGGCGTCATTGCCGAAGATGTGGCCAACACACGCATCACATTCTTGGGGCGTAACTTCATTCTTGATGACGGCGCTACAGGGCAGCGTTTTGGTACCAGCTTTGCGATCAAAACCTATCCGGCCAAAACCAGCTGCACCATGTTTGATGAGCTGAACTTGCCAGTCGACATGGTTGTTACGCATTCCTTCACGCCGATCAACAGCAACATCATGGCCGGGCGGATCAAACGTCAGCAACGCCTGATGAAAGCCAGCGATGATGGAGCAATTTCCCTGGCCGAAGAGCTGGTTGATGCGCTGGATGATCTGGAATCCAAACGCCTGAGCTTTGGTGATCACCATATGACGGTCACGGCATTTGCTGAGACTGAAGAAAAGCTGGAGAGCATCGCGGCTGAAATCCGTAACATCGCAGCTACCGAGGGCGTCAATCTGGTCAATGAGAGCTTTGCCGCCCGCAGTCATTACTTTGCCCAGCACCCCGGCAATGGACAGATGCGAAGCCGTAAGGCCGCGATCACCAATAAAAACTTTGCCGATCTGGCGGCTCTGCATCGCAGCCAGCTTGGCAAACCGGGCAACAAGGTGCCCTGGGGTAAGCCAATCTCGCTATTTCCGACGCCGGAACGTTCGGGCTTTTTGTTCAACTACCACGAAACAGGCCAGCCAGACAAAGAACCCACGGGCGGCCACACGCTTATCCTTGGTCGTCCCGGCTCGGGGAAATCCGTGCTGTCGGCATTCCTGATGACACAGGCCCGGCGCTGCGATACGCGGATCTTTGTGTTTGATTATCGCCTCGGCATGGAGATGGCCGTGCGCGCCAATGGCGGGCGCTACAGTGCCATCAAGGCAGGTGAAGCCACGGGGCTCAACCCGCTGCGTACCGAGATCGATATGCGCGGACAGGCGTGGCTGTCAGATTGGCTCGCCACACTGCTGCATCGTGCCGACAAGCCGCTCAGCCCGATGCAGATCAACCGCATTCAGGGAGTTGTGCGCCAGAACGCCGACGCTACAGATGCCGATCTGCGCAACTGGCAGGATTTGGCCTCGCTCTTTGTCGCCGGTGCTGACGAAGGCGATCTCTTTGAGCGCATTCAGGAATGGACCGCTGAAGGCCGTTATGGCTGGATCTTTGGTCAAAGCACGGATGACACCTTCTCGCTCGATGGCGATGTGGTCGGGTTCGATCTGACCGGCATTCTCGACAGCGAAAGCGAAAAAGAACGCATGGCCGTTCTGTCTTATCTCTTCCGTCGGGTGGAACGTGTGATTGAAGATCGCAAGCCGACTTTGATCATCATTGATGAGGCATGGAAGGCGCTCGACAATCCATATTTTGCGGATCGGCTGAGCAACTGGTTGGTCACGGCGCGCAAGCAAAACGCGGTCGTCGTGATGATGACCCAATATGCCAGCCAGCTTGAGAAAACCCGCACTGGCAAAACCATTGTTGAGGCCGTCCCAACGCAGCTCCTGCTTCCCAATATTCGCGCCTCGGCCAGTGACTACACCATGTTGGGCTTATCGGAGAAAGAACTCGCCGTGCTGCTTGGCACAGGCAGCAATTCCCGCCTGGCTCTCGTGCGCGATGATCAGGGCGCGGTGGTGATTGATGCCAATCTCAGTGCCCTTGGCCCATATCTCACCGTGCTTGGCGGCATGGAAAAAGGTGAAGCGCTGGTCGGTGCTGATTATCGCCAAAACCCTGAATTCTGGAGACATATCTGATGTGCAAATCCATTTTCATTCTCGCTGGCCTGTTGGCCCTATCGGCCTGCGCTCAGTATCAACCGTCCGAAGCTGAGTGCTTCAACTCCTTTGCGGAAGTTACGCGCAGCAATTGCAACTTTGAGCTTCTGGGGCCGATTGGATCGCCTCATGGTTAAGGCGTTGGCCATTACTCTGATCTGCTTGAACGGCCCAGCTCTTGCGCAGGGCGTGCCTACCTTTGATGCGGGCGCGTTCTTACAGCGCGAACGGATCCTCGCCCAAGGCGATCGGGATCTGGCGCTTCAACGCAATCGCCTGAGCCAGGAAGAGGCTCTAGCCGAAATCGAAGAACAGCAATTGCAGGCGTTGAGCGATATTCTGGATGCCTCCAGCACTTCTGGTGCAGCAACTATCACAGCGCTTGAGCAAGGCAGCACCGCAGAAAGTGCAGCCTCAAGCCTGTACAGCACAACCGATCCAAATCCCGGTGCTGCACAGCTTTTTGGTGATGCGGCGGGCAATATCGAAAGCCTGATCATTCGTGGCGCACAAGAGACCTACAGCATGTCCGGCGTGCGCGCAGCTAGCCTGTCCCCCAAACAATGGCGCTGCCTGCTTCAGGCGCTGATCTGGCAGGAAAGCCGCTTTACCATTGGAGCGCGCTCACCAGTCGGTGCCTTTGGTCTGACCCAGATTATGCCGGGCACCGCGCAGGATCTCGGGATTTATCCCGCCTATTATGAAAGCCCCTATGTCCAGGTCACGGGCGGCGCGCGGTATCTGGCGCAGATGCTGGCCATGTTTGATGGCAATATCATTCACGGGCTGGCGGCTTACAATGCGGGCCCTGGCAATGTGCGCCGTTACAGTGGTGTGCCTCCCTTTGCGGAAACCCAACATTATGTGCAGATCATTCCGAAGCGCTACAATCTTTATCTCGCCCGTGTTGGTGGCGTGGATGCGCTTGGCACTATCGATCCGGTGTTGCTCGCAAATTCGACCATGAGCCTGACATCTCATGGCGCGGGCATCTATGGCGATTTTTCCATGATCTCGATCCGAGCTGCCGCACTGCGTGTGCAGGACATCATCACCCGCACCAATGAGACAGCCGACATCCATGAGGCCATGTCGCTCAACACCTATGCGCGCGCAGAGCTCACCCGCCTCATGGCCATCCGTATCCGGCTTAAGGCCGCCCACACCCGTCCGCTTTCAGCCGCTGAACTGGCCATGGCCGCCGCTCAGGCCTTTGAGCAAGAATTTATGCACTTTGATCTGGAGGTCTTGCCGTGATCCGTTTTTTGTCTGCTGTCATTGTCAGCTTGTCTTTCGCCATCACACCAGCCTTTGCTCAGGGCGTGCCCACGGTGGACACCCGCAATATTGCGCAGGAAATCCGCCAGTTGCAGCAAATGCTGGAAGATTTTGGCATCCAGACCGATCAGCTCGACACGCTTTTGGAGCAGCTTGATCTGGTGCAGCAACAGCTCGACACCCTGAATGAAACCTATGCCGCCCTGACCGGAGCAACAGATATTGTCGATATGGTCATGGGCGGGGATTTGGACGGGCTTCTGGATCAGGAGTTCGGCGATCTTCTGGGCACGATCCGGCGGATCCAGAACGGCGACTTCAGCGGTCTGATCGGCAATGCCGCCCCGGAAATGGAAGGCCGGATGACACAGGCACTGGAAGATGCAGGCTTTGATCAAGACAGCCTCAGCCAGATGTCATCGAGTGGCAATCCGGGTGCGGAACGTATCGCCAGTCAGGCAGGCACAGGGGCCGTGATGTCTGCCGCCGCAGAAAACAGTTATGCCGAGGCCGCGCAATCGCTAGAACGCGTGGAACGCCTGGTCGGGATGATCCCGGACATGGAAACGCTGAAAGAAGCTGTCGATCACAACACCCGCGTCACGGCTGAACTGGCCATTGCCATGACTCGCATGTGGGAGCTTGAAGCCATCCAGACCGTAGGCGCTGGCCATTCTGGCGTAGCGGATGCAGCCACCCTTGCTGAAGAGCGCCGCTACATGGACTTCACCTTGCCTGACCTACGCGCGGAGTGATTTGGCATGGCAAGTGAAACAGAGGTCATCGAAGAAGAGCTGGTGTATGGCGCACGGCGACGTGAGCTGATGTGGCAAAAACTCGGGTTTGCAGGCTTGGGGTTTGGCGTTATCGGCTGTCTGGCCGCCGCTGGCGTTGCCATTCTCGATGTCGATCCTGCCCCAATGATTGTGCCCTTTGATAGTGAAACCGGCATGGCTCTGCCCAACGCCAGTGTCCGCGCAGTCTCTCTGTCGGAACGCCCCGCCATTATTGAAGCGCAGGTCTACCGCTATGTCATTGATCGCGAGACCTATAACCAGCTCGACAATGATGTGCGCGTGCGCCGGGTGTTGGAGCAATCAGGCGGCGCAGCAGCATCGAACCTGCGCGCACTTTGGACCAGCGGGCATGAAGCCTATCCGCCAGACAGCTACGGCGCAGATGCAAGACTTGAAGTCGAAGTGCTCTCAATCACCCATATCAGCGCCAATCGTGCGCAGGTGCGTCTGCGCAAGAGGCTGAACACGCCGCGCGGCAATCAAAACGGGCTGTTCACCGCGACATTGCTGTTTAAGTTCCGCCCGGAAAACAGCCGCTCAATCGATGATGTCTGGCAGAACCCGTTTGGCTTCACCGTCACCGAATATGCGATCCGCTCGGATCGGTTGGAGTAAGATATGCTGCGCTTATTGATCTCACTGACGTTTATTCTGAGCATGGCCAGTCACAGTGCTCTTGCCGAAACCCAACCCCGCCAAGGGCAGCACGATGCCCGCGTGCGTATGGCGACTTACCAAGACGGCCAAGTTTATCGCATCCGCACTAGCCTCACCCATGTAACCAGCATTGAATTTGGCCGTGGCGAGACCATCCGCTCAATCATCGCGGGCGATACGGAAGGCTTTTTGCTTGATGGCGTTCCCGGCGGTCAGGCCTTTGCGATCAAGCCAGTCACACGCGGCGTGCATACCAATATCACGGTCTATACCAGTCAGCGGGCCTATTACTTCAATGTGACTGAAGCCTCATCACCGACCTTCTATGTGATCCGGTTCACCTATCCAGCGAACGCCCGGCCAACACGGCAGGACATCGCACGTAGTGCTCCGAACCACGCTTACGGCGTCAGTGAACGATCTGACATCACCCCGCGTGAAATCTGGGACGATGGCACCTTCACCTATTTCCGCTTTGACCGGAACGCGCCGATCCCTGCAATCTTCCGCTGGTCCAGTGGCAATGAGCGCAGTGTGAATGCCCTGGCACAATCTGACGGCGTGATCCGCGTCTCCGGTGTCAATCCCCGCTGGGTGCTGCGCCTGGGTGAAAAAGAGGTTTGCGTGCAAGAGATGAGCGAGGCGGCGCAAGATGGCTGACACCTCCGATCTGAAGAAACGCCTCGAAGCCCTAGAAGGAAATGGGAAACCTGCCAGTTCTAGGCGTTTACCACTTCTCCCACTTCTTGGTTTGGGCTCAATTGCAGCACTTGGCGTTTTGTGGATTATATTCCACAAAGCACCCGTGCCTGAGCAATTGCCCACGGGCATTCCCGAAGAGTTCCAGACAGTTGGGTCTGGATTTGGGCGGATCGCGCCAAACGAACCCGCCCCCGAACCGCTGCCGCAGATTGCCGAACCCACGCCGGATCCTGTGAGTTCGGAACTGCAGGCGCAGCTGGAAGCGATGCGTGCTGAGCTCACGGCATTGCGCAATGCGCCACCAGCCGCACCTGTGGTGGATGATGCGCAACTGGCTGCCCTCAGAGAAGAACTGGATCGATTACGCGACGACGCCACGGCCAGTCAAAGCGCCTTGCAAGCCCAACTTGAAGAACGCGCCCGTGAAATCCAGCGTCTGCAAACGGATCTGGAATTGGCCCGCTTGGAAACGCCCCGCGCGGTAACGTCGTCTGGCCCCACAGCTGAAGAGCTCCGCCTGCAGGAACTGGAACGCCGCCGACAGGCCGAACAGGAAGAGCTGCAGGCCCGCATTGCCAGCCCGATCATCGCCTTTGGCGGATCAGGTGGGGGCAATGACACCTCTGCTGCTGAGCAACGCCGTCTTGATGGCAGTACCGATTTTGTACGCAATGGTGCCGCCCCGGCTGAAGTCACACAGGCGCAACTGATCGTGAACCCCTCCAACACAGTTGTTCAGGGCACGATGATTCAAGCCGTGCTGGAAACCGCCATCGACAGTTCGCTGGCCGGTCAGGTCCGCGCCATCGTGTCGGAAGATGTGCATGCCTATGATGGGTCACGGGTGTTGATTGCGCGCGGATCGCGCCTGATCGGGCGCTATCAATCCGGCGTGGATATTGCACAGCAGCGCATCACCATCGCCTGGGATCGCATCATCCTGCCAGACAATCAGACCGTGGAAATCAGCGCCTTTGGCGGCGATGAGTTGGGCCGTTCCGGTACCACGGGATTTGTCGATAGCCGTTTTGGCGCGCGGTTCGGTTCAGCCGCTCTGATCTCATTGATCGGGGCGCTGCCAACCGTGGCCGCTGACAGCACAGATGATGCAACCACATCCGATGTGTTGGAAAATATCGGCGAAGATCTGCAGGACAGCACGCGCAGCGTGATGGGCGAATATCTCTCCATCGCGCCGGTGATTTATGTGGATCAGGGCAGCCGCGTCACGGTCATGGTGGACCGCGATCTGGAAGTATTCTGATCATGGTCGTAAGCTATCTGCAAAACTCCCTCGATAAACTACCTGAGGCACGCGATCCCAAGCTGATCGAGCTTTGCATCAATCCCGACGGTACGCTTTGGGCCGAGTTCCAGGGTGATCACTTTATGCGAAAGATCGAACGCGAGTTGACGTCCAACGAGATCAAAGATCTGGGCAATCAGATTGCCTCTGCAGCGAACACAACTCTCAGCCGCACAAAGCCTATTGTCTCGGTCAGCATCACTTACCGGGACCGGCCTATCCGTGCGCAGGTGATCCAGCCGCCTGCCGTGGATGGCAGCTTTGCCATCTCGCTGCGCTTCTTTGCAGATTTGCCGCTGGATCAGATCACGCTGTCCTATCTCTTTGGGTCCGAGCGCAGCCTTGAAGGTCTGCGGCGTAAAAGAAATTCTGAGCTGCGCGATGTGGTTGCGACCGGCGATATTGATGCCGCGATTGGCTTTTGCGTCCAGCATAAGCTCAACATGATTGTGGCCGGGGGTACCTCCACTGGGAAAACCGTAACCGCGCGCAAAATCCTCTCTTTTGTGCCAGAGCCCGAGCGGATCATCACCATTGAAGAAGCTGCAGAATTGCGTCCCGAACAACCCAATGTGGTCACGCTGATCTCGGATCGGGATGAGGAGACACGCAGCGCGGATGTGCTGTTGACCTCAACCCTGCGGATGCGGCCAGATCGGATTGTTTTGGGTGAAGTGCGCGGAAAGGAAGCGATGACTTTCTTAGAGGCTATCAACACTGGACATGGCGGATCCCTTACCACGCTTCACGCTGAAACCCCGCAACTGGCCGTGCAGAGGCTGGCGATTGCTGCGCTAAAAACCGATGTGCCCATGACCTATCAGGATATGATTCAATACATCACGCGATCCATTGATGTGATCATTCAAGCGGGCCGTCATGAAGGTGCACGTGGGATCACAGAGTTTTATCTGCCGGGTGAACCGGCACAAGAGAAAGAGGTTCAACATGTTTGAATACAAGGTCGAGCAGATCAACACAGAGGAGACCAAACCCGCCAAAGTCGAGGCCCAACTGAATGCCCTGGGCAAGGACGGCTGGGAGCTGGTCGCCGTCACGCCGGATTTTGACGGTGAACATATTCTGAAGGCGTTTCTGAAGCGCCCGATCTCGCGATAAGGGGGCAACTATGGGCATCGTCAGCTGGATGGTGGAGACAACCGACAACTTTCTGGATGATGCGGCCCAGACCACCTTTGGCAACGTGGCCGGTCAGATTGGCGGGATTATTGCCCTTGGCTCCACCCTCGCGGTGATTGGCGTCTTTATCAACATGGCGTTCCAGTACAAATCCATGGATGGGCGCACGGCCTTCTGGTTTGCGCTCAAGCTGATGCTCATCTCGATGTTCTCGCTCAACTGGGTGCAATTCAATGCTATCGCCAGCGCCATCATCGACGGGCTCGATCATCTGGCAGGCGGCATGGTGGCCAGCCTGGGCGGTGGTGGCGCAGGTGCCGGGTATTTTGCGGGTGCGTTCGATGACCTCATCGAAGAGTTTGGCAACTATCTGAATGCCGCAGGCGACAATATGCACTGGATGGCCGGGGCGATGATTGGTGCGATCGGAGCGTTTTTGTTGGGCGTGATCGGTGCCCTCTGCGGCCTGATCCTAATCTTTGCGAAAATCATGATCTCCTTCATGATCGGCATCGCACCCATCATGATTGCCCTCTCGCTTTTTGATGTCAGCAAGGATTACTTCCATCGCTGGCTATCAGCCACGGTCTCTTATGCGCTCTATCCTTTAGTGATTGCCGGAGTGTTCTCGACGGTGATCGGCATGGGGCGCTCCCTGATGGGAGAGCTGGGTGATCCATCCGGGGCCAGCAATATCGGCGCGCTGGTGCCCTTCTTCATGATGATGTTCCTCGCAGGCGGCATGATCATCGCCACGCCATTGATCGTGCGCACCATCTCTGGGAACTTCCTGATGGCGGGGCCACCGAGGATGGCCGGGCCAGCGGCGTTTGCGAAGGGCCTGGTCGGGACCAGAGGCTCCAAAGCGCGGGCACGGTTTGGGACCAGAACAAATGCCGAGCTGGCTGGGGCTGGGATCAGGCAGGCCGGAACTGGGGTGGCGGCGATGGCGCAGAGGATGGCGGAACGGGCAAAGAGGCTTACTGGAAGCAGTTAAACTTCCCTCCATCGACATCTGTCAATGCAGTCGAGCTAACAGAGACGCATTCCAGGTTTGTCTCTTGGCTTCTAGATAGAACGCGTTCAGGTCTGGCAATTGTACTCCGCTGACAATTTGGTCTCATGACTGCCCTGTCTCCGCATTCTTTCTGACGAAGCGTGTCTGGGATTACCGGAAATGATGATCCAATGGGCAAATCGATCAGCAGGAGCAGAGAGTAGCTTACCCAACGCAAAAACTGTCCAACAAATAGAGAGTAGCGCAAGGCCCTTTTCACCTCACCGATGACCCGTTTCTTGCTACTTTGAATTTCGGTGTAAAGACACCGCAAGAAACGGGTCGCCCAACTGCCAGAAGCCCGCCTATTTGTGGTGCTGTGAAACTATCCATGAAGGGCATGAATATGGAACTTAATAACAAGACAATATTGATTACCGGGGCAAGCAGCGGCATCGGGGCAGCGGCCGCATTGCTGTTCGCAAATGAAGGCGCTAACGTAGTTCTCGGGGCGCGTCGGAAGCCAGAGCTTGATCGCATTACGGGACAGATAAATCAGAGTAATGGAACAGCAGTCTGTCTTGCCGGAGACGTCACAGATGAAGACTACGCAGATGCGCTGGTTGAGGTGGCCCGGAGTGAGTTTGGAGGGCTTGATGGTGCCTTCAACAACGCGGGTATTATGGGCGAAATCGGCCCGATTCCGGAAATGGAACAGAGCAATTGGGATGCCATCATCGCAGCCAACCTTACCTCTGCCTTTTTTGCTGCCAAAGCTCAAATTCCGGCCTTGAAGGATCGTGGAAGCGGATCAATCGTATTTACCGGTTCATTTGTTGGCGTTAGTAATGGGGGTATGCCAGGAATGGGGGCATATGCTGCCTCAAAGGCCGGGTTAGTTGGTCTAGTACAGTCCCTGGCGTCCGAGCACGCAGTGGATGGTGTGCGGGTCAATGCTGTGCTCCCCGGGGGCACAAAAACTGCGATGGCAGGCGACGACTCTACAGTCCATGAGTTCATCTCCGGTTTGCATCCATTGAAACGGATGGCGGAACCCAATGAAATTGCTCAAGCAGCCTTGTTCTTGCTATCTGACCGTTCCGGCTTCGTCACCGGTTCGCCTTTGTCAGTTGATGGCGGCATGGCTGTCCGGTTGACTTAAACTTACTTGCCGCTGACCTGGAAGCCGGGCAGCGGCACTTTTGATCGACAATGTTTTTTGTGCCTTATCTTTCCGAAATCGGCTCGGGCACTCATCCCGATTGTACATTCATCCGCCAAAATCCGGGCGCGTTGCATGCCAGGCAGGGATGCTATCTAGCCGGTCATACCAGGCGGTCAAATCGGGATAGTCGCGGTAGGGGATATCTGCAGCGTCCAGATAGGCCGCTTGGCTGGCCAGCGCAAAATCCGCAATTGACGGGGTGTCGCCAAGTACAAAGGCACGGCTGCTCAGCTGCGCGCTCAGAACAGGCGCCAACTGGTGGAAAGCGTCCATCGCGCTTTGTTCTGCTGCAGCATCCTTGGCCCCAAGCCCAAACTTTGGTTTTGCAAATCGCTCCCAAACCAGGGTTCCGACTGCCTTGCCATAATGGGCGGCTTCCCAAAACTGCCAACGCAGAATTTCGGCCCTCTGGGCTGGTTCCTGAGATTGATCCGCAAAAAGGTGGTTCAGGATGGCGTTTGATTCCCACAGGACGAGCGATCCGTCCTCGAGAATGGGTAATTTTCCGTTTGGGTTCAAAGCAATATATTCAGGTGTCTTGTGCGTGCCGGAAAAGATGTCGAGTGATACAATTTCAATATCGTGGCCATAGAACTTTAATGCAGCTTCAATTTTGCGGCAGTTCGGGGACCCTGGAGTAACGTGGAGTTTCATTCTTAACCTCTAACTTGTTTTTGGCAAGTTAGAGGTAGCCCGGTAACTGGCTATTTGCAAGTCAAATTAATGACCGTATATTCGGTGAATGGCGCGCAAGAAGAATTATGAAGACTGGGAAGGGTGTCCGCTGCGCTATGCGGCGGGGATACTGGGGGATCGCTGGAGCTTGCTGATCTTGCGTGACCTTATGTTTAAGGGGCATCGCAGATACCGCGATTTTCTAAGCGGGGATGAAGGTATTGCCACGAATGTGCTGGCAGGCAGGCTGTTGGCGCTTGAGAAGCGTGGTATCCTTTGCAAACGGCCCGACCCGGCGCACAGTGCGCGGGCCACGTATCACTTGACCAGTATGGGGCTGGATTTGCTGCCGACTGTACTGGAACTGATCGTCTGGGCCGAGAAGTACGACACCAAAACAGAAGTTCCTGCACCTTTCATCAGCCAGCTTGAAGAAAACAAAGAGGCGTTCCTGCAAAAAATTCGCGCGGACATCACTGCCCGCGATCTTGAATTCAATTGATCAGTTTGCGCTTACAGATGGCGCAAGACCGACACGCATTCCTTTGACCTCGCAAACAGTGATTCCGTCGACTTCAACCCGGCCATCGGCAACCCCGAGTTTCAGACGCCGATTTATCACACGGGTAAAGTCGACATGGTAGGTCAGCAACTTTTTGTCTGGCTGAACCATTCCAGACAACTTGACTTCACCCGCTCCCATTGCCATGCCAAGACCCTGCCAGCCCCGCCAACCCAAGTTAAACCCAGCCAGCTGCCACAATCCGTCCAGAATTAGACAGCCGGGCATTACTGGATTCCCTGGAAAATGGCAGGGGAAAAACCAAAGCTCCGGATGCAGATCCAGTTCTGCAGTAACGTGGCCAACGCCTGTTTTGCCGCCATCATCACTAATGTCTGTGATGCGGTCCATCATCAGCATCGGCGGCTCAGGCAGCTGAGCATTGCCAGGGCCAAAAAGCTCGCCTCTAGCACATTTCAGCAGGTCGTCTTTTTCAAATTGGTGGGGAAAATCGGGCATAATTTGTGATCCTGTTCAAGATATCGAACTAAGTATGAAGCTTCTGCAGCGTAACGATGGTTACCTTGTCAGAAACCGAAACGCGACCTGAAACCTTGTAGCCATGACTTTGATAGTGGGCGATATTTGCTATGCTCTTGTGGCCGGTGAAGACTTCAAAAATACTGGCTATTGAGTGCGCTGTTTCGATAGCACACATCAACGCGCGACCGATACCTTGACGCTGATAATCTGGATGAACAATCAAACGACCAATGCGGCACAGGTTTCCTTGCATGGCTGCACGCACGGAACCAATTATTTCACTGCCTCGCCGAGCTATCAGGAAGTGTTGGTTGGCAAATTCTGCGGTGATTTCCGGCAAAGTCTGGGTGAGCGGAGGAAGTTTCCAATCATCATAAAGTTCCGCTTCGCTTTGATAGGCAAGCCGCTGCAGCACAAGGATTTCAGCGGCTTGGCTTTCTGCAGCTCTTGTAATGTGTACAGGCATCTGCTGTCCTACTAGACAAAAGGCTGCCGCCTCAGGGTGGCTGAGGCGGCAATTTGTGAGTGGTGGATACACACGGATGCTCTTGGCCGGTCAGTTCGGCGAGAATTGCACCGCGCGGGCAATTTGAACCGTGCCATTATTTTCGTGAATCGGGCAGCCTTTGGCGAGCTGCACTGCCGTTTCTATGCTGGCTGCCTTTACAACCAAATAGCCGGTGATCAATTGCGCGGACTCCGGTGCGCGGGTGCTGTCTGGGCCTACCATCGTGGCATTTTCCACCGGAGCCCCGGGGGCGACGATAGCTGTCCCCAGCTCCTCCATCCAAGCGCCCCAGCGCGCCATGACTTTGGCACCCTCTTCGGGATCGGCGGGCATGTCACCTCCGTGAAATACAAACAAATAGTCATCCATTTAACTTATCCTTTCTGATAAGGAGCCCGCGTTTCACAGGCTGTTTTGTACGCAATGGTAAAAATTTTATCCCAGCCGCCGCCATAGCCGCCCTGCATGTCTTTCGCACGCGATCCAAAGGCTTCCCAGTCCGACTGGCTTAGCTGAACACGGGTTTCGCTGAGCGACAGGGGTGTGAAGGTTACTTCCACCAGACTGCGCTGGTCCACCTCTTCGCCAGGTCGCGGAATGTGGAACCTTAAGGCCAGGCGGTGGTGCGGTTCATAGTGTTCAATATGCCCCCACAGTGTCTCTGTACCGTCGGACCCAATTTCGATGATTGTTCCGCCTTCACGGGCTTCGATCTGAATGCCACGCGCAGGCGCGCCATTCATCGCCGAAGTCGTGAAGATACCAAGCGGCCACCAGGTGTCCATTTCGGCAATAAAAACCTCAAACGCCATCGCTTGAGCGCAGGGGACATCGATGATTTTGACAAGCGGGTCCAACATAATTTCAGCTCCTAATTCTTAGCAATACGGCGGTAAATTTCTTTTTGAAATGCGTTCAGTGTGTCGTCCCAGAATTGATCCAGATATTGCCGCAGTTCTTGCAGCCCTTCTTGGCGGACTGCGTAAATCCTGTTTCGCCCCATGGTTTGCACCGACACCAGCCCGGCCTGCTCCAGCACCTTGAGGTGCTGCGACACCGCCGGTCGGCTGACGGGCTGACGCTGTGCCAGGCTGGTGACATTGCTGGGCTCATTCCGCAAACTTTCCAAAATGGCGCGTCTTGTTGGGTCAGAGAGGGCCTCAAGGACCATTGCGTAACTCATGACTTACGTGTAATCGTTCACTTACGCATCCGTCAATACAAAATTTTTCTGCGGCTAACTGGAGGCAACTTTTGAATTCAATTTTTAGACCGATCAATTGGATGATCATCCCTTGTGCATGCCTCGCCATAGCGTTGGCCCTCTCCCCTCCAAAATTGATTGTGGACATGCCGCCAGATGGTACAAAACACCTCTTATCAACACGTGTGCCCACACTGATGCGGCGGTACCAGATTGACGGCATCAGCATTGCAGTGCTGCGCGAGGGTCGTGTAGAAACGCTTTTTTCCTATGGAAATTCAAACAATCCCATGCACCCTTTGGTCAGCACATCTACGGTTTTCCAAGCGGCATCACTTGGCAAACCTGTACTAGCCGAACTTGTGTTGCAGCTAGCGGCCGAAGAACTGATTGATCTTGACCGGCCATTAACCAGCTATCTACCAGATCTTTTCAATCAGCCAGACCCACGTGTTTCTAAAATTTCCGCGCGGTTGGTGCTGTCTCATTCATCAGGCTTGCGAAACTACGGTTCAGACGACAATGCGCATTTGGCTTTTGCGCCTGGAACGGGTTTTGAGTATTCTGGGCGCGGCTTCGACGCGCTTCAGCAGGTTATCGAACACATCACTGGCCTGTCGCTTGAGACCTTAGCACACCGGCGACTCTTTGACCCTCTGGGCATGTCTCAGTCCAGCTTTGTTTGGCAGGCAGAATATGATCAACACTCTGCGCACGGAAATTTCGGGATGGGCGTGCTGCCGCCGGTTGATCCAAATATCGGAGATGCAAAGGCTGCGTGGAGTCTGCGTACGACAGCTGGTGACTACGCTAAGTTCATGGGGCATGTAATGAAACGAGCCATCATACCTTCTAGGAGGGCGCTTTCCCCTCTGGTTTCTCAGATAGAGGTCACTGATCAGGTTGGTTGGGGCCTAGGCTGGGGCCTTCAAAATACGTCTCCCAATCATTCAATCTGGCATTGGGGAAGCAACCCGGGGTTTCGCAGTTTTGCGGTAGCCTACCCAGTCGAAGGTGTGGGCATTGTGGTGATGGCTAATTCCGAAAATCTGTTCCAAGCCGTGGATGATATCATTCTGGCGGCAATTGGCGGCAGTTTGCCAGCCTACGATTGGTTTTAGGTGCCAGACCGGCCTGACATGTCGGACTGGGTGTGCTTCATCTTAACAGCTTAAAAGGTACTCTGCGCCGAACAAGGTATTAACTATGCTTATAGAAACTCCAACATTGCACCTTATGTGCGGCAAGATAGCCTCTGGGAAATCAACACAGGCTGCGAAGCTCGGCGAGGGTTGCCGAACAGTTGTCATCTCCGAAGATGACTGGCTTGCGGCCCTTTACTTGGATGAGATGTCTTCGCTCTCAGACTATGTACGATGTTCCTCTAAGCTTCAGAAAATTATGGAGCTGCATATCGTTTCACTACTGAATGCCGAAGTGTCAGTTGTATTGGATTTCCCGGCAAACACGATTTCCAACCGGGCTTGGATGCGCGGCATTATCCAAACAACGAATGCATCTCATAAGCTACACTATCTGGACGTTCCAGATGACGTTTGCAAAGCGAGATTGCACGCTCGAAATTCAATGGGTGATCACCCCTTTGCGGCTACGGAAGAGCAATTTGTTCGACTATCCGAACACTTTGCCCCTCCGACACCAGAAGAAGGCTTTGATGTAGTGGTGCATAGTTTTACCTAGAGCGGCCCTCCCCTGGAATGCCGCGTATCTATGCAATCAGACAGGTGCAGATAAACGAGCACTTGGAGCGGCATCAAATCGCGACAGGTCCAGACTTTAGCAAGCACATACCCAACGTGAAATTAAGAGAAAGACTAGGGCTAAATCTTCAAAATGCTCGTCGGCAACAAAAACTAAGCCAAGAAGATCTTGCACTTCTTGCGGGTGTCGACCGGAGTTACGTCAGTCAGATCGAGCTATCTAAGGCTTCAGTTTCAGTAGATATCATTGAACGCCTTTCGCAGGCACTCACGATAGATCCCATCGAGCTACTTAGGCACTAGCTGCGCAGCATCATCTAGTTCTTCAGTGGCAGATTCCAAAAAGTCATCTACACGCGCTATCGCATTTTGATAGGACACAACATTTGTAACTCTCTTCGATGCAGATTGATCATTTTCATCGTCCAAATTCAGCGCTCCACTCTCAGATTGGCTCGCGCCCTTTTTCTTCTGCCCAGAGGGCACCTGCATCACCCCAACCTTCTGCTCCAGCACACGAATCTGACCTTGCAGGCCACGCATCTGATCCGATGCTGACGGATACGGCATCTCCCCTGACTGCTTGTCAAATATCTCTTTGAAGAACCGGTCATCATAATATTTAATCCGTTTGGCCCTGACTGGCATCTGAGCATCAACAACGAGGACGATGTCATCCAGGTCCATACGCCGCGCCTCATCCTCGGGCAGCAACGCCGTTTCTTCGGTCCGCTCGGACATGCTGCGGCCAGCAAAAGGATTGCGGCCAACTGAACGTGATCGTGTAACGACGCGTTTGGTGGTCTTGCCAACAGCCTTGCTCAACTCTTCGATGGTTTTTTCATCAGACGGGGTTAGATAGAGCTTGATCCCGGCATTCCCCTGCAATGCACGGCGGGCGTTCTCGCCGTAGATCTCGTCAAGCGCGGGAATGGTTTGTGTCACGATCGCCAGATTGGCGCGATATGATCGCAGGGTTTCGATGCTGTCGGTGACAATCGGCATTTTGCCAAGTCGGTTGAACTCATCCAGCATGATCATCACCGGCCATGGTTCATCCTTACCCGGCTCGTGATCTTGCAGGGTCGCCAGCAGATCTGAGAAAAACAAACGGATCAGCGGGGCCAATGGTTTCACCATGAGTGGTTCGACTACCAGATAAACCGACAGCGGCATTTTGCGGATCTCGGCAAAATCAAAATCAGATGTGGCCGTCGCGCGGTCAATGGCAGGGTTTGACCATTGTTTGAGACCTGAAGTCATCAGCAACGACAGATAAGAGGTCAGCGTATCGTTGTTCGTGGACGCCATACGCATGAAGATCAGCTTAGCCGCCGGATTTTGCACTTCATCGGCGCGGCGACGGTATTCTTTCTGTTTGTCACCGCCGGACGCTGTGATGCGATAGATTTCACCCAAGGTGGGGCGTTTGCGTTCAAAGGCCAACAGGCCCGCCGCGACAAACAGATCGATCCCGCCGTCCAGCAATCCCTGCACCCGGTCATCAGCCTGCAAAAACAGGCTGGCCAGCAACTGCAGCTCCATTTGCTGTCGATCGACATTCTCCAGTCCCGCAATGCGCAAGAGCGGGTTGTAGCGATGGGACCTGCCATCTTTCCAATCCGTTGGCGCAAAACGAAACACCTTATCGCCCTGCGCCACTCGGTGGCGCGATGTGGCTTCAAAATTCTCACCTTTCACGTCCAGCACCACAGCACTGCCCTGATAGGTCAGCAGGTTTGGGATCACAAAGCCGGTGGTTTTGCCGCGCCCGGTTGGGGCAACGATCAGCGCATGGGGGAACACCCTCGACATGATCAGGGGTTTGCCGCTTTTCGGGTTGCCCATTTTTCCAAGAATAAAACCATGGCCCGGCTTGCCGAAGAAACCGCTGCGCTTCATTTCAGAGAGCGTTTGCCAGTGGGTTTCGCCAAACCTGGTCAGCGCGTCATTCATCAGAACTGCGCTGAGCAAAATGCCTGCACCAGTACAGATACCAATGATCAGATGGGCAATCTGTATGTCATTGGGATGTGTGACCCGCAGCTCGTTGTAACCCTGCACAAGCATCAGGAAATCAATGTCCGCACCAACGCCGAACCAGCGGAACGTCAGGAATGCCGATGCCAACACATAGCCGAGCAGCGCTCCCAAAATGGCAAAACTGATGACGCCTAGAGCAATGCGCGACTTATCCATGGGTCACGCCTTTCTCACCGTCGGTGTCGATGTGTCGCTGGCGCTGAACCTCGATCTCTTCATTGGCGATCTCGTCCAACACATGTTCCATCGCGACGGAATTCGCCAGCTCTGGTTCGCTTTGCAGATAGGCTTTGGCCATATAGAGGCGGTCCAGCCGGTCCTCAAAGTGATCTTCCAGAACGCGCTCGTCACCAATGGCGAGGTCAGCGGCGTGTTCATTCCCAACCAGCTCATGCAATTCATGACGCAGAGCATCTCGCTCCAGGTCATCTCGGAATGGATCTGACGCAGGATCCTGCCGGAGCCTTTGCAGGGCTTCATATGCGGTCGGCGGCAGGCCTTCGATCGACGCGCGATCATTCTCGGCCACCTCAACATTCCCGGCGTCCCGCAAAACGTCAGCGTCATTCAGGACACGGCCCAATTCGCCATGCAGCTCATCCAGCCGATCGATCGCTTTTTCCAGATCATCGCGTATGGACAGATCAAGCCCTTCGGTCTCAGCGATGGCGGCCAGGTCCCGGCTCAACCATTGCCGCTCAAGCGCGGCATTTTGCGCGCCGATCTCGATGCGCGACACAACCTCTTGCGTGGAGATGCCCGTGTCTTTCAGCGCCAGTTGCAATCGATCGGCTACGGCATCGCTTTGCAGCTTTTCCTGCACCTGATCCGCGATGTTCTCCGTCGAATAAATCCCGCTATCAGATGGGGTTTCCAGCAGGGTGTGCGAGCGGACACCAATCGGGCTGAGGTGAGAGATTGAACGATAAATCTCGTTCAGCTCCTGCTCCAGCGCGGCACGCCGGTCCGGCGGCGCATCTGCCACCACCTGTTCCGCCTGTTCAATCTTGCCGTGGAACGCATCCACGACCTCGTCAAAGGAATGCTGTTCTTCGGCCATACCATACACCTTTCCGTCTGCTTCAATGGATTTTCCCTGTGCCAACATGCTGGCCGCACGTTCCAAGGCGCGGGCAATGTCATGTTGATTGTCGCGCGAGGCCTCTGCCGCCAGCCCGCGATAAAGCCGGGCGTGCTGGGCGATATCTGCCAGCGCCTGATCGAGTTCCGGGCCGACGCGCTCACGCTCGAACAGATCCTGCCCACGCTCTTTTGCCCTGCGATATTCCGCATCGCTCAGGCTTTTGGTGGTGATCCCGCGCTCCCGCTTATGCGTGGCCTCAAGGCGGACGCCATATCGATCAGCGGCCTCGACCATCGCCTCGCGAAAGCTGTCATAGTTAAAGTGGTGCCCCTGCTTGAGATAGAAAAACTCGCCATCTTTGCTACGCCGGTTCAAAACGATATGGGCATGTGGATGGTCGCGATCTTCATGCACTGCTGCGATAAAATCAAATTGGCTGCCTTCACCCAGAAAGAACCGCTCGCAGATATCGCGGGTGATCTCAGCCACATCAGATCCCGAGGTTCCGATTGGGTAGGCCATCAGCAGATGGGATGTGTGCCCCAGCTTTGGATGAAATCCCTCATTCCACTGCGCGGAAAACCGGCGCGTGACCTGTTCAATCTCTTTGGCTGACAGCACCTTCTGACCGTCATAGGTGCCCCGACTATCGATGATAAAGCTCGACTTGGTGGTCAGATATTCTAGCTGATTGCGCAGCTGTGCTTTGCTGTGGGTGCCACCCTCTCGGATCGCTTTGAAGATCGCGGGGGAATGCCCCATGGCCGCGCGCACCATTTGTTTCTGGCGCTGACGCGGAACATGACCCCGAATACGGCTCCAATCACTATCAAAGAATTCTGTGCGCATGGCAGTGACAGCATTATTCCGGCCCATCAGCGAAACCTTCGAGAATACGCGACACCTCGCCCGACAAATGGCTGCGGCGGCGTTGCACCATGTCCTGCACCTGATCGGCGATATCAAAGATCAGGCCAGCCAATGCGCGCACCTGACCATGGGCGGCATTGCCATAAGGCGGCGTTTTGCCCTGTCGCTTGGCCTCATTCAGCCGCTGCGCAATCTGATTGATATTGTTACCCGCGCGATTGAGCGATGCCGACAACCCGCGCATATGATCAGCCAGATCATCATCGGGGACAAAGACATCATTGGCGGATTGGATCAACCGGCGCAGGCCATCGGCGCGCGAGCTAATATCTCGCCGCGTCAGCACCGCATCAAAGCTGGATAACTCCTGCTTGGTCAGGCGCACATTGATCAGCTCGGAACGCACATGGCTGTCCAGTTTTCGAGCCTGATCGGCCTTCAGTGTGTAAAAAATGCTGCGGGGCGTGACGCCAAATTCGCGGGCCAGATCCTCAACCGCAACACCCTCTGCACGCTTGCGCACAATCGCAAAACGCTCGCTTTGCGTCAGTCGCTTGTGCCGTGGTGCACGGGGCTGGCCCATGTGAAGTAATCATCCCTATTTCTTGCCAGTCTCATACAGGCAGCCCTGTTATGGCACCTCGCCATAATTGAATCAATGTTATAATGTTGATGAAAGCTACCTGTATTCCATTTGGAGCAGCCACGGGCTGCGACCGCCGGGCGACGCCCGGCCAAATGCGCAAGACATGCGCACCACTCAATCGTGGTGCCATGCCTGAGCATCGCCCAACAATTGCAACGCTATTGCGTGGGCTGCGCCTTCGGCGCTGGCATAGGTTTGATGATCGGGTAATTCGTGCAGATCAAAAGGCTGCTGCGGGTCGTCTGGAGTCTCCACCCTGACATAGATCGTCCAGCCATCGATCTCTGCCAGATCATCACAATATTCCTGCCCGCCATCGGGCAGATTGCAGAACCCATGCAGATGCACGCTGGCGCGGCCCTCACGGGCCGCCTGTTTGATCTCAGAATACTTCATGATGAAACCTCCCTGCCGTCCGCAATAAAAAATTCCTCGGACCTTCCATTCAAGCGGTTGCCATCCTGATTGGTCAGGCCAATAGCTGACCCGTTCAACGTGAAGGTGATGAGGTACTGCCCAAGTCGATCACGCGTCACAACATAACCGGCATTACTCCAATGAACGCGGTTGCCCGCGTCCACTGCCTGTTTGATTTCTTGCAAGGTCATAGCAACGCCACCTCAAGGATTGCGATTGCGCCCAAACAATCGTCAATGAACGGCTGCTCTTCTCCGTCTGCGTCGCCTGCTTCCAACCGTTCCATAACATTGTAGAGCGTAGCGCGCGCCTCTCGGGCAGCACTTCGTAGGGATGCGGTGTCGATAGGCCGCCCAGTGGCAAAGCCGTTGCTGTGAAAATCGGGGATCATGCTGCTGCCTCCTTGGTTTGATCTGCGGCTAGCAAGATAAAATCGGCTGCCTTCTGTGCCTCAGACGCTGCGCGAAAAATCGCCCGCTTGTCCTCTTTGAGCGCTTTCAACCAGCCTTCAACATATGCCGCGCTTTGGCTAAATTCCGGCGCAACCCCGATCTGAGCGCCAAGGAAACACGCGCCAATCTCGGCTACCAGTTCTTCGAATGCATAGGCGTCACGGTTGGCAAATTTCTTGATCCGTTCAAGCCGTTTTTCGCTGCCGGTCCAATGGCAATTATGCCGATGTCGGCATAACGCCCATAATGCCGAGTTTCGGATT
>JBOEGL010000006.1:0-100958 GCA_050633405.1 Cognatishimia sp. | reverse complement strand
ATTCGGGTATCAAGGGTAGGGGGTGAGCGGCATAGAGACGACGGGTGCCAGCCCTAAGCAGTCATTGCCCTCCGACTCGTCGGGCGGGAAGCGGTCATTCGCTGCGGGTCCGAAATAACCAAGCCTCGACCGTGGTAGCGGACAATCAAGCGAAACTTCACCATAGCAAGCCAGCCAGTTTTCTCAGCGTGTTGATCAACAGGAATGACTGTAAACATGGTCAAGATTGTTGTGTTGGGGTAAGACGATCTCAATAATGAGGTCATCAATGCAGGACAAAATGAAACTTATTCGAGTGTTCATCGGTTCGCCGGGTGGTTTGGAAGACGAACGCCGTGCTGCCCATGCAATCGTTGAAGAGGTAAATCGAGACCATAGTGAGCATTGGGGTTGCCACTTTAAACTACTTGGATGGGAAGACACGGTTCCCGGCTATCACCGACCGCAAACTAAAATCAATGAGGACTTAGATCGCTGTGACTATTTCATAGGTGTTTTGTGGAATAGATGGGGAACAACACCTACAAGCGATCCCGCGGGATACACTTCAGGGTTTGAAGAAGAGTTCTACCGCGCAGAACGTAGAATCCAAGGGGGCAAGATGAAGGACATGCTTCTCTTGTTCAAAAAAGTCGAGATTCCCGCTGAGCTTGAACCGGGAGAAGACCTGAAAAAGGTTCGCGATTTTCGACAACAGCAAATCGACGGCAAGCGCAACTATTTCAAAGATTTTGAAGACCTGAGTGGATTCAAAGATGCTATTCGCAGCAAGCTAAATGACATCGGCTGGAAAGAGGCTCGGCATGATCGAACCGTCGCTGACGATGATAGCCCGCCGACAAACAGGGCCGAACCTGCACATTCGGAAAACACTCAAGAAGCATCTGAAAATGCGAGGCTTCTTGAAGACGAAGCCCGATCTTTCGTCACTGGATTCTTAAACAGGTCGGACGCTTGGGAGGAAACAAGTCCACACGAAATTGCTCGCTTTAGGTTAATTGCCACGTCAGTTTCTCGCTCAGGAAATGACGAACTTTATTTGAGCAATCACGACGCAAACTTGATGTTCCGACACTACAGGAACGAGAAGCTTTCAGATCAAGAATTTACGGCACTCATTGATACTGGTGTAGCGGGCTTCGAGCATAGTAATGTGCCTCTTTGGCGGTGGGTGGCTAGAGGGGACATGCTAGACCATGCCTTGTTTTATCGCCTTCGATTGCTGGCGACCGTTGGCGAAGATCGCGAGAAGGTAAACTCGATTAAGGTCCTTCAATTATTGGGAAGTTCAATCCCTTCGCACGACTCGGAGTTTAACGTAGCTGGTGTGTTAAGGTGGTGGTTTGCCGAAGGTTCGAGCGAACCAACCTTCAATGCAGCGATTTCTTTCTTGGCGACGAATGCGACGGAGTCTGAATTACCGTTCGTCGAGCAGGCGCTTTCTGAAGCTCCTGAAAGCCGAAAAGATAGGGTCGAAGGAGCAATCGTTGGAATCCTTTCAAGAGTAAGTGTGGATAAAGCACTCAAGAGAGTGTGTGAGCGCGGGATTGACAGAATCCCAGAATCCGTAGTGAATCGTTTGTTTGATAGCGCCGCTTCACTCTCGACAGATACGCTACTGGAATGCCTGTCTGCGAAGTCTGATAATGTAAGACTTCCTTCAGCGCAGTTGCTGGCTGACCGCTCCGAAATCAAACTTGAAACAGCTCAGACACTCCTCACGGATAGTAATCTGGATATTCGTCTTGTGGCAGCGGAAGTGCTTCATGGGCTGGGATTACCACTAGATGAGGAAGTTGCCAAAACCGCTCTCACACAGAAGAAAAATGTAGGGCGAGGGCTACTTGGTCTTTCCATGACTGCCAAGCGAGATACCACGAGGTATGACGCGTATAGGCAAAACCGTCTGTTGGAAATGAGCGAAACAGAATTAAGAGATCGGGCCTCCAAAAAGCTAATTTTTCAAAGTGACGAGCTTGCGGCGATATACGACAAATTTCGCTCGAAAGCAGTGATACAGAAGGAGATTCGGCAGAATCTGTCGGATGGGTTTGAGAAATACTTTCAAACACAGATTACGGCTGCGAGAGAAAAACATGGCGCAGACGATAAAGTTATCTCTGACTCTGGGAACCTATCTTCATATTACCGGCTTCGACTTTCCAGTCTAGCACTCGAGGCGCTTTGTTGCATTCAAAAACGTGATGACCTGGATTTGGTTAGGCAGGTACTGACAGAGTTTGAAATTGCCGCTAGTCCAAACATTTTGACATACTTCAAGAAGTTTGGTGAGTGGCGCGATATCACTACGATCGATGGTATGAGCAGCGTCGCACGAAGCACGAATGCTCTTCTAGCGTTAGCGTCCGTAGATTATTCGGCTGAACGAGCATCGACCGTTTTGCAGATTGGAAAGACCCGCCTGTCTGATCTTTTGGAATTGGAATTAAAGCATCAGACAAGACTTGCGTTGCTCAAAAAAATACCCGCTACCAGCTTGAGGGAACTACACGACGATGTTCTTCTGCGCGAGTTGAGCAGAGACGATAATGAAAGCCGGATCGTGTTTGCCCTGAGATGTGTTCAGGCATTGCCAAAGTCGCGGGTCGCCGGATTGCTAGACCGATATGTGGATGCAGACGCGCAGCGATACTACAACAGCATTCATTGGCTTGATCTTGGAGCGTCATTGCCGACTCGTATTGCCAAGTCTGTTGCGGCTAGAGCACTTGAACAACGCTGAACGGCAGCATCGCGGACAGCGATTGCGAAATCTTGAAAGCTGGATGAATGACAGGTCTGGGCCGGCTTTACAATTCTGGAGGTTCCCTCAATCTAAGATTCACAGAGCTGTTAGACCGACAAAACCGAATTGGAACTTAGGATGAGCATCGAAGAAAGTATCAATGAATACATTCGACGTTTTCGCAAGAGCGCGAATGATGAGCGGGAGTTTTTCGAGAAGCGGGAAAATCTGCATGACGCTATTTCGGCAGCGGCAAAATGTGTGATGCCCAGCGGTTCAAAACACCCTCATCAATATAGAATTCCAGTTGAAGTACTTGCCGAGGCAGAGCGGTGCCTTCTTTCTCTGGTCAATAAAATCGGCGAGGCAAATGATTTCGATAGCCTTTATAGTGTGGTCAGTGAAGCAATTAGGCCGATCCACGGCATCGGCGAGCTTTGTGTTTATGACATTTCACATCGCATTGGATCCTACCGCAAACTTGAAGTTAATAAGGTGTACCTTCATGCGGGAGCCCAAAAGGGCGCTGCTGCGTTAGGATTAAAGGGCCGTACAATTGAGAGAACGAGTCTCCCAACTGAGTTCGCTCGGCTGACCGCAGCGGAGATTGAAGATTGCCTCTGTATTTTTAAGGATCGATTTGATGAGGCCAGAATAAGTCCAGTAGGCTGTAGTACGATTGTGCAGGCGACTGGTTGCTCGCCGAGCAAAAAGTTTAAGACGCGCACTGCTAAGTTTACCACGTAGAGCCTTCTCTGTTCGATTATTTCACCCGTGCAGCAAGTGTTTGCTTCGCTGGCTCGAAGCTTCGATGTCCGCTTTGGCGGACTGCATCACAGCAATCGAAAGTGTAGTGAGAGGCAGCGATGCCCCAGTTGGTCGGCTGCGGGTGTGACGGGTGCGACGTGAGGCCCTCAGAGCACCGCTGAAGGCCTTCGCCACAGGTCAGAGCAGGTTGAAGTCCATCCCGTTGGCAGTCTCGCGCTTGTTATCAGCCGCTGAGGCTCCAGAAGGCCCCAGCCACTGCCCCAGTTTGGCGGTCGGTTCGGGAAAGGCCAAAGACTTCTTCGGGGCGCAAGGATCCCTACCACCCCAGCCATTTTTCCTTGATCAGCAAAACAAAACCCGTATCGCCAGAGACCGGAACAAAACCGTGACCTGTCCATTGCTTTTTGAAAGTTTTGATTGTTCCTAGCTTAAGGCTAACTTTGATTTTCAGCGCGTTAAGCGAAATCTGGAAATTACCAGCAATATGCCAAAAGGCGCTCGATTAATTAACTCTCTTTCTGCGATCGCTCGGATGGTGGGCATTCCAACGAATTTGCGCACATAATTGGCGTTGCGAAGATGACTTCCATCCATTTACGCGATCAATACATCGTTTCTTGATTATGTGTTCTGACCCTTTTGGCCGCTATCCAGATGCCAGCCGAGACCCAGATCGTCCGGCAGCGTAAATATGGATATTGTGCACTCACTATTGCAGGTGGTGCGCGGAAATGAGGAACTATGAAAACCGTATTGATCGGGGCGTTGGCAATGACAGCACCTCTTGCGGTCAACGCGCAAGAGCTCAATTACTTTGGTAGCGTTGACATCACTTCAAACTACACTGTCGCTGGTGTGACACAGACGAATGATAACCCAGCGTTGCAAGCCTATTTGGAAGCCGAGATGAATGGCTTCTATTTTGGTGTCTTTGCGACCAATGTTGAGTTTGGCACCAATGACAATCTCGAAGTAGACCTGTCCGTTGGATATCGGCATGATTTTGAAGGCGGCCAATATCTGGATGTCGGCTACGCTCGATACTTTTTTGACGGTGTCACCGGCAATTGTTGTGGCGAGATTTATGGTGTCTTTGGCACGCCTTTTTCCGATGCAATCTGGGGTGAGCTTTATGTCGCATATGACCCAAATGCCAAAACCTGGGATCGCAGCGTGACCCTTGGTGGGGTGATTTCAGACACCGTAGAGGTTAGCGCGACCCTTGGTGAAAGCGATGTATTTGGCACCGAGTATTGGGACGCCGGGGCGACTTTCAACCTGACAGATCGCGTGTCTGCGGATCTGCGTTATGTTGGGGCGTCTACGGGTGATGTTGGTCTCGTGGCAGGGCTATCCATCGCACTTTTCTAACGCCAAAACGGGTTTTCCATTCCTGAAACTTGGGGCTCGACCATTTTCATGGCGAGCCCTTTTTGGCACTATATGTCAAAGTATTGGGCCAGAGTCGGAACTAAAGATGCTCCTAAAGATTTGCTGCGTGTTGCACTCCAACCCTCGACAGGATCCGGCCTTTTCGCATTATCCTTGAAAGGCAGCTCGATCGTCAAAGATAAACAGCCAAAGCGTTGGGCTACCTGGTTACAGGCAATAGAAAGATCGCCGGTTCCGGGCGCATCGGGTGCGTACCCATTTTCAATCGAAAAATCGCAATTGATTGCACGATATATTTCGCGAAAGCGCTGATCCGCCGCCGCCATCTCACGAGAAAAAGCGGGAATGCCTTCGCATCCCGCAGCAAAGACAAACGCGAGTTCCTCATCGCCGTGAATATCCAAAAATAGACCGACACCTGTTTCATTCATCAACGAAAGAAGTCCCGCAATCTCAGGGCTGCGCGTCTCACAGGGCGATTCCCAAGCACGGTTCAGATCTACTCCGGCCGCATTTGTGCGCAAATTCCCTGCATTGCTGCCATCCGGATTTACGTTTGGAACCACCATAATGCAGTATTGTGCGGTTAACAGGCGTGAAGCTCCATCAGTCGCGTCAATAAGAGCGTCGAGAAAACCCTCGACATACCATTCTGCCATGGGTTCGCCGGGGTGCTGGCGCGCGATGATCCAGATTTTTGGACCCTTTGGATTGCCGATTTGAAGAACCTCAACAGGCCTCCCTTGAACAGATCGAACCACGTATTTCAATTTGCAGTTGCTTGACTGCAGCGACCGAGCGACCAGCTGATTGTGCTGGCAGGTCAAATAGGGTGGAGAAAGCGCGATGTAGAGCGCGTCTGTTTCGCATTGAATCTCAAAGGACAGTGTATTTTCTGAGAAAGAGGTTGGGCGCCTTTGCCAGAAGGATTGATCTTTGGAGAAAACGATTGATCCATTTTCCCAAGCTTCAGGATATGATGCCTGTCCTGCGTTGACGATCTTGAACTTGCAGGTCTGTCCTTTGGCCCCAAGAACCCGAAAATAGAACCATTGCGCATGATCAGACTTCGCGTCTGAGCGGATCTTAAGTTGGATATCAGACGCGTGTTCGCCTGAAATAACGTCAATATTTCCACCGTCAAAGTTTGCGTCTATCCACATGTGCGTCACCGTCTGTTAGGTCTCAGTTACACACCACTAACAACAGCTTCGTCCGCGCGCACATTCAACGGGATCGATGGCCGGATCGTTTTAATCGATGTTTCGAAATGGCCTAAGTCAGTTGCGCCCAAAGGTGTTTGAGTGCGGCATGCGGTTGTGCAGACTTAAGCCGCACCGCATGAATGGATGACACCGTGGATAATTCTTGTGGTGCTATGGCAACCAATTGGCCACGTTGCACCCAAATGTCAGCGAAATGGGTTGGGATCAATCCCACATGCGTTCCCGATAATGCCAGATAGACAGTCGATTCCGCGTGCCCCTGCGCGATTTCCACATTGTCGTCCCTCAGGATCATATCCAATGCCATTTCGACAGGGTTCTCAACAAAACTATGCGCGGAAATCGAAGTTGCCTTGAGCGCTTCAATTAGCGCTGTGCCATGATCCAGATTTGCACAGGGGTGCTCAGGGGCACAATACAGCCCACTGACTTCGTCGAACACTTTTGTTTCTTCAAGATCGTCCGGAAATGCACCGGGCTCGGCCTTTCCGACGATCACCATGTCCAGTCGCTTCGCCCTGAGCTCATTGAGGCAATCCAGATAGTCATAGACGCCAATACGAATGCGCATATCTTGGAATTTTTCTTTTGAGGCTTTGATGTAGCTTGGCAAAGGATTGTCCGGTACCGTCAGTAAGCAATCCACGACACCAATACGAACCGAAAGGGCGGCCTTTTTGCCAATAGAGTTTAAGCGATCAGAATAGACCTCGATGGAGTCAAGCAAACCAGTGGTCTCTTCCAGAACTTCGTGGCCTTGCGGCGTAAGAGAAAATCCACCTCTGCCGCGATTGCAGAGCCTAACCCCAAGTCGTTGTTCAAGATTCGCAATATGAGCGCTGATAGCCGGTTGGTTTATTCCCAGCACATCTTGCGCTTTTACAAAGCCGCCTTCTTCAGCAACGGCTTTGAACACTCGCAACAAACGTAGGTCGATATCTGAAAGTCGCATAGGTTAGTGTCTCAACTTTTCTACCACTAAAACACAGCCCCCTATCAATTGAAACATCGGCCCATCGCGATGTTAACATAGGAGCGGCGCAACTACTGTGAAATCGACAAGAGAATGGAGCCCTTTGCAATTGCGAGGCGATCCTCTTGAATGAAAAAGCTGCAACAAGGATGAAAATG
Organism: Cognatishimia sp.; assembly: GCA_050633405.1. GTDB lineage: Bacteria > Pseudomonadota > Alphaproteobacteria > Rhodobacterales > Rhodobacteraceae > Cognatishimia. Next base: position 93,695 of record JBOEGL010000006.1, on the reverse strand, counting down.
ATGAAAACCTTCGCGACGAAAGCCATACTGGCTGCCGGGATTGCTCTGCTTCCTGCTGCAACTGTATCGGCTGACGAAATCACCGTAAGCGCTTGGGGTGGCTTCTTTGAAGAAACCCTGCGCGATGTAATCTATCCAAAGTTCACAGAGGAAACCGGTATCGAGGTGCGCTCTATCGCTCAGCCGGCTGATCAGGCTTGGATGACCCAGCTGACCAATGCAGCGCGTGCGCGCAAAGCACCAGCGGACTTGTCGCTTGTTGCCGACGAAGTGTTGATCCGTGGTCGCAACATTGGTCTTTGGGCGGGGCTTGATGCAGACTCCATGCCTGCGACCCGTGGTCTGTTAGAGGGGCGCGTGGCTGTTGACGACAACGGAGCATATGCAGTTGGAGCGTTGAGCTGGTTTGTAACCTTGGTGACCAACACTGACTACTCGAATGATGCGCCAGCGTCTTGGGGTGATCTTTGGGCTAAGGACTGGGACGGAAAGCTGGCGCTTCTATCCAACGCAAACAGCGGGTTACTAGAGATCACAGCCGTCACGCACTTTGGTGGATATGACATTCTTCAAACACGTGACGGAATAGAGCAAGTTATTGCTAAAATTGAAGAGCTCAAACCACAGGTCAGTCTTTGGTACCGCGATGAAGGCCAATTCCAGCAGGGTCTGGAAGCGGGCGAATACAACGCCGGTCTTTACTATCACGACGTGACCATGCTGTCGGCTATGGATGGGAATGCTGTTCAATCGAATTTCCCGGCTGAGGGTGGCGTTCTAAGTGATGCATTCTGGGTTGTTCCTCGCGATAGCAAGAAAATCGAAGAAGCGCAGATCTTTATGGACTATATGAGCCGTCCTGAGGTGCAGGCAGAGTTGGTGCGCAACCTGGGGATTTTTCCGGTGGTGCCGCAAGAGGTGACTGACTTAAGCCAAGAAGAATTTGCCAGTGTCGGCAGCGCGCTTAAGCCTATCCGTGTGCAGACTGAAGTCCACTTACGTGAGGCGGATTGGCTTTCCGACAAGTATCTGGAAATGATCTCAAAATAATACGCTTATAGATTGGCCTCTCTAGGCCAATCCATCCAACTTTGGGGGCACCGATGGCAAAGCTTTCACTTTCCAATATTCAAAAGAGTTTTGGCACGTTTCGAGCGCTGCATGATGTAAATCTCGACGTCGAGCCAGGGGAATTCATTTGCCTACTGGGCGGATCCGGTTGCGGTAAAACCACTTTATTACGTATTATTGCGGGCCTTGAAGAGGCGACATCTGGATCTTTGAGGCTTGGGAATGACGATCTTTCTGCGGTGCCATGCCATAAGCGAAACATTGGCATGGTCTTTCAAAGCCTCGCCTTGTTCCCGCACCTTACCGTGGCCCAAAACGTGTCTTATGGTCTGAACATCCGCGGCGAAGAAAAACAAAAGCGTCGCGCTAGGGCTCAAGAGTTGTTGAAAACTGTGGGACTCGGTGGTCTTGGCGCGCGCCGGGTGTCGGCCTTGTCCGGCGGACAAAGGCAACGCGTTGCTATTGCGCGCGCCTTGGCGATCCAACCGTCTCTGTTTTTGATGGATGAACCTTTCAGCGCGCTTGACGCCGGGCTGCGTGAGCATCTGCAAATCGAAGTCAAAAAACTGCAGCGCAAACTTGGGGTCACCACAATTTTTGTGACCCACGACCAGCACGAAGCCATGTCGATCGCGGATCGGATCGTCATTCTGAACGAAGGACGCATCGAACAAGCGGGCACCCCTACAGAGATTTATGCGCGCCCGGCAACCCAATTCGTGGCTGATTTTATGGGCACGAACAATATCTTTGAAGCGGACTTTAGCGGTTCCGAGGTGACGCTGGACGGCCGTTTATTGGGCGCAAAAAGTAAAAAGATAAAAAGTGCCGAAGGACGTCATAAAGTGGCGGTTCGGCCCGAGTATCTGCAACTGTCACAGCCCCAAAAAACAGATAAGGGTTTGGTCGGCACAGTCGAATTCGTGCGTTTGCTTGGGGCATCGATTGAAACCGAGATCAACGTGGACGGGCGCACCTTCGTTCACACGCGGATTTCTGACAGCGCGCCCGAGTTTGCGGTGGGCGACAAAGCGGCCATCACCTTTGATCTTGATCATGCATGGATGATTCCATCATGAAAAACAACAGGATAGCAAACGCCATTGGGCTGTTCCCAATGAGTATGATGGGGCTTTTCTTCTTGGGGCCGCTTCTGTTGATGATTGTCATCAGTTTCTATGAACGCGATCCCTTGGGGTTCTACAAAGTTGCCTTTACCTGGGAAAACTACGGAAAGTTTTTTTCATCGTTCTACTACACGATCTCAATGCGCTCGATTTGGTCAGCTACAGTTGGCGCGATTGTCGTCGTCGCACTGGCCTTTCCAGCGATGTATTTTATTGTGGATTTCTCTCGCCGGTGGCAGCTTTTCTGGGTCATTTTACTGTTGGCAATGATGTGCCTTAGCGAAGTGATTATTGGCTTTTCCTGGGTTCTGCTTTTGTCTGAAGGCTCAGGTATTCCAAAGTTCCTCGGCTGGGTCGGTCTGTGGGACAATCCCCGTTCTTTGTCTCCTAGTTTTGGGGCGATGATCATCGGCTATGTCACGCTTGGCTTCTCGCTGGTGGCCCTGATGTTTTATCCGCAATTGTCACAGCGGGACCGAAGCATCGAAGAGGCGGCGCAGACGTTAGGCACGCCGCCACGACAAGTCATGACGCGTGTGATCATACCGACGTTTCTTCCCGCCATCGTTTCGACCTTGATCACCATGTTTGTCTATTTCCTGGGTGTCTATGTCATGCCCACCATGTTGGGGCGACCTCAAGATTGGAACATGACAGTGATTATCACCGACAAAGCCGTTGGTGATGCCAACATGCCGTTGGGGGCTGCGCTGTCTGTGATCATGTTGCTGTTTACCCTTGCGATCATCATGGGGCTTTGGCTCGTTTCACGCAAAGGAACAGACAAATGATCCGACTGAAACTCGCCTTTATCACCTTGGTTGCAACCGGTCTGATCCTTCCATTTGCGATCGTGACAGGTGTCTCTATCAATGCTGACAGCAATATTTCCTTCCCACCGTCCGCGCTTTCGTTGCGCTGGTACAAAGTGCTTTTGACGGAAAGCGACTGGCTTATTCCGATTGCGAATTCCATTCTGATCGCAGTTGTCGCGGCCTTCATTGCGGTCAGTATCGCGCTTGCCACCAACTATGTCCTTTGGCGCACCCGCTCTGCATTTGGGCGCGCGATATTTGCCCTTGGTCTTGGGCCTTATATGCTTCCGCCGATCATCATTGCCATGGGCGCGAGCGTTTTCTGGGCGGAAGCCGGCATGTATGGCCGCGTCGAAGCGACAGTGATTTCGCACGGCGTTTTCTTTGTGACCTTGCCCTTAGTCGTGATCGCACGCGGGTTCGCCGCCTTGTCGGAAGATGTGATAGAGGCCTCACGCACGATGGGGGCAACACCGCGCCAAACCTTTACCAAAGTGATCTTTCCATTGGTTCTGCCCTATGTGGTCACCGGATACGCTTTGGTCGCGATCATCAGTATCAACGAATATCTGATTTCCTATATGGTCTCAGGCTTTGCTGTTGAGACCCTGCCGATCCGGATTTTTAACAATGTACGCTATGGGTACACGCCCGTGGTTGCCTCTGCTGCGATCTGTTTTGCCGCACTGACAGTGGGTGTGCTGCTGCTGTTGTCGCTTGTCACCGATCTCTTGAAACTTCTTGGCGCGTCAAGCGACCGATAGGAATTTGCAAAATGAAAACTCTGACGCGGCATGATTTGATGGACATCCTCAAGGGCGCAACCATTCTAGGAACCGGTGGCGGTGGCGAGCTGGACGAAGGCATCGCGCTGATTGACGATGCCTTGGCAAAAGGGCGCGCTTTCAAAATGGTGTCCTTAGAAGAAGCACCAGAAGACGCTTTGGTCTGTACGCCTTATATGCTGGGCGCAATCTCGGAATTGCCAGCAGACGAAGAACGCAAATATGAACGTTTGCCGCGTATCCAAGAACCTTCGATTATGGTGGCCTACAGGCGCTTTGAGGAGTTCTTAGGGCGCAAATTTTACGGCACGATTTCTTGCGAACTTGGTGGATCCAATACCGCGGTTTCTTTTTATGCGGCGGCCATGCAAGGGGCCTATATTATCGATGCGGACCCAGCAGGTCGCGCGGTGCCAGAAATTACGCATTCGACCTATTATATCAATGGTCTCCCTGCGGCCCCGATCATTATGGCAAATGAATTTGGCGAGGCGATGATCTGCGAAAACGTGATCGACGACGCCCGCGCCGAAAACATCGTACGGGCACTTTCGATGGTCAGTCGCAACGACATTGCAGCCATTGATCACGCGCTCGAAGTGAAAGACATCAAAGACGCGGTGATACCAGGCGCAATATCTGCGGCGATGAACATGGGTAAGATTTGGCGTCAGGCGCAAGCTGACGGCCAGGACGTCGCAGCGGCTATTGCGACGGAAGGCAAGGGTTTTGTCGCGTTCCGAGGCACCATCGGCGATCACGATTGGAAAACGGAGGATGGTTTTACAATCGGTAATATTTTGATCGAAGGCCGTGCAGAGTTTAACGGCAAGACTTACCGGGTCTGGCTCAAGAACGAAAACCTTGTGGGGTGGTTAGATGACGTGGTGCACGCGACCATTCCAGACTTGATTTGTATGATTGATACCGACACTGGCGAGCCAATCACAAATCCATATTATAAGCAGGGTCAAAATGTTGCCATTGTGGTTTTGCCCGCGCCTCAGCCATTTTTGACCTCGAAAGGGCTTGAAGCCTTTGGGCCAAGATATGCTGGAATTGACGCAGAGTATCGGCCCGCGGCTAAGATTGTCCTCTAGCGCTTTTTTGCAAAGTCATCCTCCCAAGTGAATTTTGAAGACTGAATTTTTCAAAGAAAGACTCAGCAAGAAACCTAGACCAACGGCGAGCCAAAACCTTTAGCTCCGCTATTAGTCGCGGTGACATTAGTGCCAAATTCAGCATCGGGCACATGGGTCCTTCGCATGCTGCTGGACATGTCACTGCGATCTTGGATTTGTTCCATCCCTAAACGAAGGTCACCTAAGGCACGAGACTGCAAGGATTGCACACTAGCAGGGAATGTCAGCGTTCTACCTAGCGCTGCACTGCCGCAAGGCGGCTCTGAGGCCAGAATACCGAATGCTGCAGGGGGCACGAATGTCGGCGTTCCAACAATTGGTACGTTTCAATGTAGCTACTCGGATCGCGTTCGATCTAACTCCGGAACAACGAAGTCGACCATAATACGGAAACGTAATTGTAAAACTTAGTTTACTTATTCTGACAAAACTCACTCGAGAACCACTGCGAGGATTATTTTAATGTTTCATCAGTCAGGTTCATCAAGTAATCGGCAGCTGCGCCACTCATCGCTCGATAGTTATGGCCGACACCGTCGACGACTTGTAGGTGCCACCGAAAATCAGCCTTGTTTCTCTCCGCCTCGTTACGAGCATACTCGAAGAAGCGTAGTCCCCGATCAAGACGACCTAAGCCCTGCGCTTCATCGATGCGAGGTGTATGGAGCAAAGTCCCGCCCGCTTGGTCGTCATTATCTAATGCACCTAGCATCAGGACAAGTTTTGCACCGAAAGCCTTCGTTAAATCTGTCTTCGTCAAGCTTGTACCCCGTAGCCCAGATGGCAGTGCTATTGACAGATCAGGGAATGTGTAGAATCCAGAATTTGCAGCAACGATGACCCGAGCCTTAGACTGCGGCGCAAAAATCGCAAAGCGGTGCAGGATTTGCCCACCGGCCGAGTGCCCAAAAATATCGTATGTTTCTTGATCAGAACCCGTTGTGTGAGCCAAATACTCAAAAACTCGATCGAAGTCTTCAAAAAGCCAATCCTCACGGCTTGCCACCAAGTCAAACCGAATGTCAGCATCGTCGAGCGTGATGGTTGTTGCCGTCTCGGTCACCTGAGCAAAACTTGGATTGTCAAATTGCAAGTTTGAGATTGTGCCGCCCATGTTATATGCGGCGAAGTCATAATGCTCCTCAGGATACCCGAGGGCCGCCACAAGCGTACCCGAAGTACAGGCCGCGTTGATCCAGGCGTCTCTGTAGTCGTCACTGTTCCGCCCAGCACCAGGAATGATAAGCAAGATTGGAGAAGACGAAGAAAAACTGGTTGGGCGCGCGTAATGTACGGTGAGACCAGCTGCTCCGAGGTCAGATAAATGAAAGGAGCCAATACCTTCCGGTAGAACTTCAGGGGTTTCACCCAAAGCGTGATCGACCGCGTCATTGGAGGAAAAGCAAGAAATTGCATCCTGCCCAGGTGCCAAACTTGGAGTAGTCAGGAGAGTAAAAGAGAGCGCTAGCGAGCCTCCCAATCGCAGTCTAAAACTGGTTTCGGTCACATCCGTGTCCTTCCTTTTGGGATGGTTGCTAGCATTTGGTGCCTCCCAGCGAATTCATGTTCCATTAAGTCGATCGAGATCTATTTTTTTATGCTGCTTGCACCTTGCTTTCAATGTTTGTTTAAAGTCGATATACATATTTCCAACTGCCTTTGTGGCGGTTATGCTTGGCGTATTCCGGCCCTGATCAGACATCAGTGCTCAATGAGTGAATGGTAGCATTGTCCTGCATCGCAATCATCTGGCCACCCTGAAATGCAGCGGTATCGACCAAGGTCCGCTATGCGGGCTGCGACCGCAGCTTTGTTGGGTGCCGGTCAAGGGCAGCTTATGGCCGATCCCGAAAGTTTGCAAAGTTCACTATCTTGCGCAGAGCTGCCCCTTGTTCGGCCTGCAAAGAGCTTCGGCATTGGTGGTTCAACTGATTGACGGCAAATCGTAGATTGCTACGCGAGCGCCAATAAAGTGGATTGAGGGGGGGCACACAATACGTGAACATACGCAAAAATCAGAATCTAAACAATTTATCTGAATTAATGGTGCGGTCGAGAAGACTCGAACTTCCACGGGTGTTACCCCACAGCGACCTCAACGCTGCGCGTCTACCAATTCCGCCACGACCGCACATGACTTGGTGAGGGGTCTATATCGACTCCGATATCGGATGTGAAGCCCAAATTTTCTGCCGCTTCAAAAAACCAAAACGGGCCGCTTATCAGGCGGCCCGCTGGTAAGTTTTCTGACCTAAGTGTCTAATATCACTCGGTTACTGAAAACACGGGCAGGCTCGTGCTCTCTGGGGTTGCGGCACCTGCAGTGTTGCCACCGCTCAGGGCAAATGTGGCTTGTTGGATCAGGTCCGTGCGCTCTGGCTGGGTTGTGGCAAACACTGGTGTGGCACCGGCGCTCAGCGCGTCAAGCGCCACGCCATACCAGCCGACTGCCAAGTCTTTGCGCACCGAAGCGCCAAAACCTTGCGACAGGTGATGTCCCATCAATTCAGCATAGGGGCGGTTGCCCAGGGCCACCAGCAACAGGCCAGAGGCAATGGCCGTGTCCAGATTGTCGGTGCGGTAACCGGTTGCCAGGCAAATCTTTGCCGTGCCTGCTAGTTGGGCAGGCGACATGCCGGTCTTTAGAACAAAGCCGCTGACATCGCGCACAACATCACCGCTGTCTTTCAGCGACAGGGCAGAGACATGTTCTTTCAATGTGGTGCCAAGTCCTTCACATTGCTGCTCGATTTGGGTGGCAGACACGCCAGAGACTTTGGCGATCATCGCGTCACCCTCTGCAATGGCATAGGTCCGGGCCAGGCACAGTTGCTCACTCAGGGCAAAATCAGGGTCGCCCAAAGTTGAAACCGTGGTGAAACCGCCATTGGCATTGGTCAGCAAGTTCACTTTGCTGCAATGGGTTGTCAGCGAGGCGTTGGCTGCTTCGGTTTGAAACAGTGGCAATGCAGGAAAGGCCGGAGCGGCAACCGCGGTTGTCGCTGGTGCTTCGACAGGCGCCGCAAGAACAGGGGCAGGGGCAGACGCCATCTGCGTGGTTGCGGTGCTTACGCGGCAATTGGGGCCGATACAATCAAAGCTGGCAGGCGTTGGATTGTGCAGCAAAAGGTCGTTGCGCACATAGCCGGTTGCCGATGAGGCAAAGACCAGGGTCTTACACTGGGTGGCATTACACCAAAAGCTGGATCCAGCAAAAGACGTGTCCAGAATATAGTCGTTATTGCCGTCGCCATTCAGATCCGCCAATTGAATAAATCCAGACCGCTGCAACAGCTGCTCTGCCGAAGGATCAGAGCTGTCGGCAATCTCATCAACCGCGACCGATACCTCATAAGGCAGGCCGGCATAGCCCGCAGTGCGCCGCGCGCCAGGGGCTGTGCCAGACGACATGTCATCCCGTTGGGCGATCAGGACCGCTTTGACACCATTGGCATCACGGGCGATCAAACGGTTGACGTCCGCGCCACCCGCAATCGCGCGATGATAGGCACCGATCAGGATGTTTTTCTCAAATTCGCTCAGCTGCCCGGTGGCAGGATAGCCCAAAAAGGCTTGGTAGGATGCAATTGCTGCGCGCGAGCGCTTCCCCAATACACCATCAGGCGTGCCCGCGGGATAGCCAAAGTAATTCAATGACGTCTGAATGTCGCGCCGTTCCTGGCGCACCGAAGCAGAAACACCGCTATACACCGGGCGCCGTTTGTTCTTGTTGGCTTCCGAGACAATCGCGCCGCCGATAAGGCCGCCAACAACGCCGCCGAGAAAGTCATTTGCTGCTGCTGGCTGGGCGATGGACGCTGCCAATATTGCTGCAGAGATATGCTTAAATGCCATTTGGCCAATCCCCCTAGGTCAATAATACAATGGCGAAAGCCTAGCATATGTTTGGAAAATGCAAAGTCTCAAATTGATGTGGGGCTGCTTTTGCCACAACCCTAGGAAAACCGGCGCTGACGCAGGCCTGCACCGGAAACAACCAATATGAAAAACACCAGAATTGTTGCGAAACCCTGAACAGGCGCATTTGGAAAAGCGACTTCATTCATCAGGCGGCCTGGCAAAAAGGTCAGCGTGCCAGCAACTCCCAAAGCCCAAAAGGCAATGGACTTCATGGTTTTGCGATGGGCGGCAATATTACCGCGGATGGCCTGACTGACCCCATAGCTTACGCCAAAGATGGTCCATAGCGAGAGCAAATGGATCGGGCTGAACGGCCCCCACAGGCGAATGCCATGCAGCCAAAACGAACTGAGTGCACAGATCATCATCGCGCTGACCCAAAAATATCCCAATTGCTTGTGGCGGCGGTCCCGACGTTGGCGGTAAATCACAATAGGGGCCAGGGCAATTGCGATACAGGCGGCTGCCACGTGGATCTGCAACATGGGTGCGGCATTCAAAAGCGGGGTAAAAGAGGCCATTGTCATCTCTCCGATATGTATTAAATTCTCGATGAAACAGCTTTGGCTGAGATGCCGCGCCTTTGACGAGTGCAGAAACGTAAAAGACCGGAGATCTACGTGAACGACACCCCCTTGCAACTCGCGAAGCGTGAAATGCAACTGATGTTTCACAGCCGCATTGTCTGGACCTGTCTTCTGGCCGCAGGGGTGATCTTGGGAATAGCCGGTCCGTTTGGCACCGAGGCGGTCATGCCGCTTGTACCCCGCTTGTTGTATTGGGTTGGCACGGCCAGCAGTTTTTTCTTTCTAGGGTCATATGTCGGCACCGCATCCAATGCACAACTTGTCCGTTGGGGGCTGGGGTTTTGGTCTGCGACGCTGGGGGCAGGGGCCGTTGCTGGTCTGGCGATATTTGTCGCCTTGCTGCTTTTGAACGTCGCCCTATTTGATGTGCCGCTTGATTGTCTGACCTGCACTTTGATTCTGGGTGCAAATGTGATTGGCATTGCGATGATCATCACCGTGGCTTTTGTGCAAATCAAACGTCATTTTGAACAAGCGCAACCCTTGGATAGCACGGCCAGCGCGGGTGCCGCCGTTCATCAGGAACTTCGCCAAAGTTCAGAGCCAGCCCTGTTGCGGCGTTTGCCCTTTGAGAAACGCGGTGCCCTGATTTCAATATCCGTCAGCGATCACTACGTTCAGGTAGTGACCGTCAACGGGCAAGAGCTGTTGTTGATGCGGCTGAGCGATGCCATGGGGGAAGTGGGTGATACCAAGGGCATGCAAGTCCACCGCAGCCATTGGGTGGCGCTTGAGCAGATCACGGCAGCCCGGCGCGAGGGGGCCAAAGCGGTGCTTACGCTGTCAGATGGGCGTGACATTCCGGCCAGCCGCACGTATGTCGCTGCATTAAAGGAAGCCGGTGTGTTTCCAAATTCGGCAAAGGATCATCCGCATGGTTGAATGGAAAATCAGCACAGGTCTGACAGAGTACGAGACCGCCGTTGCCTTCATGGAGGCCCGGGCCGAGGCCATTCGCGCAGGCACGGAAGACGAATGTATCTGGTTGGTCGAACACCCCGCGCTTTATACCGCAGGCACCAGCGCCAAGATCGAGGATCTGACGGATCCGGATCGGTTTCCCGTACATATTTCCAAACGTGGCGGGCAATATACCTATCACGGCCCCGGCCAACGGGTCGCCTATGTGATGCTGGATGTGGCCAAGCGCGGCAAAGATGTGCGTGGTTTTGTCAAAAAGCTCGAAACCTGGGTGATTGCCACATTGGATCAGTTCAATGTCAAAGGTGAAATTCGCGATGGACGCGTTGGCGTCTGGGTCCAGCGCCCTGAAAAACCGCTGACCGCCAGCGGGACCGCCGCCGAAGACAAAGTGGCGGCGATTGGCATCCGCCTGCGCAAATGGGTCAGTTTTCACGGTGTTTCCATTAATGTTGAGCCAGATCTCGGACATTTTTCTGGCATTGTGCCCTGTGGTATCACCGAACACGGGGTGACGTCGCTGGTGGATCTTGGCTTGCCAGTGGCTATGGAAGATGTCGATGTGGCGCTGCGCAAGGCATTTGATCACGTGTTCGCTGCGATAGATTAGGATGGGCAGCTATGGGGGCGCTGCCCCCGGTCAAAACAGGTTTTGACCTCCCCCGGGGTATTTTGATCAAGAACAAATAGGGGCATGGGCGATAACTGGCCCAGCCTGTCACAACGCTGCAATCGCGTTGATTTCTGCGTTGAACATCCTGGCGGGTTGGCGCAAATTACCGGGACGCGCAATTCTTTACAAAGGCAACTTTATGAAACTGATCACAAGCGCCGTTTTTGCGCTTTTTGCGTTCTCTTCGGCAGCCATTGCAGAAGGTGATGTGGCAAAGGGGCAAAAATCTTTTGGCAAATGCAAAGCCTGCCACAGCGTTGTCACCCCCGAAGGCGACGTGTTGTTCAAAGGGGGACGCACGGGGCCGAACCTTTATGGGGTGATTGGGCGCCCAGCAGCATCAACAGATTTTCGGTATTCCAAAGACTTGATCGCCCTTGGGGAAACGGGTTTGGTTTGGAGCCAAGAGGAGCTGGCGGCCTTTGTCGCGGACCCGAGAGGGTATTTGAAAGCCAAGGGCACCAAAGGTAAAACCAAGATGATGGTGAAACTGAAAAAAGGCGGCCCGGATGTGGCGGCGTTTTTGGCCTCTTTGGCCCCTGCACCGGAAGAGGTTGAGGCCGCAGCGGAAGATATGCAGGCTGCCCCAAAAGAAGAGGCCGCCGCCACCAGCGAATAAGCGGGTCATTTGGTTTTAAGTTTGTAATCCCTGTCAGCCGCATGCTGGCAGGGATTTTTCGTTTGATATGGGTATTTACCGATGACAGGCCCTGACACCGGGGCAGCGGCCCGAGAAATCGCACAATGAAATTGCGCAATTTGATCCAAGAACAGCCTTCCGCGTCACTTTTTCTTGATCTGCGTCAAAGACGGTCATTGCCGCGCCGCCACTTGCGCACTAAAACAGCTTGGAATCTAGACGCAAGAGGGGACTCTTGTGTCTCACACGCACTTTGACAGGAGGCGAAGCATGGCGGACGCAGCCATTCACGGCCACGATCACGAGGACAACCGCGGTTTCTTTACCCGTTGGTTTATGTCCACGAACCACAAAGACATTGGTCTTCTTTATCTTATTGTATCAGCAGTCGTCGGCCTTATCGCCGTGGGCTTGACCGTTGGTATGCGTCTGGAGCTCATGGAGCCGGGCGTTCAATATATGTGCCTGGAAGGCCAACGCTTCTTGGGCGGTGGTGAAGGTGTATGTACGCCGAACGGTCACCTTTGGAACGTCTTCATCACCTACCACGGTGTTTTGATGATGTTCTTTGTGGTTATCCCTGCGCTTTTCGGCGGGTTTGGTAACTACTTCATGCCATTGCAAATTGGCGCGCCAGATATGGCCTTCCCTCGTATGAACAACCTGTCTTTCTGGTTGTATGTTGCGGGGACGGCTTTGGGTGTTGCCTCCATGTTCTCGCCTGGCGGCAATGGCCAGTTGGGCTCTGGCGTGGGCTGGGTGCTTTACCCACCGTTGTCCACCACCGAAGGCGGCTTCTCGATGGATCTGGCGATCTTTGCGGTGCACGTTTCAGGGGCCTCTTCGATCCTTGGCGCGATCAACATGATCACAACCTTTTTGAACATGCGTGCCCCTGGCATGACTTTGTTCAAGGTTCCATTGTTTGCTTGGTCGATCTTTGTGACCGCTTGGTTGATCCTTTTGGCTTTGCCTGTTTTGGCGGGCGCGATCACCATGTTGCTGACAGACCGTAATTTTGGCACAACCTTCTTTGACCCTGCAGGCGGCGGCGACCCGATCTTGTATCAGCACATCCTGTGGTTCTTTGGTCACCCAGAAGTGTACATCGTTATCCTTCCAGGCTTTGGCATCATCAGCCACGTCATCGCGACATTTGCGCGTAAACCGGTCTTTGGCTACCTGCCAATGGTCTGGGCGATCATCGCGATTGGCGCGCTGGGCTTTGTGGTCTGGGCACACCATATGTACACAGTCGGCATGAGCCTGTCGCAGCAGTCCTACTTTATGATGGCCACCATGGTTATCGCGGTGCCAACCGGGGTGAAAATCTTCTCTTGGATCGCAACCATGTGGGGCGGCTCCATCGAGTTTAAGGCACCAATGCTGTTCGCATTTGGCTTCTTGATCTTGTTCACCATGGGCGGCGTGACCGGCATCGTTCTGTCGCAGGCCTCTGTTGACCGGGCCTACCACGATACATATTACGTGGTGGCACACTTCCACTATGTAATGTCCTTGGGTGCGGTCTTTGCGATCTTCGCGGGTGTTTACTTCTACTTTGGTAAAATGACCGGTCGTCACTACCCAGAGATGGCAGCGAAAATCCACTTCTGGCTGTTCTTCATCGGCGCAAACCTGACCTTCTTCCCACAGCACTTCTTGGGCCGTCAGGGCATGCCGCGTCGTTACATCGACTACCCAGAAGCCTTCGCATATTGGAACAAGATCAGCTCTTACGGCGCGTTCCTGTCCTTTGCCTCCTTGCTGTTCTTCTTTGGCATCGTGTTCTATGCGCTGTTCAAAGGTAAGAAAGTGACCGAGAACAACTATTGGAACGAATATGCCGATACTCTGGAATGGACTTTGCCAAGCCCACCCCCAGAGCACACCTTTGAAATCCTGCCAAAACAGGAAGACTGGGACAAATCGCATTCGCATTGATCCCTGACTAAGGTGACATTAATTAGGGCCCCGGATCACTTCCGGGGCCCTTTTTTGTGATCAACTGACTTTGTGATTAACTGACCATGGGCCAGTGCCCGCTTGGCATATGGCATGTCGCCAACGAACGCGCACTGCAGGTGTCATGACCCGCCCCTACAGGCCGCCCCCATAGGGCAGCGCTTTGGACAGCTCGCGGCGCATAAGGACCTTTGCGGATTGGGCGAGGGTAAACAAAAAAGGCGGTCCCTTTCGGAACCGCCCTTCATCGTAACCGCGCAAGAATTACCGCGTAAACTTCTTATGCTTCAAGCGCTTCGGCTCCAGCGCATCTGCGCCCAGTCGGCGTTTCTTATCTTCTTCGTAGTCTTCAAAGTTGCCTTCAAACCACTCGACATGCGCGTCGCCTTCAAAGGCCAGCATATGGGTGCAAATCCGGTCAAGGAAGAAGCGATCGTGTGAAATAACCACCGCACAGCCCGCGAAATCCACCAGCGCGTCTTCCAGCGCCCGCAGGGTTTCCACGTCCAAATCGTTGGTCGGTTCATCCAACAGCAAGACGTTGCCGCCTTCTTTTAACAAACGTGCCATATGCACACGGTTGCGTTCCCCGCCTGACAACAGGTTCAGCGGTTTTTGCTGATCACCGCCCTTAAAGTTAAACGAAGAGCAATAGGCGCGCGAATTGACCTGCGCATCGCCCAGCTCAATGATCTCGGCCCCGCCAGAAATCGCTTCCCAGACGGTGTCTTTGTCGTTCAGATCGTCGCGCGACTGATCCACATAAGACAGCTTGACCGTATCGCCATATTCCACCGTGCCTTCATCCGGCTGTTCCTGGCCGGTCAGCATTTTGAACAATGTCGATTTACCCGCGCCGTTGGGGCCAATCACCCCAACAATACCACCGGGCGGTAGGCTGAACTCCAGCCCTTCGATCAACTGCTTGTCGCCGTAATGTTTGCCAAGGCCTGCAACCTCGATCACCTTGCTGCCCAAACGCGGACCATTCGGGATAACGATCTGTGCGCGTCCAACCTTTTCACGCTCTGACTGACCCGCCATCTCGTTATAGGCCGCAATCCGCGCCTTAGATTTCGCCTGACGCGCCTTCTGGCCCTGTTGCATCCACTCCAGCTCGCGCTCTAGCGTTTTTTGCTTGGATTTATCCTCGCGCGCTTCCTGCGCCAAACGCTTGGCCTTCTGTTCCAGCCACGCCGAATAGTTGCCTTCGTACGGAATACCCTTGCCGCGATCCAATTCCAGGATCCAGCTGGTGATATCATCCAGGAAATAGCGGTCGTGGGTCACACACAGGATCGTGCCTTTGTAATCAATCAGATGCTGCTGCAGCCAGGCAATCGTCTCGGCGTCCAAGTGGTTGGTCGGTTCATCCAAGAGCAGCATGTCTGGCGCTTCCAGCAACAGCTTACACAGCGCCACACGGCGTGCCTCACCACCGGACAGATCCGCGATCTTGGCATCATCCGGAGGGCAGCGCAGCGCCTCCATCGACACATCCACCTGACTGTCCAGATCCCACAGATTATCCGCGTCAATCTGATCCTGCAACGCGGCCATTTCATCGGCCGTCTCGTCAGAATAATTCATCGCCAAGTCGTTATAACGATCCAAAATCGCCTTTTTCGACGCCACACCCAGCATCACGTTTTCCCGCACGCTCAGGCTGTCATCCAGCTTTGGCTCCTGCGGCAAATACCCAACCTTGGCACCTTCTGCGGCCCAAGCCTCGCCGGTAAAGTCCTTGTCCAAACCGGCCATGATCTTCATCAGCGTCGATTTACCGGCGCCGTTCACACCAACCACACCGATTTTCACCCCGGGCAAAAAGCTCAGGTGGATATTTTCAAAACACTTCTTACCGCCGGGATAAGTCTTAGAGACTCCCTGCATGTGATAGACGTACTGATAAGCTGCCATTTGGGGCCTCTAAACTTGGGGATTTCACGTTAGAGGCCGTGATAGCGGATGGGGTGGGGGATGGCAATCTAGGTAGGCAAAGAGCAGATGCTGCAATAGATTTTGATGCAGTTTAAATTAAGGAATTTAGATACGTGAATTCACTGAAAGTAAAATTGCCCAAAAAATTGTACCGGCATAGAAGTTTCACTGATAATGACATTATTAGTGGCACTCGATCTAACAAACAAAGATGCAAGCTTCGTAGCGAAGTGAACGCTGCTCTTTCTGGCAAAACATGGTTTAGTAGGTTGAATTCGCAAAATGATCCCTACGATACTGCAGTTATTTTTGAGCCAGTGAACGTTCGGGAAGCAAAGTCCTTGATCAAATTACAACAAGACATTCTCGGTCTATACACTTCGATAGAGGGTGAAGATCTAAAGAAAACAGCGGTGCAATTTGGAAAGAGTATCGGTTGGTATCGGCAGATTTACTGGAATACCATTTTGAATGGGTTGATCTCAGGCACACTTCCAACGCAAGTCGATAGTGTAATTTCTTGCTTCACGGCAGAGCCAGCGAATATACTTATGTGGGCATACTATTCGCAGTCACAAAGCTCTTTTTCGTACGAATTTGAATTGCAAAATGAATTTGCGGTCATCGATTGCCCAATCCCTGTGGACTACGTTCGTGCGCGCCCAAGAATTTCGAGCGCTACTTATTGGAAGTGGTTAATTGGTGCTAGGGCATCAAACTTGGAGCGAAAGTTGGATCCAAGAGAGCTTGAGCGAATTGTGATAGATGAAGAAGAACACTCAAATATGATACGCGCACTTTCTGCTTCAAAGTCGCAAGATTGGGAGCACGAGAGGGAGTGGCGATTTGTTGAAGTTGCCCGCGAACCGGGTTTCTATTCTGTTGGCCCTTACAAACTGAGCGGGATTAACTTTGGGGCCCGCGCAAGTGATGCATTGATTGAGTTTTTTCGAGAATTGATGCCATCGGAAATAATGATGTACAAGGTTGGTCTGGATACTGAGAGTTTTGATCTCAATAGATCACCAATTTGAAAAGCACCGCCGGGCAGCGCCCGACCCTCCCCACGGGAGGGCGCTTAGCACCCACCCAGGGTCAGGCGCTCCCCTCTGGGAATCGGTGCGCCAACTATCCACCGTTGGGCGGGGGGCTCCCCACCATCCAGTAAAACCCAGCGGCGAGCCTTGCAAATCCTCTCCCTTATCTCCAATCATAATTCTAAGATAGTCTCACATTTGGAAATTTTATGTTTAAACCCATTCTGGCACTTGTCTTGTCTGTCACCAGCGTTTCGGCGCAAATCGTGAACTTTGAAACCACCGGTAATCTGGCTGCGACACATGACATTGGGTGTATTCCCCTTTCCCAAGTCGCACCGCATTACTCTCCAGCGGACCTATTCAAAGGCATTGAAAAATGTCACCGCAAACGCGACTACGACAAAGCGGCAGAACTGATGTTAATGGCGCAGCTGCGCGGCGAGTTTGATAAAAAACGTGTCAAAGACAAATCAGCCCATCAGGCTGTCGCGGTTCTAAGCCTAAACATGGCCAACCAAGGCGGTAAACGCTGGGAACGTGGAATTGGCAAAGCTTTTGAGAGCTTTGGTCGCACCGGGTCAGAACGCCATACCGCATTTTGCAAAGTTGCGGCGCGCAGTGGCCCGCCGACCCATTCGCCCAGCTATATGGTACAACACGGGCTAAAGGCGTTTATGGGCAACCAAGGCACGGGCCTTGTGAAAGGGTTTCGTGCGCAAAAGGCATGGGCGGACGCGATGAAATCCTATCTGAGATGTTCATAATGGCAATTTAAGAAAGTACAGGATGGAGGTCGTAGCCCTTCATCCGAACGCCATCACCACGCGAATTTAATCAAATGATGCATCGGCCATCCACAGCACGCCCCCCGCACAAAACCGCAAAAATTTCGCTGCGAAACATTTTGACCGCAAACCCATCTCGAATCGTACGTTTCACGCCCCGAAACGTACAAATTGTACAAATAACCCAAAATAAACCCGCCAAACGGCCCGCTAACAGACCGTTCATAAACCGCCTATGACAGCGCTTTTTCAAAGAACAAATCGGGATACGGATCGTCGTTAAACCGGTCAATCAAATGCCATCCCAGCGTGTGATACAGCGCTGCCGCCTCTGGCAGCGCAGAGTTGGTGTCCAGCCGCAACGTGGTGATCCCCAGCGCCACAGCCGCCGTGTCACAGGCGGCCATCAACTGCCGCGCAAGCCCTTTGCCGCGCGCCTTGGGTGACACCCAAAGCCGTTTGATTTCAGCCACTTCGCGGCCCGTTCCTTTGACGCCCACGCAGCCCACCGGCGCACCCTCCATCATGGCGACGTAAAACACCCCGCGCGGGCGGATCATGGCATTTGCCTCGGGGTCATTGCTTTGCGACACGTCAAACCCGCGTTCAAACCGCGCTTCCAGCTCTGCATAATATTGCTTCAGGCAATGAATCGCCTCCGAGTCGGTGGGGTTGCATTCCACCAGCGTCACGTCACGCATTACACTGTCCTTAGAAAACCTGTCTTTTCAACGCATTAGAAATTCATATCTGGCAAATTACCATCATATTTCACCCAAGGTCTGCGGGAAATGTATTTGCCGTGATTTATTTTTTGGGTCAGGGGAATGCGCCGCTATCTCTCTGCGATTCCACAAGAAATAATTCTGAGGGACTGGACATTTTTGCGCTGTTTCCGTCTATATAGCCGCTGTGAGAAAACGCGTGACATATCTGCGCCCCGGCATGACCGTTGGGCTGCTTGGAGGCTCTTTTGACCCCCCTCATTTGGGCCATGTGCACATCACAAAAGAGGCGCTCAAACGCTTTGATTTGGACCATATTTTATGGTTGGTGACACCCGGTAACCCATTGAAATCAAAGGGACCAGCCGCCATCGCCCGCCGGATGAATGCTGCGCGCGATATCATGCAACACCCGCGTGTCACCATCAGTGATTTTGAGGCCCGCGCCGGTACGCGTTACACCGCCGAGACAATCGAGAAACTGGTCCAGGCCTATCCCGGTGTGAATTTTGTCTGGTTGATGGGTGCCGACAATCTGGCGCAATTCCATAAATGGAAAGATTGGCGTAAAATCATGGACTTAACCCCCGTCGGCGTGCTTGCCCGCCCCGGGGATCGCATCACCGCGCGGGCCGGAAAGGCCGCAGATGTCTATCGCGATTACCGCATCAAAGGCCGTGACAGTCGCTTGCTAGGCTCCGCCCAAGCCCCCGCCTGGAGTTTCGTCAATGTGCCAATGGTCAATCTCAGCTCAACCCAACTGCGCGAGAATGGGAGCTGGGTTGCGAGTTAATATACTGAATATAAACGGTTATTATTGTTTGAGGCTTTCCTCGAAATACCGCTTGGTGTTGTCGCATTTGCTGCCTAAGGTCCTAGCATGAGAACCAATGTCTCACGGCGTTTCTTTTTGTCAGCGGCTGCCAGCAGCGTCGCCAGTGCTGCCCTTGCCAACGCCCCAACCACGTCCCTCCGTCCCCAAGTGCGCCCCTCGAAACTGGCTTTTGCGTCCCCTGAAAAACTGATCGCAAAGGCCAATCTAAACGGCAAAATCGAATATGCTGTTGTTGATATGGCGAACGGAAAGATTGTTGAGTCACAACGGGTTGCGTCTGGCTTGCCGCCCGCGAGTGTGTGCAAGGCGGTGACAGCACTTTATGCGTTGGACGTGCTGGGTGAGGGCCACCGGTTTTCAACCAAACTGATTGCCACAGGTCCGATTGAACAGGGCGTGTTGAAGGGTGATTTGATCCTTGCAGGCGGCGGAGATCCAACTTTGGACACCGACGCTTTGAACGCCCTTTCTAAGGGGCTGAAAGAAACGGGGCTCAATCGGATTGAAGGGCGATTTTTGGTCTATGGTGCGGGGCTTCCGTTCATCGAGGCCATAGACAAAGAACAACCAGCGCATGTGGGGTATTCTCCTGCAATTTCAGGGATTTGCTTGAACTACAATCGTGTTTTTTTTGATTGGAAAAAGTCAGGCAATGGGTATGATGTCGCGATGGAGGCGCGTGGCGAAACTGCTCGACCTCCTGTGCAAGTTGCCCGCATGAGTTTGTCAGACCGCAGGGCCCCGATTTTTGAATATAACGCGCGCGAAGGTCGGGATTTTTGGTCGGTCTCGCGGCGTGCCTTGAACGACAAGGGCGGACGTTGGTTGCCAATTCGACAGCCCGAGATATATGCCGGAGAAACCTTTGCTTGGCTGGCAAAACAGCAAGGCATAAATCTACCTAACCCGCAGAAAACACCAAGCAAACCAAAGGGTTCTGTTCTTGGTCAGCGTGACAGTGCGCCGCTTTCAACGATTGTCAAAGGCATGTTGAAATACTCGACAAATGTGACTGCGGAAATGGTTGGATTGGCCGCGACTTTGGCTCGCGAAAAATACGTTACCAGTTTGCGGGGATCTGGTCGGGAGATGGCGGTCTGGGCGGCTGAAAACTTGGGTATGACAGATGCAAAATTTGTCGATCACTCTGGGTTAGGCGATGCGTCTAGGCTGCATGCCGAAGAGCTGGCAAAGGCATTGGCTGCAACCCATAGTCACGCCTCGATTGCGCCACTTCTAAAGGCATTCACCTTAAAGGACAGCCAGGGGCACCCGGTTAAGAACAGCCCGATTCAAGTGATAGCGAAAACGGGAACTTTGAATTTTGTCAGTGGGTTAGGTGGGTATATTCAAACGGAAAGCGGTCAAAACTTGGCGTTTGCTGTTTTTACAGCAGATCAGGAACGCCGCGCAAAATTGACACGTGCGCAAAGAGAGCGTCCGCCTGGCGCGCGGAGTTGGAACCAGCGCGCCAAGAGATTGCAACAGGCGTTGATTGAACGCTGGGTCCAGATGAACGCGGGCAGTCATTAGGCAATTTTGCCAAGAATGGATGCCCCCCATACCACCTTGATCACAATGAGGTTTCTTAAAGTGTCATATGACGCGCGCGCGCACCGCGTTCGATTGCTGCGGCATGTAGGCGATCAATGTTGAGCTCGTAGCGCATCTCTTCCAGCAGACGCAGCTCTGCATCCGCGATTGCGCCATCTGCGGCTGCAACATCACAGGCCAGCGCATAGGCCGTTTCAAACAGTTCTTCTGGCAGGTTGTCGCGGATCAAGCCAAAGAGGGCCGCAAGCCCATCTTCTTGTTCAAAAAGGTCAAATACGGTCTGGCTTACAACTGTAATACGGTCGATGTCATAGTTGCCAAAAACCGGCAGGTTGTTGACCGCAGATTGTATTTTGATCAGCTCTGCGGTGCGGATGTTTTCATCGGAGGCAGATACTGCCACCATCAAGGCCACAAGGCTGTCTTGAGGTGTCAACGGATGTGGGATTTCTTGAGTCATTTGTCGTGCCTTTACAGAGCGCTTTTGCCGTCAAAGATATGGGGCGCAGGCCGTCGGAGCAAGCGCCGATCGTGTTTGGGTGAAAAAGACCTGAAAACGCCAATGGATAGGCTGTTGTTATTAGAAGCAATGTTGACCATGCTGCATTCGCAAATTAGGTAACGCCGGTTGCTTATGCATGGGGCAAAGCAGCGGTTTCTTGGAGATATCAATGTCTGACCTGCGCGATGCTGCACTCGTTTCAAAAGCTTGGCCCTTTGAAGAAGCGCGTCGCGTGCTCAAACGGTACCAAAAACAACCTCCTGAGAAGGGGTACGTGTTGTTTCAAACGGGTTATGGCCCGTCAGGATTGCCACATATTGGCACCTTTGGTGAAGTTGCGCGGACCACTATGGTGCGTCGCGCCTTTGAGAGCATGTCTGACATTCCAACAAAGTTGATCTGTTTTTCGGATGATATGGATGGCTTTCGTAAGGTGCCAACCAATGTTCCGATGCAAGAGGAACTGGCGCAGGATCTAAACCTGCCACTGACAAAGGTGCGGGATCCATTTGGAACCCACGAAGGCTTTGCGCAGCATAACAATGCCCGCCTGTGCGATTTTCTGGATAGCTTTGGTTTTGAGTATGAGTTCGCCAGCTCGACCGAGTATTATACCTCTGGCAAGTTCGATGAAATGCTGGTGAAAGCCTGCTGGGAATACCAAAAAATCATGGACATTATGTTGCCAACTTTGGGGGCAGAACGTCAGGCAACCTATTCCCCGTTTTTGCCCATTTCACCAAAAACTGGCCATGTGCTTCAGGTGCCAATGTTGGAAGTGAATGCGGAAAAAGGAACCGTTGTTTATCAAGAAACTGACGGAGAGAAAGTTGAGATCCCGGTCACCGGTGGCAACGTCAAAATGCAGTGGAAACCTGATTGGGCCATGCGTTGGGCTGCCTTGGGTGTTGACTATGAAATGTCGGGTAAGGATTTGATAGATTCTGTCACACAGGGGGGCAAAATTTGTCGTGCGCTTGGTAAACGTCCGCCAGAAAGCCTGACTTATGAATTGTTCAATGATGAGTTGGGTCAGAAGATTTCAAAGTCGAAAGGCAATGGCCTGTCGATGGAAGAGTGGTTGACTTATGCGGCCCCGGAATCTCTGCAGTACTTTATGTACCTTAAACCAAAAACAGCAAAGCGCCTGTATTTTGACGTGATCCCAAAGGCTGTCGATGAATACCACCAGCAATTGCGGGCATATCCAGGCCAGGATCTCAAAGCGCAGCTAAACAATCCGGTTTACCACTTGCATGGTCGTGATGTGCCAACGTCTGACATGGTTGTACCGTTCAGCATGCTCTTGAACCTTGCCAGCGCGTCGAGTGCTGAAGCCAAAGAGACCATGTGGGGCTTTATCAATAAATACGCACCAGATGCGACCCCAGAAAGCCATCCGAATTTGGATGCTGCAGCGGGATTCGCGGTGCGGTATTTCAATGATTTTGTGAAGCCAAACAAAGTATTTCGTGCGCCAACCGATCAAGAGCGCGCGGCCCTTGCGGATCTTGCGCTGGCATTGTCGTCAGAGGAAGCCGCTTTGGCGGCCATTGCAACGAAAAATGCGGCCATGGGCAAAGAGGATGCCTTGCCGGTTGCGGATTTCGCGGACGAAGAATTTTTACAATCGGTTGTTTTCGCCATTGGCAAGAACCACGGATTTGAACCATTGCGCGATTGGTTCAAGGCGATTTACGAAGTCTTGCTGGGCGCGAGCCAAGGTCCAAGATTTGGTGGATTTATTGCCCTTTATGGCGTGAAGGAAACGATTGCGTTGATTCAATCGGGATTGAACGGCGAACTCGGGAACTGATCGCGCGCTGGCTTTGGGGGCACCCATAGAGTAGCACAGCTGCCACATTGGCGATTTGTCCAGGCAGTCTGCAAATTTTGTGCAACACCCAGCGCGCGCTGTTCTGATGAGTGGTTAAGCTTTGATTGATACTTCCGTTCCTTAGTGCGCGAGGTCTTTGGCCTCGACCAATTTCGTGACTTTGGAAAGGGGCTTTCATGAATAAGGCAATCACCGACGGGGTGCAGTTGATGCCGCCAGCGTTTGCAAGTGGGTTGGACGTTTGGTCCAGCGGCGACGGCACACCAGGTTCAGATACCTATGATGGGGCTACAAATGCGGCATTTGTTCCGGCGGATGCAGATTTTGCCGGTTGCTTAGAGTTGCAAAAGACCGACGTAACCCAGTACCTGCGATACATGGGGCAAACCCCATTGTTGCCCGGATGTTATTTGCGGGTCACTGCGCGCGTTAAGGTCATCAGTGGCAATTTTCCTTCGGTGCGTATTGCGGCCTGGGCGGGGGATGCGGGTACCCATGTGTCTGGATTGGTTGAGGTGGGCCCTTCGGTGAGCCTGGATACCTATGGCGAGGTTGTAGAAGTCTCTGCCATTATTGGTTCTGGTGTGCGCGGTGGCGTGGATATGCCCTGGGGCGTGCAACCGACCTATGGTCATGTGGGTCTTGATCTTACTGGTGCAACGGGCGGTGTTGTTCGTATTGATGATCTGGTGATCGAAGATCTGACATCGGCCTTTCTGCGCGACATGATGTCCATGGTGGATGTGCGTGACTTTGGCGCGCTAGGCGACGGGGTAACGGATGATCTTGCGGCCTTTGAGGCGGCTAATTCAACGGCAGATGGGCGAACCATTCTGGTGCCAGCCGGAAGCTATTTCTTGAGTGACAGTATGGAGTTTACAGAACGGGTCAGGTTTGAGGGTACTGTTACCATGCCACTCGCGGCTATATTTTCTCTGACCAAGAACTATGATCTGCCCAGTTATATTGATGCATTTGGCAACGAACAGTTGGCTTTTGAAAAGGCATTTCAATCGCTGTTTAACAGCGCGGGCCATGAATCACTGGACCTTGGCGGACGGCGCATAACCATTGAAACACCAATGGATATGCAAGCGCTTGTTCCCAACCGAACGTCCTATTCACAGCGGCGGCATATTGCGAACGGCCAGTTTTATGTGACGGGCAGTAGCGTTTGGGATCCAGACGTGGTGACGTCACAGGCCAGTTACTCTTCCAGCAATGCCCGGACGTTAACGGGTGTGACCAATGTGGCGAATATTCAGGTTGGGTCTTTGGTTGAAGGCAATGGAGTTGGGCGCGAAGTCTATGTGAAATCCAAAAATGATGCGACTCAGGAAGTGACCCTGAGTGCAGGGTTGTATGACGCAGTTGGCACGCAAACCTATTCGTTTACCCGTTTCAAATATTTGTTGGACTTCTCTGGTTTCAGCAAATTACAGCGGTTCTCTATGTCAGATGTCGAATTGCTGTGTAACACTTTGGCAAGCGGGATTTTATTGCCCCCGGCAGGCGTGATTTTTCATCTGCGCGACAGTTGGATCACGCGACCCAGAGATCGGGGGATCACCAGCCACGGCGAGGGGTGCCAGGGCATGTTGATTGATCGTTGCCAATTCCTGACAAGCGAGGCTGGCAGTTCGGTCCAGGACCGCTCGACGATCGTTTTGAATACCAATGCCAATGATGTGAAGTTGCGCAACAATCGTGCGACGCAGTTCAGGCATTTCGCGGTGCTGGGAGGATCAAATAACATCGTCATGGGCAATCACTTTTTCCAGGGCGATTCAGAGGCTGCTGGCGTGCGCACTGCGGGTATTGTGGTGGCCAGTGCTTATTGCTCGACCACGATTACTGGTAACTATGTCGACAATTGTTCCATAGAGTGGACCAATGAGTATGAACCAGAGCCAGATTTCACTTCTGGGTTCTCATTCTCGGCGTTGAGCATTGATGACAACGTGTTCTTGTCTGGCAATGTCGCACCGTGGTTTGCTTATTTGGTGATCAAACCCTATGGCACCGGCCAGTTTATTGGCGGACTATGTGTTACTGGCAATAAGTTTCGCAGTATTGATGGCCCAATTGATCGTGTCGACAGTGTGGATACAAGTTTTGCCCCGCTCAACACAACCAAGGGGAAAAACATCTTGGTGGAAGGCAATACGTTTCACCAGATTGATACACCGATCTATAACCCACTGATCGTCAAGCACGACCAGAATTCGGCGGCAACGACTTGGACCGTAGACAGCGGCGGGGGGCTGCCCTTTGGCGGGCAAGCGCGTACTGTGGAGTCTGTCGTCGCAACCACCCGGTTGCGCACCAGCGGTAACCAGACGCGCTGGGCTGTGCCCTATATTGAGTTGCAGCAAGGCAGCAATGGCGACCAGTTGCGACTGCAATGGGAGGAAGCTTTGCACGGTGAGGTGACGGTTAAGTTGTCGATGAACTAAGGGGCTATCGCCAGAACGCTAGCCATTCGATTAGTTCGGCAAATTTACGTCCTGCGAGCAAACTTCCGGATCCATCCAGCAAAATCTGGTCAGCGATCAGGGTGATGGTGATCGCCACCCCTAGGAAAACGGCGATGCGATTGGTCATAAAAAAAGCGCCCTCGGGATCAGCATTTGGCATATGATATGCCTGACTGATCTCGGGGGCGCAACTGGCTTTGCAAGCGGGGGCGCTTAGATCAATTGGCCCATACGTGCTGCAACATCTGCCATACGTGCAGAGAAGCCCCATTCGTTATCATACCACGCCAAAACGCGCACCGTACGTCCACCAATAACTTTGGTTTGGTCGGGTGCAAAGATTGAGCTTTCGGTTGTGTGGTTGAAGTCGATCGAGACCTTGGCTTCTGGGTCGTAACCCAAAACGCCCTTCATTGTTGTGGCCGCCGCTTCGCGCACAATCTCGTTTACGTCTTGGACTGTGACATCTTTGGAAGCAACAAAGGTTAAGTCAACCGCAGATACGTTTGGTGTAGGGACGCGCATGGATGTGCCGTCCAGTTTGCCTTTGAGCTCTGGCAGTACTTCACCCAGAGCTTTCGCAGCACCGGTTGAGGTTGGGATCATCGCCATGGCTGCTGAACGGGCGCGGTAAAGGTCAGCGTGGCGGCGATCAAGCGTTGGCTGATCACCGGTATAGCTGTGGATTGTGGTCATAAGACCATTTTCAATCCCAATGCTGTCATTCAGAACTTTTGCCAGAGGAGCCAGGCAGTTCGTCGTGCATGAGCCGTTTGAAATCATATTGTCATTGGCTGTCAAAAGATGGTCGTTCACGCCAAATACAATGGTGCGCTGAACATTCTTAGCTGGGGCCGAAATAAGAACCTTTTTTGCGCCGCGTTCGCGATGTTTCGCAGCCTTGGTTCCATCGTTGAATTTGCCTGTGCATTCCAGAACAACGTCTACGCCAGTCCAATCCAATTCGTCCGTGTCATAGGTGGAATACATCCGCATTGGGCCTTGGCCGACGTCCATGGTGCCATTTTGGACAACCACATCATTGGCAAATCGGCCATGGATCGAGTCATAACGTACCAAATGGGCCGCTGTTTCAATTGGGCCAGTCGCGTTGATTTTGACAACTTTGACGTCATCGCGCGCCGCTTCTGCAATATGCATGAGCGTACAACGCCCAATGCGGCCAAATCCATTGATGCCTACAGTCACGGTCATTCGAAAAATCCTCTTGTTCAATCTTACTAGATTTGAACCGGGGTATAGACTGCAAATGTCACAAGAAAAAGAAAAATATCTTTTTCTTCAATGCGTTAGCGATAACGGGCCGCGTGTTTTTGATGTTTGCGTTAACGGTGGCGTAACCGATGGCGTTAACGGTTTTTTTATCGGCTGCAAAATAGGGTTTGCGCCTCGGATTCGATTCCTTTTGGGAAGGAATGAAATTCAGAAACTTAAGCGGAAGCAAGATTCTGTTAGGCAATGAAGATCCATATTCTGAAGAACTATCGACAGATAGCATTCGCGATTTGGGCCGCTACTCTGATTTTTCTTTTAGAAAATCTGTCAACGCATGATCTGTTTTCATCCAGATTCCTCGGGTCGTTTCGACCCAATTGTGCCAATTTTTCTGACTAGGCTTTAGCTTCAGTTTTTCGACCAAGGCAAGTTGCTTGTAAAACTCGCAGAGTCCTAAAATCGCTGTGGCCCCACATAGCGAGTGGATTTGAGATAGTTCTGCCGGGCTAAAAACGCTGCCCGAAGATTTTGATGATAAGAAGGTATCGACCTGTTTTTGAAGCAACGCGTGATGCGTCTTTGTGCTCACCAAGCCAATATTCCGCACAACGTCATTCAGTATATCCAAACGCAGTGTTTTGGTGTCATCGTAAATTGGTTTTATCACATTTTCTGGCGTTTTACGCGTTTGAGCGACATAATTGTGGATATTTTTAAGAGCGCTATTTGGTATGGGTTTGCTCAGAACATCGTCTATACCTGCGTCTTTGATGCGGGCAATTTCTGCGGGCAAGGTTTGAGCTGTTAATGCGATAATGGGGGTGTTTCGAGAATGTCCATTGTGCATACGAATTTCCTGCGCCGCCGAAATACCGTCCATTCCGGGCATTCTGATATCCATCAGAATGAGATCAAATTTCGAATGCGAAGCTTTGGCTACACCTTGTTTCCCCGAAGACGCCAAGGTGACTATATGGCCCTCGTTTTGCAGCATTTCGCTCGTGATAAACCTGTTTATTTCATTGTCCTCCACCAGCAATATTGAAAGTGCAGATGGTGCTGCAATGGTTTCGTCGATATCCGTATGATCGAAATTTTTAGATCTGTTGATCGGCAAAGGTAGACGCAGCCAAAACAAGCTTCCCTCGTTTTCGATGCTTTCAGCGCCAATTTGCCCGGACATTTTTTCGACTAATCGACGGGTGATCCCTAAACCCAATCCAGAGCCCTGTTGCTGGCTGGCATAGGTGGTGTCGATCACAAAAAAATCGTCAAAAATATTCTCTAATTCCTTTTCTGGAATGCCAATCCCGCTGTCGATCACGCGAAATTCGATATGATCGGATTGCCCAAAGTGATCCACTTCGACCGTAACTGAGCCATTTTTGGTGAATTTGAGGGCGTTGCCGATCAAGTTAAGCAGGGCCTGCTGAATTTTGTTTGCGTCCCCAATTACGCTTTCAGGTGTGGAATCGGAAACAGAAAGAGCAATTGAATTGCCATTGTTCTGAGCACTAGCGCGCTGACTATCCACAAGGTTTTGCATGAGCGGGCGCAGTTCAATCGGTCCAAGGCTAAGATCGCTTGCGCTGGCGTCAAGCTTTGATAGATCGAGAATGTCATTGACATGGTGCATCAGCAAATCGCCTGAAGTTTGCATCGCGTCTAATAGAGAGGTCTGTCTTTGAGACAGCTTGGTTTTTCGCATTAAGTGGGTTGTTCCCAATATCCCACTTAAGGGGGTGCGAATTTCATGGCTCATAACTGCCAATAGATTTGCCTTTGCTTTTTCCCCTGCCTGAGCCTTGTCGCGCGCCAGAAGCAATTCTTTTTCAGCGTTTATTTGGTCAGAAATGTCGCGAATGTAAGCGACATAAATTTTTTCGCATTCAATAGTGCGGGTGCTTGAGAGGGCTAATTCTATCGGAAATTGGCTGCCATCCGTGCGTCGCCCAAGTGTTTGTGAACGCCCAGCGTTTAACAGCTCTGATGTCTCGGGGCGCTCAAATGTACTATTTTCAGGTGTTGGCAAAATCAATTCACGCATGTGCAAGGGAGAAGTTTCCGTGTGGTCGATTTGAAATAGCTGTTTCGCAATTGAATTGAGTTCAACAATCTTACCGGCGCTATCTGCGACGATTATTCCATCAAGAGAGGTTTCAACCATGGACTGTAGCCACGCACGTGCGCGCTGGTTGTCTGTGCTGATGGCTAGGCTGCGCTGGTAAAGACGACGCAATACTATAACCAAGACTATCAAGCCGAGGATGAGTAAAAAAGTTACGAATGTCAGGCGTAGCAGCAGGTCTCGCATCTCTTCACGTTGCGTTTCGGCGTCTTGTGATGAGGTTCCGAGCCCAGAGAGAGCCAATTGCCGCACATTTGGTTCGATACGTTCGGCATGCGAATAAAAGTCGTCCAGAGCTGCCTCTAAAACATTGTCGGGTGCGTCGATGATTGCGATGGAACGATCCAAAAATTCGACGATAGGTGTGATGTTCTGTGAGAAAATAGGTTGCGTGCGACTGGCCGCATAAGAACTGCTGTCGCGCAACGTGAGTATTCGGCTGTAAAAAATGTCAAAGTCTTTGCGGATTTCATCCGTCAAGTTGGGATTTGACTTTGCGTTGGCCAAGGTGGTGGTCAAGCGGCGAAAATCCACGTCTGCTTGGGAAAACGTCCATAAGATATTGTCGGATTGTGCCGTCGACAAATTTTCAATCTGGCGGAAAACGGTCACGGCCAGAACCGTGATTTGGAACAGAACGACAGAAAGTACCAAGACAAAAAATCCGGTCCTTACCTCGCTTCGCGTGTACATCCTATGTTTGCCCTTATGGCGTCTGGTGGGCCTCAGCCTAATCTACCACTTCAATCCGGTCTAGCTGCCAAATGCTGCGTGCATAGAAGGTTTCAGATTTATACTCTGGCTTGACGTCATAAGGATATATGATCCAAAGAGGCCCTTTTTCACGCCGCAACATTGGTGTTCCATCTCTTAGAAATGCAATGATTGGCCCACCAAGCTTGGCGTCTTCGAGTGGGATCTTTACCTGATAATCATTTATTGCCCGCGCTAGAATCGAGGATCCCGATATTTTCAGGCAGTGAACTAAATCGTGTAGAGAGACACCTGAAAAGTGGTGCTTGCTGTCTGTCCAAATGGTTGTGGTTTCGATGTTCGTGCGGGGCAAATGTCGCAGCATTTTAAGATCAAACACGGCTCCTTCAGGCGCATTTGTCTCTGAAATATCGCCCGAAACTGTCAGTAAAATTTCTCCGGTTGGACTTTCAAGTTGGTCAGCGTTTCCAATGTTTGCGGTGCTTAAAAGCATAAGGAAGGTCAAAAGGGCGCGCAGTTTCATTATCGATCTTTTCAAAAAATGTAATTGGCAAACTGTTTCACATTAATTCGCGCAGAGCACGGATTCTATTGATCGCTTTCCGATACGAAAGTATAGTTAGCAGCGTGGCAAGCGCGCATTGACTATGTGTTACGATGCTATGGTTGGACCGCTTTTCCCTTTTTTTGATTATTTGATTTTGTTTGACGATGAGTTGACTTAGTGAGTTGCCAAAGAACAGATGAACCTTTGATATGCGAATACTGATTGCTGATGATCATGATATGGTACGCGAAACACTTTCGGCTTACCTGGAAAATGAAGGAAATGCGCAGGTAGAGACCGCGCATTCGTTGGAAAATGCGTTAGAGATAGCCAGGCAGTCCGGTCCGTTTGATCTGATTTTGTTAGATTACGATATGCCTGGCATGTTTGGTCTGGTGGGTCTTAAGCAAGCACTAGAGGCGCAGGTCGCAAGTGGCGTCGCAATTTTATCGGGAAATGCGCCGCATTCGGTCGCGCAAGATGCAATCGACTCCGGTGCCATTGGCTTTTTACCTAAAACGATGACCGCTAAGAGCCTTGTGCATGCAGTCCAGTTTATGGTGGCGGGCGAAACTTTTTTTCCCGTGTCTCACTTGAGTGACCAAACCGAAGAAAACCCTGTCGCAAAGCAACTAAGTAAGCGAGAGTTTGAGGTGTTGAATGGGCTTTGTCGCGGCCTATCCAATAAGGAAATTGCGCGTGAATTGGGTTTGCAGGAAGTGACGATCAAACTGCATGTTAGAACGCTTTGTCGAAAGCTTGACGCGAAAAATCGCACACAGGCGGCGATGATCGCGAAAGAGGCGCGTTTGTTTTAGAACCGTTCATGTCCGTTGTGTAATCAAGAAAAAGACATGGTTTCGATTAATTTGCGCTTTTATTTCCGTTAAATGTGAGCAGGTTATTCAAACCTGAGGCAAATATGCGGTTTCTCAAATTTATCTTGATGGCAGCTATGGCGCTGTCTTTCATGGCGCGACCTGACACAGCGTTGGCACAAAAGCAGGTTGGATACGGGCGTTTGATCGTCAATGATTTCTTGGGTGACGGTCATGATCGTTGGCGCAGTGGGTCGATTGCTGCAAGTCATGTTTTTGGCGCACCTTGGAGCGGTGGTTTGCCAGCGCAAGCTGGCGAAAATATCGAGCTACGTATTCTCGGGCAGGTAATTGCTCCTGCAAACCTTGTGTCTCCGGCTGTCGGAGATCGGCCATATGCCGGGGCCTTGTCGTTAGGTGCTCATACCCATTTTAAGCCAAAGAAAATAGACTATGCGCTGGGCGTAGATCTCGTTTTGTTGGGGCCACAGACCGGGCTAGCAGACCTTCAATCGTCTTTACATAGCGGCTTTGGGCTTGCCGGTCCTTCGGCCAGTGTACTGGCAAATCAGATTGGCAATGATGTTGCACTTGCTGCGGTTGCTGAAGCTGGGCGTGTCTTTGATCTTGGTGCGCACACCGAAATTCGTCCCTTTGCTGAGGTGCGGCTTGGGGTGGAAACCTTGTTCCGCGTCGGGTTTGATTTGGGCGTGGGTTCTGGGTTGGCCAATGACCTCTGGGTGCGAGATCCTGTTAGTGGTCATCGTTATCGCACAATGTCTCGCCCGGATCGTGGTTTTTCTTATACCGTTGGCGCTGATGTGAGCGTGATTGAGAATAGTTTATTTCTGCCTGCGTCTTCTGGTGTTGCGCCAGAGCGGTTTCGCAGTCGACTGCGCGCAGGCGTGCAATGGCAGGGGAAAAAGCACTCGGTTTTTTATGGAGCGAGCTGGCTTAGTCCAGAATTCCAAGGGCAATCCGGCGGTCAAGTTGTGGGGGCGATCCGCGTTAAGATTGATTTTTAAGCCGCTCGTATCAAAACGACATTCTTTAGGGGCTTCCCTCAGCGAATCACTTTTGTTAGTCTCGTGACAATAAAAAAATGAGGCAGGACACGAGTTATGGGAACGGGCTTTTTGGGCACGTTCGTCATCTCTTGGTCGCAAACAGAAATAGATGGCCTGAAAGCTGCACCTATAAGCGCTGTACAACAAGGCGCGGTGTGGACTTGGAGCGGTGAAACCGTTCGCGTTGATGGGCCTACAGATGTGTTGCGACTTGAGCGCGGCGAGGGTGAAACGATGTTGCGACGCAAGGCGGCGCGCATGGTACGCAAACTTGTTGGCGCAGCGATGACGAATGCGATGCAACTGGATGAGATTGCGGTTGATGAGAGTAATCCTGACAGTAGTTTTGTTGTCACCGATGGGCAAAATAGCTATACGGTGACGCTAATTGAGGTACATGATGGTGTGCCACTTTTGATGTTTGTAGACAGCATTCCACCTGCGCAAACAGACCTATGGGTTGTGCATCATACTCTTGGCGAAAGCACTGAGGACCCGCTTGATCCAGAGGCGGCGCGTGTGATTTGTTTCACACCGGGCACTTTGATTGAAACGCCGAATGGTGCGCTTCCTATTCAACAACTGCGCGAAGGGGACTTGGTTCAGACCAAGGACAATGGCGTGCAAGAAATACAATGGATAGGATCACGCAGAATGACAGGGGCGCGATTGTTTGCGTTACCCAAACTGCGACCCATTCGGATCAAACCAGGGGCATTAGGGCGCAATTGGCCTGAAAAAGAGCTGATCGTTTCACCGGAACATCGCGTGCTGGTACGTGGCGAAGTTGCTCGTGCCCTATTTAACACCCCGGAAGTCTTGGTCACGGCGCGACAATTGGAAAATGGCCATAGTGTCGGAGTTGATTTTAGGCTTCGCGAAGTCACCTATGTG
Organism: Cognatishimia sp.; assembly: GCA_050633405.1. Lineage (GTDB taxonomy): Bacteria > Pseudomonadota > Alphaproteobacteria > Rhodobacterales > Rhodobacteraceae > Cognatishimia. Next base: position 60,948 of record JBOEGL010000006.1, on the reverse strand, counting down.
CATCTACTTTTGCCACGGCATGAAATTCTATTTGCTAACGGAATAGAGACGGAAAGCTTTCACCCTGCGAATGCGGCTTTGTCATCTTTGGGGGCCGATGATCGAAGCAGGTTGCTTTCACTTAATCCCGAATTGGCAGCACGGCCCTATAGCTATGGGGATCATGCACGTCGGCAATTGACCACATCCGAAGCTGCAATTTTCAAACATGAGGCGGCTTAGCTGGCCCTGAATTATGCTGTTTTGCTTTTGGGCTGAATTAGTGTTCGATGTGCTGCGATGCTGTGTTGACTCTGGCTGAGTGGTGCTTATAAGCGCGCATTCATTGGTGTTGGTGGCCCCCGCAAGGGGATTCCTGTCAATTCGGCATAATCCGGATAGAGGACAACGCCCTTCGAAACCTAAACGAAGGAGATCAGTCGTGACTAAACGTACGTCTGCCAAGTATAAAATTGACCGCCGCATGGGCGAAAACATCTGGGGCCGTCCTAAATCCCCGGTTAACCGTCGCGAATATGGCCCAGGCCAGCACGGTCAGCGCCGCAAAGGCAAACTTTCTGATTTCGGTATTCAGCTGCGCGCAAAGCAAAAGCTGAAAGGTTACTACGGTGATCTGACCGAGAAGCAATTCCGTCGTATCTATGGCGAAGCTGAGCGTGTCAAAGGTGATACAGGTGAAAACTTGATCGGCCTGCTTGAGCGCCGCTTGGACGCTGTTGTTTACCGCGCAAAGTTCGTTGCAACTGTTTTTGCAGCGCGTCAGTTCGTGAACCACGGCCACGTCAAAGTGAATGGCAAAAAAGTCAACATCCCTTCTTACCGTGTTAAAGAGGGTGACGTTATTGAAGTACGTGACAAGTCCAAGCAATTGGCTGTTCTGATGGAAGCCGTTGCTTTGCCAGAGCGTGACGTTCCTGATTACATGGACGTTGATCACTCTAAAATGACCGCGACTTTCGTGCGCACACCTGGTCTTTCCGACGTACCTTACCCGGTGATCATGGAACCAAACTTGGTTGTTGAATTCTACGCGAAGAACTAATCTTCGCCGAATTCGTTGAATATGAGCCGTGTCAGGAGACTGACGCGGCTTTTTTGTTGCGCCTCATCGCGGCTGCCATTTTGCATTTCTGCATCGGTTTACTCCTGTAAACAGGCCAAAGGTGTGCCTTGTAAGCATCGAAATATGAATAGCATCATTCAGACAGATCGTGATGGTGAATGGTACTGGTCTTGAGGGCGGGGCACCGATAGAACGACCTGGCGAAAAGGAGAGCACCAATGAGCCGCATTGCACCGCAGCCAGGTATTATGGAGATCGCTCTATACGAAGGCGGTCAGTCCACTATTGAGGGGGTTACGGACTTCGTAAAATTGTCGTCCAATGAAAACCCTTATGGACCCAGCGACTCTGCCAAGGAGGCCTTTCGAAAGCTTGGTTTGAATTTGCATCGCTATCCTGGGACTGATCACGCCAATTTGCGCACGGCGATTGCAGAGGTCCACGGATTGAACGCAGAGCAAATTATTTGCGGTGTTGGATCTGACGAGGTGCTCCAATTCATTTCGCAAGCTTTTGCTGGCCCGGGTGACGAGATCATCTATACCGAACATGGGTTTTCCATGTATCCGATCTTGGCGCATGCCTGTGGTGCAACACCAGTGAAAGTGCCAGAACGCGAACGTGTTGTTGATGTCGACGCGATTTTGAATGCCTGTACCGAACACACACGCGTTGTCTTTGTTGCCAACCCGGCCAACCCCACGAGCACGATGATTGGCTCGAATGAAGTGACAAGGCTTGCGGATGGCCTGCCTGACGGTACGTTGTTGGTGCTTGATGGTGCCTATGCTGAATACGTAGAAGATTTCGACGGCGGGGCAGCCATAGTGCAGGCCCGCGACAACGTGATAATGACGCGCACATTTTCCAAAATTCATGGTTTGGGCGGGCTACGTATTGGTTGGGGCTATGCGCCAAAGAAGATCATCGATGTTTTGAAACGCATTCGGCAACCGTTTAATCTTTCCGAAGTTCAGTTGGGTGTGGCAGAGGCCGCAATGCGCGACACAAGCTTTGTCAAAAAATGTCAGGCTGACAATGCACGCTTACGGGCGTGGCTTGCAAAGGCACTGGCCGAAATTGGGGTGCCGTCTGACACCTCATGCACGAATTTTATTTTGGCTCGATTTGCCTCTGAAAATGAAGCGTCCGCTTGCGACACTTATCTTAAAAGTCAGGGCATCATTGTGCGTAAAGTTGGTGGATATGGACTTCCCAATTGCCTGCGAATTACAGTGGGTGACGAAGCAGGGTGCCGCCGGGTCGCGCACGCAGTTAAGAGTTTTAAGGAAACCTCTGAATGAGCCAGATCTACGATCGCGTTGCATTGATTGGCCTAGGGCTAATTGCATCTTCGATGTATTGGGCGTGCAAACGTAGCGGCCTTGTTGGAGAAGTCACAGGCTTTGCCAAAAGCGCTGCAACCCGGGAAACCGCGCGCCACATTGGTCTTTGTGACCAAGTTTTTGACAGTGTTGAAGAGGCCGTGAAAGATGCGGATCTTGTTGTTTTATGCGTGCCCGTAGGTGCGATGGAGGATGTGACAGCACGGATCGTACCACATTTGAAAGCGGGGGCGACCGTTTCTGATGTTGGATCCGTAAAACGCTATGTGGTTGATGTTGTTGGTCCACAATTGCCGGCTAATGTGCATTTTGTGCCCGCGCATCCTTTGGCAGGTACTGAATACTCAGGGCCGGAATCGGGATTTGCCGCGTTGTTTGACAATCGTTGGTGCTTGATGATCACTGACGAACACACAGATCGGGATGCCGCTGATAAATTGAAATCTTTTTGGATTGCAATGGGGGCCAATGTTGAAGAAATGGACGCCGATCATCACGATCTTGTTCTGTCAGTGACATCGCATACGCCGCATTTGATTGCATTTACTATGGTTGGTGTCGCTGATGATTTACGGCGCGTGTCTGAAAGTGAAGTTGTCAAATACTCTGCGTCGGGTTTTCGAGATTTTACGCGTATAGCGGCGAGTGACCCAACGATGTGGCGCGATGTGTTTTTGACAAACAAAGACGCAACGCTTGAAATTCTGGGGCGGTTTACGGAAGAGCTTTTTGCCTTGCAGCGCGCCATTCGGCAGGGCGACGGCGCACATTTGCACGATTACTTTACCCGTACCCGCGCTATACGTCGTGGCATTATCGAAGCAGGGCAAGACACCGACGCGCCAGATTTTGGCCGAGGCACATCTTAATGCTTTTGCGGGCGAGTGTTTTGGCATTCGTTCTGATCGGTTGCATGGCCCATGCCAATGCGCCAGCGATATCACTGCGTCCTGTCGCCCGCATCGATGTGTTTCCAGTTGCATTGCCGAGCTTTGCGCCGGCAAAATCCTTGCGTCCGGTACTGCGGCCTCGCGCTATGCTACGTAAAAAGACGGCAAACAATGCACCAAGCATTAATGCAAGTGTATTTTCGACACCCTCAAAAATTGGTCGCATTTGTCGAGACCGTGATCTGCAGGGGGTTGTTGTTGGGCAAGTGCCCGCAAAGTTGCGCGGATGCGGTGTGGATAACGCTGTTAAGCTTTATTCGGTTTCCGGTGTTAAGCTTAGCGCGCCTGTCGTTGTGGAATGTGGCACCGCTAAGTCGCTAAAGTCTTGGGTCGAAGGTGGGTTGGCCAAAGCAGTTGGACGTACGGGCGGTGGGGTGGCAAAATTGCAGGTAGCTGCAGGCTATTCCTGTCGCACGCGGAACAGCAGACCTGGTGCAAAAATATCTGAACATGGCAAGGGGCGCGCGATCGACATCTCTGCAATTCACCTGGAAAATGGCGACCGGATCTCTGTTCTTAAGGATTGGGGACATGGTAAGAAAGGTCGGATGCTAAAGAAGATGCACAATTCAGCATGCGGCCCCTTTGGGACAGTATTGGGCCCCGACAGTGATCGTTATCACAAAGACCATTTCCATTTTGACATCGCGCAGCATCGCGGTGGCCCGTATTGCCGCTAAGGTTAGCGCGACCAGAAAATGGGTGCAGTACCTATAGGGATAGACCCCAAGTAAATCTGCTGGTTGGCCACTGTGATTGGAAAGTCGACAGGTTGCTCCCAATTTGGTTGGCCTGGGACCAAGCGAAATTCCTTTTCCAGTGCGTTAATTATAGGCGTTGCTCGGGGATGCGCTTTGCGTGCAAACTCGCGCACTTCGTTCCAATTCTCGGCGCTGATTTTTAGGTTGCCCGTTGGATAGCCTTGAGCGTCAATCGTGAACGACCCTGTGAGCGCGACTTCAAAATTGTTCCAGGTTGCCTGTGCGTTTTGAATGGTTACTTCTGTAGGGGCGGGAATATCGTGCTCGAAGCTTTGAAACCCCCATGGGCTGTCAAAGTTTGCCGATAGGTTAATCCTGATATTGCCAGTCGCGAGCGAAGGGGTTTCGGCTTCGGCCAAAGGTCGCCAAGAAACGCCCTCTGCTTGCAGCGCCAATTGGATTGTGGTGGGCATTTCCTCCAGACTGCGTATTGCCAAGCGCCATGAGTCAATTGAAATCTCTGATGCGCGATCTCGTGTTGCTCTGAGTTTTTCCACGACCAAGTTCGCGCGCTTAAGTGCTTGATGTGGCGTGTCGTCAACAACAATTGAGGCCCGCATATCATTTGAATAGATTTGGTTCGTTTGATTTGGTGTCTTGAGAACTTGCTGGTCGGGCCAAAGCGCGATGATATGGTTGGGTTTGTACACGAGCTTAAATAATTTGAACTTTTCAGCATTCCACTGATAGCCGAAATTCTGATCTGCGAGTGTGATGTTTTCGAATGTTGTGTCTAGGCGATTTGGAAAACCACGGGTTTTCATCGCGTCGAATTCAGCCAGCCAGCCAGCGTTCCGGCGATCTTTGAACCATTTTTCATATGCTGCATTCGTATTAAAGTGCCCAAAACCCCAGAGCGAAAACCAAGCAACTGCAGCTAGAAGAATGAATATCAAAAGCCGTTTCACACGAGAGCCCTTTGCAGCTGCATTGATAATAGTATTTAACCGCGCAAAACAGAATTCTCCAGATATGGATTGAACAATGGCACTTTGGGTATTTGGATACGGTTCTTTGTTGTGGAACCCTGGTTTTGAAATTGATGAAGAGGCGGTTGCCACTTTGCATGGTTGGCATCGCAGCTTTTGCATGTCGTCGATCCATCATCGCGGTACAGAGCAAGATCCGGGGTTGGTTTTGGCTCTGGATATGGCGGAAAACGCAGCGTGCCATGGTGTTGCCTTGCGCGTTAAGGCAGGCACGGAAAAAGCAGCAATGGTTGAATTGCGCGCCCGCGAATTGGTGTCGTCAGCCTATTTGGAAAAAGAACTTGATGTGACATTGGCTGACGGGCGTCAGGTTAGCGCTGTAACCTATGTCATTGATCGCGCGCATGTCCAATATTGCAACCATTCACTTGAAAAGCAGGCGTCAATCATTTCGCGTGCTGTGGGTGGGCGCGGACCAAATACCGAATATCTTTATAATACGGCCTCTCATTTGAGCGAATTGGGCATTGAGGATCCAGAATTGGATTGGCTATCGGCGCGGGTGCGCCAATTGACGGTTTAACTGGCTCTTGCTGCATTAAAACCTTGGCACTTGATTGCCTTAGAAGTAGTGTGAGCCCAGAAAATAACAGTGTCAGGAGCTGTCCACATGGACCAGCCAGACCGCGAGGCCGAGCCACATTTCTCGCACCCCGTACGCCAAATCTTCTTTATGTTGGTGGTGTTGGGCCTAACCGGTGCTTTGACCTATGTTGCAGCACCTGCAGTGATGCCTGTATTCCAGGCGAACCCATATTTGAATGGGTTTATTGCATTTGTCTTTTTGGTGGGCGTGCTTGCCTGTTTTGGACAGGTGATTTCGCTGATCAGATGTACAAATTGGATCAAAGGCTTTGCGACCCATGCGCCCGGCCACGAATTGGTCAAGCCCCCTCAATTGCTCGTGCCTTTGGCATCGCTGCTGCGGGCACGTGGCGCGCGTGGGCAAATCAGTGGATCTTCTTCGCGGTCCATTCTTGATTCTGTCGCTACGCGTATCGACGAGGGGCGTGAAATCACCAGATACCTGGTGAACATGCTGATCTTCCTTGGCCTTTTGGGCACCTTCTATGGTTTGGCAACTACCGTTCCTGCGGTTGTTGATACTATTCGCAGTCTGGCCCCGTCAGAGGGCGAAGGGGGGGTAGAAGTTTTCAACCGATTGATGACAGGTCTTGAGGCACAGCTTGGCGGCATGGGCGTAGCGTTTGCCTCGTCTCTATTGGGTCTTGCAGGATCGTTGATCGTCGGGCTTTTGGAGTTGTTTGCCAGCCACGGGCAAAACCGTTTTTACCGTGAGCTGGAAGAATGGCTGAGTTCTATCACCCGCGTTGGGTTCAGCGCAGGTGAGGGCGATGGCAGTGTCGAGCAAAATGTTCTGGGTGAAGTGCTTGAACATATGGCCGAGCAAATGGACCAGTTGCAAACCATGTTTACCCAGTCTGAAGCGGGTCGCGCGCAGGTTGAAAGCAAAATTGGTGATATGGTCGCATCGGTCCGAGAACTGACGTCGCAGCTCGGCGCAGAAAGCGGATCCAGCGCTGCATTGTCGCGTATTGCAGACGGGCAGGAACGGCTGGTGGATACTTTGCGTTCGCAACATCACGGCGATGGCGTAGACGCGGAAAGCCGTATGCGTTTGCGGTCTATTGATGTTCAAATGCTGCGCATACTTGAGGAAATATCGGCAGGCCGCCAAGATACCGTGGTTGAATTGCGATCTGATCTTGGGGCGCTTACCAAGGCGATCTCACGACTTGGCGAAGCACAGACAGTGCCAAAACGCCGGGATCAAAGCGCCTTTAACTCTTCGGAGAATTAGTCATGGCTCTGTCTCGGCGTACAGGTCAGAGATTTCAAGCATCGATTTGGCCGGGCTTTGTAGACGCCATGACCGGTTTGCTGTTGGTGCTTATGTTTGTGTTGACCATCTTTATGGTCGTGCAATTTGTTCTGCGCGAGACAATCACCGGTCAGGAGAGCAAGTTAGACGCGTTGTCTTCGGAGGTTGCTGCACTTGCGCAGGCGTTAGGACTTGAACGTCAAAAAACATCGGATCTGGAGACACAGGTTGGCGGACTGCGCGCCACGTTGACCTCTGCACGTGATGAGGCCAATGCGCAATCAGCGCTTATCGCAGCGTTGACAACCGAGCGGGACGCAACTGCCAGTGCGCTGAATGCAGCGGAAGCAAGAATAACCAGTTTTGAAGAGCAGGTTGCAGGGCTTTTGGCACAGCGCAGGGATGCCCTTGCTTCTATTTCTAATTTAGAAACCGAACGCGATACTTTGGTTACAGCGCAAGAAGCGCTGAATTTGGCGCTTGCGCAAGCAAGAGACGAAATTGACCTTAACACCGAAGCGGCCAGATTGGCCGCGGCCCAGCGTGATGCGCTTGATGTTTTGGTCGAGGAATTGCGTCAACAGGCAGAATTGGACCGCAACAGCAATGCGGCCTTGGCTGCAAAAGTCTCGGAGCTGGAAGCTGAACTTTCGGAAGAAGAGATTGGTCGCCTAGCAGAGTCCGCCGCAGCGGCGGCCCTGCGCCAGCGTCTAGAGAATTCTGAAACTGAACTTACGGCAATGACCTTGGCCCTAGAAGAGCAAAGAAAACGTGCCGAAGACACTTTAACCCTGCTTGCCGCTGCAGAAGGGGCGCGGGAAAATCTGGATATCAAGTTGGCAGCGGCGTTGGCAGAGACCGGTGATTTGCAAAGTAAGCTCACGTCCGCGCTTTTGGATTTGCAAATATCTGATCAAAATACCGAACGCACAGTCGCGGAACTCGCAACGGTTCTGGCAGCATTGGGCTCGGCACAGTCAGAGCGCATCCAAAGAGAAGGCGAGCTTGCAAGTCTAAGGGCCCAATTGACCGCGGCTTTGCTTCTAGCCGATCAGTCGACAGAATTTGTGGCGGATCTTGAAATGAAACTGGCGGCCTCCCAGGCTAGCCTTGCAGCAGTTCAGGCAACGGCACAGGCGACCCAGTCGGATCTTCAAACAGGTCTGGAAAGCCTAGAAGCAAGATTACAAGCAGCGCTACAGGATCAGCTTTTGGCGCAGACACAGCTTTCATCTTCTGAAGAGAAGAATACAGGGTTGCAGGTACAGCTGTCATCACTTGAAGATCAGTTGGCAGCCGCACTTTTGGCGAAGCAAACGGCTGAGGATGCGTTAACCGCAATTGACGCGGAGACTTTGAATGCCAATTTGGAAGCTGCGCTGGCTGCAAAATTCGCAGCTGAATCTGATCAAAAATTGGCTTTGGATGGCATAAATAAACTAGAAGCGCAGCTTACGGCGGCTTTGGCGGAAAGGTTAGCCGCACAGCAACAAAATGCGGCGGTGACAGCAGAGCTTGAAGAATTGCAATCTGAATTGGCCATTGCTTTGGCGTCGCGGGTCGCTGCTGAAAACAGCTTTGATGATACGGAAGCTGTGCAACGGCAACTGGCTGCAGCGCTTGCCGCCAAGGCCAAAGCTGAATTGGATGCAGCCAATCGCCTGAGCGAGGCCGAAGAGCGTGCACAGCTTTTAGCCGTCGCCAATCAGGCACTACAAGACGCACGGGGCGAAGTTTCTCAAGGTGAAAAGCAAACCGCCTTGCTAAATCAGCAAGTCGCGGCACTGCGCCAGCAGCTGGGTGAATTGCAAAGTTTGCTGGATGACAGTAAAGCGCGGGACGCGGCGGCGCAGGTGCAATTGCAGACTTTGGGATCTGATTTGAATGCGGCGCTAGCCCGAGCAGCCGCAGAAGAGAGAAGGCGACGTCAACTTGAGGAGGTTGAGCGTAAGCGCCTGCAGGCCGAGGCAGATCGGCTAGCACAAGAGGCTGCTGCATTGGCGAGTGAAGCAAAAGATTTAGAGCGGTATAGGTCTGAATTCTTTGGCCGAATGCGCGAGCTATTGGGCACGCGCGAGGGGGTGCAAGTGGTTGGGGATCGATTTGTGTTTTCTTCAGAGGTGTTGTTTCCATCAGGGACCGCAACCCTGAGCGCTGCAGGGCGCGCACAAATTGCAGGAATTGCAGATCTGCTGCTGGATGTTTCTCAGGATATACCGCCGGAAATAAACTGGGTTCTGCAAGTTGATGGGCATACGGACAATATTCCGATTATCAACGGTGCTCTTTTTGCCGACAACTGGGAACTAAGCCAAGCACGTGCGCTTTCGGTTGTGCGGTTTATGGCAAACGAACTTGGCCTGCCACCGCGGCGCCTGTCGGCAAACGGATTTGGGGAATATCAGCCGATTGACCCGGCGGATACCAGCGAGGCACGTGCCAAAAACCGTAGGATTGAACTGAAGTTCACGGAAAAATAGTCAGTTCACCTGGAATTCAAAAATTTGATGCCCCAAAATTTCTGTGCCACGTTTCATGGTAGAGGACGCAATATATGTGCCGGTAGGCCATCCACCTGATGGACGCCGTTTACCCCATGCATAAAAAAACTGGGCTCGATTACGCTCTGCTATCACAGTGTCACTAAAGGTTTCCCCAGATGGATACCTTAGAGAAAACAGAATTTCATCCTGCGGGATGAGCCCGAAACCAAAGGACCAAACCACAAGTGCAGGGCTATCGGTGGGCCACTCTGTAGGTCTGTGCTGATCAGATTTTAGGTGTGAATACTCTGGAACCTTGTCGTCGATTGCCGTGGCAATCAAGCCTCCGCCGATATATTCGATTGGATCCGTCCACAGTCCCAGTGATTGTGCACCGCAACTTTCGGTTGCGGTTGAGTCGAAGGGGTCCACGACCTTGCCATCTTTCCTTAGCGACAAATGCAGATGGGGGAAGCTTGTGTTGCCGCTGGCCCCAATTTCGCCAAGTTTTTCGCCGGTGGAAACCTGAGCGCCAATCTCTACGGAAATGCTGTTTTGCTTCAGGTGACAATATTGCGTTTCCCAGCCGTCGCCGTGGTCGATCACAACGCCGTTGCCACATTCGCGACCAGCAATGTCATCCGGTTCAAAATCAAAAAAATTGTGGTCTGGCATATTGTCACGCAATCCCACAACCAAGCCGGGCAGAGAGGCCAAGACATCGACATTGCGCGCTAAATCTTTGTGACTAAAAAGCGCGAAATCCGTGCCCTTGTGGCCGTCATAGCTTAGCTTATTACAGGTGAAATCAGAAGTGCCCGGACTAGGGTCGGTATCGACATAGTTTTGGATAAAGCAATCTGATCCTAAAGTGCAGTCAACGGGGAACCCCAGCGAAATTTCGCTCGCAGCTTGGGACGCTGCGAGCGCTATAATGCAAGTCAATAGTGAACGCATTTAATCCGCCGTGAGCAATGGTGGTTTATCACCCGTAATTCTTGGGCTGTCTGGACCGTTAAACTTGATTTTGAGCGCCCCATCTTTGACCGACACGATGACCAGCCCGCCCTTTGCAAGTTTGCCAAATAGCAATTCTTCGGCAAGTGGCTTTTTGATGTGCTCTTGAATGACACGTCCCAATGGACGTGCGCCCATGCGATCATCATAGCCCTTGTCCGCAAGCCATTCCGCTGCGGGACGTGACAATTCGATATGCACGTTGCGATCCAATAGCTGCGCTTCAAGCTGCAACACAAACTTCTCGACCACTTGCAGAATGATTTCTTTGCCAAGAGGTGCAAAGGAGATAACAGCATCCAACCGGTTGCGGAATTCTGGTGTGAATGTCCGTTCAATAGCAGCCGTATCTTCGCCCTCGCGGCGGTCACGTCCAAAACCGATGGCTGATTTGGCTTGTTCAACGGCACCTGCGTTGCTGGTCATAATCAAAATCACATTGCGGAAATCGACAGTGCGACCATTGTGATCAGTCAGGGAGCCGTGATCCATCACCTGCAAGAGGATATTGTAGACATCTGGATGCGCTTTTTCCATTTCGTCCAGAAGTAAAACGCAATGTGGATGCTGATCTACACCATCCGTCAACTGCCCACCTTGGTCAAAACCAACATAGCCGGGAGGCGCACCGATCAGCCGAGAGACAGCGTGTTTTTCCATGTATTCAGACATATCAAAACGCAGCAGTTCGACCCCCAGAGTGCTTGCGAGCTGCTTTGCAACTTCGGTTTTGCCGACACCTGTTGGCCCTGCGAACAGATAGTTCCCGATTGGTTTCTCTGGCTCACGTAATCCTGCGCGCGCGAGTTTAATTGCGCTGGAAAGTGCTTCGATGGCTTTGTCCTGACCAAAAACCACACGTTTTAGGGTTTTTTCCAAGTCTTTCAAAACTTCGGCGTCGTTTTTAGAGACATTCTTTGGAGGAATGCGGGCAATCTTGGCCACGACGGCTTCGATTTCCTTAGTGCCAATGGTCTTGCGACGTTTGGAAGCCGCCACAAGGTGTTGCGCAGCACCGGCCTCGTCAATCACATCAATCGCTTTGTCTGGCAGTTTTCGGTCATTGATGTAACGCGCTGAAAGCTCGACAGCTGTTTTGATCGCATCGGCCGTGTATTTCACACTGTGATGCTCTTCAAAATATTCCTTCAAGCCCTTTAGGATCTTAATGGTGTCAGGCACAGATGGTTCGTTTACGTCAATCTTTTGGAACCGCCTTGATAGGGCGCGGTCTTTTTCAAAGTGCTGGCGGAATTCTTTGTAGGTTGTTGACCCCATTGTGCGCAATTTGCCACCCTGCAGGGCAGGTTTCAGCAAGTTGGAGGCATCCATCGCGCCACCAGAGGTCGCCCCAGCGCCAATAACTGTGTGAATTTCGTCAATAAACAAAACACCATCCGGATGGTCTTCGAGTTCATTGACGACGGCTTTCAGTCGTTCTTCAAAATCACCACGATACCGGGTGCCCGCCAAAAGAGCGCCCATATCGAGAGAAAAAATGGTGGTCTCGGATAAAACTTCTGGGGTTTGGCCATTCACAATACGATGTGCCAGACCTTCGGCAATGGCCGTTTTGCCAACACCTGGGTCGCCAACCAGCAGCGGGTTGTTTTTACGACGGCGGCAAAGCACCTGTATGCAGCGTTCAACCTCATGGTCTCGGCCTATTAGCGGGTCGACATCTCCAGCGCGCGCTTTGGTATTCAGATCAACGCAATACTTTGAAAGCGCACTTTCCTTTTTCTCGTCCTGCGGGCCGCTACTTGAAACGGCCTCTTCTTCATCGTCGCTGCCAGTAACGGGTCGGCTTTCTCCGAATGCGGCATCTTTGGCTACGCCGTGGGCGATATAATTTACAGCGTCGTACCGCGTCATATCTTGTTCTTGCAGAAAATATGCGGCGTTGCTTTCGCGCTCTGCAAATATTGCGACTAAGACATTGGCACCAGTGACTTCAGAGCGGCCAGAAGACTGCACGTGGATTGCTGCCCGCTGTATAACCCTTTGGAAGGCAGCGGTTGGGACAGCTTCGCTGCCTTCGATATCGGTTACAAGATTTGCCAGATCTTCTTCGATGAATTCGTGCAACGTTTGGCGCAATTCTTCGGTGTCCACACTGCAGGCTTGCATGACACGCAAGGCGTCGGGTTCTTCGAGTAGCGAAAGAAGTAGGTGTTCCAGCGTCGCAAATTCATGACGCCGCGCATTTGCCTGCGCTAACGCCGCGTGAATGGCTTGTTCAAGTGTTGTCGAGAATGAAGGCACTGCTCAAACTCCTTCTGTCTGCGGTAACTTTGGGGACGTCCCGCACTCACCTTGGCCTGATAGTATTAAAGTTTGGTCGATCTACCGCCAGCTTCAAGGCTTTTCTTGTATTTTTCGCTCACATTTATCGTCATTCATGTGACTTTTGCTTCAAAGGGCGTGAATACACGCTGGTTATGAGCATGTTTCCGGCAAGCGTCGGCGCATGGGCAGAGACACCAAATAATCTGGTACTAAGCCTGCCAGATGACAGGCTGAAAGGCAATAAGCGCTGTCTGTCATTGATAAATTAGAAATTGTCCTTACGTCGGCGAAGCTCGGTGAACACGTCTAGGGTAGGGGCATTGGGCAGTCCGACGGCGTTACGAATAGCCGGAGTTCCACAACGTAAGAATGGGTTTGTTGCCAATTCCAGCGCCAATTCGCTGGGAACGGTTGGTTTGTTTTGGCTGCGTGCCTGTCTGATGTCTGCAACGCGCGCCTTTAGCTCTGCATTTTCTGGGTCAACCGTGATAGCAAACCTGCCGTTGGCTTCAGTATATTCATGGCCTGAATAGACGACAGTTCTAATGGGAAGCCCCGCTAGCATTTCCAGGCTCGTAAACATTTGTTCTGCTGAACCTTCAGAAAGGCGACCGCAACCCAGGGCCATTAGGCTGTCGGCTGAAAATAGGGCGTGTAACTTTGGTATAAAGAAGGCGATATGCCCAACGGTATGACCGGGTACGTCAATTGTGTGCACGTCATGATCGGCAAATGAGAATTTCTGGCCATCTGAAAGTGCCAGATCTAGCTTGGGCAGGCGATGGGCGTCGGCTTGGGCACCAATCACTTTAGGAGCATATTTTTCTCGAAGTGTTTCAGTCGCGTCGACATGATCCCAATGGTGATGGGTCAGAAATATATGGGTGAGTGTCCAACCCCGTGCGTTTAGTTCTTGTACGATTGGGTCTGTCTCTGGCGCATCGACAAGCGCCGTTTGTTGCGTGTCGGGGTCGTGCAGCAAAAAGGCATAGTTGTCGGCGAGGCAGGGCACGGTGATGATTTGTATAGGCATCATGGGTCCTTTTTCTTTGGCTTCGATCTTCTGAGGTTCAATCTTGATCAAAACACATTATGTTGAAATCAGAATTGCCGATTTCTTGGGCGGGCTCAATGCACCTTGATGTGAAAGATCTGAGGAATTTCTATTATCGCAGCACGCTGGGCCGTGCGGCGCAGAAAGCGGTGCGCGATGAGGTTTTGCAACTGTGGCCTGATATGACCGGGCAAACAGTCGTGGGATTTGGGTTTTCAGTGCCTTTGTTGCGACCATACCTTGCCTCGGCGCGCAAGGTTGTGGGGCTTATGCCCGCGCCGCAGGGCGTTATGCCTTGGCCTGCCGGGCTGCCGAATGTGTCGGTGTTATGCGAAGAAACGCTTTGGCCGCTAGAAACGGGCCGTGTGGATCGTTTGATCATGATGCATGGATTGGAAAACAGCGAACGCCCTACCGATTTGCTGGACGAAGCATTTCGTGTCCTAGGGCCGGGGGGGCGCGCGTTGTTTATCGTGCCGCATAGGGCAGGTCTTTGGTCGCGCTCAGATTCAACGCCTTTTGGTTATGGCAGGCCCTATTCGACGGGACAGCTTGAAGCCCAATTGCGTCTACACGGGTTTATGCCGGAGCGGCATCGCACCACTTTATTCCAGCCGCCTAGCCACAAACGGTTCTGGCGCAGAACCGGACAATTCTGGGAAAGCACGGGGCGGGCCATGTCGCCGGTTTTGTCAGGGGGAGTATTGATGGTTGAAGTGAGCAAACGGGTATATGCCCCAAATCGAGGGTTACAGCAAACAGTGCGAAAGCCGTTGGAAATCCTGGCACCAAAACCGGAGGTTGCCCCTATATAGCGAGAATGTGGCGCAGGAGAGTTTGCGCCGCTAAAAGAGATTCGGCAGGCCCAATTGAGGCCAGTCAAATTGCCATTCTCTGAGCCAATCGGATGGCTTGTCGCGCCGGAAGAAGCAAAATACCAACCGGGAATCGGGTAAATTTCCAATTTTTCTTGTTAATTTTTTGTCGTTCGGCGAGGGCAATCTGCCGCATGTGCTGCAAGGCCTTAAAAACAAGGCGTTTTTGTTGTTCAAGCTTTGTAACAAACAATGTTGCTAGCTTAACAACGCTCTGCTACACCCCGGCTGGATTTTGCCGTTTTGATTTACGTCAAAACTAGAAACGTCCTCGGAAGTTGAATTGTCAGCGAACCGGGGCCAAAATTTCGGAAGGGTGGACGTGTCCGAACCAGCTTCGATTTCGCAAGGCATTGCTGCACGCTATGCCACCGCGGTCTTCGAGATCGCGAAAGAGTCCAAGGCTATCTCTGATCTAGAGAAGGGCCTTGATGACCTTAGCACCGCATTGGCCGATAGCGCTGATCTGCAAAACTTGATTAACTCGCCAGTTGTGACGCGGGAAGAACAAGGGAAGGCGATCGCTGCTATTTCTGCAAAAATGGGATTGGCAACTGTGCTTACAAGCACATTGAGCCTGATGTCTCAGAAACGACGCCTGTTTGTATTGCCGCAGCTTATTAAGAGCTTGCGCGCTTTGATCGCTGACGACAAAGGTGAAGTGACTGCAGAAGTAACGTCTGCCAAGGCGCTGACAAAAACTCAGAGCGAAAAACTTGCCAAGGCGCTTAAGGCGCGTGTTGGCAAAGACGTTAAGATTAATGCGACCGTTGATGAAGCACTCATCGGCGGTCTTGTTGTTAAAGTGGGCTCGAAAATGATTGATACGTCGATCCTTTCCAAGCTCAACGGACTCCAGAATGCAATGAAAGAGGTCGGATAATGGGTATCCAAGCAGCCGAAATCTCGGCGATCCTGAAAGACCAGATCAAGAATTTTGGTCAGGAAGCCGAAGTGGCCGAAGTTGGTCGTGTTCTCTCTGTAGGTGACGGTATTGCCCGCGTCTATGGCCTGGACAACGTTCAAGCCGGTGAAATGGTCGAATTCCCAGGTGGAATCATGGGAATGGCACTGAACCTGGAAAGCGACAACGTTGGTGTTGTTATCTTTGGTTCTGACCGTGACATCAAAGAAGGTGACACTGTTAAGCGTACCAACTCTATCGTTGACGTTCCAGTTGGCCCAGAGCTGCTGGGTCGCGTTGTCGACGGTTTGGGTAACCCGCTGGACGGTAAAGGCCCTATCAATGCATCGGCACGTAGTGTTGCGGATGTTAAGGCACCTGGCATTATCCCGCGTAAGTCGGTTCACGAGCCGATGGCAACAGGTCTGAAATCTGTTGATGCGATGATCCCAATTGGCCGTGGCCAGCGTGAGCTGATCATTGGTGACCGTCAGACCGGTAAAACAGCGATTGCGCTTGACACAATCCTGAACCAAAAATCCTATAACGAAGCCGCCGGTGACGACGACAGCAAGAAATTGTTCTGTGTATACGTTGCGGTTGGTCAAAAGCGTTCCACAGTTGCTCAGCTGGTTAAAAAGCTCGAAGAAACAGGCGCGATTGAATATTCCATCGTTGTGGCTGCGACAGCATCTGATCCAGCGCCTATGCAGTTCTTGGCTCCATATGCTGCGACCTCAATGGCAGAGTACTTCCGCGACAGCGGCAAGCACGCGCTGATCATCTATGATGATTTGTCCAAGCAAGCGGTTTCTTATCGTCAGATGTCTTTGCTTCTGCGTCGCCCACCGGGCCGTGAAGCATACCCAGGTGACGTTTTCTATCTCCACTCTCGTTTGCTAGAGCGTTCTTCTAAATTGAATGAAGACAACGGTTCTGGATCTTTGACTGCTTTGCCAGTGATTGAAACTCAGGGCGGTGACGTTTCTGCGTTTATTCCAACCAACGTGATTTCGATCACCGACGGTCAGATCTTCTTGGAAACTGAATTGTTCTACCAAGGTATCCGCCCAGCGGTGAACACTGGTCTGTCTGTTTCTCGTGTTGGTTCATCAGCACAAACCAAAGCGATGTCTTCGGTTGCTGGCCCTGTTAAATTGTCCTTGGCTCAGTATCGTGAGATGGCTGCCTTTGCTCAGTTTGGTTCCGACCTTGATGCGGCAACACAGCAGCTTTTGGCGCGTGGTGCGCGTTTGACAGAGCTGATGAAACAGCCTCAGTACTCACCACTGACAAACTCTGAAATCGTCTGCCTCATCTTCGCAGGCACCAACGGTTACCTCGACAAAGTCGACGTAAAAGAAGTTGGTCGCTACGAAGCAGCCCTTCTGGCGCACCTGCGTGGTAAAAACGCAGACCTGCTTCAGTGGATCACGGATGAAGATCCAAAGATCAAAGGCGAAGCAGCAGACAAAGTGAAAGCAGCGCTCGACGAATTCGCAGCTGACTTCGCATAAGGGGTTCGGACAATGCCTAGTCTGAAGGACCTCAAAAACCGGATCCAGAGTGTGAAGAACACTCGGAAGATCACAAAGGCCATGCAGATGGTTGCCGCGGCGAAACTTCGCCGCGCGCAGGATGCTGCCGAGTCTTCCCGTCCCTACACAGAGCGGTTTAACGCTGTTCTGGGTGGGCTCGCGGCAGGCGCCGGTGGCTCTGACTCTGCGCCGAAGCTTTTGTCGGGCACCGGCAGCGATCAAACCCATCTTTTGGTGGTGATGACAGCTGAACGTGGCTTGTGCGGCGGCTTTAACTCTAACATCGCCAAATTGGCGCGTGCGAAAGCGGAAGAGCTTTCTGCTTCTGGCAAGACCGTCAAGGTTTTGACTGTAGGTAAGAAAGGTCGTGACGCGATCAAACGTGACCTAGGTGATGCGTTTATCGGCCACGTTGACCTGACCGAGGTCAAACGTGTTGGGTATGATAACGCGCAAGATATTGCACGTGACATTCTCTCGCGTTTTGACGGTGGTGAGTTTGACGTTGCCACGATCTTCTTTGCGAAGTTCGTAAACGTTGTCACACAGATCCCGACGGCACAGCAAATCATCCCAGCGACATTCGAAGCTGAGGAAGAGGGTGCTGCAGCGACTCTGTATGACTATGAGCCAAGTGAAGACGCCATCCTGGCCGACTTGTTGCCGCGCGGTGTCGCGACACAGATCTTTGCAGCTCTGCTTGAAAATGGTGCGTCTGAGCAAGGTGCGCGTATGTCTGCAATGGACAACGCAACCCGGAACGCGGGCGAAATGATCGACAAACTGACTATCGAATACAACCGTTCGCGTCAGGCTGTGATTACGAGCGAGCTTATTGAAATTATCTCGGGCGCTGAGGCGCTCTAAGACCGGAGACGAAACATGGCAAACGCAAAAGGCAAAGTCACACAGGTGATTGGCGCCGTTGTGGACGTTCAGTTCGAAGATTCCCTGCCGGAAATTCTGAACGCGCTGAATACAGACAACAACGGAAAAAAATTGGTTCTGGAAGTATCCCAGCACCTTGGTGAAAGCACAGTACGCTGTATCGCGATGGACGCGACCGAAGGTCTTGTTCGTGGCGCACCAGTATCAGACACTGGCGCTCCTATTTCGGTACCAGTGGGCAAAGCAACGCTTGGCCGTATCCTGAACGTTATCGGCGAGCCGGTAGACGAGCAGGGCCCTGTAGAGGCGGAAGAAACCCGTGCGATCCACCAGGATGCACCGGAATTCGCCGAGCAGTCCACTGAATCTGAAGTTCTGGAAACAGGCATCAAAGTTATCGACCTTCTCGCGCCTTATGCGAAGGGTGGTAAAATTGGTCTGTTCGGTGGTGCGGGTGTTGGCAAAACAGTTCTGATTATGGAATTGATCAACAACATCGCGAAAGTGCACTCCGGCTACTCCGTTTTCGCGGGTGTGGGCGAGCGTACACGTGAAGGGAACGACCTTTACCACGAGATGATCGAATCCAAGGTTATCAAACCTGATAACCTCGAAGAGTCTCAGGTTGCTCTGGTTTATGGCCAGATGAACGAGCCTCCAGGTGCGCGTGCACGTGTTGCTCTGACAGGTCTGACCTTGGCAGAACAGTTCCGTGATGCATCCGGTACCGACGTTTTGTTCTTTGTTGATAACATCTTCCGCTTTACCCAAGCGGGCTCTGAGGTTTCCGCGCTGCTGGGTCGTATCCCGTCTGCGGTTGGCTACCAGCCAACATTGGCAACCGACATGGGTGCGATGCAAGAACGTATTACATCCACAAAGAACGGCTCGATCACTTCGATCCAAGCGGTTTATGTTCCTGCGGATGACCTTACCGACCCTGCACCTGCAACAACCTTTGCTCACTTGGACGCGACAACCGTTCTGAACCGTGCGATCTCCGAACTGGGTATCTACCCAGCGGTTGACCCGCTCGATTCATCGTCTCGCCTGATGGACCCATCTGTTGTGGGCGAAGAGCACTACAACGTGGCCTTTGAAGTGCAAGGTATCCTGCAGCGCTATAAGTCTCTGCAAGACATCATCGCAATTCTGGGTATGGACGAACTGTCTGAAGAAGATAAGCTGACTGTTGCGCGTGCGCGTAAGATCCAGCGTTTCTTGTCTCAGCCGTTTGACGTTGCGAAAGTCTTTACTGGTTCTGACGGTGTTCAGGTTCCTTTGGAAGATACAATTTCTTCGTTCAAAGCTGTTGTGGCTGGCGAATACGATCACTTGCCAGAAGGCGCCTTCTATATGGTTGGCGGCATCGACGAAGTGATCGCCAAAGCCGAGAAAATGGCTGCGGACGCCGCCTAAGAATGGATTTTCCTCTGCGCACCAGCGCAGAGGAGCCCTAAAAGGAGGCCCCAATGGCACAAACCATGCAATTCGACCTGGTCAGCCCGGAACGTGCGCTTGCCTCTGTGCAAGCCCTAGCTGTGCAGATCCCTGGTGCAGATGGTGACATGACGGCAATGCCGGACCATGCGCCAACCATCACAACGCTTCGCCCTGGTCTTTTGACTGTGGAAAGCGCCGAAGGCACCACAAGCTATGCGGTGACTGGCGGTTTCGCTGACATCAATGCTGAAGGCACCTCTGTGCTTGCAGAAAAGGCAATTCCAGCTGCTGACATTACTGCAGCCGATATGGATGGCTTGATTGATTTGGCAAAAGAAGCTGCGGCAGCTGCCACAGCGGAAAACAAAGACGCTGCATCCAAGAATTTGGCAGACCTCGAAGCACTCCGTGCTGCTTTGAACGTCTAAGGCTAAAATTCACAAGAAATTATTGGGCTTCGTCATCTGGCGGAGCCCAATTTTGTTCGAGATGGTACTACTTTAGAGCGATGGACACCCGTTTAAGGGAAGGATGCGATGCAAAAGCTAAGAGGCAGAGCGCTTGGGATTGATCAGGGCGAAGAACAGCTGTTTTCTGATTTCGAAAACGGCGGTGATATGTGGACGGGAACCGGCCCGCGCGAGCGCCGCCAGCATATTGCATTTTCCGAAAGTTTTTTAGCTCCTCCGGTTGTGCAAGTGGCCCTGTCACTGTGGGATATCAGCAATGGGTCAAATATTCGGGCCGACGTCTCTGCAGATAAAATAACGTGCGACGGCTTTGATTTGGTTTTTCGCACGTGGCAAGACAGCAAGGTCGCACGTGTGCGCATGAGCTGGATAGCCTTTGGCGAGGTTGACGACGAAGATCAATGGGATGTCGAATAAAAAAACGCGCCGTGCTAGGCGCGTTTTGTGTTTTTAGGATTTAGTTTTTAGTCCAAAAGGCCTTCATAAGCAGCTTCGAGCGTATCCGTCTCAAACAATGAAGACACTGATGCGCCATTCCAAATATTCAATATCGCATGGGCGAATACAGGTGCGGTTGGCAGAATGCGGATATTTGGCGCAGCTTTGACGGCGGCGGTCGGTTGGATGGTGTCTGTGATCACTAGACTTTTCATCACAGAGTTTGTGACGCGCTCAACAGCAGGGCCGGACATAACGCCGTGTGAGATATAAGAATGCACTTCGGTTGCGCCATGATCAAGCAACACCTCGGCGGCCTTACACAGGGTACCAGCCGTGTCGCACATATCGTCCACAATTATGCATTTTTTGCCTGTCACATCACCAATAACTGTCATCTCCGCGACTTCTCCGGCTTTTTCGCGGCGCTTATCGACAATAGAGAGTGGGGCGTTGATGCGCTTTGCGAGTTCGCGGGCACGGGCCACACCGCCGACATCAGGGGATACAACCATGATGTCATCCATATTGCCTTTGAACTGATTCATGATGTCCAATGCAAAGACCGGCGAGGCATAGAGGTTGTCGACCGGGATATCAAAGAAGCCTTGAATTTGAGCGGCGTGTAGATCCATGGTCAAAACACGTTCAACACCTGCTTCCACCAACATATTGGCAACCAGCTTGGCCGAGATAGGCGTGCGGGCCTTTGCGCGGCGATCCTGACGTGCATAACCGAAGTAAGGTATGACCGCGGTAATGCGCTTGGCAGAGGACCGACGCAATGCATCTGCCATGATCAGAAGTTCCATCAGATTGTCGTTAGCGGGGTTCGACGTTGGCTGGATGATAAACATATCCTCACCACGTACGTTTTCGAACACTTCAACAAATATTTCGCCATCGTTAAATCGTTCGACGCGTGCATCGACCAGCCCAAGATTGCGATGAATTGCCATTCTACGGGCAATGGAGGTTGCCAACGGTTTGTTGGCGTTACCTGTGATAAGCTTTGGTTCCATGGTATTCGGCATTTGCGCTAATCCCCAATGTCGCAGATGTCAGATTCGTGACGTTGCGGACGCTCTATCATGTTGGTGGCCATTTGATAAAGTGATGGCGTCACATTAGGAGGTGAAATGATCCAATTCGCGGGTTATTTTGTGACGATCGCGCTATTTGCAGATTTGGCTGGATAGTCATTGTAGGAAAGCCTGAGAGTAGGCCGCGAAAATATCTGTGCAATTATGAGAATGGGTTAAGGGCGGGTGTTTATGGAGCGAGAACCGATTGAGCTGATCTTGCTGCCAATCCTTCCGCCAAACCCTTTTGGAAACACAATATGACTAATGTTTTTTGGCGCAGCCTGGGGACCGGCGAAAACACGGCTTTGGCACTGCATTGCTCACTGGCTCATTCCGGTGCCTGGCGAGGCGTATCTGATGCGCTTTCGCCACAGCTTTCGCTCCGGACCCTCGATTTTCCGGGACATGGTAAAAGTCAGGATTGGGACGGCAGCGGAGATTTCGCCGACTGTGCATTTACCGCAGCAGCAACAGGTTTGGTGGCTCCGACCGACATCGTCGCACATAGTTTTGGGGCATACATCGCCTTGCGCCTCGCCGCAGAATTTCCAGACAAAGTGCGCCGGCTTGTGCTTTATGAACCTGTGTTCTTTGCTGTTTTGAATGACACGCACCTAGAATTGGCAGCACGCAATAATGCGGAAATGAGGCACATCGCGGGGTTGATTGCTCTGGGTGATACAGCCCTTGCTGCACGATTGTTTCTACGCATTTGGGGTGATGGAACCCCCTGGCAGGACTTGTCCAAAGAAGTTCAGGACAGCTTTGTGCGGGGGATACATCTCACATGTGCCATTCAGCCAGCGATTGCCGAAGACAACGCTGATCTTCTGCCAAGGCTTTCAACTATAAAAGCGCCGGTCTTACTGATAGATGGGGGGCAGTCGCCAGAATACATGCCAAAGGTGCAAAATATATTGGCAAAATTGCTTCCAAATGCGAAGCGATCAACGGTTTTGGGCGCGCGGCATATGGGTCCAATAACGCATGCAACTGAAGTTGCAGGGCAGATTCTGAAACATCTAATCCAGTCTTAAAGCACGCCGATTTCCGCCAATGCACTCGCCAGTTCAATTGGAAGCGTGTCGTCCACCGCTTTTCCTTTAGGCAAATCTATTGGGCTATCTTCTGGTTTGAGGTAACGCCAACCTTGAAAAGGACGCTTTAGGGTCGATTGGGTTCGAACCAAAAGGGGATCTAGTACAATCGCACATCTGCGAATTCCATCTTCGCCGTAGATTTCATCAAATCGAAGAATTTTTTGTCGCGCTTGTACAGATCCCTTTATGACCCAGTAAATTGACCCGCCATTGAGAATCTCTTTTTCGCGCTTTGGCCACATGCGTGTGACATGACAGTGAAGCCCGTCATCTGCCTGTCCCCGTTTGGTTTTTTGCCAATGTTCCAGGCTTTCAACACTTTCAGTACCTACGCTAAGTTTTACTAGATTTATGTGTTTCACTGGGGGTACCCACAATAAGTTGTGTTTTTGGGCTTGCTGATTTTTTGACTGCTGATCTATAGTATAGCTCTCAATTGGGCTTTCAAGCCCTTCAAAAAACTGTCACTACACAAAAAAACTTTCAAGACCGAGGAAACCGATGAGTCGTTTTGCTGCCCCGATCGCCGAATCCATTTGGGATATGAAATATCGTTTTAAGCAGGCGGATGGAACGCCGATTGATGAAACGGTAGAGGACAGTTGGCGTCGCATTGCCCGTGATCTTGCCAAAGTTGAAAAAAACCCAGAAGAATGGGAAGACAAATTCTATGCTGCGCTAGAAGATTTTAAATACCTTCCGGCAGGCCGTATCACCGCGGGTGCAGGCACCGCACGCAAAGTGACATTGTTTAACTGCTTCGTTATGGGCACAATTCCTGACAGCATGTCGGGTATCTTTGATATGCTCAAAGAAGCCGCGCTGACAATGCAGCAGGGTGGGGGCATCGGCTACGATTTCTCGACTGTGCGCCCAAAAGGCTCTGATGTGAAAGGCGTGGCTGCTGATGCTTCAGGCCCACTTTCGTTCATGGATGTTTGGGATGCGATGTGTCGCACGATCATGTCTGCGGGGTCGCGTCGTGGAGCGATGATGGCCACAATGCGCTGTGATCACCCGGACATCGAGCACTTCATCACCGCCAAATCGGACCCAGCGCGCCTGCGAATGTTCAATATGTCAGTGCTGGTGACCGACGCATTCATGGAAGCGGTCAAGGCCGATGGCCCTTGGGAATTGGAATTTGGCGGTAAAGTCTACAAAACGCTGAATGCGCGTGATCTGTGGAACCAGATCATGCAGAACACATATGACCAGGCAGAGCCGGGCGTGATCTTTATCGACCGGATCAACAAGGCCAATAATCTAAGCTATGTAGAAACCATTGCGGCGACCAACCCTTGCGGCGAGCAACCGCTGCCGCCTTATGGGGCGTGCTTGTTGGGATCTATCAATCTTGCGCGGCTTGTTACCGATCCATTTGAGGCCAATGCAGAGCTGAATGAAGTTGCTTTGACAGATCTTGTCAAAACTGCCGTTCGCATGATGGACAATGTGGTTGATGCCTCAAACTTCCCGTTAGAAGCCCAGGCACAAGAGGCACAAGCCAAGCGCCGTATTGGCCTTGGAGTGACCGGCCTAGCAGATGCACTGCTTATGCTGGGGCTTAAGTATGGCTCTGAAGAGGCCGCCGGCCAGACCGAAGCCTGGATGAAAGCGATTGCGCACGCCTCTTATCGAGCCTCTATGGAAATGGCGAAAGAGAAGGGGGCATTCCCGCTGTTTGACGCTGAAAAATACGTCAATGGCGGCATGGTTCAATTCTTGGATGACGATCTGAAAGCAGATATCGCCAAACACGGTATTCGCAACGCTTTGCTGACTTCTATTGCACCAACTGGAACGATCAGCCTTTATGCGGGCAATGTTTCCTCGGGCATCGAGCCTGTGTTTGCCTATGCCTATACCCGCAAAGTTTTGCAAAAAGATGGCTCGCGCACCGAAGAAGAAGTTGTTGATTACGCGGTAAAGCTGTGGCGTGAAAAATTTGGCGACAAAGAGTTACCCGACTATTTTGTAAACGCACAAACGCTTGCACCTTTGGCCCATGTACGCATGCAGTCTGCGGCCCAAAAGTGGATCGACAGTTCGATTTCCAAAACGATCAATTGCCCTGAAGACATCAGCTTTGATGCCTTCAAAGATGTTTACATGGAAGCTTGGGACACGGGTTGCAAAGGCTGTACGACTTATCGTCCAAATGACATCACTGGGTCCGTTCTGACGGTATCTGAAAGCAAGGATCAAGCCCCGGGTGAAAACCCAGCTGATCACGTCGCGGATACCGGTGAGGTCATCTATATGGCCGAGCCGCTAGAGCGTCCGCAGTCGCTTGAGGGATCGACCTACAAACTGAAGTGGCATGACAGTGAGCATGCGATTTACCTGACCGTAAATGATGTGATTGTGAATGGGCATCGTCGCCCGTTCGAAGTCTTCATAAACTCCAAAAACATGGAGCATTACGCTTGGACCTTGGCCTTGACGCGGATGATCTCAGCCGTATTCCGCCGTGGCGGGGATGTGTCCTTTGTGGTCGAAGAGCTTAAGGCGGTTTTTGATCCGCGTGGCGGGTCCTGGATGGACGGGAAATATATTCCCTCGATCCTCGCTGCCATCGGTGGAGTGATCGAAAAACACATGATTTCGATTGGCTTTATCGAAGGCGAAGGCATGGGGCTTAAGTCAGATCCAACAGCTGAAGCAATGGCCGTCGGCGAGGCCCCTCGTGGCAAGGCCTGCCCGTCTTGCGGTCAGTTTGATTTGCAGATGGTCGAAGGGTGCATGACCTGTCGCAGTTGTGGCCATAGCAAGTGCGGGTGATTGAGGCCCTTTGGGTGTGTGGGTTGTTGTGGGACCCCGCATAACTTGGCCACTTAGGGGTGTTTTTTGGCCACTCTGCACAGACCAAATGACCACCGGCAGTTACCCTGTTGGTGGTTTTCTTTATTTGTCAGGGACTTAGTGTTTTTGACAGGAGTTTGCCTCCTCATAGGTTTGCGATCGAGCTCAATTGGTGCAGCCTATTGATCCTAAGCTCATTTCGATTTCCTCAGCGGGTAGATCAGGGTGCTGTTTGCCCATACGCTTGACGACGCGGTCGACATCGATCAATTCCCCAACAAGAAGGTCAGCGCCATACGTGAATGCTTCCAGCGCCTTACACGGCCCGGTGTCGTCTGTGAAAACCATTGAGCGATCCGGTGTATCAAAACGAAGAGACTGCGAAATTGGGCCTTCTTCGCTGAACTTGTCCTCAGAGCGGTAGTGTGTGTTTTCGCAGAAAGTCACGCGAATGTCGCCGACTTCAATTTGATCACCGGGGACCACGTCCTGAACGGCTACGAAATCGCGTGGATGCATCAATGTTTGACCCGCCACACCAAAACCAATGGAATGGGGAAAGTCGTACGCGCGGATGAGATGCCCGACAAATTCGCGGGTGCCCGGTGGACCGTAGATCGCAAGCGGGGTTCTGCGATGCAGCATCATATTCACACCCAGACCCGCAAAGAGGCTACCGATGTGATCAAAGTGATGATGAGAGAGAAAGATTTCATCGACATGCCGCAAGTCAATTCCGGCCAGCATTAGCTGACGAAACGCTCCTTCCCCACAATCGACCAGAATGCTGTGATTGCGGCGCACCACAGCATGTGCAGGGGGCGCACGATAGACTTTCGGTACTGGCCCGCCGGCCGGTCCCAAGGTGACGTATTCGGTTTTGTCGTGTATGTTTCCTTCGCAAATTTCGTTCGGTGACAACTGGATGGGTGATTGATCACGATGCTGGCTGGTTAAGACCTGGCGTGGCCGTTTCGCGTCGTGATTCGGATGCGTTGGCAGCGTTCAGTAGACGATCCAAAAAGGATACGAATAGTTCCTTTTCCGCCTCGTTGAGCGCGTCGTCAATTTGGGAAAAGTATCCCGCGATGCGTGGCATGGCGATTTGCACGGCTTCCAGCCCGGCCACGGTCAATTCAAAATCACGGGCCCGCCCGTCTGAGCCGTTGGCTTCGCGTCTGACCATGCCCTGCCTGACCAGGCTTGAAAGAACCCGGCTGGTTTGGGCTTGGTCCCCGCCAGTGTAGTCCACCATGGTCCTTTGGGTCGAGGGGCCTAGGGCATAGAGCCCTGATACAACACGCCATTCCACGATATTGAATTCAGTGACCTCTGCAAATTCAATGGTGGCGCTCTTGGCCAGCAATGTGCTCATCCGGTGTAGCACTTTAACCAAGAAACTTGAGCTTTGCGGCAGCGTCGTGCTGTCGATGTTTTGGAACTTCATCGGCTCACCCGGGTATTGCTGGCGTTAGGTAGCATTTATTTAACATGTGCAGTTGTTGGTTGACAATTACTTAACATGTACATTACTTGTATGTCTAGACATGCAAATTGCTTGGGAGGGCCTGCTGTGAGTCTGCAACTGTATATTTTGGAGGAAACCCGTGCGTTTTATTCCAGTCGTGTAGCTATGACTTTCGCGGAAAAGAGCGTTGCGGACAGGGCAGAACCAAAGACGATGTTGACACATCGCCACCCGTTCACGCCAGCTTGCCTCAAGCTGAACCCAGCACCTGCGCTTAAACCGACTGATCCGGTCGGAATAGCCCCGGAACCCAAGCACGTGACACTCTTCAAACAATCGGAAAATATGTAATGCCCATCAGACCAACTGATAACCCGGACATTCTGGCCATGAAGGGGTTGAATGTTTTTCACTTCTCAACTTCAAATTGCTCTATGCGTATTCGCCTGTTTCTTGAAGAAAAGGGCATCGAGTGGAACGATTGCGCTGTGGACTTGCGGGCGCAGGAAAACCTGACTGAAGAGTATTTTGCCATTCACCCGCAGGGGTTGGTGCCTGCGATTGTTCATGACGGTGTGATCGTTCATGAATCGGCGGATATCCTTGAATATCTGGAAGAAACCTTTCCAGAGCCATCGTTGATACCCGATACGGAGCAGGGCAGGGCTGATCTCGAGAAGATCCTAGAATTCACCCGTTCAGGCCATATGCCGATTATCAAAACTTGGGTCTATGGGCGCAATAACCGCCCGACCAAAACACCTGAAAGCATGGCAAAGCTCGAAGCTCTGCAGAAAGACAAGAGCCTTGTGGATTTTCACAAGGAAACGCTAAGTGAAGGCGGCATTCCTGAAGCAAAGATCCTTGAAGCGGAAAAAACGCTTAAGGATATGTTCCAAGATCTGGACGACCGGTTGTCCCAACACGAGTGGATCTTGGGCGACAAGATGACTCTCGCGGATATTGCTTGGATCCCTCAGTACGCCTTGTTCCAGCGCAACAAATTTCCCTTCGGACCCTATCCGCATTTCCGCGCCTATGTAGAGCGTTGGCAGAAACGAGAAAGCTATGTCACCGCGGTTGGTGACCACATGCCAGGATCGATGACACCACCGGAATAGACGCTAAGAAGCGTTCTGGGAGGATACGCTTCACCTTTTTATCAGACATGAGCTATGGGAGGACATAATGCTCAAACATCTCAAGACTTTGAAATACGCAGGGCTTGCGGCTGCAGCGTTGTTTGCTGCGACAGCGGCCAGCGCGCAGGTCAACCTGACGTCAAATACAGGTCAGACAGGCAATGCCATCGGACTGACAGCCGCGTCGCTTGCGGAATATGCTGCAGAACGTGGGATCGCGAATATTCAGCTGAAGGATGGGCAAACCGCCACCAACTATATGTTGGCGCTTGCAGAAGGCAAAATCGACATTGGGAACGGCCCCTTTATCATCCCCTTCCTGCTGTCAAATGGCGCGGGCCCATTCTCCAAGGTAGGCAAGGAAAAGGGTGCAGAACTTGGTGCAAATATCCAGCTTCTTTATCCCTATACGCTCAGCGTGTTTTCCCTCGTCGCATATGACAGCTTCGGGATTACAAAATGGGAAGATCTGAAAGGTCGTAAGGTTCTGAATGGCCCGCCACGCGGTGGTGCGGTAACCAATTCACGCAGCCTGGTTCAATTGTTTGCTGGCCTGAAAGCCGACGAAGACTATGAATCCGTTACCGTGAACTGGAACCAGGCGATTTCGACAATCGTTGATGGTACGGCAGATGCAGCCGTTATTCCTTTCAACTTCCCTGGTCCGCGCGTCTCACAGTCAGCGGCTGCGGGTTCGATGACCATGGTGTCTCTGCCAAAAGACGCCTATGAAACCGAGGCCGCGCAGCGATTGCTCAACAAGCCCGGTACTGCCGCGTTCGAAGCGCCCCTGTCCGAAATCCGTGCGTCTCTGGGGGACAACTGGACTGTATTGTCCGACGATGACACCTTCCGTGGCATGGCTGCCGTTGGCGGCGACTTTGTCAACAAAAGCATGGACGAAGCTCTGGCGTATGAGCTTACGAAAGCGCACATCGAGAACCTTGATCGCCAAATGTCAATCGCGCCTTTCATGAGCACCTTGAACTTCGGCAACCTTGATCCCGAAGTCGCTGGCCTCTGCGGCCGCAACCCCGTCAAATTTCATCCTGGCGCTGTACGTGCCTGGGAAGAAGCGGGCTTTGATGTCGCCGAGTGCGCCAAACCCTGACGACATACGTTAAAAGGAGCGGCGCGCCAGTGCCGCTCCACCCTAACGTTTTTCAACCCCGCATCGCCTGCGACAACTTTTTGGTGACATTTCATGGCATCCCAATCTTCCCCCCTCCAACGCCCTGCGTTTAGCCAGCGCGTTCTTTATTGGTTGGCATTCGGACTGGTTTTGGTCGGTCTGCTCAATGTGACACCTTCCATTCCAGGCTGGGATGATCTGTGGCAGACCATAACTGGATCCGATAGCTTCAAGATCCGGCGATTTCCCACTGAATGGCTTTTCCCAATCGCCTTTGTCTGGATGATGCTGATTGTTGTCCTAAGCAAATCTATTTGGAAAAGCTGGGCCAAAAAATCCAAACTTCGACGTGCTTTCGGTCTGTGTCTCGACGTTGGCCTGGTGCTGGCATCCTTGGCGATTGCGCTCAGCTATCTCGCAGAATTAGAGGCTGTTTGCTTGATCGACATGGTCACTGGTGACCGCGAGATCCTCATGGCCCAAGCATTGCAGGCCGAAGTCGAAATGGCTGAGCTCATGGGGTTGCCCATACCAACGACGGCCGAAGAACCGGCCTGCCTGAACACAACCGGCGACTGGCTGCCGCTTATTCTGTTCGGTTCCGTCATGGTATTTTTGGCCTATAACGTGAAGGTCTGGGGCCTGCCACTGGTCATGGTTTCGATCCTGATCGCGGCCTATACTTTCGCCACCGTTATGAATTGGTATTTCTTCGGCGCGGACGATCAGAACAAATACCTTGTGACCATCCTTAGCAGCGAGGAAGTTCGCAGTCTGACATCTGGGCGCGAATTTATGCGCGATGCGCTGGTGAACAACACAGCCGGGCTGTTGGGCCGTTTCTTTAATGTGCTTCTTTTACTGGTTTTTCCCTACATCATACTTGGGGCGCTGTTTGGTAAATGTGCGGGCGGTCAGGCGTTGATCAAGCTGGCATTTTCGGTCACGCGCAATATGCGCGGCGGACCGGCCCATGCGGCGGTTGCGTCGTCGGCAATGTTTGGCACGATCACCGGTGGACCGGTTGTTAACGTGCTTTCAACAGGCGTGCTGACAATCCCAATGATGCTGAAACGCGGATTTTCCAAGACATTTGCGGGTGGGGTCGAAGCCGCGGCCTCGTCTGGTGGCTCAATCATGCCACCGATCATGGGGGTTGCCGCCTTTATCATGGCATCGCTGACCGGGGTTCCCTATCGCGAAATCATCATCGCGGCGGCCATTCCGGCCATGTTTTACTTCTTCTGCCTGTTCCTGTCTGTGATCTTTCAGGCTCGTAAACAGAATATCCAAGCCGTTGGAGAACTGCCTGATGAAATGCGCCTGAACGGCGAAGACCGTCTGCATTTGATGCAGATCTTTGGGCCGGTTCTGTTGGTTCTGGTTCTGTTGTTGTTGCCCAAGGATGCCATCGGGTGCAGTTGGATTTCCATCGCACTGGGCGCGGTCGTTGAACAATCCGGTGATGCCTGCACGATCGTCTCGCTGCCGTGGCTTGTTGAATTGGTTCAAAACGCCACTGGGAATGCGAGCGCTGCAGGATGGTGGGCGGTGATGCTGCTTCTCGTCCTCATGTTCCTGGATCGCGAGTTTCGGGCAAGACCGGGCAAGATCTTTGACGGTCTGTCGCAAGCTGGCGTGACGGTGTCGTCGCTGTACCTGATGTTCATGGCGGTCACAGTGATCGACGTTTGCCTGAACTTTACCGGGTTGGCCAAATTTGTTGCCGTTGATGTTCTGACCTTCCTGAAGTCGTTTGAAATTGGCGCAGGGTCGATTGGCTTCCAGCTGTTTGCACTCTTTTTGACAATGTTGTTGGCGGTGGTGCTGGGCATGGGCATGCCTGCTGTGCCGGCCTATATTAACGCAGCGCTTTTGATGTCGCCGATGTTGGTTGGACTGGGACTCGCGACCTTCACGTCGCATATGTTCATCTTTTACTTTGCTGTGGCTTCAGCCATCACGCCACCGGTGGCGATGGCCGCATTTGCGGCGGCGTCGATCACCAAAGCGGACCCGATGAAAACCGGGTTGTCAGCCGTGAAATCGGGTATCGTGATGTTCACCATTCCATTTGTCTTTGCCCTGTACCCCGAAATCCTGTTGATCGATGCGGCGCTTACAGATCCTTCAAATGGCAGGTTCCTCCCGGGCTATGACGGAGACTTCCACCCGTTCTTGCTGATCTTGCTGATCGCACGGGTTGCACTGGCGCTCTATCTGGTGTCCAGCGCTCTGGCTGTCTTTGATCGGCAGGCGTTGCGCTCCTACGAGGTTGTCGTCCGGACGGCTCTCGCGGCGCTCATCTTGTTCAAGCCTGTCGAGGTTTACGGCGTTGCAATTGCGGCGGCAGTGGCCTTGTTGGTGCTCCATGCGATCAAATCGCGTGGGAGTGAAGCCGCCGCAGCAGGAGACGCCAAATGACCGAACGCCCAAGCTATATTCTGTTTGTGACAGACCAACAGCGATATGATTTTCTGGGGTGCAATGGCCACGGCGTGCTCCAGACCCCTAATATCGACGCAATAGCGGCTGAAGGGGTCAATCATGATCGCTTCTACGTGGCATCGCCGGTTTGCATGCCCAATCGGGCGAGCCTGATGACCTGCCGCCTGCCGTCCAGCCATGGGGTGCGTTCGCTGGGTTTGCCGCTGTCGCATGATCAGGTGACCTTTGTTGAACTGATGCGGGCGGCGGGCTATGACACGGCGCTGATCGGCAAAAGCCATTTGCAAAACGTCACTCAAATGCCGCCCAAGGTCGGCGTGCCAGACTATCGCGAAGGCTATTGTGCGCCACCGGCAGATCTGGCCGTCGCGCAGCGATCGGATTTGGACAATGAAACCTATCAGTATGAGCAGCAGGCGTTTTTTGAACAGGATGATCCCGTTGTTCCGACGCCTTTTTATGGATTTGATGACTATGTCTCGATCACACGTCACGGGTTCAACACCGGTGGCGATCACATTCTAGATCTCAAGAAACGGGCCCCTGAAGTTCTGGACCTGAGGGGGCGCGACAAGCAGTTCCCGCATAACTACACCTGCCCGCAGGCGATCCGCACCAAAGTGCCGGAAGAACATTATTCCACAAGCTATATCGCCGATCAGGCCTGCGACTGGATCGCCAAGCGCAAGGGCAATCCCAAGCCGTTCATTCTGATGGTTTCCTTCCCAGACCCGCATCACCCCTTCACCCCGCCCGGAAAATACTGGGACATGTATAATCCTGAGGATATGGAGATCCCCCAAGCCTATGAGGACGCAGACTGGACACCCCCAGACTACGTGCAAGTCGCAGAACGTGACCGCGCGTCGGGGGCGACCACAGGGCAAAAAAGCGGCTATTCGGTCGCCGTTTCAAGCCGCGAAGCCCAAGAGGCACGTGCGCTGACCTGCGGTATGATCACCATGGTTGACGACGCCATCGGGCGCATTCGCACCGCAACCAAAGAGGCTGACGTCGCCGACACGACAGTTCAGATTTTCACCTCGGATCACGGCGATCACTTGGGTGATCACCGGTTGCTGTTCAAGGGTGCAGAACAATACGATACGCTTAACCACGTTCCATTCATCTGGTCTGATCCAAATGGGCCCAGTGGCATACGCAGCGCCGATCTTGCACAGACCCACGACATTGGCACAACGATCCTTGAACATGCGAAAATTGAACCTGCCGTCGGAATGCAGGGTCAGGTGATGGCCGTTGCCGGCGGCGCGGGCCGGAACGCGGCTCATATCCAATACGAGACTCAAAGAACACAAGAAGCCTTCGGCGAACGTCCGCGCGTTCATACCGTCGTGTCTGGGGATTGGCGTCTGTCGATATATCTTGGCAAGTGCCAGAATGAGCTGTTCAATCTGCGCGAAGACCCCGGCGAAATGTCCAATCTGTGGGGCGACCCTGTACACTTTGCAGTGCGAAGTGAACTGGTCCAAAAGCTTGCGGAAATGGAGATCGCAGCCGTCAATCGCGCGCCACTACCAACAGCGGAGGCCTGAGACATTGAACTTTAACATCAGCATACGAGCGCTCAAGGACTGGCTACTGCCCTTTTCCCGGGTCCAGCATGGACAAAAGATCAAGCAGCGTTTCATAGTTTTCATGCCCGAGGCGCGCCTTAAAGCCCGCAACAATCCGCGCAGCCTCTTCGGTATGGTCGTCGATGATTTTCTTTCCAAGGTCAGTGATCGCGACAATCTGCCTGCGACGGTCAGCTTGGTCCCGCGTTTGCGTGACCAGACCGTTCTTGTTCAATGTCGTTACGATCCGGGTCAGGCTGGGGAATAGAATGCTAGACCGATCCGCAAGCGTTGTAGAGTCAAGTGGCCCACATTCCATCAGCACGCGCAGCACACGCCATTGCTGTTCGGTGATATTTGTTTCGCTCAGCATGACGCGAATGGGCGACATCACCCCTTCACGAGCGCGCATCAGCGCGATTGGCAGGGACCGGGACGTTGAGGGCAATTCAGGGGGCATCGTATTCTCGCCGAAATTCAAATTTTTTTATACCTATGTGCAACAACGCTTGACAGCAAGAATAGTAATTAATTAACATAGCAATAATTGAGGTGTTAATAAAAGCATGCCCCACTTCCACATCGAATACTCCGCCAATCTTGAAGACGCCGTGAACATGTCAGCGCTATGCGAAGCCATCAGAGCCTGCGCCGCGGACATCGAAACCTTCCCGAGCGCTGGCATACGCGTCCGCGCCATTTGCGTTGATCATGTTGCGATGGCCGATGGCCACTCAAAACATGGGTTCATTGACCTGTCTATCCGACTGCGCGAGGGTCGCTCTGAAGAAGTGAAGGACGATGCAGTCAATCGGGTCTTCTCGACCCTAAAGACCTTTATGGCCCCGGTGATGGAAACCCGCTCCGTCGCCCTCTCAGCTGAGATCCGGGACATCAACGCCAAGCTATCGCCCAAATTCGGAAACGTCCGAGATCATCTGGAGGACAACGCATGAGCGTACTCGACACCAACATCGCAAAACTGGACGGCTATCTGGCACGTTTCCGAGAGACTGGCATCCGCAACCGCATTGGGGGGCAGGACACAGTTGGGGCAAATGGCACATTCATAAATACCTCTCCGGTTGATAAATCCGTCATCTGTGATGTGGCCCACGGCACGGCTGCCGATATCGACGTTGCGGCAAACGCTGCATATGACGCCTTTGCCGAGTGGCGCGACATGCCGGCGGTTGAGCGCAAAAAGATCATGATCCGGATCGCCGAAGGCATCGAAGCGCGCGCCGAAGAGATCGCGTTGTCAGAATGCTGGGACACCGGGCAGGCCTATAAGTTCATGTCCAAAGCCGCTCTGCGCGGTGCCGAAAACTTCCGCTATTTTGCGGATCAAGTCGTGCAGGCCCGGGATGGTCAGCACCTGAAATCACCCTCGCTCATGAATGTGACCACGCGGGTGCCAATTGGTCCGGTCGGTGTTATCACGCCATGGAACACACCTTTCATGCTGTCCACCTGGAAAATCGCGCCTGCGCTGGCGGCGGGCTGTACGGTTGTTCACAAACCTGCCGAAGCGTCGCCCGTGACGGCGCGTCTGCTGGTTGAAATCGCCGAAGAAGCCGGTCTGCCACCTGGTGTTTTAAATACGGTCAACGGCTTTGGCGAAGACGCCGGTAAAGCCCTGTGCGAGCACCCCAAGATCAAGGCGATTGCCTTTGTGGGCGAAAGCCGCACCGGCAGCCTGATCACCAAACAGGGCGCGGACACACTAAAGCGCAACCACCTTGAGCTTGGCGGTAAGAACCCGGTAATCGTCTTTGACGACGCGGATCTGGACCGCGCTTTGGATGCCGTGATCTTTATGATCTACTCGATCAACGGCGAACGCTGCACGTCCTCTTCGCGTCTTCTTGTTCAGGATACGATCCGCGAGGAGTTTGAAGCCAAACTCATTGCGCGTGTCAACAACATCAAAGTCGGTCACCCGCTGGATCCATCAACTGAAGTTGGCCCGCTTGTGACCCAGGAACACTTTGACAAGGTCACCAGCTATTTTGACATCGCCAAGCAGGACGGGGCCACCGTTGCTGCCGGGGGCGAAACAGTTGGAGACACCGGCTATTTCGTGAAACCCACGCTCTTTACATGTGCAAACAACCAAATGCGGATCGCTCAAGAAGAAATTTTTGGCCCGGTCCTGACCTCCATCCCGTTCTCAACGGAAGACGAGGCACTCCAGATCGCCAATGACATCCCTTACGGGCTCACCGGCTACGTCTGGACAAATGACCTGACCCGCGCGCTGCGCTTTACCGACAAACTTGAAGCCGGAATGATCTGGGTGAACTCGGAAAACGTGCGGCACCTTCCGACCCCCTTTGGCGGCGTCAAAGCCAGCGGCATCGGTCGTGACGGCGGCGATTGGTCGTTTGATTTCTACATGGAACAAAAACACATCGGCTTTGCGCTCGGCCAACACAAGATCGCGCGCCTCGGCGCCTAGAGGAGGATTGACTGTGGGAGAACTCGTACTCGCTGCCAAGATGAGCCACGTACCGACGATGTTGATGTCGGAGCAAGAAGGTCCAATCAAAGGCAAACGCCAGGCTGCAATCGACGGCCACCGCGAAATCGCGCGCCGTGCAAAAGAATTGGGCGCAACGACCGTTGTCATTTGTGACACCCACTGGGTGCTGAACGCTGGTTTTCATATCAACGCCAATGACCATTTCGAAGGGCTCTTTACCTCCAACGAGTTTCCGCAATTCATTCAGAACCTGCCGTATAAATATGTCGGCAATCCTGAATTGGGCGATGCCATCGCCAAGATTGCTTCGGACAAGGGGGTTTACACTCTGGCGCATCATCTCGACAGCCTAGAGGTGGAGTACGGGACGTTGGTTCCAATGCGTTTCATGAGCCGCGAACACGAGATGAAAGTGGTCTCGATTGGGGCGTGGTGTACCTCGCACAGCCATGACGAAAGCCGCGTTGTCGGTGAAGCAATTCGCGAAGCAATTGAAGCCAGTGACGAAAAAGTTCTGCTGGTTGCGAGCGGTAGCCTGAGTCACAAAATCTGGGCCAACAAGGATTATGCCGCGAACAACGGCACCTTCACCATCAGCTCGGAATTCAATCGCCAGATGGACTTGCGTGTTCTAGAGATGTGGCAAAACGCAGAGCATGACACGTTTCTGAAGATGCTGGGCGAATACGCCGAGTTCTGTTGTGGCGAAGGCTCCATGCATGACACCGCAATGCTCTACGGCGCGCTGGGGTGGGACAAATACGATGCCAGATGCGAAGTCGTGACTGATTATTTTCCGTCTTCTGGCACTGGCCAGACCAACGTCATATTCCCTGTTCAGTAGGAGCGCTCTGATGCCTGTACCAGCACCAAATCTATACCCAGATTTCAATACCATTCGTCTGAGCCACGTTTGCCTGAACGTCAGGGATCTTGCGGCGTCCAAAACGTTTTATACCGAGATCCTAGGCCTTCAGGTCACGGACGAAAGCGATAGTCACATCTACCTGCGCGCCATGGAAGAACGCGGCCACCACTGTGTGATCCTACAGAAATCAAACATGCCGGGAACTGTCGAAGTCATGGGGTTCAAAACCTTTGATGAAGCGGACTTGGACAAGGCCGAAGCCTATTTCAAAAGCAAAGGCCGACCCACAGAATGGGTTGAACGTCCCTATCAGGGCCGCACATTGCTGACATCTGATAACATGGGCATCCCGCTGGAATTCTATCACAAGATGGACCGGTTGGAGCCAATCCACCAGAAATACGCGCTGTATCGCGGTGTCAAACCGCTGCGGATCGACCACTTCAACTGTTTCAGCCATGATGTTGATGCGTCAGTTGAGTTCTACTCTGACTTCGGCTTCCGCGTGACGGAATACACGGAAGACGAAGACAGTAAAAAACTCTGGGCAGCCTGGATGCACCGCAAAGGGGGCGTGCATGACATGGCCTTCACCAACGGCACTGGCCCGCGCATGCACCACGTCGCCTTTTGGGTGCCAACACCATTGAACATCATTGATCTGCTCGATCTGATGGCGACCACCGGTTATGTCGACAATATTGAGCGTGGTCCCGGACGGCACGGCATCTCCAACGCCTTCTTCTTGTATATTCTTGACCCTGATGGCCACCGGATTGAAATCTATTGCTCCGACTACCAGACTGTCGATCCGGATCTGGAGCCGATCAAATGGGATCTGAAAGATCCGCAACGCCAGACGCTTTGGGGTGCTCCGGCACCGGAGTCCTGGTTCAAACATGGCACTAGGTTCGTGGGCGTAGATGTCAAAGACTCTGAAATCAAAGCCAGCCCGATCATCGCACCATGATGGATCTGGGATTAAAGAACCCGGCCTTGCTTCGCTCGGCAGTGCCGGTCGCGGGGCGTTGGATCGAAGCCAATGGCACCGGAGTCACTGTGACCAACCCCGCAACAGGTGAGGTTATCGGCCATGTCCCCAAGCTTGGGGCGGTTGAGACAGAAGATGCGATCCACGCAGCTCAGTCTGCTCAAGCCACCTGGGCTGCCCGCACTGCCAAAGATCGCAGCGCCGTATTGCGCCGTTGGTTCGAACTGATGATGGAAAACCAGGACGATCTGGCACGCATCCTGACCGCCGAACAGGGCAAGCCCCTCGCCGAAGCAGCCGGTGAAATCGCCTATGGGGCGTCCTTTATCGAGTGGTTCGCCGAAGAGGCTCGCCGCGCCTATGGTGACATCACACCCGGGCACGCGCCTGACAAACGTATCCTATCTGTCAAACAACCGATCGGCGTCGTCGCGGCAATCACCCCCTGGAACTTTCCAAATGCAATGATCACACGCAAGGCTGGCCCCGCCTTTGCTGCGGGCTGCGCCATGGTACTAAAACCAGCATCCCAAACGCCCTTTTCGGCCATTGCCTTGGCGGTTCTAGGCGAAGAGGCTGGACTGCCTGCTGGCCTGTTCTCGGTGATCACCGGTTCAGCCCGCGAGATCGGCCAGGCCATGACCGACAGCGTGATCGTGCGCAAACTGACGTTCACGGGCTCCACTGAAATAGGTACACAGCTCTATGCTCAATGTGCGCCAACGATCAAAAAGCTTGGGCTTGAGCTGGGCGGCAACGCGCCTTTCATCGTGTTCAATGATGCTGATCTTGATGCCGCCGTCGACGGCGCGGTGATCGCTAAATTTCGCAATAACGGTCAGACTTGCGTCTGCGCCAATCGAATTTACGTTCAGTCCGGCGTCTATGATGCGTTTGCTGAAAAACTGGCAGCCAAAATCGCCAGCTTGACCACCGGCAATGGTTTTGACGAGGGCGTGATTTTTGGCCCGCTGATCGACAAAGCTGCAGTCGCCAAGGTCACTGAGCACATCAAGGATGCGACGGATAAAGGGGCCAAGGTTACCCTTGGCGGCAAGACACACCACCTTGGTGGCACCTTTTTTGAACCTACCATCCTGACAGGTGTTACAGCAGATATGGCCGTGGCTCGGGAAGAAACCTTTGGTCCGGT
The DNA here is from genome assembly GCA_050633405.1 of Cognatishimia sp. Lineage (GTDB taxonomy): Bacteria > Pseudomonadota > Alphaproteobacteria > Rhodobacterales > Rhodobacteraceae > Cognatishimia. The sequence continues at coordinate 22,343 of JBOEGL010000006.1, read as the reverse complement.
CGCACCACTGTTCAGCTTTGACACAGAAGCCGAAGGCGTCGCCGCCGCAAATGACACGGAATTCGGCTTAGCTTCCTATTTCTACAGCCGTGATCACGCCCGCGTCTGGAGGGTGTCTGAGGCATTGGACTTTGGCATGGTTGGGGTCAACACCGGCCTGGTTTCCACGGCAGAAGCACCGTTTGGCGGCGTCAAACTCTCGGGGTTGGGGCGCGAAGGGTCGCGCCACGGGCTTGATGACTTTCTTGAGATCAAATACATATGCATGGGCGGGATTGATCCCGTATCGGAGGCCGAATGACCCGCTTTTCAACCTATAGCGCCAATGGCGAAACATTCTATGGCGCGGCGACTGACGCCGGCATGATTGCGCTGAACGACGCCTTCCCACAATGGCCAACCCTGCTTGATGCCGTACAGGCCGGTGGGCTTGACGCATTGGCGCAGGCAGCAGAAGGCAAGCCCGTCACCCATATTGATTTTCAATACGAAATGGTCCTGCCCAACGCGCCGCGTATCCTTTGCGTTGGCGTGAATTTTCCGGACCGCAACGCCGAATACAAAGACGGCAGCGAACAGCCGAAATTCATGTCGCTGTTTCCGCGTTTTGCCAGCGGCTTTACGGGACATAACCGTCCGCTGATCCGCCCGCCAGAAAGCCCGCAGCTTGATTACGAAGGCGAAGTTGCCATCGTCATCGGCAAATCAGGCCGCCGCATCACGCAAGCCGACGCCTATGATCACATCGCGGCGCTGACGCTGTGCAACGAGGGCACCATTCGGGATTGGGTTCGCCACGCGAAATTCAATGTCACCCAAGGCAAGAACTGGGACAACTCCGGTGCGATTGGCCCATGGTTGGTGCCCTTTACTGATGCCGCCCAGCTGGACGACGCCCGCATCATCACCCGCGTGAATGGCGAGGTCCGTCAAGACGATGTCTTGTCGCGCATGATGCACCCGATCCGGCGCGAGATCGAATATATCTCAACCTTTATGACACTGCGGCCCGGCGACATCATTGTCACCGGCACACCAACCGGATCAGGGGCTCGCCTTGATCCGCCACAATTCCTCGTCCCCGGCGACGTGGTCGAAGTCGAAGTCAACGGCATCGGCACCCTGCGCAACACCGTGGCGGATGAAACGGTATGACCCCCGAAGATCACGCCAAGGCCGCCTCTGATCTGCTGCGCGCAGAAGATGAGCGCGCGCAAATCGGCCTGTTGACCCGGCGCCATCCTGAAATGGGGATGGACGATGCCTATGCTGTGCAAAAGGCCATCTACCGCGCCAAGACTGAAGCAGGCCGCAGGGTGGTCGGTTGGAAAATCGGCCTGACGTCAAAAGCCATGCAATATGCGTTAAACATCGATATTCCCGACAGCGGAATTCTGTTTGACGATATGACGTTTGATCACGGTTCCACGGTTCCCGCGGGTCGCTTCATCCAACCTCGGATCGAAGCCGAGATCGCGTTTGTCATGAAATCAGCCATCGGCGGGGCCGACGTGACGCGTGACGAAGTTATTGCGGCCACAGACTATGTTGCACCCTCGATTGAAATCCTCGACACGCGGATCCTGCGCGCTGATCCTGAAACAGGTGCGACGCGCAAAGTCTTTGACACAATCGCCGATAATGCAGCTAACGCCGGTGTCGTTCTAGGGCCGCAGCGCCATGCGGTCGATGCGTTTGATCTGCGTTGGGTTGGGGCGATCACTTCGCGCAACGGTGAGGTCGAAGAGACAGGTCTTGGTGCTGGGGTCTTGAATGATCCAGTGGAAAGCGTGGTATGGTTGGCCCGCCGTATGGCCAGCTATGGCCAAAGCATCGAACCCGGTCAGATCATTCTGTCTGGAAGTTTTATTCGCCCTGTTGAATGCCCGGCCGGCACAAAAATCACGGCCGACTTCGGAACCTTTGGCGACGTCGCCATATCTTTCGCTTAGGAACTTGTCATGCCAGCCCCCAAAAACCTGTTCAAACACGCGCTAAAAGCCGGAAAGCTGCAGCTGGGCTGCTGGCTTGGTCTTGCAGACCCTTATATCGCGGAAATCAGCGCGGGCGCTGGGTTTGACTGGGTTCTGGTCGACGGCGAACACGCGCCCAACGATCTACGGTCAATCACCGCGCAATTGCAGGTTATCGCCGCCAAGGACAGCCATGCCATGGTGCGCCCGCCGATGGGCGAACCCTGGCACATCAAACAGCTTTTGGATGCAGGTGCCCAAAACCTCTTGATCCCGATGGTGGAAAGCGGGGCAGAGGCCCAGAGCCTTGTCGACGCCGTTACCTATCCACCGCACGGGATGCGCGGCGTTGGCTCAGCCTTGGCGCGCGCGTCAGATTTTGCTGCGATCTCGGATTATCTTACAACCGCGCGGGACGAGATCTGCCTGATCGTCCAGATCGAAAGCCGCGCAGGTCTGGCAGCGCTGGACGATATTCTTGCTGTTGAAGGCGTTGACGGCGTCTTTCTTGGGCCCTCCGATCTTGCGGCGGATCTTGGCTATATCGGACAGGCCTCTGCGCCCGAGGTCAAGCAAGCGGTGCTGGACGCAATGAACAAGATCGTCTCATCTGGCAAAGCGGGCGGCATTTTGACAATGGACGCCGAACTCCAGCGCGACTGCCGCGATATTGGGGCTACGTTCATCGCAACAGAAATTGACGTAACGCTATTCGCCAAGGCCATGCGGGCAAGTGCGCAGACAGCTCGAAGCCATCTGCTAAACTAATTCGTTTCAAAAAAAAACCGGACTGGCGAGGGATTCACTTTGATGTCCAATCGCTCCGGAATTTCTCTGCCGACCCGACCCGACCCGACCCGACCCGACCCGACACAACGACGAAGAGCATAGCGGTATTAACATCCAGATGCTCTGGAACAGTGCGTTGCCGGGCGTGCGGATCGTCACTTCATTCACAAGACTGATATAGGGAAGAACCCTGGCCATCGGACGCTCTTGGCGCGGCCAGTCCAGCAGCATGGCAAGATCATTCGAAGGATCACGGAGCATAGCTGTCCTCCGAATGGATCTTGCAATTTAGCGTCGGGGGCGTTTCCTGCTGCGCGGTGTCCATCACCTTAAGAAAGGCCGGGTCACAGCCGCTGCATTCCACAGCGCAGGCTAATCGCACCTGCGGAACTGCGCGCATTCGGGCGATAGGCGCTTTCGATCTCGGTATTGGCTTGGAAAAGCGCACGCCATTCAGACACAGTTAGACCGGCGCGACGCAGGGCAGGGTGTCCGCCATAGCGATGCGCGTTACTTTCAAGGGCTGCGAGGATTTCAGGGAAGGGGACTACACCGGCGGGTGCAGGAGGCGACGCTTCAGGTTCAGGGGCTGAGAAAACGATCAGCTCTGGAGGGTCTGCACCAATCCCGTCGGCTTAGGTTTTGGCAAAACCTGATTGGGGTGTTCTGGTCTCCAGCTAGCCATCGGCCCGGAAGGAAAGCACGAAGCGCCAAGCCCAGCAAGGAAGCTGGATAAGCCGTTGATTGTCTTGAATTTCCGAGCGGCCATAATCTCGCGCCGAAGAGTGGCTTATGTATTGCTAGCGTATTCTGGTTGTGTTTGCGGTCATTTTAGTCAGTATTGTCGTCTGTCCGGCCGGTTTGCGTGGTTGCATTGCCGCCTCTGGACTTGTCCAACGGCGGTGCCGGTCACAATGATCTCAGCTTTTCTTGAACCGGTGCGCAAGTTTCTGAATGCCGGGGTAGTCCGGTGGGTATTTTCGGATTTTAAAGATCCGGCCCGGTCCACCCATATAATAGTCTAGGATAATCTCGCCCGCGTCGGTCGCTTCAAGGATCCGCTTGTTATAGCCCTGTAGCACGCTGAGATTTCCGTTGGGGAGGCGCTGTGCGCTGCTCATAAAGGGCGAATAGACCCCTTTGCTGCCATCCTGGTTAAAGCCCCATTGCACCGTTGCCTCGCCGGTCGAATTGATGCCGCCATCTTTGTCAAATGGAAGCTTCACTTCTAGCACATCGGTATAAGCCCCGGTCACCACGCCTTGACATACCTCGTTCGGATCCGGCTTGCCATCCGCGCCCCGACGTCCGCCGTTGTTATAGACGAGGATATGACCACCATGATTTGGCACGTCGCTGAGCAACCACTGCACATCGTGCTGCCAGAATAAAACCTGATCTTCGGCGGTGCCGGATTGATATGCCGCCGGGTTGCCCCAGCGGAACAGCAGGTCGCCGCCTTTTCCGTACCGCCCGCCCGCACCGGTTCTGGCCTCTTGGGTCGTCGTGGAATGGTCGATGACCCAAACCTCGCCAAAAATTGGCGAAGACAACAGTATCAAATCCAGATCGGGGTTGTAAGAGATCGCGTTCAGATGGATCAGTTGGCCTTCGTTGAACTGGATTTCATCTGGCTTGGCAAAGTTGATGTCGATTTTGTTCGGGGTGTCGGCCACAGAGCCATAGTTCGCCCCTTCCGCGTCCATATCCTGAACAATATGGTCGCGCACGTCCCATTCCCAAACGATCTCGGTTTCGCCGGTTTCAAGATTGGGTTTGAGTTCATAGAGCTTATCAAAGACGATCCGGCTTTTCTGACTGCCATCGCGCCAGCCAAAGGTTCGGGCCTTTTCGGGCGTGCAATTCGCCCAGCAGATCGCAAGAATATTGCCGTTGGGCAGGACCTCGAAATCGTGGTGTAGCGCCTCAAACTCTTCTTCAAAGTGCGTGAATTCCCAAAGAATGTTGCTGTCCGCGTCTTCGATGGTCAGCGTGCCATTGATGCCCACCGGGAACATCAATTCGGCCACTTCGGGCAATTCCTTGCAACTGGCGCGGACGATATTGCCGTTTTCCAAAAGATAGGCGCTGATCGCTTCTGGCGCATTATAGGCCATATGCCATTTGTGCACGCGCCGCCCCATATTGTCGATCAGGTAGAGACCGTTGGCCTTTTGTACGTCCGAGCGGACACAGCATTCCTGAATCAACGTATAGCCATCCTGCAACCCGGCCTGTCCGCGCGGCAACAGAGGACCAAAGTCCTCTGGCTCGCGATAATTCATCATATGCTGCAACTGAAAGACCTGGGACGGAGTTCCCATTGGCATCGATGCTTCGATGTCGCCCGATTTTGGGATATCGTCATCGGCAGTGACATAGCCGTCTCCATCCCTGTCCAACATACGGATCCGATTGGGAGCGTCGGCGATGTCTTCGGCTGTGACCACCAGATCGCCGTCAAAGTCCAGCATCCGTACGATCCCGCTGCGCCGAATTACGCCTGGAATTGTGGTTGGCCCGCCAAGTTCGTTTTCGGTCAGACTGCCACTGCCGTTTTTGGCCATGGCCCGCAAAACTTCGGGCGCGGCGTCGATCTCTTCCGGGGACAACCGTCCGTCGCCGTCCTTGTCCAAGGCTCTGAAAAGCGTGCCAATTCGGAAGTCGTTCTCTTCGAGGCGACGTTTGGCTTCTTCGTCGGTCAGGGCATTGAAGTCGATCATGTCAATTGGCCTTTTTTGGAATTCTTTGTCTTCGGGTGGGGGGCAACTTGGTTGGTGTCAGACATCACAACGACCTAACCCGTTGTGTGTCAGAGGCGCGCGCGTCGATGGTTTTGGTCAACCAGGTGGTGTCCATTTTCGGGACAGATGCCAAAAGTTGTTGGGTATAGGCTTGTTGCGGGTCTTCCAGGACATCGGACTTGGTGCCGTGTTCCACAACCTCGCCATTGGCCATCACGACGACTTCGTCTGCGATGACCTCAACCGCTGAGAAATCATGGGTGATAAACAGGTAAGTTAGTCCCAATTCGTCCTGCAATTTCTTGAGCAGGCGAAGGATGCCGTCCGCCACAATCGCATCAAGGGCTGAGGTCGCCTCATCACAGATCAGTACGTCGGGTTCTGCGGCAAGTGCGCGTGCGATGCAGATCCGCTGTTTCTGACCACCGGATAGCTCGTCAGGTGTGCGGTTCAGGAATTCCGCGCCCATGCCGATCAGCTCAAGTAGTTCGATCACGCGATCAGTCTGAGCTTGGCCTTTGATGCCATGATAGAACTCAAGCGGGCGGCCAATGATCTTGCGAATGGTCTGGCGCGGGTTCAGTGCTGTATCGGGCATTTGATAGATCATCTGCACACGGCGGAGCTGCTCTTTGGTGCGTTTCTTGCTGGTGTTGGCCAAGCGTTTGCCGTCAAACATCACATCACCGTCACTATAGTGCTGAATGCCTGCGATACAGCGCGCCAAGGTCGTCTTGCCGCTGCCTGATTCACCGATGATCGCAACGGCTGATCCTTTGGGCGCTTCGATCGAGACATTTTTGAGTGCCTGTTTCGCGCCGAAATTCACACAAATGTTGTTGGCCTGAACGATCATCTCGTCGCCTGAACGCGCGCGGGCTTCGCCCTGCGGTGTGCGGACGGACAACAGCTTGCGGGTGTAGTCCTGCTGTGGCGCTTCCAGAATAGGTTTGGTGGCGTTTTCTTCGACCAGCGCACCGTCACGCAGAACCATGATCCGATCTGCCACCTGTGCCACAACCGCGAGATCATGAGTGATGTACAGCGCCGCTGTGTTGGAATCGCGGATCACGTCACGAATGGCTGACAGAACTTCGATCTGGGTGGTGACATCCAGCGCCGTGGTTGGTTCGTCAAAAATGATGAGGTCCGGTTTGCAGGACATTGCCATGGCGACCATCGCGCGCTGGAGCTGCCCGCCGGATACCTGATGCGGATACCTAGTGCCGATGACTTCGGGGTCGGGCATCCGCAGTTTGCCAAAGATCTCAATCGCATCCGAGCGCGCTTGTTCCGCCGACAAAACCGAGTGTTGAACGGGCGTTTCGATATATTGGTTGACCAGCTTGTGGGCGGGATCAAAGAACGCTGCCGCGCTTTGCGCCACATAAGATATGCGCACCCCGCGCAGCTTGCGCAGGTCTTCGGCGGAGGCTTTGGCCAGGTCCTGACCGTCAAACCAGATCTCGCCGCCGGAAATCCGGCAGCCATGACGGGCATAGGCCATCGCGGCGAGGCCAATCGTCGATTTCCCGGCACCGGATTCACCGATTAGACCGATCACCTCGCCACGGTTCAAGTCAAGATCGACACCGTGCACGATCTCGTTCCAGCCATCATCCGACGCAGCCTCGATCCGCAGGCCGCGCATCTGAAGCAGGTCGCCGGGTGCCTTGTCGGTTGGCTGTACCGCTGGCGGAGGAGTGACCTCAATGCTTTTGCTGTCCGCTGGCTTCTTGCCATGGGCAAAGCTGTCGAGGATCAGGTTGATGCCAATCGACAACAGGGCGATGGCGGCAGCAGGATACATCGGGGTCAGAATGCCAAAGGATATCCCGCCGGCATTGTCACGCACCATGGATCCCCAGTCCGCCGCTGGCGGTTGCACGCCAAGGCCCAGAAAGGACAGCGTGCTGAGGAACAGAAACACAAAACAGAACCGCAGACCGAAATCGACCAGCAGTGGTGTGGTCACGTTTGGCAGGACTTCGCGACGCATTACGTATAGGAAATTTTCGCCACGCAACTTGGCAACTTCGACGTAATCCATCACCGTGACATCCAGCGCCACAGCGCGGGCGACACGGTAAACACGTGTCGATTCAAAGACCGCGATGGCGATGATCAAGACCGCTGTCCCCGTCCCGAGGATGGTCAGCACTAGAAAGGCAAAGATCAGGGCGGGGATCGAGATCAGCAAATCCACAACCCGCCCCATCAGCGTGTCGACCCATCCGCCTGCCACAGCGGCCAGAAAGCCGCCCGTCACGCCAAGAAAAAACGCCAGTGCAGTTGTCACCAACGCAATGGTGATCGAATTCTGAGCGCCATAGAGGACGCGGCTGAACACGTCCCGCCCCAGATTGTCGGTCCCCAGCCAATGGGTACTGTCCGGAGACATCCAGACGTTGCCGACGACTTCGGTTTCGCCAAAGGGCGCGATCCACTGAGCGCAAATCGCCGCAATCAGGTTCACGGCGACGATTGTGATGCCAATGACAGCCGTGGGCGACCATAGTCTGTTTTGTCTAGCCATATCAGGTTGCCTCTAATTCGGGTGCCGTAGGCGCGGATTGGCCATAATGGCCAGCACATCAGCAAGAATGTTGAGCGCGACATAGGTGCCGGAGAACACCAGACAGCTGGCCTGAACCACGGGAATGTCGCGGGATCCGACGCTATCCACCAGCAACTGGCCCAGCCCCGGATAGACAAAGACCACCTCGACCACTACGACGCCGACAACCAGATAGGCCAGGTTCAGAGCAACAACATTGATAATGGGCGACATTGCGTTGGGCAGTGCGTGGTACAGAATGATCCGCCGGTTTGTTAGGCCTTTGAGGTGAGCCATTTCGATGAACGGACTGTGGATGATGCCGATGATCGCAGCCCGTGTCATGCGCATCATTTGCGCCATCACGACAAGCGTAAGTGTCATGCAGGGCAGGGCGATGGCATAGAGCAGTTCAAAGAACGACGCGTCCGAAGAAAAGCTGGCCATGCTGGGAAACAATCCGACGTTGACCGCCAAGATCAGGATCAGGAGGTAGCCCAGAAAGAACTCGGGTGTGGAAATCATTGCCAGCGACGAGACCGACACCAGCCGGTCAAAGATCGAGTCGCGATAAAGCGCCGAAAGGATGCCCAGCACCAGCGCCATCGGCACCGCGACCATGGCCGTCACGCTTGCAAGGAACAACGAATTGGAAAGGCGGGGGGCGATCGTGTCAAAGATCGGCGCGCCGGTGGTCAATGATGTGCCCAGATCTCCCGTCAGGAACCCAGTCAGCCAGTTGAAATAGCGCACCACGAGCGGCTGGTTCAGCCCCATGGCATCGCGCAGTTCCGCTAGGGATTCCGGATCTGCTTCCTGTCCCAAAAGCGACTCTGCGGCGTCACCGGGCAGGGCCTCGATCCCGAGGAAGATGATTAGTGAAACGGCGAGCAGAGTCAGAAACCCCAAACCTATGCGTTTCAAAAGCAAAGACAGCATGTGTGGTAGCCTTGGACAAGCGGGAGGAAGAGCGAAGTCAAACCCAGCCCGACACGTGGGCCGGATTTGACGTTGTTGCAGGGTGCAGCAGGATTAGCTGTCGAACCACCAGCGTTCCGGACCACGGAAGCCGTCAAATAGACCCGATTTGCTGACAGTTTCGTCGTGCATCACGTTCTCTTTCATGGCGTGCGAGAAGCCATAGAACAACGGAATGACGGATCCACCCTGGTGCGCGATCAGCTGTTGCATTTCAACATACATGTCGCGGCGTTTGGTGGTGTCGCGTTCAGTTCTGGCGCTGACGAGCAACTCGTCGAAACGGGCGTTGCTAAAGCGGGACTCGTTCCATGGCACCCCGGTGGAATAGACACGGGTCAGCATCAGGTCCTCAGTCGGCAGGCCGCCCCAACCGCTGGCAACAAATGGCTTCTTGCGCCAGATATTGCCCCAATAGCCATCTTTGGGTTCCTGAACGACGTTGATCGTGATGCCAGCGCGGGCCGCACTTTCCTTGAACAGCACGGCAGCGTCGACAGCGCCCCGGAACCCGGTCTCGGACACATGCAAGGGCACGGTCAGGTCTGACATGCCTGCCTGTTTCAGGTGGAATTTCGCCTTGTCCGGGTCATAGATCGTTTGTGGCAACTCGTCTTTGGTTGCGTGGAAACGATAGCTTTCGTTGATCGGCTGGTCGTTGCCAAGTGATGCACTGCCGCCATAGATCTGATTGTTCATCTGTTCGCGGTCAATGGCGAGTTTCAGCGCCATGCGCACGTCGTTGTTTGCGAACGGTTCCATATCGGACAGCATTGGCATTACGGCATGGCGCGCGCCTTTTACGCTCAGCACGTTCACGCCCGGCATACGTTCTACAAGGTTCAGCGTCTTGGGATCGGGATCCATGATCAAGTCAAACGATCCCGTCCGTAGCCCGTTAAACCGCGCTGTTGGGTCGGTGACATAGGTGGTGTCGATCCCGTCAAAGTGACCACGACCCTCTTTCCAGTAATTCGGGTTGCGGCGGGTGCGCGCCGACACGCCGGGCTTGAATTCTTCCATGATATAGGGGCCGGTGCCATCGCCGGTTTCCCATTCGATGCCTCCGCCGGCTTTGGCGCGACAAATCGGAAAGAAGTTGCTGGTCAAGATGTAAGGGAAATCAAGGTTGCCCTCGGTCAAGGTAAAGACAACGGTTTCAGCATCCGGTGCTTGCAGGTCGGCAACGGTGCTAAACATGCGCTTGCCCGGTGATTTCGCATCGGGATGGCGGTGGTGGTTATAGCTTTCGACGACATCGGTAGCGTCCAGCGTTTTGCCGCTATGGAAAGTTACACCCTTGCGGACCTTAAACGTCCAGGTTTTGGCGTCTGCACTGGTTTCCCAGCTGTCGGACAGTTCACCGATCAGCTCTCCGTTTGGCGCCAATTCTACCAACCCATTGCGGAACTGAAAGCTCAGTATCGCCTTGGTGCCGGATCCCGTGCGCGCAGGGTTCAGCGAGTCATTGGTGTGACCTTCGGAAACGGCAAGACGCAGGATGCCGCCCTTTTTGGGCGTCGCGGCGCGGGCCGCTGTTGCTGACAAGTTCGGCAGGATCAGACCGGCGGCTGTGGCCCCCATTACCTGAGTGCCAAACTGACGGCGGCTGAGCCCGCCTCTTGCGGGTGAATTCTTGGAATTCGCTGACATTATCTCTCCTCCATGCGGTGGCGAACCGCTTTCTGCGCGTGCTGGGTGGAATAACGAGCAAGGCACTATGGCCTTTGTCTTAGCGGAACGGCAGCGCCCCTGTTGCAATCACCACAGGCCAAACGCAAACCGTTACCGGACTTCCCCCCAATCCTGTCAGGATGTGCTTTTTCGCATCGACGTACACGTCTCCTTCACAAGCGCACGCGAATCTGCGCGCCTGTGCCCTAATTAGGTGAAGCCGACCGAAATGGCGCATCAATTTGACAGGAAGCCTTGATGGCACCGCCTGAACTTAGCGCACTTAGCGATAACCTGTATATGTTATTAAGTGATCGCGATTACTTTTGGTTATATTGCCGTTTGACCTGTTCAGCGCGCCTCCGGATCTGGAGCGCAAGGTGCTCTGTTGCGGGGACCAAAGGCACGCCGCCCTTGGTCATTAGGGCGATATAGTTGGAATCAATCGTTTCGCGGACGTTGATCTGGGTGATTTTCCACCCGCGTTTCCCCAAACCCAATAGCCGCAGCGGGAACATTGAAACAGCCCCCAGATTTTCGACCAGCGACAGGGTTCCGAAAATCGATTCCGACACGGTGGTTGCTTCGGGCGGCGTCACGCCGATCTGCTGAAACGGTTGATGAAACGCAATCTCTCCGCCCATGGGCATACCGATCATGATCCAGGGCGCATCCACCAGATCACGCACCGACGTCGCCGCTGCAAAGGGCGAATTGATCGAGGTAATCAATCCTGTAGGTGCATCAATCAACCGCTCTACTACGATATCCTGCGCTGTTGCGGCGGGTTCAGGGCCGATCAACATATCGACCTCGCCTTCGCGTAGTTGCGATTGGGCGTCGACGAAAAGGCCGCCGGAAACACGTACCTGAACATTTGGATATGTCCGGCGGAACTGACGCAGGGCCTGTGGGAATATTTCCATAGCAGCATAAGGCGACAGGCTAACATGGACCTGACCCACCATTTCGCCCCGCAGCTGGTGTATCTCCTGATCCATCCGGTCTATTTCATTGGCAATTGTGCGGGCTCTGGCCAACACACGTTTGCCCAAATCGGTCAGGGCCACGCCACGCGAAGACCGACGAAACAATGCCGCGCCAACATCTATTTCAATCTGGCGCAAAGCCTTGGTGATCGCGGGCTGAGATTTTCCCATCATCTCGGCGGCGCGGCGAATACTACCGGCTTCGGCGATCGCGACCAGTGTCTGAATATGTTGTGGCTTCACGCAGGTACCATTATCATTTTGCCTGAACTCGCTTCGCAATCAATCCACATGTCCACGCCAGTGTGCACGCCCTAAGCGCCAAGTCAAACGACGCCAAAATAGCCCAACTTAAATCCGCTGTGCCGTCTCCGGCTCATCCGGCGTTCACGCGGTATCTCGGTCATGATGCACGAGGAAGTGGGCACACCGGAATTTTGAGGTGTTGATTCTTAGATACTACAAAATCCATGGGCTCAGAAAAAACGCGACGATCGAGCTTTATTTGGCTGGATGCGATGATGAGATGGTCAAAGCCGTCACCGGTCACTCCGGCGTTGAGATGCTCAAAAAGTAGGGCGGGCCGATCCGGCAGAGGGAGCTTGCGAAGCGTGCTCAAGAGGCAAGAATTCAAATGGTAAGAAGCAAGTCCGAAACGTGAAAGTTCTAACGGTTGTTTCAAAAATGGCGGTAAAGGAGAGAAGGGAAGACGCAAGTCATTGATTTTATTGGAGGCGAGTACCGGAATCGAACCGGTGTACACGGATTTGCAATCCAAAAAGAGTTTCAGTTAAAACAAATACTTAGGTGTGCAAAACACCCCCCGACAAAGCGGGAACGAAAGACGAAAGTTTCAAACACGAATTCGCTCTTTCAAAACGAAAAAGGCCCCGTCACAGCGGCAACTGTGAACCGGGGCCAAATAGAAAAAGCCTGGCAGCTTTCGAAGCACATTAGCACGATCCAAGGCCGCATCGCAAACGCTCAGTCGGCTTTTTCGTGGCCTCTGACTGGCGAGGTGGTCCAATGAGCTGGCGTATCGCAAATGAATGCGCCGAGCGCCGCTTTGGCAGCGCCGCGCGCAAGCAGATCATCATGTTCCTGGCCGACAAGGCGAGCGATGATGGCTCTGGCATCTGGTGCTCAAAGGGGACCATCCAGCGCCACACGGAACTCAGCGAGAGCACGGTGAAGCGCACCATCATCGATTTCCTGCGGGAAGGTATTTTGATCGAAACAGGACGTCGGCACTGCAAGAACGGCTACACTGTCATTTACCGCATCGTTTTGGACAGCGTGGCCGCGCTTGAACCCACGGCTGAGCCGGACATTGAGACGGGGGTCACTGTGAACCCCGTCCAGCCTGAACCCGGTACGGGGTCCACGGTGAACGGGGTACGGGGTTCACGGTGGACCCCAAACCATCCTAAAACCATCCATAAACCACCTACGCGCAGGCGCGAGGCGGCGGCGGCGGTTGAAGATTTTGAAGCTGAGAAGATCCTGGCGGCCTATCCCGAGGACAGGATCCGAGACCGGCGAACCAGTCTGCGCCTGATCGCGGCGGTTATGCAGGCCGGTGTGACACCCGACGACTTGCTGCAGGCAGTCAAAGCCTACGCGAAAGAGACCGAGGGCTACACGCGCAGCAAGGTCTGCTTCTCGGACAACTGGTTCAAGATGCGACGCTGGGAAAAGGGGCTTGATCGGATGCAGGCTGACCGCGAGAAAGAGCGAGTGGCCATTGCCAAAGGCCGTGCGAGTTTGGCGGAATGGATCCTCGGGTGTCACCCATTGTGCAAGCACATCACTCGCCATCAGGTCGCAGATTTGTTGGCAAACAGAGCCGTAACGCCGGATCAGGTACGCGCGGCGGGACTGCAGGCGTGAAACCTGTCGTCCATATTGAGATATGGATGCCGTTATATCAGAAACGAACCCGGTTTCTGAGATAGTGGTTGCGGTAATCGCTGAAATTGAGATAAAGCTATCTATAACGCAGAAAGTGGTGTGGTATTTGAGATATGGACATTGTGGACTTCAAATCTGGTCAACTTGAGGATCAGTACGAATATCAGGCTTTTCTGCCAGAAACCATTTGTCGTGAATGGGTTGTGGCCGACCCCGAGCTGTCAGAGCTCTTGGGGCGAGCTGACCGTGCCTTGGGAGAATTGAACGCCTTTGCACAGCTAATCCCCGATATTGAGTTCTTCATTCGTATGTATGTGGCGAAAGAGGCGACGCAATCCAGCCGGATCGAAGGTACGCAAACCAATATCGAAGATGCATTCAAGGATGCCGATGATCTGAACCCCGAAGAACGCGACGACTGGGCTGAGGTGCAAAACTACATCCATGCGATCAATTTTGCGATTGAGGCTTTGGACGAGCTGCCCTTGTCGAACCGATTGCTGCGACAAACGCATGAAATATTGCTGTCGGGTGTACGTGGTCAGCAGAAACAGCCCGGACAGTTTCGTACCAGTCAAAACTGGATCGGGGTCAGTCTGAAAAATGCTGTGTTTGTGCCGCCACATCATGATCACGTTCCAGATCTGATGGGTGATCTGGAAGCCTTCTTACATGCTGACAATCTGTTTGTGCACCCGCTGGTGCGGATCGCCATTGGGCATTATCAGTTTGAAACAATTCACCCATTCTTGGATGGGAACGGGCGTCTGGGGCGGCTGCTAATTTCACTCTACCTGGCGTCAGAGGGGTTGCTGGTGCGGCCCGCGTTGTACCTGTCGGACTATTTTGAACGCAACAAGACGGCGTATGTCGATCACTTGATGGCCGTACGCCAGGGTAACCACCTGCGCGAGTGGCTGGTGTTCTTCCTTCACGGTGTTGAAGAGACTGCGCGTGCGTCAGCAGATGTATTTCGCTCCATTTTGACAATCAAGGAACGGATCGAGCGGGATGTGTTGCCTCGTTTCAGCGCGCGCCGACAAGACAACGCGCAGGCACTGATGCGTCACCTTTATGCGCGCCCGGTTGTGGATGTGAATATGGTCTCCGAAATCATCGGAACCACCGGTAATACCGCGTCTGCGTTGATATCTGACATGGTTAGTCATGGCGTCCTGGTCGAAGTCACCGGACAACGCCGCAACCGGTTGTTCGTGTTCAGAGAATATATTGAGCTATTTCGGAGATAAGTGTTAGGAGCATGGGTTGTGTCACCAGAACAACGATCCCATGATTTCTGAGTTTGCGGCTCCAAGACGAATCTCCCAGCGCGTTTGACCGTTGTTGGCAGAAATTGCACGATGTTCAGGTAGATCAGTAGGATTTTATCCAGAAAAATCAAAAATGAGCTTTTGTTGATGTTAACACCAAAGGTTGCGGTTTCATGTATTAGGTTTACCTAAGTGTTGTAGTTGGTCAGGACTGCCGCTGAGAGTTCTGTCAAGACCTAAAGTAAGGTATCTGCTGCGAACGGTTGACCGACCCGGTATTTCCTCATAAATCATCATCTCCAGACCGCGAAACCAGCTTAGAGGCTTGGCCGCGGGCGTTGTGGTCCATGACCATGGCAGACATCTTGTGCACGTTTACTTGCATGAGAGAGTAGCGGTTTGAACTTATTGTTACGGCGGCCTCTAGCGGGGCCGCCGTCAAAGTTCATAGATGTACTTACCATTTTTCTTCACTGCGTATGCCCAGCTATCTAAAGCACTATGCCTGACAGCTACATCGCTTGTGTAGTCGATAGCGTACTTCTGAGGCTGAGAATAATATACAGGAACGTCAGCCTTTCCAGCTCGCTCTGAAGCGATAGCAAACAGGCACATCGCTAGCGAGAATGGCTTTGGACCGTATGGAGCCATTACAGATGTTTTCTCGCCTCCTTCAGTCACAATTTTTATTGCGTCAAAAGTTTGCGAAACATCAACTGAGTCTAAGTGTAGGTAACTAATTGGATCGGATCCTTCCAAAAGACTGTCGTCTTTATGGACCTTCATTTCGACTGCTTGGACGAATTTCCAATTTCGGTGGATGCCAGGGGGCCCCGGTGGGAATGGGAAAAGCAACTGAAGTGACTGGGCTTTGTCATCGCCGAACAATTGCATCATGCTGTGGGTGTGAAAGCCAACGCCAACAAATGCAAAATCGTGATCGCCACGGTCGTCTTCTGACATGAACGTTGGCAGTACACGAAGGGTTTCGGGATTCTCCGATAGTGTCTCTGCGTGAATATCTCCTTTGGTATAAATTACTTGAAGATTTTTCACCACCACATTTTGAACCAAAAATCTAACCATTGGGAAAAACCAGCGCTTCGGCAAAGACGTTATATCTAGAACAACATTTTCTGAAGCTGTCGCAGCCCTATCGCATATCTTACGGATTGTATCGAGTGATGCCTTTAAGGGCTCTCTAATTTGGTTGATAGTCGCCGGGCAGAGAGTGTTTATGATAGTTAGGTTTTCATCGTAAGCTTTTTTCCGATCCATTTGCTCATCAGTTTGTCCTAGAAGCGGATCATCGATACGGATCAAAAACACCTCATCCGAAACAGTAGCGGAATGAGCAACAGATTTTACACTTCTTTTTTCAGTACCAAGGCACGCGATGTAGCTCCACTTATCTTCGGAGTACTTTGAACGCAGCCATGATGGTCGGCCCCATGGGCGAAACTTGAAGCTCTGCATGTGTTTTAAAACAATTCTTTTTGTTGTATGTCAGGAGCCTGTGCTAAAGGAACGTCATACCCCGCCTTGTAAATCCAATTGGCAACCTCGCGAATGCGAGCATAGTATGGTTCTTTTGTTCTCACGTAAGGGAGACCCAGCATAGGGCAGAAAATAGGATGGAAATAAAACTTGGTACGCTGGCCTGCACCCGCGTTTTTCGTAGTGTGCCTTAACATTAGCATGTTACCATAATCTGCTAGTTGCTCAAGAAACCCCCGGACACCCGCATAGTTGTCAAGCTCTTCAATTAGAACTGAAAAACCGTTTGCCCCGGGGTAGCTCAAATTATCATCTGATAAAATTTTGTGGCGCAGAACATCGCCGACATTCTTAACAAATCTTGCTCTTTCGGCACTTCGTCCAGATTGCTGGAAAATCATGTCGAACCAAGCGTTACTGGCTCTGTGAATTGCAGTTGATTGAACACCAATGCTGATATCGGGGGGGGCAGCGCGAGAAACTTCGGGACGGTCGTTTCTCTGCAACCATGTGCTCCAGATGAACTGATTCAAACCGAGGAAAACAAGAATACTTCCTCCCGACAATTCAAGTATCTCTTTGGCTCCACCCCAGATGGATTTTTGTCGACTTTGGGAGGCAACTACCACGGCTAGTACGTTTGCTCTTTCTTTTCTCCACCATCGATTGGAGTTTCGCATCCAGGGCAGTTGCTCGTCTCGGACATCCAGACTTTCCCGATCCCCTTTCTGTCTAAGCCAGAACTCACCAAGTTTAGCGCTGTGCAAGTCCTTTTGGGCCAAGCGGAGCAATGCTCCTTTGGATTCATCCGACCAAGTTGGATCTAGTCTAACGTATTTTTCAGGTTCCCGGAGGCCCATCTCTTGATTGACTTTTTGGCTTGGGGTGAGGTTAGAGCCGTACACTTTTTCCAGAAGTCCCACCTCTTGTTCTTCGGAGATGGTGAATTGTGCATAGCGAAGCCTTCTGACAAACACGTCCTTAGCAAAGCTATCAAAGACATTGTTTAATCGCGCACTATCGTCTTCATCTTTCTTGAGGATTTGATCCAAGTCTATGTACTTGTAATCTCTCATGAACTCTAGGCTTCCATTTGTGCCGTGGATTTTACCATGACTTCGCCAAGAATACCCTCTGGTGCCAATGCGATATGAGAGCTCAGGATTTCGTGAAGCCAGTGCCTTGTTGATTACTGCGCGGTAGTCAACAGATTGGCCGGGTGTGTCACGAGACGAAATATTCCCAAGCTCTTCATATTGATCGATATCTACAAAAATGTTTGTATTGGCGTCCAACGCTCCGCTTGAGTGTAGCAACTCTGCCAGTGCAACTTGAGGAACGCCAATCGGTGTTGCCGTGTCAAACATATCATCGGACAATTCAATGTCTTTTCCATGAACGAAACGCCGATACAATTTTGCACGATGCTGTAGCTGTTGTCGCAGGTCGCGAATAGAGTTGCATTCGTTCAGCCAACCTTCCCAAACCGAGTGCGTAGAGATTTCTGTGGCGAGTCCATCCATTTGGTCCTGATTGAAGTTCAACCCAATCTCGTCTCTTATGTTCTCAGACGACCCTAAATAGACTTCAATGCTCTCCAAAATACTGTCGCATATAAGATAATTGAGAAAGTCAGCGAACAAGAGTTCTGTTTTCTGAACGTCCTCATCAATAGCATCCCTGTAACCGAAATCAATTACACTGCTGTGTGCTAGGTTCACTGAACCACAAACAAATTTTCTCAATGCCTCGGGTACAGGAAATGGTTGGTTAGCCTGCTCGTACTCGATCCGAGTCTGCGGCTTGAGCAATTTCAACAGCATGCTTTTCCCACATCCTTGAATACCGGTTACAACGATGTTTCCAGGCATGAATAGCGGCTCGGTATGCGTCACAAGCATCGGGCTGAAAATAGTGACAAATTCATTGGAGCTAATTCGGTCACCAACATACAGTTCGAAGAATGGGTTTGCTTTCATTATTGTCTATTTACCCTCGGGAACAACGGGACCCAGGACGGAGACTCGTGGTGAAAAATTGGGAGAGAGTTGTTAGGGCAATTTGAGTGCATTACAACTTTGGCTCCGGTTTGCTTGAATCCGAACATATATTTATCAGATTTCGTTCCTAGTTTTGGTTTAAGGTCACATAAGAATTTCTCAGTCGCATCAGCATCATCAGAAATAGCATTGTCGAAAGAATGAAACGCAGAAGGCGGTAGAAGCAGTGCTGGGTCATATGTTACATTGTCCAGTGTTTTCACAACGTCGCTCAACACTTCGTCACCATTTGGGCATACGATTAGAGGGCACAACAAAATACGCGTATCTGGCAGAGCCTCAGCTGCGAATTTGACGGCTCCCTTTGCTTGTGTTCCTGATCCAACAAAATCCTCTAAAAGAACCAAGTCTCGAATACCTTTTGCGGTAACATACTCTTGAATTTTTTCTATCTGACCAAACTGCTTCAAGGATCTCCAATCAGGTCTCTTATCCAAGCTTTTCAAGCCATTAACTTTCAGGAATGAGTTAATTCGCAAGCTGTCGGAAATTGGGCAAATCCAAGCTTTGTTGATTCTTTCTACAATTTGGGTTTCCAGATCGTCAGAGAAGACATCTATGTCCTCAACCTCAAGCATCCATCTGAAGAGATTGCCGTGAAAAACCGTTCGATACAGTGCTTCAAATTCTCTTCGACCCACGAAAAATACTTTGAGAAGTAACGCGAGTAAATGTTGCTGCTCTTCTTCGGTGTCGACATTGTTCAACCAGTCAATAAGTCTCAGGCGGAATGGATGGAATTGAGAAGGTTCGTAGTCATTGAAAACTTTCTTGCTCAAGAATTCGATCATGGAGACGGACTCGTTCGGAAGCTGACTACCTTCTGCTGGATAGTCCCAAGATTGGGGAATTCTGGTTAGTTTACTCAAAGTAATAACTCCCGACATGCTTTTGCAATTTGTGCGGACATTGGGGGCGGCACGGCATTCCCAATCAATCTAAAGGCGTCTTTTTCATGTGCAGGGAAGGTGAAGCTATCCGGAAACCCTTGCAGCCGCGCTGCTTCTCTCACCGTTATCGCCCGATCTTCGTATGGGTGCAAGAAAAGCTGAATGTCACCAAAACGGGTGTCAACTGTTGGCGATACATCGTTAGGATCCAATCTACGGTACTTTCCATTGAAAGTGTCTTTCAGGTCGTAGTCTTGTTCAATCTTACGCATGAAATTCCGCTCTATTAGCGACAAAAGATCAGACCGAGTTACCTCGGGCATTTCAATTTGAATCTCAGAAAGTGAGACGGGGTCTGCGTCCCCAAAATCTCTTTTTCTATTTCGACGCCGTAGTGCTCGAACAGTGGTAAGGATCTTTCTTTCCTGAGTGGTGGTGTTGCCGAACCATTCAGGAATTTCCCAAGTAGGGATGCTTGCAGCTCCCCCACGGACGTTGCAGAGCTTTTGTCCAATGCCGATATGTCGTGCAATTATTGCGTGCTTGCTGCAGGCTTCGGGGTGCTTTGGGTTGTGTGACTGAAGCGAACCGGTCATTTCCTGAAGCGCTCTTGCTACAGTTGGCTGCTCAGTTTTGCGAGGCAAAATGGATTGAAAAGGAGCGTTGCCAATTCGTGCTAAAATGAGTGTTCTCTTTCTTCTCTGAGCCACACCAAAATCTGTTGCTGAATATACCTGAACAGAAAGTGTGTAGCCTCCGTTTGAGAGGATTTCCAATGCTTGCTTGAGGTACTCTTTGTTTCGCTTATTGGTTAGAGCCGCCACATTCTCAATTACTGCCAACTTTGCTCCACTTTTTACGACAAGGCGGCAGGTTGCGAGCAAGAGCGAGTTTCTTGGGTCATCTTCCTTGTAGCCGCCGCCTGTTGAAAAGCCTTGGCAAGGCGGGCCTGCTATGACCACATCAACTGGTGCAGGAATCTGCCAGTTATCGTGGATGTTCAGCTGCTTAGCTGTGCTGAGATGATTAACGTTGTAGCAAGAAACAGCGTGCGCGTCGTTGTCGAATGCAGCCGTTACATCGAAACCAGCTTGTGCGAAACCATAGTCCAACCCTCCGCATCCAGAAAATAGGCTCACCACTCGACCAATATTGCTTCGTGCATCAAGCATTAGTCATTCCCCGAGGCATTGATGAGGTTGCCAAGCAGCATGGGTGAAAATTCCCGCCATAAGAATGATTTTACCGGCTTTCATTTGCCGTCTCCACAAGTTTTAGAAGTTCTTGGATATTATC
This sequence comes from Cognatishimia sp., assembly GCA_050633405.1. GTDB lineage: Bacteria > Pseudomonadota > Alphaproteobacteria > Rhodobacterales > Rhodobacteraceae > Cognatishimia. Next base: position 1,714 of record JBOEGL010000006.1, on the reverse strand, counting down.
CTCAGAGAAAGGATCTTTCCTGAATGCGGCTCCCATAACTAGCGCAAGTAGGTCAGGTAATTTGTTACTTTCGACATCAATTTGAGCTTTGTCTATTTGGGTCATCAACCGTTTTAATGCCTGCCGGGCTGCATTTTCCGGTTGCGCATATAGCATGTGCCCACGACCGGTGAGTAACCAATCGCAATTTAGCCCATGCACAGATGCTAGCGTTGTCATGGTTTGTGCAGAGGCTTCTCGAATTCCCAACTCATAGTTCTGGTAAGAGCGCCAAACGATACAGATACTTTCTGATAATTCCTTCTGTGACATGCCCAAGTGCTGGCGAAATTGAGCCAATCTTCCCCCGATTGCTTGTCGTAGGACTGAGCTGTCGTTGTTTGTGCGCTTCATAACTTTAAATTTGCTGATTGTACGTTGTTTTGACGTTAATATGCCTGAGTTCCCAGCGTGGTGCAACGAAGTGTTTAAAATACCAAGTGGACAACGGGGGTTGCCCAAAGCCGCCTTCGGATGGGCCGGTCATCCAAGTGTTGAGCAAGGCGGAGAGCAAAACTACCAAACGCGTTGTGACGCGATCATGCCCAGTTGCTCGTTCCCCTTTTGCCGTGCGCAGTATTTCCGAGCCAACTCACTAGAAATGCGGTGTTTTCATTGGAGGTTAGCAACTGCGATACTTTTAGAACCCGCGCTACTGCGCGCGGGCAGCTGAATTCAACAGACTGCATCGGGGCTCAACGGGCCTTTGGCCCGCTCACCCCAATCCAGGCATCTTTCTTCTGATTTGGTCCGCCCAACATCCCTGTCCGGGTCGGTCAACCATAGTCCATCCCCAAAAACAGCCACCAATTTCCCCTGTCTCGCAAGCGAGCCATTCCTCGCGAGGCAAATTGGCGTCTGATTTTGGCGCAGACATTTTCTTCGCAAATGTGGCCGATTGACAGCCCGTTCAGGGCCGTGGGTCGGGCTTTGCCCTCTCCCACTCTGTTCCGCCGAATACATACGTATTCGGTCAGATCAGATGGCCGAGGCGCAGCCCATCGGCGGAAGGAAGGTACCAAGCCTCACCCGCGCAACCTTGAACAGGAGGCCACAAATGGCACCGAAATTTGATGTTTATGCCCATGTCACCGACACCATTATTGCAGAGATCGAGGCAGGCGCGCCGCCATGGCGCAAGCCGTGGACCGGGAGCACGTCCGGCATTGCCCCGCCGACCCGACACAACGGCGATGAGTATCGCGGGACTAATGTTCTGATGCTCTGGGTCATGGCGGCCAAGCATGGCTATGTGTCCAGCCACTGGATGACCTACAAGCAGGCGCAGGAGTTGGGCGGTCAGGTCCGCAAAGGCGAAACATCCGCGACCGTTGTTAAATACGGAACATTCACCCGTGAAAATGATTTGGGCGTTGAGGAAGAGTTGCCATATGCGCGCGCCTACCGCGTATTCAATGCGGATCAAATCGAAGGCTTGCCGGAGGACTACTATGTCAAGCCAGAGCCCCCGCGCGACCTTGGTACAGAAGCGGATCCCGAGCTTGCGGCGTTCTTTGACCGAACCGGCGCGGAAATTATCACCAGCGATGACCCGCGCGCCTATTACAGCCCTGCAAAGGATCATATCCACATGCCACCGATTGCCACGTTTCACGATGCGGTGGGCTATTATGGCACCTTGGCTCATGAGGCAATCCATAATGCCGAGTTTCGG